>FZRE01000025.1 GCA_900199655.1 Prevotellaceae bacterium KH2P17
AAGTGCACTTAACAGAAAAACCTGACAACTATATTTCCACATAAGAAATTTATTGTCAACCTAAAGAACATTTAACTACAAAAACTGTCAACTAAATCCAGGACAGGACAAGCTTTTTCTGCATCGGATGATGCCGACGGGAACTTTCGACACTTGTCGCACGATTGTGTGACAAGTGTCGTATAATCGTGCGACAAGTGTCGAAAGTTCCTGAAAGATATCTTCAGTACCTAAGATGGGATGTTTTCCGACCGCAAAACGATGACGTGTGAAAGCCGGCACATTTGCAGCCCATGCTGGCAAATACGCATTTTTACGGGTCCGAAAACAGTTTTTTATCCGATTTTATTAAAATATTATCGGTTTTTTATTATCTTTGCAACATCATGGTAAACAAATATGAACAAATTCATAACAATCAACTAACCTAAAACATCATGCAAAAAAGTATTATTTTCATGACCCTGTTCGCTGCTGCAACTATCACTGCAAGCGCACAGGAAAAGAAAGTCACATGGATTAATAATGTGAAACTCTCAGGTTACGCCCTGACTCAATATCAGTACAGTGGCCAAGAGGGCGCAAAATCCAATTCATTCAATATCCGCCTGGCACGTGTTTCGCTCGACGGTAGAGTGATGCAGGACTTCTATTGGAAAGCTCAAATCCAGTTTAACGGCAATACTTCGACCTTAGGTAGCTCGCCCCGCGTTGTCGACTTGTTTGCCGAATGGCAGAAATTCGAGTTTTTCCGCGTCAAAATTGGCCAGTACAAGCGACCCTTTACATTTGAAAATCCGATGAATCCCATCGACCAGGGCTTCATGGGTTACGGTCAGAACATACAGAAACTGGCCGGTTTCTCCGACCGTGCAGGCGGCAATGCCAGCAACGGACGCGATATAGGCTTGCAGTTCCAGGGTGATTTCCTGAAGAATGCAGCAGGCCGCAACCTCCTTCACTACCAGGTTGGAGTGTTCAATGGCCAAGGTATTAACGTGAAGGACGTGGACCAGCAGAAGGATATCATTGGCGGTATGTGGGTTATGCCCGTAGCCGGCATGCGCATAGGTGCCTTTGGCTGGACAGGCAGTTACGCCCGTAAGGGCACCTGGACCAACGACCAGGGGCAGCCGGTAAGCGGTACACGCAGGCTACAACAGCGCCGCTACGCTCTTTCCGGCGAATATCTGGTCAACGACTGGACATTCCGCTCGGAGTATATTCACTCCACCGGCCTGGCTTTTGCCAAGACAATGCAGAGCACAAGCGAGACTAACTGCGATCTTTCTGCCAATGGCAACAAGGCCGACGGTGTCTACGCGCTCGTCATAGCCCCTGTTATACAGAAGACATGTCACGTAAAGGCACGCTATGATCTGTACCGTCCCAACGGAGAATGGAGCAAAGCAAGAACGCAATACGAGATTGGCGCCGACTATGAATTTACAAAGAACTTTGAAATAAGCGCCGAGTATGCACGCATCAACGACCGCAGTTTGGCCAAGCATAACTACGACATCATTGATGTTCAGGTAAGTTTCAGATTCTGAACTGCGCCTATCTGCGAACCTAAGAAAACAGCATTTCAACCTTCCGAAATGCTGTTTTTTTATTCATAACCATACATTTTTCCTTCAAAAGCTATCAGCTTATTGAAAAAATTGATATATTTGCCAAGTTAACTTTGCAAAAGCAACGATAAAACATTAATCAATAACCATAACAAACAAGAACCATGAACATTCCATCAGTTTTCTGGCTGGTTCCCATTGCCAGCATTGTAGCCTTGTCGATGGCCTGGTATTTCTTCCGCTCCATGTTGAAGGAAGACGAAGGCACACCGCGTATGAGAGAAATAGCAGAGCATGTACGAAAAGGTGCCATGGCCTATCTCAAGCAGCAATACAGAGTTGTGCTCATTGTATTTATCGTATTGGCCATAGTGTTTGCATTCATGGCGTACGTGCTGAAGGTACAAAATCCGTGGGTGCCCTTTGCTTTCTTAACGGGCGGTTTCTTCAGTGGGCTCGCCGGGTTCTTTGGAATGAAGACGGCAACTTATGCCAGCGGCCGGACAGCTAATGCCGCCCGGCAGGGACTGGACCGTGGACTGCGGGTTGCATTCCGCTCCGGAGCCGTCATGGGACTGGTCGTTGTGGGCCTGGGACTCCTGGATATTGCCATCTGGTTCATCGTGCTTAACTTAGCCTACAGCGGCGATGACATGGCTCTCATCACCATCACAACCACCATGCTTACCTTCGGCATGGGAGCCTCAACGCAGGCGCTGTTTGCCCGTGTGGGCGGAGGTATCTACACCAAGGCGGCCGACGTGGGTGCCGACCTTGTGGGGAAGGTTGAGCAGGACATACCCGAAGACGACCCGCGCAACCCCGCCACCATTGCCGATAACGTGGGAGACAACGTAGGAGACGTAGCCGGAATGGGCGCCGACCTGTACGAGAGCTACTGCGGAAGTATCCTCTCTACGGCTGCCTTGGGAGCAACAGCCTTTGCAATGAATGGAGACATGCAGTTGCGTGCCGTCATTGCGCCCATGATTATAGCCGCCGTAGGCATCTTCTTGAGCCTTATTGGCATTTTCCTCGTAAAGACCAAGGAGGGTGCATCGATGAAAGAGCTGCTCCACTCGCTGGGACTGGGCACCAACGTGAGCGCAGTTTTCATAGCCATCGCTACGTTCGTTATCCTCTATCTGCTGGGAATCAGCAACTGGCTCGGGCTCAGCTTCTCGGTAATCAGCGGACTGGCAGCCGGTGTCATCATAGGTCAGGCCACCGAATATTATACATCCCAGAGCTACAAACCCACTCAGAAGATTTCAGAAGCCAGCCAAACCGGCGCGGCTACCGTTATTATAAAAGGTATAGGTACGGGCATGATTTCAACCTGCATCCCTGTTGTTACCATCTGTGTGGCCATTATGCTCAGCTATCTGTGTGCCAACGGATTTGACCTAAGCATGAATGCAGAATCTGTGAGCCACGGACTTTACGGCATCGGAATTGCGGCCGTGGGCATGCTTTCCACCCTTGGCATCACACTGGCAACCGACGCCTACGGTCCCATAGCCGACAATGCAGGCGGCAATGCCGAAATGAGTGAGCTTGGAGAAGAGGTTCGCAGCCGTACCGATGCACTCGATGCTTTAGGCAACACGACAGCTGCAACGGGCAAGGGATTTGCCATTGGCAGTGCCGCTCTTACGGCTTTGGCGTTGCTCGCATCGTATGTGGAGGAGATAAAGATAGCCATGACCAGATCCATCAAGGAGGGTTCGCAGTTCGTGGACGCTGCAGGACAAGTGTTCGACCCATCGAATGCTTCGATAACCGACTTCATGGAGTTCTTCCAAGTCAACCTGATGAACCCCAAGGTACTCGTTGGAGCCTTCATCGGTGCCATGGCGGCATTCCTCTTCTGCGGCCTTACGATGGAGGCTGTTGGGCGTGCCGCCCAGAGTATGGTGAACGAAGTGCGCAGGCAGTTCCGCGAGATTCAGGGCATACTCGAAGGCAAGGCCACGCCCGATTACGGCCGTTGCGTGGAAATATCCACCCGTGCGGCACAGCACGAGATGATTCTCCCCTCGCTGCTCGCCATCATCATCCCCATCATAGTTGGCATCATTCTGGGCGTGGCAGGCGTTCTGGGACTCCTCGTTGGCGGTTTGGCCGCAGGATTTACGCTGGCTGTATTCATGGCTAACGCCGGAGGCGCATGGGACAACGCCAAGAAAATGGTGGAAGAAGGCCATTTCGGCGGCAAAGGTTCCGAGTGCCACAAGGCCACCATCGTAGGAGATACCGTGGGCGACCCGTTCAAGGACACCTCCGGACCAAGTCTGAACATCCTCATCAAGCTGATGTCAATGGTCAGCATTGTGATGGCCGGGTTGACTGTTGCTTTTATATAAAAAGATTTGTATATCTTCTTTAAAAAATGTAACTTTGCAGTCAACATCAAATTTGCAGCTCTAAACAATGACAGAAGTAGAACATTCTCACCACCATCATCACCATCTTGACGATTCTGAGGTGTGGAAAAACAAGAACTTAGCAGCCAAGAAACGCAGAAAACTGATAGGAAACATCCTCTTTGTGTTCCTTACCTGTCTGGCTGTAATCATCATGTGTGCCGTAGTATGGATGTACACGGCCGAGTAAAAATAAACAATTTCTCAAGTGATTAACAGACCCCCGGCAGCTGCTTTATCAGCTGTCGGGGCTTATTCTTTTATTCCTCGCTCCGCCAAAGGCCACCTTTATTATTTCATGTTCAGCCCAACGGTTGCTCTGTAAACGCTTCAGAGCCGTGCAGAAGCATCTGCCCAAGGAGCTTGAACATGTACTTCGCGAACTTTCGACACGTGTCACACGATTGTTCGACAAGTGTCTCATGATTGTGTGACACTTGTCAAACGACAGTGAAGCCATCTCACTACGACAGTGAGGCCATCTCACTACGATAAGGAGGACATCTCACTACGACAGTGAGGCCATCTCATTACAATAAGGAGGCCGTCTCACTTAAATTGTCCGACACTTACCAGAAGTTGAAAAAACAACATGCAAGCCTCCGAGTTCACACATTCGGGAACCCGACAAGGAGTTGTTGCCAATGCAGGTAACCAAAATTCGCACAAAACTCCATGCCATTACGGTACTTTCGTGATGAGTTGATGTATCGGCACTCACGTTTATTTATGTTTCTGAAACAAGTTCATGAAAATTCCGTCTCAAACACTTTAAAATGTACTTTCTTTGAGATTGAAGTCTAAAAAATAACAGAATTTTATGTATGTGTGCCCACACACCATTTTTGTTAGAAAAAAAGTGTAGAAAAAGTTTGGCATTATGAAAAAATCACTTATCTTTGCAAGTGTTATCCTGAAAACAATCTTTTTACCTTAAAAGAACTAATACCTATTGAAGATTTGAAGCGGTTGGCTGTGAAGCTCATCGCTTTTTTTGTGTCCATACGCAAGTCCGGGTCGATAAGGTTCGTTCATCAACTTTTCAGGAAAACATCTTTCGTCCAAACATACATTTACAATACGGGCTCACCCGGTGTTGGATGAGCCCTTTTAAATCAGTCGCAGCTGTTGCAGGCTGCCAGCACCATGAACAGATAGTGGCTGCTGGCGCCGCCAAGACAGTACTCCATCTGCTGCCAGAGGAAGGGGAAATCGAGCAGTTCAGGATAGTCGGGCCGGATGAGGGCTGTGCCTGAAGCCACGCCGCCGGGTATGTACGACCAGTCGGCTCGGTTCATACCGTAGGCTACTGTGGCAGAACGGGCTCCCACTCCCGATGCAAACGAAGCCGTATTGCTGCCGGGATGACAGCCTAATACGAAATTGAGCGCACTGTACAACAGCTGGGGTGAAAAGAGTTGCGGATAGGCTTTGTGGAGGAAGTAATGGCGGAAAGCAAAGCTCTGGATATCCCATCCGGCTCCCCAAATCTGCGGACGGTAAGGCACGCCGTAAGGAGTTTCGGCCGCCAGGCTGTGCACTTCACGGCTGTAAGCTGCCAGTGCTTTGGCAAAATCGCTGCTGAAACCAGTGGGAGCAGTAAGCGACCACTCGGCCAGATACCAACCGCAATCGGCAATGTAGCCAATGATGTCTTTCTTGCGGCTGAGGATGTAACGCTCATAAGACTTGTCGCCGGTGGCAGAAAGCAGTTCAAGTGCGGCATGAACTTTCTCCAATCCCTCGTAACGGGTTTGCCGGTAGAGGGTCTGGGCTATCTGGATGCAGTGTGCACTCAGCGTATCGTTGAAGCCCCGGAGGCAGCGGCCTACGCCTGCAAGCTGAGCTGCTGTTGTCATCTCACGCTGCGGATTGTCTTCGGTAATTATCCAACGGTCGTCGCTGTTGCCCGGTTTGCCGTCCGTCATGGCAGAAGCATCGCCTAACAACACATACTGCCGAACGCTGTTACAGATGATGCCTCTGTACAAACGGCCTAAGGCAAGATATCCGTTCACCACCGTCAAGGCTCCGTTCTCAATCTGCTGCATCACGTCATTGCGGCCGTCGGGCTGATGAATCTCTGTTTCGTGCTTCTCATAGTCAATGGAAGTTACGTCTATCTCCGGATGAAACTGTTCCATAGTCAGTGCAAGGATGTAGGCTTCTCCAGCCTGCGACTCAATCCGCAGGTCGTAGTCGCCGGCATCGTGCCATCCGCCTATATTCACTCCTGCAACCTTTTCCAACGCTGCATAACGTGAGAGCCCTGCTTGCTGCACGTAACCGTCGATGTGACTGTGGGCCGGAGCCATCAGCGCATCATCCAGATGACAGGCTCCATGCCACACGCGATACTTCTCGCTTACCCGCATGTGGCACATCTGCACAGGCAGAAAATACTCCACTACGGGCTGCCAAACGCCACGGGAAAAAACATCCGGGCCTATGCGGAACACGGAAGAGCGGCTCTCGCCATAGCGAACCTGGTAGAGACCCGGCTCGCGGATATAGGTAAAGTCGGCTTTCAGATAATTGTATCTCAAGAACTTACCCCAGCCGACTGGCGTAAGCGCGCGGACAAGATGCTCTCCATCGGAGTCTATCCGATAAACTTCAACCTTGCCGGAAATGCTTTCATTGGCATCAAGTTCGATAACTGCTTCCTTCTTTTGGGCCAGCAGATAGCCTACCTGTGAAGTCTGCACGACGGGCTTGTAACGCCATCCGGAAACCACGTTGGGGGTTATCACCCACTGCACGGCGCCCTTGGTAGCTCCCGGCTGGACCTCACTGCGCAGCACGAACCAGCCGTTATTATGGTTCATACGGCCGTCATAGAGCTTCAGGTCGCCAGCCAGCGACTCGATGGTAACGCGCTGTAGCGGGTCATCCGGCCTGCTGGTAAACCTACGCCCCACTGCATAAGGCTCGGCTATGATATCATCGGCCACCATCGGACTATAGCCGCTGCCAATCAGTTGGTTGAAATCAGCCTCGGGTTTGCCCTGCTGATGATAGCTGCCCGTATGCTTATAGTTGGGTTCAGTGAGAGCCAGGGGCGAGTTGGGTTGTTGAGGATAGATGCCCGACTGCGTGTCCATAATCCACGGCTTGCCAAAGAGAACGCCGGGATAGAACTCGAAATTGAACCCTACTTTTCCCAAAAATTCGGCAGGAATAGGGCGGTCGAGGTCAACGGTCACCACGATGCTCCGCCCACGACTCTCTACTCTGACGTCATAACGCAACTGAAGGTTGGGATAAATCATGGGATTGAAGCCCGTCATGTGCCGTGAAGAATCCGGATAACAGAGCGTAGTGGTGATGCTGCCGTCGGCTACTTTACGCGACAGTTGCTTCGGAACGGGCTGCCATTGGCCCGGAGTGGCCTCCAGACGCAAGTCTCCGTTGGTGGCAATGCGTTGGCCGTGCATGATTAATCCTACCCCGCCCTGATGGCCTTCGGGGTAAATATCATCGAAGACCATCACGTCTACGCCTCCACTATGGAAGTACCTGCCGTCGGTTAGCTTGAAATCATGTGCTGAAACCACAACAGGCAGCACGAGAGTAATGAAGAGCAAGAATAGATTTTTCATTTGATGATGATTGTGATGAAACTGACTGATGGCAGGTGAACACGCAACTGGCCGCCGCTGAGCTCTGCTCGGTGCATCGACATGTGCTCCTGCTGGTTGGTAACATATACTTCGGCTGCGGTCTTATCGGCTGGTAAACCAGACACCAACGCATCGCATGCAGCGCCATTGTTGACCATGTGGACAGCATACTGCCCCTGGGCTATATTGCCGAACGCCGCTGCATTAAGCGTTGACTTACTGCTGATAACCGGCAAGGCGAAAGCGCCGGCGGGCGTAGCAGCCAACTGCTTGAGGTTGAAGAAACGCTGCGTAGGATGCAGCTCGCCGGTAGAACGATAGATGCCTCCGCCCCACAGCAGCGAGTAATCGCTCGTGAGCTGCCACTGAAGGATGCTGAGTGGCTGACAGATTGAGCAGAGTTTCGGCCAAGGAAGGACGAATGAAATCGAGAGTAGTGGCGTCGGAATTATCACCCAACAGCAGCTTAGTCTTCAAGCCGCGCTTGGCCAGGCACGCTCCGAACTCACGAATGAAACGAGCATGCTCCTCGGGGGTGAAGATGACGTCGATGCCTATATCGCTCTCATTGAAAGAGAAAGCGTAAAACTCGATGCCGTAGCGCGTCTTTGCGTACGTTATATAATCGGCCAGGCTCTTGGAAATCCTGTCCATCTTGGTCTGGTCGAGTTCTTTGGCAGCCACGCCGTTACGGGCCGGAAAGCGGTCGTTAACCTTATCGAGCGCCCACTCTGGTGGAAACCAAGCACTGAGAATGACGGGCATGCCCATAGCATACAGACGACGGGCCATCTGCAAGCTCTGTTCAACATGACCATCGAGCTCCGACTGGCTCATGGGCTCCATCTCCTCACGCGGTTGCCAGCGAGCCCAGGGCAGCTCTACCCTACCGAATGCCACGCGCATGTTATTCAGACAATAGTCGATCACAGCCGGGTCATGCTGCGGGTTCTGCAAACGGAAGTTGCCTCCTAACCCCATAAACCTGTCACCCGGCCGAGAAACATCCATGCTGACGCGGGCTTCCGAATGGTCGACAGTACCATCGGCAGTAAGCGTAGCTTCAAGAGTTGCTGACTGTTGCGATGCTTCCAACATGCGAACCAGCACACGACGACCCTGTCGAGTGATGCCTGCATTCTTTGAAAAACGGAAAGTAAGATGCCGGTTAGCCGAACGCACGTCGACCATTGAGCGCGAAACGCGGATGCGGGCAGCAGCGTAAGTGGAGCTGTTGAAATCGAGCAGCAGTGCAGCTGCCTGATGACGGCTCTCTGCGGCCTTGGCTTCTACGCGGATGAGAGCCTTGCCTCGCCCCGTATCAGTAACCTTCTGCACAAAGGCCACACCGTCAATGGTCAGTTCAACCTGCTGCGTGTTGCCGTCGCGATGGTACGTAGACTGCTGCCGTTCCTTGCCGGTTGTCCTGTTGCCGACCATCAAGGCCGTTTCAAAATCTATCAGCTCGCCATCCAGCCGGATGCCCGAAATGTTGCTCCAGGCCATTACTTCCGTTTGGGCTTACATGCCAAGCGGCAGCAGCAACGTAAGTGTTAGGAATAATAGTTTTTTCATTAGGATTATAAAAATAGGTAATTAATTCTTCTACTTCTTAGCTTCTTTTAATCTCGCATCAATCTCGAAGCCCATGCGGGCGTTATGATAAGGACAATACCACATACTGGCCTTGTCTTCATTCAGGTTCGGACGGCCGTCGGCAGAGATGCTTTTAAACCATTCGCCACACTCGGTATCGATGACATACTGCTTGATGTAATTCCATGTTCGCTCGGCAGCACGCAGATAGCGGGCCTCTCCGGTGAGCTGCCAGACATTGACACAGCCCAATACTGTTTCGGCCTGACACCACCACTGGCTGTCGCGGCGCAGCTCGTTCCCATTGCGTTCGTACATCATTCCGCCCTTATCGTTCAACCCATCGGCCAGTGCCGCATCACACAAGGCCAACGACAGCTTGCTGCAGCGGGCCGTCAGGCTGTCGTCGTCCAGCAACTCTGCAGCCTCCGTCAGCAACCACGATGTCTCTATGTCATGTCCATAGGAGTCTATATCGTTCAGATTATTCCAGTTGCTGTCAAAATACAGGTTCAGATGGCGGGTCACCGGATTGTAGAACTTGTCGGCCATGAGCTCCGTGAGCCGGTGCAGACGCTCTCTTAACCCGGGGTTGCGCCACACGCGATACAATGCCGTGTAGGCCTCGAGCACATGGATATGGGTGTTCATAGTCTTGGTGGCCACGCCATCACCATCATAACCTATCTTCTCAGGTTGCTGCCAGTTGCGGGCAAAAGTCTCGATGTAACCATCTTGAGCATGGTCGCGGATAATGCGTTCCATGGTGCGGTAAATCTCTACTGCACGCTGCAGGCTCTCTATGTTGCCCGTAGCTCTGAAATGTTCGGCCAGTCCATACACGGCATACGAGCAGCCATAAGTCTGCTTCGTACCGTCAAGCAGGCTGCCGTCGGCTCTTACCAGCCAGTAAGCTCCACCGTATTCTTCGTCCACGAAATGGTCTATGAAATAGCGCTGTGCCCTGTCTGCCATCGCTTTATACACGGAGTCGCCATACATCCGGTAAGCAGTAGAGAACGTCCACAATATCCGGGCATTCAGCACACCACCCTTTGGGGCATCTGCAACGGGCGTACCGTCACGCTTCAACCTGCCGTAGAACCCGCCCGAAGGGTCGACTGCATGATGAATCCAGAAAGGAAGAATGTTCTCCTTCAGATCTTTCACTATCTCGGAGCGAAGTTTCGCCGGCGATTGGGCATGTAATGTCAAGGTTGAAAAAAGTGCTGCGGCGAGCAGAATGTGTCTGAACATGATGACTATATGTTGGTTTCTACAAATATAAGCAATAATCTCAATTCGCCTGCACATTACCCACGGAAAAACAATGCGAATAAAGAAATGTATTGGTTTTTGCAAAACTAAGCAAAGCCCACAGCCTTTCGGTTCCGGAATACGGAACCGCTTGCGTTGCAGATTGATGTGATGACACAAATTATCACACTCCGGCAGAAGACCAAGAGGCTGTATTCCGGCTTGTAAAATGAATACTGCCAGGTGGTAATTTGATAGTTGCAGGAACTTTTGACAAGTGTCAAACAAATGTGCGACAAGTGTCTCACAATCGTGCGACACTTGTCGAAAGTTCACGAAGCATCTTTTCAAGCACTCATTCCGGTGCCGGAAGAAAGCTAATACGGCATCAGTTTCAGGCTCGCTCCTTACTCCGAAATCGTCGCATAAACAGTCAGCAGCTCATAATAAAAGAGTCCGGCAGTCGTTGCAGACTACCGGACTCTTTCTGTTTTACGATAACCGACGGTGCCCCATCAGCTATACATTCATTTTGCCTATACTGCCGCAGCTATCCAGTCATAAACAGCAGAGCAGATGCCGAAGAGCAGGATGCCCGTTGTACACAGAGCCAGGGCAAACCGGGTGCTGGCGGCACTACGGAAGGTAGGCAGCGGCGTCTCGTTCTTCTTGATGTACATGGCCTTTACAATGAGCAAATAGTAGTACAAACTCACAACGGTGTTAACCAAGGCGATGAACACCGTGGCATAAGCCAGGGCTCCGATGGTGGTGTTAATCTGTGCTCCCTTGACGGCAGCCATGAACACGAAGAACTTGGAGAACATGCCTGCAAACGGCGGAATGCCACCGAGAGAGAACAGTGCCAAGGTCATCAGGAAAGCCAGCTTGGGGTTTGACTGGTACAATCCGTTGTAACTGTCAATGTCAACTACGCCGTTGTTATGCTCCTCTATGCTGCTGATGATGCTGAACACGGCCATATTAGCCACCACGTAAATAAGCACATAGTAGCTCAAAGCAACGGTGCTCATGCCGGAACCGCCGATAACAGCCAGCATGATGTAGCCGGCCTGCGAGATTGAACTGAAGGCCATGAAGCGCTTGAGGTCGGTCTGATGGATAGCAAACAGGTTGGCTACGGTAATGGAGAGCACAACCACTATCATGAGCAGATACTGCCAATACTCAGTCAGCGGGGCAAACACCTTCATCAAGATGGCACACAGCGCAAATGCTGCAGCACCCTTGGACACCACGCTCAGGTAACCCGTTACAGTTGTAGGGGCACCCTGGTAGGTGTCGGCTGTCCAGAAGTGGAACGGTACGAGCGAAATCTTGAAGCCGAGTCCGCTGAAGAAGAACACCATACCCATGATGGTGAGCGGTGTTGCACTGATACGAGTGGCTACATCGTCAAAGTAGAGGGTGCCGCACGCTGCATACAGGAAGCTGATGCCGTAGAGCATCACCCCGCTTGAGAAGGTTGCGGTAAGGATGAACTTAGCTCCGGCCTCGGCAGAGTGGTGGCGGTACTTGTCGAGAGCTACGAGGCAGGCCATAGGTACGGATGCCATTTCGAGCCCGAGGAAGAACAGCAGGAAGTGATTTGCACTTACCATCATGTTCATTCCCAGCAGAGTAGAAAGGACGAGCAGGTAGAATTCGCCCTCCTTGAAGCTCGTGTCAGGACGCTGCATCCACTCGCGGCTCTGGATGAGCACGATGAGCGTGCCCAGTGCCAGCACGGTCTTGATGACACCAATGGCCGGTGAAGTCTGATACATGCCGGCAAAGGTCGTGGCATCTGCCGTGGGGAAGATGTTAACAACGATGTGCGCCAAGAGCAGGATGCACACCAGCGGATTGAACCACTTGCGTGCGCCGGGCGCGTCGGTGGGCTTTCTGGCCGTACAGAAGTCTGCAATGAAGACGATTACCAGAAGAACCACCAAGGTTACTTCCGGAATCATATTTAAAAATTGACTGTAATCTATATTCATGATTTTACCAAATGTTTAGATCAAAACTTATTATCTTCTATTACAGAGAGGCCAGCGTCGCAAACTGCCCGATGTGATTGATGATAGGTGCAACGGCATCCTGGATGACATTGTCGGCCCACAACGGGAACAAACCCAAACCGGCCACGCAGGCAATGAGGCCGGCCACGGCGATGCGCTCGTCCCAAGTAGCATCATGCAACTTGTAAAATTCCTGGTTGGGTATCTTCTGGTACAGTATCTTACCTACAACACGGAGAATGTAAACGGCCGTTATCACGATGGAAGTACAGGCTATGATAGTGGCCACACGGTGGAAAGTGTCAGCATTCTCGAATGAACCCACGAAGATGGTCATTTCTGCCACGAAGCCCGAGAAGCCCGGCAGACCAAGGTTAGCCAAACCGGCAACCACGTAAGCCACAGAGAGGAAGGGTACAACCTTCATCAAGCCGCCGAGCTTGCGAACGTCGCGTGTGCCGGCACGGTGGTAAATCATACCGATAACTGCAAAGAAGAGAGCCGTCATCAGTCCGTGCGACAACATCTGGAGCACTGCACCCGTTATGGCAGTTTGCGTGAGCATGAGCAGGGCGAAGAGTACCATGCCGCAATGAGAAACGGAGGAATAAGCGTTGATGTATTTCAAATCAGTCTGTACACAAGCCGAAAGTGCACCGTAAACCACCGAGATGGTTGTCAGTACGAGGAACACCGGCGCCCACATGTCAAGTGCCTCGGGCAGCAGATACATGCCAATGCGGAAACAGCCGTAGCCTCCCAACTTCATCAGTACGCCGGCATGCAGCATGGAAACGGCCGTAGGAGCCGACGCATGACCGTCGGGGCTCCATGTGTGGAACGGGAACAGGGCTCCCAGCACACCAAAGCCAATGAAAACAAACGGGAAGAACACCTTCTGTACATTCTCCGGAATATTGGCCATGGCGGCAATTTCATTCACGTTCATGGTGGTTGCCCCACTGAAGAAGTAGATACCCAGGATGCCGAGGATGAGCAATGCAGAACCACCCATAAGCATCAGGGTGAGCTTCATGGCAGCGTACTCCTTGGGGCCGGTGCCCCATACGCCGATGAGCAGGTACATGGGTATAAGCGCAACCTCGTAGAACATGAACATGGTAAACATGTCGGTAGAGATAAAGAAGCCGAAAACACCCGAGCTCAACAGCACGAACCAAAGGAAGTACTCCTTGGTGAGCGGCTGGAGCTGCCAGCTGGCAAAGGTTCCGGTGAATACGATGATGGCCGACAGCAGTATCATCACTACCGAGATACCGTCAACGCCCACACTGTAAGCAATATGTAAAGGGGCAAACCAGGGAATGCTGTAAGCAAACAACATCTCGTCGGTATTGCCGGCGGCACGAGCCTGGATAAAAGCAACGGTGAGCCAAATGGCCAGTATCAGCAAGGCACTGGCCCCTACTACCATCACACCACGTACCTGATTCAGGTTGCGTGACAGCCATAGGCCTATCAGCATCAGGAACGGGATAACTACGAATAATGTTAATATAGACATAATTCTTATATTATATGCAAAGTAATATCAATGTTAAGGCTACACTGCCCGTGAGAAACCAGATGGCATACTGGCGCACATCGCCACTCTGCCAAGGCCTGATGGCTTCACCGGCTTCGTTCGTACCCCATGCGAGGAAGTTGAAGGTTCCGTCTACCACGTGCCGGTCGAACCAGGCTATAGGCTTAGAGAAGCAAGCGAACACAATCTGATGTGTGAAGAACTGCCACGCATCGTCTATGTAGAAGCGGTTCAATGCGGCCTTATGCAGGCGAGGCATGGCCTTGGCAAGCTGGTCGGGCAGCGGATTGTGCTTGGGAGCATACATGTACATGGCAAGTGCTATACCGATAACACCGGCTGCAATACTTGTACCGGCTACGCTCCAGTCGATGTGGATGTCATAGCTCTGTCCCGTTGCCGATACAAAATGACCGAATGGAATAAGTCCGGCAAAAATGGAAATAAGAGCCAGAAACACCAACGGCCCCCACATAACAGCAGGAACTTCCTGCGGACGGCGGCGGTGTTCGGGGGCGAGCTCATAATAGCTCTGCCCTAAGAAAATAACACAGAAGAGGCGTGTCATATAGAAGGCCGTCATTCCGGCTACTATCGTCATGAACCAACCCATGAAAGGAGAGAACTGGAAGCAGGCCACGATGATTTCGTCTTTTGAAAAGAAACCGGAGAAGGGCGGAATACCACTAATGGCCAAAACACCGACAGCAAAGCATGCACACGTGATGGGCATGTACCGCCAGAGGCCTCCCATGTATTCCTTGAAGTTACTTCCGATGATAACAATGATGGCACCGGAGCAGAGGAACAACAGGGCTTTGAACATGGCGTGGGTAAACAGGTGGAACATGGCAGCCATGTAGCCAAGGCCTCCCTCATGATTATCAAGTGCAAAGCAAACACCCAGAGCCACGAGCATGTAGCCTATCTGCGATATGGTGGAGAATGCCAGACCACGCTTGATGTCACGCTGACAGCATGCTACTGCCGCTGCATAGAACGCAGTGAAAGCTGCAATGTAAGCAATCCAGTGCAACTGCTCCACTGCTCCGAACTTAATATAGATGGGGAACAACGAGGCAACCTGATATACACCAGCTACAACCATCGTAGCGGCATGAATCAGTGCCGAAACAGGCGTAGGACCTTCCATTGCATCAGGCAACCAGATGTGCAAGGGGAACATGGCCGACTTGCCGGCACCACCAATGAACATCAGGAAGAGCGACATCGGAATTACCCAAGCGGCGCCTGCAAGATGAGCATTGAGTTCCTGATCGGCTGTAAGGTCATAGTTGAACGTGCCTACATAGAAGCTGTAGAACAGGATACCAATCAGGAAAAACAAGTCGGCAAAGCGCGTTACGATGAACGCCTTCTTCGATGCGTGCACTGCTTCATGCTTGGGATAGTAGAAGCCGATAAGCAGATAAGAACACACACCCACCAACTCCCAGAACAAATACATTTGGAAGATGTTGGTTGCAACGACAAGTCCCAGCATCGACATGGTAAACAACGAGAGGAAAGCATAGAAACGCTGGAAGCCTTTCTCGTAGCCTTCCTTGTGATAATGCTCATCCCGTTCGGCCATGTAACCCAACGAATAGATATGTACCATGAAACTAACCGTGGTAATCACGATGAGCATCATGACGCTGATTGGCGTCAGGCGGAAACCGATGTTGAAGGTAAGCAATTCGGAGAACTTGAGCCACGTAAAGTTAAATACGGTAACGGTAGGATACAAACCCGTAGCATCTCTTCCTATAACGAAGAAATACTCATAAGCTGTGTACACCGACATGGCAAACAGCAGTCCGAGGACTGTCGTGCCTATGGTGAAAGCTACCTTCTCTTTCATCTTCATGCCCGCAAGACCCAAAACCAAGAAGCTCAGGAACGGGAGAAGAAGTATTAAAAATGAATAACTATATTCCATTGTCATTTAGAATTTCATGTTTTCAATACTGTTCACCTGGTCACTGTGGTAGTTGCGGTAAACATTGATAATGATGGCGAGAGCCACTGCAGTTTCAGCTGCACTCACTCCAATGGAGAACAGAGTGAAGAACATGCCCTCAAGTTGTCCGGGAAAAAGAATGCGGTTAAAGACGGCAAAGTTAATATCAACGGAGTTCAATACGAGCTCAATGGAAATCAACATGGCAACCAAGTTGCGACGGGTTACAAAGCCAAAGACTCCTATAAAGAACAGCAGCGTGCTGAGAGCGATAAAACATTCAACGGGAATCATTTATTATCCTCCTTTCTTGCAATCATTATACCACCGATGATACATGCCAGCAGGAAGATGGAAATGAACTCGAATGGAAGTACATACTCGTATTTGTTGCTGCCGACGAGCGCCTGTCCTATCTGTGCCATTGGCACCTCAACGTCGGCTACACTTGCAGCAGCATCAATAAATCTGTTTTTCAGCAAAACCACTGCCACTGTTACCAGACCTATCAGCGATATCAGAATGCCTCCGGCAACGCGTGTTCCCTTGAAACGCTCTATCATGTTCTGGAGCGTATGCTTACTAACCAGCTGGATGGCAAAGATATACATCATTGTTATACCGCCGGCATAGATGGAAATCTGCGCTGCTCCCAGGAAGGTATAGTCCAGCAGGAAGTAGATACCTGCTACTCCAAAGAGTACAAAGAGCAGGAAAGTTGCAGCGCGCATGATACTCTTCGTCATCACACACATGAAGGCTGAACCAAGAATGACTACAGCCAGGATGCAAAACATTACTATATTTGCCATAATCTATTACTTGGTTTTAGTGTTAAACTTACCGATTACGAGAGGGGCACCGCCATCAATGAGATTAGGCAGACTGCCACCCTTGTAAACTTCCTTGTCCAAGTGCAGCACCAGTTTGCTACGGTCGAAGACCGCATTCTCGAAATCGTTGGTGAACTCGATGGCATCAAAGTTGCACGAGTTAACACACAGCTGGCAGAACATGCAGTCGCCGAGGTCGTAGTGATAGTCGTCGAGCACTTTCTTCTTGCGGCCTGTCTCAGGGTTTTCCTCCATGTGGGCCGTTATCTTTATGGTGCCGTTGGGGCAGGCCTTTTCGCACATCGTGCAGGCCGTACACTTGTAATCACCAATCTGAGCACCTTTGGCAATGAGAGCTTCGTCAGCCTCTGTAACACGCTTAAACACCAAGCGGCCACGGTGACGCTTGGCTACATGAAGCGTTGTTTTGCGGTTCTCCGGATACTGTTCCGTGCTCTTGGGGGTGAAGTACTCCCTGAGAGTAGTCTTCAGTCCTATGCCGAGCGTCTTCAGTCCATCGGCGATACCGCCAAAATATGATTGATTAGACATATCTTATGTTATTATTATTTCTCTTAGTTAGAAATTTTTGCCCGTTTACCAATGCAGGTTAAAGGCTACACACACCGTCATCACGACAAGATTAAGCAGTGAGAGTGGCATGAGATACTTCCACTCCAGCTTCAGTATCTGGTCAATGCGGAGGCGTGGGAAAGTCCAACGTATCCACATCAGCACCCATACGATGAAAAATGTCTTGCCGAAAAACCACACGATACCGGGGATATAGTCCATCACGGTATTGAAACCATCGAGTCCGGCAACGTGCAACGGCATCCATCCACCGAGGAAAACGGTAGCAGCGATACCGGATATAACGAAGAGGTTAAGGTACTCGGCCAGGTAATAAAAGCCGAAACCCATACCCGAATACTCCGTGTGATAACCTGCAGTCAGCTCACTTTCGGCTTCTGCCAGGTCGAAGGGACCGCGGTTAGCCTCGGCGTTGCCGGCAATGAGGAATACCACGAAGGCAATGATTGCTGGCACATGGCCCTTGAAAATGAGCCAGGCATTGGCCTGCGATTCCACGATACCGCTTATCTGCATGGTACCGGTCAGGGCTACGGCCGTAATCAGGCAGAGGCCGAGCGACATTTCATAAGAAATCATCTGCACGGCACCACGCATGGCACTCACCACTGAATACTTGTTGTTACTGCCCCAGCCGGCCATGAAGATACCAACCACGCCAATAGACGAGATGGCCGTAATGAGGAACACACCGACGTTGAAGTCGAGCACGGTAGCACCTTTATTCCACGGCAGGAACGAGAATGTACCCACCGAAGCAATGATAACGAGGAACGGGGCTACATAGTAGAGCAGCTTGTCGGCCTTGTCAACGGAGAAGATCTCTTTGATAAGCATCTTGAGCACATCGGCAAACACCTGGAAGATACCCCACGGACCCACACGCATAGGGCCGATACGGCACTGGAAGTAAGCACAAACCTTGCGCTCCATGAATATCAGCACGATAGCTATCAGTGCGTAGGCCACCAATATGCACACACCGATGAGCACGCACTCTATCAGGATGGTCCAGAAGCTCGACAAGCCCAAGGTCTGGCTAAGCAGCGTATCGAGCCATTTTGTTACTATACTAAAATCGAACATAATTTATCTATCAATATCAGGAATTACAAAATCGATTGAGGCACCGGTCGCTACCAGGTCGGCAATCTTCTGCCCGCGGAGCATCTTATCGAAAGCTCCAGTAAGCGTAAGACCCATCGGACGCATCTTCAGGCGGTAGGGACTCTTGTCGCCACGCGAGTCGAGATAAACGCCGAACTCACCGGCTCCGCCCTCAACTGCAAAGTACCACTGTCCTTCCGGCACCTTGATAACGGGCTTCTGCTTGATATAGTATTCGCCTTCGGGGATGTTGTCGATGAGTTGCTCGATGATGTCGAGGCTCTGGTATATCTCCTCTACGTGAACATAGAAGCGGGCCATGGAGTCACAACCCGTCAGGGTGATTTCGTCGAACTTCACCTTGCCGTACATGGCGTAGGGATGCGTCTTGCGTACATCGTTATGCCAGCCTGCGGCACGACCGGCAGGACCGGTCAGAGCGTAGTTGATGCTGTCTTCCAAATTCAGCGGACCGACACCTTCCAGGCGCTGGTGGGTTATCACATTGTCGCCGAATACGTCGAGATATTCCTGCACCATCGGCCGCAGATACTTGCAGAGCGTCTTCACGTTCTGCACGAAATTGGGGTCAATGTCATCCTGCAGTCCGCCGATACGATAGTAGTTCTGTATCAGTCGGCCGCCGGTTGTTTCCTCCATTACGTTGAGCACATGCTCACGGTCGCGCATACAGTACAGGAAAGCGGTCAATGCGCTCAAGTCCTGGGCACATGTACCGAGGAACAACAGGTGGTTGTCTATACGCTGAAGCTCGTCCATGATGGTGCGGATATAGAGGATGCGGTCGGAGAGCTCTATGCCCATACCCTCCTCCATGACGCCTACCATGGCGTGTCTCTGCATCATCGCACAGAGATAATTCAGTCGGTCGGCAAACGCAAGGGTCTGCGGATAGGTCATGCTCTCGCACATCTTCTCCATGCCGCGGTGTATATAGCCCAGGTGGGGATAGATACGCTTGATGGTTTCGCCGTTCACCACAGCCTGCAGACGCAGCACACCGTGCATGCTGGGATGGTTGGGGCCGAGGTTGACAACGAAATCATCGTCATCGAGCAGGCGATGGCGGGTTTCCACGAGATTGCCGTGTTGGTCGAGATTCCACTCCGACGTGTAGTCACTTTCCGGCTCATCGGTTACGGGAAAACGGTTGTGCTCGGGACTCATGTCGAAGTCCTTACGCAGCGGATAGCCCTCGAAGTCGGTGCGCAGGAAGAGCCTGCGCATATCGGGATGGCCCAGGAACTTGATGCCCAGGAAGTCGAAGACCTCGCGTTCCAGCAGGTCGGCGGCCTTCCATAGATGGAGTACCGTGGGAATTACATAATCCTGGCCCACCTGCTTGGCAATTACGCGCGTGGAGCAGCGCTCATGCGAGTCGGTATTCTCAAGAATGTAGATACAGCCGAGGCCCTCTTCGCCAAAGTCTTCACCTATGACGGTAACAAGGTAATCGAAATGTTTCTCGTTCTTCAGCTTTGCCATTTCGGCGGCAAAGTTATCGAAATTGAGTTCTATATTGTTCAGTTTCATATTCCTATACCTTATTATATTAGTCGGTCAAACCTTTTTCGGGGTCGAAATCGGCAGGCACGTCGGTCACGATAATGGGCTCTCTTTCGCCCAGCTTCTGCGTAGCCGACAGGTTCTCGTTGCTCAGTCCGTGCAGGCCTCCCTTGCTCATGGAGCGCTCGCGCTCCTCTTTAGTCATCTTGTGGTTGGCCCCGCCGAAGAACTTCTCTACCTTCACCTTGCGCTGCAGCTGCATCATACCGTACAGGATGGCCTCCGGACGCGGCGGACAGCCGGGTATGTAAACGTCTACCGGCACCAGTTCGCTGATGCCGCGAACCACGTTATAGCTGCTCTTGAACGGGCCGCCGCTGATGGTACAGCCGCCAACGGCCACCACGTACTTAGGCTCGGCAATTTCGTCGTACAGGCGCTTGAACACGGGCGCCATCTTGTTGGTTATCGTGCCGGCACACATGATGAGGTCGGCCTGGCGCGGAGAGTTGCGCGTAACCTCGAAGCCGAAGCGCGAGAAGTCGTAACGGGCACAGCCAACGGCCATGAACTCGATACCGCAACACGACGTTCCGAAGGTGAGCGACCACAGAGAATTGCTGCGCCCCCAGTTTACCGCCTGGTCCAGCGAGCCCACGAGCACGTTCACACCGCCGTCGTTCAGTTCGCGGGCGATGCGCTCCAGCGTGTCGTTATCCTTGAACTCGTCGTAAGGAATGCTCTTGATGCGTGGTTTTCTTACTTCCATTCCAGTGCTCCTTTCCGCCAGGCGTAAGCCAAGCCAAATACCAATACCAGCAAGAAGAACCCGATGCTGACCAAAGCCATCGTTCCAAACTGCCTAACGACTACGGCCCAGGGATAGAGGAACACGGTCTCGATGTCAAACATCAGGAAAAGGATGGCGAAGAGATAGTAGCCTATATGCGCAGGCAGCCAGCTGCTGCCGCGGGTAGGAATACCACACTCAAAGGGCTCACCTTTCACCGGATTGTATGAGCGCGGACCAATGAGCTTGGCGATGACGTAAGCACCAACCACCAAGGTCACAGCCGTTAACAAAACGGTAATCAACAATGTGAAATTCATATAAAGTATAATTAAAATATTTGTTTTAACGATTTCAGCTTGCCAAATTGTAATTTTCAGTTTGCAAAGTTACAACTTATTTTTTGAATCATACAATTATTAACAGAAAAAAACTGCCCCTCTCCGACTTTTCAGTCCACGCGCGTACACGCAACACGCAGACGGCGCCGAGTCCAGAGGGCAGCTACAAGAACTGGTTTTGTAAAATAATTATGCCTAAAAACAGTGCTGTGATTTTTTGCGAAATAGAAAACAGAGAAGCTGATTGTGCCCTCTTTGGACTAACGAAACCACCTCCTTACACACGGGAAACATGCTCTTTAAGGTCAAAAGCATAGCTCCGTACAGTAAGGAGATGGTCTCCTTACGCTTAAAAGCATAGCTCCTTAGCCTTAAAAGCATAGCTCCTTAGCCTTAAAAGCATAGCTCCGTGCCCTAAAGAGCATAGCTCCTTACAGTCTGGAGCATAGCTCCGTGAGGTCTGCAGACGGCACAAAACACTTAAACAACTGATTAACAGACACTTAGATAAAGGCGCGTTTTTAGGCCGTTTTTGCGGCCGGAAGCCCATGCGGTTGCAAATACGGCCGCTATGCGAGGGTTCTTGTAAAAGAAATTGGCAACACATAGACTATCGCCCCATCCCGAACGGCCGGCTGACACATATTTAAATGAAAACTAAAAAAACCGGTCGTTTCTCTGTTTCCTCTCAACTTTTTATTACCTTTGCATTATCGGAAACAGTCTGCGGCCATTCGGAAAGGTTCCGACACGCCCCTGCGGCTTATTTCCCAGCATACGCTGAACGTAAAAGAACAAAGTAAAACAGATGAAGAAATACATTCTCCTGCTTGTCTGTGCACTGTCCCTGGCACTGCCTTCAGAAGCCGTGCTCAAGGAGAAGGACATCACCCACACGCTCTCCATCCTGCGAATAGAGCTTACGAACTATCATGAGGAGCTGCAAAGGCAGAACGGCTTCATGAAGGAGCAGCAGGAGCGCATCCAGAAGCAGATGTTCTCCATCATCAACCGCAGCAACCAGAACTCGCTGATGCTCTACTCCCAGCGCAACGGATACATCTTCGACCTCACCTATGCCTGCCATGAGGCCACGGAGCAGTACAACGAGTTCAAGACCAACGTAATGCCTTTCACCGCCTTCATCTCGCGTACGCAGGTGGAGATAGCGCGCTACGACAGCCTGGTAAACGTGCTCAACTCCATGCCCACGCAGCCTCTTTCGGCTCGCTCGAAGATTGACCGCAACGTATGCCTTACGCTGGCGGTTAACATCCTGCGCAATCTACGGGAGAACAGTCAGCAGTTCTCGGACTACATGCGCTACTACAAACTCACCGAGAACCAGCTGCGCAACCTCAACGACTATGCCAACAAGCGCTACGGCGACATCCAGGCAAGCATCTTCCGCAACGGAGCCGACAGCTATTTCACCATCCTGCGCAACCTGAAATACAACATCCGCGAGGCCACGCTCACCGCGGCAGAGAAGTACAAGCCCATCCACAAGGTCAGCTCGCAGTGGGACAGCCGGCTCATCGTGGGCCTGCTGGGGCTCATTCTGTTCTGGGGCTTCGTCTCCATGCTCGTCAATCTCTTGGTCTTCCGCCTCCTTCTGCCGCACCTCGTAGGGCGCGAGCGGTTGCACCTCTTCTATACCCGCTACCTGCAACGCGACAACAGCCTCACGCTGGAGGAGTCGTTCGCGGGCAAGAAAGTCTACATCATCATGGCCGCCACAGTCATAACCTTTGCCATTATACTGGCAGCCATACGGGCGGCATGGCAGCAGAACTTCATCATCATGGCCTCTGAGCTGCTGGTGGAGTACGCATGGCTGCTGGGCGTAATCCTCATCTCGCTGCTCATCAGGCTCGACGCCAGCCAGATAAAAAGCGGATTCCGCATCTACTTCCCGCTCGTTGTCATCGACTTCATCGTCATCACGTTCCGCATCATCCTCATTCCCAACGACCTGGTGAACCTCATCTTCCCGCCCGTTCTGCTCATTTGCGGACTCTGGCAGTGGAGCGTCATCAGGCGATACAACGACAACATACCGCGCACCGACGTGCTGTACACCTACATCTCGCTGCTGGTTTTCGTGGCTTCGGTCATCTGTTCGTGGATAGGCTACACGCTGCTGAGCGTGGAAGTGCTCATCTGGTGGATTATGCAGCTTACGTGCATCCTCACCATCACCTGCATTCACGACCTGCTGCGCAATTATGCCGAGAGGCTCGACTATGCCTCGAAACCCGTCACCGAGGTGTGGTTCTACAACCTCATCTACCAGGTGGTGCTGCCGTCGCTGGCCGTTCTCTCCATCGTCCTGTCCATTTACTGGGCTGCCGACGTGTTTAACCTCAGCGATACCACGTGGAAGATATTCACGCAGTACATCATCAACAGTGCCAACTTCAAGCTGAGCATCTTCGGCGTGTGCCAGGTTATCATCCTCTATATCCTCTTCTCCTATATCAACCAAACGCTCAAGGCGCTGCTCAAAATTCATTTCGAGAAGACCGACCGTGCCACCGCCGCCAGCAAGAACGTGATGACGAAGAACGTACTGCAGGTAATCGTGTGGGGCATCTGGTTCATCGTGTCGCTCGCCATCTTCCATATCAACAACACGTGGCTTGGTTACATCTCCGTAGGTTTGTCTACCGGCATCGGCTTTGCCATGAAGGATATTCTGGAGAACATCTATTACGGCATCTCGCTGATGATGGGACGCATTAAGGTTGGCGACTGGATAGAGGTTGACGACAAGCGAGGCAAGGTGAGCTCCATCAGCTACACGTCTACGCAAATAGACACCATCGACGGTTCCATCATGGCTTTCCAGAACTCGCAGCTCTTCACCAAAAACTACCGCAACCTGACCAAGAACCACGGTTACGAACTGGCCATACTGACGGTAGGCGTGGCCTATGGCAGCGATGCGGCCCAAGTGAGGCAGATTATCAGTGATGCCGTGAACCGACTGGGATGCCGCGACCGCAACAAGGAGGTAAAGGTGGTGCTCTCCGAATTTGGTGCCGACAGCATCAACTTCAAGGTCATCGTGTGGGTTCCTGTCCTCACGCAGTTCTATGCCAAGGGAGAAATACTGGAATCTATCTACAACGCGCTGAACGAAAACCACATAGAGATACCGTTCCCGCAGCGCGACCTGCACATCATTGCCGACGGCAAGCCCTCACCTGTAGCCCCGGAGTTGGCTACCCCTGCGGCTGCGGAAAAGCCGGAACAGGCTGAAAGCGAACAAAAACAAGATAAAGAATAACAGCATCGTATGAATTCGGAACTCAAAATCATAGCCGGCCCCTGCGTCATCGAGTCGCCGGAGCTGCTCGACACCGTAGCTGCCAGGCTGGTGGAAATCAACCGCAACTTAGGTACCGACATCATCTTCAAGTCTTCCTTCGACAAGGCAAACCGCACGTCGCTGCATGCTTTTCGCGGCCCAGGCATAGAGAAAGGCCTGCAAATGCTGGCCGATATCAAGTCGAAGTACGGACTCCGCCTGCTTACCGACATCCACGAGAGCTGGCAGGCCGAGCTGGCAGGACAGGTAATGGACGTTATCCAGATACCTGCTTTTCTCTGCCGGCAGACCGACTTGCTCGTGGCCGCTGCCAAAACCGGCAAGGTAGTAAACATCAAGAAGGCACAGTTTCTGAGCGGACAGGATATGAAGTATCCCGTACAGAAGGCACAGGAATCGGGTGCCAAGGACGTTTGGCTGACCGAACGGGGCAACTCTTTCGGGTACAACAACCTCGTGGTAGACTTCCGGAACA
The DNA here is from genome assembly GCA_900199655.1 of Prevotellaceae bacterium KH2P17. Classification (GTDB taxonomy): domain Bacteria; phylum Bacteroidota; class Bacteroidia; order Bacteroidales; family Bacteroidaceae; genus Prevotella. The sequence goes on from FZRE01000025.1 coordinate 25,011, forward strand.
TTGCCGACATGAGGGAAATTGTACCCACCGTCATCATGGACTGTACCCACAGCGTGCAGCGTCCGGGTGCAGGAAACGGCTCAACGGGCGGCGACCGCCGTTTCGTTCCGTCCATGGCTCTGGCTGCCAAGGCTTTCGGAGCAACGGGATACTTCTTTGAAGTGCATCCCGATCCGGACAAGGGACTGTCCGACGGACCCAACATGCTGGAGCTCGAGAAACTTGAGAACCTGATTAAACAACTGCTATGAACGAAATAGAAACCAACAGGCTCGCTCACGCTAACGCCTATGCAGAGGCAGCCTTACGTGAAGAAGCACAGGCGATAACCGACCTCATCCCACAGTTAGACGACAACTTCAGGCGCGCCGTGGCCATGATGTACGGGTGTAGGGGCAAGATTATTGTCACCGGTGTGGGCAAGAGCGGCAACATCGGCGCAAAAATAGCCGCCACGCTGGCCTCTACCGGCACGCCTGCTTTTTTCATTAATCCGCTCGATGTCTATCATGGAGACCTTGGAGTGATGACGCCCGACGATGTAGTTCTGGCTCTCAGCAACTCCGGACAGACCGATGAGCTGCTGCGTTTCATCCCCATGGTGCTCCACATGAACGTGCCCATCATCGCCATGACGGGTAATCCCGAATCGCTGCTGGCCAAGTACAGCAACGTACATATTAAGGTATGGGTCAGGAAAGAGGCATGTCCGCTCAACCTTGCCCCCACCAGCAGCACCACTGCCGCATTGGCTATGGGCGATGCCTTGGCCATTGCGCTGATGGAGGTACGCGACTTCAAGCCGCAGGATTTTGCCCAGTTCCACCCCGGAGGCGAGTTGGGCAAGCGCTTGCTGACTACAGCTGCCGATGTAATGCGCTCCGACGACCTGCCCATTATACCACAGGATATGCACCTGGGCGAGGCCATCATCCACGTGAGCAAGGGCAAATTAGGCTTGGGCGTATCGTTGGAAGACGACAAGGTAGTAGGCCTCATCACCGACGGAGACATCCGCCGTGCCATGGAACGCTGGCAGGCACAGTTCTTCGACCACACGGTGAGCGACATCATGACACGCACGCCGAAGACCGTTCAACCCAATACCAAGATTACGGAGATACAACGCATCATGCACAAGTACAAGATTCACACCGTTCTCGTAGTCGATGACGAGCGCCGACTGTTAGGTGTGGTAGACCACTACAGCTGCATGATATGACCCGCGGACGGCGGTCCGCAACTGACTCGACACACAACAAAAAGCATGAAGAATTTGATTAGAGGAATTTTTACTTATATTTTACTATTCTGCTGCACGTTGGGAAATGCGCAAACAGCAGACTCTTTACTGGCAAAACAGCTGCGTGCGGAGGGAGTAACCTTCTCGCACAACAATTCGGTGGCCTTGCTCATGAGCGGACAGGAGAAGTTCGACGACATGTTTAAGGCCATCCGTCAAGCTCGTAGCTCCGTACATCTCGAATATTTCAACTTCCGCAACGACTCCATTGCACGCCTGCTTTTCAACATTCTGGTTGACAAGGCAAGAGAGGGAGTCGAAGTCAGAGCTCTGTTCGACGCCTTCGGAAACTCCAGCAACAACCGTCCGCTCAAGAAACACCACCTGGATTCCATCCGTGCTCACGGCGTGGAGATTTTTAAATTCGACCCAATCACCTTTCCGTGGATTAACCACGTGTTCAGTCGAGACCATCGCAAGATAGTTGTGATAGACGGACAAGTGGCCTATACCGGCGGCATGAACGTGGCTGATTACTACATCAAGGGTACCCGGCAGGTTGGTGCATGGAACGACATGCACTGCCGCATTGAGGGCGATGAGGTCAATACACTGCAGGCCATCTTCCTGCGAATGTGGAATAAGGTAAGCCATCAGGACGTACATGGTGCCAAATACTATCACGGGCTGGTCAATACCGATTACTTCCACGGGCTGAAGCCCGACACTACAGCTACGCGGAAACGGAAGATGATAGGCATCATTAACCGCGAGCCTCGCACTTCCAACAAGATTATACGCACTTTCTATCTGGATGCCATCAACGATGCACAGGACAGCATCAAGCTCATCAACCCCTACTTCACGCTCAACAGCAAGCTCAAAAAAGCGCTGAAGAACGCTGCCAAACGCGGAGTGAAGGTGGAAATCATGCTTTCTACCCGAAGTGATATCCCTCTGACGCCCGACTGCGGGTTCTACAACGCCCACAAACTCATGAAGGCCGGCTGCAACGTATGGATGTACACGGCAGGGTTCCACCACACGAAAATAATCATGGTTGACGGAAAGATATGCACCGTTGGCAGTGCCAACCTCAATGCTAGGAGCCTAAGCTGGGACTATGAGGCCAACGCCGTCATCTTAGATCCGTGCACAACGAAGGAGCTGGACAATCTTTTTGAAAAGGATAAGAAAGACAGTTTCCTGCTCACAGAGCAGAAATGGGACGAATGGCGCACGCCTTGGCAGAAGTTCCGCGGATGGTTTGCCCACCTGCTTACACCCTTCTTGTAATGGCGCTTCGCCCAAACAGGCGGACAAGCGTTATCAAATCTTGTTGATATCTACGTATCCGTGCATTACGGCATAGATGGTAAGGGCGCTCACACTCTTCATTCCCAGCTTGTCCATGATGTTCTTACGGTGCGAGATAACTGTCGTGAGGCTGATGTTGAGCAGGCTGGCTATCTCCTTGTTGATAAGCCCCTGAGCTATCAGTGACAGCACTTCTATCTCTCTGTCGCTCAATATCTTTGCGCTAAGAGCCTGAGGCATCAGAGGAAGGTTTTTGCCATGAGCATGTGCGTGCTGCTCGAGCATGAGCAGAGAACGCACCAGCTGCTCCTCTGTTGTATTGATGCAGAGGCAGTGGAAGTTGCTCAACTGGCTGTTAGGGTCGTTTGATACGGTGAGAACGATGGTCTTTCGCCTGTTTTCCAGAAAGAACCGGCGGTTTTCCAAAACAATGGTTGTTGACACGAAGTAGTGGAAAATACGCTCCGGCTCGTTGGCCATGAAGTCCTCAAACGAGCCGTACATCTCCACATCCATAATAGGAATTACGTTCTGGAGCAGTTGCTTCAGTCCTATCATGGCCAGAGTGTTGGAGTCTACTATCGCTATGCGTGGTCTTTCTGTCATGTTCTTGTATAATACTTTATTCTGTGTAAATGGGGCTCGAGAGCCGGGCGGCGTCAGAGTTTCACTGTGGAAATGTCGACCAAGTTGTTTACGATGGCGTAGATTGTCAGCCCTGCAGGAGAATGAATTTGCAGTTTGCGGGCGATGTTGCGGCGATGGGTTATCACTGTATTGATGGAAATGCAGAGATGGTCGGCTATTTCTTTGTTCGTCATGCCCTGCACCAAGCTCACAATAACATCCTTCTCTCGGTCGCTCAGCACCTCCGTATTGGCCGGATTCTGGTTTATCATGTTAGATATCTTTACTGACACATCATTCTGCTTCGACTTCTTTTCCAGGCGTCGGATAGCGGGAATGAAGATTTCTTCCTCCACTTGGGCATGCTGGCTGAGCCATTCTTCACAGTTATATATGTCGTACAACGTGGCACTGAGTTGATTGTTATGCAGCCCGTCGGACGGAAGATACTTGATGATGATGTTCTTCAGCTCCCGCAGTTTTACGTCCGTTTGCCCGTGATGCTTTGAGTAGGTCTCTATGTCGTAGTTGGCCGGAGTGTTGCCTTTGAGCAGCTCACCAACGTAAGGGAACACCGTCTTCTCCTCATACTGCATGTGCAGGCGAATGCTATGTGCGTACTCATCGTAGAGTTTCAGTATGAGGCGCGCCAGATTGTCGCTTTCGTCGAGCGCGCTGACCAGTTCCTTTCGGATGTACGGCAACTCGAAACCCAGATAGTATTCGTGGCTGGCCTTGAGATACTGTAGCAGCGTGGGCACCGACAGCCGCTCGGCATCGTCGTACTCACGGTAACCGTTGATGGTAAAATTTACTACAGCCAGAAAGGTGAACGTGTCCACGTTCTGTTCTTCGCACACCTCTCTCACCGTTTTGTCGCCAAAACCCAGATTGATACCAAAGGCTCCCAGGCTTTGCAGGATGTTGTAATTGTCCTTGATGATGGAGATGAGCTTATCATCAGCCTCGTACATTTTCTGATTTTTCATGCAGCATCTATCTAATCTCACCTGCAAAGTAACGACTTTTTTTGCAAATACGCAATAAATACATGCAGGTATTTATCGCCGCAGGCATTTAAATACCAACTAATTGTGATACGGCAGTTTACCAACTTTTGAGTATTGCGCCACACAATTGATGGCCGTACCTTTGCCCATGTAGAAGAAGTACAGTGACGGCAGTCTGTTACACTTCGCCAAGGGGCGGTCTCCAATTCAATATAACTTACCAACGACCTGCCGCGGAACGGACCCAGAACCAGTAAAACTGCACTTTTTCCGTTTAATAATCAGCACGTTCGCCGGTGCAACAGACGGCAGAGAGGTTGATGGAAAACCGCAAAGAGCAATTCTCTGCACATGGTTCAGAGAACCCCGAGAAGCAAAAACAACTTACCCGGTCTCCCATCAAAACTGACGGAAAACCGGGTAAGTTGCTTTTGGCTCAATGCCATATCTTACTTGGCATAGGCTACGCTACGGGTCTCACGTATAACCGTAATCTTTACCTGGCCGGGATAAGTCATCTCGTTCTGTATCTTCGTGGCGATGTCAGCACTCAGGCGCTCGCTCTCGTCATCAGTCATCTTGTCGGCACCAACGATAACGCGAAGCTCACGACCTGCCTGGATAGCATACGTCTTGGTAACACCGGGATAACTCATGGCTATAGCTTCCAAGTCGTTAAGCCGCTTGATGTAAGCCTCTACGATTTCACGGCGGGCACCGGGACGGGCACCCGAGATGGCATCACATACCTGCACGATGGGAGCCAAGAGTGTTTGCATCTCCACCTCATCGTGGTGCGCAGCAATTGCATTGACGATATCCGGCTTCTCCTTGTATTTTTCGGCAATCTTGCCACCATACAATGCGTGCGGCAGTTCGCTCTCCTCATCGGGCACCTTGCCTATATCATGAAGCAATCCGGCACGTTTGGCCTTCTTGGGATTCAGCCCCAGCTCCGATGCCATCACCGCACAGAGGTTCGCCGTTTCGCGTGCATGCTGCAGCAAGTTCTGACCATAGCTTGAGCGGTACTTCATCTTGCCGATGATACGGACGAGTTCAGGGTGCAAGCCGTGGATACCCAAGTCGATGGCTGTACGCTTGCCGGTTTCTATCAGTTCATTTTCCAACTGCTTCTTCACCTTGGCCACCACCTCTTCTATACGTGCGGGATGGATACGGCCGTCAGCTACAAGCTGGTGGAGGGCCAGGCGGCACACCTCTCGGCGGATGGGGTCGAAGGCGCTGATGACAATAGCTTCGGGCGTATCGTCGACAACTATCTCAACTCCCGTTGCAGCTTCCAGGGCCCGGATATTACGACCTTCGCGGCCGATAATGCGGCCTTTCACCTCGTCATTGTCTATATGGAAAACGCTCACGCTGTTTTCGATAGCCGTCTCGGTAGCCACACGCTGTATGGTCTGTATGACTATTTTCTTTGCCTGCTGGTTGGCGTTCAGCTTGGCCTCATCGATTATCTCGTTAACATAGCTGGCAGCGTCGAGCTTGGCCTGGTCTTTCAGACTCTCGACCAGACGCTCCTTGGCCTCGTCGGCACTGAGTCCGGAGAGTTCTTCCAGCTTTGCCTGCTCCTGCTTCTGCATTTTCTCCAGCTCCTGCTGCTTCACCGAGAGCAGTTTCTTTTCGTTCTCCACACGTTGCTGGTTCTGTTCCACTTCCTGCTTGCGGCGTCCGAGTTCTTCCTGGCGCTGGTTGAGCGAAATCTCTCGCTGTTTCAGTCGGTTTTCGCTTTGCTGTATCTTCTGATTGCGCAGCTGTACCTCCTTCTCCAGTTCCGATTTCTTGTTGAGGAACTTCTCCTTGACTTCAAGGAGTTTTTTCTCTTTTACGACTTCTGCCTCTTTGTTGGCAGCACTTATCATCTCATTATATTTTCCCTTGATAACGTAACGGAAAATAAAGAAGCCTGCGATACCGCCCAGAACGAGCGCCACCACAATTGCGATTATTGTACCTGTCATTTATTATTAAACATTAAAATTCACTTCGTCTTCCTAAGGCTAAAGAGTGAAGTTAAAGTGCAACCTGCCGGTTACTGCTTCTTGAGGCCGTCCTCAATTTCCGAAGTCAACTTTCCAAGAATTTCGTTAAAGGGCTTGACATCATTGCGCGCAGACTCCTTCATATATCTCAGCGCAATGTCAATAAGAGCCATATACAGTATGGTTTTTTCTGCCATCTTGCCCTTGAACTGGGCCTGATAGGCATTCACCGTACTGGTTATCAGCTTTTCTGCCTTACGATAGAACTCCTCATCCTCACGTGGTACATTCACGGAAATCTCGGTATCGTAGACATGCAGCCTAATATGTAGCTTATCTCTTTTATCTTCTGGCATCAACTCCGGTTATTTTTCACTCAGTAGCGTGATACATTTATTTAAGTCTCTGATGAGTTTAGAAACTCGCTTTTGGGCGTTTTCCATGTCGCCGTCGGTAATTTCGAGCATCTTGACCATCTTGAGACTGTTGTAATCATGTTGCGCCTGAGCCAGCTTTTCCTCCAATTCCTTAATCTTGGCATCGCGCTCGTCTACCATTGCATACAGCTCCGAATTCTCCTGTTTTGTATCTTTATACTGGAGAATCATCTGCCGTACGCGAGTAGCAAACAGCGTTAAAGTCTTCTCATTCGCATCCATTGATTAACAATTTGGTTACAAATTTAAACCATTTATTCCACAATTCCAAATTATCTGCTATGTTTTAACGTGTTACATGCAAAAATAATTCAGAATGGCTTGTCAATTCTTCTTCTCTTCCTGCACTGCAGTCTTAGGTTCTTTCTTGGCCAGCATGACCACCTGATACACGAAATCGGTTACCCACTGCGCCGAGAAGTTCAGCCGTTTGTTGTATTGGCGGATGGCCAGCACGGTCTTCATGACACCCGCATCGCTGAAGTCGTTCTTCGTAAAGATGTCGTTCACCGTCTTCTGAGTCATGGTATAGATGGCTTTCTTGAAGAATGAAGGCACGCGGAGCTTGAACTTCATCAGGTTACCGGTAAGCATCATCAAGTCCTGGGTGAAACCCTGGAACTGTACAAGATAGGTTTGCACATCCTGAATCTTATGACAGTTCTTGCGGATGCTCTGATCTATCTCCTTGAAGAAATCATCGGGAGTATGATAAAGTTCTTTCAGCATCTTCTTACATTGGTTCCGTTCGCCTAATCCCAGTTTGTTGTTGACGGTCTGAACATGAAGAGTTGACTTGAACATCCGCAAGTCAGGCAGCATGGCCAGGTTCGTAATTCCAAGATTACTCGCCAGAGAAGCCTGGAAGTAGACCCTGATAAGCGTCATGTAGTCTTCCATTCCGCCCACCTTCTTTTCCTCGGTCTGCTTGCCAAGTAGTTTTGATATAATTCCCATATTATTTATAAATAATTTTTCATATAAAGCAATGATGTTGTAAACCACTGCCATCTGCAAAATTACGACATTTTAGACAATATTCAAAATAAAACGTGGAAAAAGCACGAAAGAAAACGGCTGCAGCCCGGGTATGAACAGCCTGATAAGCCAGGCAACAATTTCTCTATCATCGGAACTGCCTCCCCGGGGTGTAAAAGCTAAGCCGCCAGGGTATAAAAGATATGCTTCGGGAACTTTCGACAAGTGTCGCACATGAATTCGACAACTGTCACACAATCGTGCGACACTTGTCAAAAGTTGCTGACCGTACCAAACAAGGCTCAAACTCTGTCCTGTCCTGGATTTAGTTGACAGTTTTTGTAGTTAAATGTTCTTTAGGTTGACAATAAATTTCTTATGTGGAAATATAGTTGTCAGGTTTTT
>FZRE01000023.1 GCA_900199655.1 Prevotellaceae bacterium KH2P17
CCCATCCGCCGGTCGCCATCACAGGTTGCAAGCAACCCGCATGATGCCCCTCGACTTGCATGTGTTAAGCCTGTAGCCAGCGTTCATCCTGAGCCAGGATCAAACTCTCCATTGTAAAATATGAATTCCATTCCCATGCCACGAAGGGCACAGGAAATGTCTGTCTGTTCTCGGATGCACGTCTATCCTCTTCAAGAAGTCTTTTCAATATATGAATTGAACGGTTCGTTTCGTTTACCCGGACGCTTCACTACCTATTAATATAAATAGAAAAAGCGCCCGCTTCTCGTACTACTTTTCTGTCTATGTAAATCGTTTCAAAGAACTCTTTTAATAGCCTACGGGATTACCCGAAAGCGGATGCAAAGGTAGAACAAAAAACAATAACCGCCAAACAAAATAAAAGGAAAATTTCAAAAACATACAAACTTTTCCGCTAAATTTACAAAATCCTACCAGATTTAATCTTTAATATGAGCTTCTATTTCAGAAAAAGCTGAATAGGCTTAATACTTTATTCATAGACTTCATCAATCCCATACATATTTATATTATCATCCTCTTTAGCACAAGGGTTGAAATCTTGTGGAATATCAAAAACATGCGTAGAATCATAAGGCAAGGTGCGGTCACGATAAACTTTCTGCATAAAATACGCCCAAATAGGAAGTGCCATTGTAGCGCCCTGCCCCATTTGCATAGAGTCGAAATGGATGTCACGGTCTTCTCCCCCAACCCAGCACCCACTCACCAATTGAGGGGTGAAGCCCATAAACCAAGCATCAGAATTCCGATTGGTTGTACCTGTCTTGCCACCAATTTGCCCTTCGAGGTTATACTTATAGCGCAATCTGCCACCTGTACCTTCGTCAACGACTGCCATTAGTTCTTCCAACATCTTATAAGCACTCGAAGAACTGATAACCTCATTCATACGCGGCTGGAACTTGGCAAGGGTATTGCCGGAATTATCTTCTATTCGCGATACAAAAAGCGGTGCACATCTGATACCATTATTGGCAAAAGTTGTATAAGCGCTCACCATCTCGCCTACGGAGACCTCGCAAGGTCCCAAGCAAAGCGACATCGACGGATAAATATCGGGATTGTTGATGCCAAAGTCATGCAACATGCTCACAAACTGCTGCGGATTAAGGCGGCTCATGAGATAGGCAGAAATCCAGTTATTAGACTGGGCCAGTCCCCACTTCAATGTAACCATTTGGCCATAACGGCGTCTGTTCGCATTGCGCGGGGTCCAAGGTTTGCCCGCAACCATATATGTACGCTGAACATTCGGAACCTTGTCACAAGGTGAAAAACCATTTTCCATTGCCAGTGAATAGAGGAACGGTTTAATAGTAGACCCTACCTGACGCCTTCCGCCCATAACCATATCATACATGAAGTGGTTATAATCCAATCCTCCTACATAGGCTTTCACCTCACCCGTTTTAGCATCCATGCTCATAAAGCCAGCCCGCAAGAACGACTTGTAGTATCTGATACTATCTATCGGGGCCATAACCGTATCGATGTCGCCATGATAGGTAAACACAGACATATCGACAGGAGTGTGAAACGACTTATGAATTGCTTCTTGCGAAGCCCCCGATGCCTTCAATGCACGATAGCGGTCACTCTGTAATACAGCGCGCTCCATGATTTGGTTCACTTGCTTTGTTGTCAGTTCATCGGTAAAAGGAGCATTCGACTTATCTCTGTTCTCCTTGAAAAATTCCGGCTGCAGGTATTTGGCTACATGCCCATAGACTGCTTCTTCAGCATACTTCTGCATTCTGGAATCTATTGTCGTAAACACTTTCAGGCCATCGGTATAGACGTTATACGGGGAACCATCCTTTTTGAAGTTCTTGTTGCACCATCCGTACAGAGGATCAGATACCCAAGCTATGGAATCCAAGACATACTGGCGCTTGTTCCAGGACGGATAATTGTTCTTCTCAGGACGCTTGGCCATCATGTATTGACGCAGAAACTCCCGAAAGTATGTTGCACTTCCATCCTTATGATCCGTGCGATGAAAGTTCAACTCCAGCGGTTCGGCACTATACTGCCTGTATTCTTCGTTCGACAGATAACCTGCCTTCAGCATCTGGCCCAGCACCACATTCCGTCTGTCGGTACACCGCTCTGGATACCGGACTGGATTGAAAAGCGACGGATTCTTGCACAACCCGACCAAAGTTGCCGACTCACACACCGTGAGGTCTTTAGGCTCTTTATTAAAATAGGTGTTAGATGCCGTCTTAATGCCTACTGCATTGTGCAGAAAATCGAAATAATTAAGATACAGAGCGATTATTTCTTCCTTGGTATAATAGCGTTCGAGCTTAATCGCTATCACCCATTCTATTGGTTTCTGCAACAAACGCTCAACCGTAGAGTGCGCAGTCTCCGAATAAAGTTGCTTGGCCAACTGTTGCGTGATAGTGGAACCACCACCGGCGCTCTCCTGCCCCAGGATACCACGCTTTACCACAGCGCGTCCTAATGCGATGAAATCGATGCCCGAATGGTCATAAAACCTTGCGTCCTCGGTTGCCACAAGCGCGTGAACCAAATGCGGAGCCAACTTGGAATAAGGCACGGGAATACGATTTTCCCTGTTAAAGTTCCATGTTCCCATAACCTTACCGTCTGCCGAATAAACCTGAGTGGCAAACCGGCTGATAGGGTTCTGTAATTCCTCTATCTCCGGCATATAGCCTATCCAGCCATTCCAGATAGCCACAAAAGCCACCAGAACCAGGCCGACCAGCAGACCAAGCATGCTCCATAGAAAATGTATCAACGCTTTTCTCATGACGTAATCTTACTTATTTCTGCAAAAATACAACTTTTCTCTTAATTTGGCATCAAAAACGGAAATTATTGCTTAACTTAGCCGTCGAATTCGAAAACAATCAATCAAATTATAAATGGAAAAACATAATTTTGTGACGATTGCCGACCTCTCCAAAGAGAAGCTCATCTATCTGCTGGAGATGGCGCAGGAGTTCGAAAAGCATCCCAACAGGGACCTTCTCAAAGGGAAAGTAGTAGCCACGCTTTTCTTTGAACCCTCCACCCGTACACAACTCAGTTTTCAAACCGCTGCCAACCGTCTTGGCGCCCGAGTCATTGGTTTTTCAGATGCCAAGACATCAAGCACCACCAAGGGAGAGACGCTCAAAGACACCATTCTCATGGTCAGCAACTACGCCGACATCATTGCCATGCGCCATTATTTTGAAGGCGCAGCACAGTACGCCAGCGAAATTGCGCCCATACCTATTATTAATGCCGGCGACGGAGCCCACATGCACCCGTCACAGTGTCTGCTCGACCTCTACTCCATCTATAAGACCCAAGGTACACTTGATAATCTGAACATCTATCTTGTAGGCGACTTGAAGTACGGCCGTACGGTTCATTCCCTTCTCATGGCCATGCGCCACTTCAACCCCACCTTTCATTTCATTGCTCCCAAAGAACTGGCCATGCCTCAGGAATACAAGCTATACTGCAAGGAGCATGGCATCAAATATCAAGAGCACACTGCCTTCAACGACAAGGTTATTGCCGATGCAGACATTCTCTACATGACACGTGTACAGAAGGAGCGTTTCTCTGATTTGATGGAATATGAGCAAGTGAAGAACGTCTACATTCTCAAAAATGACATGCTGGGCAACGCAAAGCCCAACATGAAAATCATGCACCCGCTGCCGAGGGTCAATGAGATTGCCTACGATGTGGACGAAAATCCACACGCGTACTACATTCAACAGGCACAGAACGGGTTATATGCCCGCGAGGCCATCTACTGCTACTGCTTGGGCATCACCTTAGATGACATCAAGAACGACACGACGATGATAGAAAGTAAATTCTAAATTCAAAAAAAGATGGCAAAAAAAGAATTACTCGTTACCGCAATAGAAAACGGCACCGTTATAGACCACATTCCGGCCGAAAAAACATACCAAGTAGTCAATCTGCTGAAACTTCAGGAGCTTACCACTCCCGTCACCATAGGCAACTATCTCACTTCAAAGAAAGTGGGGCACAAAGGCATCATCAAGATTTCCGACAAGTTCTTCACCACCGAGGAAATCTCACGCCTGTCGGTGGTTGCACCCAAAATAGTATTAAACATTATCAGAAACTACGAGGTAGTAGAAAAGAAAACGGTGGAAACACCCGATGAATTGCGCGGAATAGTAAAATGCAACAACCCAAAGTGCATCACCAATAACGAGCCTATGGAGACCGTCTTCAATGTTGTAGACAAGGAGCACGGCATCATCAAGTGCAGATACTGCGACAAAGAGCAGGAGATGAACAAAGTAGAGCTTGTGTAACATTGCCAAAGCTGTTAAATCAAAGGTGTATATATGTTGATTATTAACACTATATATGAATATCATACAGCCTTACTTCAATATCATAAACACCACTTCAAGTTAACAGCATAAGCCATTTTTTCTATCAGGAACCACGCAAGAAAATCAAAATCTCACCTCTTCCGGCATCCACCAAAATCGAATTCAGCCGAGAGATATATTCACAACAAATATGGAAAAAGACCAAGTAATTTTCGATCTGATTGAGAAAGAGCATCAGCGCCAGCTCAGAGGCATGGAACTGATAGCATCAGAGAATTTCGTGAGTGATGAAGTTATGCAGGCCATGGGGTCATACCTGACCAACAAGTATGCCGAAGGACTGCCCGGACACCGCTACTATGGCGGCTGCCAGGTAGTTGACGAAGTTGAAGACTTGGCTCGCGAACGTGTTAAAAAGCTCTTTGGCGCCGAATACGCCAACGTGCAGCCCCACTCCGGCGCACAGGCTAATGCTGCCGTGCTGTTGGCCTGTCTGAATCCCGGCGACACCTTCATGGGTCTTAATCTCGACCACGGAGGCCATCTTTCACATGGCAGCAAAGTCAATACCTCGGGTATTCTTTACCAGCCCATAGGCTACGATTTGAACCGGGAAACCGGCCGTGTTGACTACGATGAAATGGAACGGCTTGCTCTGGAACACAAGCCCAAGCTGATTATTGGCGGAGGAAGCGCCTACAGTCGCGAATGGAACTACGAGCGGATGCGCAAGATAGCCGACGAGGTGGGTGCCCTCCTCATGATTGACATGGCTCACCCGGCAGGTCTCATAGCAGCCGGATTGCTCAACAACCCGTTGAAATACGCCCACATCGTAACCTCCACCACCCACAAAACACTACGTGGCCCACGCGGAGGCATCATCCTGATGGGCAAAGACTTCCCCAACCCTTGGGGCAAGACGACAAAGAAAGGCGAAGTGCGCATGATGAGCAGCCTGCTCAACAGCGCCGTCTTCCCCGGCACGCAAGGCGGTCCGCTGGAGCACGTGATTGCTGCCAAGGCCGTAGGTTTTGGCGAAAACCTGCAGCCCTCATGGAGAGATTATGCCAAGCAGGTAAAGGTCAACGCCGCCCGTTTGGCTCAGGAACTGATTGACCGCGGCTTCGACATCGTGAGCGGCGGCACAGACAACCACTCCATGCTGGTTGACCTCCGTCCCAAATATCCCGACCTTACGGGCAAGGTGGCTGAAAACGCCCTCGTTGCAGCCGACATTACGGTAAACAAGAACATGGTTCCATTCGACACCCGCTCGGCTCTTCAGACATCAGGTATCCGTCTTGGAACGGCTGCCATGACAACACGAGGCGCCAAGGAGGACATGATGGTGCTCATAGCAGACCTGATTACCGAGGTGCTCGACGACCCGGAAAACGAGCAGGTAATAGCCCGGGTACGCGAGAAAGTAAACGCCACGATGAAGGATTTCCCCCTGTTTGCCTATTAACCACAGCAGAAATCCATTCGCATATCCATACAGAAGAGGCATGCCGGCAAGGTTCGGCATGCCTCTTTGCTGTTTGTAACCGCACCATAAGTGTGTTTGAAAAGGGTTGAAGTTGTCTTTCGGGAACTTTCGACACTTGTCGCACGATTGTGCGACAAGTGTCAAATATATGTGCGACAAGTGTCGAAAGTTCCAACCGGATATCATCAACACCCAAAATGAGCCTGTTCTAATGACCAGCGGGGGTGGTTTCAGCCACATCAAATATACATACTACCGAAAAACGGGAAAACGATAAAACAGCGGGAAGAAATTACAGAGGTGAGATATCAAGATGATAACTGCCGTCGTACCTGATGGACATGAGTTTCCGGTTATTCTGTTCAGAGGGTGACAAGGACAAGGCAACGTGGCCCATCGTACGCCGCAAATTCAATTCCACACACGGATGGAGCAATCCATTCGTCTGTTTGGCAGCACTATCTCCGGCAGATACAATCATCATGTCAACGCCTAAAGGTCCCACGTACTTACCAACGAATAATTTACTTATAATCAGTGATATAACGTGTAGATACTCATCTATTAGTTTGATGTCAATATAAGCCGCTATCAGGGTCATTTTCTCCTCCTCGGTAGCCAACAGATTTCCGGTATAAGCGCCGTTAACGGTTCGGAATAAAGAGAGACCACGGTACTTAACCGTCGTCGGCGTGACCTCAAACTCAACACCGAAATCAAGCAGTTTGTCATAATATGGTTCCACCATCACGCCACCTTGTCGCGCCATAACGCCCAGAACCCAACCGCGCACGGAGGGGTCTGCAAGCGTTGGGGCATGGAGACTATTGTCTCCAAGCCTCGTCGAAATCCGTCGAACCCCTCTCCCACTGCTGCTCCAGGGAGCTTTCAGCATGGCACAGGATGTATGGACGGCTGCCAACTTTTCTTCCAGTTCGTTAATAGTGGTGGCATATTCCGCACTCCCAGTTAACCGGTCGTCATGGTCAACGAGTTGTTTCAAGACATGCTCGGCAGCAAATTGGCGGTGGCTTGCATTGCAAACAAAGTCTATGTAGGCACGCGAAGGCAGCGAACTCTCCGTCAAGCCCAAATCCGCAAGTCGGCTCCGGAGAGCCAAATCCCACCCCCAGGGCGCTATATCCTGCCAACTAAGCGGTTTTTCTGTCGTTCGAAAATCAGTCACCAGACGGACGTGGCGTTCGGCCAAGCGTGCCTTCACAAAGTCGGGAAGACACATTCCGCGAGCATCATCAACCAAAACAACATCCCGGTCTGCGGCCCACAACACCGGCAGAAAGGCCAAATCACGCCTCAGGTCACGACCGGCTTTCGGCGCCGTAAAATGTTCCCTGTGGCATGCCAAAGCTATGTCGTGCTCCGGATTAAAGATATGCAGCTTCATTAAATTAAACTTTAGCAGATGCAAAGATACGAAATAAGTGGGAGCGAAAGGATAGCATAACGTCAAATATGTACCGTGCAGATGTGTACAGATGCGATTATCCGGCCTTTGGGCACTGCGTTAAATCCAGCTGGTACAACCTGCCAAAGAGCCATTTGCCTGGCAGTTGAAAACACGCTCATTTGCTCTAATACTAAAAAAACTAAAAAGCAAATATTTTGCAATCTATAGTTTGCAATTTCCAAAATAATTGCTAACTTTGCATGGAATAAAATCGAATTATCAATTTAACGTATGGAAGAGGCTTTCTTTCGCACACACTCCTATCTTGTAGAACATACCAACGCACCCGTCCGCCGCACGCTAATGGACGAGGTTGACTGGAACGACCGCATGATTGGCATCAAGGGAACCCGGGGTGTGGGCAAGACGACTTTCCTCCTTCAGTATGCTAAAGAGAGATTCAACAAAGACGACCGCCAGTGCCTGTATGTCAACATGAACAACTTCTACTTTCAGGCACGCGGTATAGCCGATTTTGCAGAAGACTTCGTCAACAACGGCGGCAAAGTTCTGCTCATTGACCAGGTTTTCAAGCAGCCTAACTGGAGTTCGGAGCTGAGAAAATGCTACGATCTTTTTCCCGAACTGAAAATCGTTTTCACTGGTTCCAGCGTCATGAGACTGAAGGAGGAGAACCCTGAACTCAACGGTATCGTGAAGAGTTACAACCTGAGAGGATTCTCGTTCAGGGAGTATCTGAACCTCATGTCGGGCAACAGCTTCAGGCCCTACACGCTTGACGAGATACTGCATGACCACGAGCACATCATCAAAGAAATCCTGCCCAAGGTCAGCCCCATGAAGTTTTTCCTGGATTATATACATCACGGCTTCTATCCTTTTTTCCTCGAGCATCGCAGCTTTTCCGAGAATCTGCTGAAAACCATGAACATGATGATGGAGGTTGATATCTTGCTCATCAAGCAGATAGAGCTGAAATACCTCACGAAAATCAAGAAATTGTTCTATCTTCTGTCCGTTGAAGGCCCAAAAGCACCCAACATCAGCAACTTGGCAGACGAAATTCAGACCAGCAGGGCTACGGTGATGAATTATATCAAGTATCTGGCAGACGCCCGGCTGATAAACATCATCTATCCCGTAGGGCAGGATTTTCCGAAGAAACCCTCGAAGGTAATGCTGCACAACGCGAGCCTGATGTATGCCATCTACCCCATTCAGATTAACGAGCAGGAGCTGATGGAGACCTTCTTCGTTAACTCGCTGTGGAAAGATCACATCGTAAACCAAGGCAACAAAGAACATTTCTACGTGGTGGACGGCGACAAGAAGTTCCGCATCTGCGACGCACAAAAAGAACACAAGGTAAGATATAACACGGATACCGTATACGCCCGCTACAATACAGAGGTGGGTAAGGACAACAAAATACCCTTGTGGCTCCTCGGATTTTTATACTGACATTATATACATTAACATTTTATACTAACGAAAATGGCTAAAGAAAAAAAATTTATCACTTGTGATGGTAACACTGCAGCTGCCCACGTAAGCTATATGTTTACGGAAGTTGCTGCTATCTACCCTATCACTCCGTCATCTCCAATGGCAGAACATGTTGACGAATGGGCTGCAAAAGGACGCAAAAACCTGTTTGGCCAGACCGTGACCGTGCAGGAAATGGAATCGGAAGGCGGTGCCGCAGGCGCGCTTCACGGTTCACTTCAGGCCGGCGCCCTCACAACCACGTTCACTGCTTCACAGGGTCTCTTGCTGATGATTCCGAACATGTACAAGATTGCAGGCGAACTGCTGCCCTGCGTGTTCGACGTATCAGCCCGCACCCTGGCCACCCATGCACTGTGCATCTTCGGCGACCATCAGGACGTAATGGCTTGCCGTCAAACCGGTTTCGCCATGTTCTGCTCCGGTTCCGTTCAGGAAGTAATGGACCTTACCGCTGTCCCGCACCTGGCAACACTGAAAACCTGCGTGCCATTCATCAACTTCTTCGACGGTTTCCGCACTTCTCACGAATATCATAAGATTGAGGAAATTGACCAGGAAGAAGTTGCCAAACTCCTCGACCCTGCCGACGTACAGCGTTTCCGCGACCGCGCCATGACTCCGGAGCATCCCGTTACACGTGGTACAGCAGAGAACCCGGAGACTTTCTTCACACATCGTGAGGCCAGCAACGAGTATTACGACAAGGTTCCCGAAGTAGTGGAAGACTTGCTGGGCAAGATTTCTACCATTACAGGACGTGAATATCACCTCTTTAATTATTATGGAGCAAAGGATGCCGAGAATGTCATCGTGCTCATGGGTTCTGCCACCGAGGCTGCCCGCGAGGCCATTGACCACCTCATGGCACAGGGAAAGAAAGTCGGTATGGTAGCTGTACACTTGTACCGTCCGTTCTCCGTAGACTATCTCCGCAAGGCTCTGCCCGCCACGGTAAAGCGTATCGCCGTTCTTGACCGCACAAAGGAGCCGGGAGCAGAGGGCGAGCCGCTGTACTTAGATGTAAAGAGCGCCCTTTACGAAGACCCGCGCAAACCGCTTATTGTCGGTGGCCGCTATGGTCTGGGCTCTGCCGATACCACTCCTGCAAAGATTATTTCAGTATTCAACAATCTGGAACTGCCGGAGCCGAAGAACCACTTCACCGTAGGTATCGTAGACGACGTAACATTTACTTCACTGCCGGAAGTGGAAGAAATTCCTATGGGCGGCGAAGGCATGTTTGAGGCTAAGTTCTATGGTTTGGGTGCTGACGGTACCGTGGGTGCCAACAAGAACTCCGTTCAGATTATTGGTAACAACACCAATAAGTACTGCCAGGCCTACTTCTCTTACGACTCCAGAAAGAGCGGTGGCTTCACTTGCTCCCACCTGCGCTTTGGAGACACGCCCATCCACTCCACCTATCAGGTAAACACACCTAACTTCGTGGCGTGCCATGTTCAAGCTTACCTGAATATGTACGATGTTACCCGCGGCCTGCGTAAGAACGGTACGTTCCTGCTCAACACCATTTTCGACGGCGAGGAGCTTGTCAACTTCATCCCCAACAAGGTAAAGCGCTACTTTGCCAAGAACAACATTACCGTCTACTACATCAACGCTACCAAGATAGCACAGGAGATTGGCTTGGGCAACCGCACCAATACCATTCTCCAGAGTGCATTCTTCCGCATTACTGAGGTTATTCCTCTTGAGCTGGCCGTTGAGCAGATGAAGGCTTTCATCGTGAAGTCTTACTCGAAGAAAGGACAGGATGTTGTCGACAAGAACTTTGCAGCTGTTGACCGTGGCAACGAGTACAAGCAGCTTGCTGTTGACCCGGCATGGGCCGAACTGCCTGCAGACGGCGCCGACAATGACGACGCTCCCGCTTTCATCAAGGAAATCGTTCGCCCCATGAATGCCCAGGTTGGCGACCTGCTCAAGGTTTCTGACTTTGTAAAGCATGGCACTACCGACGGTACTTGGGCTGTAGGAACATCCGCTTTTGAGAAACGCGGCGTTACGACATTCGTTCCAGAGTGGAATCCTGATAATTGTATCCAGTGCAACAAGTGTGCATTCGTTTGCCCGCACGCTTGTGTCCGTCCGTTCGTTCTTGACGAGCAGGAGAAGGCCGGCTTCAATGAGACCACGCTCGACGTGATTGCTCCGAAGCAGCTCAAGGGTATGCAGTTCCGCATTGAGGTATCAGTGCTCGACTGTACAGGTTGCGGAAACTGTGCCGATGTATGTCCAGGCAAGAAGGGCGAGAAGGCTCTTGGCATGACTCCGTTCATCTTTGGCGAAGAAGAAGCTACGAAGCGTGCCGCCAACTGGGAATACATGATGAAGAACGTGAAGAGTAAGCAAGACCTTGTTGACATTCGTCAGAGCCCCAAGAACACACAGTTCGCTCAGCCGCTGTTCCAGTTCTCGGGTGCCTGTGCAGGCTGCGGTGAGACTCCATACGTAAAACTGGTTTCGCAGCTGTTCGGTGATCGCGAGATGATAGCCAACGCTACAGGCTGCTCCTCTATCTATTCTGCATCCGTTCCTTCAACCCCTTATACTACGAACGAGAAGGGTCAAGGTCCGGCATTCAACAACTCACTCTTTGAGGATTTCTGCGAATTCGGTCTTGGCATGGCTCTGGCAAACAAGAAGATGAGAGAACGCGTCTGCCTGCTGCTCAACGAGCTGATGGCCAAAGACGACACTCCGGCCGACTTCAAGGAAGCTGCACAGGAATGGATAGACAGCAAGGACGACTCTGAAGCATCCAAAGTTGCCTCTGCCAAGCTGAAACCGCTGATTGAGGCCGGTGCAGAACACGACTGCCCCGTATGCAAGGAGCTGAAGACTCTCGACCACTATCTCGTTAAACGCAGCCAGTGGATTATCGGAGGTGACGGCGCTTCGTACGATATCGGCTACGGCGGCCTCGACCATGTGATTGCTTCGGGCGAGGATGTCAACATCCTGGTTCTCGATACCGAGGTTTACTCCAACACCGGCGGACAGAGTTCAAAGTCTACACCGCTGGGTGCCATCGCTCAGTTTGCTGCCAAGGGCAAACGCGTTCGCAAAAAAGATCTCGGCTTGATGGCAACAACCTACGGCTATGTATATGTGGCTCAGATTGCCATGGGCGCTGACAACAACCAGACGCTGAAGGCAATCCGCGAGGCAGAAGCCTATCCAGGCCCGTCACTCATCATTGCCTACTCTCCGTGTATCAACCACGGTTTGAAGGTGAAAGGTGGCATGGGACGCAGCCAGGCACAGGAAGCCCGCGCCGTGGAGAGCGGCTACTGGCACCTGTGGAGATACAATCCGCAATTGGCCGAAGAAGGAAAGAACCCGTTCGTTCTTGACTCCAAGGCTCCTGACTGGACTAAGTTCCAGGATTTCCTGATGAGCGAAGTACGCTTCCTCTCCGTCAAGAAGGCTTATCCTGATGAAGCAGATGAGCTGACAAAGGCATGTGAGGATATGGCAAAACTCCGCTACCAGTCTTACGTTCGTAAGAGCCAGGAAGATTGGAGCGAACAACTTTAAAGTTGACCTGCAACCTCTTCAGATAAAGGGTGACCTGTAAAAAGGTCACCCTTTTTTGTTCTAATACGCCAGGAGCCGGCACATACCGCCTCGGCTTTGTTAGTCCGGCACTTCCAATCCATTCTTACGGTTTCTTTATCAGCCAAGTATCACGGACACGCGGCAGCCTGATTATTGTGCCGAAGGTATCCTTTCAGAACTTTCGACAAGTGTCGCACGATTGTGTGACAAGTGTCGGATAATCGTGCGACAAGTGTCAAAAGTTCCGGAAGAATGTCTTTTAGCACTCTGACAGTTTGTGGCTGTCATTCAGGTTTACACCTCTGCAGTTTACAGCTGTCAATACTGTCTATTATCACCTATAATTACTGCCACATCGCCTCATGTATCAGAATATGTAATATTTTTATTGCCAATTTATTAAAAATACTAAACAAAAGCAACAACCAATGCTTTTAAAGACTATATTTGCAACCATTAATAACATACCAAACCAAAAAATAAGAGTTATGAAGAAAGTTATGATGATGAGCATTGCAGTAGCTGCAATCCTCCTTTCAAGTTGTGGAAACAATGCTAAGCCTGGAGCTGCCTCCGATGCAGACTCCCTTGCTGTAGTGGATTCAGTCCCTGTATTGGCTCCTGAAACACAGAACACCGTTAATGCACTGACTGGTGAACTGACCAAAGTTCTACAGGGAAAAGACAACCAGAAGGTTGTTGCTGCCTTGGCTAACCTGCAAACCATGTATAAAAACCTGGTTTCAAGCGGCAAGTTAGAGGAAGCCAAAGGCTATGGCGAGGCTATCAAGAAGTTCGTCAACGAGCACGCAGACAACATCAAGCAGTTTACATCAGGCAATGCAACCATCGCTTCGCTGGTTCAGGGCATCCAGAATCTGCCCACATCAGCCGCTACTACAGCCGAAGAAGCTAAAGCTGCCGTTGCAACGGATGTAACCAAACTGGCTTCTCCTGCCATTTCCAAGGGTGCTACAGCTGTTGCTGCAGCCGAGTCCGCAGCAGAAGCTGTAAAAAATGCTCCTGAGAACGTAAAGAACGCAGCCGAAGCAGCCGCATCCAACGCCAAAGCTGCAGCTGAAAACAAAGTGAACGAGGAAGTTACTAAGGCCCAGACCAAGACAAATGAAGCAGTGAACAAAGCTGCGGAGAAAGCTAACCAGAAGGTTAACGAAGCAGCCAACAAGGCTGTAAAAGGCTTAGGACTTTAAATTACATTGATTATCAGTACCAAAAAGAGAGGCTCCAGCCATGTGCGGTTGGAGCCTCTCTTTTTCTTGTCGGGCTATCTTATCCTGTCCATACTGCGCACTAAGTCTTCATCGGACTTAATGGCCTTGCGGGCAAGAACCAAAAAGATGAGAGCAACCAGAGGCAGGCACAGCGCAAATTTAATTCTAAAAGCTCCCGCGGTCTGCAGGACACTGAAGTACACAATGCCCATATATACATACCAGGCCATATTGAGTACAGTGCCCGCCATGCAGAGTTTCATTTGCAGTTTTCTGTTCTTGAACAGAAAGATGGCTATAAAGGCCAACAGACTGCTCAACGAGAGCATGGCAAACAGCGGCCAGGAACTGAAATGCAGCACCCCTTCGCCATCCGTAACTCCTAAATTGTAAATAACTGATGCTACTCCCATGCCTTTAGGCTCGTAACTTGCCAGCGGCAAGCACAGGCAAATTGCAGAAAGCGCAAAGGCTGCCAAGAGCCACAAAGTCTGCTTACGCTGTATCATTTAGTTCTCCTCGATATCCTTTGATGGGTCGCGCCAGTACACATTACCATCAACAAACTCTTGCGTAGCGAGCAATGTTGGCTTCGGAAGTTTCTCATAGTAGCGTGAGATTTCTATCTGCTCGCGATTTTCAAAGACCTCTTCCAGCGAGTCATTGTAGGATGCGAACTCAGCCAGTTTCTTGTTTAAATCCTGCTTGATTTCCTGAGCAATCTGATTGGAACGCTTTGCGATAATGGCTACACTCTCGTAAATGTTGCCTGTCTCATCACATAAATCCATGATGTTGCGGGTAACCGTGTTTACGGGAGCCTTCGACTTTTTATAATCCATAATTCTATTTTGAACTTTAATAATGTTTTCTTTTACCTATTCTTTCGTTACCTCGCGGCACTTGGCGATGTATTTTTCGGCGGTAGCCTTCTCCTTTGAGTCGGGATACTCATTGATGAAGCCGTAGCACTCATCCTCTGCATCCTGATAGCGCTCCAACTTCTTCTCCTCCACACTTTGCTGGGCAATCTCAAACTTGCTCTTCATGACAAGCACGGCAAAGTTCTCGCGCAGCTTACTATACGGATAATCCTTGAGTGCGTTTTGTGCAGTAATGACGCAAGCCTCGTAATTGTTGCCGCCACTTGAGCAGTTACCGAAGTAATGACCCAGGTCAAAATAAAGCTGTGCGTTGTACAATTCCTTCTGTACCAGCTTGTCCTGTAATTCAAACAGACGCTGTTGGGCAGTCTGCTTCATCTTTGCATCGGGGAACAAATCTAAGTATTCCTGAAACGAAGTGATGGCAGCAACCGTCTGCGATTGGTCCAATCGCGGCTCGGGTGTGCTCATATACAGGCTCTGCCCGATATAATATTCGGCCATTTCGGCATAATATCCCTTCGGATAATTGGACATGTAGCGCTTGAAAGTGGTTGCCGCATTCTCGTAATCCTTGGTGTTGTACTGCGCCATGGCCAGCATGTACAGGCTCTCCTGAGCATTTTCCGACCCTTTGGCCAGCGTTATCAGCTCGTTCAGCAACGTGATTGCCCGGGTATATTTGCCGTTAGCAAAACACTCCTTGGCATACTCGTACTTGTATTTATAGTCCTGTGATTTGTAAACCTTATTAAATTCACTGGCGCAACTCGTAAAAAGCAGCGCTGCAAACAATATGATGGTAAGGGATGTTTTCTTCATCTTATCTTGCTTTGAAATGCAAAATTACACATAATTCCCATATTCACAAAGCTACGGATGATATTTTTAGCAAAAAAACACGTTTGAAAGCAACTCGTAAATAGATTTTTAGTAATTTTGTAGACTATTGCAAGAAACTTTCTTGTTGTATGCACGATAACAGTCAGTTATGAACTTCAGATTAACATCACAATACTCCCCTACCGGCGATCAGCCAGAAGCTATCAAGGAACTCACCCAAGGACTGGAGCACGGCGAGCCGGCTCAGGTGCTTTTGGGCGTAACAGGATCGGGCAAGACATTCACCGTTGCCAATGTCATAGCCAACATCAATAAACCTACCCTCATACTTAGTCACAACAAGACCCTGGCTGCCCAGCTGTACGAAGAAATGAAGAGCTTCTTTCCGGAGAATGCTGTGGAGTACTATGTCTCCTACTATGACTACTATCAACCTGAAGCCTATCTGCCTACAACCGATACTTACATAGAGAAGGATTTGGCCATCAACGACGATATTGACAAGCTGCGGTTAGGTGCCGTATCTGCTTTGCTGTCGGGAAGAAAGGACGTTGTGGTTGTATCTTCTGTCTCATGTATTTACGGTATGGGCGGACCGGTGGCCATGCAGCAGAGCATTATCTCCATCAAGCGGGGCCAGAAGGTTGACCGCAACGAGTTTCTGCTCAAGTTGGTAGGCGCCCTCTACGTCAGGAACGACATCGACCTGAACCGCGGCAACTTCCGAGTAAAGGGCGATACCGTAGACATTGCCATGGCCTACAGCGACAACACGCTGCGCGTAACCTGGTGGGATGACGAGATAGACTCCATAGAGGAGGTTGACAGCATCACTTTCCACCGGCTCGCCTCCTTTGAAACGTACCAGATATACCCCGCCAACCTCTTTGTCACAACTAAGGAGCAAACCGAGAATGCCATCCGCATGATACAGGACGATTTGGTCAAACAAGTCGATTACTTCGAAGAACTGGGCGACCATATCAAGGCACAGCGCATCAAGGAGCGCGTGGAATACGACATGGAAATGATGAAGGAGCTGGGCCACTGCAGTGGTATTGAGAACTACTCGCGCTATTTCGACGGCCGCGAAGCCGGCGAACGCCCCTACTGCCTGCTCGACTTCTTCCCCAAGGACTATCTGCTCGTTATTGACGAGAGCCACGTCAGCGTTCCGCAAATCAATGCCATGTACGGCGGCGACAGGGCCCGCAAGCAGAATCTCGTTGAGTACGGGTTCCGTCTGCCCGCAGCTTTCGACAACCGGCCGCTGCGTTTCGAAGAGTTCCACGACCTCATTCACCAGGTTATTTACGTGTCGGCAACGCCTGCCGACTACGAACTCAGGGAGTCGGAAGGCGTGGTCGTAGAGCAGCTGATACGGCCAACAGGGTTGCTGGACCCCGAGATTGAGGTGCGCCCTACGGAGAACCAGATAGATGACCTGATGGATGAGATACTCACCCGCAGCGAACGGGGCGAACGAGTCCTCGTTACCACGCTGACCAAGCGAATGGCCGAAGAGCTCACGGAGTATCTGCTCAACCACAATGTACGGGCAAGCTACATACACAGCGACGTGGCCACGCTCGACCGCGTGAAGATAATGAACGACTTGCGGGCCGGCATCTACGACGTGCTGGTAGGCGTAAACCTGCTGCGAGAGGGGCTCGACCTGCCCGAAGTATCGCTCGTTGCCATCCTCGATGCCGACAAGGAAGGCTTCCTGCGCAGCCATCGCTCGCTCACGCAGACCGCAGGCCGCGCTGCACGAAACGTAAACGGAAAGGTCATCATGTACGCCGACACCATCACGGAGAGCATGCAGAAGACCATTGACGAGACGGCCCGGCGCCGCAGCATACAGCTGAAATACAACGAGGAGCACCACATTACACCCAAGCAGATAGTGAAGGCCATCAAGAGTGCACTGCCCACATCGGCCGACAATGAGCAGGAAATGCGCAGCTATCAGCCGCGCGAGAAGGGTGCCCGCCCCTATCTGGAGCCCGACAATGCCGCCTTTGCCGCCGACCCCATCGTGAAACGCATGAGCAAGGAGCAGCTCCAAAAGAGCATTGCCAACACGACAAGCCTCATGAAAGAGGCTGCCAAGAACCTGGACTTTATCCAGGCAGCCCAATATCGCGACGAAATTATCAGACTGCAGGACCAGCTGGAGCTGAAAGAATAGGTCTTCCTGCTGCCTGCTGTATCCCCTTCTATTTTCCAGCTTATAATATGTTGATTATCAACAGTTTATAAGTATACTCCCTGAACATATCCTTCAAGCCTCTTGAAGCATGCCTTCAAGGGGCTTGAAGCATGCTTTCGGCTGCCTTGAAGGATAGCTCCGTCAAATCGCCGGCAGCCGAGCAGGAATTTTGATGCGCAGCATGCAGCTTCAGAAACCCTCTTACGGCCACGAAAAAACATGTACACTAAAAGTTAAAAAACGGATATTCACGCTTTCATAACACTTAATTTACTAACTTTGCGTATAGAAAACCATAAACTCAATTATAGCGATGAAAAAAATTATCATTGTCATGCTTGCCTGCTTACCGCTGATAGGCTACGCACAAAGCAACACTACCCTGACACCGGAACAGCAGCTCGAAAAAGCACAAAAGGAACTCGAAGCAGCTCAGAAGGCCGTAGAAGCTGCCAAAGCCAATGCTGCCCAGGCGCAGCGTGCTGCCCAGGAAGCCAAGCAGAAAGCCGAGGCCAAAGCGGCTGCCGAAGCCAAGGCACAGGCCGAAGCCAAAGCTAAAGCCATAGCAGAGAAGCAGGCTGCCATCCAGGCACAGATAAAGAAAGCCCAGGAAGAGGCCGCACGGCTGAACGAAGAAGCCGAGAGATTGAAGGCACAGGCAGACAAGATAAACAGCGGAACCGATGCTACGGCACCTGCAGATGTGGCACCCGCGCAGCCCGAAAAGGCCCCAAAACAGGACAAGACGGTTACGGTAACTCCGGCCGACAATGCCGGCTGGACCGTTCCTGCACGCGAAACCACAGCAACCAAGCCTGCCAAGACGGCTGCCAAGGCTGCAACACGCAAGGCCGAGAGTACCAGCAGCTACCTGGCCGGTGCCGTTCCGGTTGTAGACGGCAAAGTAGTATTTACGTTCGATGAGGACGTTCCGGGCAAATCTGCATCCGAGATATACGGCATTACCTATAACTATATGAAGGAACTCACCGAAGACGAGCACCAGAAAACCAACGAGCTGGCCCACAGCAACATCGCCCTGGTAAACGAGAACGACCGCACCATCGTGGGTATATATAAGGAGTGGCTGGTTTTCAACAGCTCGTTTATCTCGCTCGACCGCACGGAGTTCAACTATACCCTTATCGCCAAGTGCAGCGACGGGCATCTCAACATGATGCTCACCCGCATCAACTACCTCTACGAAGAAGGCAGGGAGTCGGAGTTCAAGACATCTGCAGAAGAATGGATTACTGACAAATACGGCCTGAACAAGAAGCAGGACAAGCTGAGCAAGATGTCGGGCAAATTCCGCAGAAGCACCATCGACAGGAAGAACCGAATTTTCCAGGGCCTGGCGAGTGCACTTAACCAGAATTAAGAAGAACTCAAATGACTACAGAAAACGAAGAAAAAGACACCTTGCAGACCTCGTCTGCGGTTCCGCCACGCCATCGGTTGCAACAGCTGCCGACATCAGGCGAAAAGTCGCTCAAGGTTCGCAACATCCTGAACCTCGTATTCATGCTCGGTGCGCTGATAGGAATCATCCTCTACTTTGCCCTTCCCAGCCCTACCGTAGGCATCATCGTAATCCTTGCAGCAATGGTCTTTAAGATTATTGAATGTGTTATACGCTTTATTCATTGATGAGAAAAATACTGATGTTGACCCTTGTGCTGGGGCTTTTTGCAGGCAAAGCCCGGGCTCAAGTCGGAAATAACGGAGATTTCCAGCAGGTAGACGAAAACGGAAATATCACCAATTCGGCGCAAAGAAGACAACAAGCCGACTCTTTGGGAACCAACAAGGAGATTCCCAAAGGCATCAAGGTGTGGACCATCGACAGCCGGTTTGGCGACCGTACGCCGGCCGAACTCGACACGGTTCCGCACATGTACATGAACACCATCTACACAACGGGCTTGCGCGGTGAGTACAACACGACCGGCAACCTTGGTGCTCCGCGAATCAACAGGATTTTTGCAGACCGTCCGGAGGCGGCACAATTCCTCTTTGTTCAGCCCTACGACTTCTTCCTTACGCCTGTTGACAAATTCCATTTCACCAATACGCTCTCCCCTTTCACCAACATTTCGTTCAATACTGCGGGTAACCGGACCAACGGAGAAGACCATCTCACGGCCAAGTTCGGCGTCAACGCCGGCAAGAAACTTGGTGTTGGGTTCAACTTCGACTATCTTTACGGCCGCGGATACTATTCACAGCAGAGTGCTTCGCACATGAACTACACGCTCTACGGCTCCTATCTGGGCGACCGATACCAGGCACATCTGCTTGCAGCCATCAACCACCAGAAGGTTACGGAGAACGGAGGAATCACCAACGACAACTACATCACGCATCCTGAAAGTTTCAACGAGAGCTTCCAAACCTCCGAAATTCCGACCGTGCTCAGCAGAAACTGGAACCGCAACGACAATCAGCACGTCTTCTTCTCACAGCGTTACAACGTCGGTTTTAACCGCAAGGTAAAGATGACCGAGGATGAAATCAAGGCGCGTAAATTCGCTATCGAGGCCCAAAAAGACCAGCAGAAGCGCGACGCACGCAAAGAAGCAGAACGCAAGGCACGGGCAAACGGTGAGGAGGTTGACGAAGAGGAACTGGACAACCGCAACACTTTCTCCGGCCGCCCCGAGGACAGCAAAGTCGTTGGCAACGAGCCTGCAGACACCACCAGGCAGCAGACGGAGCGCATCATCGTAGACAGCAAGGCCACTGCCGACAGCCTCATGGCGAAGGAACGGCAGGCTCAGGAGGATACGATGTGGATGAAGAACGAGTACGTTCCTGTAACCAGCTTCATCCATACCATCGAGTTCAACAACTACCGGCGCATCTATCAGGCTTACGAAACGCCCGAGAACTACTACGCCAACACGTTCGACGTCATCGAGAAGTACAGCGGCGACTCCATTTATGACAAGACCCGGCACTACAATCTCAAGAATACAGTAGCCTTGTCGCTGCTCGAAGGCTTCAACAAATGGGCCAAAGCCGGCGTGAAGGTGTTTGCCTCGCACGAAATGAGGCATTACACCCTGCCCGGCCTCGACGGCACCGCAAGCTGGAACGAACATGCAGTGAGCGTTGGCGGACAGCTGAGCAAGACCCAAGGAAGGCTACTCCACTACAATGCCGTGGGCGAGTTTGGAGTTGCGGGAGAAGATGCAGGCAATCTGAAGATAGATGCCAACATCGACCTTAACTTCCCGCTGTTCGGCGATACCGTAACTCTGGCAGCCAACGGGTTCTTCCACAGGCTTAAACCCGGGTTCTACTACCGGCATTACCAGAGCCGTCACTTCATGTGGGACAACGACCTCGACAATACAACTCATACGCGCATACAGGGCATTCTCAACTTCCGAAAGACGCGTACAATGCTGCGCGTGGCCGTTGACGAGCTGACAAAGTACACCTATCTGTCGCAAAGCTACACGATAGACAGCGAGTTCAACAGGCTCAACAACGTCGTAAACGTGAAGCAGAGCGACGATGCCATCAGCATACTCACGGCCCAACTCTGCCAGGACTTTACGCTTGGCCCGCTCAACTGGGAAAGTGTTGTGACCTATCAGAAGTCGAGCAAAGAGGAAGTTGTATCGGTTCCTGCCCTCAATATATACACGAACCTCTACCTGAGGTTCAAGATTGCCCGCGTGCTGAAGTGCGACTTCGGGGCCGACCTGCGGTACTTTACCAAGTACGAGGCACCTGACTACAGCCCGGCTCTGGGTCAATTCACGACCCAAGCGGGAGAACAACGGGTAAAGACGGGCAACTATCCGCTCGTTAATGTATATGCCAACTTCCACTTAAAGCACACTCGCTTCTTCGTGGCGTTCAGCCATGTCAATGCCGGAAGCGGCAACAAGAACTACTTCCTGACGCCACACTACCCGCTGAACGAGCGGATTCTGAGGTTCGGATTAAGCTGGAACTTCTTCGATTAGCATGCAGCAACGAGGCTGCAACCTATCAGCAAACAGACAGCACCTCCGGTTCACTCCCGTTGAACCGGAGGTGCTGTTTTTTCATACGAATGTACCTGATATGGCGAAGCTATCCTTCAAGCCGCTTGAAGGCATCCTTCAACGTCCTTGAACGATAGCTTCAAGGGCCTTGAAGCATAGCTGTTATCATTCCGGAAGATACCAATGGAGCTTTCTTATTGTAATACAAAGAGTTACAGAGTTTACAATTGGCAATTCAGGAAAGAGCGCAGATAAAGGCCATTTCAGCCATCCAAAGCAAGCAACAGAATGCAAGAGGAACGTTGGGCGTAAAGGACAAGTTTTTTGGAAAAAACATATCAAACATTTGGTGGTTATGAAAAAAGTAGCTACCTTTGCACTCGCAATTCGGAAATGAGCTGCCGGAAAGCTATACAATGCGCCCTTAGCTCAGCTGGTAGAGCAACTGACTCTTAATCAGTGGGTCTAGGGTTCGAGTCCCTAAGGGCGCACTT
Organism: Prevotellaceae bacterium KH2P17; assembly: GCA_900199655.1. Taxonomy (GTDB): domain Bacteria; phylum Bacteroidota; class Bacteroidia; order Bacteroidales; family Bacteroidaceae; genus Prevotella. The sequence goes on from FZRE01000023.1 coordinate 22,073, forward strand.
TTTTATTTGAACATCATTGCGCCCTTAGCTCAGTTGGTAGAGCAACTGACTCTTAATCAGTGGGTCTAGGGTTCGAGTCCCTAAGGGCGCACCCTTGGCGAGAGCCAATAAAAGCCAAGCAGGTTGAAATCAACTGCTTGGCTTTATTCTTATACCGACGTAAACTCATTGATACGGGAGTTCACGACATCCTTTACACACGCAATGCCCGCATGGCATTGAGCACTGCCAGCACCATTACGCCAACATCGGCAAACACAGCCATGCCCATGGTAGCAAGCCCCAGACCTGCCAATATCAGTACGGCAACCTTAACGGTAATGGCAAACCAGGCATTCTGTGCTGCTATGCGGAGGGTTCGGCGGGCTATTTCCACGGCTGTAACGAGCTTTGAAGGCTTGTCATCCATCAGCACCACGTCGGCTGCCTCAATGGCCGCATCAGAGCCGAGAGCACCCATGGCGATGCCCACATCGGCTCGTGCCAGCACAGGAGCATCGTTGATGCCGTCTCCCACGAATGCCAGCGTAGTGTCCTTAGCCTTCTGCTGCAGCAGTGACTCAACCCGGTTGACTTTATCAGCGGGTAAGAGCGCGGCGTGAAATTCATCTATACTCAGCTCCCGGGCTATTGACTCGGCTACAGCCTCACGGTCTCCGGTCAGCATGACCGTACGGTTTACGCCCAACGCTTTTAAGTCCGCCACAGCCTGACGGGCGTCCGGCTTCAGCTGGTCGGAGATGATGACATGGCCGGCATACACCCCATCAACAGCCACATGAATGGTTGTACCTGTCTGTTGTGCGCACAGAGGACAGTCGCTGCGGTCTGCTCCCACCTCTTCCATCAGCTGTTCGTTGCCTACACTCACCGTTCGGCCATTGACAACAGCCGTTACTCCCTTGCCTGCCAGCTCCGTCACGTGGTCAATCCGGCAGTCGTCAGCCTCGTCGGGGTATGCCTGGCGCAGTGCAGCCGCAATGGGATGGGTGGAGTATCGCTCCACATGAGCAGCCAGATGGAGCAGTTCCTTGGCGGCCATCTTGTCGGGATGAACGGCTTCTACAGCGAAAGTGCCCTTTGTAAGCGTGCCCGTTTTGTCGAAAACCACAATGCCCGCTTTGGCAAGAGTGTCCATGTAGTTGCCGCCCTTGATGAGGATACCGTGGCGGGAGGCACCGCCTATGCCGCCAAAGAAGGTGAGCGGAATGGAAATAACGAGTGCACACGGACAGCTCACAACCAAGAAGGTAAGCGCCCGATAGAGCCACGTGGGGAACGCCGCGGCATAACTGGCGGCAAAGAACGGCGGCAGGAAAGCCAGCGCAAGGGCCAGGAAGACCACGATAGGGGTATAGATACGGGCAAATCTGGTAATGAAACTCTCGCTGCGCGACTTGTTTGCGCCGACATTTTCAACCAGGTTGATAATCTTGGAGACAGTAGATTCGCCGAAACTCTTGGTTACCTGCACCTTCAACAGTCCCGAGAGATTGATGCAACCCGAAATAACTTCATCCTCGGGAGCCACACTGCGAGGCAGACTCTCACCCGTCAGGGCCACTGTATTAAGGCTCGAACGGCCATCGAGCACCACTCCATCCAGCGGGATCTTCTCCCCCGGCTTTACGATAATGGTTTCCCCTACCCCTACAGTCTGCGGAGCAACGGGCTCCACGGCACCATTACGCTCTACGTTGGCAACGTCCGGACGGATGTCCATCAGCTCGGCAATGTTGTCGCGGCTCTTGTCTTCGGCATAATCTTCGAACAGTTCGCCTACCTCGAAGAACAACATCACGAAGACGGCCTCAACGAATTGCGGCTCTGCTCCGGGCAGAAAACCGATGAGCAGTGCACCTATCGTGGCAATGCTCATGAGCAGGTTTTCGTCGAAAGGGTCGCCCTCGCTGATGCCCTCCCATGCTTCGGCAAGCACACCGTAGCCAACGAGGAGGTAAGGTACAAGGTAAACAAGCAGCAACTGCCACATGGGCAGCTGCAAATATCGCTCCACCAGCCACGCGCCGAGGAGCAGGACGGAGGAGAGAATAATTCTCAGTAACTTTCTGTTCATATCGTGTTCATTATTTGTTTCCGGCTACAAAGGTAACGTAAAAAGGTTGCAACCGGGTTGCAAACTGCAATCTCAGGGCCAAAAACGAGCCAGGTATGTAACCATGTTGCGGTTACACGCCTGGCCGGTTAAGTCAATTCTACTTCTCAAACCTCACAAGCTAAGGTACAGAAAGCATGCTTCGGGAACTTTCGACAAGTGTCGCACAATTGTTAGACAAGTGTCACACTATCGTGCGACACCTGTCAAAAGTTCATCCAGGCGCCATTCAACTTCCCGAGACGGGATGTTTCCCCATCCTTTAATGGTGCTCCGGCACTACGGCAAAATAGGTTACATCGTCCGAAGTTAGGTTTTCCATATAGTGACTGTGACCCATCGGACAGTAATGTACCTGTCCTGCAACAGCCTCCTCTACCTTATCGTCGTAATGGAAAGTCAGCTTACCCCGCAGTACATATATGATCTCGCAGTTCTGGTCGTGCGAATGGAGACCGCTGCTGGCGTCGGGCTTGAGCGTGGAATACATAATCTTGCATTTCTCGTCCGTGTAGTTACGGGTATCCAACTCGCCCTTTCCGCCCTTGAAACCGAAAATCTGCTCTTCGTTCAGCTTGTCAAAATCAATAATCATTGTGCAGTGTTTTAAATGTTCTGATGGCAAAGATACTAAAAAAAGGGCATCCACAAAAAGTGAATGCCCTATATTTAGGTTTGGTGCCGATAAATTCCATTAATTGAAATAGTATTTCACACCAATCTGAAGTTTCCAACATTCGTTGTAATTACGGTTGAAGCTCCAGGTCTCAGTGGGTGCCATACCATTGGCATCCTTGGCCATTGAGAAATAAGGAACGCCGTTCTGAACCTTGTCAATCGACAGTATCTGCCCGTTGAAGCTGTTGCTCATGTTCTTTGTAACACCCCACTTGGAGTTGAACAGGTTGCCGATGTTCTCAATGTTGGCACTCAGCTCGAGCTTGTGATGCGTGCTTCCGATGTTGAGAGTGAAGTCGTGAGCCCAGCGGAAGTCGAAACGATGAACCCAAGGAGCACGTGCCGAATAAGCCTCGGCATACTCGCCCTTATGGTTCTTGAGGTACTTGTCCTGGTTTACGTAATTCCAGAAGAGTTCACGGTCGGACTCTTTGGTGAACTGAATTTCGTCATCATTGGCCGGAATATACATCAAGTCGTTGCTGATACCGTCGCCGTTAATGTCGCCCTTGTAGAAGTAGCTGTAGCCTGCTGGGCTGTAGCCCTGATAGAAGAGGCTGAAATGATCGTGCTTCTGCCAGGTATAATCAATGCTGGCAATGATGCGGTCAGGGATAACATAGGCCGAGTTCTGCACCTTGCCGTAGTTGGGTCCGTCGACTGTATAGAGCCCCGACCATGCCGAAGAGGCGTTGGAACCGGGCATACCCGAAATTTCCTTCATCACCGTGTGCGTGTAGGCAGCCATGATGTGCAAGTCTTCTATCGGCTCCAGGTTGGTGGTTAAGTTGAAAGTATAGCCGTATCCTTTGTGCGTATTGGTCAATACGCAGGCATCGCTGATGTTGTTATAGTATCTCATGGATGACGGATAGAGCATGCGGTCGTCGGCTCCGCTCAATCTGCTCCAGTTTGCACGGTCGCTGCCATTGATGTTGTAGTTCTCCAGCAGCACGTCGTTTATCTTCTTGGTGTAGGTAAACTCGGCCGTAGCTGTCCACGGGAAGCTGACGGGAATTACATAGTCAACGGCAACGGAGCTCTTCCATACCTGCGGCATCTTGAAGTTCCGGTCTACGCCGGCAAGCGTTGAAGGCAGCACACCCTGTTCAGGAGTGATGGTAGTAGGAGTACCCAAGTGGGCAATAATCTCGTTGCGGTCGGTTACGATGCCGCCCTTGAATTTCTCCAGACGGGGGTCGGAGTAGGTTGCAACACCCTTGTTGTCGCCCTCATAACGAGTTACAGCAAAGACGCGGTTCTGTATCATGCCGGAGTTTGTGGGCATGTTGGTGAAGAAAACGAGCGGCAGGCGGCCGGCAAAGAGGCCCGTTCCGCCACGCACCTTGAGCGAGTTGTTGCCAAATACATCCCAGGAGAAGCCTACGCGGGGCGAAACCTGAATGTTGGTTTTGGGCCACTTGCCGGTGTCGATGTGGCGACCGCCGAAATCGAGTGCGCTGATGGCATTGTTTGTCATGATGTCATCATTGTTGAAAGTGATGTTATCAAAACGGATGCCGCCAGTGAGCTTGAGCTTGTTGTTTACATTCCACTCGTCTTGCAGATAAAGGCCGTACTGATTGAACTGAACCTGCACGTTCGGATTGTTTTGTCCGTTATACCCGTAGTCCATGCAGACGGCTTCGGGAGCTGCGCCGTTTATCAGGTCGTCAACCGACCGGTAACGGTAATATCCCGTTCCGCCACGCATGTAGGCGTTGTTGGCCAGCTGGTGTTCAAAGTTGAATCCGGCCGTTACTTTGTGATTGCCGGCATACCAAGTGAAGTTATCAGTAATGGTAGTAACCTTGTTCTGCACCTTATTATTATAGGTGAAGAGCTCGTAACCCAAGCTCATGTAAGGCTCCAGCGTCTGTTTGATGTTGTAGCCTCCATAGTCCACGGCGATGTTATTGCCATTTCTGAAAGATTGGAAGGTGCCAGTTTCATAGCCGTTCATGATGTCTATGAAAGGAAAGTCGGAAGAGTTGCTGCCTCGAACGTCCTCTATATTAGAATAGGTGAAAAGCAACTGGTTGGCAAACTTGCTGCCAAAGCGGCTGTTCAGGTCGGCACTCACGGTCGTTATCTTGTTATCCATAGAGTACATGGAGTTGGCAAAGGCCATGGAATACTGACTCATGCGGTCCATTCCGCGGAGTCGGTAACCCGTATCGGACGAGTTTCCGTTCACGGCGTTCCATGCCGTGTTCTTGGTATGGTTCAACCGCACGGCCAGGTGGTGTGCATCGGTAATGTTCCAGTCAACACGAGCCAGGACTTTCAGGTTGTCCTCGTCGGCCGGAAAGCTGTTATACGAACCCGTATCGTAGCCATAATGGTCGCGCATGAACTGCTGTACTCGCTGCATGTCGGCAATAGAAGTGCGGGAAATATAGTCATTACCATGAGCTATACCATCCTCTGATGCCCTCCAACGGTTGGCTATAGAAGGAACCTTGCTGTATTCAAGGTTTCCGAAGAAGAAGAGCTTGTCCTTGATAATCGGCCCGCCCAACGTAAAACCGTAGGTAGTGTTACGCACGGTGCCACGTTCGCCAAGGTCGGCATGGTCAACCCGGTTGCCGTGCATGTTCTCATTGTTGTGATAAATGTAGGCAGTACCTCTGAAAGTATTGGTACCCGACTTTGTTACAGCATTGATGCCACCGCCAATGAAATTGCTCTGACGAACGTCGAACGGGGACACCACGACCTGAATTTCATCAATGGCATCCAGCGAGATAGGCGAACCGCCGCCCGGTAAGGAGGAAGTCAAGCCAAAATTGTTGTTCATGTTGGCACCGTCGAGCGTAAAGTTCGTAGAACGACCATCACCTCCCGCAAAGCTCATTCCGTTGGCATAAGGCGACAGACGGGCTATATCGGTGATGCTGCGCGTTGCCGTCGGCATGCCCTGAATTTGTACATTGGAGATGTTTGTGGTTGCTCCTGTCTTCTCGGCAGCAAACTTTGAGGCCTTGGCACTTACCACCACTTCGCTCAACTGCGTAGCATCTTCGGACAGCCAAAGGTTGAGATTGTACGTTTCTCCAAGCTGGAGCGTTACGTCTTTCATCGTTTTAGTCTGGTAGCCGATGTAAGAAACCGTTACCGAGTAAGGTCCTCCGGGGCGCATACCCTGAATGTTGAAACGTCCGTCGACATTGGAAACGGCCATGTACCTTGTTCCCGAAGGTTCGTGAACAACCTGAATGGTTGCTCCAACCACTTCTTCACCGCCTGCGTTGTCCAATGTCACTTTTCCACTCATGGCCGATGTTGTTATCTGAGCTTGCAAACCAGCAGCAAACAACATCAGCATGGTAACCAGAAAGAACAATCTTTTCTGCATAACTTTTTGTTTTTGATTTAGTTAAAAAATTAATTTATTACTCCTTGTTATATATACCAAAAACGGAAACCCGATAAAGGGGTCTCCGTCCTGGAATGATTTTAGAAAGTGTATTTTAAGCCTATCTGGCCACGCCAGCGTGAATAATAGTCGCTGTAAGTGCGCGCTGCGTAGCCGCCGGTAAACTGGTAAACGCCGCCACCCTGGTAGTTAACGGGGCTATAGTAGATACCGAAGCCGTCGCCATAGGTGTGTCCCCAGTCCTTGTTGAGCAGGTTACCCACGTTGATAACATCGAAACTCAGCTCCAGAGAGTTAATCTGGCCGCCAACTTTAAAGCTGTACTTCTGTGCGAAGTGAACGTCAAAGTGATGTTCGAAAGCCAAATTGTCTGCATAACGCTTGAAGTATTGACCGCGATGATCCCTCATATAAGAGTCGCTTCCAACCCACAGCTTCATCAACTGCCGCTGCATGTCTTCCGTCAGCTTTTTATCACTTGGGCCGTCACCAAAGAGCTGGTTCGACAAGTAGTTCTTGTTGTACGATGTCGGCTCAAATCTCATCTTGTCAATCTGCTCGTCCGTAGGAATGTAGAACAAGTCGTTACCATCGGCACCGTCACCATTTACATCGCCGCGGTAATAGATTGTGTAGGGCGAACCGCTCTTGGCCTGATAAATTACGCCAAGGGTAGTGAGCCATTGTTTCTGCGATCCGTACTTAACATGATAGTAGGCGCTGGCCTGAATACGATGAGGCACGTTGAAAGCGCTGTTGCCAACCTCGGGATCGTTAGGATTCCTGTACGTGTAATTGTATCTCCAGTTACTCTCGGCAACAGAAGAACTACCGTTGTTAACGGCCGTTGAATGTGCCCAGGTATAGCTTGCCATCAGGTCGAGACCGAAGTCAAAATGCTTTTCGGCCTTCAGCGAGAGGTTAACTGTATATCCTTTAGAGGTGTTGTAAAGGCCGTAAATCTTGGTAAAGGCCGTTCCGTTGGTTACACGTTCAAACATCGGACGGTTATCCCACGAATATCCGGAAGTCTCGGCATAGGTCTTTCCCGTCATGTCATAGGCCAGGTTCTTGTAGAGAATGTCGTTCAGCGTCTTGGAGTAGATGGCTTCCGCAGTCCAGTCTATGCCGAGAAGACGGAAGTCGACACCAAGATTGAACCGCAGGTTCTGGGCAAACTTAAAGTGGCGGTCGTACACATTGACCACCTGGCTGCCCGAAGCCGTCAGCTTATCCTCATTGGGTTGCTGATTGTTAGGATTGAGCAAGAACTCAAGTCCGGCAGTTTTAGAAGTGTCGAACGACGACATCTGGATGCCGGTATTCTGGAAGTTGTTGCTTATCCACACAAACGGAATGCGACCGGTGAAGATGCCGGCACCGCCGCGGACTATCAGCGAGCGGTCGCCATTTACATCCCAGCGGAAGCCGAGACGCGGACTGAACAAGGGAGAGCTGGAGAGACGATAGTCTGTCTTTACATTCCATCGGCTGGCAGCGTACTCGTTAAAGGGCTTGTTGGCCACGGGAGTGTCGAAGAACACGGGGATATCAACACGCAAGCCATACGTAAACTGGAAGTTGTTGGTAACGTCCCACTTATCCTGCGCATAGAAGCCGAGCTGTGCCGTACCGAACTTAATCTTCCACCTCGGGTCTCCCGTCACTTCCGTATTGGCGTGACCGTAGCGGTACTGCTTCATATAAGAAACCGTGGGAGACACATTCCCGGCCATGTAATCGGTATAGTACTGGTTAAACTTGTCGTAAGATGCGAAGTAATAAGTTCCGTAGATATCCTGTATAAACAAGTTCGCAAAGTGATAAAGCTCGTTATGCGTACCAAAGGTAAAGGTATGATTGCCCTTGTACCACGTCAGGTTGTCCTCTATGGTCCATATATCCTGGTCCAGACTGTTGGCCATCGACGAGCGCTCGTTGCCTATGTACACCGTTCCGCCGCCCACGCCTTCGATGCTTATCATGGGGAATGGCGAGGCAACATCGCGCTTGTCGCGCACCCGAACATACGAAGCTCTGAACTCGTTGCTCACAACAGGCGAGATACGGCTCTGAAGTTCGGCTGTAAAAGAATTGGTAACATTCTTGAACGGGTAGCTGTAATGGTTGTCGACAATAGTTTTCGCGCCTCCTGTATTGTTCAGTGTGCTTGCGCTGATAATGCTCCAGCGCACCGATGCCTTGTTAAACTCGTTGATGTTCCAGTCCAGTTTAACGCCTCCTTTATCGCTCTTGGTGTAGATATCGGGCGAAACATAGGCGCCGTTGTACTCAAATCCCTGTTTCTGAGCCATCTCCTTGACGTGTGCCAAGGCATCTTTTGCCTGGTCGGCATCCACATTCGACATTTCTGAACCTATGCCGTAGAGGTCAGGATAGGTCTTGTTGGCCTTCTCGTAGTTGACAAAGAAGAACAGCTTGTCCTTTACAATCGGGCCGCCCAGGGTTACACCCACGTTATATTCATTCTGGTCGTTGTACTTCTTGGCATATCCGGAGCCATCGGCCAGGGCATATTTCCTGCCGATAATGCTCTCGTTATTGCCGTAGAAGTAGGCAGAACCATGGAACTGATTGGTACCGCTCTTGGTGATGGCATTGATGGCGCCGCCGGTAAATCCGCTCTGGCGCACGTCGAAGGGGGCAACATTAATCTGAATCTGCTCTATCGTCTCCATCGAAACGGGCTGCGAACCGGCCTGTCCGCCGTTGGAACCGCTGGCAGCGAGGCCGAACACGTCGTTGTTCATAGCTCCGTCAATCATGAAAGAGTTATAACGGTTGTTCACGCCGGCAAAAGACATCACGCCGCTATTGGTGGTTGAGAGCTGCGGATTGAGCCGGGCCACGTCGGCAATACCGTGCGAGATGCTCGGCATGTCGTTAATCTGTGCAGCGCTCATGCTCGTTGCGGCGCCGGTTTTCGTGGCATTCACGCCTGCCATGCCCTGCACCACGACTTCCTGCAGCTGCTGGGCATCTTCCTCAAGCGAGCAAGAAAGGTTTGCAGTCTCGCCCAGCTGAAGGTTTATTCCGTCGAAAGTTTTCGTTTGATGGCCAAGATACGAAATCTCTACCTTATAGGGGCCACCAACGCGCATACCCTGAATCGTGTAGCGACCGTCTACGTTCGTAACGGCACGGTAAACGGTTCCTGAAGGCTGGTGGGTAGCAGTAACGGTTGCGCCGATGACATCTTCGCCCATCGTAGTAACCTTGCCGCTAATACCAGATGTTGTAATCTGAGCCAGGACAGATGTTGCACTAAGCATCAACATCATGACCAAGAGATGCAATCTTCTCTGCATAGCTTTTAGTATAATTTTAATTAATTGCACAGGTGTAACATGCTGCACATTCGTTCATGCTGCAAATTTAAGTAAAACTTTCCATATATTTGTTACGAAAATGTGAAAATATATCTTTGGGGCATAAGAATACAGACAAAAACGGGAAAAAGGAAAGAAAGGATTTGTGTGGAATCAGGGCCGGGGAGAATGTCCCGGCAGTTCTGATTGCCATATTTCCGGAGCCACGAAGCTATGCTCCCGCTGCTCAAACGGGCTACTGAGAGTTGTCGTCGAGGTGCCAACAGGATGTCATTTGGTATGAAGGTGAACGTCCGTCGAATGTCTCACTATCGTAGTGAGATGGCCTCACTGTCGTAGTGAGATGGCCTCACTGTCGTAGTGAGATGGCCTCACTATCGTAGTGAGATGGCCTCACTATCGTAGTGAGATGGTCTCACTATCGTAAAGAGATGGCCTCCTTGAACTTTTGACACGTGTCGCATAATCGTTTGACAAGTGTCACACAATCGTGCGACACTTGTCGAAAGTTCCAGACCGCATCATTCAAGCACCCTATATCATTCCTTCCGCCACCATATCCGCATTATCTTGCGGCGTATGGCCAGCACATTTAACAGACTCACCACCGTCAGCAGCCCGGCTCCAACCATCAATGACGGCAGTACGGTACCCTCGTCGAGCTGCGGGAACAGCGTTTCCAGCATCGGCAGATACTGCCCGCGCACGGCAAGAAGCAACAACAAGGCTATCATCAGAACCACTGCATTCAGTGCCAGTGTAAGCATCTGGTACGGGAAGGCTACCTGTCGCGGCGAGTAGCCTATCAAGAGCAGGTTCTCCAGTTTCGACGAGTTCTTCTGCACAAGCAGGTAGATGCTCAGCATCAGGATATAGAAACTCAGCACGGAAATAACCAGTCCCACCGCCATTACCATAGACACGACCAGCTTCAGAAAGTAGGTCGTTTTCTCTGCATTCAGCTTGTCGGTATCCACTTCGTACCCCTTGCTGTCAATGTACTGTGCTATGCGCTCGTCGGCAGGGCTTTTTACTTCCATTATCAACCGCGTTGGCGCCGCCTTGTCCTGTGGGGCATAGCGGCCGTTGCTCCACTCCATGAAGCTGCGGGGCACGAGGATGGAGTTCAGTCTGCTTGAGAAACCAATCACCTTGCCCGTATATTGCTCCTGCAGTCCGTTGCCGCGGACAAACAGCTTGAAGTCTATCAGGCCCACCAAGCCGTCGGAAATCTTCGGCAGCGAGTGGCTCTGGGCAAATCCGAAGTTATACATTGTTATATAGGAGCGCGGCAGGATGATGGGCACAACTTTGCTGCCGGGCAGGAACTTCCACTGGTCAAGGCTTACGTCAACGAACTCATCGGGCACGCTCTCTATCGGTAGCTCGGAGTTCAGCACGTTGGTACCGTTTATGCCCATAGCTGCATCTATCTTGTAGCCGGCCGACGTAAAGGTGCCTACCGACTTCACAAACGGCTGCCCCTCCACATCTGTCATCTCGGCGGCCGTAAACGTGTTGGCGTTGGCCGACAAGATGCTGCTTGTTCCAATCCGTTTGCTCACGATGATGTAGTCGGCCTTCATGAAACTATCATCCGAAGTAAAAACCGGAAGCACGTCTCTGTAGAACTGATAGCCGAGCAGCACGATGAGCAAACCAAACAAATTGGCAAAGAAGAAGCCCACAAACTGGGGAATGCTCACATGCTGCCGTAACAGCTTCCATACCAAATTCATATCTTATTCTCCACTTTTCAAATTACAATTCAGAGTCTGAACACCCGCTCGTAGTCCAGGTTCATGTGCTTGCCGATGCTGGTCACGATGACGGCGGCACCCTGGCGCCTGGCTTCGGCCAGCATGATGTCGGCCATCACCCGGCTGTTCTTGTCGTCCAGATGGCTGATAGGCTCATCGGCAATGATGAAGTCGAACGGCTGCACCAGTGCCCTTATCATGGCTACACGCTGCTGCTGGCCAAACGACATGCGGCCTATCTTGGCGTTGAGTTTGTCGCTCAGGCCCAGCATGTCAAACCATTCGAGTATCTGCTCACGCGACTTGAAGCCCGTCAGTTTGTTCTTTATCTCCACGTTCTCCAGTGCCGTGAGCTCCGGAAAGAGCCTCAGCTCCTGGAACAGATGGCCTAAATGGCGCTGCCTCACGTCAACCCAATCGCTTACTTGAAAGCTGCCGACGTTTCGTTTGTCGAACAGAATGCTGCCGCTGTAATCGTGACGGTAGCCTGCCACATAGCTGCAAAAGGTGCTCTTGCCCATTCCCGAGTCGGCCTCAATGAGGTACAAATGGCCTTTCTCGAACGTAATGTCATGCTTCCAGACATCAGAATTCAGTTCTTCACGCTGGGAGAAAACCTGCGGAAGAACATTTTTAAACTCTATCTTTTCCATTATTTCATGCAGAACACTATCATGTCAACATCTCCGATAACAGGCTTCAAGATCTTTGCCGCTTCTTTATGGGCACCCAGAATGCCATCCATGCCGGCTATCATGCAGAGATGCTTGCCCGCAATAACGGCCTGCAAGGCCGGCGGCAATTGCAAGGCATGCGGCGTGTTGCCGCGGTTCGAGGGCCTGAAAGGCGAGCTTTCAAGGTAGAACTCCTCATCGGGAGTAAAGCCGAAGTCGAAGTTCAGGTCTGGTCCCGTAAGGCGATAGCTGCCCCGCTGGCCTGTTATCTTGGTGCCGGCTGGGCACGATGACTTCCAATAATCTACATCTTGGGCCACCTTCACGTCACCTAATTCGGCCACCATGTCTATCAGCGGCTTATCTTCAGACCCGCCGCGAACTGCTATAAACATGTCTCCGTTGATGCTCCTGATGATGTTATCCATGTCAATCGTGGTGTTCACACCGGCCAGCAAGCCCTGCATGCCCGGGTTGGCCTGCAGCAAACGGATGTATGTACGGCCGTCTACGTTCATGAAAATGCCCAGAGGGTCGCCCTCATACAGCCGCTGCCTGTACACTCCTTTGATGGGGCGGTATGACTTGCGGGCCTCCGTCAGGGCTATATTGATGCGCTTGCTGAACGAGAAAGTTTCGCCTTCCATGTACAGAACCTGCTTTCCGCCTATCTCCTTTAGGGTTGCCCCAACAGCCAACAGCACCTGCGAGGGGTCGGCATCGGCCGGTGCACCTATGGTGAACGGTAACATGAAGTTATCGGGAAGTGCCTGGGCCTGAGCAACAAAGGCCATAGGCGACCGGATGGAGTCCAACTTATCGAACATGGGTGTTGCCTTTACGCCGTGTTCCTCGTCTTGAGCCAGAAGTTTACTCATCCGGTTTCTCAATTCCGCCTGTGCCTCGGGTACAGCCGGGCCCATCACAAGCAGCGCATTGTCCGAATAACCTGCCACCCAGTTATCATTGATAACGACAAACCGGAAGCCTCTTCGTTCGGGCAGATTGGTGCACACTCCCTTATCTGACAAGTCCTTAAAAAGGCTGCGTAAGTCGTCAGCATCGCCCACTCTGGCACATAATCCGAGGTTTCCGTCAGGCGCTTCGAATAAATAAACCTTCTCCTTAAAGTCGATGCCCGTCTTTTCCAGGTCTGTTACATGGAGCAAGTTCTTGAGTAATGACAGGTTTCCGGCGGTGCCGGTTTTGCTTGCAGCTACGGCCAAAAGTGCCTTGCAGTCTTGCGGAACGGCATCAACGTAATCGCCGCTCGAGCAAGACGCCAGCGCTGCAATTAATGACATGAACATCCACATGCGAAGAGCGGAAGTTCTGAAAATAGCTTTTTTCATGAAAAATCTTGTTTTACCAGCCTCCCGTTCTACAGCCTTTTCGCCAGTTGTGACATGACTACGGCCATCAGTCCGGCCGTTTCCGTGCGCAGCCGTGCATCGCCCAAGGTAACAGGTTCATAGCCGCAGGCCATTGCCTTTTCAACTTCGTCGACGGAGAAGTCGCCCTCCGGGCCCACCATAACGGTAACTTCATCATCTACAACCATTTGTTGCAATTCGGTATATAAATCCTTTCGAGGTATTTCATCATAGCAATGGGCTATGAACTTGCGCCCGGGACGCGGTTGGGAAACAAACTCCGAGAATGAAATCAGCTCGTTTACAAGGGGCTTCCAGGGCTTTCGGCTCTGCTTTACGGCCGAAACGACAATCTTCTCAAGCCGTGGCACACGCAGCACTTTACGTTCGGAGAACTTGCAATTCAGAAAAGTAACCTCGTCAAAACCTACCTCCGTGGCCTTTTCTACCATCCACTCCATGCGCTCCATCATCTTAGTGGGAGCTATGGCCAAATGGATACGGCCCTTCCATGCCTTCTGTTGCGGCAGCTTCTCCATGATGCGATACGTGCAGCGATGCGCTGCGGCAACGGCGACCTCGGCTCGGAAGAAGTTGCCCGCACCGTCCATCAGATACATTTCGTCGCCTCCCGCCAGCCTGAGAACTTTTACTGCGTGCACCGCTTCTTCCTGCGGAAGCTCCGTCTGGTTCTCTGCATCGGGAACAAAGAAATACCGTGTTTCCTTCATTTCAATTAGTTACGCTTTTTCCTGCGGTTTATCTCATCGCGCAGATACGATGCCAGTTCATAGTTTTCGGCCTCAACGGCTTTGTCCAAAGCCGACTGCAGCATCTCGTCACTCAACGTATTGACCGGCAGCGAGATACCACTGGAGCCCTGGGTATACTCCACACTCTGCTTTGCCATGAGCCGCTCGTCGATATAAACGGGCAAACCACTGATATAGGCAAGCAGAACGGCATCGCTGGCACGTATGGGTATCTGCTGTAAAGTAATGTCGTTGCAAAGCAGCGCGCGATACTGTCCGTCAATCAAATCATGTATCAGTATCTCGTATCTGCCGTCACCGTCGCTCGTCAATGCTTGCCACAGCACCTCGGGCAGCAGTGCGGAGACATCTGTCCTGCCCGATATGCGCAGTCCGAACTGAAAGAGCATGTTCCTGTCGCAGGCAATGGAAAGCTGCCGGCTCTCGTCTTCATCTACAAGAACGAGCAAACCCACGTCATCAGTTCCCTTGATTTCGGAAACGCTCTTGAACTTTAATCTGACCTTATTCAATTTATCTGTTCCTCCTGTTCTTTATATCTCAACCTCGTGCTTCTTAGGTCTGAACATCAGTGCGAAGCTCAATCCCACCACGAGAGCATAGGCGGCGAAGATATACCAGCACGTTTGCCAGTCGGTAACGCCGCCTACCGTGTGAGTATTTACAATGGCCTGAGCCGAGAGAGTGCCCACGGTAGCACCGATGCCATTGGTCATCAGCATGAACAGTCCCTGCGCACTGGAACGCAGTGCTGGGTCGGTTGACTGGTCGACAAACAGCGAGCCGGAAATATTGAAGAAGTCGAAAGCAACTCCGTAGACTATCATCGACAAGACAAACATCCACACGCCGCTGCCCGGGTTGCCGGCACCGAAAAGTCCGAACCGCAGCACCCAGGCAAACATGGCTATGAGCATGACGTTCTTAATGCCGTATCGCTTCATGAAGAACGGTATGAGCAGGATGCAGCAAGTTTCGCTTATCTGCGATAGGGATATCAGGATGTTGGCATGGTTCACGCCAAACGTGCCGGCATACTCGGGTATATCCTTGAAGCTGGTGATAAAAGGATTGGCAAAACCGTTGGTTATCTGCAGGCTGACACCCAGCAACATGGAGAATATAAAGAAGATAGCCATCTTCTTCTGCTTGAACAACGTGAAGGCTCGCAGGCCGAACGCATCGACCATACTCTTAGTTTCGCCGCCGGCATTGGTCTTGCAATGAGGCAACGTAAAGGTGTACAGAAACAGCAGAATACTCACAGCACCTGACGTGATAAACTGATTATGGTTGGGCTGAAATCCCATGAGGTCGACAAACCACATGGTACAAATGAAGCCTATCGTGCCGAACACGCGGATAGGAGGAAAGTCTTTCACCGTATCCAGGCCCGCCTGGGTGAGCGAGAAGTAAGCAACGGAATTACTCAACGCGAGCGTTGGCATGTAGAAAGCCACGCTCAGCGAGTAGAGGGTGAATAAAGTGGAGAACGAAACCGCATGGCCCGCATGTACGGCATAGTACGAGGCACCGAACATAAAGATACCCGCCACCAGATGGCACAGGCCGAGCAGGCGCTGCGCCGGAATCCAGCGGTCGGCTATGATGCCCATGATGGCAGGCATGAAGATGGAAACAATGCCCTGCATGGCGTAAAACCAGCCGATGTTCTGAGCCAATCCTATCTGGACGAGATATGTTCCCATAGAGGTGAGATAGGCTCCCCACGCAGCGAACTCCAGGAAGTTCATGGCTGCCAAGCGTACTTTAAGATTCATTCTTCAGATGTTTTAATTTTGATTGCAAATATAAGTATTTTAGTTGAAAGCGAAAAATAAATCGGCTTTTCTTTCCATATAATCATAACGGCAGCAGAAAGTTGAAGCCTACGCAACAAACCCGAAGTAACCTGTCTGACCCGGAAAGTGCTCTGGAAGCGAGTATAAACAATAATGCCTCCTCCTGTTCCGGTGGCAGATTGGAGGAAATTCCTCTACTCCACATCTGCTTTTCACAGTGACCTGTACTGAATAAGTTGACAGTTTACATCAAACAAAAAAAGTAAAAAGTCATGAAACAGTACAATGAAATCGAAAAATTAGAGTTATTACGTCGGTACCTCACGAGTGGCCTGTCGATACGCGCCTTTTCCACAAGTGCCGGCATTCCCGTGGCGACATTCTTCGGATACCTCCGCGCGTACGGCCACCCCGACAACTCATCAATTCCCTTGCTTATGAAACACGAAGAACTGCCAACCACGCTCGACGAACTTCGCGCCCAGCTGCTCGAGGAACGCAAGGCGCATGAAGCTGAACTCAAGCGCCTGAAGAAGGAACTGGCCCAGGAGAAACTCCGCTGCCTGGCCAATTCCACGATGATAGACCTGGCCGAGAAGAAGTTCAACATCCGTATCCGAAAAAAATCCGATGCCAGGTAATCACTGCCCTGTCTCAGAGCGGGGAGCCGGAGCCGTTCCGCGGCCGGGTCTCCTTCCTCTGCGATTATCTTGGCATCAGCAGACAAGGGTACTACAGGCACTCCGACCGCTCTGAAGAGCTGAACGTGCTGCAGACCAGCATCCTCCTCTATGCGATGGAACTGCTCAAGGACATGCCCCGTGCCGGCATGCGCGAGCTCTATGAGCTCTGCCGCCGCAGGTTCGGCCGGAAGTTCATCATCGGGCGCGACCAGTGCTACGGGCTGTTCCGCTCCAACGGCCTGTGCCGACGGAACCGCAAGCGGCCCAGGACGACCTGTTCCAACCACAACTACTACATCTATGAGGACCTGCTCAACACCACGCCCAAGCTCCGCCCCACACGTTTCGGTCAGCTCTGCGTAGCCGACATTACGTATGTGGCCACAGAGAGCGGCTGGGCCTATCTCTC
>FZRE01000020.1 GCA_900199655.1 Prevotellaceae bacterium KH2P17
GTAATAACTCCAGTTTTTCGATTTCATTGTACTGTTTCATGACTTTTTACTTTTTTTGTTTGATGTAAACTGTCAACTTATTCAGTACAGGTCACTTAGCCGAAGAGTTTACGCAGGCGGCGGATGCAGCGAAAGCGGCGGAGTGTGAAGTACAGTTCTTCTTCCATGCGAAACAACAGCCAACACGGTTTCAGGGGCATATAACCGAATTTATGCTTGTTCCGGCCCAGCCTGCTTGTCTCAATCGTTTGCCATACCCGGTGGATTTCTCCGAGCGCAAAGCTGTTTTCGTGCCGTGAAAACGCATGCCTGTGCTGGTAAAAAAACATGTAGGAGTCTACCACGTTGAGCCATCTCGCGTTTTCGTATCTGCTTATCATTCCGTCAGTTACCCCCAATCGGATAAGCTGTTGCTTCATGCTCTCGTTGGCTTTCAGCTGGTCCAGTCGGCTTATGTCTGTTTTTCGGGTGGTAGAATTCATGTTCTGATAATAATAGTAAGTGCCCCGGCAGTATCTTACTTCGCGCGAGTTGTAATAATGTATTCGGGTTGTATTGTCGTCGCTGTAGCTCCTGCAGGTTTCGTCGAAAGGGAATTGGCGATACAGAAAAGCCCTGGCTACGTACACGCCATGAATATTCCAGTCGATACTTTGCGCAAAGGCCTCCTTCCCTTCCATGCAGTCAAAATCCTGCATCGGGTAAGGAACGTCCTTTCCTGCCCCATCCGTATTCACCACATGCAGCAGTACGCAGTCTGTTTGCGGATGTGCTGCAAAAGTATTCCACACCTGCTTCAGTGCGTCATCGGCCAGCCAGTCGTCGCTGTCAAGAAATGCAATGTACTCACCCGTGGCATATTTTATCCCAACATTCCGTGCATGGGCCTGCCCTGTGTTTTCTTCAAGCCGGAGAGTCATTATCCGTTTGTCTTGTGAAGCATAGCGCTGCAGAATCTCCCAGGAAGAATCCGTCGAGCAATCGTCTATACAGATGACCTGCAAATCTGTGTAGGTCTGGCGCAAAAGCGAGTCGATACACCTTTTCAGATAGGCTTGCGCATTGTAGATTGCAACGAGTACGGTTATCATGGCGTATTCTTTTTAATGCCTAATATCCACAACGAGAACGCAGCACTGATGCAGAAAAGCCCGATGCCGCCTGCCCAGTATAGCCAAGAGAGAGCGGTACGCGTGAGTGCATAGGCCAACAAACCGACTGAACACTGTACTGCTGCATACTTGAGCACGCTGGCCGACAGCCTGTAACCGTACTTGTGCCGCATGTAGAGGCACAACACAATGAAGTCGGTTACGGCCAGAGCCGTCAACGCAACGCCTATACCGAACAGCCCCTGATGGCGGTAACCGGTTATGACAAGCAGCACCATGGCCATGTCATAGATGCCCTCCATGAGCAGATAGCTCTTTGAATCGCCGCGCGACAGCGGGATATACGCTATTGGCAGGTTAATGGCTCGCAGGTACATGGCCAGTACGCTGACTTGAATCATGCCGAGTACCGGCATAAACTTGCCGCTATAGAGCAATGGCAGCAATATGGGCATGCCGATGATGAAGACTATCAGAAGCGGTGAAACGACAAGGAGGCTGACTTCTATCTGCCGATTGACGATTTCGTTTAAACTCTCCCGCCTTGCCGCAGACAAGCGGGGAAAGTAGTCGGTCTCCATAGAAGTGAAGACAACTCCGGCGTATGTCATCACCATCATGTAAGCTGCATTGTACAGTCCTACCGTATCCAACGAGCCCGCCCGATTAAGAAAAGACCGTATGGCGAATTCTGCACCGCTCCCGAGGATGCCGGCCAGAACAAAAGCAATGCCCAGTTTAATCATGCCGTGGTCGTTTCTAAGAAATTGAAAAGACAGCGATATCCGGGGCGGAAACAGCTTGTAGCTGTAGCCAATGGTGAGCAGCATCTGGACAAATGCACCGACAAGGAGTGACGGAACAATGCCCGGCTCTCCGAACAATATATAAATAGGTATGCTGGTAACCAGCAGTCCAATGACGTTATAGACGGAGATGGTGGCCAGTTGCCTCAGTCGCCGTGCGCTCTTCAGTATGGCAGTTTCTCCGGAAGTGACAGCCAGCAGGCCCACAACAGGTGAAAGAAGAAAGTATTGCAGCGTATGGTTTTCGGCGTTGAATGTCACCTGGTTGAGCAAAGGGCTCAGGAGAGCACACAGCAACATGCCGGCCAGAGCGGTGATACAGCTCCACGAGCGTATGAGTTTAATGGTCTGCCGGGCTTCCTGCTCTCTGCCAGCCTCGAAATCAGGCGATAAGTTCTTGACTGCACTCATTGAGAGGCCAAGGTTAGAGGAGTCGGAAACCAACTTGATGGTGGAATTGTAAAGAGAGATTAGCCCCATGCCGTGCGGGCCGAGTATCAGGGCAACCAGCTTGGTGCGTATCAGTCCAATCAGTATATTCAGTCCCTGAACTCCTCCAAAGAGCCCGGTGTACTTCAAAATGTGTGAATATGAATCGTCTGTCCCTTTATTTTCCATCAACAAATTAACGCCAATTCCATCAAATTATTATAAAAAACGCTTTCTCTACTGTTATCTTCAAGAAACTTTCACTAAATTTGCAACAATGAAACTGTCCGTTATCATACCGGTTTATAATGTTGAATGCACCCTTTCCGATTGTCTCGACAGTGTGTTGGAGCAATCGTACGCAGACTGTGAACTCATCCTCGTAGACGACTGCTCTACGGATAACAGCTTCAATATCTGCAAGACTTACGCCGAACGGGAGCCTGGCATTATCCTGAAACATCACGAGCAAAATCGTGGTCTTTCGGAAGCAAGAAACACGGGCATAGCTTCTGCCCGGGGTGATTACATCACTTTTGTGGACAGTGACGACAAGTTAGCGCCGGAAACATGGACAAGTCTGATGGCAATTCTTGACCTTCATCCCGATTATGACATCCTGGAATACCCCGTTTCCGAGCTCGTCGAAGATGGAAACAGCAAACATCTGATGCGCCTGCCGTGTGGAGTTTACGACGACATGGACAACTATTGGCTCGTGGCAAAAGCCTATGTGCACTGCTATGCGTGCAATAAAATATACCGGAAAGCGCTGTTTAGAGAAGTAAAATATCCCTCCGGGCAGGTCTTTGAAGATGCTGCCACGCTGCCGCTCCTGCTCAGGCAATGCAGGAAAGTTGCCATTACCGACAGGGGGAGCTACCTTTATCGCGACAATCCGAATGGCTTGACGGCCCAAGCAGGCGGCCGGGAATTGGCTTACTTGCTCAACATACACAACCTGATGTTTCGTAATCAGTGGGACAAACATGGCCAAAATGCCACTTACAGGCAACCTCTGCGCGACTATTATTCCTACATTCTCAATATTGCACTGGATGTTCACCACCTTACGGGGACAGTTCCCGACGTGCCGGATGTTCCTTTGAGCGGAACGATAAAACTCAATTTGAAACGACTGATAGGATTAAAACGCTTATGCCAGATACACAGAATGTTCAAGAAAACAAGTTGATAGCTTTCATCATCACGGCCTATAACCTGACCGGAGAGATGCTGGAAGAATGTCTGAACAGTATTACAGAATTGTCATTGCGCCCTGAAGAGCGGGAGATTATACTTGTGGATGACGGTTCGGTCGTATCACCATTGTTTGAACTGGCTAAGTTTGCCGACGATATCGTCTATATCCGCCAGCCCAACAGGGGGCCTTCTGCAGCCAGAAATGCCGGTTTGCGGATGGCTACCGCCAAGTACGTGCACTTCATAGACGGCGATGATTACCTCATTAGGGTACCTTACGAGCATTGTGCAGACATCGTTCGCTATGAGAACCCAGACATCGTACTGTTCAATCAGCCAGACTGCACGCGGGTTACCCCACCCTTCTCGGTCGTTGGTCCTGCCACCGGCAGCGAATACATGGGCAAACACAACATCTCTGTAACCCCATGGAGCTATATATTCAGGCGTGACAAGCTCGGATCTCTCCGCTTTGAACCGGGATTGCTGCATGAAGACGAGCAATTTACTCCACAGCTGCTGTTGCAGTGCGAGCGTGTGTTTGCCACCGATTGCAGGGCCTATTTCTACCGCGCACGTGCCAACTCGCTGACGCGAAGCAAGGATATACACCACCATGTCAAGCGACTTGCCGACACGGAGCGTACCATCTACTACTTCCAAAACATGCTCGGCTCGCTGCCTGACGCCTCCAGAAAGGCTCTGGAACGTAGGATAGCCCAGCTTACAATGGACTTTCTCTACAACACCATCAAGCTCACACACAGCTCCAGTAGGCTGGATGAAGCCATTGGGCGGTTGACAGAAAAAGGGCTGTTTCCTCTCCCCGACAAGCATTATACGCGCAATTACACCTTCTTCCGCAAAGCCATAAACAGCTCTGTGGGCAGAAAACTCCTGGTTTTAATGTGCAGATAAAGTCATGAAAATACTGCTGCTGGGCGAATACAGCAATGTACACTGGACGCTGGCCGAGGCACTTCGCGCGCTTGGACATGAGGTAACAGTCATTTCGAACGGTGACTTTTGGAAAGATTATCGCCGAGATATCGACCTCTCGAGGACTCCCGGCCGCATTGGTGGCATAAGGTACATGCTGCGATTGTTGCAACTGCGCCGCAGTCTGGTGGGATATGACGTGGTACAACTCATCAATCCCATGTTTCTGGAACTCAAAGCAGAGAGGATTTTCCCCATTTACAAGTTCCTCCGCAGGCACAATCAGAAGATTGTACTCGGAGCTTTCGGCATGGATTACTATTGGGTTCACGAGAACATTACGCGTAAACCGCTCCGTTACAGCGATTTCAATATCGGCAACGAGTTGAGAAACAATCGCGACGCATTGAAGGAGCAACGCGATTGGATAGGTACTCCGAAAGGCAAACTGAACCAATACATTGCCAAAAACTGCGATTTCATCGTAACCGGTCTTTATGAATACGACGTCTGCTATCGCCCTCTGTTTCCTGACAAGACCACCTTCATCCCCTTCCCCATCAACTTACACAACAAGTCGCTTAAGCATTACGCACGCAACGACGCCAAACTCCGCCTGTTCATTGGCATAAACAGCAGGAGAAGTGAATATAAAGGTACGGACATTATGCTGAAAGCGGCTCGCTATGTTGTTGCCAAATACCCTGATAAAGCGGAACTCGAAATAGCAGAAAATGTGCCATTCCATCGCTACCAGACGATGTTGGGCGACAGCGATGTCATTCTGGACCAGCTTTACAGCTATACTCCGGCGATGAATGCTTTAGAAGCTATGAGCCAAGGAGTTATATGCGTGGGTGGAGGTGAGCCCGAAAGCTACGACCTGTTGCATGAACAGGAGTTGAGACCGATAGTCAACGTGCGGCCTGACTATGACGATGTGGTGCGCCAACTGGAGTTTTTGGTACTTCATCCGGAAGAGGTAAGCCTGAAAAGTAAACAAAGCATTGAGTATGTTCGCCGTCATCATGATGCCGCAAAGGTTGCTCTGCAGTATGAGAAACTATACCGGCGCCTGCTGGACGAATAACTTTGCAAACGGTGAATGGTGTAATGTAACTCAGTATGGCAGTAAAGAAAGAAATGAAATGCAGCTCTTGTGGCTATAAAGTAGATATTTACGAAGGTAAGGGATTATTCGGGCAACACATTGTACAGATGACTTGCCCAGACTGCCACACCATACAGAACTTGGTTGTTGGCGGCGTGAAAGGCGACGTAGCGCCGAGTTTCAACACTGAAGTAGGCCGACTTTGTCTGCGTTGTGGCAGTAGCTGGATTAGCAAGTGGAACAGTCACACTTGCCCTAAATGTGGCGGTGAAATGGAGGAAACCGGCAGTAAGGAGTTCTGGACATGAGTTGCAAGAGGCAACTTGTGAACCTGGAGAGTATTCTGAATGAAACAGAAGGTGGCATGACGGCTGTATCCGCAGGTTCAACGATACGGCTTCGGAACTTTCGACAAATGTCGCATGATTATGTGACAAATGTCAAACGATCGTGCGACACTTGTCGAAAGTTCACGAAGCATAGCTTTTGGGCATTTGCCTGATGCTTTTTAAACATCAAATTGGACTTGATGATATACCCGTTTCTGCGTTCCGTATTTCTGTTTGACACAAAAAGAAAAGGCAGCCGGAAAGTCCCAACTGCCTTTTTTTGATTTTTTGACTGCTCTTCAGAAGATTACTTCTTGAAATAGCGGTTGTAGAGACCCATGAAACCTGCGGCATGACGGGCTTCGTCTTTTGCCATTTCGTGGATTGTGTCATGCACTGCATCCGAGCCTTCTTTCTTTGCCAGCTTGGCTATTTCAAACTTGTCGGCACACGCACTCTTCTCTGCAGCGATGCGGGCTTCGAGGTTGCTCTTTGTATCAGAGAGCACCTCGCCAAGCAGTTCAGCATAACGAGAAGCGTGATTAGCCTCCTCGTAAGCGTAATGTTCGAATGAACGGGCTATTTCGGGATAACCCTCACGGTCTGCCTGACGAGCCATTGCCAGGTACATACCTACTTCGCTGCATTCGCCGGCGAATGTGTTCTTGCAGTGCATGATGATTTCTTCGCTTACTTCATCTTTGTAGGCGCGGCGCAGATCATGAACAGTTGCAAACTCGGGCTCATCATCAAGAGCCATCTCCTTGAACTTGCTGGCCGGAGCCTTACAGATTGGACACTGGGCAGGAGGTTCTTCACCCTCGTGGATGTAACCACATACGGTGCAGATAAATTTCTTCTTCATAATGTTTTTGTATAAAATTAGACTGTAAAAAGTGAATGTTCTTAATTTACTTCGTTTACTTTTTCTTGCCTCTTAGCACACTCGGCGCATGTTCCTTTATAATATAAATGAACTTCGTCGACAATGTTGTTACCTATGTTCTTTACGTCAACAACGGGTGCCTCTGCCTCCATCAAGTCAAGAACCTTACCGCAATGCTTGCAAAAAAAATGCACATGAGGTTCTGTATCGCTGTCGTAACAAATGTGGTGATCGTCGATTGTCAGCATTTGGGCTGCGTGGTGCTCTGACAAAATGCGCAAAGTATTATACACTGTGGTGCGACTCAAGGTTGGTATCTTAGTATTCAACCCCCTGTAAACCTCTTCCACCGTGGGGTGAGTGTGGTGTGTGAGCAGATACTCCATGATGGCAAGGCGCTGTGCAGACGGACGGACGCCGTTTGCTATCAATCTTTCGTATGCCTCGTTTTCTTTCATCTTCTGTTCTGTTTATGGTTGCTTCCACCTCTTATGTTGCAAAGATAGAATTAAATTGGAATAATTTCACTGTCTTGTAGTACAAATTTCATTAAGCAACTGTAATTTATCCCGTATCTAAATAATGCAGTGACGGCAATCATCTGCTTATCTTGTAGGGACAAGTACCTTTTTATTAGCCGTTAGCTACCAATGCTATAAGTTCCTCGACATCTGCCAGGCTTTGTTCGCCTGATTGCATATTCTTAAGTGTAACCTTATGGGAGTTTATCTCGTTTTCGCCTGCCAAAGCTACGTAAGGTATGTGCTTGGCGTTGGCATAGGCCATCTGCTTCTTCATTTTAGCATTGTCCGGATACAGTTCTGCACGTATGCCAGCCTGACGGACCTTAGAGATAATGGGCAGACAGTAGGCTGCTTCGGTCTCGCCAAAGTTGATGAACAGAACCTGGGTGGTGTTTACTGCCTCGGTGGGATATAGGTTGAGCGCGTTCAGAACGTCGTAAATGCGGTCTGCTCCGAAGCTGATGCCGACGCCGCTCAGTCCCGGCATGCCGAAAATTCCGGTCAGGTTGTCGTAACGGCCGCCACCGGTGATACTGCCCATTGGCGTGTCGAGCGCCTTTACTTCAAAAATAGCGCCGGTGTAGTAATTCAGACCACGCGCCAGAGTAAGGTCGAACTGGATTTCGTTCTTCAGTCCCACGGCTTGTAGCGTGGAGAGAATGAACTTGGTTTCCTCTATACCTTTCAGGCCTACTTCGGAGTTCTTCAACACTCCGGATATGATAGACAGCTTCTCTTCGTTAGTTCCTTGGCATGAAATGATGGGCTGCAGCTTAGTTATAGCTTCTTCGGAGAGGCCGTCGGCACGCAGTTCTTCGTTCACCTGGGCTATTCCTATTTTCTCCAGTTTATCTATCGCAACCGTTATGTCGACTATTTTGTCGCTCGCACCTATTGTTTCTGCTATGCCTGTTAGTATCTTACGGTTGTTAATCTTTATCTGAACGCGTATTCCGAATTTAGAAAAGACGGTGTCAACAATCTGCATGAGCTCGACTTCATTAAGCAAGGAGTCGGATCCCACCACATCGGCATCACACTGGTAGAACTCTCTGTAGCGACCCTTCTGCGGCCTGTCGGCACGCCAAACAGGTTGAATTTGATAGCGCTTGAAGGGCATCTGAAGCTCGTCTCGGTGCATAACGACATAGCGGGCGAAAGGTACGGTGAGATCGTAGCGCAGCCCTTTCTCTGACAGTTTTGTTGCCAGGTGGAGCGGGTTGCGACCTCTTAGTTCCTCGTCGGTTACTTTGTTCAGATAATCTCCTGAATTAAGAACCTTGAATAACAGTTTGTCGCCTTCCTCTCCATACTTACCCATCAACGTGTGCAGGGTTTCCATGGCAGGAGTTTCTATCTGTTGGAATCCGTAGAGGGCATACACATCCTTAATGGTGTTGAAGATATAGTTTCTTTTTGCCATCTCCTCTGGGCCAAAGTCTCTTGTACCCTTTGGGATGGATGGTTTCTGTGACATATTTGTTTACTATATATTAATAATCTATTTTTATTTGATGACAATGGTCTGTTCACGATCCGGGCCAATGGAAATAATGCAGATTGGAGTTTCCAGATAGTCTTCTAGAAATTTGACGTAGTTGTTGAAAGCCTCGGGGAACTGTTCTTGATGAGTAAACTTCGTCATATCAGTTTTCCATCCGGGGAACTCTTTGTAAACCGGTTCTACATCATCAATCTCATAAGGCAGTTCTGTAGTCAGGCTGCCGTCTTTCAGCTTATAGGCCACACAGGCTTTGATGGTTTCAAAGCTGTCGAGAACGTCGCTCTTCATCATAATCAACTTGGTTACGCCGTCAATCATAATGCTGTAGCGTAACTGCACCAGATCAATCCAGCCGCACCTGCGCTCGCGGCCTGTTACTGCCCCGTACTCGTGACCGATGTTACGAATGGCAGCGCCGGTTTCGTCAAAGAGCTCGGTTGGGAACGGACCGGCACCCACCCGGGTACAGTAGGCTTTCATTATTCCGAATACATTACCAATCTTATTGGGGCCGACTCCCAGCCCTGTACATGCGCCGGCACATATCGTATTGGAAGAAGTAACAAAAGGATAGCTGCCAAAATCGACATCCAACATGGTTCCCTGGGCTCCTTCGCAGAGAATGCTCTTGCCGCTGCGCAGCAGGTTGTTGAGTTCGTGTTCACTGTCTACCAACTGAAATTGACGAAGATATTCAACTCCTTGCATCCACTTCTGCTCCACTTCCTCAAATCCCTCGAAGTCTGACCAGCCAAGAGCCTTGAGCATTTGCATGTGGCGAGCCTTATGAGCTGCATACTTGTCGCTGAATCCATTGGTGATATCACCTACCCTAAGACCATTTCGGCTCACTTTGTCGGTATATGTCGGGCCGATGCCTTTTCCCGTAGTGCCAACCTTGTCTTTGCCTTTGGCAGCCTCGTAGGCACGATCCAATATTCTGTGTGTGGGCATGATGAGGTGGGCTTTTTTAGAGATATGAAGAATGGACTTAAGATCGTGGCCACTTTTTTCCAGTTCTTTGGCTTCTTCCATGAACAAGTCGGGTGCCAGAACCACACCATTACCGATGCTGTTTGTTTTTCCGCCCTGAAAGATACCGGAAGGAATGCTGCGCAGAACATACTTATGACCTTGAAATTCCAGTGTATGACCAGCGTTAGGGCCTCCTTGAAAGCGTGCAACGACATCATAGTGAGGGGTCAGCACATCAACAACTTTGCCTTTACCTTCATCGCCCCACTGCAATCCGAGCAGGACATCAACTTTTCCTGTGTTCATTTCTATTGATTTATTAATATTTTCTTTTCACGAGAGTTTTCTTTCGCGTGATTTTTGCTTGGCACGTACTGCATACGCCATAGACGTACAACACAAAGCCATCTTTGCGGAAACGCTTCAGTTTTGTGTCCTCTAAAGCCTGCAGAATATTTGGAGCCTCTATCTCAACAACCTTACCGCAAATCGTACAAATCTGATGACAATGGCTGTCCTTATTATAGCATGCTTCATACTTGGTGATGCCCTGAAGCCTGTGACAAATCACCAGACGCAGCTCCTGGAAGAGCTTCATCGTGTTGTAGAGGGTTGCACGGCTCACCAAAAAATTGTTTTCCTCTAATTGATGACTTAATTCTTTCAACGAAAAATGACCCTTCATACTGTACACAGCTTTCAGTACAGCATACCTTTCCGGTGTCTTGCGATGGTTGTTTACCTCAAGATACGAGTCCAGAATTTGCCGTACGGTTACAAAGATGTCATTCTTCATTTAGAAATTATACTTCTTAATGCACAAAATTACTACATTTTGGTCATATTTGAGCAATCAGAAATTGAAAAAAACTAAATAAAGCAGTTATTTTGATAAAATGGAGTGTAAAGGCCGACAGATTACAGTAAATCAAGTCCACAGCGCTTGCAGGCAGACTTTGCAACCCGCTCATACATCAAGCCAAGTTCCGAGAAGCGCAGCAAACTGTTGTAGGCAGCATGTTTCAACGATGTGCTTGTCCCTTGCAAGGCGACTGTTACCTGGTCAAGAAACTCGTTGATACCGCGCTCGTTGGGTTCTCTGCCACTCATGAAAAGGCGCGACAGGATGTTATAGGCTGTGATTTGTTGCAATTCCACATCTGATGCCATCCATTTGTATGCCAACATCGGGGCATAGTCCAAGTGCTGATAAAGATTGAAGGCTGCCATTTCGGCCAACTCAATAGTGTGCGTTTGCTCCATCCAGATATCCGTTACTTCAGCCGGCATCTGGTCGGCCGGCATGATGAGTGTGGCCAGAATCTTACATTCCCTGATGTCTTCTTTCCACAGTTCAATGGCCAATTCGTAGTTTTTACCATACTTCTTGCTCATCTGCCGCAACTCCGGAACTGGGATGCCCCAATTGATTTTGTAATCTAAACCTTTGCTGCGCATGGATTGGGCCGTTGGGCCGCTCATCACGAAACGGAATGAACGCTTGATTTCCTGTACTTTTTCGTGTATATCTTCTGTCATAACAATCCGTATTCTTTGGAGTAACGCAACATTTGCTGTGTATATGTTTCCGTATAGTCCAGTTTGATATCGATTATCATCCCATTCTTATCATACACCGGAAGCATACGTGGATTGATAAAGCCCTTGTAAGGCGCAATGTTCAGTTTTGTGTATCGCGTCTTCACTTCCTTATGTAACTCGGCATTGATTTTGATACCGTATCTCTCTACAAGCATGCGTGCAGCCTCAAAGTCACCCTCACTCTTAATCCTCTGTATTTCTGTCAGCTCTTCTGCAAAGTATTCCCGAAGCATTTGGAAGTCATTGATTTGGACATACGATTTTCCGTTCGTGCCTTTCACAATCTCCACGGCACGGCTTTCTTTGCTTTTATCCAGCGCCCAATAAGCTATCAGCGACCGGTTGCGCATGTGAGCCTCTTCTATCTGCTGACCTTCTTCGATGCGAACAAGTTGCGTCATCAGTCCGTTCATCATGTAGGTATAATATTGTGACTGATAGGCTTCTTTATTTGGGACAAGCCCCAATTCCAGCATCTTTTCATCCGCAATATAATAGAGACCGAACAAGTCTGCCCGGGCTTCCTCTATGGTACTGCCGTAAGCTTTCAGTGCATCAGGATCGGTGCCGGGCAGCAGTTGCCCGCTGCCATGCCCCAAGCACTCGTGCAAATCAGTATGCAGGTCGTCGCAAAGCTCACCGTATTTGTTTATCAGATCAATCGTTTCAGAGTCTACAACAAACTCTTCGAGGAAGCCATTGCCCTTGGCAGCTTTGTTATATGCTTCAGTCAGATTTCCGATAGTAACGCTTTTAGAGCCATACTGAGCCCTAATCCATTCTGCATTAGGCAGGTTGATGCCGATGGCACTTGCCGGATATTCGTCTCCACCGAGCATCGCAGCACATATAACATTAGCGGTAACTCCCCTTACTGTTTTCTTCTTGAAGCGGGCGTCCACCGGACTGTGGTCTTCGAACCACTGTGCTTGCTCGCTGATGGTGCGGGTTCGGCGGGTTGCATCCATATCCTTGTATTCCACAAGTCCCTCCCAAGAACCTTTTATGCCCAATGGGTCACCATAAACTTCGATGAACCCATTGATAAAATCAACCTGTCCGTCCTGTTCCTTCAGCCATTCAATGGAGTATTCATCAAAAAGATGCAAATCACCTGTTTGATAATATCTTATCAGAAGATTGATAACCTTTTCCTGCTGGGCGTTTTCACAAACTTCGGCGGCTCTGGTCAGCCAGCATACTATTTGCTTGATGGCCTTGCCATACAGCCCGTCAGCGGTCCATTTTTCTTCAAATACTTTGCCGTTGCGCTTTACCAGTTTGGAGTTTAGCCCCCACGAAGGTTGGTTTGCAGTCGATAAATCCTTTTGCGAGGCGTAATAATCCTCAACCTCCTGCTGGCTTACTCCTTCATAGAAATTGCATGCAGAGGTAATAACCAAGTCCTCCCCCGCCGTTTGGTTAACGCGTTTAGGCAGTACATCGGCATCAAATATAACCGGAAAAATCCTGTCACACAGCTCATCGGCAGTCTCGTTGTTATCAAGTGGGAGCTTATCAGCTTTTATTCCGCAAACGGCATCGCGCAGGAAACGCTCCGAAAATCCGGGAACAAATTTCTCGCAACCATAATGATGATAGATGCCATTGGAGAACCAAACCCTTTTCAGATAAGTCTCTAAAGCCCTGAAATCATTTTGATTGCGAGAACCCTGGTAGTCTTCATACACAGCCTCCAGCGTTTTACGTATCAGGAGGTTGTAACGGCCAAACTGGTCGGTGGTAATGTCACGACCGCACAAGGTGGCCTTAGCAAGATAGTAGATGTATGCCTTTTGTTGTGTAGTAAGATTTTCAAAACCTTTCAGGCGATATCTTAACAGCTGAATGTCAGCAAAGTGCTCGTCCGAATACTTGAAATCTCCTTCTGTCATCTATCCGTTATGCTTCTGTAGTAGACTTTGCTTTGTTTTTCGAACCGGGCCTGCGTCCACGCTTGTGCGGTTTCTCCGTAAGTGACGGGTGCTGAGCCAGGTGCCGTATCTTGTAGTCACGGGGCGTACAACCGTTCAATTTGTAGAACGACGCATAGAACGACTGGCGGTTCGAGAACCCTACCATATCGGAGATATCCTCCATGTTCAGACCCTGGTAGCGCTTGTCTACCAAGAGTGACATGGCCTCGCGGATACGATACTGGTTTACGAATGAGGTATAATTCATGTGAAATCTCACGTTCACCACAGCCGATATGTAGCGGGTATTCGTGCCAAGATCTTCTGCCAAGCGCTTGGCAGAATAGTTCTTGTCTTTATATTTCTTGTGAATTAAGACAATGTCGTTGATTTTTTCCTCGAGTTCATCCATCAACTTTGGGCTTACCAGAGTACGGTAGGCTGCCTCTTTCTCTTTCTTCTCTGTTAAGTTATACTTCGCCATATAATAATGCTAAAAAACTGTATTCTTCCTTTTAACATGCAAAATTAAGGATTTATTTTTAATTCTTCAAGTTTTTACATAACTTTTTTGCAAGAATAGTGTAACTTTGTGTCAAAATTATAGCAATGAACATAACTGACATTCTCAAGAAATATTATGGCTACTCATCCTTCCGAAACAATCAGCAGGAAATCATCGGTGACATTATAGCCGGCAAAGACTGCATGGTGCTCATGCCTACAGGCGGCGGAAAAAGCCTTTGCTACCAAATTCCCGCCCTCGTCTTGCCGGGTACGGCCGTAGTGGTTTCGCCGCTTATCAGCCTCATGCACGACCAAGTACAGGCGCTTGTGGCCAACGATATTCCGGCGGCAGCATTGCACAGCGGCAACAGTATGAACGAGCGGGTAAGTATTCGGCGCAAGTGCCAGGCCGGAGACCTGAAGCTCATCTACGTTTCTCCCGAGACGCTGATAGCCGAATTGCCATTTCTTTTCAACGAAATAAAGATAAGCCTTTTTGCCATTGACGAAGCCCACTGCATCAGTCAGTGGGGACACGACTTCCGTCCGGAATATTCGCAGTTGGGCATTTTGAAAGATACTTATCCTCATGTGCCCGTTGTGGCCTTAACGGCAACGGCCGACAAAATAACCCGTCAGGACATCATCCGGCAGCTGAAGCTGAACGGCAAGACCTATGTATCCTCGTTTGACCGCCCCAATCTCTCGCTTGCCGTGAACTACGAAACCCGAAAAGCGGCCAAACTGAAAATCATCAACCACTACATCCGTCTCCATCCGGGCGACGCCGGCATTATCTACTGCTTAAGCAGAAAGACTGCGGAAACCGTTGCCACCGAGCTTCTGCATGGCAATGTGAATGCCGCGGCCTATCATGCAGGCATGAGTGCGGCGGAGCGTGCGCGGGTGCAGAACCTCTTCAAGGAAGACAAGTTGCAGGTTGTGTGCGCCACGATAGCCTTTGGCATGGGGATTGACAAGAGCAACATTCGCTGGATAGTGCATTATAACTTGCCCAAAAGCATTGAGAGTTTCTACCAGGAAATAGGCCGTGCAGGCCGTGACGGGGCACCGGCAGACACGCTGCTGTTCTACTCTCCCGGCGATATGTATCAGCTTTCGCGCTTTGCCGAAGACAGTGAGCAGCGAGCCATCAATATCGAGAAGCTGCAGCGCATGAAGGAGTATGCCACCAGCAGCGTATGCCGGCGGCGCATACTGCTGAACTATTTCGGCGAGCAATACAATCACGATTGCGGCAACTGCGATGTGTGCCTGCATCCGAAACAGAAGATTGACGGTACCGAGATTGTGCAGAAAGCGCTCAGTGCGATAGCCCGAACCAACGAGCAAGCCAAAACCGGAACCATAATAGACATACTCTGCGGCCACCGATCGCACACGATAACCAGATGCGCCTACGACAAATTGAAGACTTTCGGTGCCGGAAGAGACATTTCCATGGCCGAATGGCGCGACTACATGGTGCAGATGTTGCAGATGGGATTTTACGAATTGCGCTACGATTTGGGCGGAATACTCAAACTGACCGATGCCGGCCGCGATGTGCTTTTTGGCCGCACGACGGCCAGACTTGCCAAAGCAGCTGACAGCAAGCCCCGCCCGGCCGGCATAGCTCAAGGTAACGACAGGGCTGCCAGACGCAATGCGACTTCGCAAAACCTGTTTCCCGAAGTTCATTTAACCAAACCTCAGCCTTCAAATCCATCACTCTCTCCCGCTTCCAAGGGTCTTTTCGAGGCCTTGCGCCAAGTTCGCACTGCGTTGGCTCAGGCTCAGGGACTGCCCACTTACATCGTCTTCAGCGACAAGGTGTTGCAGGAAATGGCCGTGCGCAGACCCAATACTATGGATGAATTTCTGCAAGTACCGGGCATTGGCGAGTTTAAAGCCAATAAATACGGTGCCATCTTTATGGCCAAGATAAAGGAATTTAACCCCTAACCGCCAGTGCCGCCGGCAAAATGAGCGCCAAGTTTCAGGCTTGCCTCCAAGCAGTTTTCCACATTATTATATATAATGGCACCGCCTTGTGTGCGTAGCTCCTTGCCAATACTTTGGTCAGAATCATCTGAATAATATGCTAAAGCTACCTTGACTGATGCCTTCAGGAACTTTCGACACTTGTCGCACGATCGTGCGACACTTGTCGAATGATTATGCGACAAGTGTCGGAAGCTCCCGAGTCAACCATTCAGCATGCTGCCAAAACTGTTTCAAGCACCTGTGCTACCGATTTTTGTGCCCAGGCATGCTGTCTTTCCCCACAGAGATGGCTTGAAACAGTCTGCTTATTTTCTTTTCCTTAGGAAAATGTTAACGACCGCCCGTTTTGGTTAAAGCATGTTATAAGAGCATGTGTTTTCCCTTGGAAATTTGTTGGTAAAGCCAAAATAAGCTATCTTTGCATTGTTTTCCAAAGGAAATAAATAACAACAACCATAACGATTGAATATGATGAATGCTAAAGAGATTAATCATAAAGAGTTCGAGAAGTTGGTAGGTGCGGGCTCGCTCAAAGACTTTACGTTCGCAGGCAGCAAGCCGGCCATTGTAGATTTCTATGCTCCGTGGTGCAGTTACTGCACGGCTTTAGCTCCTATCTTTGAAGAGCTGGCCGGCAAGTACGGCCAGGTTGCTGACTTTTACAAGGCCGACATTGAGGCCAGTCCGGAGCTGGAGAGCAAGTTCAACATCCGTACCATCCCCACACTGCTGTTTGCCCAGGCCGGTGCAGAGCCTGTTCTCATGCTCGGAACAATGAACCGGCAACAGCTGGAAGAGAAGATAAAGGAAATATTCAAACTGTAAACGCAAAGCGCAATGAACGCAAATATAATTCTGACTGCCGCCTTAGGCCTGCTGACCTTTGGCTCATGCACACAGAAATCCGGCACACCAAAGCCGGCTCAAGCACAAGTAACAACAACAAACAAAAAGGAGAATAAGAAAATGAAACCAACAGAACTGACCGTAGCGGAATTCAAGAAGAAAGTAATGGATTTCGAGAAGAATCCCGACAAGTGGGTATTTGAGGGCGACAAGCCCGCCATCATCGATTTTTATGCAACCTGGTGCGGTCCCTGCAAGGCCACGGCTCCCATCCTGGAAGAACTGGCCGGCGATTACGAAGGCAAGCTCGACGTGTACAAAGTTGACGTTGACAAGCAGCAGGAGCTGGCTGCCCTCTTTGGCATCCGTTCCATCCCGTCGTTGCTCTTCATACCTAAAGAGGGCAAACCGCAAATGCAGGTGGGCGCGCTTAACAAGGCGCAGTTTGAGCAGATTATCAAAGAGACACTCTTGAAATAAGCTCATGGACACCCAATGTATTTGTAGCATCAGAGACATATACAGGGCCATAGCCTCATTCGAAGCCGAACTTGAAAAGACAGTAGGCATCAACATGAATGAGGCTATGTTGCTGTGTGTGCTTTCAGAGAAAGCTAACCTCCTGTCGGGCGAGATTGCCGACGAGCTTGGTCTCACGCGCTCAAATGCCTCAAAGGTGATAGCTTCTCTCGAAAAATCGGCGTGCATAAGGCGCCGTGCATGCAAGGAGGACAGCCGGTGCCAGCGTTTTAACCTGACCAAGAAGGGCCAGCAGCTCTTGGAACAGATACACGCGGGCTGTATTCAGCTGCCGGCAGAGCTGCAGACCTTGACTACCGGCCAAACCTTACAACATGGACAGGAATAAGGAAATTATCCGTACAAGCGTAGTGGGCATAGCGGCCAACGTGCTCCTGGCGGCCTTCAAGGCCGTTGTAGGACTGCTTGCAAGCTCTATAGCCATTGTCATGGATGCCGTAAACAACCTGAGCGACGCCCTGGCAAGTGTCATAACCATCGTTGGCACCAAGCTCTCAGAGCGCCATCCGGACAGGAAGCATCCGTTCGGATAAGGCCGGATAGAGTACTTTTCGGCCATTATCATCTCCATCATTGTACTCATGGCAGGCGTAACATCGTTCGCCGAGTCGGTTAAGAAGATTTTCAATCCCTCTACCCCCACCTACTCTACGCTCACGCTCACGGTTATCATTACCGCCGTTTTGGTAAAGCTGGTGCTTGGCCGGTATGTAAAGAACAAGGGAAAGAAGCTGCAGAGCGACTCGCTTATTGCCAGCGGAGCCGATGCCATATTTGATGCTTTCGTCACGATAGCCACTCTACTCTCGGCTGTTGTCATGCTGGTGTGGCACGTTAACTTAGATGGCATCTTCGGAACGCTGATATCGCTGGTTGTTGTCAAGGCCGGTGTGGACATGCTCAGTTCGCCGGTAAGCGAGCTGCTCGGCAAGAGCATTTCGGCCGATTTTGTCCGCCGGATAAAAGAAGAGGTAATGAGCTTCGACGAGGTGAATGGAGTTTTCGACGTTACACTGAACTATTACGGCCCCCAAACCATTATAGGTTCGCTGCACATCAACGTACTCGACACCATGTCCGCTCGGCAGATACACCGCCTGACGCGCAAGATTACCGAGCAGCTGATGGAGAAATACGGCATCATAGCCACCGTTGGTATCTATGCGGTCAATACCCAAGGAGAGTTGGCAGACATACAACAAAAGGTCATGAAGACCGTTTACGGGCACGAACACGTTGTAGAAGTGCATGCGTTTTACTTCTACGAGGACACCAAAGTGGTTACTCTGGACGTTGTACCGGATGATGAAGTGCACGACGATGCGGCATTCATGGAACATCTCACGGGCCATCTGAAGGCCGTTCTGCCTGCTTACAACTATCACCTGCTGATAGACCACAACTATACGGAGTAGGCGCAACCGGGAGACCCGCGGCAGGCAGACCGAGAACTGAGGACTGCCAGGGTCAGTCGTTTTCGTACATATCAGGCTGGAACTTGAGCTCCTGATAGGTACGGGCTATGTCTTCGCGGTCTATCTCGAAACTGCGGTCAACGCCCCTCGGCCGGTCTTTCAGCGAATGAGCAAAGAGCCAGTCGTACGTTTTCTGCATGTAGAACAGGCGAGCCAGCAGCCCGTGGCTGCCGCCTTTTATCCAGTCGTAACGCAGCAGTTTGTCGTTCCCCGCTTTCTGCAGCCCTTGCACCACGGCTTTCGACTCGTTTACGCCCACTGCCTTGTCTGCAGTTCCGTGGATAATCCACAGAGGCACGCGGCCTAAGTTTTGCTGGTTCTTCAGCGTACAGCCACCGCACAGAGCCATGGCAGCGGCAATCTTGTCGGGATAAGTGCCTGCAAAGTCAAGCGTTCCGTAGCCTCCAAGGCTCATGCCGAGCACATATATACGCGACGCATCTACCCGGTAGTGAGCTTCCATCCATTGCAGCATGTCGTTAATCTTATCCGGATTCCACGCTCCACCGGGGTTTTGAGGTGCCACTACCAGTGCCGGAATAATCTTGCCCTTCTCGATTGCGTCCAAGGTTCCGTACCTCAGTACCCGGTCGAGGTTGTTACCACAGAGGCTTGCACCGTGCAGAAAGATGATTAAAGGCAGCGGATGCCCTTGTGCATCGTAGTCATCGGGAGTATAGACCCAGAAGTTGTACCCGCCGGGCAGCACGTCACGCTTGGCTTCAAAGTTGCCACCCTTGGCGTTCAGGCCGATACTCACCATCGTAAAAAGGACAAAAGCAACTATCTTCTTCATGCGTATAATCTTTAGAGTGAGTTACAAATATAAGTCAAAAGAATGTAAGACCCAAATCTGTTAGTCTTTTTTCACGCATCAGAGTGTGATGTCAACATAATTAACTTGCTGGATTTGCCAGTGTTAAAAACTTGCGTTATCTTTGCAATCCATAAATTAACAATGTAATATGAAAGTTCAGGAAATACCCGTTTTGCTGCTTACAGGCTATCTGGGCAGCGGCAAAACCACACTCGTAAACAGAATTCTGTCCAACAACAAGGGCATTAAGTTCGCCGTCATCGTCAACGATATCGGCGAAGTAAACATCGATGCAAGCCTCATAGAGCAAGGAGGAGTTGTTGGACAAAAGGACGACAGCCTGGTTGCTCTGCAGAACGGCTGCATCTGCTGCACCTTGAAAATGGACTTGGTCCAGCAGTTGAGCGAGATTACCCGCATGCAGCGCTTCGACTATATCGTCATTGAGGCCAGCGGCATCTGCGAACCTGCCCCCATCGCCCAAACCATCAGCACCTACCCTACCATGGGTCCGAAATACATTAAAGGCGGAATAGCCAAACTCGACAGCATCGTTACCATCGTTGATGCTGTCCGTATGCGCGATGAGTTTGCCAATGGAAACGACCTGAAGAAGCAGAATATAGAAGAGGACGACATCGAGAACCTCCTCATTCAGCAGATAGAGTTTTGCAACATCGTACTGCTCAACAAGGCTTCAGATATTGACAAGACCGACTTGAGCAAACTTCGCGGCATCATCCGCTCACTGCAGCCCAAGGCGGAGATTATAGAATGCGACTATGGTAACGTGGAGTTGGACAAGATACTCAACACTCACATGTTCGATTTTGAGAAAGTAGCCACCTCGGCAGCTTGGATTGAAGCCGTTGAGGGCGACGAAGACCTGGAGAACGAGGAGTCGGGAGAGGCTTTGGAGTATGGCATCGAGACCTTTGTCTACACCCGCAGGCCGGCTTTCGACTTAAGTCGGTTCGACGAATTCGTAGCCACCAAGTGGCCCAAGAGCGTTATTCGGTGCAAGGGCATCTGCTATTTCAGAGACGAAACCGAAACCTGCTATGTTTTCGAACAGGCCGGTAAGCAGGTCAACCTGCGTAATGCCGGGCAATGGTTTGCCACCATGCCAAAGGATGAACTGGCCCAATTCATGGAGAAAAACCCATCAGTACGCAAGGATTGGGACGAGAACTACGGCGACCGCATGCAGAAGCTGGTCTTCATTGGGCAGCATCTCGACAAGCAGGCCATAGTTACCGAACTGGATAAATGCCTGCGCGATTAATCCCAAAACAAGTAAAATCCCGGAACGGTAAAGGTCGTTCCGGGATTTTTCAGTTCCTCCCTACATGGTAGCCGGATAATATCTGTTAGCCAGAATCCTGATGGCAGCCTCGTTGGGAATGAGCCCTCCCTGCTCTGTTATGCTGATGAAGTTGCGCAGCTCATAGAAGTCACAGTTCCTGCATTCGTCAGGATTCTCTATAATCACTTCGTTTATATCCGGCTGTATGGCCAGTTTGGCATTATGGGGGAACAAGTCGCGGTGCGTAATATAGTTCCAAATCAATTCCGATATATTCTTGGCATAAGCGCCAAAGTCTTTAAAATGACGATAATTCATAGGCACATTTCGTTGGTTCTACACAAAACAAACGCGCCCGCTCCTCCTTTTATTCTCTTTTGGGGTGCAACTTTAAAGTCTTTTTGTTGATTTTAAAGCGAGCTAAGAAAAGTGCATCATTTTAAGAAAATTTCCTAATCGGCAAAGTTGAATGTATGCACTACGAACCGTTTTCCACACGATACTTTTTTGCAGACAGTACTTTCAAGGTCGTTGAAGGATAGCTTCAAGGCTGTTGAATGGCACCTTCAAGGCTGTTGAATGGCACCTCCGGAAATGTTAGATTCCGCTTTCAAAAATTCAGGGGGATAAACTTGCGTGTGGCAATGATATAAAGACACATTTACGTAGCTGCCAGGCAACGCTGTCGGAAGGGCAGAACCCGCTGCAGAAAGCAATACGACATACCTGCCGGGGGAGGCATGACTTACCGGTAATGGTGCGGAGGAACCGGTTTACCCGGTGCTATTCGGCACCCGGAACTTCCTCAAATTCATCGGCTTCGTCCTCGATGATGGTAGGCAGTACAAAGTAGTTTTCCCATTGCTTTACCTTGCGCTCCGAGCGTTCGGATAGTTTTCCGGTTATGTATTGCTCCATCATAAGCGCTGCCAGGGGTGCTGCTAAGTCGGCTCCGAAGCCTCCGTTCTCGATATAAACGGATATGGCAATCTGCGG
The DNA here is from genome assembly GCA_900199655.1 of Prevotellaceae bacterium KH2P17. Lineage (GTDB taxonomy): Bacteria > Bacteroidota > Bacteroidia > Bacteroidales > Bacteroidaceae > Prevotella. The sequence goes on from FZRE01000020.1 coordinate 21,831, forward strand.
AACGTCCATGGGAGCGAAGCCGATGAAGATGGAATGGTCTTCGCCGGGGTTCTCGGCTGTTCCCGTTTTGCCGCATATCTGATAGTTGCCGTTGTCTATCATCTTGCAAGTTCCGCTTACTACGGCCTCCCGCATGCCTGCAATGACGGTTTCGAGCGATTGCGGCGTGGCCTTACACAGGTGCCTGGAGGTGTACGTACTGTCGAGCGGAGCGGCGGCAGTAGGCTGGTGTATGTGCGGAATGTAATAAAAGCCGCGATTGGCAATCATTGCTGCAAGGTTGCAGAGTTGCAGCGGCGTGGTCATAATTTCGCCCTGCCCCATTCCCAACCACATGATGGAGCTCTCGTTCCAGCGGCCGCTGAATTGCTTTTCCAGCAACGCGGCGTTGGGCACAAGGCCGCCCTGCTCGCCCGGCAGGTCGATACCGAGCGGCCGGCCCAACCCCATGCTCGTCATGTAATCGTGCCAGGTATCAACCGCTTCCAGCTTGTTTTTATAGCGGGTGCGGTTTTTTATCATGGCCATGAACGACTTGCAGAAATACGAGTTGCACGAGTGGGCTATGGCGCCGATGAGCTTGAGCGGAGAATGGTGTACATGGCAACCTATGTGCAGGTTATCTTTCCAGAAGCCTTTGTGGCAGGAGAACTGGGTCTCGGGGGTGATAATGTTCTCCGAAAGCAGTGTAAGCGTCTGGGCAGTCTTGAAGGTAGAACCCGGCGAATAAGCCACCTCGATGGCGCGGTTGATGGAGTCGGCCAGTGCCGTTCGGCTGACCATGCACTTTACTTCGCCAGTAGCAGGAACTATAGCCACAATGCTGCCTTGCTTGCCTTGCAGCAATCGCTGTCCCAAGGCCTGCAGTTTGTAGTCTATTGTGAGCGGACCGTCTTCCGGAATCGGCTTTGCCGCGAGTGGCAAAGTCAAGCACGCAACGAGCAGGATGGATAAAAACCGGGTACTATTCATAATCACACTTTGAACTTGCAAAGGTAATCATTTTTTCTGATACAGCCAAAAGGCACGCCGCCAGCCCTGCTGTTATCCCGCCATAGCCTCACCGTTGCATCAGCATTTGCTGCAATACGACGGCCTGGTTATGGGCTGTGTCGTGGGCGGCATACAGAAGTGTGACGACGGGATGGGCGGCCAGCCCTTGTCTGAACTCCTCGAACTTGGGATTGGCAGCCAGCTCTGAACGGTAACGGGCTGCGAACTCGTCGAACCGTTCGGGTGCATGGCCAAACCACTTCCGCAATTCCGTGCTCGGTGCTATTTGTTTTGGCCACCAGACAATGCGCGCTTTGTCCTTGCTCAAGCCACGCGGCCAGAGGCGGTCTACAAGCACCCTGTAGCCATCCTCGGGTGCCGGTTCATCGTAAACTCGCTTGGTTTTTATCTGCATGTCAATGTAACTGTATGCTTTGCTTCCAACTGCAATGCACGTGGAAACAAAATCTCGTTTTCTACATAAATGTGTTCTTCCATATAACCCCTGAACTGCTTGAGGGCATCGAGCACTTGCTGGTATTCTTCTTCACTGCCGGCCGGAGCCTGATAGCCGTTGGTCAGTTCTTCGATACGCTGATGGCGGCTCAACTCGTCGCTGTGGTCTTCCATCATGGCGTGAATGGGAAACTCTATCGAACCGCAATGGAAAGGCTGAATTTTCTGGTTCAGTTCAGAGGCGGCATAAAGCTCCAGTATGTACGGAAAGAGCACGTTCTCCTCTTTCATGCAGTGGGTGTCGAGGTCTTGAATGCTGTTGCGGAAGTGGTCTGTTACCTTATCCAACTCGTGATGATGCTCACCCAAAGTCATGAGGCGTTTGAGCAGAAGCGCCCCATACTTGCGGGTGTTACGGTGATGGAACTTGAGTACATAGTCTGTCAGTAAATCAAGGTCCCATGTCCGGAACGGGATGTTGCTTTGGTTCATGTTCTTTCTTGTTTTAAAATGATGCAGCAAAGGTATTGCTTCTTGGCCATAGCAGTGGCAACAAATGTTACCGGCACGTGGTTAAAGTGCGTTAAAACCTCTGTTAGCGCACAGAATTTGCTATTTTTGCATGGAATATAAATGCGAAAGAATGGAAAACTACATACGGAATGTACTGGGCAAGTGTCCGCTTTTTGCCGGAATGACGCCTGTGGAGATAGAGATGAGCCTGCTGGGGAAGCACTATCGGATAGTGAGTTATGGCAAGAACGACATCTATGCGCTGGCCGGCATGCCCTGCAAGTATGCCGACATCGTGCTGAAAGGCAGCCTGGTGTGCCGCATGACCTCCATGTCGGGCAAGCAGGTGGAAGTAAGCCGGCTGCGCGAAGGCAATCTCGTGGCTCCGGCGTTTATCTTTTCAAAGGACAACGCCATGCCCGTAAGCGTTGAAACCGACTCGCCTGCAGAAGTCTTTCGCATGCAGCCTGCCGTCTTAACGGAACTGATTAACACCGATGAGAAAATCAGAATGAACTTTATTCGCGTGCTGTCAAACATTGATGTGTTCCTTACCGAGAAGATGAAATTTCTCAGTTTGTTCTCTGTTCGGGAGAAAGTGGCAACGCTGTTGCTGCAACGAGCCAGGGAGCAACAGACGAATGAGGTCGTGCTGGAGCGTTCGCGGCAGGAGATAGCCGACTCGTTTGGAATCCAGAAGTTCTCGCTCATAAGGGCTTTGGCAGAATTCGAGCGGGATGGGGCGATTAAGGTAAACGGCAAAAGGATAACCATCATCGACAAGAGCAAGATGCTGTAGCTCCCTGAGTGCTATAATATAATAAGGTGTAAGCTCTGATTTCGAGGTTTGAAATCAGAACTTACACCTTAGAGGAGCATGCCATTCGTTCTCTTGGTTCTTACGGGCAGCAGTTCCGTGATTGGTCTCCTGCCCTTATCTACCCTTGATGGCAATGTTATAATTGTAATATTTCGTATTGCCGGTAATGTCTTCCAACACCTTCAGAAATGGAGGAAACTTGACCGACTCGTGCTGAGTCACCCCCTTGGTTTCCAGGATGGTGAGTCCGCTAATGGGTCTTTGGAAGGTATCGAGTTCAAAATACTGCCCCTTCCAGATAAAGCTCCGCCTCATTTTCTGAATGGTCTGACGGTACGGGTCGGCCTGTTGCAGCAGCGAGACATAAAGGTTCTTGTTGATTTGTCGCTCGGTTTCCAACTGCTCTTTGTCCGACAGTTTCTTCTTGGTGGTGTGCACATAGACGTCTTTTCCCTGCCAGGCACGCTTGCGGAGGCGGACTTCACAATCCGGTTCGGCCACCAGATAGGTTTGTGTTATTTCGCTGTCGATGCTGTCGGGTATGTCTCCAACAACCTCCACGATATACTTCCGCTCCTCGTCAATGGGTTGCGGAATGCCAAGAACATTGGAGATTTCTTTCAGAACACGGTTCAGTTTGTTGTCAAAGTCCTCATGATTGTTGATTACCCGCAAGTGCGGATGGCCTGTCCAGGCCTCAATTACTTTCTTGTCCAGCAGGCGGGCGAGCTCAAGTCCTTCCGTTCGCTGCTTGTTGTTGGTCGTTGTATAAAACTGTTCTGCACCATCGGCAGCCGACACCAGATGCAGGACGGCATCGTAGCGCCGGTCGCGCAGTTCTGCGGTGGTGGTACCCACGGCCTTTGTTATCTGCTCCCACAGTTCCGGCTTCATGTAGGCAGAAATGTCCATGGCTCCTCTGTCGCATACAATCAATGAGGGCTCGTGATATTGCTCGGCCATTTTCAGGAACTTGTCTTCAAGTGCCAACTGCATTTCGAGTGTAGCTTTTTCGCCTTCATAGAAAAAAGCCTGGTTGTCGGTAAGGTAATCCATGCCGGCCTGACTGAACAAAGTCGGCACTTCGGGGATGGTAAACACTTTGAAGCCAAGGCTGGAAAAGTGCTCGATGACACGTACCAAAGCCGTTGTCTTACCGGCACATGGACCACCGGTAAGAACAATTTTCTTAATATCCTTCATTATATACGATTCCTGTTAAATCCATAGCAAGCAACAAAACAGATGACTTTTGCCCGTTACGTCACGTAAGCTGCTGCAAAGATAGTAAAAAATCACGGAAGTACAGCTTGTGAAATTTCTTTTTGATGGCCCGTTATTCCAGGAGTGCAACGGGAACCTGTTTGAGCAGTTGCTGGATGTAGGGACGCTCCCAGTCGCTGGCATGGTAAATTGATTTACCAAATTTAAGAATGTCGATATCAATTTTCACGATGCCTCTTCTTCTTTCCGATTTGTAGCTCCCTACCTTGCGTTCAATCTGCTTCATGGCTTTGTAAACCTGATCGTAGCCATGTTTGGATTCAGTTACGATGATGCAGTTCAGAAACTTGTCGGCAGACACCTCCATCCCCATGGGTTCCGTCCAGATTTTGTCAGTCACGCTGATGTGCCCAAAGAGCCGTCTTAAAAGCTCTAAGGCATAATCCATATTGCTCTCCTGCTCAATGTTGGAACCCAGCGCAATAATAATGTTGGTATTAGTGTTCATCCGTTAATGGTTTGCATACGTGTTTACAAAAATAGTAAAGATATTATCAGCGTCCCACTCTTTTCACATTTTTTACATGAATTGGTTAAATTCTTATACATTCTTTAAAATTCAAGCGCTTCATTCAGCAATTACAACATTATTGCTTAAATTTGCCAATCACAACACTTGAAGTCAATATGAAGAGATATCTCATTCTTTTACTGTATATTTTTACATGCTCATGCTTCTATGGGCAGATAAGATGGAACCAGCAATACCAAGCCTACGTTAATCAGTACAAAGACTTGGCGATAGAGGAGATGATGAAATACCGTATTCCGGCCAGCATTACGTTGGCTCAAGGACTACTTGAAAGCGGCGCCGGACTGAGCGAACTGGCCACAAAAGGCAACAACCATTTCGGTATCAAATGCCACGACTGGACCGGCCAAACCATCAGCCAGAATGATGATGATTACGGAGAATGTTTCCGGGCATACAATAATGCGTATGAAAGTTACGAAGACCACAGCCGTTTTTTGAGCCAACGCCCCCGTTACAGCAGGCTGTTCCAACTGGACAGAACCGACTACAGGGGCTGGGCCAGAGGCTTGAAGGCCTGCGGATACGCAACAAATCCGCGCTATGCCGATAAACTCATTGAGATTATTGAGCTGTATAGACTATACACATACGACAGGGCAAACAGCTACGACAAGTTCATGGCCAAGCGCTCCGGAACCGACCAGCCCGTATGGGTCGATGGTCAGACCCGCCAGTTGCACCCCATCCGCATGTACAACAAGAACTATTACCTGATAGCACGAGATGGAGACAGCTTCAAGTCGATAGCCGAAGAGGTCGGAATACCGGCCCGCGCATTGGCCAGATACAATGAACGCGACAGAAAGGATGTGCTGTCCAATGGCGACATCATCTACCTGAAGAAGAAACGCAAGAAAGCAGAAAAGCGCTACAAGAAGCAACTACACATCGTTAAACCGGGCGAGAGCATGTACTACATATCGCAGAAATACGGCATGCAGCTCAAGTATCTGTACAGGAAGAATAATCTTTCGCCCAATTATCAGATAAAAGCAGGCGACGCTTTGCGGGTATATTAACAAACAGGAATTCAATTACAACCTTACATGTTCACAAAACATATTGCAGTTTATGTTGTCTGTTTGCTGAGCAGTCTTACGGTCTCAGCCCAGGAGTTCAGCCAGTTTTTCACCAACCGGACCCTGCGCATAGACTATAACTTTGCAGGGAATGCCGACTCCCAGCAGATAGCAGTCGACCAACTCAACGTCATGCCGGGCTGGTATGGCAAGACCCGGCGCCTGTCGGAGGTACCGGTTGAGGGCAATGGGCAGATTATCGTGAGAGACCACCACACGCAGCAGGTTATCTACCGCAACTCTTTCTCTACGCTATTCCAGGAGTGGCTGTCCTATCCCGAGGCTCATACTGTGCGCAAATCGTTTGAGAATGTTTTTCTGGTGCCCATGCCCAAGGACACGGCCGACGTGACTATAGAGCTTTACAACAGCCACCGCAAGGTCATGGCAGCTTATACGCACCGGGTACTGCCCGCCGATATCCTTATCCGCCACATCGGCGAAAAAGACGTAACGCCCTATGTTACCTTGCAGCAGGCAGCAGACACGGCGCACTGCATCCACATAGCCTATCTGGCTGAAGGCTATCAGGAGTCGGAAATGGATGTTTTCCTGAGCGATGCCCGCATTGCCGTCGATGCCCTTTTTGCCCACGAACCCTTCAAGAAGTTGCGTTCGCGGTTCAACATTATTGCCGTCAAGGCGCCCTCACGCGAAAGCGGAACGAGCGAACCCTCAAAAGGCATCTGGAAAAACACGGCCTTGCACTCCCATTTTGACACCTTCTACAGCGACCGCTATCTGACAACGCTCAATCTGAAAGACATGCACAACTGGCTTGCCGGTACCCCTTATGAACACATCATCGTGCTTGTAAACACCGAGAAGTATGGTGGCGGCGGCATTCTGAACAGCTACAACTTGTCAATGACCCACCACCCGTCCTACCGCCCCGTTGTGGTTCATGAGTTCGGCCACAGCTTTGCCGGGCTTGGAGATGAGTATGCCTACGAAGCGGAGCAGATACCAATGTACCCGCACGATATAGAACCCTGGGAACCGAACCTGACTACAAAGGTCAACTTCCACCATAAATGGGAGAACCTGATAGGCAAAGACAAGCTGGCAGGCTTCTACGAAGGCGCCGGCTACAGCCTGAAAGGAGTGTTCCGCGCCTATCCCGACTGCAGGATGCGCACCAACGAGACTCCCGAATTCTGCCCTGCCTGCAGGCAAGCCATTACCCGACTGATTGATTTTTATACAGAGTAAGCTAACGTACGGAGTGAGCGATGAGGAAGTTATTGGTATTGCTGATGGTTACTTTGCTTGCATCGCCGGCCGCACGTGCGCAAACCAGCGGCTCCGAGCGGCTGGGGATGGCCATTGACTACTTCCAAAGTGCCAAGTACCACGAGGCTCTGCTCATCCTGCAACAGCTCGACCGGCAGTACAACCTGAACCCTCGCATTCGCGCCTATTTGGGCGTTTGCTATTATTATGAATGGCAGTACGAGCAGGCTTGCAAGTATCTGGATGCCTTGCTCCCGGCACTTTCCGATTTCGCCCCCCAGGAGCGTGCCGTGTATTATCACTGTGCGGCCGAAAGCCACTTTAACCTCAAGCAATATGCCCAGGCACTGCCGCTTTATGAAACGCAGCTTTCGCTGTGCCATGAGAACGAGAAAGGCAACGTATATTATAAGGTGGGGTTCTGCTATATGTTTGCACAACAATGGCAAGAGGCATTCAAGAACTTTACCTACGCACTGATTTATTACAGGAAAAACACACCGACAGAAGTGGCGCGCATCAGCCAGACGGAAACCATGCTTGCCGGTATCAGAAAGAAACTGCCTGCTGACGCCCCGGTGTTGTTTCTGATAACCCACCGCAAAACAGAACCTTTGTCAGTTGGCATTGATACTACCAAGGCACGGTTGCCCCTCGCCTGCCCTCCCGGTGTGAATGCCGCGTTTGCTGATAAACGGCAGCAAACGCCCCCGCAAGGCTCAACTAAAGGTTTAAAACTGCATCAACGGCAGAACTGAAGTTATGCTTCGGGAACTTTCGACACTTGTCGCACGATTGTTTGACAGGTGTCGAATTCATGTGTGACACTTGTCGAAAGTTCCCGTTGATGGCAAACAAGACTGTAAATGTATCTTTTTATCAGGAAGGAAAGCCGTAGGAAAGTTTGTCAGTGCATGTTGGAGTCGACAAACGACAGCGGCATCAAATCCTTTACGGACTTGATGACATAGGTGCCCTTGGTGCCGTAAAGCAGAATGCGGACCGGTTGCTTATACCTGTCTTCAATCTCCAGTATCACCTGCCGGCAGCCTCCGCAGGGTGTGACGGGTTCTTCCAGCAGTCCTTTCTCGTTTTTGGCAGCGATAGCCAAGGTTGTAATAGGCTGGTCCGGGTAGTTGGCCTGCGCAGCAAAAATGGCAGTGCGCTCGGCACAAAGGCCAGACGGAAAGGCCGCGTTCTCCTGGTTGGCGCCTATCATCACCCGTCCGTCGGCCAGCCGAATGGCTGCACCAACGTGAAAATGGCTGTAGTTGGCGTATGAATTTCGGGTGGCCTCAATAGCTTTGTTGACCAGTTCCTGGTCGTCAGTGCTCAATTCTTCGAACTGCGCAAGCTGCATATTGACTTCAAGTTTTATATTTTTCATGTTCCGTTAATGTTTAAGTTCATAGGCTCCTACGTCCGGTTTTCCGTCGTTTCGCGCATTTCCGTCGCGGTCGGAAGTGGCAGCCGTGGCGGCATCTGCTTTGTCAACGGCAGCGCTACCGGGGCTTAGGCGGAAGTCGTATCTTAGTTTTTCGGTGTCAATCTTTGCAAAGTGCTTCGTGCCGGTGTGGGCAGTATCCTTGGGATTTTCGAATATCACGCGCTTAAAATGCGCGCTCTCGTCTTCAGATACCTGCGGAGTGCGGATGATGCAATCGGCGAACAAATACTCTGCAGCATTGCTGCCCTCGCCCTTGACGCCCGTCAGCACATCGTCGGCATAGCCTGTGATGAGCGTGTTGGTGCAGGAGAGCGTCAACTTGCCGGATGTGCTCGCAAAGCTGAAGGCTGCCCCACGGTTGCCGTCGAACGGATAGAACTGGGCAAAGGTGCAGTTGTTGACGGTCGCCACTCCCCCATTCAGGTACACGCAATCCTTGAGTGTGTTGGTTATCTGGCTGTTTTCCAAGAGTACGTTGGCATTCACGGCCTTGAGCCCATAGCCCTGGCAGTTGTGTACAGTGGAAGAAAAAAGCTCCAACTTAGGGCGTGAGGCCTCGGTGGAATCAATGGAAATGCCATCCATAGTGCCATGAATGTCGGTGTAACTGATTTTGTTTCCGAAAGAAGAACCGTGCAGACGGATACCCTGCCATTGCCCGCTCACATAATCGTAGGGCAGATAATCGAACAGCCGGTCGGTCCTGTCGCCTCTCAGCACGACATTAGCCTCGGGACTGCCTTCGCACAGCAACCGCCCGTAAACATCGAGTCGGGCATCCGAATGGAAATACAGACAAGCCCCGGCAGCGAGCCTGAGCGTTGCACCGGGGGCTACCGTCAAGCCTCCCATGATAACAATCGGATTAGGAGAAGCACCGATAACGGCATCTTTCTCAATGCGGACATTGCGCAACAGCTGTGCATCCCACGAATAAGCGTCAAGATGCACGCGCTGTACATTGCCGTTCTCTAAGGTAAACAGGAGGTTGTCTTCTAATCTGACGGGCTGCAGGCGGCCGTTTTCGGGCGAGGTCAACTCGACAAAAACACGAATGCTGTCGCCCTTGCGGAGTTCAACATTCTGCGTCTGAAATCCACCCTGCTGACCCAGATAGGTGCCGTCTACGTTGACCCGGAAGCCACTTTGGTTGCCCCGTTCTAACCGGATGCTCGTACAACGGAGGCCATCGCCGGTGCGGTTATAGACCCACAACGACTTCATGGCCGTGGGGATATTGGAGAAAACGGTATCCATGCGGATGGAATCGGCTGAAAACGACAGGCGTGCCGACGACGATGCAGAAAACGAATCATCGTCGGTACAGCTGCTTATGGTAAATCCTGCAAAAGCTACCAGGATTATGGGAAGTAACCATTTAAATCTCATCATCAGTAATAACGCCAAAAACCTTTGTTTATTGCATGGGGTCCTGTTCTGCAATAGCTGTGTTTTGTTTCAGGAACTCGGTAATGGTTTGATATTGAAAACTGGGCTTGATGCAGTTTACAAACGGGCTCAAGTACCGGGCATAGCCCCAGTCGTTCTGCGAACTGTGCATGATGTAGAGGCGTTTGCGTGCCCGCGACAAGGCTACATACAGCTTGCGGCTGTCTTCCTCGTTCTCTGCCGGCGTCTTGTTATAGTGGTTGGGCATGCGCCCATCAACCACATCGAAGACTATGACATTCTCAAACTCCAGCCCCTTGGCCTTGTGGATGGTTGAAACAAAGACATTCTCGGTAAGACTCTGCACTTCGTCGCCGCAAAGATCAGCTTCTTTCAGCGTTGTGAGGTCTATGACATGCCGTGACAGCTGCTCCTCTAACGACAGGTTTTCTTCGCCTTGCAACATATCGACCTCTATGTAGCGGATGATATATTCCAGCTTGGGAATTTCCGTGATGTAGCCGCTCTTGAGCAGCATTTTGTAGAACTTGCTTAGTTCTGAAACAAGAGCCGGCTCGCCGGATTGGGAACCGCGGTCGCGCAGATGGTGCATGGCATGGTTGTAAACATCGCCATAGACATTGCGCAACCGGGCCAGCTTGTCCATTGTTTGCGATTTGGACAGGAATTGCTGCTGCAGTGGCAGCACGTCGGCAGCCTTACGCAGGCAATGCGCAACGAGGCTGCAGGTGGCGTTTACATCGTCGAAGGCGTTGTGAGAGTTTTCTCCTTCCAGGTTCAAACGCTCCAGCAGGTATTCGAGTTTGTATTTTTGCAGCTGCGGTTCCAATATCCGGGCAATCTTCAAGGTATCGAACACGTGCGGATGTTCTGCCTTCAGGCTCTCTATTCCGAGGTAACGCCTGAGGTTGGCATCCAGGATGTTGTAGTCGAAATTTACATTGTGGCCCAGCAGGGCATCGCTTCCTATGTATTCCATGAAGAGCGTCAGAGCCTCTGCATGGGTGTATTTGTGGGCTTCGTCGTAAGCCTCTTTGATTGGATTGGGCTGTCCGCCAACGACTTCCGGCAATTCCTTCGTGGTTTCAATGAAGATGTTAAAGGACTCGCCTGCTTGCTCTCCGTTGCGCAACTTGACCGCAGCAATCTGGATGATGTCGTCCTCAAAGACATCCAGTCCGGTGGTTTCGGTATCGAAAACAACAACCTCCTCAGAGCTGCAAGTTTCGTAGAAATCGGCTATATATGTGCGGCCTCCTTCATACAGTAAAGCATCTGAGGGATAGATGTAATGGAGAAACAGCTCCCTTACAAATTCGCGAGCCGACGTACTGTTATCAAACAGCTTGAAACCCGCAAACAGCTGAGCCCATGAAAGAAAATAACCTTCGTTATGAAGTACAGACAGATGGGCAAAGAGCAGGCGCACCTGCGGAAGCGAAAACACATCGACGCCGGACACCTTAAAGTGTCTGATGAGTGCAGCATCCAGATGTTCGCTTACCATATCGGCATCGGTATTGGACAAAACCACTACTGCGGTTCTGTCTTCGGGATAAGCAACGGAGAGATAGTTGATAAGTGAGACCATGTCTGTTGTCTCATCGTACACGCTCCGGCTACTGATAATGGCGAGAGAATCCGGTTGCGCCCGGTCTTGGTTTGTTGAAAGCGGCAGGAAGTCGGCATCTATCCGTAGCTGTTGCGAAGCATAGGTGTTGAAAACATCAAGCAGATATTTGGGCGAACGGTGGTTGTAGTTGAGATGCAAAAGATGTCCCAGGCATCTGCGTTTGAGTTCGTCAAGCGTAGAAATCTTTGCCCCCATAAAGGAAAAGATGGCTTGCTGCTCGTCGCCCAGATACACAACTGTATAATCCTGGTCGGCAGTTACCAAGTCTATAATGGCCAGTTGGAGTGCCGTAAGGTCCTGTACTTCGTCAACTTGTATCCAATGGTATTTGCGATAGATGCCCTCGGTGTCGTTTCGTAAGGCCTCGTAGGCATAAAGCAGAATGTCAGTGAAGTCTATCAGTTGGTTTTCCTGCTTGTAACGCTCATACTGATGGGCTCTCAGAAGTTTTCTGATAGCATACGTGTAGGTCTGTGGAAATCCCTTCTCGGTTATCAGCTGCAAGTAATCATCAGCCGTATTCTCTATCTGCTCATAGAGGTTGAGCATGTTGGCGGGCGTAAGCGGTTTGTCTTCCTGCTGCAACAACGACCTGAATGCGGTGACATCATCGGAAGAAATGCCCTTGGCATCAACGCGAACAGCCTGCGGTACGTTGTGCCTAACTTGCCACATGTAATGTGAACACTTAACAACCTCGAAGCAAGCGTTGGAAAGCCGGAACTCTGACTTGACTTTATCCTCATCAGCTCCGCTGAAACTGCAGATGATACTCATCTGTACATCCTCGTCAATGACCGATGTCTGGATGGGCACAATATTATGATTGTAAAGCAACTGGGAACAAAAACGATGGATGTTGCCTACAAACACCGACTTTACATCCGCATCCTCGAAGGCTTCGTCTATGCGCTGATACATGCCGCGGGCAGCTCTGTTGGTAAATGTAAGGCAGAGCATGTCGTCATAGGCAACCCCTTCTTTATCGTGAGCCCAGCGTATGCGCTCGGTCAGACATCCCGTCTTGCCACAGCCTGGAGGCGAGAGAACCAGATAATGTCCGCCTTTGGCTCTGATGACCGGTATCTGACTGTCGTCAGCAATAAACGTGTGGGCGGTGTAATCGTGTTTCTCCATGTTAGTTGAGTTATTGGTAAGGGGTGGCGGTCTTTGTCACTATCTGTTGCGATGAGCCATATACCACCTGTGGGTAAAGAAATTGTAAACAGCCAAGGCAACCAGATCAAGAACGAGAGCGAGGGTTAACAGCTCCTTGTAATCTTGCTTAAAACAGCAGTAACCTATCAACAATCCAGTCGTTAGGCCACATTCCCATGCCAAAGTGAATGTACTTTGAGAAGTGCCTCGCTGGCAGTGCTTGCTCAGTTTGATAAAGAAAAGCAGGAAGCGGCTTCCGATAATGCCTATGCCGAAGCCTATCAAAATAGGTGACAGGTAATAGACAACCGCTTGATGGCGCGTAAGCAAGAGCAGCAGGGCAAAGCCTATGGCTATCAATCCGGTTACGGTTTCACTTTTTAAATCGGCATTGGGGAACACAAACTTCTCTGACAGAATGGCTATAAGAAAGCCAATCATCAGCATGGCATAGAACTGCAATGTCGACATCATTGCCAACACGATGCCAACAACTGTTGTTATCAGCAGCAAATTGAGGAACAGCCATATACCTTGAGGCAAGAAGAAGTGGTCGAGACTGAACAGCTTCACATCGTCATCCGGTGTCTTAAAGGGGAAGGATACCGAGGATATCAACATGATAGACATCAGAACAAGTATCGGAGGCAACAGATATGCAAACATGTCTTCATGGAATTGATCCAGCAAAAGCGTTGCCAATGGGCCCAGGGAAATTGCAAACCGGCCGAACCAAGATGTATGGTGGTTGGCTTCTGTACGTTGGAAAGACTCGCATTTATCAATGACCAGCGTGCTTATCAAAATCTTTTCAGCCAATCCGAATGAAGCTCCCAACACGAAACACAGAGCCAGCAGTATATAATAGGTGTCTGGTAAAGGCAGCATGGAAGATGTTTCTGAAAGGTAAAACATCAGAAGCATGTCTGCTGCCACGATAAAGGCATTCAATATAAACATCTTGTTTCGCCTGTATCTTTGTACCAGCCATGAACACAAAGAGCCTAAAGCCAAGTTTCCCAAGCCAAAAGTGCCGACCATAATACCTGTTTGCAGACTGCTAAGTCCGAACTTTTCGATGAACAGAGGTATCATGGGAATGTAGCAACATACAGCCATCGCAAGCAGCAGGTATGCTAACGACATCGACCAGAAATCACGGTGCCACAGATTGATGTGTATGGGGGTGTTTTGAGTATCCATAAAAGATGACCGTTGTAACTACAGAAAATTGTCTATGACAAGGTTTGAATAAGGGGCAATCGCATCCGGAGAATTGGTAGAAGCTACTCCTACTACGTACATGCCTGCTCCTTGTACGGATTTAAGACCGTTAAAGCTATCTTCAAATCCGATGCAATCCTGCGGCTTGAAGCCGAAATGTCTGGCTCCGATGAGATAACATTCAGGGCTCGGCTTGCTTTCCGTGAAGTCTTCGGCAGTAAATATCTTATCAAACATACCTGTGAATTCCGGATGATGAGTGTAAACACTCTTCATTTTCGAATGATTACTACTGGTAACAACAGCAGTCTTCAAGCCTAATTGCTTGATATCTTTCATGAACTGTTCGAAACCGGGAAGGTAGTTAAACTCCATGTTTTTTTCGAACACATCCAATTCTGCCACTATCTGTTCTTGCAGGTCCGTCTGATTCGGATAATGTTTATCGAATATCTGAGTGAGTGTTTGTCCCTTTATAATATGAGCAAAATCGGGAATGTCAGGATGGGTGTCGCTTCCCATTCGTTCCCAGAAACGGGTGTATTGCGGTTCTGTATCGAAGACAACGCCATCCAAATCAAACAGCGCAGCTTTCTTAGTAAATAATATCTCGCTTAAAGTTGATGTCATAACCTCATCGTTTAGTTTGCAAAGTTACTTCATTTTGAGCAGATTAACGCAATATTTTTTCATTATTTCTTTTTTCTTCGTATATTTGCACCCTTATGAAGAAATTTCTTTTTGCACTGATTGCAATTCTTTTAATAGCCTCGTGCGGGCAGAAACAGGAGCAGACTGCTCGTATCGAGGGTGTGGAACTTGACTCTATAGTCGTTGATACGGTCATCAATTTGACCGAGGAAGCCAATCCTCCTCAATGTAAAGTGTCGCTTTCGCTTCAGTATTTCAAGAAAGGCGAGAATGCACAAAAGATGAACGAATCGTTGCTGCATGCCGGTATATTGATGCCTGATTACTTGTCGCTGGGTAAAGAAAACATTCCATTTGAACATGCAGTTGACTCTTTTATTACCCGTTATGTTTCCGATTATAAGCGAGAATACGCTCCGCTTTATCGCGAAGATCGTGGACACAGAACTGCATATAACTGTACCTATGAGGTAAAGACCAAGACTCTGAACAGCAGCGATGATATCATCAACTATGTTGCGACTATCGTCACTTATGCTGGTGGTGAACATGCAATTAAACAAACGATAGCTAAAAACTTTAATGTTAAGACCGGACAACTCCTCGCTTTAGGCGATATCTTTGTATCCGGCTATGAAGAAAGCTTGAAAGATATGATGCTGAAGGAACTGCAAGATAAATTCTCGGCCAACAATCTTGAGGAGTTACAGAAGAAGTATATATTCGCTGATCACGAGGTTTACATCCCTGAGAACTTCATTCTCGGAAAAGACAAGCTGACATTCATTTATTGCGAAGATGAAATTGCTCCTCACAATGTTAGTGAAATAAGAGTTGAATTCGACAAAAGTGATTTAAACAAATTCCTGAAATGACAGAAATAATCACCAAATATTTTCCGAACATCACAGCTGAACAGAAGAATCAGTTTGCTGCACTGCAAAAGCTGTACGAGGACTGGAACTCTAAAATCAACGTGATATCTCGTAAGGACATCGAAAATCTTTACGAGCATCATGTGCTTCACTCCTTGGCAATAGCCAAAGCCTTTCGTTTCAAACCGAAAACAACTATCTTGGATTTTGGTACTGGTGGCGGCTTCCCCGGTGTGCCTTTGGCAATCATGTTACCAAACTGTAGCTTTAAACTGATTGACGGCACCGGAAAGAAAGTCCATGTGGCCCAAGAAGTTTGCAAGTCTATTGGCTTACGCAATATCGTAGCCGAACATCAGCGTGGAGAAAACGAAACCGGCAAGTATGACTTCATTGTAAGCAGGGCTGTTATGCCACTTCCGGATTTGATGAAGATTGTGAAAAAGAATGTGGCTAAAAAGCAACGGAACGCCATGCCCAATGGTCTGATAGTCTTGAAAGGTGGTGATTTGAGTCAAGAATTAAAGCCTTATCGCCGGATAGCTGAAGTATATCCGATTTCCGAATGGTTTGACGAAGAGTGGTTTAAAGAGAAAAACGTGGTTTATGTTCCGATGTAATCGGATTAATTAATGAATTATGCTGAAAATACAGAAGTTTGTTTGCAATATGATACAAGAGAATTGCTATGTAGTTAGTGACGACACGCTCGAATGTGTCATCATTGACTGCGGCGCATTTTATCCCGACGAACGTGCTGCCATTGTTGACTACATTCGCCAAAACAATCTTCTCCCCAAGCATCTCTTAGCCACCCACGGCCATATCGACCACAACTTCGGCAATAATACTATCTATGAACTATTTGGCTTGAAGCCAGAAGTATACGCAGAAGATGAATATCTGATGACTGAACTGCCCGTTCAGGCTGAAGCCATTGCCGGTGTCAGACTTGATTATGCCATGCCTCCAGTGGGTAAATACTTGCAGAGCGATGACGTTATACGCTTTGGCACCCACGAACTGACAGTGCTCCCTACCCCTGGACATTCCAAAGGCAGCGTGTTCTTCTATTGCCAAGCGGAACATGTGGCTTTTTCAGGCGACACGCTCTTTTATCATTCCATCGGCAGAACGGATTTTGAGGGCGGCAGTATGTTCCAGATGATACAAAGTCTCAGGATGATAAGTCAACTTCCAGACGACACTATCATCTACCCCGGACATGGAGAGGAGACTACAATTGGTGCTGAACTGGCCGGAAATCCATACATGGACAGATGATGGCAGACAAGATTATATTAGGTATTGACCCTGGAACAAACGTGATGGGCTATGGACTTGTCAAGGTAAACGGAAACAAGGCCGAGATGATTGCCATGGGTGTCATCGATATGCGCAAGGAGCATGACCCGTATTTGCGGCTTGGTAAAATCTTCGAGCGCGTGACTGGCATTATCGACGAGTATCTTCCAGACGAGATGGCCATAGAGGCACCCTTCTTCGGTAAGAATGTACAGTCAATGCTGAAGCTTGGTCGTGCCCAGGGCGTGGCTATTGCCGCCGCCATACGTCATGACATCCCCATACACGAGTATGCACCTTTAAAGATAAAAATGGCCATTACCGGAAACGGATCGGCCTCCAAGGAGCAAGTTGCAGGGATGCTGCAACGTCTCCTTCATTTGGATGAAAAGGAAATGCCTAAGTTCATGGATGCCACCGATGCACTTGGAGCAGCCTACTGCCATTTCCTACAAGGCAACGCTCCACAGTCCGAACACAAGTACGGCAGTTGGAAAGACTTTGCCTTAAAGAATAAGAGTCGCGTTTCTAAATAGGTTTGAGATGCAGAGAATTATACATATAGAAGGAGGCGTTGTCGGCATGCCGGAATGGAAGATGGCAACTCCCGTAAACTTCGACCTTTGTGACGGCGAACATATTGCCATAGTAGGGCCGAACGGCGGGGGCAAGTCCATGTTCGTCGATATCCTGACCGGCCGCCACCCTCTGCTCGACCAGCGACCGGAGTATGATTTCTCACCAAGCCGAAAACAGCTGATAAGCGAAAACATTAAATACATAACATTCAAAGACAGCTATGGAAGCGACAACGACCGCACCTACTATCTCCAGCAAAGATGGAACCAGCAGGAAATCGACGAGACAACTCCTACCGTAGCAGATGAGTTGAAATCTGCAGGTCAGCTTGCCGGTCAGGACGCGGTTGGGCACCGGGCAAAGCTGCAACACCTGTGCACTCTTTTCCACCTAGACACCCTGTTTGACCGGCACACCATTACCTTATCAAGCGGAGAGCTGCGTAAATTGCAATTAACCAAGGTGTTGCTGGCCGCTCCGAGAGTGCTTATCATCGACAATCCGTTCATAGGATTGGACACCGAGACACGCGAACAGCTAACGGAAGTATTGGCACAGCTAAGCCGCGAGCAGGCATTGCAGCTTGTC
Organism: Prevotellaceae bacterium KH2P17; assembly: GCA_900199655.1. GTDB lineage: Bacteria > Bacteroidota > Bacteroidia > Bacteroidales > Bacteroidaceae > Prevotella. The sequence continues at coordinate 39,614 of FZRE01000020.1, forward strand.
TTAGTCTTCTCCAAGTCGGATAATCTGCCCGCCTTTATCACTCACGTGGTGAAAGTAGAAGGGCTTACCGTTGCCACCAAGATAACAAGAGACGCCTATTTGGCTAACAGAAGCCCCTACCCTGCACACTTGCTCGATACCAGGCGAAAAGAAGAAATACTCCGGCTTCCCGGTGATGATAACGATTATAACGCACCGGAGGTGGTGAGAATGAACAAAGTGAGCATACGCTACGGACAGCGAACCATCTTAAAAGAACTTGATTGGACGGTCAGAAACGGCGAACGGTGGGCCTTGACCGGACAGAATGGAGCCGGAAAATCAACTTTGTTGAGTCTGGTGTGTGCCGATAATCCGCAAAGTTACGCCTGCAACATCAGCCTGTTTGGCCGGGCTCGCGGAACCGGAGAGAGCATTTGGGACATCAAGAAGCATATCGGATACGTATCTCCGGAGATGCACCGGGCCTACAAGTACAATATACCCAGTATCAAGATAGTGGCCAGCGGACTAAAAGATTCGGTCGGTTTGTACTTTAATCCAACCGATGCCGAATACGAGAAATGCCGTTTCTGGATGCGGATATTTGGCATAGAGAAACTTGAAAACAGGCCGTTTCTTAAACTTTCGAGCGGTGAACAGCGTCTAATGCTATTAGCAAGGGCCTTTGTCAAGGACCCCGAACTGCTCATCCTCGATGAGCCACTGCACGGACTTGACGATGCAAACCGGCTACTGGTGAGGGATGTCATTGACACCTTCAGCCGGCGAAAGAACAAGACTATCATCATGGTCTCACACTATCAGGAAGAATTTCCTGCCTGTATAGACCACAAGATATATTTACAGAAAAATTAGAAAGATATGAAAAAATTAATTTTAGCTATCGCTTTATTGGGTACGGTGAGCATCAATGCCTCCGCTCAAGCCATTTACAAAGAAGTAAAACGCATCATGCAGAATGCCGAGACCGTAAAACATGACACCAGCAAGAGCCTGGATGAGCGCAAGGTGGCAACCTTCAAGTGGGACGCCATCTACTATCTCATCATGAAAGGTTCGGCCTCCGACAGTTTCACGGAGTATGAGCTCGGCAACCAGACGAATGCAATGATTGACTACGTGAACCGTTTCGTCAAGCGTCTTACAGAGGAGAAAAAGAAGAAAGACAAGGACTTGATACTGGGAAGGTACAGAGGTGCTTCCGTTAATCACCCGCTTTTCAACGACCCGGAGAAAGATGTAGTCAATGGATATGTAGACAACGACAAATACATTACGCAGTTCTCGCTCGACACGAATTGGGTAGAGGCCTTGGCAGAAGTCATGAACAACAACTGGTAAACCAACTTACAAGCACAAAAAAGGCCGGCAATTGTCGGCCTTTTCTGTGTTTCTGAGAGGATCAGATGCCTGCGCAAGTATTGGCAGTAGCCTCTCCAGATAGCTTCATTTTTGCTCATTCCCGAATTTCACTTTGGCCTGCCGGGTGCTTTTTCTCAAGATGCGACATGACGAAAAACGAAACGAGAAGTCCCAATCCTACGCCGGCAGCAAGGATAATCCAGAAGCCTATCACGCCCTCTGATACCTGAAAAGCCAGACTTACGAGATAACCAACGAGCAACCCCGAGAGAACGCACCCCCCCTTAAGGGCCGAATACGGGTCTTTCTTTGCACCCTTGTCCGGGGTAATGAGCAGCTTCGCCGTCTCCGGATCAAGTTTTTCGGCAATAATCCGTTCCCGGATTTCGCGCTCGTTGGCCTGTTTTTTAATGGTTGCAATGGTTCCACCCACTACGGCAATGATGCCACAAAGGATTCCCATAACGGCTGAAATAGCTCCTAATTCTAATGGACTCATAACTTATATACTTTTAATTGGTTTGATTTTCTATACCTAAGACACTCTTTCGGGGTAATTATTACAGACTGCGGAAAGAAAAATCTTTCATCAGGCGGTTAAGTTCCACTATCAGAATTGCCAAAACAGCCAACATGCCCGCAGCCATAGGAGCTACTTGCAGCAGACTGTCTACAGCCTGGCTGAAGAAGTACACTGCCGCTACCGGCATCGTGAGCCCCAAGGCAAAACACAGGCAGACCCCCGCCAAGTGCCGCAATTGCAGCAGTCGCGCTCTGCGATGTTCGGACTTCAAGGTCGCCATTACACCAGCATTAATTTCATTCAGCACATTGTTACGGCCGAAGCTATCGCTAATGAGCTTGTCAAGCTCCTGTTCACTTATTTCTTTCATACTCAATCTGTTTCTTTAATTGTTCACGTATTCGGTGCAGTTTCACGAGCACGTTACTGCCGCTAAGACCCAGCAACGTGGCTATTTCTGCCGTTTTCTTACCTTTATAATAATGTAAAAGCAGTATCTGCCTGTCTATGTCGGGCAGTTTCGAGATGGCCTTGTCCATGGCCGAGAGCAACTGCTCGTGTTCGTCGGAGTAGTCATCGGCAACATCCTGCAGCCGTTTGTCGTCCATGGGCTCCATCCGATAACGCTGTTCTCTGCTCAAGTAGTTGAGCGCCAGGTGCGTGGCTATGGCGTTTATCCAAGCCCCAAAGGCTCCGCCACGCCAACAGCCAAGCCGGGAATAGGCGCGTATAAAAGCCTGTTGGGTGATGTCTTTGGCTATGTCTTCGCGCTTAACAAGGCTGATAACCTTTGAAAAGACCATGCCCGAATGGCGCTCCACAATCTCCTTATAGCATCCGGTGTCGCCATATTTGAGAATTCTTTCTATGAGTTCTTTGTCTTCCATCATCTTCATACTTCAATGACAAGACCCGAAAAAGGCAAGATTATTACAAGAAACGGAAAGTTATTTTGCGGGTTCCATGTATGCGCATCTATATTCTCGCCCATAAACAGGAGTCTGACCGGAATTCCAGAAGCCACAGAATGGGTGCTTGTTTTTATGATAGCAGAATATAAAATGTATCTTTCAGGAACTTTCGACACTTGTCGCACGTGAATTCGACAAGTGTCGCACGATAGTGCGACAAGTGTCAAAAGTTCCCAAAGCATCTGTTTCTTACGGTTGGCATACAATTCCGCCACTCTCCTACTTTCCGTATTGGTAATAATACCAGTAGGTGTTGCCATAGGTGAGGCGCAGGTTGTTCTGCCTCAGCGTCTTGTCAGGAAACTTGCGGCTCATGTCCTGGTAATCCTGAAAGTCAGTATCCATGAGGCTGTTGTGGTAGTCGACCAACGGATTGGAGCGCAAGTGGGTGTACAGTGTCAACGCTTCACGGTAATGCTTGGGCAGCTGCTTGCCGTTTAACGGATAGAACCGGCCGATGTTTCTGGCAAAGGCATCGAGATTTTTGTCCAGCAGGTAGGCACACAACAGATAATCTGCAGCCGGCTGCTTGGCAACGTGGTGCCTGAAGATGAAGTCAAGATACGCCATTGGTGCCGTCGGTTGCTTGAGCTTGATGCCTAAATAGTTATAAATAAACGCCTCGTTGTACATCAGCAACTTTACGCTCCTGTTGTCGGGGAGCAAAGACTTTGAACCGCCTGTTATGGGGTATTCGAACAGTTTTTCGGCCAATTTGCCTTCTTTCGACAGTGCATAGACGCGCATCATTGTCATGGACGAGTCTCTTGCCAATGACTTCTTGCCCGCTTCAAGCACCCCTGCATAATCCTTGTTTGCCAGGCATTGTTCCATCCGCATACGGTAATGGAACACGTCGTTGTGATTGCTGAAGAGACCAACGAACAGGAACTGGGCTACCATCGTGAGCACATTAATCCACATCAGGCGCGAGAACAGCCCGCGGGCATTGAAGTTCGGCTCGTAGGGTAACACCTGCTTAATTGCATACACCAGCGCAGCATAAGCAACCAACAAGAGCGGCAGAGCAATTCCCCAGCTGCCGAAGGTGAGGCGTCCGTCTGCTCCTTCGGTTGCGGCAGTGAGGACAGTGAGGAATAACAGCGACGGGAAGTAAGTCAGTGCATGGGCTCTGCGCCGCAGTCCGGTGAGTGAATAAACGCCTATCTGGAGCAGAAACAACGCTGCGGTTATCAGTACGGCTCCTATCAAGTTGCTGTAATGCGTCCTTCCGTCAGACAGTTCGTGCTGCGTAACGGCAAGAATATCGGCCTGATAGCAGTGCAGGTAGACAAACGTAAATACTAAAAAGAGAATAGCACATACACTTCTCATCATGAACGTGCTATTCTTCGTGATATCAGTCAAAATCGGATAGATTAATGATTAACGGTTCAGTTCTTCTTCAAAACAACGGCCGAACGTGCCGGGATGTACAGTTTGAGCCATTCCTTATGCTCGTCTACGTACAGTGGGTCGTAGTTGGTAAGGTGGGTAACGCTGTCATCAGCCAGCCCGTTTCCGCCAAATTCCTTGGCATCCGTATTCAGCAGGACATCGTAAGAGCCTGTAGGAACCAGGAAACCATAGTCGGTGAAGGAGCGTGAAGGCGAAAAGTTAAATACAAAAATCAGGTCACCGCGCATGAAAGCCAGTATCTGGTCGGCATCGTTATGCCACACCTCCTGCACCGGGGTCTTGCTGAAGCTCCTGATACTTTTGAGTACCTTAAGCATTGCTTTGTCGAAATCGCCCAGGTAGTGGTAGTCCAGTTCGGGGTTGTCTACCAGGTTCCACTGCCGGCGGGCATATTTGTAGCTCCATCCGTTGCCCTCACGCGGGAAGTCTATCCACTCAGGATGGCCGAATTCATTACCCATGAAGTTCAGGTATCCGCCGTTGATGGCAGCCGCCGTTACCAGACGTATCATCTTGTGCAGCGCTATACCGCGGTGCACCTTCTCGTTTTCGTCGCCTATCTTGAAATGCCAATACATGTCGGCATCTATCAAACGGAAGATGATGGTCTTGTCACCAACGAGCGCCTGGTCATGACTTTCGCAGTAGGAAATGGTCTTCTCGTCGGCTCGACGGTTCTTAACCTCCCAGAAAATGCTGCTCGGCTTCCAGTCTTCATCTTTCTGTTCCTTGATTGTCTTAATCCAGAAATCGGGAATGTTCATGGCCATACGGTAGTCAAACCCATAGCCCCCGTCGACGAATTTGGCTGCCAGACCGGGCATGCCGCTCACTTCCTCGGCTATGGTAATGGCATTCGGATTGACTTCATGGATGAGTTTGTTGGCCAGTGTCAGGTAACAGATGGCGTTGCCGTCCTGATATCCGTTGAAATAATCGCCGTAATTGGTAAATGCTTCGCCCAGTCCGTGACTGTAATAAAGCATGGACGTAACCCCGTCAAAGCGGAAGCCGTCGAAATGATACTCCTCAAGCCAGAACTTGCAGTTAGACAACAGGAAATGAATTACTTCGTCTTTGCCGTAATCGAAGCAAAGACTATCCCAGGCGGGATGCTCGTGCCGCTCGCCCGGATAGAAGTATTGGTTAGGGTCGCCGGCTAAGTTGCCGAGCCCCTCTACTTCATTCTTCACGGCGTGAGAGTGCACAATGTCCATGATAACGGCAATGCCGTTCTTGTGGGCTTCGTCTATCAGCGCTTTCAACTCTTCGGGAGTGCCGAAGCGACTGGATGCAGCAAAGAAGCTGCTCACGTGGTAGCCGAAGCTGCCATAATAGGGATGCTCCTGTATGGCCATAATCTGGATGGCATTGTAGCCATCCTTTACGATGCGTGGTAGGATGCGTTCCTTGAACTCTGTGTATGTTCCAACCTTCTCGGCATCCTGAGCCATGCCGATGTGACACTCGTAGATGAACAGCGGATCCTTCTTAGGTTTGAAGTTGCTCTTCTTCCATTGATAGGGCGTTGGGTTCCATACTTGGGCTGAGAAAATCTTTGTTTGTTCGTCCTGGACAACGCGCCGCGCCCATGCCGGAATGCGCTCGCCCTCACCCCCGTTCCAATGTACGTGCATCTTGTAAAGGTCTCCGTGCCTGATAGCTTTCTCGCTAAGTTTGAGTTCCCAGTTTCCGGTGCCCTCAATGCGCTTTGCCCGGTATTTATCCGTTTCTTTCCAGTCGTTGAAATCGCCTACTAAGTAGATGTCGGTTGCATTGGGAGCCCACTCGCGAAACACCCATCCACGCGAGAGATGGTGCAGACCGTAGTAGTTGTGACCGTTGGCAAAGTCGGCCAAAGTCATCTTGCCGTTGTTCGTAAGTTGACCTATCTTCCACAACGCGTACTCATATCGGCCGCGTATAGCGTCTTCGTATGGCTCCAGATAGCCGTCATTCTTCACGATACCAACATGCTGTTGAGCTTGCGGCTTTGCAGCTTTCGTGTCTTTTTTACTGCCTGCAGCCATAGCGGTTGCTGATTTTCTTGTTGCCATATTCGTATTTTTAAGATGTTTTTCGTGATAGTTAATTATTGAATCGGCGCCCGTTGTCATAGTGACCACGTGCCGTAATCTTTCCGTTTTTGTCCTTTTCAACGAACTTCCCGTCGCGGTAATCGTTTACGTAGGTGCCCTCAAAGCGCTTTCCATTCTTGTCTTCTTCGATAGCCGGACCGTTACGCATACCCCTGCTATAGCTGCCCTTGAACTTGGAACCATCGGCGTAACGGATAATAACCTCTCCATTGAGGGCCCCGTTCGTGAAGTTTCCTTCAAATACATCGCCACTTTTCTTGATTAATTTGCCGTGACCGTTCTGCCGGTTGGCTTTCCATTGGCCCACGTAAGTATCGCCATTGCGCCACACCATCGTACCTTCGCCGTCGCGGTCGCCCTCCTTGAATTGGCCTGTGTACTTGTCGCCATTGACAAACTTGAAAGTTCCCATGCCGGTTCTCTCGCCCTGCACGTATCCTCCTTGGTACACATCGCCGTTCTGGAACTTGTAGAGACCTTCGCCGTTCTGTATGTCGTCCTTCCATTCTCCTACGTAGATGTCGCCGTCTGAATACTTGTAGGTTCCTCGACCCGAACGCATGTTGTTGGCCCACAGCCCATCGTAGGTGGAACCATCGCCCCAATCGTAGAACCCCCGGCCGCTTTTCTGGTCGTTCTCCCAGTTTCCGTTGTAGTAAGCTCCATTGGAGAAGGTGTATCGACCTTTGCCTTGGCGCTTGTCTTCGACCCAGTTGCCCTCGTACTTGTCGCCGTTATAATAGTACATGGTGCCCTGTCCTTGTTGAAAGTCTCTGAACCAGAGGCCTACATACTTGTTGTTGTTCGAGAAATAATAAGTTCCCTTGCCGTGCTGCTGGTTCTGAAACCACTGTCCTTCGTACTTCTCGCCGTCGGCAAACGTATAGACGCCATAGCCCTGACGGCGCCCCTTGACAAACTCACCTTCGTAAATGTTGCCGTTGCTGTAAACAACCTTGCCCTTGCCTTGGGGCTTGCCGGCGCTCATTTCGCCCTGATACTGTCCGGTAACTTTGGTTTCACCGACGCCTTCTGATATTGTGCAGGAGCCGAGTGTTATCTTTTGGGCAGAAGCCTGGATAGGCATTGCCAGGAGAAGTAAAGCTAATATCTTATTTTTCACAATGTACAAATTAAATGATTACGGCGCCTTTGCATGGACAAGGTGCACAATCCATAGTTTTCCAGTCCAAAAGTAAGAAATTAATTCGAGATTCCAAAGCGTATTAGTAAATTTTAGTATCTTTATTCCTGCTCGCGGAGCCAGTATCGCGTATTCATGGGCACACAGCGCCCATCTAAAGACAACGATTACCATTTGCCAACAGTAACGACAGTACCTGCCATAAGCACCCCTCCCGAAAGATGGCGATTGAGTTCTTGAAAGATACTTCTGCGAACTTTTGACAAGTGTCGAATTCATGTGTGACACTTGTCGCACGATTGTGCGACACTTGTCAAAAGTTCCTGAATGATGCCTCCAAACCCTTGAAAAGTGGTGCATGAGATGCTTTTTAGCAACACAGGAGATTGTTATTCATTATTTTTGCCTACATTTGCAGGAACTAAAAGAAAGGACTATGAAATTTATCGCAATCATTCCGGCACGCTACGCTTCGTCCCGTTTTCCGGGTAAACCGCTGGCGATGTTAGGCAGCATGCCCGTTATTCAGAGAGTTTACAGACAAGTGTCGGCCGTACTCGACGACGTCTATGTGGCTACCGACGACGCCCGCATCCATGACACCGTGACCTCTTTTGGCGGTAAGGCCGTAATGACCCGCAGCGACCACAAGAGCGGTACGGACCGCATAGAGGAAGCTATGGAGCAAATAGGCGGCAACTTTGATGTGGTGGTAAACATTCAGGGCGACGAGCCGTTTATCCGGCAAAGTCAGATAGAAACGGTATGTCGATGTTTCGATTCGCCCGAAACACAGATTGCTACCCTCGGCAAGCCGTTTACGGACATGGAAGCTGTAGAGAATCCCAATTCTCCTAAGATAGTAGTAGACAACCGGGGCTATGCCATGTACTTTTCGCGTAGCATTATCCCCTATGTGAGAGGTGTGGACAAACAAGAATGGATGGGTAAATATCCATTTCTGAAACACTTGGGTATTTATGCGTACCGTACTGATGTACTGAAAGATATAACGCGTTTGCCGCAGTCGTCGTTAGAACTTGCGGAGAGCCTTGAGCAGTTGCGATGGCTACAGAACGGCTACAGAATAAAGGTAGGGCTAACGGATGTTGAAACGGTTGGCATAGACACACCTGACGACTTGCAGCGGGCCGAGATGTTTCTCGCGGACAAATAAGCGGAAAGGCCGGAGCTTCAGGTTCCGGCCTTTTCGGTATCAGTGCGTCTTAGACATTCGTCAAACTGTCCCGATACCATTTATACAGCTTGCCGACGCCCTCTTCTATCTCCACATGGTGCGCCCATCCCATGGCGTGCAGCTTGCTTACATCTACCAGTTTACGGGGTGTTCCGTCTGGTTTTGAGGCATCGAACAGCACCTGACCGGTAAATCCTACCGTCCTGACAATCAGCTCGCAGAGTGCCCGTATGCTGATTTCCTTGCCTGTCCCGATGTTGATGTGGCAGTTGCGAATCTCACCCAAAGCGGGTATGGCTCCACCACGCCCCTCGCTGTTGTTGCGGTTTACCTCACCACTGGTACCGGCCCCATAGAACACAGAGGAATATTTCTCTATCCCGATGATATCCTTGAAATCCACATTCAGCAGTATATGTACGCTGGCATCGGCCATATCCTCGCTCCAGAGAAATTCGCGCAGCGGCTTCCCTGTACCCCACAACGTCACCTTATTATCCTCAATGCCGTAAAACCGCAGGGCTTCCAGGATGCGTTCTTGGGTGTTTCTGCCATCCACATTTCCCTCGCCGATGAGTGCGCGCAGCTTGTCGGTAGGGTTAATGGGGCGCTTGTCCATGTCTGCCCGTATGGCATTCCAGTCTTCATCATGAATAAGTTTGGAGAGATATATCTTGCGCATCATGGCTGGCATAACGTGGCTGTTCTCCAAATGGAAGTTGTCGTTTGGGCCGTACAGGTTGGTCGGCATTACCGCTACGTAATTGGTGCCATACTGTAGGTTGTAGCTTTCGCACATCTTCAGCCCGGCAATCTTGGCTATGGCGTACTCTTCGTTGGTGTACTCCAAGGGTGCGGTAAGCAGAGCGTCCTCGCGCATGGGCTGCGCTGCATCCTTGGGATAGATGCAAGTGGACCCAAGAAAAAGGAGTTTCTTCACTCCGTGGGTGTAAGCATTGGCTATCACGTTGCATTGCATCTGCATGTTCTGCATGATGAAGTCGGCCCGGTAAAGGGAGTTTGCCATGATACCGCCCACGAAAGCGGCAGCCAGTACAACGGCATCCGGGCGTTCCCGGTCAAAGAAAGCCTTGACTGCAGCCTGATTGGTCAGGTCAAGTTCGCCGTGAGTGCGCCCAACAAGATTGTTGTAGCCACGCGATTGCAGGTTTTTCCAAATGGCAGAACCCACCAGACCGCGATGTCCGGCTATATAGATTTTACTGTTTGTATCCAACATTGATTAGTTCCTCCCGCGTATTATTCCGGCATCTGTGCCTTCAGATAGAGTTTGCGGACAAACTTCATGTCGTGGTCTATCATGATTTTAACAAGCTGCTCGAAGGATGTCTTGCGTGGGTTCCAGCCGAGAACAGTCTTTGCTTTGGTCGGATCGCCGAGAAGTTGGTCAACCTCGGCAGGCCTGAAGTATTTTGCATCGACCTCGATGAGCGTTTTGCCCGTAGCCTTGTCGACACCTTTTTCATCAATGCCCTTGCCCTGCCATTCTATTTCAATGCCCACATGGCGGAAAGCCAGTGTGCAGAAATCGCGCACGGTATGATATTCGCCGGTGGCAATCACGAAGTCGTCGGGCTTGGACTGCTGCAAGATGAGCCACATACACTCCACATAGTCTTTGGCATAGCCCCAGTCACGCAGCGAATTCAGGTTGCCCAAATAGAGCTTGTCCTGATACCCCTGGGCAATACGGCAGGCAGCCAAGGTTATCTTTCGTGTCACGAAGTTCTCACCTCTGCGCTCGCTCTCATGGTTGAACAGGATGCCGTTGCAGCAATACATGCCATAGCTCTCACGATAATTCTTCATAATCCAGAAGCCATAGAGCTTGGCGACGGCATAAGGACTGCGGGGATAAAACGGCGTGGTTTCACGCTGCGGAACTTCTTGCACCTTGCCAAAGAGCTCTGACGTGCTGGCCTGATAGATGCGGCAGGAATGTTCGAGGCCGCAAATGCGGACGGCCTCGAGTAGTCGCAACACGCCAACAGCATCGGTATCAGCAGTGTATTCGGGAACATCGAAGCTGACCTTTACATGACTCTGGGCTGCCAGATTATAGATTTCGGTAGGCTTAACCTCGCCTATGATTCTGATAAGTGACGAGGAATCGGTCATGTCAGCCCAATGGAGGTTCACCAAACGCTGCTTCTTCATATCCCGTACCCATTCATCGAGGTACAAATGCTCTATACGCCCGGTGTTGAAAGAAGAGCTGCGGCGCAACAGACCGTGAACCTCGTAGCCTTTGCTGATAAGGAACTCGGCCAGATAGCTGCCGTCCTGTCCGGTAATACCGGTTATCAAGGCGATATTCTTTTCCATACTATATGTATTATCTTGTTTGTTCTGTTTTGCTGACAAATATAACGCTTTTTCTGAAAACATGAAAGGCAATCAGCTTATTTCATGTTTCGTAATCGTCTAACCGTCGGTTCATTTCATCCCTTCCGTATCCGATAATCTCTTCGGCCTTATCAAAATCGAAGATACTAAATCGGTTCATGGGTAATGCTGCATAGATGTCGGGAGGTGTAAGGCGCAAAGCCATAAGCGTATTGTTCTGAACAGAAAGGCGGGCAACACGCAACGCCATGTTCAGATAATTCTCAGAGAACTCTATTTTCAGGAAAGGGAGCCGTTGCCTGATAGATTTCTCGGCTTCCGTTCGGGGCTCAGCCCGTTTCAGATAGGTTTGGTAAGGTTCGTCATCCGGCGCACTCGCGTTTACTGCAACCAGCAAATCACCTTTCTTCCGCTCCACTCTGTCAAGCGGCAAGGTGTTGTGGACACTTCCATCTACATAGATATGACCATCGGAACTGACAGGCTTGAAGAAACAAGGTATTGATATCGAGGCACGTATCGCCTGTTTCAAAGAACCATTGCGGAAAACAGCCTCTTGTCCGCTAACCACATCCGAAGCGCTGCAACAGAACTTGACGGGCAATTCTTCTATGCGTTCATTGCCTATCAAATCATCCAAAATGGACATAAGTTTCTGTCCGCTTGCAATATGGTCGAGCCCTAAAGAGATGTCCATAATCTGCAGCACCTGCTTCTTGTCAAGCCCCATGACGAGTGACTTGAGTTCTGGAAAGCGTCCCGCTGCATAAAGTCCGCCGACCAGAGCCCCCATCGAAGTGCCTGCTATGGATGTTATATTGTACCCGCGCTCCAACAGCACCTCTATAGCACCTATGTGTGCAAAGCCCCGGGCCCCGCCGCCAGATAAAGCCAAAGCTACCTGTTGCGGCTGATGTCTTAACCTTCGGAACTTCCGTATCAGGCTATTTGTTAACTTAGCAGACGGATTACTCATAGCAAACAACACCAAATTCGGAACTTAGCTCATCGTAAATGCGCTGTACCGGCAAGCCCATCACGTTGAAATAGCTGCCTTCGAGGCCAGTAACCCCAATATAGCCAATCCATTCCTGGATGCCATAAGCACCGGCTTTATCAAATGGCTGGTAGCGGGAAACATAAAAATCAATTTCCTCCTCGGTTAAGTTCTTGAAGGTGACTTTGGTACTCACGGAGAATTTCCGCTGCTTCCGGCAGGTCGTCAGGCAAACACCCGTGATTACCAGATGTGTTTTTCCGCTCAGTTCTCGTAGCATTTTCTTGGCTTCTTCTGCATCGGCGGGCTTTCCCAAAATATGTTCTCCGAGTACAACTACCGTGTCGGCAGTGATGAGTAATTCATCTTCTGCGATGCTGTAAGCTGCAGCTTTTTCTGCCGATATGTATTGAGGAATCTCATGAATGGGCAAGTCTGCAGGGTAACCTTCCTCAATTCCGGGAATGAGTTTTATCTCAAAAGGAATGCCGAGGCCAGCCAACAACTCTTTTCTGCGTGGAGAGTTTGACGCTAAAATTATCTTGTATGTGTTCATTTCTTACCAACCAAACGCCTTGGCATCAGCGAGCCATTTGCCCTGAGCTTTCAAGACTTGTTCTACTATGTCGCGTCCAACTCCCATGCCGCCTTTGCTTTGACTGATGTAAATTGCTGTTTCCTTTATCTCGGGGCATGCGTCAGCGGGACAACAGGGGCATCCGCAAAGTTTCATTACTTCATAGTCGGGAATGTCATCACCCACATAGATCACGTTCTCATGCTCCAAGTTGTACTTTGCAAGGAACTCCTCGTAGGTTTTTATCTTAACAGCACAATGCAGATAGATGTCCTCCACGCCCAGATAATGATAGCGTTTGTAGATTGCTTCCGAGTGTCCGCCTGTTATGATGGCAATATGTAGGCCTTGCTTAACAGCCAACTGGATGGCATATCCATCCTTTATATTCATTGTTCTGATGGGCTCACCGTCATCATTCATTAAAATGGTAGAGCCCGAAAGCACTCCATCCAAATCAAAGATGACAGCCTTTATCTTTGTTAAATCGTAATCTATCATAGTCAATGTCTATCAAACGGTTTCTGATACGCTTGCTTTCGTTTTTTGCAAAAATAATAAAAAAAACGCTACTCACAGCCTACTATAATCTTTTTTTTAGTATTTTTGCAACAATGAAAAATGTCACTGTCAGGATATTAACCCACAGTGAAGAGTTGCCTGAAATGCACTGCAACAACTTCTTCCACAGTACAGAGCTCTTTTATATTTCAGAAAAGACCCCTGGTATTAAGCCATTCATGGCTGTTGCCGAAGATGAAAGCGGCCAGGTTGTTGCCCACATGCTGGCCACTATCCGTACCCGTGGCTCGTGGTTGCCTCCCTATTTATACACACACGGCCGCATCTACGGAGAAGGGGAATACGAAGACGAGGCCGACAAGGAAGAAATCTTTGGCTTGATGCTAAAAACCGTCACCCGGAAGTTTAAGCGACGGCTTTGCCTATACACCGAATTCAGCGATATCTCACAGAAGATGTTCGGCTATAGGCTGTTCAGAAGCTACGGCTATTTTCCAGTTCATTGGCAGGAGATACACAATTCACTTCATTCAAAGACTCCCGAAGAGCGTATAACTGACAAGATGCGGCAGCGCATTCAGAAGTCGTACGATGCCGGTGTAGTGACCCGAGAGGTGAAAGACAAGGATGAAGTGCATGCCTTTTACAAACTCCTGAACGGCTTCTACCGGATGAAACCCCGCCGTTTTATCCCTCCCGAGGATCAATTCAACGAACTGGACGAAAGCAATAATGCCAAGATCTTCATCACCGAATACAAGAACAAGATTATCGGAGGCTGTGCTTGCGTTTACAGTGAAGGCAATGCCTATCTTTGGTATCTGGCCTCAAAGCGAAAGAGCTTTCCTGCTTTGCATCCCAACATGATGACCGTTTGGCAAGCCATTACTTATGCCCACCAGCACAACTATGCCCACATTTTTTTCCTGGATGTAGGCTTACCGTTCAAGAAAAATCCTTTCCGCGAATTTATTCTCAGCTTTGGAGGCAAGCCGGTTGCCAAATACAGATGGTTCCGCTTCTCTATTCCGTGGATTAACAAGTTGCTCTCGTGGTGGTATTCTGAATAGTCAGGCAGATGTTTTGCTTAGCAGTTGCAGGCTTGAGGGCTTCTGCCAATGAAATGCTTTCTGGGTTTATACAGCTCACTTTTGCAAATCCGGCATCCAGTAGTTCATCTCTGCTTGTTATCCTGCCGGCTATCAACCAACACGGAACACCCGCTTTCTGTGCGTGACGAAGTATAACAACGGGAAGTTTGCCCATCAATGTCTGTCTGTCCGAACTGCCTTCGCCGGTAATGACGGCGTCGGCATCCTTAATCAACGCATCAAATCCCAACCAATCCAGCAGCAACTCCGCGCCCGATTGCATCTTGGCATCCATGTATTGCATAAAGCCATAGCCCAGTCCACCAGCTGCTCCGGCGCCTGGCAAGCACGAGCGGTCGTACCCAAAGTGCTTTTTCGACATTTCTGCAAACGTCTTTGCTCTCCTGTCCAATATCGGTATCATTTCCTCCGTAGCACCTTTCTGAGGTCCAAAGACAGTTGCAGCACCTTGAGGACCAGTCAAAGGATTGTCAACATCCGATGCCAATACGATGTTTACAGGCTCTTTCATCAAGTATCGCCAACCCTCTTCCCAAGTCGATAAAGGCTTGCCGGCCAGCCTCTGTGCAGCATCCATCATCCCTTTTAGCATCCCGATGCCGCAATCGCTGGTGCCACTGCCGCCCAATCCGATGATGAGATGCGTGCAGCTCCGTGTCATGGCATCGGCCACCAGCTCACCCACACCATAGCTTGTAGCAACAAGCGGATTGCGGTTTTCAGGCTCTATCAGCGACAGTCCGCATGCCTCGGCAACCTCTATGATGGCCGTTTTGTCCTTGACGGCATAGTTGGCGGTTATCCGTCTCATCATGGGGTCGTGCACACAACATTGTACCGTCTCCGCCTGCAGTGCCTGCGAGAAAGCCTGCAACATGCCTTCGCCGCCGTCAGAGACTGTCAGCTTCACCACTTCCGCATGCCTGTCGGCCACCGATATGCCACGTGCGGCAGCTTCAGCCGCTTCGGCAGAGCTGATGCACCCCTTGAAACTATCTATTGCCAGTACATACTTCATACAATAATAACGGCAAATATGCGTTTGATTGTATATGAAACAGAAATTATTCCTTTTCTATATACTGCTTGCCGCGGCCGTTTTACGGGGCAACGCCCAGTCTTTCACCCTGCAGGGGCGCGTTACCGACGACAAGATGAACCCCGTAGAGCTGGCTACCGTATCGTGTCTGGCACAGGGCAAGGCCACCATGACGTCGTTGAAAGGCGAATTCAGCATGCAACTTCACAGTGCCGACTCCGTTGTCATCAAGTTTTCGATGATAGGATACCGCACCAAAACCCGCGTCCTGCGCCGTCCCAAGGGCAAGCAGACGCTGCAAGTAGTTCTTTATGACGAAAGCACCACCCTGAACGAAGTGCAGGTAAAGGGCCAGCGCATACAGTCGGGACAAACGCAGGAACTGAACAAGGAGGACCTTACCCTGGCTCCTACCGTTTCGGGCAACGGCGTAGAGGAGCTCATCCAGAGCCAGGCCGGCGTTTCTACTCACAGCGAGTTGACCTCGCAGTACAACGTGCGCGGTGGCTCTTTCGATGAAAACAGCGTCTACATCAACGGCGTAGAGGTTTACCGACCTTTCCTGGTAAGGTCCGGACAGCAGGAAGGGCTCTCGGTCATCAACCCCGACATGGTTGAGCGTATCGGCTTCTCGACAGGCGGATTTGAAGCCAAGTACGGCGACAAGATGTCGTCGGCACTCGACATTCTGTACAAACGGCCGGAGCGGTTTGAGGCCAAGGTGGCCGCATCTCTGTTGGGTGCAAGCGCTTACGTGGGGCTTGCCAACAAGAAATTCTCCTGGATTAACGGCATCAGATATAAAACCACCAAGTACCTGTTAGGCTCTTTGGAAACCAACGGAGAGTACAATCCCAATTTCCTGGACTACCAGACATACCTTAGCTATACACCCAACAAGCGGTGGCAGATAGACTTTATAGGCAATGTTTCCGACAATCACTTCAACTTCCAACCAAAGGACAGGGAGACATCATTCGGCACCTTGAATGACGTAAAAGACTTCCGCGTCTATTTCGACGGACAGGAAAAAGACCTCTTCAGAACCTATTTCGGCACGCTGAGCTTCAAGTTCAACTTCTCGCCGCTCACATCAGTAACCCTTTTGGGTTCTGCTTTCTCTACAAAGGAACAGGAGAAATACGACATCCAGGGACAATACTGGCTTACGCAGACCGAGACCAGCGAGAATCTGGGCGTGGGCACGTACTTTGAACACGCCCGGAACTACCTCAAGGCCCATGTAGAAAGCGTCAAGCTCATGCTGCAGCACAAGACGCGCAAGCATGCCTTTGAAGGTGCCTTTACCTACAAACGTGAACACATAGAGGAGAACTCGACCGAATACGAGATGCGAGACTCGGCCGGATACAACATTCCGCACACGGGCAAAGACCTCTACATGATATACTCCCTGCGTGCCCGCAACACGCTCGACGCCAACCGCATGGAGGCCTACTTGCAGGACACGTGGCGCTTTACATCGGGACCAGACTCCCTGCCCACGCTCTACACGCTCAACTACGGCGTCAGGTTTTCGCACTGGAATTTCAATGGAGAGAGCATCGTCTCGCCCCGTCTCGCCATAGGCATTATCCCCTCTTTCAACCAGAACCTAACTTTCCGCTTGGCAACGGGACTGTATTACCAGGCTCCTTTCTTCAAGGAGCTGCGTGATACCACTACAGCCAACGGCGTGACTACGGCCCGGCTGAACCGGAAAATACGCAGTCAGCGCTCCATCCACTTCATTGCGGGCGTCGACTACCGGTTCAGCATGCTCGGCAGGCCGTTCAAGTTTACGGCCGAGGCCTATTACAAGGCGCTGCAGAACCTGATACCCTACTCCGTGAACAATGTCAAGACAATCTATTACGGCGACAATAAGAGCAGCGGACACGCCGTAGGTGTGGACATGAAACTGTACGGAGAGTTTGTGCCCGGAGCCGATTCGTGGCTGTCGTTTTCATGGATGAACACCCGCATGCGGCTCAACGGCAGGAGCATCCCGCTGCCAACCGACCAGCGTTACAGCGTGAACCTCTTCTTCACCGATTACTTTCCCGGTACCACAAGGTGGAAGATGTCGCTGCGACTGGCTTTCGCCGACGGTCTTCCCTTCTCGGCTCCGCACCGCGAACTGGAGCGTAACAGCTTCCGTGCGCCGGCCTACAAGCGTGCCGACATTGGCATGAGCTACCGCTTGCTGAACAATGAAGACCGCCATTCGGGCAGCATCTTCAGGAATATATGGCTGGGTGTAGACTGTCTCAACCTGTTGGGCGTTAACAACGTGAACAGCTATTACTGGATTACCGATGTAACCAGCCAGCAGTATGCCGTGCCCAACTATCTGACGGGCCGCCTGTTCAACGCCCGCGTTCAGCTGGAATTCTGACCTTGAAACCATCTTTTCCGGGTGCCGGATGATGCGGACATGAACTTTCGACAAGTGTCAAATTCATGTGCGACACTTGTCAAACGATCGTGCGACACTTGTCGAAAGTTCGCGAAGCATAGCTTCAAGCCTCTGTTTCGAGGCTGAACGGAAACAGAGCCCAGCCTGCTCAAACGGCTGCCAGCCACAGGTTACGTTCTGCCTTATTGCAAGTGCCATTGCACAATCCTATTGCAAGTGTGCCGTTTTTACATTATTTTTATTCCCCAATTCCTGTTTCTCGTTTTTTATTCGTACATTTGCACCGTTTAATTCGGAACGAAAATAGTATTATATTATGAGTAAACAAGTTGAGAAAATTAAAGAGCTGATTGCAAAACGCGAACAGGCACGCCTCGGAGGTGGTCAAAAAGCCATTGACAAACAGCACGAACGTGGAAAATACACGGCCCGCGAACGCATCGAAATGTTAGTAGACGAGGGTTCATTCGAAGAGTATGACATGTTCAAGCTCCACCGTTGCCACAACTTCGGCATGGAGAAGAAGCAGTACTTGGGCGACGGCGTGGTAGCCGGCAGTGCAACCATCGACGGCCGCCTGGTATATGTCTACGCACAGGACTTCACCGTCAACGGCGGCTCTCTCTCCGAAACGATGGCTCAAAAGATATGCAAGATTATGGACATGGCCATGACCATGGGCGCTCCTGTTATCTGCATGAACGACTCTGGAGGCGCCCGCATCCAGGAAGGCATATCGGCTCTGGCCGGCTACGGTGAAATCTTTGAGCGCAATATCCTTGCCTCGGGCGTCATTCCGCAGATTTCGGCCATCATGGGTCCTTGTGCCGGCGGCGCTGTTTACTCCCCTGCCCTGACCGACTTCATCGTCATGACCGAGGGCACTTCGTACATGTTCCTCACCGGCCCCAAGGTTGTAAAGACCGTGACGGGCGAGGATATAGACGCCGAACATCTGGGCGGTGCC
Source organism: Prevotellaceae bacterium KH2P17 (assembly GCA_900199655.1). Lineage (GTDB taxonomy): Bacteria > Bacteroidota > Bacteroidia > Bacteroidales > Bacteroidaceae > Prevotella. The sequence continues at coordinate 58,333 of FZRE01000020.1, forward strand.
AGCGTGCACGCCAGCAAGAGCGGCGTAACGACCTTTACGGCCAAGACCGAAGAGGACTGCATGGCACTTATCAAGAAGCTGTTGTCTTACATTCCTTCCAACAACATGGAAGAAGCTCCGCGCACCGAGTGCAACGACCCCATAGACCGTAAGGAGGACTTGCTGAACGAAATCATCCCCGAAGACCCCAACCAGGCTTACGACATGTACAAGGTCATTACGGCAGTAACCGACAACGGTGAGTTCTTTGAGGTTCAGCCCAAGTTTGCCAAGAACATCATTACAGGCTTCGCCCGCTTCAACGGACAGAGCGTAGGTATCGTGGCCAACCAGCCTTCGGCCTATGCAGGCGTGCTGGATGTGAACGCGTCGCGCAAGGGAGCACGCTTCGTGCGCTTCTGCGATGCCTTCAACATCCCCATCGTGTCGCTGGTCGACGTTCCCGGTTTCCTTCCCGGAACGGGTCAGGAGTACAATGCCGTTATCCTGCATGGCGCCCAGCTGCTCTATGCTTACGGCGAGGCCACCGTTCCAAAGATTACCATCACGCTGCGCAAGAGCTATGGCGGCTCTCACATCGTTATGGGCTGCAAGCAATTGCGGGCCGACTTGAATTTTGCATGGCCCTCATCGGAGATTGCCGTTATGGGTGCCAGCGGCGCCGTAGCAGTGCTCTGTGCCCGCGATGCCAAGCAAGTAAAGGAAGAAGGCGGCGACGTCAACGCTTTCCTGGCAGAGAAGGAGGACGAATACACCGAAACTTTCGCCAATCCGTATCAAGCTGCACAGTTCGGCTATATTGACGATGTAATCGAGCCACGCAACACTCGCTTCCGCATTTGTCGCGGACTCGCCCAGCTTGCAACCAAGAAGCAGACGCTTCCGGCCAAAAAACATGGCTGCATGCCAATGTAACTTGTAACCTTCATCATCAACAATTGAATATGGACAAGAATGTATATGCAGCCATCGCAATGGCGTTGTTCGAGTTTCAAGGCAACAACGTGCACGACAAGGAACCGGGAATAATCACCATTCGCCGGCGTGACAGCCTTTGGAATGCTAAGTTCTTAGGTGTAACACCTAAGCCGTAATAAAGAAGAAAACAAGATAACAGTAACTTGAAAATTCATGAAAGAATTCAAATATACTATTGATGGCAAAGAATATAAGGTAGCCATCGGAGAAATAGACGATAACAACGTAGCCGATGTAACCGTGAACGGCGAGAACTACAAGGTGCAGATGGAGCAAGAGACTGAAGCTGCAAAGGAGAAGGTTGTGCTCGGCAAGCCTGCCGCTGATACGCCAACGGAAGAAGCAACACCTGCTGCCAACGTGAACACTGCCAACGCCGTCAAGGCTCCCCTGCCGGGTACAATCACTGCCATCAACGTAGAAGTGGGCCAGGATGTGAAAGCCGGCGACACGCTTGTGGTGCTGGAAGCCATGAAGATGGCCAACAACATTGAGGCAGAGAAGGACGGCAAGGTTACAGCCATCTGCGTGAAGCAGGGCCAGGCCGTAATGGAAGAAGACGCACTGGTTGTTATCGAATGATATACAACGCATCAGTAACATGCAGAAAAGGAGGCCGCAGCAATGCTGGTCTCCTTTTTTCATAATCGAAACAATATGCCATCCAAAGCCCAAAGTAACTTTTAAAATAAATGAATTAATGTTTGCTTTTGTTTGATTTGGAAGAAATTAGGACACAAATTCATTTTTTTTATGTACCTTTGCAGACTATACAAACCAAATAATTACGAATGGCCAAGAAAATATTGTTCATCAACCAGGAGATAGCCCCCTACGTACCTGACTCTGAAATGTCAATTATGGGACGGGAACTTCCGCAAAAGGCGCAGGAGAACGGCTTCGAAATCCGTACTTTCATGCCCAAATGGGGTAATATAAACGAGCGCAGGGGACAGCTTCACGAAGTGATTCGCCTCTCCGGGATGAATCTTATCATCGACGATACGGACCATCCGCTGATTATCAAAGTGGCCTCCATTCCCACTTCTCACATCCAGGTGTATTTCATAGACAACGATGATTACTTCATGAAGCGTGCCGCCATGACGGCCGACGAGACCGGTACGGAGTACACGGACAATGGAGAAAGAGCCATATTCTTTGCCCGCGGCGTGCTTGAAACCGTCAAGAAACTGAGGTGGACGCCAGACGTAATTCACTGCCAGGGCTGGATGGGAGCTGTTGTGCCATTCTACATTAAGACTGCCTATCATGATGAGCCGTCGTTTACGAACTGCAAGGTTGTTACTTCTCTGTTCCATAACCAGCTCAAAACGAATTTAGGCGACAACTTCAAGCAATGCCTTGAATTCCGCGATGCAAAGCCCGGGATGCTGAAACCCTATAAAGATAAATTCGATTTCATGGAATTAGGCAAGTTTGCCATTGACTACTCAGACGGTGTTGTTGAAGCAGGAGCCGAGGTAAATGCCGACTTGCTGGATTACGCCAAGGGCAAGCAGCTGCCTGTGTTGGATTATCCGGGCGAAGAGTATGCAGAGGCTTACAAAACATTCTATGAAGACCTGTAAACTTGAAATCATCTGTTGAATAGATTATTCTTATGAAAATTAAGTCTTTAACTTGTCTGGCCGTTGCCGCACTTGCGTTCACCGCCTGCGATGATACGACTGATACCATCGGCAATTCCATGTCAGAAATCACCGATAACCTTGCCATCAGCACGGATACATTCTTCGTTTCCACACGCTCTGTCAAAGCCGGCTCCGTTCTCTCAAAGAACACCACGGCCTATCTAGGCAAGATACGTGACCCGGAAACCAATGCTTACATTACAGGCGACGGCATGATTCAGTTCAACACACTCGTTGACGAAGCCATTCCCGGCTTTACCATTTTCCCTCCGAAAGATAACATCATTGGCAAGGAAAGCAACCAGGTGGTGGCCGACTCCTGCAATATGATATTGTTCTTCGACCATTATTACGGCGATTCTCTGCGCGCCATGGCGATGACAGCTTACGAGATGGCTCGCCCGATGGAAGAAGGAACGAACTATTACTCCGACTTCGACCCGATGGCAGAGGGCCTTATCCGCACAAACGGACTCCAGCAGACCAAGGTCTATACACTCTACGACGGCAATGTATCCGAGAGTGAACGCTCTCAGGCAGGGTATATGAACTACATCAAGATTAACCTGGACAAGCCGTACACCGATAAGGACGGAACGACTTATAACAACTACGGCACTTACATCATGCGAAAGTATTATGAGAACCCTAACTACTTCAAGAATTCTTATAGCTTTATCCATAACGTAGTGCCCGGTTTCTACTTCAAGAACACCAGCGGACTGGGCTCAATGGCCTATGTTTCCAAGAGCCAAATCAACGTGTACTACCGCTTCAACACAAAGGACAGCCTTGACAAGGTGTACCGGGGCTCTGCCTCGTTCCCCGGAACAGAAGAGGTGTTGCAGACTACCAACATAACCAATGACGCCAATACGATAGGCAGGCTGGTAGCCGACAACAGCTGCACGTACCTGAAAACCCCGGCCGGTATCTTCACCGAAGCCACCTTACCCGTAGATGAAATCATGCAGGGTCACGACAACGAGAACATCAACACCGCCAAAGTAGTCTTCACACGCATCAATAATACAACGACAAGCAAGTATGCCCTGGGCATTCCCAAGCAGTTGCTCATGATTCCTGCAGCCGAAACAAACAGCTTCTTCGAGCAAGGCAAGATTCCCGACTCAAAGACTTCGTTTGTTGCCTCCTACGATTCCAAGACCAATACCTACACCTTCGGCAATATAGCAGGAATGATAACGGCAATGGACAAGAACAGAGGAACGGAGAATTGGAACAAGGTCGTGCTGATACCTGTCAACACAACGCAGGTACAAGACAGCTCTACCGGCCTCACGGTCATACAGCGCATTGTTCACGACATGTCGCTTACAAGTACTAAACTCGTAGGAGGTTCGCAGAACCCATACGCTCCCATCACGATAAGCGTTATCTATTCCAAATTCAAATAGGCAATGGCAGACAATTTTCTGGAAAGCCACAGAGAAGAGTACGAAAAGAAGAAAGCGGCATGGCTTCGCAAAAAGAAGCACCTGCCCAAGACGAAACAACAACCAAGCAAGCCTGAGGACGAAAGTCTTTAGGCTTGTTTTTTTGTTGGGATTTTACTGTCGGGCTATGTTGTTTTTAGTCAGAATACGATTTAAAGGCACGCTTTAGGCTTCATGGCAAAGCCAGGTTGGAGTGCCGAACGGGTGCTTCGTGAACTTTCGACAGGTGTCGCAGAGGCTGTCATCTGAACTGTGTCAAAGACTAAGACAATAAAATTTATCATAGCTCTGTTTATAGAGCATAAAGATTAGTACAATGACACAAGAAGAGTACACAAAGATGCTTGCTGTAGCGAAAGATCAGTTCAAGTCCGGCAAGCCCCTGTTTGGCAAGGATGGTGCATTCCATCAAGTATTAGAGGACTTCCTTAACGCTGCCATGGAGGGTGAGCTGGAGAGTCACCTTGAGGCAACCAATCCGGTAAGCGGTAATCGTCGTAATGGCAAGATGCACAAGCTGCTCCAAACGGAGTATGGTCCCGTAGAGATCGAGACACCTCGTGACCGTGATGGCAGCTTTGAC
>FZRE01000012.1 GCA_900199655.1 Prevotellaceae bacterium KH2P17
CCCCTGGAAGAGATGCAGCGGCTCCTTTCCCTGGCCGCATGACAGCCACAGAGGCTCCCGGGGGCTGCGAGCCCCCGGCCGCAAGGCCGCCCCCCGGTGTTTTTCATCAATTCAACGTTTCACTTAAAATAAAGAGGTCAAAGAGTCCGCAGAAAACAGAAAATGATTAACTTTGCACCCGGAAGACAGCTATCAACCCAAAGTGCACTTAACAGAAAAACCTGACAACTATATTTCCACATAAGAAATTTATTGTCAACCTAAAGAACATTTAACTACAAAAACTGTCAACTAAATCCAGGACAGGACAGCTCCGCCGGGGCCGAAGGATAGGAGCAGGAACTTTCGACACTTGTCGAACGATTGTGCGACACCTGTCGAATGATTATGCGACAAGTGTCGAAAGTTCCTGGGTGATGGGTGTTGGGTGGCAGGGTGATGGGTGTTGGCTACATCTTTGCCACCGTCAGCCCGGTTACGGTGCTCTTGAAGTTGCCTGCGTGCTGCAAGGGGAAGAACAGGGTGCGCTGGTAATGGATGGCTGCTCCGGGCAGGAAGACCGACGTGTGGAACGCGGCATCGGGCATGGTTTGCAGCGGCGTGGCGTTATGGAGCACGTAGGCCGTCTGCTCACCGAGCACTTCGCGGCGCTTGCCGTTCACAAAGAGGCGGGTCTCTCTGGGCGTCATCTCGATGCGGATAGACACTTTGCCGCTCTCGGGCAGCTTGTAGTTGAAGCTGTTCAGATAGCCGTCGCGGGCAAATCCCAGCCTTCCGGTGCCCGGAGTCGACAGGTAGAAGGTGCTGTTGGGGCTCTCCAGCAGCACTGTTCCTAAGCTCTCGGGGCGGCAGTCGACGTCGAAGCTCACGCTGTTGCCGTAACCGGCCTCTGTCACAGGGCCGTAGCCGGCAGCCGTGGGCAGGCCTGCGAGTGGCTTGCCGGCTTCTACGCGGGCTATGGTAAACGAGGCAGTGGGCAGCTGGCCGGCCTGGTTAACGCCCGGAGCCTCATGCAGCAGCCGGCGTGCAGCATCGAAGTCGTTGTACGGAAGCGATGTGTGGCGCCCCGTCCAGCACTTGACTGCAATGGTCTGCAGGGCCGGGAAGACGCGGTCGTGTATGTCCTTGGTCGAGATGCCGTTGCCGTAGTGGTCGTTCCAAACGGCAAACATGCCGCCTTCGAGCGATGGGTCCTGCTCCTCGAAGCGCGTGCTGCCAACCACTGCTGGTGTCCAGTTGTCGTACAGATACTTGCAGTTGAGGTAGTCGTAGTAGTATCCGGCGGCCGGAACGATGTACACCAAGCCGTCCGGAATACTCAAGAGGCGGAATCCGAGCTTCTTCATTTCGGTCGGGTTGGCATAGTCCTCTGACCACAACCCCATCAGCACGTTCTCGTGACGGATGGGAGTGGTGCCCTTGGCGTGGGTGAGCGAGCCCCATATCATGGGCTGCTTGCCGTACTGCTGCATCAGAGCCAGGTACCGGTCGGTAAAGGCACGGAACTGTTCTACCACCTCCTGGTCGGCGTTAGAGTACTCATCGGTTCCTATGTTCACGCGCGGGCCACGGAAAACAGGGTCTTTTCCGCCCACATACTCTTTGAACAAGCCGTCCATGAAGTCATATACCTTGGGGTTGCTGAGGTCGAAGTGGTCCATGCCATACTTCTTGGAACCCAGCTCGGGCATGTAGTGCGTAAAGGCGAGCACGTGGGCCGGGGCGTCAATCTCGGGTATGATTTCCACCTGCAGCTGTTCGGCTTCCTTCTGTAAGTCCACGAATTCCCTCTTCGTATAGCTGCCGTCTTTGGCCGTGAGGCCCGGGTAGGTGTTGCTCTCGAGCCTGAATGCGGCCGACGTCTTCATCCAGTCGTTGTCGAAGAACTGCCTGAAGCCGTTGTCGTTCAGGTGAATTTGCAGGGCGTTCATTTTGTAGTAGGCCATCATCTTGACCAGGTCGCGCAGGTAGCTCATGGGCACGAACTTGCGCCCCACGTCTATCATGAAGCCGCGCATCTTGTATTGAGGGATGTCGGTGGCCCGCCCTTTGGGCAGTGCAGTGTGCTGTTCGCTCATCTGCAGCAAGGTGCGGGTGCCCCAGAAGGCACCTTTGGCGGTGTTGGCGGTAAGGGTGATGCGGTCGGCAATGTCCAGCCGGTAGCCTTCCTGGCCCAGTTCCTTGTCCTTGGTAAGCTGGAGTACAAAGTCTCCTTCAGCCGGTTTGCCCTTCTTCACGGCCAGGGCGTGGCCCGTAAGGAGCTCGTAGTCGGCTGCAAACTGCCTGCCGAGGGCCTGCAGCTGTGCCGACCTGACGACGATGCTGCCCGATGGCGTGAGCGTTCCTTGTGTGCCGGCCCACTGCGTGAGCTCCGGAACAACGAAGGGTTTGCCGTTTACCTGTGCCGCTGCCGGCAGCGAGAGCATGAGCCAGGCGGTAAGTGCGAGGATGATTTTTTTCATAGATTGTTTGGCTTTTTGATAGATTTTGATGTTTGGGTTCTTGTATTCCGGATGATGCAAAGGCCGCAGCGGGCCCATGGTTGGTGGCCTCCGGCGGGGCCGGACTTAGTTAACTCTCAGCACGCCGAACGGCCCCGTGGTGGTGGCAGGATAGCGGATGAGCTTCTTGCCGGGGTCTCCGGCCGTGACGATGCCGCCCTGGTTGAGGTCGTAATGGCGCCTGCAGGTGGCGCAGGTGGCCGTGCCGTTGCCGTCAACGGTCAGCGGATAGCTCTTCAGGGGTATGCTCTCGGGGCTGAAACAGTTAGGACATTCGGCGTCGAAGGCGTACAGGATGCCGTCTATCGACGACCCGTAGCCTACGATGAGGCCGTTGTTCTGGCCCAGGATGTAATGGTTCCGCTCGTCAACGGCGTTGAAGATAGCCTCCGAAGAGGTGCCCTGATTGCTCGTGAAGCTGAAGTAGCGCGCGCCTGCTCGGCTGATTTGGCGAATGGTAACGTAAACTCCGGCGTGCTGCGTCATGGCCTGCGAGAGCGTAACATTCTGCCTCACGCCGTTGTCTATGACCAGAAAGCAGGGCTTGCTGCTGTACTCGTACTCCGCGTCTCCGCACGATGCAGAGAGGCCGAGCAGCGCTGCGACAGCCAGCAGGCAGGCTAAACGGAGGGCTGTTTTCATGCTAACAGGTCTTTTTCGGCCTGCTCCATGCGCTCGAAGTGGAACCCGGCGATGGTGCGGTCCATCAGTTCACGTATCTCGTCGGTGCAAAGCCGGCCCATACTTCCTTCGTGTGTGTGGTGCAGGTTGTGGTCGGCCTTGAAGGTGCCGGCCTCTATCTGCAGCCCCACTTGCCTGTAGGCATCGCGGAAAGGCATGCCCGCAGCGGCCAGCCGGTTCACTTCTTCGACGCTGAAGATGGGGTCGTACATCGCGTTGTCGAGTATATGCTCGTTCACCTCCATGCGGTTAACGATGTAGGACGTCATCTGCAGGCAGTCCTTCAGTTCGCCGAAAGCGGGCAGAAACATCTCTTTGATAATCTGCAAGTCGCGGAAGTAGCCCACCGGAAGGTTGTTCATCACCATCATTATCTGCTCCGGAAGGCTCTGTATCTTGTTGCATTTGGCGCGTATAAGCTCAAACACGTCGGGATTCTTCTTGTGAGGCATGATGCTGGAGCCCGTCGTACACTCCTTTGGCAGGCTGATGAAGCCGAAGTTCTGGCAGTTGAAGAGGCAGGCGTCGAAGGCCATCTTGGCCATTGTTCCTGCCACCGAAGCCAGCGCGAAGGCCACGTTGCGCTCCATCTTGCCGCGACCCATCTGGGCGTAAACCACGTTGTAGTCCATGGAGTCGAAGCCCAGGAGGCGCGTGGTCATGCCTCTGTCGAGCGGAAAGCTGCTGCCGTAGCCGGCTGCAGAGCCCAACGGGTTGCGGTTGGTGAGCCTGTAAGCGGCCTGGATGAACAGCATGTCGTCGGCCAGAGACTCGGCATAGGCGCCGAACCAGAGCCCGAACGAGCTCGGCATGGCTATCTGCAGGTGGGTGTAACCGGGCATCAGCACGTGGCGGTACTGCTCACTCTTGTGCTGCAGTTCGTCGAACAGCACCTTTACTGCATCCACCACGTCCTTGAGCTCGTGGCGGGTAAAGAGCTTGAGGTCTACCAGCACCTGGTCGTTACGTGAGCGGCCGCTGTGTATCTTCTTGCCCATGTCGCCCAGCTTGCGGGTGAGCAGGAGCTCCACCTGCGAGTGCACGTCCTCTACGCCGTCCTCTATCACGAACTCGCCGCGTTCGGCCAGGCGGTAGATAGCTTTGAGTTCGGCCAGCAACTGACGGAGTTCCTCGGCCCCGAGCAGGCCGATTGACTCCAGCATCGTTATGTGGGCGATGGAGCCGAGCACATCGTACTTGGCCAGATAGAGGTCGAGTTCGCGGTCTCGTCCCACCGTGAAGCGCTCTATCTCCTTGTTGACTTCGAAGTTCTTTTCCCAGAGTTTGTTCGCCATTTGGTTATTCGTAATGTATCATTTGCAGCATGTCGGCTATCTTCTCGATACCTTCCTGCAGCGGTTTCTGCACCATCCCCTTGATAAAAGGGTTGAGTTCGGCCTTGATGGTGAGCTTCATCTTGCACGCGTCGGCCTCCATCGGCAGCAGCTGTATCCAGAAGTCGAAGGGCACGGGGCTCTGTTCGGTCTCGAACTTGATGGTCTTCGGCTCCTCGCGGTCAACCATGCGGAGCCTGATGTCGCCCACCATGGGGGCCTTGATGGTAATGCTCTCGCTGTCGAAGCTCAGGTCCTCCAGCTTGTCCTCGGGTATCTTGTCGCGTACCTTCTCCAGGTTGCGGAGGTCGCTCAGCGTGTTGTAGACCGTTTGCTGTGCGTAGGGAATGCGGCGCACGGTGCTTTCAAATTTGGTGCTCATAGTCGTTGGTTTTCAGAGTTGGATAAATCAGCCGTTCCAGTGGGCCGGGTCGTTGCGCCAGTTGTGCAGCAGCTGGATGTCGGTCTCGGCTATGTAGCCCGTCCGGAGCGCCTCGGCCACCACGTGCTCGTAGTCGGTCAGGGTAACGAGCCTTACGCCGGCGTCCTCAAAAGCCTTGGCGGCAACGGGAAAACCGTACGTGTACGAGGCCACCATGCCCACCACCTGGCAGCCGTGTTGGCGCAAGGCATCCACTGCCTTGAGCGAAGAGCCGCCCGTAGAGATAAGGTCTTCCACCACCACCACTTTCTTTCCCGGCTCTATCTCGCCCTCAATGAGGTTGCCCATGCCGTGGTCCTTGGCCTTTGAGCGCACGTACACGAAGGGCAGGTTCAGCTCGTCGGCCACCAGCGCGCCCTGAGCAATGGCCCCGGTGGCCACACCTGCCACGGCTTCGGCCTCGGGGAAGTTGGCCAGAACGGCGTGCACGAGCTCCAGCTTCACGTAGTTGCGGATGTTGGTAAAGGAGAGTGTCTTGCGGTTATCGCAGTAGAAAGGTGATTTCCAGCCAGAAGCCCAGGTGAAAGGAGCCTGCGGCTGCAGCTTGATGGCTTTGATTTCGAGTAGCTTCGAGGCAAAGTCAGTCTTCAGTTTATCCATCTTTTTGTTGTCGTTGAGGTATTATCAGTTTACAAAGATAATGCAAATCTTGCAGATGCAGGTCAGCAGTTGCCGTTTTTTAGGTTTCTTTCAGCTTTCGGCCCTGCCAGGTGCGGTTTTCCCGGAGGTGCCTTTCAAGCCTCTTGACTGGTACCTTCAAGCCCCTTGAAGGATAGCATCAAGGGGCTTGAAAGGCACCTTCGCCAAACCCGTCTGTACACGGCCGTTCCGCGAGACATCATTTTCATGGGTTTTGAGACGGAGTAATCTTATTTTAAAGACAGAGTAACAGAGTATTCTTTTCGTAGCTTTGGTGTTTTAAAGACAGAGTAACAGAGTATTCTTTTCGTTGCTTTGGTGTTTTAAAGACAGAGTAACAGAGTATTTCTTTTCGTTGCTTTGGTGGGTTTGAGACAGCGTAACAGAGGAGCTTTGGGGTTGTAGGACGAGTGAAAGATGGTAGGAGTATATAGGAGAAATGTAGCGAGAGGGCTAACTGGTATCCTCCCCTTAGAAAGGGGAGGCGGAGGAGGGGATGACCTGATAGCAACAAATAGCAAAGCTGCAAGGGAAATCATCCCCTCCTAACCTCCCCTTTCTAAGGGGAGGAACCGCTGCTACAGCTTTAACATCGGTTATCGCTTGATTTCTAAAAACAGCGTCCCAACGTTTTTATGTGATTACTTACGTTACTCTGTTACTCTGTCTTTTAAGGTCTGGGAATAATCAAAAGAAGATTTGCAGCAATGGTTCCTCCCCTTAGAAAGGGGAGGTTAGGAGGGGATGATTGCAGCAGGAGGGTTGGGAGTTGCACCCATCAGGTCATCCCCTCCTCCGCCTCCCCTTTCCAAGGGGAGGATACCAGTTAGCCTTATTGCCGAATTTCTCCTATATACTCCTACCATCTTTCACTCGTCCTACAACCCCAAAGCTCCTCTGTTACGCTGTCTCAAACCCACCAAAGCAACGAAAATAATACTCTGTTACTCTGTCTTTAAAATAAGATTACTCTGTCTCAAACCACCAGCTACTCTGTCTTTAAGTAAATGGAAATTATCGGCAGCGATGGGAGCGGACTACAGCTGCATGGTGACAAAGCCCAGGGAGAGCACGCTGAACTTCACGTTGCCCGCCTTATTGAGCTCGGTGGCGAGGGAACAAATGGTGGAGCCGGTGGTCACAACGTCGTCTACAAGCAGCACGTGGCGACCCGTCAGCGCCTCCGGACGCCGCAGCGTGAAGGCTCCCTCCACGTTCTCCATGCGCTGCCAGCGGTGCTTCTGCGTCTGACTCTCTGTGAAGTTGGTGCGCTCAACCACGTCGTCGGCCACGCCGATGCCCGTTACCCGGCCGATGCCTTGGGCTATGAGCAGGCTCTGGTTGTAGCCCCGCTCCCTCACCCTGGCGCGTGCCAGCGGCACGGGAACAATGAGTTCTATGCCCTCGAAGAAGCCTCCGCCCATGAGTTCGCGCGCCGTCATGGCGCCCATCTGCAGCCCTATCTCGGCCCGCCGACGGTACTTGAGCTCGTAGATAATGCGGCTCGCCTCGGCTCCTGCTCTGTAGTAGAACAGCGCCGCGCACCGTTCAACGGCCATCCTGCCCCAGAACATGCGCGCCATCTCGTTGTCGTAGGCGCTGCGACCGAAGCCCGTGCGGGGCAGATGGAGGTTGCAGCGCGTGCAGATTATCTGCTCTCCGATGGCCAGACGCCCCCCGCACATCACGCAATGGCGTGGTGCCAGCAGGTCGAAGATGCGGGTCCAGAGGCTTGGCATGGTGTTAGGTGTTGGGTGATGGGTGTTGGGTGAGGAGGTGATGGGTGTCGTTATTCGTCTACATCGAGCACCTGACGGATGATGTCCATAGTGAAGCCGCGGCCTAAAGCAAAGCGAATGAGCTTCATGTTGAGCTCGTAGTCGCTGCCTGCCTTCATGCTGCGGCGCTTTGAAGCAATGAGCGGGCGCAGCTGTTCGATGTATTCTGCGTCGGAAACCTCGTCGAGCACGGGGCCGTAAACGGACTTGTCAACGTGCTTGAGGTACAGAGCCTGCTCCACCTTGCGGCGCCCCCACTTGTTATAATGTATCTTGTCGCGCACAAAGAAGCGCGTGTAACGCTCGTCGTCAACGTACTTCTCTTTCACGAGATACGCCATGACGCGTGCCTGGGCCTGCTCGTCGAGGCCCCACTGGCGCATCTTTTCCAGCATCTCTCCGCTGCAGTGCTCGGCCCGCGAGCACAGGGCGGTGAGCTTGCTGAGTGCTTCCTGTTCGGTTATAGGTTTCATTTGGCGGTTGCTTTGGTCATTCTACGCTTGCCGAAACTGTCGGTCCGGGTCTCCGTTTGCGTGAACCCATGTTCGCGGAGCATGTCTTCAACGGCCTCGGCGTAGAGCGGGTTGATTTCAAAATACAGGCTTCCGCCCGGCCGCAGGGCGTGTACGGCGTAGCCGGAGATGGCCCGGTAGAAGCGCAAAGGGTCGCCATCGGGCACGAAGAGCGCCTCCCGGGGCTCGTGCTCCAGCACGTTGCGGGCCATGGTCTGCGCCTCCTGCCGGCAGATGTAGGGCGGATTGCTCACGATGATGTCCCACCGCGCCTTGTCATCGGGCGGCTGCAGGGCGTCCTGCCGGCGCAGGCGAACCTTTGCCCCCAGTGCCTCGGCGTTCTCGCGGGCCACGGCGAGGGCGGCAGAAGAGATGTCCCACGCCGTTACCTTGGCGCCGGGAACGTTGAGGGCGAGGGTTATCGCGATGCAGCCGGAGCCCGTTCCAATGTCGAGAACGGCTGTTCCGGCGGCGCCGTCGGCACCGGTCGGGGCCGTTGCATCGTGCGTTATCCACTCGCAAAGCTCGTAAGTCTCGGGCCGGGGAATGAGTACGCCGGGCCTGACACGGAACTCCCGTCCGCCAAAGTCGGCCCGGCGAAGCACGTACTGCACCGGAACGCCTTTTTGGAGTGTGGTCATCATTTCGTTCAGAAAAAGGCTTTCGTCTGCCGATAATTGTGTAACTTTGCCCGTGTAGATATCTGTCAGCGACAGTCCGAAGCGCACTTCGAGCACTGTCCGGACAATAGCTTTCGCCTCGCCTTCATCGTACAGGGGCGTTAGTCGGTGCCAGAGTTCGTTAAATGTCATATCCGTGCAAAGATAAGAAAAAACAAGTGATGACGCAAAAGGAAACAGACGAAAAATACATGCGCCGCTGTATTCAGCTTGCCCTCAATGGAAGAGCGAACGCGAAGCCCAACCCCATGGTGGGCGCTGTGCTCGTGGAGGGCGGCCGCATCATAGGAGAGGGCTACCATGTGCGCTGTGGCGAGGGCCATGCCGAGGTTAACTGCTTTGCCTCCGTGGCACCACAAGACGAGCCACTCGTGCCCCGCGCCACGCTCTACGTGAGCCTGGAGCCGTGCTCGCACTACGGTAAGACGCCGCCCTGTGCCGACCTCATCATCCGCAAGGGCGTGCACCGGGTGGTTTGCGGGTGCATAGACCCCTTCAGTAAGGTGCAGGGGCGCGGCGTCGAAAAGCTGCGCCAGGCCGGCATAGACGTTACGGTGGGCGTGCTGGAGCCCGAGTGCAAGGAGCTGAACAGTCGCTTCTTTACCTTCAATACGCGCCAACGGCCGTACATACTGCTTAAATGGGCGCAGTCGGCCGACGGCTTTCTCGACGACCACGGGCGCGCCTTTGCCTTCTCGTCGGCCTTCACCCGCATGCTTGTACACAAGCTGCGGAGCGAGTACGACGCCATTCTGGTGGGGCGGGTGACCAACGAGAGGGAGCATCCCGGCCTCGATGTGCGCCTCTGGAGCGGTCCTTCGCCCGAGCGCATGGTGCTGAGCACCACGGCTGCGGGTGCAGAGTGGCAGTCTTCTATCCAAGGAGTGCTGGCCCACTTGTATGAAGAAAAGAAGCAGAGCCTGATGGTGGAGGGCGGCGCCCGCACGCTGCAGAGCTTTATCGAGGCCGGACTGTGGGACGAACTGCGCGTGGAGACGGCGCCCGTAAGCACCGGTGGCGGCACTCCGGCGCCCTCCATCCCCGCTTCGGCAACAGTCAGAAGCCGCGCCGAATACGATGGCCGCACCATCATCACCTATGTTCCCGCCGCCAGATAGTTGTGCAGGCAGGGTCTTTTAAGATTAGTTTTTCCCCTTTAATCATCCCCTCCTAACCTCCCCTTTCTAAGGGGAGGAAGCGTTGCTGCAGGTTTACTGGTTTGTGGAAACAAGCAAGCAACGCTTTGCTAAGAAACAAACTGGTATCCTCCCCTTGGAAAGGGGAGGCGGAGGAGGGGATGACCAGAAGGCAGCTATTGGCAAAGAAAGTGGATAAATCATCCCCTCCTAACCTCCCCTTTCTAAGGGGAGGAAGCGTTGCTGCAGGTTTGCTGGTTTGTGCAAACAAGCAAGCAACGCTTTGCTAAGAAGCAAACTGGTATCCTCCCCTTGGAAAGGGGAGGCGGAGGAGGGGATGACCAAATGTTTGGAAATTGTTATCTTGCAGCGGAAACCGCTCCCTCCTAATCTTTCTTTTTTAAGAAGCAAAGGTCACAAAGCGGAGCATTTAAGTTTCAATCCGTTTGATAACGGGATGTTGTTGATGGCAAGTCGGAACTTTCGACAGGTGTTGCATTCATGTGCGACAAGTGTCGAACGATTGTGTGACAGGTGTCGAAAGTTCCTGAACGATGCTTCCGGCACCCTGAAAGGGCAGCGGCGGGAATGAGATATACCTTATATAATATAGTGGCTGATGGCTGTCGGGTCTACCACAATCATGGTATTTTGCGGTTGATGTTGTACTTTTTACAACAAGAAAGATGGAGATTTGAAGCTAAATGCGTATCTTTGCCGTTGAATTTAAAACAAGACAAAGATGAAATTATTACGTTACATATTCCCCGTTGGGGATGAAGACAAGAAAGTGTCGGCCCTGTTGCTGGCCTCGAGAGTGATATTCGGACTGCTGTTAGCGCGCCACGGACTGGAGAAACTGATGAACTTCAGCACCATGTCTGCACAGTTTCCCGACCCGCTGGGTGTGGGTGGCGACGTCTCGCTGGCGCTTGGCATCTTCGGAGAGCTGGTTTGCTCGCTGGCTTTCGTGTTCGGACTGTTGAGCCGTTTGGCCGTTATTCCGATGATGTTCACCATGCTCGTGGCCTTTGTGACAGTGCACGGAGGCTCCGTGGCCGATGGAGAACTGGCGTTCCTCTACCTGGTCGTGTTCGCTCTGTTGTTCATCGCAGGGCCCGGAAAGTATTCAGTCGATGGCTGGATAGGGCGTAAGTTCGTGCGCTGAAGCTCGAAACAAGAAGCTATTTGCGGCCGAAGTCGGCTGGTATCTCGCCCCATTGCTTCGTCTCCCATTTAAGTATGGGCGTGGTGATGGTGTGGGTGCGCAGCCACGCTTCGGCTCTTGCTATTACCTGGTAGAGCTGTTCGGTTTGCGGGGTGCGTGCGAGCTTGGTCTTGCATTGCTTCTTCCTGACCCACAGAATGGCGTTGTAGCTGTCGCTGTAGATGGCTTTGTCCTTGATGCCCCGTTGCTCCATGAGCGCCAGGGCGTGAACAATGGCAAGGAATTCGCCTATGTTGTTGGTGCCGTGAACAGGCCCGTAGTGGAATACAACGGCCCCCGTGGCCAGGTCGATGGCCTGATATTCCATCGGTCCAGGGTTGCCCGAGCAGGCTGCATCCACAGCCCAAGCAGACAGATCAATGCCAGAGCCTACCCCAACCCTCCCAAGAGGGAGGGGGCTTTGTGGTTGGGCGTTGTCTATTTCCATGATTTTCTTCTTTATCTTGTTGATTACCTGAAAGCTGTTGCCTATTACTTCGTCGTTTGTAAGCCGCAACATGTGGTATCCCTTTTGCCGAAGTTCTTCGGTGCGGATGGCGTCTTTCACAGGCTGTTCACCCTTGAAGTGGTATTTTCCGTCTACTTCGACGATGAGTTTGTGGCTTAAATTAACGAAATCTACGATGTAATCGCCGATGATATGCTGCCTTCTGAACTTGAGACCGATGTTGTTTGCTTTCAGCATACTCCACAAAGCACGTTCCGCGTCGGTAGCAAACAGCTTGTTTTCGGCCGCCATCTTCTTGAGTAGAGAATAGTGAACAGGGTCTCCGGTTTCGTAGTCAAAATGCTTCTTCTCCATCACAATTCATCTTCCTAGTCCTAATTCGTAAGGCTCCCTCCCTTTGGGAGGGCGGGGGTAGGCTCTATATTTTACATTCTCTCCGGTACTTCGATGCCCAGAAGTGCCATGCCGTTCCTGATTACTTTGGCCACATTGCGGGCCAGCAGCACGCGGAAACGCTTGGTGCTGGGGGTCTCGGCGTTCAGAATACTGTAGTCGTGGTAGAACTGGTTGAACTCCTTGGTGAGTTCGTAGCAGTAGTTGGCAATGCCTGCAGGGTTGTAGTTCTCGCCTGCATCCTTAACGGCAGCGCCGTATTCGTTCATCTTCTGGATGAGTGCCACTTCCTTCTCGTTGGGCGTGTAGTCATCTTCGGGGCCGTTGCTGCCGGCTTGCGGCTGCTCACTTGCCTTGCGCATGATGGAGCGGATGCGTGCATAAGTGTACTGAATGAACGGACCAGTGTTGCCGTTGAAGTCGATACTCTCGGCCGGATTGAAGAGCATGTTCTTCCGGGCGTCAACTTTGAGGATGAAATACTTCAGCGCTCCCAGGCCTACTATGCGTGCTATGTCCTGCTTCTCGTCCTCACCCATGTCGTTGAACTTGCCCAGCTCGTCGCTTGTCCGGCGTGCCTCGGCCGTCATCTGGGCTATCAGATCGTCGGCATCAACCACCGTTCCCTCCCTCGACTTCATCTTTCCGTTGGGCAGCTCCACCATTCCGTAGGAGAAGTGGATGAGGTCCTTGCCCCATTTGAAGCCCAACCGGTCGAGCAGGATGGACAGAACCTGGAAGTGATAGTTCTGCTCGTTGCCCACCACATATATCATCTTGTCGATGGGGAAGTCGTGGTAACGCATCTCGGCCGTGCCGATATCCTGCGTCATATACACCGAGGTGCCGTCAGAACGGAGCAACAGCTTCTGGTCAAGACCCTCTTTCGTCAGGTCTGCCCATACGCTGTTGTCATCCTTTCTGAAGAAGATACCCTTGCTGAGTCCTTCTTCCACCTTCTTTTTTCCCTCGAGGTAGGTATTTGATTCGTAGTATATCTTGTCGAAACTCACGCCCAGCGCCTTGTACGTTTCATCGAAGCCGGCGTACACCCAGCCGTTCATCTGCTGCCAGAGTGCGCGCACCTGGGGGTCTCCCTGTTCCCATTTTACGAGCATCTCGTGGGCTTCCCTGATGAGCGGAGCCTCGTTCCTGGCCTTTTCCTCGGCCTTCTCGGCATCCATCCCGGCAGCTGTAAACTGCTGCTTCAGCTGCTCGCACTCGGCTTTATAGTGCTTGTCGAACTCTACATAGAAGTCACCAATTAGGTGATCGCCCTTCTTGTGGGCCGTTTCCGGTGTGATGCCGTTGCCCCACTTGAGCCATGCCAGCATGGACTTGCAGATGTGTATGCCGCGGTCATTTACGATATTGGTCTTCACAACCTTGTTACCGTTGGCCTCCATAATCTGTGCGAGCGACCATCCCAGCAGGTTGTTGCGCACGTGACCCAGATGGAGAGGCTTGTTGGTGTTGGGCGATGAGTACTCTATCATTACCAGCGGGGCACCGTCTCCGGCCTTTTTATGGCCGAAGTGCTCATCGGCATCGATGTCGGAGAGCAACCCCATCCACGCCGCGGGGGCGATGACGAGGTTCAGGAAGCCGCCAACCACGTTGTACTTGGCCACGGCAGGGCAGCTTTCGGCTATGTAGCGGCCCAGCTCCTGTGCCGTTTCGTCGGGCTTCTTGTGCGATAGCTTGAGGAACGGAAACACCACCAGCGTGAGATGACCCTCAAAAGTGGCTTTGGTCTTTTGCAGCTGCACCATCGTGGCAGGCACGTCCTGGCCGTACAGCTCCTTAACGGCGGCAACGACCGCACGGCATATTTGGTTCTCTATATTCATACAGTAAAATACATAAAAACGTTGAAGACGGATGCAAAAGTACAAAAAATAATCCGTACCCTTGGTGCCCAATGGAATAAAAATGCTAATTTTGCAATCATTAAAGTCTTATAGTATGAAAATTGAAAACAGGCGTCAGGGGCGCCGGTCTTTCTATCGGGAACTCAAGGATTATGTCTTGCTGGCGCTTGCCATGCTGCTGGGAGCCACCGGGTGGGTTGTCTTTCTGCTGCCCAACGAAATCACCACGGGCGGCATTCCGGGCATTGCGTCGGTGGTTTACTGGGGAACAGGGCTGCCCGTACAGGTAACCTACATGGGTCTTAACGCCCTGTTGCTGGTCGTGGCACTGCGAGTGCTGGGCTGGCGGTTCTGCCTCAAGACCATCTATGCTGTCCTGCTGTTCACGCTCTTCTCAGGAGTTCTGCAGCATTATGCCGCAGGCACGCACCTTTTAGCCGACCAGAAGTTCATGGCTCTCATAGTAGGAGGCGCCTTCTGGGGCGGCAGTGTGGGTCTTGGACTTGGCGCCGGAGGCAGCACGGGGGGCTCCGATATCATCGCGGCGATGGTGAACAAGTACCGTGATATCTCCCTGGGGCGCATCATCCTGATGTGTGATCTCGTCATCATCACCTCCAGTTACCTCGTTCTTCACGACTGGGAGAAGGTTCTCTACGGCTATGTACTGCTCTTTGTTGCCAGCTTCTGCGTTGACCAGGTAGTGAACTCCATGCGCCGCTCGGTGCAGTTCTTCATCATCTCCGATAAATACGAGCTCATCGGCAAGGCCGTGAACCAGATTGTGCAGCGCGGTTGCACGGTCTTCGACGGCCACGGTTTCTACTCTGGACAGAAGGTGCAGGCCCTCTTCGTGATTGCGAAGAAGAGCGAATCGAACGCCATCTTCCGCCTCATTGACGACATAGACCCCAATGCCTTCGTAAGCCAGAGCGCCGTGATAGGTGCCTACGGACTGGGCTTCGACCGCTTCAAGGTGCACGGCAAGGCCGAAGACAAGGAGGTGTTGCAGGAACTCGTGGGCGCCGAAAACAAGGAGCAAGCATGAAGAAGGTCCTGAAGCGCAGCCTCCTGGCGCTCCTGCTGCTCGCCGTAACGGTGCTGGCGGGCGGCAGCTTCTACATGCTCGACTTCGCACTCCTGCCCGGCGAGATGCACGGCCGCGACGTGCAGGGCAGCTACAACACCGTACTGGAGGAGAACCCCGAGCTCCGTCCATGGCTCGACAGCCTGATGCAGCACCGCGCCCTGCACGACACGACGGTGCTCATGCGCCCCGGCGAGCGCCACCACGCCCTCTACGCACGCGCTCCGAGGCCCACTGGCAGGGTGGCGGTGCTGGTGCACGGCTACAAGGACAGTGCCGTGGGCATGCTCCACATAGCCCACATTTACGCCCTGATGGGCTACAACGTGCTGCTGCCCGACCTGCATGCGCACGGCCGCAGCGAAGGTAAGGCCGTGGAGATGGGCTGGAACGAGCGCCACGACGTGCTGCGCTGGCTGGCCGTGGCCGACAGTCTGTTCGCCGACTCCACCGGTACAACGCGCCAGGTGGTGCACGGCATCTCGATGGGGGCGGCCACCGTGATGGACGTTTCGGGCGAAGCGGTGCCCCCTTACGTGAAGTGCTACGTCGAAGATTGCGGCTACACCAGCGTGTGGGACGAGTTCTCGCACCAGCTGCACGATATGTTCGGCCTGCCCGAATTTCCCCTTCTCTACACCACCTCGGCCCTTTGCAAGGCGCGTTACGGCTGGAGTTTCGGCCAGGCCTCGCCCCTGCGGCAGGTCAGCCGGTGCCATAGGCCGATGCTCTTCATCCACGGCGACGCCGATACCTACGTGCCCTACGCCATGCTGCGCAGGCTTTACGACGCCAAGCCGCAGCCCAAGCAGCTCTGGACAGGCCGCGGTTCGGCCCACGCCCGCAGCTATCAAGACCACCGCAGTGAGTACTCCGCCGTGGTTGCAGGCTTCGTGGGGCGGTACATCAAACCGTGAGCGGGGAACGTAAATCACGGCAATAATGTTTTACGAAACGCCCTGCAGCAACGGCTCGGGTTTTCTCCGGCGCCGTTGAAGGGCCGGAATGAGCCGAAAATCAGCATTTTCTTAAACCGCTGAAAACCAGCAGTTTGCGTTTCAGCCCATGTTTTCAGCTTTCTTGAAGGATAGCTTCAGCGCGCTTGAAGCTATCCTTCAAGAGCCTCGGAGCTATCCTTTTACGGCCTCGAAGACATTATCCGTAGGCCAAAAATACCCCTTTCGGGAGTCCGAAAGGGGCAAAATGCGTATCTTTTTCTGTATGTTCAGCAGTCATGAAGCCATTTTCCGGTGTTTCAAGTCGCCGTGGGCAGCTCTCTCAATCCATAAAAACGGGGCCTTTTGCAGGCAAGTTTCCTTACACCGCAGGCCTCATTCGGGCTTGAGGGGCGAGGCCTTCACGCCCTCGAAAGTCAGTTTTACGGGGCGTATGGTGCCGTCGGCATTGAACTCGAGCCTGTCGATGCACACCACCCGATGGTTGCCGTCGGTCTCTCCCAGAGGGCGCCGGTGGTACACGATGTAGAACTCATCAGCCCCCGGACCTTTGATAACCGAGTGGTGACCGGCGCCGGTGGCCACCTCGGGGTCCTGCTGCAGTATCTTGCCTATGCGCCTGAAGGGGCCCAGCGGCGAGTCGCCGATGGCGTAGGCCGCGCAGTAGTCGGGGCCCGTCCATCCGCCCTCCGACCACATGAAGTAGTACTTGCCGCCGCGCTTGAGCATGAAGGGGCCCTCTACATAGTTCTGGGGCGTTATCTCCTTGTAAGTAGTGCCGTCCGTGAAGGGAACGATGTGGAGCAAGTCGGGCGCCAACCGCACCACGTTGCAGTGCCTCCAGCCGCCGTAGTACATGTACCACTGGCCGTCGTCATCGCAGAACACGAACTGGTCAATGGGCTGTGCGCCGTTCACGATGTGGCCAACGAGGGGCTTGCCGATGGCATCGCGGAACGGCCCTTCGGGCTTCTCGGCCACGGCTACGCCTATTCCGCCCGTCTCACCCTCATGAACATCGTTGGCGGAGAAGAAGAAATAGAACCTGTTATTGGCCTTCACCACCGACGGAGCCCACATGGCACGGCGCGCCCAGGGCACGTTGTAGGCGTCGAGTACGTGGTAATGCTTCGTCCAATGCACCAAATCGGGCGACGAGAAGGCGTCAAAATGGGTCTGCTCTCCGTAAGGCGCCGAGTAGGTAGGGTAAACCCAGTAGCGCTGGTTCAGTACGATAGCCTCCGGATCGGCGTACCATCCGCCGGCTATAGGGTTGCCACCGGCTGGCTGTTGGGCCGTGGCGGCCGCGGCCGAGCATAGCAGGGCGGCGGCAAGAAGAAACTGTTTCATGGGTTGTCTAATTTGTTTTTGATTGCTGTCATTCGTTTCCGGCGGTCCAGGTCGTAGGTTCGGCCGTAGGCATCTATGTAGTCGAAGAGGGCGTAAGCCTTCTCCAGGAGGTCGTCGGCCTGCGGTTTGGACACTGTGCCGGCCTCGGTGTAGAAGAGGTTAGCCAGCATGTCGAGGCGGTAGAGGTAGTCGGCGGGGTGGCTGTTCTTGAGGTTTGCAAGTATTTCCGGTACCGAGGCATTGCGCCACAACGCCGCCTCGCCGAAGTATTGGGTGTAGAGTTTCTCTATCTCCTGCCTGCGGTCTTCCACCTCCTTCTTCTCCAGGAGGCGCTGCAATGCGGCCATGAACTCGCGGATAAGCCGCATGATGTAGTCTTTCTCAATCATAGTTGTGGGATTGGTTTTGGTTTTCCAGATTCTTGATGTAGCGGTACAGCTTGCTGTAGAAGGGGTGGCGGGTCAGCGTGGGCACATCAGCGAGGATGATGAGCTTCATCCGCGCCCGCGTAATGGCAACGTTCATGCGGCGCAGGTCGCGCAGGAAGCCAATCTGCCCTTCGGCATTCGCGCGGACCAGCGAGATGAGTATGACGTCGCGCTCCTGCCCCTGGAAGCCGTCGACGGTGTTCACGCTGATGAGCGCCCGGTAGGGTTTGAAGAACGCGCGCTGCCTGATGAGCCTGCGCAGGTACTGCACCTGGGCGCGGTAAGGCGAGATGATGCCCACGTCGATGCGCTCTTCGAGGATGCGGTTCTTGCCTATCTTGTTGAAGTATTGCTCCAGTGTAGCCAGCGTTTGCTCGGCTTCGGCCTTGTTGATGCGCCCGAAGGTCTCGCCCACAAACTCCTCTCCCGTGGGCTGCTCGCTGCCGTCGGCATCGGCGGGGGCAGCCTCGCGCCACTCCATCGGTACGTCGTAGTCCAGTATGCCGCGGTGTTTGATTTGCGGAGCCGACTGCACCTGCCCGTCGTAAAACCAGTTGGAAGAGAAGCGCATGATGTCTTCGTGCATGCGGTACTGCACCTTGAGCAGTGTCACCACTTCGGGTTTGTTCTCCACAATGCGCTCCATGAGCGTCTTGCCGAGCCCTCCCTTGAGCGCGGCAATGCTCTTTACCGTAGGCGGAAGCTGGCAGTGGTCGCCTGCGAGCACCACTCTGCCGGCCTTGCGGATGGCTATCCAGCACGCTGCCTCAAGCGCCTGGGCGGCTTCATCAATAAAAAGCGTGCCGTACTTCTGTCCTTCGAGCACGCGGTTGGCCGAGCCCACCAGCGTTGAGGCTATGACGCGGGCCTCGCCAAAGAGGTCGGCATTGATGCGGAGCTCTACCTCCGTGGCTCTCGACTTGAGCCTGTCGAGCTTCTGGTGGTAGCTTTCCGTGCGCCCGCGGCGCTGACCGCGCAGCTCGCGGATGGCCTTACGGATGGCCCACAGCTGCGGATAGTCGGCATGAGACTCAAACCTGCGCTCGTAGGTAAAGCCCAGCATCTTGTCGTTCACACGTGTGGGGTTGCCTATACGCAGCACATTGACGCCGCGGTCTACGAGCTTCTCGCTTATCCAGTCAACCGCCATGTTGCTTTGAGCGCACACAAGAACCTGGCTCTCCCGGCGCAGCGTCTCGTAGATAGCTTCCACTAAGGTGGTTGTCTTGCCCGTTCCGGGAGGCCCGTGCACCACGGCCACGTCCTTTGCCCGCAGCACTTGGTTCACTGCCTGCTCCTGTGTGGGGTTGAGCCAGGGGAACTTCATGGGCTCGAACGAGAACGTAGCCGCCGGCTGATGCGAGTAGAAAAGGTCGCGTAAGCAGGCCAGCCGGTTGCCCCGGGCATTCATCACGCGGTCCAGGGCGGCAAACATCATCTGGTAGCTCGTCTCGTCGAAGAAGAGCTGAACGCCCAACCGGTCGGCCTGCTGCAGGTCGGCAATGTGGCTGCCGTCGGGCACCGTGACCACCATCCGGTCGCCGTCAACGTACGAAACGGTGCCGTTGAAGGGGTAGTAGGTGATGGGGGAGGGGTGTTGGGTGGCGGGTGATGGGTGGTGGGTGATGGGTGTGGGGTGACGGGTGATGGGGTCCGTGCGGAAGAAAACAACGGGTTTGCCGAACTCGAAGTTGTGTTCGATGTCGGTATCTTCGGTTCTGAAAACCTCTACCGTTAGCTGATTGAGCGAGTTGTAGTAGCTTTTGCCCACCCTGAGGGGGAACCAGGCGTCGCCGCGTTTTACCTTTCGGGCCAGTCCCAGGGTCTCGGTCTGCTTGCGGAAGGCCTCCTTCTCGGTGCTGTACTCCAACTGCAAGAGCAGCTTCTGGCGTTGTAATTCGGCGATGGGTGAGCTTTGTGTCATGCTGCAAAGGTACTAATTTGTCTGAAAACAGGATGAAAACGGCACAAAAATATTATCTTTGCACAGATGGAAACGATAAAGATAGAAAACCTGACGATAGGCTACGCGGACAAGATTGTGGCCAAGGAGCTAAACGGCTCGATAGGTAGCGGCCGGCTGACGTGCCTGCTCGGAGAGAACGGAGTGGGCAAGTCGACCCTGTTGCGCACCTTGGCGGGATTCCAGCCGGCCATCAGCGGCACCGTTACCTATACCGCGGCACCCGGCCTGAAGCCCGGCTCGGGCGGCCGCAAGCTGGCCAAACTGGTGAGCGTTGTGCTCACACAGAAGCCCAACGTGCACAACATTACCGTGGCGGAGATGGTGGGCATGGGCCGCGCTCCGTACACCAACTTCTGGGGAACGCTCTCTGCAGCCGACCGCGAGATAGTTTCCCGCGCCATGCAGCTGGTGGGCATCGGGCCCATGAGCCACCGCATGGTGCACACCTTGAGCGATGGAGAGCGCCAGAAGGTGATGATTGCCAAGGCGCTGGCACAGCAGACGCCCGTCATCTTGCTTGATGAGCCGACGGCGTTCCTCGACTTTCCGAGCAAGGTTGAGATGATGCAGCTGCTCCACAGGCTTGCAGCAGAGATGGACAAAACCATCTTTCTCTCCACCCACGACCTAGAGCTGGCCCTCCAGATAGCCGACATGCTCTGGATGATGAACCGCACCCGCGGCCTCACCATCGGCACTCCGCGCCAGCTGGCGGCACTGGGAATACTGAGCGAGTACGTGGAAAGAGACGACATCAGCTTCGACAAGGAGACGCTGACCATACGGGTAAGGAGCCCGCAGCGGCTCGCCGGGCAGGAGTGAGCGGAACTTCAGGATTGCGGCAGCATCAAAGAGCTATCCCAGACGGATAACTCTTTTGATGTCCTTCAGCGTCTTGTCGAACGGCCCCGAGTGCTCCAGCTTGAGCGTACACATGGCAGCGGCAAACTTGCCGGCCTCCTCGTAGCCCGCGCCTTGCGAGCGGCAGTAGAGGTAACCGGTAGAGTACGTATCGCCGCAGCCCGTTGCATCCACCACTCTCGACGGCTCGTAGGCCGGTATCTCGTAGAATTTGCCCTCGGCGTAGATGAGCGATCCGTAGCTTCCCAGCGTCACGATGACCTCGCGGACACCGTATTCGGCCAGCTTGAGGGCTACCGAGCGCGGATTGCGGGAGCTGGTGATGACCTCCATCTCGTGCTCGTTCAGCTTCACGATGTCGGTAAAGTTGAGCACCCGCTCCTTGTCTTTCCAGTCTATGGCGTACACGTTTTCGCCCCTCACCTCGCGCAGGTAGCCCTGCACGTCGATGGAGATGAGGCCGCGCGTGGAGAGGTATTCCACCACGTCGGGCGAGAAGTCGTCGTTCAGCAGCGAGCCCAAGTGGTACACGCGGGCCTGCTCCGTCAGCTTCATCTCGTCCACTGTAAAGGGGTCGGCCTTAGCCAGAACGCGCTGGGTGCGGTTGTTCGAGTTCTCTCCATATTTGTTTTCAAAGTACACCGTGTGCTGACTCGGGTAGCATCTCACGTCTATTCCCGCCTGTCGCATCAGCTCCACTTCCTTCATTTGGCCGCGTCCCACCTTGGTAACGAGCTGGAACGACACCGCGGGCGGCAGCCGGTTCATGCCGTAGGACATGTAGAAGGAGGTTCCGCCGGCCATGTAGACGGTTTGTTCCGGCGTGATTATCTTATCGCGGGTGATGTGCCCAATGCAGCAAATATCTATCATCTTCTCTCCGAGTTAGGGCGTAAGGCAGCGTCGTCGGGCGCCTGTGAGCCGTCGCAGGGCGCCGCCTTACAAACTGTTGTATCGTGCAAAGATAGTTTTTTTGTAACATACAAGCAAACAAAATTGAAAAATATTGCGTTTTGACCTACGCTTGCGCCCTGTCCGCCGGCCTGTTTCCGGGTGCCGGAATGCCATCGGTTGCGTTGTTGAAGGATAGGAGCAGGAACTTTCGACACTTGTCGCACATGAGTGTGACACTTGTCGCACGATTGTTCGACACTTGTCGAAAGTTCCCGGACAGGTCAGTTTTCCATCCTGATTGTAAAATATCAGCTTCCTGCTTCATTTAATCGTGATGTCTTCGTTATTGATGGCGCTGCCTGCATTGCGGCTTCTGAAATTCGTTCCGAAGTGCCAGGTCACAGAGAAAGAAAGCATGGACGAGGGCAAGGATACCTCCGAATGCTGATAGACTCCCTTGAGCCGGTAGTCTGTACGCTGCCGGTGCCACAGCCCGAACATGTCTGTATAGCGTATCGATAAGTCGATGCGGCCTTTCCACAGCGACTTGCGGGCCAGCAGATCCAGTGTAGGCTTGAGCCGTGTAGTGTAGTTCATGGCTATTATCCTGCTGATATAGGTTCCCGATAGGTTAAAGAACCAGTTGCGGGGTGCCATATAGCTCACGTTCATCGAACTGTTGAATATCCATCCCTCGTTACCTGTGCTCAACGAGGAGGCCTGCATGGAGGGAGTTAGTTTCAGCGACTGATGCGTTACCCCGGCCGAGAGGTTGAGGGTGAGCATGTTCTTCAGTAGCGGCAGATAGTAGCTGCCCGTGGCAGAGAACATGCGGCTGCGGCCTGCGTTCTGGTATGTCGTGGTGGTGTAGTCTTCTATGTAAACTTGGTCTACCATGTCTTTGGTTCGTTCATACGATACCTGCATATTCAGATATCCATTCCTTATTTGCCGTGCGTAAGCCAGTGTGAAGCGGTTGGCGTATTGTGGTTTGAGGCTGGGGTTGCCTTTTATCTTGCTCTCTTCGCTAATATAATAGATTTCAGGGTTCAGGTAATCGATGCTGGGTCGCCATATCCTGCGCAGGTAAGTGGCCGAGAGATTGCCCTTTTTGCCATTCCATGCCACGGTGGCAGCAGGCAGAAACGACAGGTGCCTCACGCTGACGGTACCGAACCGGTAGCCGTCCTACTCTCCTTTCAGTATCACGAAGGCTCCCAAATGGGTGCCAAGGTCGAACTGGTCTTTTACGTACAACTGCTGCACATCAGAGTTGTAACGTTCCTTGGAGGCCGTGAGCAGGCTCTGCCGGAAGATGCTCTTGTAACCCGCGATGACGTTATGGAAGATGCGGCCGGTGTGCAGACTGTCGGCTTCATCTACTATCTCGCCCGTCCACTCATGCAGACCGCCCCTGTAGGTGTATGCCGACGGAGTTGTTACCTCATTTGTATTTAGATAGTTGAGATAGCGTGCCTTGCCGAACAAACGGTTGTTCTTACCGGGATTGTAGCGTGCTACAGCATTGCCAAAGTGGCTGAAATACTTTTCGCGTGTATGCTGATTGGAGGCGCCGACGTTAGTTATTGGCAAGTAGGAGTTCGTGTGGGCGTTGTAGCCAAACATGGAATAAGAGAGAAAAGCCATCCAACGGGATGAGAAAAACAGGTTGACCCTTGTGGAGGCAGCATACTGGTTTAGGTTTGTCTTATCATGAGAACGGAAAGTCAGCGCCCCATCCCTGAAGGTGGAACGGTCGCTGTGCTGGCGGCTATAGGTATGAGAAACCCACGAGGTGATGTCCACTTTCTCCGAGTGATACGACACATTGGGCATCACGAAGCTGCCCGGGCGCGTTAGTTGTGTGCTTAGTTCCGCCTCTCCTTTGAAGAGGCGCGTGTGGTCTTTCTTACGAATGAAGTTGATTTCACCGGCATACGTGTCTTCATTTACGCCTACCCTACGGATCTCTACACGCTCAATCTCGGTGGCGTCTACCTTGGCAATCTCCTCTTGGCTTATCTCTATGCCGTCAAGAAGCAGCTTGGCAGGTTTGTCGTTACCCAGGAGCTTGAAGCCAGTATCGCCATATATCACGCCCGGTAAGCGCCGGAGAGCCAAATCCAACTTTGCAGTGGCGGGCAGCCCTCTGGTGTCGAGGGCGAAAACTGTTCGCTCGGCATTAGATCGGGCCAGCTTACGGAACCCGATGACTTTTACCTCTCCTATTGACAGATGGCGCATGGTGAGAACTTGCTCACCCTCGGCTGCGGTGCTGATAAGGGTATCTAATGGCTCGTACAGGTTGGATTGTACCGACACTTCGGCCTCCGTGCAACTGTCAGCCTCGGCCAACTGGCACCTGAAGCGGCCCTCCGTGTCGGTCAGTCCGCTCTGTCGGTGCCCGCAGTTGTCCACGCGCACGGCCACACCTGTTACGGGCTGCAGTTCTGTGTCTACGACAACAATCTGCAATCTACGTTGCTGTGCAAGGGCTCTGCAGCCCAGCAATGCAAGAATTCCTATTAAAATAGCGCGACGGGTCACCCTACGGCAATCCGTCATGCGGGTTGATAAACAGGCTGTCATACTCAATTGCTCTTCCTATTTTTATGGCATGACACGATAATATCCCACCAACTGCAAATTCATAATTTACAAATAAAGTGATATAATCAATACAGTCCAAATCCTGAAAGTTAATTATTGTAAACCGACACCTGACAGGCAGCCATCAGTTCTATTGCTTTATAGACAACAGGCTAAACCAGACGGCCGCATGAAGCAGCCCTTCTGCCGCAAGCGGAAGCTCCCTTTCGGCCAGAAACATCATGGCAGCAGCGATGCAGATTAGTTGAAGGAAGAATTTTGGAGTTTTGCTTTCGTCTTTCATTTATTTGCCGTACCTTCGCACATTGAAAGTATATGAACCAACAGGAATGAGCAAGAAACAGGTACTTCTCATCAATGACATCTGCGGATACGGCAAGGTTGCCACCGCTGCCATGCTGCCCCTGCTCTCGTACATGGGGCATTCCGTCTACAATCTGCCCACTGCCTTGGTGTCTAACACGCTCGATTACGGCACGTTCAACATCCTTGACACCACGGAATACATCAAGGGCGTGTTTCCCGTATGGAAGGAGCTGGGCTTCGGCTTCGATGCCATTGCCACGGGCTTCATCGTCTCCGAACGGCAGGCCGGCATCGTTTCGCGCTACTGCCAGGAACAGGCAGCGGGCGGAACGCTCATCTTTGCCGACCCCATCATGGGCGACGAGGGCAAGCTCTACAACGGAGTAACGCCCGCGACCATCAGGAGTATGCGCGAGATGCTGTCGGTCGCCCACCTTTGTTACCCCAACTATACCGAGGCCTGCTATCTTACCGGGCGCGAATACAGGCCTGAAGGGGTTTCGGAAGCCGAAGCCCGCAGCCTTCTGAACCACCTGCGGAAGACCGGAGCCAAGTCGGCACTCATCACGAGCATACCCGTTGACGGTACGCCTACGGTGGTTGGCTACAACCATACGACCCAAGAATACTTCCTGTTGCCCTACACCGAGATTCCCGTTCACTTCCCCGGAACGGGCGACATCTTCTCAGCAGTCCTCATAGGCCACCTGCTCGACGGCGAGCCTTTGGAGCAGAGCACCCAGCGAGCCATGGATGCTGTGTGGACACTCATCGACCTCAACAAGGAAAATGCCGACAAGAACCGCGGCATTCCGCTTGAGAACTACCTCGAAATCGTGAAGAGAAAGCCCTGACGGAGCACATTCTATGGATTGGTTTAACGGACTTTTTGCCATTCAGTCGTCAATACAGACCATCGTGGTGCTGTCTGCCATCTGTGCCGTAGGCCTGGCTCTGGCCAAGCTCAAGGTAATGGGCGTGTCGCTCGGAGTGGCCTTCGTGTTCTTTGTGGGCATCGTTGCCGGCCACTTCGGACTGTCAGTTGACCACGCGGTGCTGGACTATGCCGAGACGTTCGGCCTCGTGCTGTTCGTTTACATGCTGGGTTTGCACGTGGGCCCCAACTTCTTCAACTCGCTTCGTCATGAGGGCATGCCGCTCAATATGTGGTCGCTGGCCGTCATCTTGTTAGGTACGGCGATGGCGCTGGCAATGAGTCCGCTCACCGGAGTGAGCCTTCCCGACATGGTGGGACTGCTCTGCGGCGCCACGACCAATACCCCCGCGCTGGGTGCTGCACAGCAGGCGC
Organism: Prevotellaceae bacterium KH2P17; assembly: GCA_900199655.1. Lineage (GTDB taxonomy): Bacteria > Bacteroidota > Bacteroidia > Bacteroidales > Bacteroidaceae > Prevotella. The sequence continues at coordinate 25,411 of FZRE01000012.1, forward strand.
TCAGCCATCTCGGACAGCCGTCGGGCTCGCTGGCACTGGGCACGGCCGTTACTTATCCGTTGGGCGTGGTGGGAGTGATACTGGCAATGGTGGTGCTGCGCAAGCTCTTCGTCCGTCCCGACGACCTCAAGGTTTGTTCGGGCAATGATGACAACAAGACGTACATCGGCGAATACCGGGTTGAGAACCCCGCACTGGACGGCAAGACCATAGCCCAGGTGGCCCAGCACACGATGGACAAGTTCATCATCTCGCGCATCTGGCGCGGCAAGGAGGTGATAGTGCCCTTTGCCAACACCGTGCTGCACAAGGACGACGACCTGCTGGTGGTGACCATGCGCAATGAGGAAGCGGCCATGGAGCTGCTCTTCGGCGAGAAGGTGAACCGCAACTGGAACAGGGAGAAGATAGACTGGAACCACATAGACTCAACGGTAGAGAGCCGCGAAATCATCATCAGCCGAACCGTTCTCAACGGTAAGCGGCTGGGAGAGCTGCAACTTCGCAACGCTTACGGCGTGAACGTGAGCCGCGTTTTCCGTGGAGACATCAAGCTGCTGGCCACCGATGACCTGCGGCTGCAGTACGGCGACCGCGTTGTCTGCGTGGGAGAGCACGATGCCTTGCACAATGTTTCGCGCTTCTTCGGCAATGCAGAGCGCCGACTCAATGAACCCAACGTGGGCAGTATATTCCTGGGAGTCATCCTCGGACTTGCTTTGGGCACCATTCCGCTATCCCTTCCCGGCATGAGTGCGCCCGTACGGCTCGGCATAGCCGGCGGTCCCATCGTGATGGGTATCATGGTGGGCGCGCTCGGTCCGCGCATGCACATCATCTCCTACACCACGAACTCGGCCTCGCTCATGCTCCGCAAGTTCGGGCTCAGCCTCTACCTGGCCTGTCTGGGGCTCGATGCAGGCAAGGATTTCTTTGCCACTGTGGTGCGTCCCGAGGGCCTGATGTGGATAGGCTTGGGCTTTCTGCTCACCGTGGTGCCCGTGTTGACGGTGGGCTTTGCAATCCTGCAAACCCGCAAGTTCGACTTCGGAACCATCTGCGGCATCCTCTGCGGCAGCATGGCCAACCCCATGGCGCTGGGCTATGCCAACGATACAATCGAGGGCGACACGCCGAGCATCTCCTACGCCAGCGTCTATCCGCTGGGCATGTTCCTGCGGGTAATCATCGCGCAGGTAATCATCATGTTCTTGGTTTGAGGCTTTCTTTCAAGAAGTTATCGCTTCGCTGCGCTCGCGGAGAAGTTTAGGTAGATGAAAGAAGTTAAAGGCCAATGGCTTGAAGTTAGGCTCGCTGCGCTCGCGGAGAAGTTAAAGAAAATATAAGAAGTTAAAGGCCAACGGCTCTGCTCTTAGGAGTAGGGGCGTTGGTCTTTGTGTTCCGAGGGGGAAGAAAAGACAGGACGGGGAACTTTTGACACTTGTCGAAGATATGTGCGACAAGTGTCAAACAATCGTGCGACAAGTGTCGAAAGTTCGTGCTTATATACTTTCAAGCTCTTGAAGCGCATTTTCAGCACTCCGGTATGTTGCTTCAAAATCGCAATTTGATTGCTTTTTGCGTCGTTTCTTCATTCGCCTTGTAGACTAAAAACAAAAAATCAACGGTTCTGCATCTTGTTAACAGAACCATTGGCCTTTAACTTCTTTCATCTTCCTTAACTTCTCCGCGAGCGCAGCGAGCGCTAACTACCGACTAAAAGCTTTACCTTCTTTCATCTTCTTTAACTTCTAAACGAGCGCAGCGAGCCTAACTTCAAACCATTGGCCTTTAACTTCTTTCATCTACCTTAACTTCTTCGCGAGCGCAGCGAGTGATAACTTCTAACCCCGAAATCCCCTTTTAAAACTCCGGCTCGCACCTGAAGGTGACCTGCCTGCCCGTGAGCGGATGGCGGAAAGTTATCTCCGCGGCATGCAGATAGAGGCGGGCGGACTTGTGGCCATACAGTTCGTCGCCCTTAATGGGATTGTTCAAGCCCGCCGGATGGGCGCAGTGAACGCGCAGCTGGTGCGTGCGGCCCGTGTGCGGCCATAGCTCTATGCGGCCGTTACCTATATAATAATAGTCGGTTACGGCCTCCTTGCCGTGCGTGAAGTCGACCAGCTGGCGCGGCCGATCGTTGATGTCGGGGCGCAGAGGCAGGCTGATGGTGCCACGGTTGCCTGCAGGCAGCGTGCTGACGGCCGTCTCCAGCAGGGCCACATACTTCTTCCTGACGGCGTGAGCCCTGAACTGGCGCTGCAAATCCTTGTAGGCGTCCATGGTCTTGGCTACCACCAGGAGGCCGCTGGTGGCCATGTCGAGGCGGTGAACCATCAGCGGACTGTCGCTGTCGGCGTACCGCTGCCGCATGAAGTCATAGACCGAGGCGCGCCGGCTCTTGCCCGGAACGCTCAACATGCCGGCCGGTTTGCTGACTACTGCGATGGCTTGGTCTTCGTATAGTATTGTGGGTTCGGCGCTGTCCTCGGCCTCCAGCGCGTTAGGTTCCACCTCCAAGCCTTGCAGCATCCAGCCCAGCAGGGGCTTGCACTTGCCGTTGCAGGCCGGATAGAAGTGCAGATGGCGGCGCAACTCATCGCGCGGACTCGCGCCCCACCAGAACATCGCCATGCAGAGGGGCCGCAAGCCGTGGCTGTAAGCATACTGCAGCAGCTTGGGTTCGCAGCACTCGCCCGAGCCGGAAGGCGGAATGGCCGCGTCGTTATGGCTGTAGTCGCGGAATATCCGGATAAGATTGCGGCGCGCGCCGTTGGCATTGAGCAGGCTGAACTGTGAAAAGAGCCAGTGCTGCAGCTCGTCGCTCTGCTGCTTGCGTTGCCGCTTCAGGGCCTCAATCTCGTGCCGGCGAGGCGCGATTTCGGCCTCCTTGCCGGCAATGGTGGCCTGCCATCGGGCTTTCAGTCGCCGGAGTTCGGCCTTCAGGAACTGGCTTTCGCGTGTGAGCTCTGCCTCCTCCGCCGTGCTCAGGTTGCCCCGCAGGCGCCGTTCGTCGCGCCGCCGCTTGGCCTCGGTGGCGGTCTGCTTCATGGCAGCAAGCTCGCTCTCGGCCTGCCGGTGCAGTGCTTCCAGCTCGTTCTCGGCCTGCAGCAGCGCCTCGCTGTGCTCCAACCGGAACACCGAATGGTTGATGCAGCTGATTTGCTGCTCGCGGGTCTTGAAGTAGCCGCCAGGCTGCAGGTAATCGAAAACGGCGGGAACGAAGGGTGAGAACTCGGGTGTTGGGTGATGGGTGGTGGGTGTTGGGTGATTGGTGATGGGTGTTGGGTGGTGTTGGGTGATGGGTGATGAAGGATGGGTGACGGCAGGCGAGTCGAAATAATCTATCTGTCCGCTGTACGCCTGCAGGTAGGCGAGGCGGGTGTTAGGTGTTGGGTGATGGGTGTTAGTGGGTATTTCGACCACCAAGATGCCGAACATCTTTCCGCTGTCAATCTCCTCGCGGAAAGGTGCATGAGCCAGTTCGCCCTGCAGCTTGCGGGCGGCAAGCATGCAGAGCGGATGGGGCTCGTAATAGAAAGGGTTGTTGAAACGGGCCGGCGGGGTGATGTCGGTGGTGAGCGGGTGTAAGAGCATGGCCGCGGCTGGCGTCAGGGCAGCTTGTTGTAGACCTCGTCGGTTACGGGTTCCAGCCACTCGTTGCTGGCGTCGGCGGCCGTTTTGGTGGTGTAGGTGAGGTGCTGGAACCAGCTGTCCTTGGCCGCTCCGTGCCAGTGCTTGGCCTCGGCCGGAATGGCGATAACGGTGCCCGGCTTCATTTCTACGGCCGGTTTGCCCCATTCCTGGTACCAACCGCGGCCGGCAACGCAGATGAGTACCTGCACGCTCTTGTGGTGTATGTGCCAGTTGTTGCGGCAGCGGGGCTCGAAAGTCACGTTAACGGGGCAGCCGTTCTGGGCATCGAGCGGTGCCAGATAGCTGTTGCCGATGAAGTACTGGGCGTAGTCGGCGTTGAATTTTCCCTTCGGCCACACGCTGAAGTCAACCGGCTGGCCCTCGCCGAACGGTTCTCCCGTAATCTTGGCTATGGCCCGGCGGCAGCGGAAAGCCTCCGTCTCGCCCACGCGGGCCTGCAGTACGGCGGGAATGGAGCGCAGCTCTTCCGGCTTTACGCCCATGTTGAGCGCGCCCTGGCAGTGGGCAGCGAGCTGCGGGTCGCAGCCCTCCAGGCTCGCGATGGCACTCACGGTAACAATCTCGCGGTCGCTTTCGGACAGCGCCTTGCCGGCAAATATGTCGCCAAAGAGGTGCGCCTTGAGATAGTAGTCGGTGCGGGGGGCAAACTGATAGTTGAACGGCTGGCCCGAGAGTCGTGTTTGTACGTCCGTTCCCCGCTTCAGGGCATCGAAGCCTGCGGGCACCGGCAGCGGGTCGTCCTGCCCCATATCGGTCTTTTTGCCGGCAGCCTCGCGGTCAGCAACGGCTTGCTGCAGCTGTCCGAGTGCATTGAGGCTGCGCGGGAATCCCGTGTAGGCATAGAGTTGTGAGAGTGCTTCCTTGATTTCGGCAACGGTGAGTCCGTTGTCCAGTCCTTCATCGATGGCCGTGTAGAGATGCTGCAGGTCACCCTTTGCCTCTAAGCCCGCGATGGCTGAGAGGCCTTGTTGTCTTGGTGTAAGTGTCATATTTACTTGTGCTTTAGTTTGCAGTGGCGCGGCCGTAAGCATGCTCCAGGCCAGTGCCAAACAAAATATCAGTCTCTTCATGTCAATCTGTTTAGATGTTTACAAAGATACGAATAATCGGTTAAAGGCGAATGATAAATTTTGCAGAAAGGTGTACCTATTTTACAGAAGATGATTATGCGGCCGTCATTTTTGGTGGGTTGACGGTTTTTTTATACATTTGCATCAATTTTTATCAATAGAGTTTTGCTTATGAAGTTATTCTTCAAACTGGGAGCCTGCATGGCAGCAACGTTGCTGCTTGGCTCCTGCATCAAGGACGAACCGCTCAACGCGGAGGCCGACATCCTCTCGGCAGCAGTCCATGTGGACAATCCGGGCGAGTTGTTCTATCATGTTACGGATACGGAACGTATGGTGCCGTCGGCCGAAACCACGATTACATTCACCGTGAAGCGCAAGGCCGACGTGAGTGCTCTGGCCCCCCGATTCGCCTTAACGGACGGAGCAACCATCCAACCGGCCAACGGTTCGGTGCAGGACTTCAGCAACGGGCCCGTCGTTTACACCGTTACGTCGCAGGACGGGGCATGGACAAGGCGCTACGAGGTGGCCTTCGAGGCCGTGGCGCGCATGGAGCGCGATACCGTGAGCTATGACTTCGAGCACTTCGAGCTTACCTCGCTGGGCGAAGGTGCAGCCAAATACTACGCATGGAAGAGCGAGAACGAGGACGGAACGCTTGGTAACGACTGGGCAACGGGCAACGGCGGCTTCTCGATAGCAGCCTGGGACAAGTCGCCCGAAGAGTTTCCGTCGGTGCCCGAAGCCAACGGCTACGACGGCTACGGCGTGAAGCTGACCACCCGCAGCACGGGAGCACTGGGCGCGATGATGAACATGCGGCTGGCTGCCGGCAACCTGTTCTACGGCGACTTCGACCTGGAGAACGCCTTGATGGACCCCTTGCACGCCACGCGTTTTGGCAAACCGTTCGACCGCAAGCCGCTCCGTTTCACGGGATATTATAAATACCAGCCCGGCAAGGAGTTTTGGGACAAGACCGGCCACGTGCTGGCACGCCCCGACAGTGCCGACGTTTACGCCGTGTTCTACCGCAACCACGACGATCGGGGCAATGCCGTGACGCTGGACGGAGAGAACGTGAAGACCAGCGAACTTATCGTGGCGATGGCCGATATGGGCTATGTGAAACCCGTGGACGAGTGGACTGAATTTGATGTTACGTTCGCCTATAGCGCCGACATAGACCTCGACGTGCTCTCGGAGCGTGGCTACAGCCTGGCTCTTGTGTTCTCTTCGAGCAAGGACGGAGCCTCTTTTCTGGGCGCGCCGGGCAGCACTCTCTATATAGATAAGGTGAAAGTGATTTGTGAAAAGGAGGATGAATAAGATGAAAAAGATACTTGCAACGGCCCTGATGGCCGTCTTTACACTTGCTGCCGGCGCGCAGCACTGCATGCGAAGCAACGTAGACGTGGCCCTGCGCATAGGTTATTCGGTGGGAGGAACGGCTCCCGTGGGGCTGCCTGCCGAGATACGGCACCTGAACAGCTACACCCTGCAGCCCAACCTGCAGGCAGGCATCGACGTGCACAAGGCCCTGGGCTGCGGCTGGGGCGTACTGTCAGGGCTGCGACTGGAGAACAAGGGCATGAACATAGACGCCCGGGTAAAGAACTACCACACAGCAGTGGTGCAGGGAGACCAGCACCTTGAGGGCATGTTCACGGGCAACGTGAAGACCAAAGTCACCGAGTGGATGTTCACGCTGCCCGTAGAAGCCACCTTTGACGTGGCCCGCAACGTGCGGCTCAAGGCAGGTCCGTACGTATCGTGGGTGGTGTCGCGCAGCTTCGACGGCTACGTTCACGGCGGCTACCTGCGCGTAAGCAACCCCACGGGAGCCAAGGTGAACATGGGCGAAGACGAGGGAACGCGCGGCAACTACGACTTCTCTGCCAGCATGCGCCGCATGCAGTGGGGCGTGAGTGCAGGCGTTGACTGGACCTTCTGGCGCAACGTGGGAGCCTACTTTGACCTGAACTGGGGCCTCACGGGCATCCATCACAGCGACTTCAAGACCATAGACCAGACGCTGTACCCCATCTTCGGCACCGTCGGACTGGTGTGCCGGCTCTGACCTTACGGCCTCCGCGCCGCCGGCCTCACGGCAAGCTGAAAGGCTGCCGTGAGGCTTTTTTGCGTTTTTAGGATGCAGTTATGAAATAAAATTGTAATTTTGCAGCCATAACCAATCAACAGGCAATGGCAAAGACCTTCTCCCATTTCGGTGCCGACGACGACACCCGGCGCAGCGAACTCATACGAACCATTGAGCACGCCGTGGAGCATCTCACCTCTGCAGAGCTGGAGGCGCTGTACTATGACATGTTGACTAAAGACTACATCAGGTAAGGCAGCCTTGCCGGAAGGCAGTGCCGGGAGCCTTGCCCATAATTTTATCCATTACATCATGAGGCAGATTATCAACCATTTCACCGACGACGACCTTTACAAGTTCAGCATGTGCTGCGCCGTCATCGACAACTTTCCGCGCGCGCAGGTCAAGTACACCTTCGTTGACCGTAACGACCAGGTTTATCCCTTCGGCTTTGCCGACGAGCTGAACCACCAGATCAGGCTGCTGGAAAACGTCGTGATAACCGACGAGGAGGTGGCCTTCATGCGCCGCCGCTGCTACTACATTCCCGACTGGTTCTACAAGTATCTCAAAGGATACCGCTACAACCACGAGTGGGTAAAGGCCTGGCAGGACGACGAGGGGCACCTGCACGTGGAGTTCGAGGGAAACTGGAGCGACACCATCCTGCTGGAAGTGAAGGTGCTGGCCATCATATCGGAGCTCTTCTACACCATGACCGGGCAGGACGAGAAGTTCGACTACGAGGCCTACTATCGCAAAACCTACGCCAAGGGCGAGCGACTCTTGGCCGCCGGTTGCGTGTACAGCGACTTCGGAACGCGCCGCCGCGCCTCGCTCGAGGCCGAGGACACCATCGTACGCGCCATGAGCGACTGCTGCCGCTCGCGCCAGTGGCCGGGCCGGTTCGTGGGCACCAGCAACGTGTACCTGGCCATGAAGTACGACCTGCAGCCCGTAGGAACCATGGCCCACGAGTTCGTCTGTGCCATCGGCGGCATGTTCGGGCCCCTCATGGCCAACCACATGGCCATGAACGCGTGGCGCAACACCTTCCGCGGAGCACTGGGAACGTATCTCTACGACAGCTATGGATGGGACATCTTCAGCCTCAACTTCAGCGAAGACTTTGCCCACCTGTTCAAAGGACTGCGTGTAGACAGCGGCAACAACCACGAACAACTCATGAAGATAGCCGAGAAGTACCGCTCCTTCGGCATTGACCCAAGGAGCAAGCAGGTTATCTTCAGCAACGCGCTCGACACCGACCGCGCCATCGAGATACAGCGTTACGCCGTGGACTACTGCGTGCCCTCCTTCGGCATCGGCACCCACTTTACGAACGACTTTGCCGACATCACGCCCATGAACATCGTCATCAAGCTCACCGCCGTGAAGATAACGGAGACGTGGCCGTTCTATAACGACACCTGCAAGCTGAGCGAAGACAAGGGCAAACACACCGGCAAGCCCGAGGTGATACGCCGCTTCATGGACGAGATACACTTCACGGAGTAAGGTGGAGCATACCTTCAAGCCCCTTGACCGATACCTTCAGGGCTGCCGAAGATGCCCTTCGGCAGCCTTGAATGGCACATGCTGCGAAAGTGCTGGATAACAATGCGTTCGAAATATTTTGTTTTCATTCCCCTTTTTCGTAATTTTGTAGCCCGAAGTAACATCTATACAATACACCCGGGTGCGTATGCTGACCTCCGACGAACTACTCCTTTCTGCCATTGCGGGCGGTGACGAGAAGGCTTTCGACGCCTTCTTCGCGAGGTACTATGCCAAGATGAAGTATTTTGTCAAGGGGCTGTGCCACGACGAATACGCGGCGGAGAACATCGTGCAGGACATCTTCATGAACCTGTGGGTGCGCCGCGGCGAGCTGGAGGGCATCCGTTCGCTGGACTCGTACCTCTTTACCAGCGCGCGCAACTCGGCGCTCCGGGCGCTGCGCGAACGCCTGCGGCAGCAGCCGGAGGAAAACATTCCGGAGGCCGAAGCCAACACCACGGAGGAGGATGTGTACCTGCGCGAGCTGGAGGCGATGATAGACAGGCGCGTGGCCCGCATGCCCGCCCAGCGGCGGAGGGTGTTCCTGATGAGCCGCCGCGACGGCAAGACCAACGCCGATATAGCCCGCGAGCTGGGCATCAGCATCCGTACCGTGGAGACGCACATCTCGGCCGCGCTGGCCGACCTCAAGGAGCTGAAGTTCTTCTTGCTGCTTTTAATGCTTAACTTTAATTAACTACGTGTTTCGTTTTATCAACTGCTCTGCTTGTTGAACACTGATAACATGAACGGCGATAAGGCATACCACATTATCAAACGCCATTTTGACGGAACGCTTCCGCCAAGATACAGGCGCATGGTGGCCCACTGGCTGCTCTCCGGAGATAGCGAGGAGGAGCAGCAGGCGGCGCTGGGGCGTATCTGGAACGAGGCCCCGCAGGCCGATGACGGTGCCCTGGAGGAGGCTCTCCGCACCCACCGCAGCCGCCGCGATGCCTACGAGGCGACCCGCCGCCGCAAGCTGCGCCTGCGCAGGGTGCTCAAATATGCCGCCGCGGTAGCCCTGCCGCTGTTCCTGATGGCGGCAGCCTGGACGGCGTCCTGCCGCTACCATGCCGCCGAGAGCCGCATGATGGTGTGCCAGGTGCCCGACGGGCAGACGCGCCGGCTGCTGCTCTCGGACGGTTCGGAGCTGACGGTAAACGGCGGTTCGAAGGTTATCTATCCCGAAAAATTCGGCCACGGCGGGAGCCGCAACGTGTTCGTATCGGGCGAGGTGTTCTTCGACGTGGCCCACGATGCGGCCCGCCCGTTCGTCGTGAACGCCGAGAACCTGACCATCAGGGTGCTGGGCACGCGCTTCAACCTGCGTGCCTACTCCGATGAGAACAGCATCACCACCACCCTGCTCAGGGGCAGCGTGCGCGTGGCAGTTGACGATACGGCGCTCGTACTGCGCCCCGACGAGCAGGCGGTGTACGCCCGGCTGTCGAAGAAAATAAGCAAGTTCGGCACCCATGCGGCCGACGAGGCCTCGTGGATAGACGGCCGCCTGAGCTTTGACCAGCAGCCGCTGAGCCGCATCATACCCGTACTGGTACACAAGTACGGCGTGAAGTTCAGCGTCGACTCTTCCATCAGCATGGCCGAGAAGTACACCATGAACTTCGAGAAGAACGAGAGTCTGCACGATGTACTGGACATATTGGCGCAAATAGCTGCAAACATAGACTACCAAATGAATGGAAACCACGTTACGCTTTACAGAAGCAGAAAGGAGGGAGCTCGCAGATAACCATCCCCAACCCCGAAAGTAAGGACCCCAACCACATCCTGACAAGAATTGAATACTTAGACTTAAAACCTTTTGTAATTTTAATCGAATGCTAACAAATGATTAACCTATTAACCAAGACCACGCTGGCCGCGTTGCGACAAGGCAGAAGGGCGGTTCTCCTGCTGATGCTGCTGGCAGCCTCTTCGGCCTACGGCCAGAACCAGATGGTCAAATTATCAACAACCAGAGCTACGATTAAGTCGGTTATCACTGCCATAGAAAGGCAGACGGACATGTCGGTCGACTTTAGTCAAAGCGTCTTGGACCCCCAAACAGTGGTAACAGTTTCGAGCACCAACCAGCGGCTCTCGGCGCTGCTCGACGAGGTGCTGGGCAGCCGGGGCTTGGAGTACAAGATTACGGGCCGCCACATCGTCATCACCAAAAAGGAGCAGGCACAACGCTCACAGCAGGCCCGCGACCGGCATACCGTTACCGGTACGGTGACCGACAAGAACGGGGAGCCCGTTACCGGAGCTACCGTAAAGGTGGCCGGAACGGGTACCGGTGCCGTTACCGACATTGACGGCAACTTCTCTCTCGACGCTCCGGAGAACGCAACGCTCGAAGTTTCGTACATCGGCTACACCGACCAGCGCATCAGCCTGGGCGGCAAGCGCAGCGTGAACATTACCATGAGCGAGGACCAGCAGGTGCTCGACGAGGTGGTGGTGATAGGCTACGGCACCACGACGCGCCGCAGCATAACCGGCGCTGTTGACCAGGTGAAGAGCGACATGCTGCAGGACAAGCCCGTGGCCAATGTTACGCAGGCCTTGCAGGGCGCTGCGCCCAACCTGATTATACAGCGCAAGAGCTTCAACCCTAACGGCGAGAGCAACAACCTCAACATCCGAGGTATCAGCACAACGAACAGCAACTCGCCTCTGGTGGTGATTGACGGGCTCGTGATGAATGAAGGCGCGCTGAACGACCTCAACCCCAACGACATCGACAACATCTCGGTGCTCAAGGATGCGGGCGCTGCAGCCATCTACGGTTCACGCTCCTCGAACGGCGTTATCCTCGTAACGACCAAGAAAGGGCGCATAAACGAGCCCACGAGGGTGCGCCTGAGTTCTTCCGTAGGATGGGAGGACCCCGACATTCTCTTTACTCCCGTAAAGGGATATCAGAACGCCACGCTCAAGAACCTGGCCCTCACGAACTCTGGACTGGCACCTGAATTTACTCCCGAGCAGATACGCGACCTGTACGACCACCAGTCGGAAGAGGCCTGGTTCCTGCCCCAGATATTCCGTACAGCCCTCCAGCAGAGCCACAACCTGAGCATATCGGGCGGCAGCCAGAAGACAACGTACATGGTGAGCGTGGGCTACTACGACCAGCAGAGCAACTACGTGGGCAACGACGGCTTCGGAGTGAAGCGCTACAACCTGCGCTCCAACATCTCTACCGAGGTGGGGCGCTTCAAGATACAGGCCCTGCTCGCCTACACGCGCAACAACAGCTTGTCTACAACGGGCGGCAGTCTGGAGATTGATGCCGAACGTGTGCCGCCGTATTATTACAACAAACTGAAGGAAGACGGCAAGTATCTGCTCAACAACGCGCTGTCGCAGTTCAACCCGCTGGGCAGCCTCGAGGCCAGCGGAACCAACAAATACCGCAACAACGACTTCGTGGCAAACCTGAATGCAGAGATGAGAATCATCGACGGACTGAAGCTGCGCGGCGTCTTCGGCGTTGATGTGGCCAACCAGACACGTTACACCCGCACCTTTACCGTACCTTATTATTATAGCGCAACACAAGATAAGCCGTCGAGTTATCAGAACGAGAAGACTTATACTGATAACTGGAACTACGACTCCTACCTGCTCAACACGCAGCTGCTGCTCGACTACAACAAGAGCTTCGGCGACCACACGGTGAGCGGACTCGTTGGTGTGACCAACGAGAGCTACACGGGCCGCGGCAACGAAATACGCATCGACTTCCCGAACCCCGACCTGGGAACCAAGGCAAACGACGATGCCGAGATAAGCACCAGCGGCAGCTCGCACGTTTATCCCGAAGACCAGATACGCACGAGCATCACCTCCGTGCTGGGTCGTTTGGGCTATAACTACGCCGAACGCTACTATGCAGAGTTCAACTTCCGCTACGACGGCTCGTCGAAGTTCGCTTCCAAGAACCGCTGGGGCTTCTTCCCGTCTCTCTCACTGGGTTGGCGTATCTCGTCGGAACCCTGGATGAAGGATTATCAGGAGAAGGTGGGCGACCTGAAGTTGCGCGGTTCGTACGGTATTCTGGGCAACCAGACCATCGGTACCTACGACCGTTACACAACCTACAACATGTACACCAACACCTACGCGTACAACAACAAGCCCGTTACGGGTGCCGGTTTCACTCTGGGAAGCGACGAACTGAAGTGGGAAAAGACCAAGACGCTGAACCTGGGTTTTGATGCCACGTTCTTCAAGAGCGCCCTCAACGTGAGCTTCGACTACTTCTACAAGCGTACCGTCGACATTCTCATGAAGCCCGTTGTGCCCTCCGTGTTCGGCACAAGCCAGAATATGGCCAACCTGGGCGAGGTGAGCAACCGCGGCTGGGAGCTCTCGCTGAACTACCGACTCAAGTCAGGAGCCTTCATCCATAACTTTACCGGCAACATTGCCGACTCGTTCAACAAGCTCGAAAAGTTCCCGCAGCGCGAGGAAATCACCGGTTCGGACGAGATATACTTCCTCAAGCGTGTCGGTGTTCCGTTGGGTTCGTACTATGGTTACAAGACAGCAGGCCACTTCCAGAGCTACGAGGAGATTGAGGCTTCGGCTATCCCGGTGGGCGTAACCGTGCGTCCGGGCGACAACAAGTACGTTGACCGCAACGACGATGGCATCATCGACTCCAAGGATCGCTATGTGTTGGGCAACGCGTTCCCACGCTACACCTTCGGTTTTACATACTCGCTGAACTGGAAAGGCTTCGACTTCAGCCTCTTCGCACAGGGCGTAGGCAAGCGCGACATGATGATTCGCGGCGAGCTCATGGAGCCGTTCCACGCCAACTATTCGTATGTCATCTTCAAACATCAGCTCGATTTCTGGACTCCAACCAATACGGAAGCCAAGTATCCGCGCCTGAGCGCATCGGGCAGTGCATCCAGCCAGAACAACTTCCGGCAGGCTTCAGACATGTACATGCTCAACGGCGCCTACCTGAGATTGAAGAACATTACCCTCGGTTACACCCTGCCAAAGGCTTGGACAACAAAGGTTGGGGTCGACAAGCTGAGAGTCTACGTGACTGGACAGAACCTGCTCACTTTCTCTCACAACTCATTTATCGACCCGGAGACTTCTGAGTTCAACAATCAAATGAGCCAAGGAGGTGCCAACAGTGCCCGTAACTATCCTACACTGAGATACTACGGCTTCGGTTTGGATATCGAATTCTAATAATGGAGGATGCTAACAATGAAAAAATACAGATATATCATAGCCACTCTCTTTGTCGTTCTGTCCTTCTCCAGCTGCAATGACATGGACAATCCGCCTACCAACAGCTATACTGATGCTAACTTCTGGACCTCTATCGAGAAGTCGCAGTACATGCTCAACATGGCGTACAACCAACTTTACAGCGCCGGAAAGATGTGGAACGACGAGCGACTGAGCGACAATGTGTTCCAAGGTCGCGGCTTTACAGACCAGCGTACCATCCGTAATGGCATAGCTGATGCTTCGACGGGAATCTTCAACGGCGAGTGGGGTGACCTCTATGGAGGCATCAAGACGTGCCATGTTTTCCTTGAACACATCGATGCCTTGCAGGCTTCAGATGACGTGAAGAATAACATGAAAGCCCAGGCACGCTTCATCCGGGCTTCTCTCTTCTTCCGTCTGACAAACTTCTACGGTGCTATTCCTTTCTTTACAAAGGACATTACGCTTGATGAAGCAAACTCTACTGCACGTACCTCGCATGACGAAGTCATCAACTTCATTCATAAAGAGCTTGAAGAAATACTCCCTTACCTGCCCACCAAGGAGCAACTCGACGAATCGGAGCGGGGTAAGATAACCCAAGCAGCTGCCCTGATGCTGCAAGCACGGGCCTATCTATACGACAGCGATTGGGCTAATGTGGAGAAATACTGCCAGATGCTGATGAGCGGTGACTATGGTCATTATGAGCTCTTCCCAAGCTACAGCGGGCTGTTCGAGTCGGCCAATGAGTACAACCCGGAGGTTATCATGGACGTGAGTTACGTTCCTACAACCCGTACCTGGGGCGACCTGATAGACATGGTGCCGCTTTCAAAGGGCGGACGCGTAGCCAGCACGGTGCCCACACAGAGCCTTGTAGACAACTACCTCACGCTCGACGGCGACCCCATCGGCGAGTCCAAGACCTACAACGAGGCTGCTCCTTACGACAACCGCGACCCCCGCTTGACTGCAACCGTAGTTTACGACCGTTATGACTGGAGCGGCAACGTAAGCGACGGCACCACCGGAGAGGTTATCTATACCCGTCCGGGCTCCGGTTCGGCCGATGCTTATCAGGGCCTGAATGCCAACCAGAGTTGCACGGGCTACTATGTACGCAAGTACTACGACCCTAATCACGAGGCTGATGTGCAGGTTAGTACCAACATCATCACCATGCGCTATGCCGATGTGTTGCTGATGTACGCCGAAGCCATGAACGAACAGGGCAAGATGACAGCCGATGTATGGAACCGGACCATTCGTCCCATCCGTCAGCGTACGGGCTTCACGGCTGCCAAAGCACTGGATTATCCGGCCGGCATGAACCAGGAGCAGATGCGACAAGCACTTCGGCGCGAGCGTAGGTCGGAACTTGCCCTCGAAGGACTGCGCTGGTATGACATCAAGCGCTGGAAGGCAGGCTCGCAGTACCTGAACGGTTACGTGCACGGTGCGCGCTTTGGAGCCAACAACAGCTACATTACGCTCGACAACTATCAGTTCAACGAAAACCGCGATTACCTCTGGTCGGTTCCGCAGGCGCAGATGGACATCAACGCCAACCTGAAGCCCAACAACCCCGGATGGTCCAATTAACAACCAACATTAAACCATATATCAAATGAAAACTAAGATATTTTCATCAATCCTGATGATGAGTGCCCTCGTCCTTGGCACTGCTTGCACCGAAGACATGGAGTACAAAGACGTGCAGGTAACCCCTGTCAGCCAGCTCTATGCACCAAAGGACGGCCAGAGTGTACAGCTGCTTTCATCGGCAACGGCATCCACTTTCTTCGAGTGGTCATCGAGTCTGGCCGAAGACGGCAACTCTCCGCTCTACGAGGTGGTGTTCGACAAGGCCGACGGTGATTTCTCCAAGCCCGTTTATCGGCTTACTTCCGATGACATGGGCACCCGCAACTATGCTACGATTTCTCACAAGAATCTCGACAAGATAGCTGCAGCAGCCGGCTTGACCAACGGCGAGACCGGCCTTCTGAAGTGGACGGTTGTCTCTTCACGCGGCATCAACCAGGCCACTGCGTCAGAGGTGCGCACCATCAACATCACCCGTTTGATGGGCTTCTCCGAGATACCCGCCCAGGTATTCGTTACCGGTGAAGGCTCCGAAGGCGGTGCCGACGCTGCCAAGGCTGTGGCCATGTCGTCGCCCGAAGCAGGCGTTTTTGAAGTCTTTACCAAGCTCGAAGCCGGCAAGAACTATAGCTTCATCGACAACAAGACAGGCAGCAAGCGCGTGTTCTATACCGACGGCAACACACTCAAGGAGAGTCTCGACGGCACCCAGTCGGCTACTGTGGCCAAGACGGGTGTGTACCGCATCACCGTCGACTTCAACATCGCATCCGTTGCCATGCAGCAAGTTGTCAGCGTAGGCTGGTTCTTCTCGCCCGACAACAAGGTCGACGTGCCTCTTGAGTACAAGGGTAACGGCACCTGGGTAGGCCAGGGCCAGACTCCTTTCCACCAGGAGAGCTGGGGCCGCGACGAGCGTTACAAGTTCGAGATGGTGCTCGACAACAACGGCAACCAGTCCGTCGTACATTGGGGACCCACCGCGGCAGGCCTCGACAGCAGGCCGAGCGACAACCAGAGTGAGGACTACTTCTACATGAAAGAGTGGCCGGCCACACAGTGGGACAACAAGTGGAAGCTCCACGGCAACTTCGACAGCGGCGTGAATGGCGGCAAGGCTACCAAGTTCACGTTCATTGTCAATGCCTCCGGACCCTATCGTCACGCAGTTGAATTTGGCGATTAACGCGCCCGGTCTGTAATGTCCAACACGGGGAGTGGGGGCACCGAACGCCTCCACACCTCTCTTTAAAAGTTGACAGAAATGAAGAATATAATCAAATATGCAATGCTGTTGTTCGTCGCTGCGGTTGCCCTGCAGTCGTGCGACGACATAGAAGATGAGTACACCTACGGCCGTGGGCAGTACGCCATCGACTGGAATGCGGCTGCCGACAGTGCCACCTCCTCGCTCATTGCCCGTTTCTGGGACGCCGAGAAGCACTATTTTGTCTACGATGCCGACCAGTTTGCCAATGCTCCTACCAACAACTACTGGCCCCAGGCCCATGCTATGGATGCCGTCATTGATGCTTATCTGCGCACCGGCGATGCCAAGTATTCGGCTCTCTTTGACCAGTGGTTCGACGGAGCCAGAAAGATGAACTGGACACAGCCGGGAGTCAGCTTCCGCGGACAGTTCTACGACGATACCGAGTGGATTGGTCTAACCATCGTGCGGCTGTACGAGGCCACCCATGATGCCAAGTACCTGGCCACTGCCGAAGACCTGATGGCCTACATCGAGACCGGCTGGAACGACCTTGGTGGCGGCGGCATAGCCTGGGCAACATCCCATCTGGCCGACAAGAACTCCTGCTCCAACGGCCCTGCAGCTATCCTGGCAGGCAAGCTCTACCAGCTTACCGACAAGCAGGAATACCTCGACTGGGCGCAGCGTATCTACGACTGGGAGAAGACCTACCTCTTCGATCAGGCCACCGGATGCGTCTACGGAGGCCTCAATGGCGAAACGGGAGACCTCGACAAGCTCTCGCTCAGCTACAACCAGGGCACCTTCCTGGGCGCTGCCCACGTACTTTACCAGATTACGAAGGATGAAACCTACCTCAACGATGCCCGCAAGGCAGCCTACTTCGGCATGACCAACAGCGGCAACCTCGATACGGGCAACAACATCCTCCGCGATGAGGGAACCGGCGACGGCGGCCTCTTCAAGGGCATCTTCATGCGCTATTTCACGCTGCTCATGCTCGACCCGGACCTCAAACCGGTCTATGCAAAGAAGTTTGCCACCTTCCTCAACAACAATGCCGAGACCCTCTGGCGCCGCGGCGTGAACAAGAACGACCTGCTCTTTGGGCCCAACTGGGCCTCGGCCGTTGTGGGAACCACCCAGCTCACCTCGCATACCAGCGGCTGCACGCTCCTCGAGATGCGCGCCCTCTACGAGAAGGAGCACAAATGAAGTTATCGTTCTGTAAATTTTAAGCTATGAAGGAGGGCCTCTCCTTCGCCAACACAATGAGACGGCCCTGCCTGTATAAAGGCGGGGCCGTTCTGTTTTTACATTCCAACATGAAGAAACCCATTCTCCTGCTTTTCCTTTTACTCGTTACCGGAACGGGCTGCCTGAAGGCTGCCGACGGCAAGCTCACCAAGCTCGTGAACCCCTTTCTGGGCACGGCCACGCTCTGGGATGAGGCCGACCTGCACTATGTGCGCCGCCGCGAGGCCCGCACCTGGGGGGCCGAGGTGTTTCCCGGAGCCTCCGTGCCCAATGCTATGGTGCAGCTGAGCCCCGTGACCCAGTTCCGCAGTGGTGCCGGCTATCAGTATGAGGACTCCGTTATCTACGGCTTCTCGCATACCAACAAGGGCCACTGGAACCTGCTCCACCTGCCGCTGCTGCCCGTTACGGGCCGCGTGCAGGCCGACGATTATGCCTCGCCCTTCAGCCATCGCAACGAGGAGGCCCACCCCGGCTACTACCGTGTTTACCTGCAGCGCTACGGCGTTAACGCCGAACTAACATCGACTCTGCGCTGTGCCTACCACCGCTACACGTTCAGGCAGGGTGACAATATGCGCCTGGTGGCCGACATGACGCGCAACAACAACCGTGTAGACCAGTGGGCCCTGCAGCGTGAGGATGCCCATTCGTTCTCCGGATTCCAGGATGGAGAGGGCCGCATCTACTTCTACGCCGTGTCCAACTACGCCCTCACCGGCATCAGCCAGGTGCAGGGACGGCGCCACTCCGTCTCGGTGGTCGACTTTGCCAACGATGCTTCCGGCGCTCCGTTGGAGCTTAAAATAGGCTTCTCGTTTACCAGCGTGGAGAACGCCCGCAAGAACCTGGAGGCCGAAATACTGTCAAAGAACTTCCGGACGGTGCGCTCCGAGGCCGATGAGGCATGGGAGCAGCTGCTCGGCCGCATACGTGTAGAGGGCGGAAGCGAGCGTATGCAGCGCATCTTCTACAGCTGCCTGTACCGCTCTTTCCTCTGGCCGGCCCTGCGCAGCGATGTGAACGGCGACTATACCGACGCCAGCGGCAACATCGTTAACGGCGGTTTCCGCTACTACACCAACCCTTCGTTCTGGGACGACTACCGCAACAAGCTCATCCTGTTGGGCATGATAGAGCCCCGGGTGGTGGAAGATGTCATCAAGTCCATAACCGACAGGGGCGAAAAGCAGGGCGGTTACATGCCTACTTTCTTCCATGGAGACCATGCCTCCGCCTTTGTGGCGGGCAGCTGGCTGCGGGGCATCCGCGGGTTCGACCTGCAGCGGGCCTACCGCCTGCTGCTCCGTAACGCCACGGTGCCCGGCCGCGGGGGCCGTGCTTACCTGGATGAGTACCTGCGCCGCGGCTGGATAGCCGAGAAGGACACCCTGAACGTGCCCTATTACGACGAGTACAAGGCGGCCGTTACCAAGACGCTGGAGTACAGCTACGACGACTATGCCACCGCGCTCATTGCCCGCCTGCTGGGCGACAAGAAGAACTACAGGCTCCTGATGAAGCACTCAAGGAACTACCGCAACGTGTTCGACCCCTCCACGGGCTTCTACCGCGGCCGTGTGGAGAGTGGCCGCTTCGTCTCGCAGTTCGACCCCTACTACCCCTACTTTGCCTATCAGTACCGCGAGGCCAATGCCTGGCAGTCGCTCTTCTACGCTCCCCACGACCCCGAGGGCGTCGTGAAGCTCTATCCGAGCAAGAAAGCAGTGGAGCTGAAGCTCGACTCTCTCTTCACCGAACCTTGGCGCGGATACGAGGTGGAGAACCTGACGGGCTTCATAGGCAACTACTGCCACGGCAACCAGCCGGGCCACAGCCAGCCCTACATGTACTACTTTGTGGGCCGGCAGGACAAGGCGCAGTGCGTGCTCGACAGCATCATGAACCACTACTACGACATGGGAAGCCAGCACCTGGCCCTGGCCGGCATGGACGATGCGGGCGAGATGTCGGCTTGGTTCGTGTTCAACGCCATCGGTCTGTACACCTATTCGCCCGCCGATGCCGAGTACCTGGTCACCGTGCCGCTGTTTCCAAGGGTCAGCTTCAGGCTCAACAACGGCCGTACCTTCAGCATCGAGCACCGCGGCAACGGCCGTCGCATCACCTCCATCAGCTATGGCGGCCGCCCTGTAAAGGGCTGGTTCCTCTCCGACAGCCTGCTGCAAGAGGGCCGGCAGCTGGTGGTGCAGACTTCCGAATAGCCTGCTTTCGCCCGTCATCGGTCCATTCCACTGTGTTACCGGATAATGGAAAGCTGCTTAAAATATCATCCCCTCCTACATTATGAATTGTGAATTGTGAATTATGAATTGACACCTCGCTGCTTGGGACATCATCCCCTCCTAACCTCCCCTTTCCAAGGAGAGGAACTGCTGCTGCCGTTTTTTAAAGACAGAGTAACAGAGTAACTTTCTTGCTGCTGTAGGGGTTGACCGTTGGCAGCGCCGAATAAGGAACGATGAGTGGAAAAGCAAACCGGTATTCTCCCCTTGGAAAGGGGAGGCGGAGGAGGGGATGACCGGACGGCAGCTATTCCATCAAGCACCCAACACTCCTCGCCCGCAACCTTGATTACTTGCAATTGAGAATTGATAATGGATAATTGATAATTATGATTAGCTGGTTTCTGATAGCCTTCAGCCATCACCTACCACCTCCATGTACTCCACCGCCCAAACAAGAGCTATCGTTCAAGCTCCTTGAAGGAGCCTTTCAAGCCCCTTGAACGATACCTTCAAGGCCCTTGAATGGCACGTCTTTCACAGCGCCCTGTGGCAGGCGGTTCTGCAAAGTGATGCCGGCGGCCGGAAAATAAGCTGCAAAACGAGATGAGAGAAAGGCGGAAAAGCATGGAGGAAGCAACCGCTTCTTGTACCTTCTGCTTGTATTTGTCAACAGAAAACAGAATCTTTGCCAAATTTAAAGTTCAACTTTAAATTTGCCGAAACATTTTGCCGTCTGCCTTGTTTTTCGTAATTTTGTATAATAAGATAAGTAATATAGCCTGACAAACGTGGGCGGCACAGCGCCTGCAACCTTTTGAATACATGAACATTCATAACATGACACCCTCCTGCATTGCCGTTACACGCCTGCGCAGAGCCTGCCTGGCCTGCCTGGTTGCACTGCTGCTGTGGCTGCCGGCACGGGTTGCGGGCGGCAACTACCGCTTCTCTCACCTCACGAGTGCACAGGGGCTGCCCCACCAGCAGGTGGAGGCGCTGGCGCAGGACCTTAAGGGCTACGTGTGGATAGGTACCCGCAACGGGCTCGTGAAGTACGATGGCTACGAGACGAAGGTGTACTATCACGACGCTGCCAACCCCCACTCACTGAGCCACAACTATGTGCACGCCCTGCTGGTAGACCGCCGCGGGCGCCTGTGGATATGCACCGAGACGGGCGTTTGCCGCTACCGGCCGGGTGCCGACGACTTTGAATGCTACACGCAGCAGCCCGGGCTCTTCCTCTCCATTGCCCAGACGAGCCGCGGCAGGGTGTTCTTCGGGGGCGACATGCTCTGCTCCTACGATGAAACCGGCGAGGAGCTGGTGCGCCATCCGCTGCCCGCGCGCTCGCATATCAACTACATGGCGGTTGACAAAGCCGACAATCTCTACCTTTCTACCAACAATGCCATCGTGTCGTACGATGCCGCCATGACGCGCCTCACGACCCTGAACCTCGCCTGGTACGGCGACTGCGTAACGAGCAGCAATGCCATCATGCCCGTATTCTGCGACCACCGCGGCCGTCTCTGGATAGGCCGTAACGGCATGGGCGTGGTTTGCGTTGACCTGCGCACGGGGCAGCAACGGAACTGGTCGGCCCGGGATTTGTCCAACGGCATCGTCCGCACCATTACCGAAGACGCCTCCCACCGCATCTGGCTGGGAACGGAAAAGGGCGTTACCGTTATCAGTCCCGGCGGAGGACGCGAGATTCTGCAGCACCGCTTCCAGGATGAGAACGGGCTGAGCGACAACGCCGTGTACGCCATTCTGTGCGACCGGCGGCAGAATGTGTGGATAGGTTCCTACTTCGGGGGCGTGGATATTCTGCTGCACGACAACGGTCAGTTCCGCCATTTGGCGCCCGGGCCGGCCGCGGAGAATATCAAGGCCCGCGTGGCCCGCATGATGGTGGAGACCCGTCCGGGTGTTTTCTGGATAGCGACCGAGGACGGCGGCATCAACATCTACGACCAGTCGGCCAACCGCTTCACCGTCTTTAGCGGCATACCCGAGCTGGGCACCAACGTCCACTCGCTGTACTACGACCGCCGAAGCGGCGAGATGTGGATAGGAACGCGCTTCAACGGCCTCTTCCGTTACAACATGCAGACCGGCTCATCCAAGCGTTACCTGCGCTCGCACGGGCTGCCTTCGGAGGCTGTTTTCTACATCGCGCGCCAGCGCAGCGGCCGGTTGTGGTTCGCAACCATGCAGGGCTTGCGCTATTACGACCCCGGGACGGACACCTTCAGGCCAACGGGCAACGCCGCACTCGACCGTACCTTCGTCTATACACTTTGCGTTGACCGCGCCGACAACCTCTGGGCAGGCACCACCAACTACGGCATCTTCCGCCTCTCGGCACACGGCAGGGGCGTTGAGAACTGGCGTGTGGGCACCAAGCCGGGGCTCAAGGACAACTATATCATCAGCCTTTACGAAGACTCAAGGGGCACTCTCTGGATAGGAAGTAACAACAACGGGCTGCAATTCGTTGACCATCGGGGCGGCCAGGTGAAGAGTCTGGGCGGCGAGCGGCTGCTCTCGCAATGCACTGTTTGCAGCACCGTAGAGGACGGGTTGGGCCATCTGTGGGTCAGTACCAGCCTCGGTCTGTTCGATTACGACCTGCGGACGAAGGCCGTAGTGCGCTATTCGGTCAAGAACGGGCTGCCCGTCAACCAGTTCAACTTTTCCTCTTCGCTCGTTACCCAGGGCGGACAGCTGCTCTTCGGGAGCATCAACGGCATCGTGGCCTTTAATCCCCGCACCATCCGAAAGGAGTGGGGACCCTTCACGGTGCACCTGAAGGAGCTGGTTATCAACAACCAACCGGTAACGGCCTTGACACCCGGCAGCCCGCTGAAGACCGAAATCGACTACGACAAAACCATCACGTTGAGCTACGACCAGGCCCGTTCGTTCAGCATAGCCTACGGTGTGGTGATGCCTGCCAGCACCGACCCGGTAGAATACCAGGTGCTGCTGGAGGGCATAGACAAGGACTGGCGCAGCGTTGGAGACGAGCGCCGGTTCAACGGCTACAACCTCCAGCCCGGCACGTACGTGCTCCACGTGCGGGCCAACAACTCCAACGAGGGGTGGGACCGCTGCCCCGTCAAGACGCTCACCATCATCGTTCGCCCGCCCTTCTACCGCTCCATGTGGGCGTGGATGCTGTACCTGCTGCTGGCGGTGGGGCTGGCCTGGCTGGCCTATCACCTCTTCTCGGTCAGGCTGAAGGAACGTAACGCCGTGAAGATGGCCAACATGGAGAAGGAGAAAGTGGAGGAGATAGACCGCATGAAGTCAAGTTTCTTCACCACGGTGTCGCACGAACTCAAGACTCCTCTGTCGCTTATAGTGGCTCCACTCAGGAGTATTGCGCGGCGGGAGCTGAGCACCGACTCGCAGAAACATCTCGACACGGCCATCCGCAACACCCGTAAGATGGAGGAACTCATCAACGAACTCGTTACGTTCAACAAGATAGAGACGGCCAACCTGCCCTTCTACGTGCAGCGGGGCAACGCCGTCGAGTTCGTGGAACTGGCCGTGGAACAGTTCCGCGACTTTGCTGCCGACAAGCAGATAACGCTCACGGCCGAGTGCGAGAACAACGGCGAGGAGGTGTGGTTCTCGCCTTCGTACGTTGAGCGCATAGTCAACAACCTGCTCACCAACGCTCTCAAGTTCACGCCCCGCGGCGGTGCAGTGCGGGTGCTGGCCAGCATCCTCACCCTGCCCGGCGACCCCTCGGCCTACTTGCAGCTTGTAGTGAGCGACACGGGCATAGGCATTGCCAAGGACGAACTGGCCAACATTTTCGAGCGATACTACCAAACCAAGCGCGGATACAATGTAGACAACGGCGGCTGGGGCATCGGCCTGTCGCTCGTCAAGCGCCTGGTGGAGATACACCACGGCACGGTGAGCGTGGAGAGCGAGGTGGGGCAGGGCACTGCCTTCACCGTGCGGCTCAACGTATCGGCCGATGTATTCGACGCCAAGAGCCGCATCACCGACGACAAGGCGCTGGTGGCAGTGTCGCAGTACAGCTTCTCACGCAGCGACGTGCACAGCTCGGAGGCCGCCGCATCAGGCCAGGAGACCCCGCAGGCGGAACATCCCGTCTCTATCCTCATCGTTGACGACAACCCCGACATGCTCCAGTTCCTGGCCGACTACTTCTCTTCGCAGTACAACGTGCTTACGGCCGCCGACGGCGCTGCTGCCCTGCAGATAACCGCCGGCGGGCAGGTAGAGCTGGTGGTGAGCGACGTCATGATGCCCGGCATGGACGGAACGGAGCTCTGCCGGCGGCTGAAGCAGGACGTGCACACCTCGCACATTCCCGTCATCCTGCTCACCGCAAAGAGCGAACAGGCCGATGTGCTGGCCGGATACGAGAGCGGCGCCGAGGCGTATGTGTCCAAACCGTTCGACCCCCAGATACTGGAACTACAGATAAAGAACATCTTGCAGCTGCGTGCCAGCCGTCAGCAGGAGATTGCCAACGGACATGAGGGCGACATAGATGCCGCCCAACTGAGCGAGCTGGATAAGAAGTTCCTGCACCAAATCAATGCTCTCATAGACGCCAACATCGGCAACAGCGACTTCTCCATTGCCGAGATGACGGCCGGAATGGGCATCAGTCGCACGCTGCTGCACACCAAGATGAAGAACCTCATGGGCATTTCGGCGGGCGACTACCTGCGCAAACGGCGCATGGACTGTGCCTGCAAGCTGCTAAAGGAGGGCTACAACGTATCGGAGACGGCCTACAAGACGGGCTTCGCCGACCCCAACTACTTCTCCAAAGTGTTCCGCAAGCAGACCGGCAAGAGCCCTACGGAGTTCATGGGGAAATGATGTGCGGGTGTTGGGTGATGGGTGATGGGTGTTAGGTGATGGGTGTTGGGCGGTGGGATGATGGGTGTTGGGTGTTAGGGTGATGGGTGTTGAGTGGTGGGGTGATTGTATTTTTGCTGCCATGAAGATGAATAGAAAAGGACAAAAGATATGGAGCAGGAACTTTCGACACTTGTCGCACGATTGTGTGACAGGTGTCGAATGATTGTGCGACACCTGTCGAAAGTTCGCGAAGCATAGCTTCTGCTACCTGGCAGGATATTCTCTGCTACCTGGCAGGATGCCTTCTGCTGCCCTGACGGGGCGCGGAGATGGCGGCGCAAAAGCGCTCTAATTATCAAACAGACAGTTACGGAGGGTAAAAAGAACAATTTTACCCATTTCGGAAACATTTTTACCTGTCGGAAATCGGCCGAAATGTTACTTTTGCATCATCTGCTTAGAAAGCCTGATAACGTAAGATTTTAAATTTAGATACATGAAAAGAGTCAGACCCTACATGCTGTTGCTGCTCCTCTTCATAGCAAGCAAAGCCTGTGCGTGGGAGCTTGAGGCGTCTATAGCGCTGAAGCAACCCGGCAATACCGCCGTAACCTATGACCTCAAGCCGCAGGCCGACCGCCTCGTGGCTGCCGGAAAGCTGCCCGTAACGGTGAGTCGGGAACTCAAAAAGGCCGGAAATGCCCAGCTGCTTACCGTTACCCTGACGGCGCAGGAGGATGTGTACTTCCACCTGGAGCTGGCAGCAAGGACCGGTTTCGGTACCGGCAACTGCGACTTCTACCTGCCCGGGTTCTGGTATCACAAGAACTTACGCTCGCCGAAGGAGGCTCCCTCCTTCCATACCTCCAAGAGTTGGAACTTCAGGGAAGACCGTCTCTCGGCGCCGCTCACGGGCGTCTACGACGGTGCCGGCCACCGCAGCCTCACCGTACAGCGCCGGCTGGGCCAGGGATGCGATGCTCTCGTGCCCTCGCAGGAGGGTGAGGTCATCCTTTCCGGTGCCTCCTCGATAGGTTATGTGGGGTTCGACAACGAGACAGGGCAGGCTGCGCTCACCTTTGGTTACCCCTATGAGGAGTCGCCCCGGCGCTATATCCGCAAGCTCACGCTGGCCCCCGCCGTCACGGCCTTTGCCGCCCTGAAGAAGGGGGAGAGCCAAACACTGGCCTGGCTCATAACCGAGGGCGAGGCCGAGAGCTACGGCGCGTTCGTTGCACAGACGTGGAACGAATGCTTCGACGAGCTCAGTCCGAGCCCCCTTACACCTTTATATAATGCGGAGGAGGTAAAGGCACAGCTCGCGAACTATTTCCGCCAGTCGTTTGTTGACCGTTTCCCGCTGAAATACAACTCGGGTCTTACGCTGCGCACGGCCGACTGCAAGCCCTACACCGAGATGCAGATAGGCTTCTGCGGGCGCGTTCTGCTCAACGCCTTCAATGAGATAGAGTACGGAGAGCAGCACGGCGACAGCCTACTAACGGGCATGGGCCACGCCATCTTGGAGAGTTTCAGGGCCAACGGGTTCACTTCGGCCGGCTATTTCCATGACTATGTCGACTTCAGCAAGGGCATGCCCAAGGACGATGTGCACTCCATCCGCCAGCAGTCGGAGGCCGTTTACGCCGTGCTCCACTACCTGCAGTACGAGAAAACGCACGGACGCAGGCACGCAGAGTGGGAAAGCAAGGTGCGCCGACTGCTCGACAACCTGGTTAAACTGCAGAAGGCAGACGGCAGCTTTGCCCGCAAATTCCGCGACGACGGCAGCGACATAGACGCCAGTCCGGGCAGTACGCCCTCGGCAACGGGCCCGCTGGTAATGGGCTACCGCTACTTCGGCAGCAATAACTACCTGCAGGCAGCGCGCCGTTCGGCCAACTATCTGGCCGCTCACATCATCTCCAAGAGCGACTACTTCTCTTCTACGCTCGACGCCAACTGCGAGGACAAGGAGGCTGCCATCAGTGCCGTGACGGCCACTTACTACATGGCACTGGTTACCAAGGGCAAGGAACAGGCCCGCTATGTGCAGCTCTGCAAGCAGGCAGCGTACTTCGCACTGTCGTGGTACTACCTGTGGGACGTGCCGTTTGCGCAGGGACAGATGCTGGGCGACCTGGGTTTCAGCAGCCGCGGATGGGGTAACGTGTCGGTGGAGAACAACCACGTAGACGTGTTTGTGTTCGAGTTCCCCTCCATCCTCAAGTGGCTCGGCCTCAAGACCAATGAGTCAAGGTTCACGCGCATGTACAACGTCATCTACAGTTCGCTCAACCAGCTGCTGCCAACGCCCGGCCGGCTCTGCGGAATAGCAGTTCCGGGCTTCTATCCCGAGGTGGTGCAGCACACCACCTGGGACTACGGCAAGAACGGCAAGGGGTTCTACAACGACATCTTTGCCCCCGGCTGGACCGTTGCCTCGCTCTGGGAGCTGTACTCGCCGGAGCGTACGCCGGCCTTCTTCGGACAGAAAACGGCCTCCAACCCATAAAAACTATAACCAAAACAATAACCAACAACAAACAAAAACCCTATGAGTAAATTGAAAAACGCATTGCTGCTCTTGTTGCTGGGGGTAAACCTAAGCGTCATGGCGCAGTCGGTACGTGTGAGCGGAACCGTCTACGACGAGACCAAGGCCCCCATGATAGGCGTGGCGGTAAAGATTGTCGGCGGCGACGCATCAAAGGGCGTGCAGACCGACATTGACGGACACTTCAGCATGGAAGTGCCCTCGGCGAAGACCGTTATCGAGCTGACGTACATCGGATACAAGGCCAAACGGATTACCGTAGGCACCACCAACGATTACATCGTGCAGATGGAACCCGACGTCTCATCACTCGAAGAAGTGGTGGTAACCGGCTACGGCACGCAGAAAAAGCTCTCCGTGGTGGGTGCCATCGACAACCTGAAGCCTGAAAACCTGCAGGTGGGCTCCACCCGCTCGCTGTCCAACAACCTTGCCGGACAGATTGCGGGCGTGATAGCCGTGCGGCGTTCGGGCGAACCGGGCTACGACAACTCCAATTTCTGGATACGTGGCGTCTCCACTTTCTCCGGTACTACGACGCCGCTGGTGCTCATCGACGGCATAGAGCGCGACCTGAACAACATCGACCCGGAGGAAATTGAGTCGTTCTCCGTACTCAAGGATGCCGCCGCCAGCGCCATGTACGGCGTGCGGGGCGCCAATGGCGTTATCGTTATCAACACCAAGCGTGGCCACATAGGAGCCCCGTCGGTTGACGTGAGGGTTGAACATTCCATCGAGAAACCTACCAAACTGCCGGGCTTCATCAATGGTGCCGACTACATGACGCTGCTCAACGAGCTGGCCGGAAATCCCGACCGCCAGCCCTACACGCAGCAACAGGTTGACCGTACGCGCAGCCACTACGACCTGGACCTCTATCCCGACGTGAACTGGATGGATGCCATCACCAGGGATTATGCCTACTCTACCCACGCCAGTCTGAACGTGAGCGGCGGCAGCAACTTCCTGCGCTACTCGCTGGTGGCTTCGCTCTTCAACGAGCAGGGTATCGTGGAGACCGACCGGTCGCTGCCCTACGACACCTCCATCAAGCTGAACCGCTACAACATGCGCGCCAACGTTGACCTTGATATCACCAAGACCACCACGCTGCGCCTCAACATCGGCGGCTACATGCAGAACCGCCATGCCCCCGACGTGGGTATCGACGACCTCTTTAACCAGGCCTTCAGAACCAGTCCGGTTGTGCATCCGGCCCGTTACTCGGACGGTACCATCCCTTATGTAACCAATCGCGTGAACCCGTGGGCAAGCGGTACGCAGCGCGGCTACCAGGTGAACATAGCCACGCAGCTGCAGTCGCTCATCTCCATTGAGCAGGACCTGAAGATGCTCACGCCCGGACTGAAGGCCAAGTTCACCTTCTCCTTCGACTCTTACAACAACAGCAACCGCAAGCGCTCCAACAGTCCTACCTATTATACGGTGGCCAAGGAACGCGACGTGGAGGGCAACCTGATACACTCCATCTTGAGTTACGGAAGCGAATCGTTAGGTTTTGAGAGCGGCGGCGACTACGGCACGAAGAACACTTACCTCGAGGGAACGCTCACCTACAACCGTACCTTCGGGCAGCATGCCATCGATGCCCTCTTCCTGTACAACCAGCAGAGCTACGACAACGGCGGTGTGCAGCCCTACCGCAAGCAGGGTATAGCCGGCAGACTTTCGTATGTGCTGATGGACAGATACATAGCAGAGTTCAACTTCGGCTACAACGGCTCCGAGAACTTTGCCAAGGGCAAGCGCTACGGCTTCTTTCCGTCGGTCTCGGTAGGCTGGATTATGTCCGAAGAACCATTCATGGCAAGCCTGCGCCACACGTTTAGCAAGATTAAGTTCCGCGGCTCCTACGGCAAGGTTGGTAACGACAACATCGGCGGCCGACGCTTTGCGTACATCACGACCGTGTACACCAACCAGGGCGGATATGACTGGGGCGACAACTACCAGATAGGCCGCGCGGGCATAACCGAAGGAGACCCGGGCGTAACAAACCTTACCTGGGAGACTGCTCTGAAGGGTAACGTAGGTATAGAGATAGGTATGTGGAACGCGCTGGAGTTCCAGCTCGACTTCTTCCACGAGAAGCGCACCAACATCTTCATGCAACGCTCCACCATCCCCACGCAGACCGGTTTCACTGCTACGCCGTGGGCAAACTACGGACAGGTAACCAACCGCGGCTTCGATGCCTCGCTCAACTATAACAAGCAGTTCAACCACGACCTCTCCATCGGCTTCCGCTCCACGTTCTCCTATGCCAAGAACCGTGTGGACGAGCGCGACGAGAGCGAGGCCCGCAAGGGAACGTACCGCTCCATCACGGGCCACTCGCTGGGCACTCTGTGGGGTTTGCAGGCCGAACGGCTGTTTACCGACGACGACTTTGATGCCAACGGCGAAGTGAAGTTCGGCATCCCGCGCCAGGAAGTGGGCGCAAAGGTTCGCCCGGGCGACATTAAATACAAGGATATGGACGGCGACGGCGTCATCACCGATGCCGATGAAGGCTACATCGGAGGCACTGTAGACCCGCGGATTGTGTACGGTTTCGGCATGAGCGTTAATTACAAGCACTTCGACATCAATGCTTTCTTCCAGGGCGTAGGCGACACCTACCGCGTAATCGGCGGCTCGTCGTACTTCATTCCGGGAAGCGGACAGGGCTTGGAAGGTAACGTTTACGACAACTACAACGACCGCTGGACGGTTGATAACCCAAGTCAGAACGTGTTCTGGCCACGCCTTTCGGAGTCTCCTAACCAGAACAACTACCGTTCCTCCACATGGTGGAAGAAGAACATGAGCTTCTTGCGTTGCAAGATTCTGGAGCTCGGATACAGCCTGCCCAAGTCTGTAACGGACGTGGTGAAGGCCAAACGCATCCGTCTCTACGTGAGCGGAAACAACCTCTTCGTTCTTTCCAAGTTCAAGCTGTGGGATCCCGAGCTCGATTCAGGCGACGGTCTGAAGTACCCGCAGATGAAGTCTGTAATGTTCGGTATCGACGTAAACTTTTAATTAGCACATCAACATGAAACTATTTCATCAATTCATATTAGGCGGATGCGCCGTAGCAACGGCACTGTCATTCTCCGCCTGCGACTTTCTGGACAAAGAGCCGGACACGGAACTCACCATGGACATGGTCTACGAGAATAAGACCTACGTGGAAGATGCACTGGCCTATGTCTATTCCGGACTGCCAAACCCGTCGCGAGGTTTCCTGCTCGGCTTGGGCTGGGAGGTGCTGGGCGACGACATGACGCCCTCCAAACGCTGGCAACAGTGGGACTGGAGCCAGATTATTCCGAAGATTTTCGGCCAGTGGACACAAAACTCATCATGGGAAGGTGGCTTCTGGCACATGTATCCCCGCTACATCCGCGAGAGCTACCTCTTCCGTCAGAACGTGAAGGCGCTGCCTTCCGAAGACCTTCCCCAGAGCGAGGTAGACCTCATGAAGACCGAGTGCCGCTTCCTGGCAGCCTACTACTGGTGGAACCTGGCTAAGGTCTACGGCCCTATTCCCTTTAAACCAGACTACATTACGCCGTCGGATTTCAATCTCTCTGACCTGATGGTAGCCCGCGCCCCGTGGGATTCTATCGTGAATTATTGCGATAAGGAGATGCTTGCTGCAGCCAACGAGCTGCCTGCCATGTACAGTAAGCCCGAGAAATATGGCCGCATCAACAAGATTATGTGCCTGGCCGAGCGCGCCCGCATGCTGCTTTTCAATGCCAGTCCGCTGGTGAACGGCAACAGCTGGTACATGAATTATACCAACAAGGACGGCCAACATCTCTTCCCAACTGCCTACGATGCAAAGAAATGGGTGCGTGCAGTAGAGGCGCTGAAGCTGCTCATCGACGAAGCCGAAGGTGCCGGATGCAAGCTCTTTGTGGAATATAATGATGACGGAACAGTGGACCCCTTCAAGTCTCTTACGGACATGTTCTTCACCAAGTGGACTGCAGGAAACAAGGAAATCCTCTTCCCTTTCACCCGTCACAGCAGCGAGGACGACAACTTCAAGTTCTATACATCGAAGATTGTACCGAAGAACAACGGCGGCGGTGGCGGCCTGGGTGTTTATCAGGGACTGGTAGATGCCTTCTTTACCAAGAACGGTCTGCCCATTACCGACCCCAACAGCTACTATCAGGAGACAGGTTTCTCCAACTCGGTAGAGACCCGCAACACCCAGTGGGATCAGGGTACGGGCACTCCGGGCGAGATTACAGCCAAGGGAACCTATAACATGTACTGCAACAGAGAGCCCCGTTTCTACACCACAGTTTCCTATAACGGCTCCTGGTACGAACTGGAGAAACGCCCGTTCGAGTTCTTCCGCGGCGGCAAGGAGAACGACTATACCCACGATGCGCCGCAGAACGGCTACTTGGTTCGCAAGAAAGTGTATCCTTACGATAACCCCCGCACGGGCAACTGGTACACTAACCGCCCGTTGTGGCTCTACCGTCTGGGCGGTGCTTACCTGGCTTATGCCGAAGCCATGAACGAGGCTTACGATACGCCCGATGCCCGCGAAACGGCCATTGAGTACGTGAACCGCGTTAGAGTACGTGCCGGTGTGCGCCAGTACACTACCAAGCAGGTGCCTGCCAACGACCCCAGCTACATTCATGTGGAAAGTTCACAGAGCTCCATCCGCAACATCGTGCGCATGGAACGCCGTGTGGAGCTGTGCTGCGAGGGCTTGCGATGGGATGACATACGTCGTTGGAAGATTGCCGAAGACCTGCCTGAAATGACCGGCGACGACTATGGAATGAACTATGCAGGCGAAAATGCCGGCGACTTCTATAAGCGCACCGTTTACCAGACACGCGTCTGGAAGCGTTCCATGTACTGGTTCCCGATTTACGTAGACGAGATGGAGAAGAACCCCAACCTCGTTCAGTCTCCGTTCTGGAATTAAAACCTAAAATAAAAGAAGACATGAAATCAAACATAATCATAAAGCTCGGACTGCTCCTTGCGGCAGTCGGGCTGCTGGGCAGCTGCAATTCCGACCCGGAGTACTACACGCTCGAAGCGCCGGAAGACCAGATGCAGGTGCAGTCGTCGGCCGATACGCTCCTGCTTGAGCGCACCAAGAAGGCCGAAACGGCAGCAATCTTTACCTGGAACGATGCCCACGACCGCGGCGCAGGCACCTCACTGACCTATTACATACGCTTTTACCTGGCCGACAGCAAGGACAAAATCAGCGATCTGCTGCCCGTTCCGTCAGGCAACTCGTATGCCCTGAGCACGCAGGAGCTTAACAACTACCTCTCCAACTGGGGCGTTGCCGTTGGCGAAGCCGCACGGGTAACGGCCGAGGTGATAGCACAGGTGAACGCTGATACCAAGTTCTTCAAGCCCGAAATATCTGAAACCACCATCGTAGTGACGGGTTACGACCCGCGCGACCTGATGTACATGCTCATCCCCTCGTCCGAGGGCGACCGCTCCATCCAGATGGACAACATCCCCGAGTCGGGCATCTACCACTGGCACGGCGGCCTGGAGCCTTGCGAGTTCTGGTTCTCTACCAGCACCACCGGTGCTCCCGCTTACGTCAGAGGAGCCTCTGATACGCAGGCCGTTTACTCTGCCGACGGCACGGGCAGCCACTTCGCGATTACCGAACCGGCCGACTACGACATTACGCTCGACCTGAATACCGGCACGCTGACCGTAAACAAGATACCGTACCTCTACCTCGTACAGGAACAGGACGGCAGCACAGGCACCACGCGCATCACCAACATTGATACCGACTCGCTCTACTACCACTGGAGCGGACGCCTGCAGGCAGGCACCCGGCTGCGCTTTGCCACCAGCGATGCCAACACCTGGCCGGCCTATGTTCCAACGGCAGCCGGCAGCGATGAGGTTAAACTGGCCGACGAAGGTGCCCCGATGCTCACCATCTCCACCACCGGCAGGTACGAAATCACGCTCTGTTTGAAGAACAACAAGCTCATCTGCCTCGATGTCTACGACCTGCCGTTCGGCGGCATGTGGGCTGTGGGCAACGCCGTTCCGTCGGGCTGGGATGCCGGAAACCAGACCTGTCCGTTCGTGCAGAGCGACCTGAAGCATCATCCGGAGATATGGACGCTCACTACCGACATCACTGCCGGCAACGAGTTCAAGCTCATTACCCGGCCGGGAGAGTGGAACTACGAGTTCCTGCGCGCCGACAGCGAGACCCGCCAGGACCCTGTAAACACGTGGCTCAGCAGCGGCATACGCAGTGCGGGCGTGAGTGGCGACAACAAGTACACTCCCTCCAAGGGCGGCCGTTGGACCATCAAGGCCGACCTTCACAACATGCGGCTCATCATGGTACAATAAACGGCACGGAGTGCGGGGGCACCTGCGGGTGCCTCTGCAGTCCTGCCATCATGTTAAACGACTAACAACTTACGACAATGAGAAAAATTCTATATGCTTTGATACTGCTTGCCGGCATCTTCACCTTCGTTGCCTGCGACACCGACGACGGGGTAGGAAAGCCGCAGCCACAACGGATTGTTCTGGAGAACACCTCCTTCGAAGTCGTGATAGGTCAGGTTCCGGCCGACACTACGGTGCTGAACCTGCGCTGGATAGACGCTGCACCACCGCAGACCTACCGCCTCACGCTGGCCAACGCCCTCAACGCAAACACCGTGGACATAGCCGACAACAGCCAGACGGGCAACTTCAACGTCAAGACGCTGCCCATTACCGACACGCAACTGGTAGGTTACATGGAGCAGATGCAGGTTCCGGCCGAGGGCTCTCAGCCGCTCCAGCTCACCATCTTCGGCAACAAGAGCAACGGCGTGGCCGACTCTGTAACCGCCCACATCAATGTGGCCTTCCTCGACCAATAGCACATAACCCTCAATCAACACAAAAATAAAACATCAAGAATTAAAAAGTGAATGTTAGGTTATATTGAATGATTAGCCTGAACATCTGTCCATGAAAACCAATGGGGAATGTACGAGATTTCAGCACTTTTAGAGTTGCTGGTTTTGTACATTCCTCTTTTTTCGTTATCTTCGCAGGTGGAAACCATCCGAACAGACAATTACCAACACGTTTATACCTAAGATGAGAAAACTTAAATCAGCAATCAGCATCCTGCTACTGGCATGTTCCATGCCGGTAGGGGCCCAGCAGTCGTACATGATAGCCGACAACGTGGCTGTGTTCTATCCCAAAAACTTCGATGCCGGCCAGCATCTGCCTTCGCCCATCTTCGTGCGAGAGCTCGTGCCACAGGGCAACCTCAAGGCCGGCTGGCGCCTGCAGCCTGCCTACAGCCAGGAAGGAGGCCACAGCATCGTGACTTTCAACGTGGGCGACGACGTAGACCTGTACGGCACGGGCGAAGTTCTGGGCGACCTGAGACGCAACGGCGACCACAACATTTACTGGAACCGCGACAACGGGGCCTACTATCATAATAACGGAAAACAGCTCTACCAGACCCATCCCTGGGTGCTCGGAGTGCGCAAGAACGGCTCTGCATTCGGCATCATAGCCGACAACACCTGGAAATCTACCCTCCAGACGGGGGCTGAAATCAAGTTCGACAGCGAGGGACCGGCCTTCCGCACCGTCGTCATTGAGCGCAACTCGGCAGCCGAGGTGCTGCAGGAGCTGGCCCGCCTCTCCGGAACATACGACCTGCCGCCGCTCTGGGCGCTTGGCTACCAGCAGTGCCGCTTCAGCTACCACCCCGACTCAAAGGTGCGCGAGATAGCCGACCGCATGCGTGCCGAGCGCATTCCGTGCGACGTAATATGGATGGACATCGACTACATGGACGGCTTCCGCATCTTCACCTTCCGCCCCGACGAGTTCCCAAAGCCAAAGGCACTCAACGACTACCTGCACGCCAAGAACTTCAAGTCCGTGTACATGATTGACCCGGGGGCCAAGGCAGACAGCTCCTACTTCGTAGACCGGCAGGGTACTGCCGGCGATTACTGGGTAAAGACGGCCGACGGCAAGACCTTCGAGGGCAACGTGTGGCCGGGCAAGAGCCACTTCCCCGACTTCACCCGGCCCGAGGTGCGCTCCTGGTGGGCCGGCCTTTACAAGGACTTCATGGCCCAGGGAGTAGATGGAGTGTGGAATGACATGAACGAGCCGGCCGTGTTCGGCGGCCCCGACCTCTCCATGCCGGAAGACAACATGCACGGAGGAGGCGAGGGACTGGCCCCCGGCACGCACCTGCGTTACCACAACCAGTACGGCTTCAACATGGTAAAAGCCTCGCGCGAGGGCATCCTGAGGGCCAATCCTGATAAACGTCCGTTCCTCCTCTCACGCTCCAACTTCCTCGGCGGGCAGCGTTACGCGGCCACGTGGACGGGCGACAACGCCTCTTCCTTTGACCACATGGTGCACAGCATACCCATGACGCTCAACATGGGGCTTACCGGACAGGTCATGAACGGCCCCGACATAGGCGGCTTCTTGGGCAACTGCACGTCCGAGCTCATGGCTCACTGGATGTCGATAGGCGTCTACTTCCCCTTCGTTCGCAACCATTCGTGCAGCGGAACCGTTGACCAGGAACCCTGGGCGTTCGGCTCCCAAGTCGAAAACGTGTGCCGCACGGCCATCAACCGGCGCTATCGGCTGCTGCCGTACATCTACACCCTCTTCCGCGAAGCTGCCGAGACGGGCATGCCCGTCATGCGGCCGGCCTTCATGGCCGACGACCGTGACGCCGCCCTGCGTGCCGAGCAGCAGGTGTTCATGTTAGGTAATGACCTGCTCATCATACCCCGTTGGGCCAAGACTGCCGCCTTACCGAAGGGCGACTGGGACGTCATGCAGCTCGAAAAGGCCGACGACGGCTACCAGGCTTACGTGGCCTTGCGGCCCGGAGCTGTGGTGCCCATGGCCAACTTGTACCAGAACACGGTCGAATACCGTACCGATTCGCTTACGCTCATGGTGAACCCCGACGCCCGGGGCATGGCAGAAGGCTGCCTGTACGAGGACGCCGGCAACGGATATGGCTACCGTCAGGGCGACTATGCGCAGTATCGGCTTAAGGCATCGGTGGCCGATGGCCGCCTCATGCTGAGCATGGAGAAGGCCGCAGGCAAGCGAGCAGCCGCGCCCAAGACGCTGCGCGTGGGCCTTGTTGCCGACGGCAAGGTTACTTACTCGCCCTGGACCAAGGCCGGCACCGTAACCATGAGGGCCGTTAAGGACAAGCACCCGTCCATTGACCGCAGGCAACTCAAGTGGTCGAACCTCGACCTCACCAAGCAGCCTACTACCTTGCAGGTAACCGGAAACTAAGCAAAAGCCCCCAACCAAGGGGGCTTTTGCTTTTTGTCAGCTTGCTGGTAGCCTCTTTATCTTTCCCCTCTGCCATCTCTCGTTATACCTTATATTATATAATAGCAACATCGGTAGGCAGAATGACAAATAAAATAGGCAGCCTGAACACCTTGCTGTTCGCGGCGCTACAATACGCAGAAGCCATTTCCATGCTCATGACAAAGCAAAGAAATGGCTTCTGCGAATGTATGGAAGAGGTAATTGTTTAAATGCCGAAAGTGTCAAAGATATTAAGATTATATCTTTGGTATCCCATCGGAAAAAGAATTATTCTTCTTTTGGAACGGCATCTTTGTCTACTGCAATAAAAGGTTTGTTGACAATGTTGCCAAAATATACAGGTGGAAGCACACATGATTGAAGTGGCCCATCCATTGTCTTTACATAGATAGCCCCTCTAAGTGAGCCATAGCAAAGAGACGCGAACTGGACGAGCAGCTGTGGTGCAAAGGTGATTTTATTCTCCTGGCGGAGGCTCTCTATTGACTCGTGCTTGATTTCGAAGTAGCTGTTCATAACTGCTTTAGCCAGAAGTTTGCTGCTTTGTGATAAGGTTTCGCTTACCTTGCAGCAAAGAACTTCACGCTCCTTGTCATAGGAGAACTGCACTTCGGTGTCATACCGAACTTCATCTTCATTCGGGTCAAAGTTAGCTTCGAATGTAGCAAACTGCTCGAGTTCTATTTTTGAATATTTGTAATATATTTGTTGGTCCATCGTTCTGTGCGTTTTATGCAACTTCACAAATGGCAGGAACGAAGCCTTCGTTTGTAAATTGCCCGTTACTTGAATAGGTGTCGCTCTGCTCTGCATTTGATGAGAAGGGGGCAGGTGCGGACAATTGCACCAACATACTGGTGGTGTAGGGGTGTGCAACCGAGACTATCACTTCGCCCATGACGCGCTGTAACTTGCAGATAGTTTCCAGCGTAAGGTTCTCTCCGCCCTTGAGGAGCTTGCCGACATAAACGGGCGAAACTCCCAACCGGTCTGCCAGCTCTTTCTGAGTGAGGCCCGATGTATGCAGATAATAGTGTATATAAAGTGCAATGTCTTGTGACAACCGCAACCACTCTCTGTTTTCTCGTCTCCAGCGTGCCCTTTCTTTTGCTGCGGTACTGCTGGGCTTGGCTATTTGAGCCAGTTTGTTCATGTCTGTTTCCATAATGGTCTGGTTTTGGTTAGATGTCTTCTTTTAAATCTTCACTGTCTATAATTCCGTTCTCCTTGAGGTAAGAGCGAACCCTGTCAATGTTTTGCAGGACGTGGTCTTTTAGTCCGGGCGAGTGCTGAATGGTGTCTGCGAGCTTGATGCCGCCGCCTGTTATCAGATACGTGTTGGGCTGTAGCTTGATGGCATACATCCTAAGCAGCGGCGGGCGCCCAGGTCCATACGACTTCATGGGTTGATATTGGAGTTCGTATTTGTATTTCCCTTCCAGATATTTGAAGTGATCATCGAAATCAGGAGTCTCACCTGCCATTGAGTTTGCGTTCAGTTCTTCGAATATTTCTTCCAGTCCTTCGGCCTCATCCAGTATCTGTCGGGCCACTTCTTCAGGTTCCAACACCCTTCCCCAGAAACTATCAATAAACTTGTAGGTTTGTTATCTGTCCGAATTTGCTGCAAATATAGCCCTTTATTTCTGAACTTCCAAATAATTAAGTATTGTTAATAAACCTACAGGTTAATTCCGTTTGATAGTTTATATGAGGAATGCAGGCGAAGGAGACTTATGCAGTCAAGCAGCAGGTTGCGGCTTCCGAAGTGGTCGAACCTCGACCTCACCAAGCAGCCTACTACCTTGCAGGTAACCGGAAACTAAGCAAAAGCCCCCAACCAAGGGGGCTTTTTTTTGCGTGGTTACAACTGCTTGCAAGGCGGAGAGTTGCAGATGCGGGAACAGGAGCTATCTTTCAAGGGCCTTGAACGATAGCTTCAAGCCCCTTGAAAGGCATCTTCAAGAGGCTTGAAAGATACCTTTTATCTCCTCGCTTGTAATGGGTTGATTTCTAATGCTTTGCGGGCGCGGTCTTAAAATAACGTTTCCTGCTGTTATCATCCCCTCCTAACCTCCCCTTTCCAAGGGGAGGAAACGCTGCTGTATGTTCCCTGCCAGGTGGTTGCTGATTATAAAAGACAGAGTAACAGAGTATTTTTTCTTCTGCTGCAGGTTTGCTTGATTGCGGAAATGGGCGAGTAACAGTTTGCATAAAGGCTAACTGGTATCCTCCCCTTGGAAAGGGGAGGCGGAGGAGGGGATGATGTGTGAGCAGGCTGTTGGCAATCTTCAGGTGTTATCATCCCCTCCTAACCTCCCCTTTCTAAGGGGAGGAAACGCTGCTGTATGTTCCCTGCCAGGTGGTTGCTGATTATAAAAGACAGAGTAACAGAGTATTTTTTCTGTTGTTACAGGCTTGTCTGTTAGTAGCTATAAATAAGCTAAGCCTTGCCAAAAAGCTAACTGGTAACCTCCCCTTGGAAAGGGGAGGCGGAGGAGGGGATGATATAATGGCAGGCTGTTGGCAATCTTTCGGTGTAATCATCCCCTCCTAACCTCCCCTTTCTAAGGGGAGGATACGCTGGCGCCTGTATGTTTACAACAAGCAGCTACATATATAATAATAGGAGAAAGACAAATTGGTATCCTCCCCTTGGAAAGGGGAGGCGGAGGAGGGGATGATGTAGTGGCAGGCTGTTGGCAATCCTTGGGGTGCGTCATCCCCTCGTAACTTCCCCTTTCCAAGGGGAAAATACAGGTTTGTTCATTGGATATAAGATTGTGTTTTCTCATTTATCACTCTGCTTGTTTATGTTGGCACAGCGCTATGCGATATTGGATAATGGCATGGAGATACTTTTCAAGGGGCTTGAAGCATAGTTCCGGGATGGCGACATGATGCAGCAGGCACCACCGGCGCGGCGGGTCAGCCTCTTTTACCGGCACCTGGCGCGGGCTCCCTGGCCGCTTCGGGGCCGGCTGCCGGCACCACTGCCACCCAGTATTCATCGCTGTCGGCGTCGATGAGCATGGGCTCGTAGCCCAACGGGCGCCACTTCTCGTTGAGCCGGTGGCACCAAAGCGTCACGTTGGACATGCCATCCTGTTGCGCCACCTCTACGGGCAGGTGGTGGCGCTGCACCCGTTGCAGGTCCTTCAGCCGGCCGGCAAAGTTGTCCCAATCGGTCTTATAGTCAAATCCGGCGATGGCTTTCAGCTCGTCGAGCATGTAGAGCAGACCCACGCTACGCAGTGTTTCGGGCTCGTCGCGGTACGTTTCCCACAGGTCGTAGTAATCGTCGTCGCGCCCTGCATCGGTCTCCGAGCGTGCCTTGTAAAACCCGTCGGGGTCGACAAGGCTCTCCTTCACGGCTTGCATCAGGGCCTCGTCTTCGCCCGCCACCTGCCGGGCCAGCGCCGTCAGTGCCACAGGGTCGGTGGGCAAAGGCATGCAGCGCACTTGCGGCTGCTGCTCCGGCTCAGTCTTAACAGGCTTAGAGAAGAGCATCGCCAGCAGCGGGGCAGCGAACAGCAGGGCGCCCATAGCCAGTAAAAGGCCCTTTATCCATGCGCCCTGCCGGAACATGCTGACGGCCAGCCAACCGGCACCTGCAGCTAAAGCGAGCAAAGCCAGCGTTACACATCCATTGGTCAGTTTGTCTTTCATACCTTATCTGTTGATTTATTTGCTATCGACCGACACCGATTTCGCCTCTCACGGCCATGTCGAAAGCGTGTTTGCAAGAGTTGTCGTTATCGTTGTTTGGGATATTCGCGGATAAATTTAACGGCCGCGTTGCCGCCTTTTGCGCTGAACACCAGCGTGCCATAGACGTAGGACTGCACGCACTCGCCGATGTCGTTGCTGGCCGGCAGCCATTTAGGCATTACGTCCAGCAGTTGCAGGGCCTCTGCAACGAACGGGTCGGAGAGGTCGCCCTCGGCCTCCGTACTAAGCAGCGAACCGTCTTTATCTGTCAGCATGACCACGTTGACCGAGGCTCCCTTGCCCGCTTGCAGGGCCTGCTCGGGGTACTGCAAATACTTGTTGAGAAATGCCTCCATGTCATTCTGTCCGGCTCCAAAGGATGGTTGCTTGTCCGGCCAGAAGTATATGTAAAAGTCTTTGTCGGTTACCACGGCCGGCGGATAGCTCTGGCAGCGCACAATGACGTAACGGCTGCCGTGCTTCTCAACCTTTACATAGTGGGCTACTTCTAAGTGGGGATAAGTGCCGCGGACACAGAACCAGCCCTCCTGCGGCATGCTGTACACGGCGTAACGAGGCTTGCCGGAGGCAGTAATGTCAAGGTTCTGCAGCATGTTGTTCACCAGCATCGTGCCCAAAGACAAGTCGCGGCTTGCATGCTCCAGACCTTTCCGCTCCACGCAGTGGCGCATCAGTTCCAGCCGGGCATCGTGTGCATGGTCATCTATGGTTACAAAAGTAGAGAAATACGACCGGTAGAAGGCCTCGACAAACTCGTGCGCGCTCTTTGGATGGGCCTGCATGGGCACCACCTTGGCATGAAAGATGGTGTCGGAGGCTGCCGTTCCCAGTCCTGCAGGCGTTACATAGCCTATCTTGCGGTGGCCGTTGCGGTCGGTCACCATGCGTACCGGTATCTTCTCCAGCCCCGGTTCGGACTCATTCTTCCATGAAACCATGTACCAGTTGTCGTGAAGATGCCCTACGCGCAGGGTCTTCAGGAAATCAAGCGGCACCACCTCGCAGCGTACGAAAGGGTAAACGTCGTTCTCGTCGGCAAAGCTTCGTTCTGCCATCAATGGCGTGAGATGGCTTTCGTCGAGTTTATCGCGCTCCTCGACACTGTTTGTCGGGCTGCCGTAAGCCTTCGTGTAATACTCGCGGATGATGCGTATATCGGCCGCCGTGTCAATATGCGCACGGGGTGTTGCCACCTTGGCGGAGTCTGCCATGCCTGCTGCAGGCTGCCTGCTGTTGGCTTTCCGGCCCACGAGAAGATAGAACACGAGCCCTACGGCGGCAAGACCGAGGACTGAGAGGAGGATGAGCTGTTTTCTTTTCATTACCTTATTTATATATAGGTGATGGGCTCTTGGGCTGCAAGTGCACCTTACCACCGGTTACAGTCGGTTGCCCGGCGCCCGGTGGCTGCCCGTCCGCAACCCGCCGGATGCTGCAAATTTACTTGTTTTATTCCTAAATCATGCTGATTTAACAATTTTATCTGCCCTTTTCAATATTATTTCTTATCTTTGCAAGGCTATAGATTGGCAAAAAGGGAGCTATGCTTCCATGAACTTTCAAAGAAAAGGCAATGGATTTGAAGAATTTTTTCAAGCGACAGTTACGTACCGTCGTAGAGTGTAAAGAGCAGGACCCGGGCGTCCTCTTCCACCTGATGGAGACCTCGACCGACGAAATCAAGAACGCCAGCAAACTCATCGTAGCTCCCGGACAGGGCTGTCTGGTGGTCTACGACGGCCGTGTGAGGGCCACTCTTACAGAGCCCGGAACCTATGAGATGGAGACAGCAAACCATCCGTTCATCACAACGCTGCTCAATCTTGCACAGCAGTTGGAGAGTGAACACAAGATGCGCTTCTACTTCTTCCGCACTGCAGAGATGGTGAACGTGCTCTGGGGCACGGCTTCTCCTGTTAAGTACATGGAACCCGTCTATCATCTGCCGGTGGCACTGGGTGCCTGCGGCAACTTTTCCGTTAGGATAGCGGAACCCGACAAGATGTTTACCACGCTGCTGGGCACCGTGAGCAACTACCGCGACAGCGACGTCCGCGAGCTCGTCTCGTCGCGTATCGTGGCTCCGCTCACCTCCTTCTTGGCCGAGAAGGCTTATCCTTATCAGGAGGTGGACAGCCACTTGCTCGAGCTGTCGACCGACTTGAAGACCCGTACAGCAGAAGAGTTGGCGCGTCTTGGACTGGAGCTGACCGATTTCAGGGTAGATTCAGTGACCTTCGACGATGATACCATGGAGCGGATTGGCAAGATTGCGGACATGACTGCTGAGCAGCAAGCCGCTGCCGAGGTAGGACTTGACTACACGGACGTGCAGAAACTGGGCGCCCTACGTGATGCCGCACGCAACGAAGGAGGCCTTGCAGGCGCCGGACTGCAGTTAGGAGCGGGCGTGCAACTGGCCAAGGACATTTTCAAACAGCCCGAGGCAAACGGAGGGCAGGCAGCTGCAGATGCGCCGGCCGAACCTTCTGCCGATGCCACCCAGCGCCTGCGCCAGCTCAAGACGATGCTCGACGAGCAGCTCATCACGCAAGACGAATACGATAAAAAGAAAGAAGAAATACTCGCAAGACTATGAAAAGAGTAATCATCATTGCCTCGGCAGCGTTCGTTGTCAATCTGCTTGCAGGTCTGCTGCTCTCTGCTTACGCGCTTACAACGCTGCTTTTTACGAGCCTGGCCATTGTCATTAACTGCCTGCTGGTGTGCGCACTCTTTGCCTTTGGTGCCGAGAGCACCCACCGGCTCAGCCTCGGCATGTGCTTCCTGGGGCTCGGCGTGCTTGAATTTGTCAGCGCCTTCTTCGCTCCCCAGAGGTGGACAGACAACTGGTGGGTCATTGCCGTCGTCGCGCTTACGGCCTTACAGGCCATCGTTACCTATCTGGCCATCCACTATTCCAGGCAATCCTAACCCGCAGACAGCACATGGCGACAAAGATAAAAGCAGTGAAATGTCCGCAGTGTGGCAGCGAGAAACACACCCAACTCGACGAGAAGCGCTTCAGATGTGACAGTTGCGGCACCGAATTCTATATCGACGACGATGACATCAACATCAATGTAAACCACCGTTTCGACTTCGGCAAGCAGCAGCCTTGGTGGCAGCAGCCGGGTAATATGATTAAGGTAGGCGTGGCGGCGTTCGTCTTTCCGCTGGTGCTTTTTGTCTTTATCATAGGCGCGTCGCTGTTTTCGACGTCGCCCAAGAGCACCTTCTCGGGGCCCGACTCGGTGGGGGTGTACGACCACTACGAATACATTGTGCCCATGAAACATGCCGGCAAGGCCTGCTTCTTTTACCTCGTGGAGCGCAACTACCATCCCGACTACCGCGACGACGCCTCGAAATACACCGACGGACATTACTACGGGTTCCGCGATGCGCAGACAGGAGAGGTGCTGGCAGAGCACTTGCTCTTCTCTGAAAGCCAGATAGAAGAACTTTCGGACTTCTCTCTCTTTCAGAGTAAGATGCGCTATTTCCATCAAGCACGCAGCTGGTTCATGCTCATTCCCAAGCGTTTTATCTATGCGGTAGACCCTGACGGGTTGACTGTCAGGGACGTTTCCAAGACGATGTTTGCCAAGAAACCGGCCATGAGCACAGGACTCTCGTCGGCAGAGTTCCTGGATGAAGACTATGGAGAGGGCTTTGAGGTTATTAATAACTTGGCCGAGAAGTACAACTACTTTCCTGCAACCGGCCGGCTCTACACCACCGAGGCCTTTGACTATGCCAAACGGCTGCCGCCGGGCGAGCTGCAGGGCGAGCTAAGGGACAGTACGTACTATAAACTGCAAAGCAAGAACAACCGCATTCGTATCTTTCAGCTTAGCTTCAAGTTCCATCTCGGCGACCCGCAGGATGCCCAATACTTCTCTGATGACATGGCCTACCAGTGGGATGGCGACAAGAGGCTGTCCAGCGCCAAACCGATTACCGACTGGTTCTCGGGCTTCAACGCCAAGATTGTGTAC
This sequence comes from Prevotellaceae bacterium KH2P17, assembly GCA_900199655.1. Lineage (GTDB taxonomy): Bacteria > Bacteroidota > Bacteroidia > Bacteroidales > Bacteroidaceae > Prevotella. The sequence goes on from FZRE01000012.1 coordinate 69,946, forward strand.
CAGGACAGCCGCTACCTGCTGCTTTCCTACAACGCCACCATAGCCACCGGTGCCCCTACCGTGTTCCAGCTGCGCAGCACCGACGGCCGTCTTCTCTGGACAAAGGCCCTCGACAAAGAGGTTGAAACAGACTTTGCGGTCCGTGCGGACAACCGTTTTTGGCTCAAGACGGAAACTTCTTACCGCCGGAAAGACAACGAGGCGGCCGCCAGCAGCCTCTCTCTGGGCAACGGTACCTATCAGGAACACTACCTCTTTGTGTCGGAATACAAAATAAAAGCAAAATGAAGAGACGCCTCATCATCCTCCTGCTCCTGCTGCCCGCCATCGTCAGCGCCCAAAAGAAATACGAGGAGCGATACGAAAACGGACAACTGGCCGTGACGGGCTTCAAGAACCGGGACACCGGCGAGTACGAGGGGCACTGGATTGTTTACGGTCAGGACGGCAAGAAAATAAAGGAATGCGACTTCAAGCACGGCCTCGAAGAGGGCACACTCTATGAGTACAACATCTACGGGCAGCTAACCGCCACCACCGAGTATTGTCATGGCAAGCGCGAAGGGTTGCATGTGGAGCATCATTTTTTCATCAACGATTCCACAAAGCGTGTCGTAAAGCTCCGCTGCCATTACCACAACGGCCTCGAAGACGGGATGCTCTACGAGTACGATGAGCACGGAAAGCTCACCCGCAAGAGCATGATGAGGCAGGGATTCCCCATAACAGACACCCTCTATCAGCATGACGGCATCAAGTACATGGCCTACCGGCACCCTGAAGAGAAGCATCGAACCAACTGGGGCAGCTACGATGACTGGGATGTAAAGTTCGTTCCCTATCATCAGCAGTTACAAGTGGCATCCGCTGCGCCGGCTCCAAGCCATGCCGTTCGCAAGGTTCAGCCCAGGCGTCCTGTAAGGAAAACAAAGGTCGCCAAGCCCCGCAAGGCGGCCACACCCAAGCCCGTTGCGCCCAAGCGCAAGCTAACCGTGGGCAAGGATGGCGTAATAGAGTACAAGTAAGCGCAGCGCCGGCGGGCCTGCGGCTTACCTGCGGGCTAAGCTGAAACAAGTTTCTGTTTGCTTGCCTGAAAGCATCTGTAAGCCGGATGGTTGCAAACAGTAAGGCAAGAGCTGTGACTCAAGCCCCTTGAACGATAGCTTCAAGCCCCTTGAAAGGCATCTTCAAGAGGCTTGAAAGACACCTTTTATCTCCTCGCTTGTAATGGGTTGATTTCTAATAGTTTGCGGGCGCGGTCGTAAAATAACGTTTCCTGCTGTTATCATCCCCTCCTAACCTCCCCTTTCTAAGGGGAGGAACCGCAGCTGAATGTTCCCTGCCAGGTGGTTGCTGATTATAAAAGACAGCGTAACAGCGTATTTTTTTCGCTGCGGCTGGAGACTAATCAGCCAGCGTAACCGTTTGTCCGGTGCGGCTGCTGCGGATGGCGGCCTCCAGTATCTGCACCACGATGAGGTTGTTCTCGATAGAGGCAAGGTCGGTGGGCAGCACCTTTATCTCGCCTCGCACGGCTGCCCGCAGGTAGCGGAAGGAGTCGTCGAGGGGCTGTTGCAGGGCGGGCGCCTGCAGTGCCTGAGGCTTCCGGCCGCGCAGGGAGAGCTCCATGTCGGTGCCGTTGCGCTGGTAGATGGTGCCCTCGAGGCCGTAGATGTACATGTCCTTGCGGCCGGCGGGCCAGCACCAGGAGCCCATCACGCTGACCGTGGCCTGTGGGTAGTTGAGCAGGATGGTGGCATCGTCGTCTACACGGGGGTAAACGTCGGGCTTGTTCTGCCGCAGCACGGCCGTAACACTTACGGGTTTTTGGTTTCCCAGGAGCCATGTGGCCAGGTTGATGCCGTAGCATCCGAAGTCGGTAACGGCCCCGCCGCCGTTCTGCACGGGGTCGGTGAGCCAGTTGGTGAAGCGCTTGCTGCAGTTAATCTCTATGGGGCCTTCGTGGCCGTCGTACATGTTGATGCGGAAAACGCGGCCTATCTTGCCCGCCTCTACCATGCTCTTGGCCTCGTGGTTGGTGGCGTACCATGACGTTTCGTAGTTGGTCAGCACCATGATGCCGTAGCGGCGGGCCAGCTGCTGTATTCGCTGCGCGTCGGCGTAGGTGGTGGCCAGCGGCTTCTCCACCATCACGTGGATGTGGCGCGGGGCGCAGGCTTCAACCACGCGGAGGTGCTCTGCTATGGGCCCATAGGCCACCACGGCCTCCGGACGGGTGCGGTCGAGCATGCGGTCCAGATCCTTGTAGAAGAGCTTCTCGCTTACCTTGCCCGTCAGGATGTTCTGCTGGCGGTAGCCGTCGTTGGGCTCCCATACGCCCACTACATCGAAGTCGCCGCGGCCAATGGCGTTGGCAACGTTCCAGAGATGGTCGTGCGTAACTCCCGCCACGGCCAGGCGCAGCGGCTTGTTGTTCTGGCAGAGGGCCGGAAGGGCCGCCAGTGCCAGCACGATGAGGGTGAGTAGTCTTTTCATTTGCATTGTCGGTTTAGTTTTCTGCAAATATACGTAAAAATGGGGAGATACGTCCAGAAACGGCAAACAAAATGTGTGTTGCTCCGTTTTCAGGTTTTCAGCAGGTCTGCAGGGAGCTGTAAATCTTGTACCTACAGGCTGAGTGCGGATCCGGTGGAGCCGTATCGGGCAGCTCCTGCAGCTCCGCAAGGGCGTTGACGGCAATTGTAAAACAGTTAAAAATATAAAAATTACAAAAATAAAAGGCCTGTATTTAGTAAAAATCGAAAATAAATACTAATTTTTCCCCATTCAGTTAGTACCGAGACTACAGAACCATGAACGTACATGATGGGCATGGAGAGGCCAATACTCCTTGCCAGGTGCACCCTCAGCGTGCGAAAAGAGAATCGGAAAAGCCAAGGAAGAACAATTTTATTAACCTATTTTAGCTGAAACCAATGAGAAGAAGTGAACTGTGGCTATACCTAACCCTACTGTTAGGTTGTGGCCTTACGGCATGCTCGGACAAGGAAACTGCCGGCTCGGCCGGGGCTCCGTTCAACGCGAATGCCCCCATCTCGATTACGGATTTCTATCCGGATTCGGGCGGTATCGCCACTCCCATGATTATTTCAGGAACCAACTTCGGTACCGATACCACGGGGTTGAAAGTGTTCTTCATCGACGAGAACAACGTTCGCCACCGTGGCGGACTGGTTTCAACCAACGGAGAAAAGATTTACTGCTACGTGCCCTCGGGGCTTACTTACATGCGTAAGATAGGCCTGCAGGTAGAACGCACGGTGCAAGGGAAAACCGAACCCGTAGTTGGAACGTGCGACAGGCCGTTCTATTACAAAACCCAGACGGCCGTTACAACCGTGGTGGGGCAGGTGTCTACCACCGAGCAACCTACCAAGGCCGCCACGCTTAGTACGACAACGCTGTCGGCTCCTCTTTATATCTGCCTTGACGACGAGGACAATATCTTTATAGTAGAGAGAAGATTGGGAGCTGCGCGTCCGCAGGCAATTACCTGTAAGAAATCTGACGGTTCAAACTCAAAGGGGAACGTGCTGCGGGCTTCGTTGACAAAAGATGAGGTTGTGATGCTGTCGGAAGACCAGTTTAACCTGCCAAACGCCCCTGCCTTCTCCGACGAACCGGGCATGGAGGCAGTGTATGTGCCAAGTGATGAGGGCATGGGCTTTATGCAGCTTTCCAAATCTACAGACTATCAGCCCCGCGCATTGCTGGCTTTGAAGAACGACAAGTTCCCGGAAATAGACAAGAATAACTGGAAGTTCAGCTTCGTGGTGAACAAGGTAGACAAGCAGATTTACACCGTGATGCACGGTGGACAGCTGGTGCGCATTGACCCCCGCACACGCCGCACCGAGGTGCTGCTGAAGAAGGTGGGCATTCACGGGTATCAGGATGGCGGAACGGACTCTTACTTTGCCTTCAGCCCCATAGAACCCAACAAGCTCTTTGTGTGCCAGTCGGATAACAACGAGATTTGGACGGTCGACATCGACCAGCTGGAAGGCAAGGACATTGACAACTACCACGGCGAGTCGTATGCCGGTCGTGGATGCTACGAAGGACTTAGTGCCGGCCGCGGATGGGAAGACGGACTGCTGAAGAACGCCAAGTTCTACTATCCCCGCCAGATATGTTTCACCAAAGACGGCAAGCTCTACATAGCCGACTCGGGTAATTCCTGCATCCGCTCCATTGACACAACCTTGCCTCCCGACAAGGCCACCGTTACAACAGTTGTAGGTATTCCCGGCTCACACGGACATCAGGACGGCGGCCCCGACATTGCCAAGTTCCGTTATCCTTACGGTGTGGCTGTAAGTGCGGACGGCTCAATTGTGTACGTAGCCGACACCGGCAACCGCGTTATCCGCAAACTGTCCATTGAATAACCTTGAGAAGAATATACACATGAAACAATTTTTCAGCATTTTTATGTTCCTGATGGTGCTGTGCCAGGGCATGGTCTACGGTCAGGACAACACTCCTACGCAGGTAACGGTATCGGGCGTTGTGGTAGATGAGAGCGGCGAAGGCTATCCCGGCGCTACAGTCTACGTGAAAAACATTCCCGGAAGGGGAGTGGTTTCAGACCTTGACGGCAAGTTCAGCATCAAGGTAGACATAAACTCGGTATTAGTAATCCAGGCCGTGGGTATGAAGAGCATCGAACAACTTGTGACCAAGAACATCAAGGACGCGAAGTTCGTGCTCAAGGAGGATGTCTCTTCGGTCGACGAAGTTGTGATTACGGGTCTTAGCTCGCAGAAAAAAGTGTCGGTGGTAGGTGCAATCTCCACCATTGACGTATCGGAGCTCAAGACGCCAGGCACCTCGCTTACCAACATGATAGGCGGCCGAATGGCCGGTGTAATCACCATGCTCTCGTCAGGAGAGCCTGGAAAGAACCTCTCGAACTTCTGGATACGCGGCATCAGTACCTTCGGTGCCGGCGGCAACGCACTCGTGCTGATTGACGGTTTGGAAGGAAACCTCAACGACATAGACCCGGACGACGTGGAGTCGTTCTCCATTCTGAAAGATGCCTCGGCAACAGCCGTGTACGGAGTGCGTGGTGCCAACGGTGTGGTTATCGTTACCACAAAGCGCGGAAGCAAAGGGCGCCTTGACATTACGGGACGAGCAAGTTTGAAGGTTTCGCAAATCAGGCGTATGCCCGAGTATCTGGGTGCCTACGACTATGCACTGCTGGCCAACGAGGCCCGTGCCGTTTCGGGCGAAAATGACCTTTATACGCCCTTGCAGCTCGACCTGATTAAGAACCGCCTTGACCCCGAACTCTATCCTGATGTGGACTGGACGCATGAGATAATGAAGAAAGTCTCGTTCCAGCAGAACTATTATGTGAGTGCACGAGGTGGCGGCGACTTGGCCCGCTACTTCCTCTCGCTGGGCTACCAGGACGAAGGAGCAGCCTACAACCAGAAGCAGAACATCTTTCATGAGCCGCTGTCATACCGCCGGCTCACCTATCGTGCCAACATAGACATGAACCTCACGAAGAGCACCAGGCTCTACTTCGGCGTAGACGGCTACGTTTCAAACTACACAACGCCCGGTGGACTGACCACGCAGCAGGTGTGGAACAGCGTGAGACTGCTGAACCCGCTCATGTTCCCTATCGAGTATGCCGACGGCACGCTGCCTACCTACGGACAGAGTGACCTGGTTTCGCCTTATGCTGCACTCAACTACATGGGCTACCGGTCGGAAGACATCAACCGCAACATGATGACTTTGAAGGTTACACAAGACTTCGCAGGCGTACTGAAGGGCCTCACCATGTCGGCACAAGTAATGATTGACCACAGATCGGACTTCAACGAGCGGCGCTATGTCAGTCCGGACTTGTACCGGGCATCGGGTCGCACGTCGGAAGGTTTGCTCATCAAGACGCTCAGACAGCGGCAGATAGACATGACCTACTCATCTGGCAACACCTCGTGGCGCAAATACTATATGGAAGCCAAGGCCGACTACAACCGCACCTTCGGGCTGCACAACGTGGGAGCCTTGCTGTTCTACTACATGGAAGACGAGAAGGGCTCCGACTGGGGCACCGATGCGCTGGGCATCAACGCCATTCCCGCACGCCGGCAGAACCTCTCCGGCCGCCTGTCTTATGGTTTCAACGATACCTATTTTATAGATGCAAACTTCGGTTACACCGGCTCGGCGCAGTTCAAGAAAGGCGACCGCTTCGGCTTCTTCCCCTCAATCGCCGTTGGCTGGGTGCCAACAGCTTACAAATGGGTGCAGAAGAATCTGCCTTGGCTTAGCTTCCTGAAGTTCAGAGCCTCGTACGGACTGGCCGGTAACGACCAGATTGGCGGCGGCCGGTTCCCGTATCTTACCATCATCAACCACCATGCACCCACGTACTGGGGCTATTCCGGGCAGGGTATCCGTGAGACCCAGACCGGTGCCGACAACCTGAAATGGGAGGTGGCCAAGAAGGCCAACCTGGGTATTGATGCCAAGTTCTTCCATGACAAGCTGTCATTAACGGTCGATTTCTTCAGGGACGAGCGTGACCACATCTTCCAGGACCGCGTTACGCTGCCCGAGTTTGTGGGTATGGTTACTTATCCTAAATCGAATGTAGGCCGCATGCACAGCTACGGTTCGGACGGTAACATCTCTTACTTCCAGCAACTGAACAAGCAAGCCAGCTTTACCTTGCGTGCCAACTATACTTTCTCGCAGAACATAGTCGATTATTTTGAGGAGAACAAGCTGCCTTACGACTACCAGAGTATTACCAACCGGCCGTGGGGACTCATCCGTGGCTACATTGCCGAAGGGCTTTTCAAGAGCAAGGATGAAATCCTCACCAGCCCTGACCAGTCGCAGAGCTTTGGCCGGGTGCGTCCGGGCGACATCAAGTACCGCGACGTCAACGGCGACGGTGTCATCAACAGCGACGACCGAGTGCCCCTGTCGTACGGCAATCAGCTGCCGCGCGTGATGTACGGTTTCGGTGCCGACTTCAGCTGGAAGGACCTCACGGTGGCTTTGCTGTTCAAAGGCTCCGCCGGTGTAGACTATTATCGCTCGGGCTTGAATGGCAACGATGCCGGCTGGATACCATTCTACAATGGCGAGCTTGGCAATGTCATCAAGCTGGCCAACAACCCGAAGAACCGCTGGACGCCCGCATGGTACTCCGGAACCACGGCAACGGAGAACCCGGATGCCGAGTTCCCGCGCCTTTCTTATGGCAGCAACAGCAACAATGCACAGTTGTCAACCTTCTGGAAGCGCAACGGCTCGTTCCTCAGGTTCCAGGAGCTCAGCTTCCGTTACAAGCTGCACAACAAGCCTTGGCTGTCGACCGTAGGGCTCACCTCGGTTGACGTGGAGTTCGTGGTCAACAATCTCTTCACCATAGACAAGGTGAAGTACTTCGACCCTGAGCAGGCTTCTTACAACGGATCGGCTTATCCTATCCCGACAACTTATACGTTGCAACTTTATTTCAAGTTCTAACATTCTTGTATATTATATGAAAAAGATATTGATGTTAATAGCTGGCACCGGCTTGATAGCAAGCTCGATGCTTACCTCATGCAACTATCTGGATGTGGATCACTACTTCGAAGCCACCTTCAAGGAAGACTCCATCTTCCACAGTCAGGTAAATGCAGAGGGCTACTTGTGGAACACGCCGCAAGGATTCCCCGACCCCGGAAACATCTGGGGCAACTCCTGGAACCCAGGAGAAACGGCTTCGGACGAAATTACCGTTAAATGGCAAACTGCCGAGTTCTGGGGAGCAAGGCTCACCGTTGGAGGTATCAACGAGAACAATGTGCCCAACTGGTACTTGTGGTACGACATGTATAAGATTATCAACCGGTGCAACAGGATGCTGCTCAATGTGGACAACGTGGGCGACATGACCGATTCCGACCGCCGGTTGTACAAGTCCTACGTTCATTTCATGCGTGGTTATGCCTATTACCACCTGCTGATGAACTGGGGTCCTATCATCAACGTGGGCGACGAAGTGATGCCTACGGACAAGCCGGCGGATTTTTATAACCTGGAACGCCGCACCTACGACGAGTCCGTTGATTACATCTGCCAGGAATTTGCCGAAGCTCTGAAAGGTCTCCCCATGCCGCAGCAGCAGTCGATGAATTACTTTGAGCGTCCTACCAAGGGTGCTGCGCTGGCTCTGATAGCCCGCCTGCGCCTCTTCCAGGCCTCTCCGCTCTTCAATGGAGGAACGGCCGCCCGCAGATGTTTCGGCGACTGGAAACGCAAGAGCGACGGAAAAGACTATGTAAACCAGACCCCCGACCCGGCACGTTGGGCTGTAGCAGCCGCTGCCGTGAAGCAGGTTATCGACATGGACTACTATTCACTCTACACCGTAGCGAAGTCTAAGGAGGCTCCCTATCCACTGGATGAGAGCGTGCCTACGGTCGACTTCCCCAACGGAGCAGGCAACATAGACCCCTTCCACTCGTTTGCCGACATGTTCAATGGCGAAGGCATCCCCAAGGTAAACAAGGAAATCATCTGGGGAGTGGAGCGTTCCAACGGCGTGACAGGATATACCAGGCACTCCTTCCCCGTGAAGTATCAGGGCTGGGGCGGCATGTCGGTTCCGCAGCGCGTTGTAGACTGCTTCCTGATGAAGGACGGCAAGACGGTACAAGAGTCTCCGCTGTACGACGGAAACCTTGAGAATACAACTGCGCGCACGGAGAATCTCGGCGATTACGTGCTCATGCAGGGCGTGCCCAGAATGTATGCCAATCGGTCGGCACGGTTCTATGCCTCTATCGGCTTCCCCGGTCGTTACTGGCAGATGAACACAGCCAGCGCCGACAAGCAGTACGTGAACAAGCAGTTCTGGTATTCCAACGACGATGCCGAAGCCGGTAAGGCCGGTGCGGGCAACAACCCCAACGACTATTGTATCACGGGTTACGTGCCTGTTAAGTACATCCATCCCGACGATTCCTACTCCAAGGCCAACGGTTCGGCCGTCATCGCCAAGCCCTTTGCCATCATCCGCTACGCCGAGGTGCTGCTGGAGTTCGTGGAGGCAATGAACAATGTTACAGCTGCAACTACCGTGCAGACTTATGACATTACCGGAAATCTGGTCGATGTCAGCATCCGGCGCGACGAGGATTTGATGCGCAGCTACTTCAACCAGATAAGGTACCGCGTAGGATTGCCCGGAGTAGAGGATGCCGTGCTGGCCGATAGAGATGCCTTCGACAAGGTTATCAAGAACGAAAGGCAAGTAGAATTGTTCAACGAAGGCTACCGCTACTTCGACACCCGCCGCTGGGGAACCTTCCTTGAAGAAGATGCAAGATCAAGCAACTGGCGTGGTCTGGACGTTAACCGCGACCGCGACAACACCAACGGCAACGGAGGATTCTGGAATTTGGTGCAAATCAACGAGCAGAACATTCGCGACCGTGTGGCCAAACCGCAAATGGTATTCCTCCCGCTGAGCCACAGTGAATTACTGAAAGTTCCCAACATGGATCAAAACAAGGGCTGGGACCGCTAAACCACTCAATAGAACAACAGATTATGAAGATTTATAAATTGCCATTATATTTGATTGCCGCCTGCTCCGTTTTGGCTGCGTGCGACAGTTATGACTTCGAACAGGAGCAGTACCGCAAGGAAATCAACCTCCTGCAAAACAGCGAGGGCGTGTACGACAGGCAGGTAGTAGACATGCTGGCCGAGGACAGCGAGGATGGTGCCATCATCTATCTGGTGGCCGGACTCAGCGGTTCGCAGCCCTCTACGCAGGATTATCCCGTGGCTCTGCTCAGTTCCGATTCGCTTTTCAATGCCTATAACAAGTCCAACTTCGATATAGAGCAGTCGCGTTATGCCAGGTTGCTGCCCCGGGAATGCTACGAGGAGCCCAGCCTGACCATGAGTATAAAGGCCGGCGAGTCGCAGGTCAAGTTCCCCTTTAAGCTGAAGAACCTAAGCCGCCTCTCGCCCGACAGCACCTACATGCTCGACTATGAGATTGACCGTGCCCACAGTGCAGCCTGCAATCCCAACAAGTGCCACGTGCTGTTGCGCATCCACTGGCAAAACGAGTTCGGCTCCACTGCTAACCCTATGGACTATTCGTACAACAGCGCACAGGTGGTTACGCCTGCCACAACGCCCGGCGGAACGGCCATGGTACGCCGTCCTACCCATACGCTGCGGGCTTTCCCCATAGGCAAGAATGCCGTTCGCTTCATGGCGGGCGATGAGACGTACGATGATTACAGCAAGGCTCTCGACATCATCAACCAGCGCAGCATCGTCATCGAGGTAGGAGAAAAGAAGCCGCAGAACCCCAATGCCCGCGACATCGTTATCCGTCCGTACCGTGCAGACGAAATGGAAGTAGTCATGCAGACGCCGCTGGGCGAGTACGACAACACCTTCTTGCTCAACGAAATCGTTGGAGTGGGCGGCGGCAGCGCCACCTATTACAAGGAATTCAGGGTGCGCTACAAGTACCGCCTGCTCAAGGAGAAGCAGAGCGACGGCAGCTTTGCCCCCGGTCCCTTTAAGGAGGTGCAGGCCAAACTGCGCTATCAGTACAATCCGAGAGCCGACCAGCTTTAATATTATCATTCCTTTAAACCAAAGAAAGTATGAAAATGAAATTATCATTCATGGCAATCGTGCTGGGCGTGGGAGCCTTGGCCGGCTTCACGGCCTGCTCTCCCGACTACGAGACCGACTTTACCCGCTCTGTTCTTGAGGTTCCGCACAGCAGCCAGGCCACGATAGTTTTCCCCTTGGCGGGCGGCCAGCACGAGATTGAGGTAGAGTCTAATCTGCCTGTGAGCGATTGGACGGCAACGGCGAATGCCGACTGGTGCGAGGTTTCCAAGACCGACGGCAAGGTTAATGTGACTGCCGGAGCCTACGACGGCTATACCAAACGCCAGGCTGTGGTAACCGTTGCCTATGGCCATCAGGCGTATGACATCCTTGTGATACAGATGGGCAAGGAAGCCAACCTCGACATTCTGGAGGAGGGCGGCTTCTTCAAGAGAAAAACGGGCATGTTCGGCTACATCTCCGGTGGTGCCACCGAGTGCATTGTCCCCATGCTGACAAACCTGAACGTAGACCACGTACAGATACCCGATACCTGTAACTGGGTACACTACACGCCGCAGACACTGACGGCCGACGAGAACAACCGCACGAACCTGAAGCTGGATGTAGACAAGAATACAACCAACCAGAGGCGCTATTGCACCGTCATCCTGCAGTCGTCTTCTAACTACGACCTGCCTTGCCAGTTCGTTATCGTGCAGGAGAAGATAGGCTACACCGTCGTTCCTCTGTACGGCAAGGACGAGTACACGGTAGAAGATGGCGGCGATAAGCTGCTTGTTCACTTTACCGAGGAGATACCGAGCAACGGCTACACGGCCGAGGTATCGGCCGATGCACAGGCCTGGCTTACGCTCGAAACATCCGGCACAACCGTATATGGCGGCGAAGTTGCGGCCGTAGTGGCACCCAACGAGGTTCAAACCCCGCGTACCGGTACCATTACGCTCACCAGCAGGAACGACCCCTCAAAGCAGCTTGTGCTCACTGTTAAGCAAAAGCAGTTCGTGCCCGTTCCGCCTTTCAACGTGGTAGACCTCAAGACAACGGCCGGCAACGGAAACATTACCGTAAGCTGGCAGAAGCCCGAGAAGGTAAACTACGCAAAGGTTGTGGTAACCTGCCACAATGCCATGCTCAACACGACCGAGACCAAGACCATTACCAATAAGGACCAGCTGTCCGTTGTCTTCAACAATACCTACCAGTTCGCAGGCAACTACGAGTTCACTGTTAAGACCTACGGCCTTACCGGACTTGAGACCAACGAGCCCAAGACCATTACAGGCGTATCGCTGCCTTGGTCGGAGAAGGTTGAGTTTAACCTCACGGCAGGCATGATAACGTCAAATGCGGTCCAGACGGATGATGGTGGCGGCATACCCGCTCTGGTCGACAAGAATGTGAACACCTACTTCCACAGCTTGTGGGGTTCCAACAGCGACGACAACAAACCTCACCGTCTGCAGTTCAACCTCGGCAGGACAATTGCCCGCACCTTCTACTTCGACTACGACGGACGTAACGGCGGCAATGGCAATGGCGACATTAAGTCGGTCAAGATATATGGCAGCCAGTCGGGTGTTCCTAACGATGCAGCATGGGAGTTGCTTGGAACAATAGACTACGACCTGCCGGCCGGCCGCGGACAGCGTGCCACCGCCAAGTCGTACATAACGGCTTCGAAGGACTACGAGTTCCTGCGCTTCGTTCCGGCATCGCGCCGCGACCGCGTGTTCTCCAACGACGGAAGCTCCAGCAACTGGTGGAACATGGGCGAGCTCCATCTCTACGAGGTACACGACGAGGCCTGGAAGCAGGCTCACATGTAGCCCCGCTGCCTGCCGGCAGCATCCGGGTGGGCCCTTGATGGGCCCGATGCGGGAACCGTCGGCAGGCTTCTGACAGAAGAATCCCCTGTATTGGCTGAATGAAACAGCCGATGCAGGGGATTTTCTTTGCCCTCGTCCGAGCGCCTGCCGTACCGGTGCGGAGCGGCTCCGGCATCCGTTGCGCAAGGGCGCTGCACCCGTGGCCTTTCCGCGGAACTATGCTTCAAGCCTCTTGATGGTGCCCTTCAAGGCCCTTGAAGGTATGCTTTGGGAGGCTTGAACGGCACATGCAGCGCCGGCGCCCTGCAGCAGGGCTTTGGCGAGAGGGCTGCCAACTTTTTGGCATTTGATGGTAGTATGTGGCTGTTTTTTTGTATATTTGCCCTTGAAACATAAAAACGAACAAAGATGAAACAAACCATTCTCACCTCACTTGCATCGGTGCTGATGCTCTCGGCCTGTGCTACGGGCTCCCAGACGGAGAGCCCCGAGCCTCCCGCCGTGCTCACCTTCAACAACCCCATTATCAAAACCAGCCTGCCGGACCCCACCGTCGTGCGCGCTCCCGACGGCCACTTCTACCTCTATGCCACCGAGGATGTGCACAATGTGCCCATCTATCGCTCGGATGACCTGGTGAACTGGACCTATCAGGGCACCGCCTTTACCGACGAGACGCGCCCCAAGATGGTTCCCGGTGGCGGCATCTGGGCACCCGACATCAATCGAGCCGACGGCCAGTACCTGCTCTACTACTCCAAATCGGAGTGGGGCGGAGAGTGGGATTGCGGCATAGGAGTGGCCACGGCGGCAGCTCCAACGGGCCCGTTCACGGACAGGGGCAAGCTCTTCATCAGCAAGGAGATTGGCATCCAGAACTGTATAGACCCCTTCTACATCGAAGACGGCGGCCACAAGTACCTCTTCTGGGGCAGCTTCCACGGCATCTATGGGGTCGAACTCACGCCCTCCGGCCTCGCCCTCTACCCCGGCGCCAAGCCCGTGCAGATAGCGGGCAACCAGATGGAAGCCACCTACATACACAAACGGGACGGGTATTACTACCTCTTCGGCTCTGCTGGCGCCTGCTGCAACGGTGCCAACAGCGACTATCGCATCATCTGCGGGCGCTCCTCCAACCTGTTCGGTCCTTACCTGACGCGCTCGGGCAAGCGCATGCTCGACGGCGAGAGCGACCTGTTGCTGCAAGGTAACGACAGGGTGGCAGGCCCCGGTCACAATGCTGAATTCGTGACCGACGACGCCGGACAGGACTGGATTATCTACCACGGATACCGCCGCGACGACCCCGACATGGGGCGCCTGGTGTGGATGGACCGCGTAGACTGGCAGGACGGGTGGCCCGTCATGGCCGGCAGCTCGCCCTCGGGGCAGTCGGCAAAGCCGGTGTTCAAGTAGCTCCCGCGCAGTTGGCACGCTGTTTGCTGCCATGCTTCCTGCGGCCGGAAACACGCTCTAAGGTTAAATACCTATAAATAGTGGTGCCCACCCTATGAGTTTTCGGCATAGTTTGCGTAAATTTGCAGTAGATTTAGTAGTATCATATAAATAAATGCAAAATGAAGATTGAGAAGATTCATGCACGCGAGATACTCGACTCTCGCGGCAATCCCACAGTGGAAGTAGAAGTAACCCTGGAGAACGGCGTCATGGGTCGCGCCAGCGTACCGTCTGGTGCATCGACCGGAGAGAATGAGGCTCTGGAGCTGCGTGACGGCGACAAGAACCGTTTCGGCGGCAAAGGCGTGCAGAAGGCCGTGGCCAACGTGAACGACGTCATTGCTCCCGCACTCAAGGGATGCAACGTACTGGAGCAGCGCAAGATTGACTACAAGATGCTGGAACTCGACGGCACGCCCACCAAGAGCAAGCTGGGCGCCAACGCCATCTTGGGTGTAAGCCTCGCCGTTGCCCACACCGCTGCCCAGGCTCTCAACATCCCGCTGTACCGCTACATCGGCGGCGCCAACACGTACGTGCTGCCCGTGCCGATGATGAACATCATCAACGGCGGTGCCCACAGCGATGCGCCCATCGCGTTCCAGGAGTTCATGATTCGTCCTGTTGGTGCTTGCTGCGAGAAAGAGGCAGTGCGCATGGGCGCCGAGGTGTTCCACGCCCTGGCCAAGAACCTCAAGAAGCGCGGCCTCTCTACGGCTGTAGGCGATGAGGGTGGCTTCGCTCCCAAGTTCGACGGTATCGAGGATGCGTTGGACAGCATTATCCAGGCCATCAAGGATGCCGGTTACGAGCCGGGCAAGGACGTGAAGATTGCCATGGACTGCGCAGCTTCAGAGTTCGCTGTGCAGGAGAACGGACAGTGGTTCTACGACTACCGCCAGCTCAAGAACGGCATGCCGAAGGACCCCAACGGCAAGAAGCTGACCGCTGCCGAGCAGATTAAGTATCTGGAGGAGCTCATTACAAAGTATCCTATCGACTCTATCGAGGACGGTCTCGACGAGAACGACTGGGAGAACTGGGTAGAACTGACCAAGACCATCGGCGACCGCTGCCAGCTCGTAGGCGACGACCTGTTCGTTACCAACGTAAAGTTCCTGGAGAAAGGTATCAAGATGGGTGCCGCCAACTCCATCCTCATCAAGGTTAATCAGATTGGTTCACTCACCGAGACACTGGAAGCCATCGAGATGGCTCACCGTCATGGCTACACCACAGTGACCTCTCACCGCTCCGGCGAGACCGAGGACACCACGATTGCCGACATCGCCGTGGCTACCAACTCGGGCCAGATTAAGACCGGTTCCATGAGCCGTACCGACCGTATGGCCAAGTACAACCAGCTCATCCGCATCGAGGAAGAACTCGGCACCGCTGCCAGCTACGGCTACAACAAGCTCAAGTAAGCACGCGGCAACCACATACAGAACGTACGGGGAACGGCTTCAGGCCTGTTCCCCGTTTTTTGTTGGTCTGCCGATGGCATGGTGCTGCCACCGTGGTGGCATGCAGACGCGGCCTTTGCGCAAACTTTTGTTAATAATCTGTGGCTGGAATAAACTTTTTGCTGGCTCATTCAGTCAAACCTGCAAGTAGCAAAAATAATAACTCCTTATATGAATAAAGCTATTTTTATTTCGGCTTTCGCCCTGCTCATGGCAGCGGCTCCGGTAACGGCGGAAGCCAAGCAGTGGTCGCTCAGGGATTGTATCGACTACGCACTTCGGAACAACATCACCTTACGTAAAACCCAATTGCAGCGGCTCAGTGCCGTAGAAGACGTGAAGCAGAGCCAGGCAGCGCTGCTGCCGTCGCTCTCGGCATCGACGTCGCACAACGTGTCGTACAGTCCTTGGCCCGAGACGGGCAGCTACATGGTGGCCGGCAGCAAGGTGCAAACAACGGTAGACAAGGTGTACTACAACGGTTCCTACGGCGTGAGTGCCAACTGGACGGTGTGGGACGGTAACCAGAACCACAACCAGGTGAAGCTGAACAAGCTGGCAGAGCAGCAGGCCGCGCTCGACAGTGCTACCACTGCCAACACCATTCAGGAGCAGATAGCGCAGCTGTTCGTGCAGATACTCTACTCCAAGGAGGCAGTGGAGGTGAACCGGCAGACACTGGAGACCTCGAAGAAGAACGAGGAACGCGGCCAGGAGTTCCTCAAGGTGGGCAGCATGAGCAAGGCCGACGTGGCCCAACTCACGGCTCAGCGCGCTCAGGACGAATACGCCGTGGTGCAGGCAGAGAGCAATCTGCGGGAGTACAAGCGCCAACTGAAGCAGCTGCTGCAGATTACGGACGAGGAGGAGTTTGATGTCGTGGTGCCTGCAACGACCGATGAAATGGCGCTGCAGGCCGTTCCCGGCGTTGGCGCAGTGTACGAGTCGGCTCTCGCCATCAGGCCCGAGATACGCAATGCACAGCTCGGCGTGCAGACCAGTGACCTGCAAATCAAGATGGCTAAGGCCGGATGGCAGCCTACAGTGGGACTCAATGCAGGCGTGAGCACCAACACCACCTCCATGAGTGACAACGCCTGGGGCACCCAACTCAAGAATAACTTCTCCTTGGGAGCAGGCTTCACGGTGAGCATACCGCTCTTGGACCAGCGCAAGACGCGCACGGCCGTAAACAAGGCTATGCTCCAGAAGCAGAGCTATCAGCTCGATTTGCAGGACAAGCAGACAGCTCTCTATTCCACCATCGAGAACTATTGGCTGCAAGCTGTTAACAACCAGGCGCAGTTCAAGAGTGCCCGCGTGAGCACGCAGAGTGCCGAGACCAGCTATGAACTGCTGAGCGAGCAGTTCCGCCAGAACCTGAAGAACATCATCGAGCTGATGAACGGCAAGGATGCTCTGCTCAAGGCACAGCAGGCCGAGCTACAAGCAAAGTATCTGACCATTCTCAACATCGACATGCTCAAGTTCTATCAAAGCGGAACGGTCAGGTGATTTTCGGGTGTTAGGTGATGGGTGTTAGGTGATGGGTGTTAGAAGCATGCTAATCACAATTATCAATTCTCAATTATCCATTCTCAATTACAAACAATCAAGGTGATGGGTGATGGAGAGTGGCTCCGGCGCCCCAGTAAGTTAACAAAAAATGGTGCGTGACGCACTGAATGACGAATATGAAAAAGGTAAGTAAGATTTGGATAACAGTAGGGCTGGTGGCCATAGTGGCCGCTGTGGCCTGGCTTCTCTCCGGCAACAAGAAGGAAGAGGAAGTGAACTTTGTCACCGAGAAAGTGGCACTGGCCGACATACAGAACAGCATCACCGCCACGGGAACCATCGAGCCGGTAACTTCGGTCACGGTAGGTACGCAGGTGTCGGGTATCGTCAGCAAGCTGTATGTTGACTATAACAGCGTGGTAAGGAAAGGACAGGTGATAGCGGAGCTTGACAAAACCAACCTCACCAGCGAGCTCAATGCCGCCAAGGCACAGCTGGCCAGCGTGCAGAGTGCCCTCAACTACCAGCAGGCCAACTACAACCGTTACGCCACATTGTATAAAAAAGGGCTCGTGAGTGGCAACGACTACGAGCAGGCTCGCCTCTCCTACCAGCAGGCGCGGCAGCAAGTAGCGTCGGCAAAGGAGAGCGTTCAGCGGGCTCAAACTAACCTTGGATATGCCACCATCACCTCGCCCATAGACGGCGTGGTGCTCTCCAAGAGCGTAGAAGAGGGCCAGACGGTGGCTGCCAGCTTCAGTACACCGGAACTGTTCACCATTGCCCGCGACCTTACCAACATGCAGGTAGTGGCCGATGTGGATGAGGCTGACATCGGCAACGTGGCCAAGGGCGAGCGCGTGAGCTTCACCGTAGACGCTTATCCCGACGATGTATTCTCCGGAACGGTAACCCAGGTGCGCCAGGAAGCTACCACTACGAACAATGTGGTGACGTACGAAGTGGTTATCAACTATAATCCGCAAAACGAAGCGTTCCGAAAAAATAAAACGAAGCGTTCTGCCTCGTAAAACGAAATGTTCTTTTTTAGGTTCCCCCCTCCCAATAAAAAAACGCCTCAGATTTTCCTGAGGCGTTTCTTATTTCTTATCATTCTATTTCAGACATTCAAGTCAAACTTCACACTCTCATCACCTTCAAGCAGCAGCCTTGTTCTCTCCAAATTATTCTCGTATATGTGTACGTTTCCGAGATTCAGAGTTATGTTTTTCAGTGGCAGGTCTATCTGCCGCGCCATAAGATAAAGGTGGTATATATCGGCCGGTAGTCCAAGGTTTGCATCACTGCTGCGCTGGTAGGCCGACAGAACAAGTTCTCCGTCATCAATTTGGAATTGTACCAGGCTGAGGCACGGAGCCTGATTGCTTTCCGCTCCTGTTTCACCGAGGAACAGCACATAATTCTTCGAGTTGCGCTTCTCGCGGTTTATCCTCGCTAACAAAGGCGGCAGTTTCTCAAAGTAAGTCGGATAACTATTGACGAGCACGGAACCGCAATAGTCCCACCAGTTGATACCTGCCTCGCGGTATCTCTCCACCTGCCGCTCACCCTTCATGAAGAGTTGTAGTTCATTCCTCAACTTCTTCCTGGCTATGCCGTGGCTCTCGAAAATGTCGAGCAGGTCGGCCGGCGACAATGAAAGTTGCTCGTTAAGCAAGTAGCGGATGTTGCCTTTCTTGTTGGTCTGGGTCTTTCCTTGTTCCAGAATTTTGTCCAGTATCTGATAGTATTTATCGTTCAAACGGTATTAGAATGTTATTCAAGCGGCATCCGTATAAAGCATGATGTCCGTATAGGACGAACTGTAATTCATGTGGGCGTTGAACTCCCTGCGGTGGCAGTTCCTGAACGGGTCGCCGAGGTTTGGGTGTCTGCCCATCCAATCACACAACTCTATGATAGAGGACTTGTTCGAGGTGAAGTAGATGAAGCGGTGGCCGGAGAGGACTGTCAGCACATCGAGGTAATCGGACAGTTTCCAGTACATTCTGTAGGTCTTGCTGCCCGTACTCAGATAGGGTGGATCGACGAGGAACACCACGCCCGGCACGTCCTTGTAACGCTCAAACACCTCCTTGTAATCACAGGAGGTAATGGTCAGTCCATCAAGATAGTCGTCGCAAGGTGGATAATCCACTCCCTTGATGTTGTTATATAAGGTCTCCTTCTCCAAGTCTGTATACTCGGTGGCATACTTCATCGAAAACAGAATGGATGAGGACAGCGTGATGTAGTCAACATATCCGCGCTCCCGCTCATGCCTGCGGATACACGACAGCACCTGCTTACGCTGCTCTCCCATGATGGCCTTGTGTCGCGGAACGTCCACTATTGCACGCAGTTCAGCAAGCAGGGCATTCGTCTGGGGTAAGGCTTCCAGCCGTTTACGATAGCCGTCAAAATCATTATATACAACGGTGGAGTTCGGCTTCTGGCACTTGGCGATATGGGACAGCAGCCCGCTGCCGCCGAACAAGTCCACGAAAGTCGTACCGTCAGGGAACTGCCGGAGCACCTTGATGTACTCCTTGGCAAACATCCGCTTCTGTCCCTGGAATGGAAGCGGTGCCGAAAGGTATTGTTTTCTCATTGTCGCACTTATTTGGTACGGCAAAGGTCGCCATATTCGATGAGGCAGAAGAACATTTACACCGAATCACACTGCAAGCGGCTTGCAGTCGCTTTGAAACCGTTTGATAAGCATATACACCTTGCGCTCGCTCACCGCATACTTATCCGACAGCCGGGCCACGATATACGACACTTTCTCACCGTGTTCCAGCAGCGTGGTATAATCTGTATATAAGTCCACAAACTCCTCGTCTTCCAGACGAATTCCCGCTGTTTTGAGCCTTTTTATCAGCTCCCTGTTAAATTTCAAGACCTCTATTATCTTCATTATCACAAAATTTTGTATCTTTGCATTGTCTCACTTATTATAGCGCATCATGCGCACACTAAAAAAGACCACATGAGCGGTCGAAGGGTATATTGCCCCCGGCTGCGCTCATGTGGCGTTTTGTGTTATATAGTAAGTGAGACGACTATTTTAACAGGCCGGGGGCTTTTTATATTTTCTATCCTGCAGCCTGCTAACAGATGCAAAGATACGAAATTTTGGGCAGGTTGCATTCCAAAATTCGCGAAATGAATATCAGAGAGCTTCTACAAGACCTTACAATACAGCTACGTGGTCACAATGCGTTAATTCAGATACAGATAGACGGACAATACATAGTCAAGAGAATAGGTGATATAAACCAGCTTGTGGATAACCCTACTATGGTATCTTGTGCTGGCAGCAGTTCTTTTCTGGACTGGATGGATAGTGAAATAGGCAAGGAAACGTTTACTTCAGGAACGATAGCCAATCACAAGGCTACATTAGCAGTTTTGAGAAAATTCAAATCAGACATGACCTTTGTTGACATCGATTACAAGTATATATGTGATTTCGACAATTTCCTCAAAGGTGAGGGCTATGCCATCAACACCATCGCCAAATTCATGAAGATATTTCGGCGATTTGTCAATTTGGCCATTGATGAGGAAATGATGACCTCGTACCCATTCCGGAAATATCATATCAAGACGGAAAACGTACAGAAGCAATCTCTGACAGAGCGTGAGCTGCATAGGATTGAGAACAAGGTCGTTGACAAAGAAATGACCGAGGAGGAGAGTAAGGTTATCAAGGGCTTTCTTTTCAGTGCTTATTCTGGGCTTCGCTTCTCTGATGTCCTCCAAATCACCAAGCAGCACATTAAGACCATATACAGGAACAAATGGGTAGTCATGCGTATGCAGAAAACTGACCACGAGGTAAGGATTCCAATCTCCAAAATGTTCAATGGGAAAGCAGTGTCAGTTATTCAGGAAAGCAAGACGACAACCGGTAAGTTGTTTCATTTGCCTTGCAATGCACGCTGTAACCTGATATTGCATCGTGTACTCAAGCGCTTTGGCATACACCGGCACATCACATTTCACTGTGCCCGACATACGTGTGCTACTATTCTGCTCAGCAAGGGTGTAAGCCTTTCTGTTATCCAGCATATACTTGGACACCAAAGCATCAAGACCACACAGGTATATACACAAGAACCACAAAGCGTTAATAAATGCCAAAGCCAAAGTAATGGTTATCTTTCTGATATCTGCAAGAGCCAAAGAAATATGCTTGTCCACGGTTCGTTTGCTGATATTCAGTTTGTCAGCAATTTCTTGGTGGCTCATATTTTCATATCTACTCATCTCGAAGATGCGCCTGCGCTGCCCCGGCATTTGGTCAATAGCTTCTCGAATACAGGCTTCCAATCGGCTTGTAAATTCCGGAGTATCAAGCTCAGGTACATCGGCTATTTCTGTATGCTGATTGTTAAGCCTCTCTATAATAATATGGTGTCTGATGCTGCGCAAAGCTGCGTTTCGCGCTGTGATATAGAAATAGTTATCCAGGTTTTGGATATTCCCCATACTTTGTCTCTTCTGCCATAGGTGTGTAAAAATATCCTGCGCTACGTCTTTGGCTTCGTCTTCGTCTCCTATAAACATAGTTACGAAGCGCAGCACCTTTCCATGGTATTTTAGGAAAAGTTTTTCAAACGCCTGCATACTATTATTGCTCAATTCTTGCAGTAGCGTTTCATCGCCCGTTTCGTATAGGCTCTTCACTTTATGCAAATAAAGAAGTGAAGCAAAAGTACTAAAAATGTTTGAAAGGTTATAAGAAATTCAGGAAAAATATATTGTGCTCCACATTTTTTAACGGCTTAACCTTTGTTTAATTATCAAATTTCTTATTCATTCACTCGCCATTGCAAAGATAGGTAATATATTCTTATCGCGCAAGCAAAAGCCATGAAAAACACTAGGGCACGTCTTGCGGAAAGGGGTTTGTGACTCCGACAAGCGTACACCCAAGTTATGCTACTGGCTCATAAGCTCGACAAGACAGCAGGCACTTCAAACTCTGATACAGTCTGTGATATTGTAGAAATGGACTAAGTAGCGTATGTTGTTTCTTTGTTTCTCCACTAATGAGATGGGACTCAGGCAGATGTATTCCTATTGATGGTACGTCATGGGTGCTCTCAAATACATAAATGCTTTCGGAAATCTTTTCATCCTTACGTTGATGGCCGCGGCCTTCCTGTCGGCCTGGGCAAGCGTGGTTTATACGCCAAAGGCCACCAAATTGCAGCGCATCGTGAACCTGCTGATGCTGTCGTTGGTTGTTTCGTTCGTACTCATGGTGTGCTTTCTCAAGTTCAGTTTTGTAGATGTGCTGTTCATCTTGCCCTACTTTGTTTCGATATGGCTTTGCCTCAGCGTGCCGCCCGCTATCCTCACGGCCTTCATTCTGAAAGCACCAGCCGAAAAGGAGGATGAAGACAACAGGAGCGAATGAGGCCGCAGCAACGAAAAAACGGGCATCCGCGTGATTGCGGATGCCCGTTCTGAGTTTGGTGACGGTGATGTTTTACTCGTACCGGATGGCCTCTATCGGGTCCAACTGTGCGGCTTTCTTGGCCGGATACCAACCGAAGAACACGCCCGTAAACGTGCACACGGCAAAACTCATGATGATACTCCACAGCTCGATGTAGATGGGCCAGTGGGCAAAAGCCTTGACCGCATAGCTTGCCCCCACGCCCAACAGCACGCCGATAACGCCGCCCGTGACGCTTAGCAGGATGGCCTCGATGAGGAACTGGTTGAGAATGTCGATGCCGCGGGCACCTACACTCATGCGCAGACCTATCTCGCGGGTACGCTCGGTAACGGAAACGTACATGATGTTCATGATGCCGATGCCGCCCACAACGAGCGAGATGCCGGCTACGCAGCCCAGCAGAATGGTGAGCATGTTGGTGGTTGAGTTCATCATCGACGAGAGTTCCTCCTGCGAACGGATGTTGAAGTCGTCGGCATCGGCCTCCGTCTGGTCCGTTGCTTCCTTAAGTTTGTGGTTGCGACGCAGCAGGGTGGTAATCTCGGCCGTGGCCTTCTCCGTTACTCCTTCGGTAATGGCAGAGCAGTTGATGCCGCTCAGATAGGTCTGGGCGAGGATGCGCTTCATGACCGTTGTGTAGGGGGCAAGCACCAGGTTGTCCTGGTCCATGCCCATGGAGTTGTATCCTTTCTTCTTGAGTACGCCCACCACGCGGAACGGAATGGAGCCGAAGCGCACCACCTTGCCTACAGGGTCGGCGCCATCGGGGAAGAGGTAGCCCACTACTGTTTGCCCGAGCACACACACCTTGGCACTGGCCTTGATGTCGGCATCGGTAAACATCTCGCCGTCATCAACGCTCAGCTGGCGTATTTCGAGGTAGTCGCGGTTCACGCCGTAGATGGTCGACTGGGTATTGTTGTTGCCGTAAATCCACTGTCCGCTGCTGTTTACAGTCGGCGATACGGCCTTCACGTAGCTGCACTCGGTGCTGATGGCCTCGTAGTCGGCTATCCGGAGGGTCTGCATGGCCGAGGGGTCCTGCCTCACTCCGCCCCTCATGTCGGCTCCGGGACTTATCATAATCATGTTGGAGCCCATCTCCGAGATGTTGGCCTGTATGCTGCGCTTGGAGCCCTGGCCAATGGCCAGCATCGTGATGACCGATGCCACGCCTATAATGATGCCCAAGGCAGTGAGAAAGGAGCGCATCTTGTTGGAGAAGATGGCCCGCAGCGCTATTTTAAATAAATTGGAATAGTTCATTGTTTCAGTGCTTGTTGCTAAAACGGTGCATGCCTACTCGTCGCTGTTAGGCGGCAAGGCAGCCAGTCCCTGGGCAGCACTCTGGATGTTGCCGTTATAGGTATCGCTGATTACCCGGCCGTCGCGCAGCTGGATATTGCGGCTGGAATAGTTGGCGATGTCGGGGTTGTGGGTCACGAAAATGATGGTGCGACCCTCGGCATAGAGCTTCTGGAAGAGCACGAGTATCTCAAACGAGGTACGCGTATCGAGGTTTCCGGTGGCTTCATCGGCCAGAATGACGGCCGGATTGTTTACCAGAGCGCGGGCAATGGCCACACGCTGCATCTGTCCTCCCGACATCTGATTTGACTTGTGGTAAAGTCGGTCGCCCAGTCCTACGGCTTTCAGTGCCTCTATCGAGCGGTCGAAGCGCTCCCTGGCCGAAACTTCTGCGTTGTACATCAGCGGCAGTTCCACGTTCTCAACGCTCGTTGTCTTGGGCAGCAGGTTGTAGTTCTGGAAGATGAAGCCTATCTTCCGGTTGCGCAGTACGGCCCGCTGGCTCTTCGACATGGTGCGAACCGAGGTGCCATCCAAGTAATATTCGCCGCTCGAGGGCGTGTCGAGACAGCCCAGCTGGTTAAGCAACGTAGACTTGCCGGAACCCGATTTGCCCATGATGGTAACGAATTCGCCTTCGTAGATTTTAAAGGACACGCCGCGCAACGCGTGCACCGTCTCGTCACCTACAAGGAAGTCGCGCTTCACGTCCTGCAGTTCAATGACTGCTCTCTTATCCTTTTCCATGCCTTACTTTCCTTTGTTCCTGTTGCGGGGGCCGGGTGCAAAGGGACTTCTTTCGCCCTCGGCCGATGCCGTAGGCTCCTCGCTGCTCTTTACATCCACGCCCGTGATGACCTCCTGCCCGGCCTTCAGCCCGCTGAGTACTTGCGTGTGGGTGCCGTCGGTCATGCCTATGTTCACGCGGTGGGCCACCACCGTGTTGCCTTCTACCGTCCACACTTTGTTCTTGGCGCCGTTTATATCCTGGATTTTGCGGTTACCCACGGTCTCTTTTTGCGGCGTATAGCGCAGTGCCTTGCTCGGAATGCTGAGCACGTCGTTGTTCTCCTGCGTGTAAACAGTTACGTTGGCAGTGAGCCCGGGCTTGAGTTTAAGGTCGGCATTGGGTGCGTTGTATGGGGCACAAAACGAAGCGTATAGAAAGACAGAGGGTTGAAAAGTGAGTGAAGTTGTTGGTTTACAAAGAGTTGTGGTTAGTTTGATGGTTGAGGCTCCACAAAACGAAACGTTTACATTGGTTTAATTTTGGTTTACATAGAGGGGCTTTTCGTTTACATGAGGCTGACGGAAGGTTTACACATATAGGGCTGCACGCTTACGCGTGTGGCCTTTTTTGTTGGTATACGTGCAAGTTCTTTATACACGGGCGTTTCTGGCGTGTAGAGGCTTTATATGCGCCCTGATTTGAACGGTGGGAGAATAGCATAGGAACGACCTTCAAATGCGGTTTGAGGGAGGGGTAACAAAAGGGCGAAAAAGGCGATTTTGAGGAGGTGGGGTTACAAGTGGGGTTACAAAGTGGGGTTACATTTTCAGAAAAGTGGGGTTACAAAACTCTTGCCAAGCCCCCCCATGTACATGGGTAGAAACGAGCCAAAAAAAGGGGGATATATGCAAGAAACTGACACTTTGCGAGCAACTTTTAGAGGGCGGTACACCTTATTATATATAGGGATTTAGGGCAGAAAGGGGGCATTTAGGGGGGGGACACCCCACCCGAGGGGTGCGTTTTGTTGTACGGGGGCGCGCTTCGTGGCACGAGGGGCCTTAGACGAGACTGGCGAGACCGAAGATGGTGCAGAGGAATGGATGTCGGGCTTTTGAGGGGGGTTATTCCAAACCGACATATCCGACAACGATGGCAATACCGGTAATTTCTTCCTGAGGTATGTCGAATGGGGGATAATCTTTATTGTCACTAACCGCCGTCAGGCAGTTTTTCTTATTGCTTGGCATGAGTCTTTTTATGAGGAGTCCTTGTTCGCGAGTAGCGATAACGTGTGGCTTATTCCACTGAATGAACCTGGACTCGTAAAGTATAGAGCATCCAATGACTTCTCCCGGATAGTATTTAGGCTGCATAGAATCGCCTGTAACCTCTATGATGAAGTCTACATGCTGCCTTCTCCATTTGGGAATGATATAATAATCTTTAATATCTTTCTTGCTAATTGCGAAGTCGGGCGAACCGAAGCCTGCAGCCACCTGGGTGGAGACAAACGGAATGGGGTCAATGTCCTTAACATCCAAGCCCAATAGCCGCAGAGCCTCGATTTCCTCCTCGCGGGAAGGAGAATGAGGCATCCGGATAGCTTCTGGGGTATTATTGGGGAATACGGGGCCTGAAGGGCGCCCATCAGCGGCAAGATGCCCTGCTGTCTCTGCCACTTTGAGCATCTCACCCCTACCTGTAAGAAGCCATTCTGGAGACAAATCATCATAAACTGATAGGATATTTTCTAATTTATCGGTACCTATTGCCCCTTTATTTCTCAAAGACTTTCCAAAGGAGGCATTGGACATGCCAACACTTCTTTCAAAGGCAGCTACGGTAATGCCTTTATAGTCGATATACGTCTTAATCCTGTCTAATATCATAGTCTATTTCCTATTAAAATGCACTTTGATAGAAAATAATCTCTAAAGCACTTGGTTCGTATTAGAAAATATCCTATCTTTGCAACGTATTCCTTTTGGAAGCGCGGCCAAATATACGAAAAAAGGCCGAGATTAACGAATTTAAAGGATTAAAAATTATGGCAACGAAAAAGTACAGCCACCGCAGTGGCGGCAGAAAAGGCGAAGTGGTAATCAGTATTGATGTAACCCAAAGTCTCAAGCAGATGCTCAGAGAGCGTCAATCAGAGGGAGCATCGTTTCCTCAGAGTGGTCAGACTGCAGATAGACTTGTTGAGCTTGAGCAGCAGCGTAAGAATCTACTTTTCTTAGTATGCCGTATTCTTCAAGCCGCCCCTGGATATAGGCTACGTCCATCAGAACTTGCAGCTGATGTCGTCGGTGACTTATCCTGTCTTTCTCAGGAGTCGGAAGCGTATCTGCGAAGTCGAATGGTGCGAGATTGTCCCTTTCAAACTTCCAAAGGCAATATTTAGCAAGCCAAACCTTACTGTTTTTCTCTTTGTCGTTTTGAAAGATAGTTGGCAAGAGCGACGTGAAATAATTGCGGAAAGCCTCTACTTGGGCTTTGAGCATAATGAGTTCTGTATCCATGTTGTTCTATTTTGAAATTCGGCTATAAAGTTATTAAAAATAAACGAATTAAACTAAGTGAGATTATGAAAAAGTACATTCACATTCAGAAAGCGGATCGCAAATTTCTTGCAGAAGCGTTCGAGGTCACAGAGCGCACGATTTTCAACGCTACACATTTCGAGGATCTGAACGAGGGAACTGACCTTATGAAGAAGATACGCTCGCTTGCGTTGCAACGTGGGGGTATCGTGATGGTGAAGGTTCCGGAGATGGAGACATTGCATGATGCTGACGGTTATATGAGACAGTATCTGGGTGATGTTATGCTGGAGTTCTCGAAGAAAGAGCCCGTGTGCGATGTGTTCAAGCACGGCGAGAAGGTGCGCCATTACGACAACGTGATGACAAGCGATATACAGGGCATTCAGGACTGGGCAGCAAAACTGTAAGGAGGTGTGCGATGGAGTACTACGAAGGCAGACTATGTGTATCCTACCAAGAGCTGGTGAATGGTGGCATCATGAGTGCCGCCAACTACAAGCAGACAGCGGCACGCGGCAAGATGCGTGTGGTGCGTCGCGGTGGTGGCAGTGGCTGTTGTGCTCTTGTCGCTGTAGACAGTCTTCCGAGCAGGTTCAAATCCAAGGTTCGTGAGCTCTATCCCGACGGCGCACAGACCCACCTGCGGCTGTGGGTGATGGAGAACTACGAGACGGACCAGGAGGCCGTGGCGTTCTTCCGCGACAAGGAGAACACGGGGGTGGATCTGCAGCAATATCCCGAGAAGATAAGGGAATATGTGACGAACGCGAGTGTGCTGAACACGTGTATCAAGCTATACAATCGTGCCGCAACGGCGAGGAAGCTGATGGGCGAGAAGTACAACTGGGACGAGATGGCGGACACTATCGAGGCCTTGCGCAAGGAGCTGGGCCACACGCTTCCGACGAGCACGCTGCGTTTTCGGAAGAAGGTGAACGAGTACAGGTGCGAGGGTTACGGCTGCCTTATCAGCGGCAAGTTCGGCAACCAGAACAAGCGTCTGGTGACGAAGGCCGTGGAAGAGGCCGTGCTGAGCCTCTCCTGTCTTGAGAACAAGCCCTACAATACGACCGTGTGGGAGCAGTGGAACATGTTCCTCTGCGGCGAACTTGACATCTTCCACCTCGATACGGGCGAGCTGCTCAACCCCGACGACTTCACGGACAAGAACGGTGAGCCGCTGGTGCTGAGCGAGAGCACCATCAGCAACATCCTGAACCAGCCGGCAAACAAGCTGCGCATCAACCAGCGGTTGCTGATGCCCGTGACGCTGATGCACGAGGAGCTACCGCACATGCACCGCCACAACGGCCGTTACTCACTGAGCCAGATTACGATGGACGACGTGGACCTGAGTCGTAAGCTGAAGGACACGAAGAAGTGGGTACATGCCTACTATGCCTACGATGATGTGAGCGAGTGCGTGCTTGGGGCGAGCTATGCCAGGGAAAAGGACACCCCGCTGGTGGTAGAGTGCTTCAGGGACATGTTCCGGCTCCTTGCCGCCAACGGCTGGGGCACGCCGAAAGGCATTGAGGTGGAGAACCACCTGATGTCGCAGTGGCGCGACACCTATCTGAGCCCGGGCGTGGTATTCGAGTTCGTTCGCTTCTGCGCCCCGCAGAACTCCCAGGAGAAGCGTGCGGAACACTATAACGGCGCGAAGAAGACCAGCATCATCCACAAGAACCATGCCGGCATCGGGCGTCCGTGGGGCAAGGGAAAGCGCAGGGTTGAGCAGAAGAAGGTGAGCGACGCGAGCAACGAGCTTTATGAGGAGAAGAAGTATTACAGCTGGGACGAGCTGGTGGCCGATGACCGGCAGGACAACTGGGAATGGAACCACTCGCTACACAGCGACCAGAAGAAGTGGCCCGGCAAGACCCGCTGGGAGGTGCTCGTGGAGAACGTGAACCCCGACCTGTGGCCACTTGACCGCCGCATGCTGGCACGCTGGATAGGCGTGAGCGTGGAGACGAGCGTGCGCAGGAACTCGACGGTGCGCGTGAACTATGGCGACTGGTGGCTGAGTGGCCCGGAGGTGCTGGAGCGCCTTGCCCCGAACAACTACAAGGTAACGGCGTGCTACCTGCCCAACGAGGAGGGCCAGCCCCAGGATGTATACCTCTACCAGGATGACCGATACATCGACACGGTGGAGAAGGTGGAGACCTACAACCGTGTGATGGCCGAGCAGACAGCCGAGGACAGGGAGAAGTTCGAAAAGCAGCAGAAGAAGGTGAGCCACTTCAACAAGTATCTGAAAGAGCGTGCCATCAGCAAGGTGGGCGTGATGAAGACCACGAAGGCACCAGTGCTGGAAGAACCGAAAGAGCTGGCCGTTACCCCACAAGAGACAAAAGCCCCGACGCTGCCACGGATCAGTGCGTCAAGCCACGCTTTGGCAGATATGTAAGAATAACGATTAAACGCCATTAGAATATGATTAGTGAGACTCAAAAACAGCGGATACTGGAGGCGATAGCCGCCAACCGCAGGAACTATCCGAGCGACGCGAAGCACGCGTCTGCGCTGGGCATATCGGCCAGCGTGTATAACGGCCTAAAGAAAGGCCAGACGGAGAAGACGCTGAGCGACGCCAACTGGGTTAGCATCGCCCGGCGGCTGGACGTGAACCTGCGCGAGACGATTGAGTGGAAAGGCGCACAGACCGAGACCTTCAAGTACATCAGCATTCAGCTGGAGGCATGCCAGGAGCGCAGCCTTAGTGTGATACTGTGCGACCTGCCGAACATCGGCAAGACCTACACGGCACGCTGGTATGTGCATGAGCACAGGAACGCCGTGTATGTGGACTGCTCGCAGGTGAAAACGAAGCGTGCGCTGGTGAGGAAGATAGCCAGGGAGTTCGGCGTGGACGCTGCGGGCAAGTACCAGGACACCTACGAAGACCTGGTGTATTACCTGCGCTCGATGGAACGCCCGCTGGTGGTGCTCGACGAGGCCGGCGACCTGCAGTACGAGGCCTTCCTGGAACTGAAGGCCCTGTGGAACGCCACGGAGATGTGCTGCGGGTGGTACATGATGGGGGCTGACGGCCTGCGCGCCAAGATAGACCGCATGGTGGAGTGCCAGAAGGTGGGCTATGCCGAGATATTCTCGCGCTACGGCGGCAAGTACAGCAAGGTGACACCCGACCAGGCAGAAGACCGCAAGGCATTCCTACTGGAGCAGGCCCGTGTGGTGGCGACGGTGAATGCCCCCGAGGGGATGGACATCGGCCAGATCGTGCGCAAGAGTGGCGGCGGACTGCGACGTGTATATACGGAAATTGAGAAACTGAAGAAAGGAGCTTGATGTGATGACAAAAATAGAAATGGAGGCTATGGAAGCCGTTATCGGCATGCGTAAGGAAATGGCCAAAGCTAATGAGATAGACTGGGAGCAGCGCCGGTATGAGATAGCGAAAGACCTTTATATCCAAACCTGCCAACAGGTAAAATTAGAGGGTGATAATACTGCAGGAGATGTATTTCGAAGTGCGGCGTGGGTATCTCGTGTGGCTGCCGATTACTTAATAGAGGTTTTGAAAAAGTAGTTATGGCAAAGCGCGCATACAGCCCGAAGGAAATAGCGGCGAAGACCTACAAGACGCTGCCATGGGGTGGTCGCTGGGCGGAATGCTTCGGCCTGCCTGAGGAGAACTCCACCTGGTTCATCAGCGGCGCGAGCGCAGCCGGCAAGAGCAGTTTCGTGATGCAACTGGCGCGCGAGTTGACCCATTACGGGCAAGTGCTCTACCTAAGTTATGAGGAGGGCGTGAGCCAAAGTTTCCAGGAAAGAGTAAAACTCTTCGAGATGGAGAAGTGCCAGGGCTGGTTTCGCGTGGTGACGGAGGACACGATAGAAGACCTGACGGCAAGGCTGAAGAAGCGGCATTCGGCAAAGTTCATCATCGTGGACAGCTACCAGGAGAGCGGCTGGGAATGGCCGGAGACGAAGAAGCTGATAGAGTCCTTTCCACGGAAGAGTTTCATTTTTATCAGCATGGAAGCCAAGGGACAGCCACTGGGCAAGCCTGCGCTCAGACTTCGCTACAAGGCAGGCGTGAAGGTGAGGGTCGTGGGGTTCATGGCATACTGCCAGGGACGCTTCAATCCCGATGCGGGCAACAGCTTTGTGGTTTGGGAAGAAGGTATTTTAAGAACATCAAACAAAGTATGACATGGCAAGCAAGCGGGACAACCTACTGTACAGGTTACGGAAGAAGGGTGTGAGGGTCCATACACGTGAACGGACGATATACTTCGTGTTTGACGGAGAACCTTTTAAAATCAGGCAGGTGAAACGCCTGTGCCGGGAGTTTGATTTTCATGTACAATTAGAAATAGAATAAGGAAATGAGCAAAGTTGACCGAATGGTGGTGCTCACCCCACCAAGAATGAAAGCTACCCTTGAACGGCTGGTGAGCGAAGGGCATACATGTGGCTATTGTCATGGCAACGGATTTTTCTGGGGGCTGGACGAATACGGTGAGAATGAAAAGACTCCATGCCCGATGTGCAAGGGCAGCGGCAGGCTCGATGCGGTGATAACAGTTGAGTGGAAAGCAGCGACCTCCCCCGACCCCCCCGAAGGAGGGGGGTGCCTGGCGGGAACTTTTTCCGAAGGAGGTGGGCAATGAGGATACTCCGGGACTTTTTGCTGGCCATACGGACTGTTGTAGCGCTGCCTTTCATCATTCTTTTACTGGTTGTTCTCAAAATCTTTTTGAGGGACATGGATATCGCCGAGGATTAACAACGGAAAAAATGCAACCTCCCCCAACCCCTCCGAAGGAGGGGGGTGCCTGGCGGGACAATTTGCAATTATACTAATCATAATTATCAATTTAAA
This sequence comes from Prevotellaceae bacterium KH2P17, assembly GCA_900199655.1. Taxonomy (GTDB): domain Bacteria; phylum Bacteroidota; class Bacteroidia; order Bacteroidales; family Bacteroidaceae; genus Prevotella. Next base: position 101,803 of record FZRE01000012.1, read on the forward strand.
ATAAGCAAGAAACATGGGAAAACTGAGATACAGGTCGATGATACCTAATGACAAACCGGAATGGCTGCTGCGGCTGCAGCTGGAGATTAGCCAGGCATACAGCATCCGCGGCATGGAGGACACGCCGGAAGACTGGCAGTGGCTGAAGGACTTGGTGAACGCGAATATCATGGAGTTCTACAACCGGCGAGACATCACCGTGATGAGTGAGATAGAAACAGCCGTCGTCACGGATGAAGGGAAGACGGTGCTGCAGATTAAACGTAACAAGAAAGTGGTACAAACGTATTCAATCACGGATTGATTATCGGCTGCATTCGGCAAAACAAGCGAGCTTGATTGCGCTCATTTGCACGACAATTTACATATAAAAATAAGAAAAGCGTATGAGTAATTTTTTTGAGGAGTTGAAGAAGCGGTTGCAGGTGTGGCACGAGGAGCGTGCGGCACGCATTGAGGACCGGCGCCAGGCAGAGCTGGACGCAGAGGCACGGGTAGCCGTGCAGGTAATGGAATATGGCGGTGAGCTGTTTGCCTGTGTGAACGGCATCCCCTTGTTCGGTGTGAGCGACCTTAAGGGCACTTTGCCCGAAGCGGTAGCCCATGCCCGGCGGAACTATAAAGACTGGAAGGAGGAGAAGCTATGGGAGCGGAACGGAACTACGCGCGTTTCTACTGTCTCTTGAAGCGCCTGCCGGGTGCAGATAAGGAGACGCTGGTGGAGCAGTTCACGAATGGGCGGACAGTACACCTGCACGAGACCACCGAACGTGAGTACCGCATAATGTGCGACCAGATGGAACGTGTGGCGGGTTACGACGAGCGAAAGGCTGCGTGGAGGGAAGAGATAAGGAAGAAGCGCAGCCTGTGCCTGAAGCTGATGCAGCGTCTGGGCGTGAACACCACGGACTGGCCCACGGTAGACAACTTCTGCCAGAACCCACGGGTGGGCGGCAAGCCCTTCGCCAGATTGAGCATAGAGGAGCTTGATGCGTTGCAGCGGAAGCTGCGAGCAATAGAGCGGCACGGAGGACTGAATAAGAAAACCTCCTCCAATCCTGCCTCCCCCAACCCATTGCTTTCCCTCGCTTCGCGAACAGCGACCTTCGGTTCCGAGGGGAGGGAAACCAGCCAAGGAAAGGGAGCTTTTATTGTATTTCCAATGTATAACATAAAAGAGAATTAGCAAAATGGCAACAAGAAAGAAGAAAGTGATTATTACGGGCGTGAGCCGTGAGCAGGCCGACGAGGCGTTTGCCACCTACGCCAAGAACGACGCCCAGCTGCAGAAAATCAATGCGGACATAGAGCTGCAGTGTGCGAAGATCCGCGAGAAGTATGCCGACCGGATAGCGACGCTGACGGGTGACAGAGACCAGGCCTTTGACACGCTACAGGCTTTTGCCACGGAGAACCAGGCAGAACTGTTTGCGAAGAAGAAGAGCTTGGACATGGCACACGGCACCATCGGGTTCCGCACGGGCACGCCGAAGCTGAAGACGCTGAAAGGCTTTACCTGGGCAAGCGCGCTGGAACTGGCGAAGCGGTTCCTCCCGATGACCTACATTCGCCAGACTGAGGAGATAGCTAAGGACAGGCTATTGGCAGACCGTGACCTGAAAGAAGTGGCCGTGTACGACACTCCCAACGGCGACATGCGCGAGGTGAGCATGACGGAGGCGATGGCTGTATGTGGCATCCAGGTGGTGCAGGACGAGGCTTTCTATGTAGAACCGAAGAAGGAGGAGACAACATGAAAAAGGAAGTGACCAAATCGCCGAAGGTAGCCCTGTGCCGTGAATGCCACGGCACGGGGCTGATGCGGAACGTGTACGGAGCCACGGTCATTCCCTGTCCGCAGTGCGAGGGCAGCGGCAGGGTGATGGTGAGCTGCACGATGACCCTCGACATCCGTCCTTATAAAGAGAAACGATAACCCCATAAACCTGACCAGCAAGGTGAGCAAGAGGAAAGGAAAGAGCTATGCGAAGCGTGTTGCCGACATCAACCAGATATACGATACCTACATCAAGACGGGCCTGACGAACCGCGAGATATGGAAACGGTATGTCTATCCGAAGTACGGCATCAGCGAGCGCACCTTCTACAATCTGCTGAAGGCATCGACAACCTCCCATGTGGAGGACCTGTCGGAGCTTTCAGCAGAAGGTTTTTTGTTCCCCGAACTGTTATTTCCCGAAGATGAGACCCGAGACCCGACGTATTTTAGGAAACATCCTTAACGACATCCGTGTGGAGATGTCGGACGAGTTCGACCAGAATTTCGAGCGCGAGGCGTTTTTCAGCGAGGCGTGGGAGCGGCGTAAAGGCCCGATAAACTCGGACTATAAACTGCTTGCCGGCAGGAACGAGCGCCTGCGCAAAAGCATCATGAGCCGGACAACAGAGAACAGCATCACCTTCTATACCACCGAGCCTGATGCCCGGTACCACAACGAAGGCTGCGAAATCGTGGTAACGAAGAAGATGAAGCGTTTCTTCTGGGCGAAGTACTATGAAGCCATAGGAGCATTCAGCCGCAAGAAGGACGGGACGACGCGGAAGACCAAGCAGAACGCGGTGATAGCCGAGCAGTCGGAGTTCTGGAAGTTCATGGCGCTGAAGAAAGCCGGCACGACCATCAGAATACCCCGCCGCCGTTTCCTGGGCACGAGCCCGGAGGTGGAGAAATCCGTGCGTGAGATCATCGAGAGAAACATCACTGAATATATAAACTTAGAATTTGAGATTAACGAGAAATGAGAAAGGAACTGTACGGACTTATTTGTGAGCGCCTGTCGCGCCTGTATGAAACGGCGGATGGACAGCATGTGTATGTGGACGAGGGCGAGCCCGTGCCTGAGGGTGCGCAGCGCCTGGTGAAACATATAGACCTGTGGAACCACAACGTGGAGTTCATCGAGCAGGAGGAGAACTGGGAGCGTCCCGCGGTGTTCGTGGAGTTCGTGCCCATCCGCTGGAACGCCATACAGCCGGGCGTGGAATACCGTGCCGAGGCACAGGTGAACCTGCATGTGGTGACCGACTGGCAGGGCAGTACCTCACTGGGCAGCGAGTTGCGCGAGGACGGGCTGCGTGTGTTCGACCTGCTGGACACCATTCACAGGGAATTGGCCTGTGCCGAGGGAGAGACCTTCATGGAACTTGACCTTGTAGGCAGCCAGACGAACCACAACCACGAGGAAATCATCGAAAACATCGAGATGTACCAGTGCGTGGCCATCAGAAGCCTGTAAATGGTGAAAATCGAGCGAAAAGACAAAAAATCCGCTACTTTTGTTTGGAAGTAACGGATTTTTTCGTATATTTGCGGAAAGAACGATGCGGAATTTCACATGTCGGCGTTTTCAACGTGCAGGCTTCGGAATTTACAGCATCGTTTTTTTATTATATAAACCTCATGGTATAGAGGATTTCGCCGGAAGTCAGTTTACACTTGAACTCGATGGTCTGACCTTGATATTCCACGGTGTAAACGCTGAATTGATAGTCGTGGTCAATACCATCCTCAACCCTTACCCTTTCTGCGAAAGGAAGCCACTGTTCAAATTCCGTAGCGCTTTTCAAGACATGCACCAAGTCGGGATTCCTTTTGTTCTTGGCGGCAGTTTCTGAAAAGAATTTCTTTCCCACTTTTATCTCATGCTCGTCTGCCGTCATCACCAGCGTGCGTTTGGCCGGGGTGCCATTTATCACTGTTGGCGTCAGATGCTCATCAGCCCATCGGTTGGCAATGCCTGTGGCTTCCCTGAACTCCTGCGGTGTGAGCCTTTGGTTTGTTCTCTCGGCCTGTTGCTGACGAATTAGCCGACACACCGCGCAAAGTTCATTGTCGGGGATAAACACGAGGTTTGTCTTTCCTTTGGCCAGGTCGCAGTCGTTGCACCGTCTGATGGTATAGGGGTTGTAGTCGGGCACGGCCTTTTGCTCCAGCCCAGCATTGAAATGGAAGATTCCCTTAGTGTCCTTGCCCGTTGCCTCCTCTCCCAGTGCCATAGCCTCGTCGTGCGACGTAGCAGGATACTTGGACTTGAGCACCTGTACGACGGTACAGCGGCAGTTCCAGCCGTTGGGCGGGTAATACTCCTCCCAGAACGGGTCGGTGATGGGTAGCGTCACCCTGTCGAGGGCGGCATGTTCCGGCCTTACCTTCTTGTCGCCGGCCGTGCGGTACTGCAGGTTGTATCGGTCGCCGTCGCGCATGAAGCCTTCCCACTTGGCCGCCATCTGCGCCGAGGCCTGCACGAAGTTGTACTCGGCACGCAGGTAATTGGCGTTGTAGGTCTTGTCTATCCTTTGAACGTCATTCAAGAACTGTTTGAACGGCTTTCGATTGCCGTTCTCATCAAGGAGCGACGGGAACGCCTCGTTGAGTTCGTGGAAGGTCTTCATGCCGGAGAAGATATAGTTGGAGCGTTCCAGGCGACGGCGCATGGCATCGGACATCTCCACCTTCTTGAAAGATGTATCCAGCGCCGCGGCATGTGCCTCTATGAACTTCCGTATCCTGGGCGCTTCCAGTATCTCGATGCGGAACTGCGCTCCCTCCACCTTGTGGAGCGTCTTCATCATTCCCTCAAAGAGCGTGGAGAGTTCTTTCCTTATTTCCTCCTCACGGCTGAAAGTGGCTTGCAGTCGGCTGCTGCCCAGCAGACGTGCATAACGCTGGTGCAGCCCCTCGTAGTCGGAGGGGCTCAGTCGAAAAAAGGGCGTTTGCTTTGCTCCTGTCGCTTCTTTTTATCAGGCTTGGGCGTTTTATTGTCCTTGGGGTCTTCATCGCCACCGTCGGAACCTGTGGGGGCGAGAACGGGCACCTGCTGCCTACGCTCGCCCACGGGCATGTTGTATTTTTCCTCGAAATAGGCAGGGTCCACCTCGTAGTTGTTCAGTACGAGCTGCTCGTAGGCCACCTGCTGTTCCGGCGTGTAGTCCACGCTGTAGTCCCAGTCGAAGTGTATTCCTGCGAGCGGGAAGCCATGACGAATCATGATGGGCAGGAGCTGGTTGTTCACCATATCCCTGATAGTGTCACAGTCTGCCTCGATGATGTTCTGGAACACCTCCAGGTGCGTCTCGGACTGCGAGAGCGAGGAACCGTCCTCAATGGTCATCGTCTGACCGATGATGAGTTTGGAGAGTTCGGAATTGGCCCTGTCAATGCGCCGGTCATAGACATTGAAGGCATCGCCCTTGCTGGACTCCACCACTTCAATATTCGTACCCTCCTGGAATATGCCCCAGCCCTCAGTGCCCATCTCCGACATCATCTTCTCCATCTTGGCGAGTTCCTTGTCGTCGCGCGTGGTGGTACGTGCGATGCGCATAGGCATTCCGAATATCTCGGCAAAGGTGTCCCAGAAGGCCAGCGCGTTCTTCTTCGATATGGTCTGCGTGGCCGCCTTGAGATAAAGGCCGAGACTGTCCGGCAGCCCCACCTCGATGTACCAGTCGGCGAGTGGCGGCTTACGGTAGTCGAGACCGTCCTTCCAGTCCTGCCCGAGGTCAGTGATGATCCTGCCGTATTCAGGTATGACATGCTTGCGGGGTATCAGTTTGACACCGTCGTAGGTCATGCGCCCGTTGATGTCGGTGGTGATGTTCCCCAGTTCAATGAGCGAGTGTCCCCAATAGTTGGCATCGAGGCTGTATTTCATGAGCTGCTTGAACCATGCCGTGTTGAAATAGTTCACAGCCTCCTCGTCCTCCTCCCCATTCTCACCCGTGAGTTTGAAGGAACGTGCCATGACGAAGCCCTCACGCTGCTGGATACATCCGGAGAGGTGTAGGTCAATGTCCACGTCGCGGTAGATGTCATAGAGAGGCTGCCGGTTGGGGTTATCCACATTGATGGCCCGCTGCCATGCCTGACGCCAGTCGCCCAGATCCTTTCGTATGAGCGCATCCGTGGTGCGCTGGAGCTCCACGACCGTTTTCTTGAAGCGGCCAATATCTTTCTTGGCAAGGTGCAGTGTGCCGTAGGGCGTCTGCACAGTCGCCGGTCTTGCTGCCTGTTTTCTGTTCTTTCCCATGATAGTTACCAGTTATGCCTTATCTTCTTCTGACTGCCATATACCAAAGGTATTCCGACAGGGTTTCCCTGCTCGTCTGTGGCCAGCGGCAGGTCGGGCACAATCCTTCCTGCCTGTACCCCCTCCAGCCACTTGACCGCCCTCTCGTAGCGTTCCTTGCGTATCTCCATACCCATTTTCTGAGGTGTGGAGGCAGCCATGTGGTAGAGGGCGATGTCGCAGGCATACATGACGGCGAGCCTGTTGCGCCGACTTCCGGTGGCAGAGAATATGGCCTCCGTGTCGTATTTCGGGCGGAGGTAGCCGGCCATTTCCTCGATGGCCTCCGCCTCCGCATTCTCCCTGTTATCGGTACTGACCTGTGACACCACCTTGAGTGCCTGGTCGCCGATGACAACTTTGTAATCTTCGTCTGTGATAAACATAAGCCACGTTTTACATTGTTATATACAAAGCCTTGGCTTCAATATCCCCGATGGTTGTCCCTTTGAGGAATATCCCGTTTGATACGAACTTCTTGAGTTCCTGTTTGGAGAGCACCTCAAGTTTACCCTTGACCACGATGACCATGTACTTGCGGTGCGTGATGTGGTGGAAATAATCCGCCTTTCTGACCGCACGCTTGAAGCGGACGGCAAAAACGATGTCTTTAATGAGTTTGAACATATCACCATAAGTTTTTAGAAGTCGGACGGTGCCCGAACCTCGGTTTGTAAATCTGCTGTCTTGTATTCTTCTGGAGAATATAGATGGCTCCCTCGTCGGCATCGGGCGCGTCGTCATTGCCGGACATGCCTTTCTCAAAGGCGAGCGTCTGCGCTACCCCGGCCAGCATGTCCGGATCTTCCTTCTGCGTCTGGTCGTAGAAGACGAAGCCCCGTTCCCATAACGGGCTGATGGCCTCAACGCGCTGGAACTTGTCCGGCTTCTTGCGTGTGTCGCCCGTGATGGGAAGCTGGTATCCCCGGATGTTGCCCTCTATGGTGAAATCGTCGAGGATGATGTCCTGCATGAAGTTCGCCTCCATGACAAAGCGGATGGCGATGCCGACTTCCTGGCTCCATTCGTAGAGGTCGTAGCACCAGCGCACCATCTCGGCGACGGAGGCCTTGCGGACGAACGCTCTGAGATGCCAGAGGTTGGTCTTGTGCTTTCCCCACAGCTTGGCAGCCTTGGTGTCATTGGTCTTCTTGCTTTTCCACGAGGGGTCGATGTAGAGGACGAATTCGGTAAAGTCCTTCCATGCCGGACGCTTTGCCCAGCATATCCATTCCTGCCGGAATACCGTGCCCTCGACGATGGGGTTGTGCATCATCTCCTTGTTCCAGGCGCGGTACCCCACGAAGTCGGCATACTCCCGTGCCTCCTCCTTGGTCCATTTCTCCTTCCATACGGGATTGCCCTCGTTATCGACGGCCTTTATCTCGGACACATGTACACCCTTGGTGGCGCAGATGTTCGCCAGCACGGAAGTCTTGGAGATAAGGTTGCCGACCATAAGGAAACGACCGCGCCCCACGTCAAGCGCACCGAAGAGCGCCTCCTTGACCCAGTCGGTGAGCTCACGGACACGGCGCTCGTTGCGGCAGAGTTCGTCGTCGTCGAGGTCGTCGATGACGATATAGTCCGGACGCGCCTCACGCTTGCGGAGACCACGCGGCGACTGTCCGCGTCCGCACGCCAGGAAATATACACCCTCCTTTGTGGTGAACTCGCCCTCGGTCCAGTTACCCATAGACATCTGCTTGCCGAAGTCTGCGATGATACGCTTGTTATATTGCAGTTCAGCCTGAATATCTCCGAGCAGACGATCGGCACTATCCTCGGATTTACCCACCAGCACCATGAAATTGATGAGCCGCTTTGGCTGGAACATGAGCCAGAGCGGCATGAAGATGTCGAAATGTGTGGACTTGGCATGACCGCGCGGCCACTTGAACACCGCCTTGAGATTGGGTGTGTCGTGTACCTTGCGCGCCGCCGCGTTGTGGAACGGCGCATTGTGGATGGTGCGGATGACCTCTCCCGTCACCTTGTCGCGGAGTTGCAGAAAGTGCGGAAAATAATACTCGCAGAAAGCGGCATAGTCCTTCTGCAGGCGGCGTATGCGCTGCTCCTTCTGCGTTGCGGTTTCCCGGACAAGGCTCCTGGTGTCGGTAATGGACTGTATCTGCCGGCAATGCTCCCTCCACTCCTCCTGTATCTGCTTGAGTTCTGTGATTGTTGCCATAGAATATGTGCTTTATAGTTCCGATGGGTGCTGCATGCGCTCCATGAGGAACTTGTTCTGGTACTTATTGATAGCCTTGATGAGCTCCGGCGTAATCTCCGGGTCGTATGAAGCCTGGTCCTGAATCCAACGGTTGAATGCCATGAAAACCTCGATAGCGTCGATGACGTTTGCCTTCTTGTCGAGTTTCTCTATGGTAGCCGAAAGTTTGGAGAGCTTGTCTGCCAGGGAACCGATGGCTTCCGGGTCTCCTGACGCGTTTACCTGCCCGATGAGGTTGTCTATGGCGAGGAGCAGTTTGTTTACGAGTTCCGGGCGCGTGATGTTCTTGGCCGCACGTGCCTCCTTCCAACCTTCCGAAGCGCACCATTTGGAGACGGTGACGCGCGACACTCCTAACTGGTCAGCAATCTCCGTCTGCTCCATCCCGGAGAGGTAAAGCGACCTGCCGATGTTCTTTTTTTGTTCTATCTCTGCCTTTGTCATAAAATGAAATGGATTAAAAAACAGTGCAAAGATGCTGTTTTTCAGCCAATCCGGAAAAGAAGTGTGCATTGCTTGCATAGAAGTGTGCAACCGTTTCACACTTTTTTTGACGGGCGATGAAAACACCGCATCTTTGCATCAAAAAAGCGATGATATGAGCAAGACAAATCGAGTGAGAATCAGCAATGAGAGCCTGAACAGCTACGGTACACGCGTGCTGACGGCGGGAATGAACGTCGAGCAGTACAACCGCAACCCCGTGCTGCTGTACATGCACGAGCGCGGTCAGGTCATCGGCGTGGTGAAGGACCTGAAGGTGGAAGAAGGTGAGGTCACCGGTGAACTGGTGTTCGACGAGGCCACGGAACTGAGCAAGCGCTGCAAGAAGCAGTGGGAGTTCGGCTCCCTGAAGATGGTGAGCGTCGGCATAGACATTCTGGAGACCAGCGAGGAGCAGAAGTTCCTGGTACAGGGACAGACCGCCCCGACCATTACAAAGAGCAAGTTGTTCGAGGTGTCACTGGTGGACATCGGAGCGAATGATGACGCCATCGCGTTGCACAAGGACGGCGTGCGACTGACATTGGGCAAAGATGCGGCAGATGTGTTGCCGCCACTGCATAGTAATAACAAATCCAAAAAGCAAAAGACAATGGATCAAGAGAAGTTAGCCCTCATGCTGGGCTTGCCGGCTGATGCCGACGAAGCGGCCATCCACGCCGCCATCGGCCAGTTGCTGGCGAAAGGAAAAGAGGTCGATGACCTGAAGAAGGAGAAGGATGCGCTGCTTGCCGCCCGCATCGAGGCGATGGTGGACGCTGCCGTGGACGAGAAGAAAATCCTGCTTGCCAAGAAGCAGCAATTTGTGGACCTTGGCAAGAAGATCGGTGCCGAAGAACTGAAGGCCACCCTTGATGCGATGGCTCCCGTAGTGAAGGCAAGCGAGCTCATACACGGTGGTGCGCCTGCCGGCAATACCGCGGAGTATGCCAAGTTGAGCGACGTCCCGGCCGACAAACTAGAGGAAATGCGCAAGAACGACCGTGCGCAGTACTGCAGACTGTACAAGGCCGAGTACGGCTTCGACTGTGAGATTTAACCAACCCTGTAATAACAACAAAACGAAAAAAGCAATGACAAGATTGATTGCAATGTTTGCGGCAGTCCTTTTTAACTGCCTCATGGGCGGCACCCTTGCCGCCGTTGCCGGCCTGTCGCCCATGACGGGTGCCGTCGGCATGAATGTGCTTGCTGCCGTCATCGGGCAGGCCGCCCCTGTCGGAAGTCTCCGCGCGGGTGTTTATACCGAGATATGGACGGGCGAGCTGGTGAAACACCTTCGCCGTGGACTGGAGGCTACCTTCCTCGACGGTATCCCCGACAGTTCGAGTATCGTGAACAACGATGTCATCCACCTTGTGGAGGTTGGCGTGGACCCTGACGTATTGATCAACAACACGACCTATCCTATTCCCCTCCAGGCACTGGATGACAAGGACATCGCCATCAAGCTGGACAAGTTCCAGACGAAGGTAACTCCTATTACCGATGACGAACTCTACGCATTGAGTTACGACAAGATGGCCCGCGTGAAGGAGAGCCACGGTAATTCTATAAACGACTCGAAGTTTGCCAAGGCTGCCCATGCCCTTTGCGCACAGAAGAACACCGCCACCACGCCCGTGCTGAAGACCACCGGCGAGAAAGACCCCGTAACGGGTCGCCTGAAGATGACGGCAAATGACCTGTTGAATTTGAAGCGTGCGCTTGATAAATTGAAAGTGCCCGCCCAAGGCCGTCGCCTGGTGCTTTGCAGTGATCATGCCAACGACCTGTTGGAGGTTTCCCAGGTGTTCAAGGAGCAGTACAACATCAACCGCAACGACGGAACGGTGGGCAGACTGTATGGCTTTGACATCTATGAGTTCGGAAATAACCCGCTGTACACCACAGCCGGCGTGAAGAAGGATGTCGGCGCGACAGCGGAGGCAGGTGAGTTCCAGTGTTCCTTCGCCTTCTACACCCAGCGCGTGTTCAAGGCCACGGGCTCAACGAAGATGTACTACAGCGAGGCTGCCACCGACCCCGAGTATCAGAGAAACAAGATCAACTTCCGCCACTACTTCATCTGCATGCCGAAGAAGGCAGATGCCGGTGCCGTGATGATGAGCGGTTACAAGGATCCAAGCATTCCTGAAGGATAAGTATAACCCAAAAAGCAATACAAATGAAACTGAAAGTAACAAGCATATTTCGTGACCGTGACGACCATGTTACGGTGTATGAGTCGGAGACCATTCTGGAAGTGAAGGACAAGGAACGTGCCAAGTCGCTCATTGAGCGCGGGCTGTGCAAGGAATTCAAGGGCAAGACAGAACCTGCCTATATCCTCGGAGAGAAACAGGAGGAGGTGAAGCAGACTCCGGAACCCGAAACAGAGCCAGAGGTATCCACCAACACGGAAGGCGATGAGTAAGCCGATGAAGTATCTTGTAATCCACTGCACCGCCACGCCTGAAGGCCGTGAGGTAAGCTCCAAGGAGATACGCCACTGGCACACCGACCCGGTAAGCAAGGGTGGGCGTGGCTGGAAGCAGGTGGGCTACACGGACCTATTCCACCTTAACGGCAGCGTGGAGCGTCTGGTGGACAACAACGAGGACGCGCAGGTGGATCCGTGGGAGGTTACCAACGGCGCAGCAGGCTACAACAGCGTGAGCCGGCACATCGTGTATGTGGGCGGCTGCGACAAAGACATGAAGCCCAAGGACACGCGGACGGCGGTGCAGAAGGAAGCCCTGAAACGCTATGTGCGCGACTTCCACGAGCGTTTCCCCCAGATACGAATCGTGGGACACCACGACCTGAACCCCGGCAAGGCCTGTCCGAGCTTCGACGTCAAGCAGTGGCTGCGCGAGATAGGAGTTCATAATTCATAATTTACAATTCACAATTTACAAGCAATGGCAGACACGATATTACAGATTCTGCAATGGGCAATCCCGTCTGGCGGTATCGGTGCCGCCATTGCGTGGATTGCGAACCGCAAGGCGCGGGAGGCCAAGACCGCCAAGGAGGTGCACGACACCTACAAGACGATGTACGAGGACATCTCGACGCTGCTGGTTGAAACACAGAAGAAATATGAAGAGACAAAAGAACAGATTGAGGCCCTGGGAGCCGAGAACAGCCGCACGCGGCGTGCGCTCAACCGTCTCTCCCGCGCTATCGAGGCTATCCAGGTTTGTCCTCATCGCGCTAATTGCCCTGTCAGCGGCGAGCTGTCGCTCGACGAAGAGGCTGACGACGGAAAGCCGGGCCGTGCAAAGCACTCTCGAGGCAAGGGACAGCGAGGCGGTGAGCATCACCGAAACGAGCCTGACACCCGTGAAAGTGCCGATGTCGGCGGTAAGCCTGACGCTGAACCTGGACAGCCTTCGCCTGCTACCTCCCGGGGCGGGCTACACGGCGAGGCAGGGCCAGGCGAGCGTGAAGGTGAGCCACAAAGTACCGACGGCACAGGAGCCGGAGCGGATAGTGATTGAAGCCGGATGCGACAGCCTGGAACTGGTATGCGCCAGATATGCCAAGACCATCAGCACACTGAAGCGGCAACTCAAAATTGCGAGCGACAGCAAGGCTGAGCACAAGGAGGAGGCGAAGGAAAGTACCGGTAACGGCTTCCTCATGCGACTCAAATACTTCCTGGCCGGGCTGTTGGCGGGAGTTATCGGAATAGTATATACATTCATAAAACTGAAAAAGAAATGAGCAAGAACAAATTCATCTACGGCATCGCAGCCGTGAAATTCAACTCAACCCTGATGGGTTACATCGAGAAGGGCAGCTGGGACTGGGGCGGCACGAAGCCGGAGAGTACGGACGTGGAAGCCGAGCAGGTTCCAGATGCGCCGGTTCTGACACTGATGCAGAAGAACGGGCAGATTGCCCCGACCTTCAACCTCATCCAGCTTGACTACGAGAACTTCAAGAACGCCATGGGCGGTACGCTGGTGGAGACCGGCAACGAAGGCAACAAGAAGGTGACGGGCTGGAAGGCCCCGACCTCACTCGTGGATCTGCACGGCAAGTGGGAAATCGACTTCGTGAGCGGTCAGACCATGACCATTCCTAACGGCACCATTCTTGCCAACCTCGGCGGCAAGCTGACCCTGACGGAGGTGTCGAAGATAGAGTGCCAGCTGAAGGTGAACAAGCCTGAGGACGGCGGCGCTCCCTATGAGATCAACGACACTCTTGATGAAGGCTGATGGACGAGCAAGTAATCAGGAAAATCCAACGGGAGGGAGCGGAAGCCTTGCTTGATGCGGGTGTTTCCCTCCCTCTCAAAGATTTGAGGATACCCTTCAGGAAGCAGCCCTTGCGGCTGCGCCTGACAATGAAGCGCCCGACACTTGCCCGGCAAATCAAGATTGCGCATGCCTACCTGTCGATGGACACGACGGCGGAGGAACTGGAGGCTATGGACCATGAGGGGCAGATGGCGTTCTTGGCCCGCCACGGCAAGACACTGAGCCGTATCATCGCCCTGACTATGGAGCGTTGGTGGCTTCCGGTGTGGCTGCTGTCGTGGCTCGTGAGGCACAGGATGAAGTGGGAGTACCAGAAGGCCGCCTTCTCGCAGTTCGTGCTGCTGATGGGCACGCAGTCTTTTATACCTATTATCAGATCAGCCGAGATGACGAACCCGATGAAGCTGAGACTGAGCCACGGAAGGAAGGGGAGTTAAAGAGCCGGTGGGAAGGCTCCCATAGCCCCTTCGGATTTGTCTGGCAGATAGCGAGCGCGACAGGCTGGAGCGTGGACTATATCCTGAACGGCGTGAACTACCAGACGCTCATCATGATGCTGAGCGACGCGCCCCGCTATGTGGGCAGCAAGACGAAAGAGGACGACAACCGTACCGCCGAGGAGGAAGCCGGGGACATCGTGGGCTTTTTCCAGAGCAAACTGAAAGCATAACACACCTTGCGACCGAGTCGCAAGGCACCAAACACCGAGTAAGCAAATGAAACCAGTAGAGATAGAATTCCTGATGCGCGACAACCTGACCGCCGGTCTCGACAAAAGCAAGATGAGTGTCGAGCAGCTGCTGGGTGCCGCCCGTCGTGCTTCCCTCATCATCAACACCAAGATCGAGGAGCAGCGGAAGGTCATCGACGGCGTGAACTCCGACCTGGACAGGATGCAGCGGAAACTGCAGACGATGAAACCCGGTGCCGGTCAGCAGGAATTGCTGGCGGAGATAAGTGCCTGCAAGAAAGTCCTCGCAGAGGAAACGGGCGCGCTGCAGCAACTGGAGAAGGAACACCAGCAGGCCAAACAAGGAGTGGCCCAACTGGAGCAGGAATACCGCAAGATAAGCATTTCAGAAGAACAGGCAGCAGCGGCGAATAAGAGCCTTACCGACAAGATACGGGAGCAGAAAGCCGTTGTCAAGCAGGTGGAGGCCGACGTGCGTGCCTTGCAGAAGGCCTACGAGCAGGCCGCACCCGGTAACGCGCAAGGTGCGGCGCTTGCGGAACTGAACGCCGCCAAGAAAGCCCTGCAGGAGGACAAGAACATCCTCGCCTCGCTGACCGAGGAGCAGGAGCGCAACAGGGAGAGCAACAAACGCCTGTCGCGCCAGTTGCGCGAACTGCAGAACGACATGGCACGCATGCGCCTGAACGGCGAGCAGAACACCGAGGAGTACCGGCAAATGGCACAGAAGGCCGCGCAACTGTCCGACACCCTCGGCGATTTGCGTGCCCAGACCAATATCCTCGCCAATGACGATGCGAACCTGCAGGGCTTCATATCGGGTGTAAACGGCCTGTCCGGAGCGTTCACCACGGCTACCGGCGTAATGTCCCTGTTCGCCTCAGAGAATGAGAACCTGATGAAGGTGCAGGCGCGTGTGCAGAGTGTCATGGCCATCACGATGGGACTGCAGCAGGTGTTCAATGCCCTGAACAAGGACAGCGCCTTCCGTCTGGTTACGGTAACGAAAGTAAAGAACCTGCTGACGGCAGCCAACTACCGCCTCGCCACCTCGCTGGGTATCTCCAATGCGGCGGCTACGGCACTCATGGCCACGCTGACGCTCGGCCTGTCCGTTGTCATTACCGGCCTTATCGTGGCGTGGAACAAGCTGTCCGACGCACAGGAAGAGGCTGCACGGAAAGCCCAGGAGCGTGTCGAGATAGAATCACAGGGGCGTGCGGAGATGATCAAGACCCGCTTCGAGATAGACACCACCCGTGAGAGCCTGAAGAACTTCACCGGCTCTAAGGAAGAGGAAAAGAAGAAGTGCGAGGAGATGAACCGCAAGTACGGCGAGGCTTTTGGCTATTACGACACCGTGGCCCAGTGGTACGACGTGCTGACACAGAAAGCCGAGCAGTATATCCAGATGCTGTTCCTTCAGGCAAAGGCACAGGCACTTGTGAACAAGGCCGTGGAAGCGGACGAAAAAGTAAACAAGCACAAGGCCACCAAACCAGGCAATGCCGACAGCGATATGGGGTTCTTCGCCCGTATGGGTCATTATATGATGACTGCTGAATCCCACGGTGCCTACGATGGCTATGCCGCCATTGAGAGGTACAACAAGGAAGCCTACGATAAGAGGACTAAAGAACTGGAAGCTGAACGCGACGGCTTCCTCAAACAGGCAGCCGACCTGGAAAAACAGGCTGCTTCCATCGGTAAGAGCAACAATATCGGTGGACATTCCGCCCCCGACAAACCCAAAAAGACAAAAGAAAAGAAGCCTAAGGACGCCAAACGGGAAGAAGAACGCCTTGCCTCTGAACTGCTCGCCCTCCAGCAGAAGAACCGTCAGGAGGAGATAGACCTGCTGAAGGAGGGCTCGGAGAAGAAGCGCCGACAAATCAGGGAGAACTACCAAAAAGAGATGGAAGAACTCGCCACCCAGGAGAAGAAATGGCGCGATGCCCAGAAAGGACACCTTACCCAGGAGCAGAGCGATGCGCTGGTGAAAGGCCGCACTCTCGCCGCACAGAAACAGAAAGACGGCGAAGCTGAAATCGCCAAGGAAGAGGCTAAGAAACGCCTGGAGCAGCAAAGGGACGAGGTACAGGCCATGAGCGACTATCTGAAGGCCTACGGCTCGTTCCAGCAGCAGAAACTGGCCATTGCCAAGGAGACGGCACAGCAGATAGCGGAGGTGGACGCAAGCGAGGTAAGCGAGGCGACGAAGAAGTGGCAGAAGGCAAAGATACTGAAGGAGCAGCAGGAGCGTGAGGCAAGCCTGCGGTTCGAGGAGATCAGCCGGGGCATAGACTGGAACGCCCTCTTCAGCGGCGTGGGCAACCTGACGAAGGAGATGATGGAGCCGATGATGGAGCAGCTCCGCGCATACGTGGAAACGGAGGATTACCGGAAGGCCGACGCCGAGACACAGCAGAAGGTGTCTGACCTGATACAGGAGATGCGGAAGTATGTGGGCACGGACCAGAGCGCGACCTGGCAGAAACTGGACGAAGCCATTAAGCAATTCACGGACAGCGTGGCTGCCTACGACCGCGCTGTAAAGGCTGAAGAGGCTGCCGTGAAGGCACGGGACGAGGGCAAGAAGCGCCTGGCTTCCGGGGACATCACGGAAGAGGAGTACAAGGCACTTGAGCAGAAGGCAGAGGAACTTGGCGCAGCCACAGCACAGGCCCGCGAGAACATGGAGGACTTCGGCACGGCGCTGAACCGCACCTCCGACGAGGTGGCGAACTTCACGAGCGGCCTGACTACGGCGCTCAGTAATGCCAAGGGCTGGCAGGGCGTGGAGGGCTTCGGCGGCCTGCAGCAGAGCGTGGGGCAGATAGACCAGTTGAAGGGCACACTTGACTCCATACTGCCCCAGATGGGCGAAGGGATGGCGAAGACAATAGGCACGACGCTGTCGGGAACGATGGGCAGTGCTCTGGGCAGCATCGGGGGCGGGCTACAGAGCGTGCTGTCGAGCGGTATGGGCAGCGTGATAGGCATCGTGGCTCAGATACCGAAACTGATACTGGATCTTGCGAACGGTATCAAGAGTTTCGTTACGGGCGTGCTGGACTCCATCACGGAACTTATCTCGCTCAGGTGGATTGATGACCTGGTGGTGAGCATACTGGACGCCGTCGGCAACCTTATAGACGCCATCTTCGACCTTCCGGAGAACCTCTTCAAGGTGCTGGAGGGCATCGTGGTGAACGGCGTGGGCGGCCTGCTGGACACAGTGCTGGGGCGCGTGGGCAACATCCTCTCCTTCGGCGCGCTGAGCAGCAAGGGGCCGAGCGACTGGTTCACGAACAGCAACGAGAGGGAGGTGGCTGCCGCCATCGACCGACTGAGCAAGCGGAACGAACTGCTGGAGCAGGCCATTGAGGACCTGACGGACGAGATGAAGTCGGCACGGGGCGCGACGGCGATACGCATATCGAGCGACGCGGAGAAGCTGCAGCGCGAGACGAACGAGAACTACAAGGGCATAGCGCAGGCGCAGGCCCGCTACCACTCGTCGCACCACAGTTTCAATTATTATTGGGGTGGTTACAGCGACGAGCAGATAGCGCGGCTGAGCCGCCAGATGGGCAGGCAGTGGACCGGCGACCTGTGGGACCTGAGCCCCGAGGAGATGAAGATGCTGCGCTCCAATGTCGATATGTGGAAGCAGATCGAGGACACCGGCAAGGGCGGCTACGGCGGCCGTGTGGCGGAGAAACTGAATGCCTACATCGAGCAGGCGGGCAAGCTGGAGGAGATAACGGCCACGCTCTATGAGAACCTGACCACGACAACGAAGGCGAACGTGTTCGATGACTTCCTGGGCTCGCTCTACGACCTTGCGGACGGCTCGGAGGAGGTGTTTGATGAGATAGCCGAGAACTGGCAGGCGATGGTGAACAAGATGGCGGTGAACAACCTCGTGGGTGCGAAGTTCCAGAAGAACCTGGAAGACTGGTACGAGAACTTGGCAAAACTGAACCAGGCGCGCACGAACGGAGAACTGACGGACGCGGAGTACCGGAAACGGCTGGACGATTTGAAGGCCGAATACGAGGGCTATGTGAACAGCGCAAGAAACGACATCGACCAGCTGCGCCAGGAGGGTATCATCAAGGAGACCGACAAGGCCGGCGGTACGACACAGAGCGGCAAGGCAGGTGCCTTCATGGCGATGAGCCAGGACCAAGGCACGAAACTGGAGGGGCTCTTTGTTTCAGGACAGATGCACTGGGCAAGCATCGATGACCGTGTGGAGGACGTGGTCGGGAAGATGGATGCGGCGCAGCAGCACCTGAAGAAGATAGAGGACAACACGGGAAGCAGCGCGGCGTCGCTGAGCGCCATCAAGGATGAGATTAGGAAAATAGTACGCGACGGCATAAAAGTGAAGTGATATGGACAAGATATTAGGCGGACTGGTGCTGATCAACGGCACGGACATCTGGAAGGAGTACGGCGTGTTCCTGACGGAGGAGAAGAAGGGCGGCAGGGAGAACCTGAACGCCATCCTCACGCCGAGCAAGGCCAAGGAGCATGTGGGCGTGGACATACGGGAGCATGACGGCAGGAAATACTCCCGGGCGCTGGTACCCGCCAACGCGGAGCGCGACATCACGCTGCACTTCGCCCAGTATGCGAGGTCGCGGGAGCAGTGGCTGGCCAACTACATGGCCTTTATCCGCTTCCTGAAGACGGGCAAGGACGGCTGGCTGACGATGACCTTCACGGAACTGGGGCTGACGCTGAAGGTCTTTTACCTGGACTGCAGCGCATACCGGTCGCTGACCTACCTGTGGACGGAGGGTGTGCAGGCCAGCCGCTACAAGGTAAGGTTCCGCGAGCCAGAACCGATTATATAAACGCTGTTTTATCACCATTCAAACACCATTCAAATACAAGTAAAAAATGCTTCTGACACTATATGACAGTTACGGCAACGTGAAGGCACGGATAGCGCCTGACGAGAGCAGCACGCAGGACAAGGAGATACAGGGGGACAACCTCCTGAAACTCTCGTTCACGCTGTACGAGTTCGTGCCCATCGACGTGAACGACTACATGGACTATGGCGGCGAGCGGTATTGGGCGGTGGCGAAATATGCCCCTGCCCAGAAGAGCACCGTAGAATGGGAATACAGTCTCCAGCTGTACGGCATAG
Organism: Prevotellaceae bacterium KH2P17; assembly: GCA_900199655.1. Classification (GTDB taxonomy): domain Bacteria; phylum Bacteroidota; class Bacteroidia; order Bacteroidales; family Bacteroidaceae; genus Prevotella. The sequence goes on from FZRE01000012.1 coordinate 120,740, forward strand.
AAAGCCTGATCAAGCGTTTCCTCGTGCTGAACAACACGGACGGCGGGAACGAGGCGGTGTTCACGCTGACAGCGCGCCCGGTGGACCATGTGCGGCTGATTGTGCGGAACATCAACGACGGCATGGACGGCACGACGAACTTCAAGGCGGGTGCCGTGGAGGGTACGGAGAACGTGGTGATAGACTACACCGGCAAGTACTGCCACGAGGCACTAAAGGAACTGGCGGAGGCCGTGGGCACGGAATGGTGGTTTGACGGCGAGACGCTGAACCTGTGCCGCTGCGAACACGGCGAGGAGGTGGCGCTGGGCTACGACAAGGGGCTGACCTCGCTGGACCGCGACACGGCCGACGGGGCGAAGTTCTACACGCGGCTGTTCCCGATAGGCAGCACGAGGAACATCGACCCTGAGAAATACGGGCACAGCCGGCTGATGCTTCCTGACGGCGCGCGGTATGTGGACGTGAACGTGGAGAAGTACGGCATCATCCACCACTACGAGCAGAGTGCCTTTGCCGGCATCTACCCGCGGCGCGTGGGCGTGGTGGGCAGCGTGCGCCACGAAGAGGTAAAGGACAAGGACGGCAAGCCCTTCACGATATACTACTTCCGGGACAACGACCTGCCCTTCGACCCGAACGACTACGAGATAGGCGGGCTGGTAAAGCGCGTGTCGTTCCAGGAGGGCAGCGAGCTTGCCGGGCTGGGTACGGACAATGACCATTACTTTGAGGTCAATTTCAACAGCGACACGAAGGAGTTTGAGATCATCACGATATGGCCCTACGATGACGACACGCAGCTGCCGGGCGGCACGCTGGTGCCGAAGGCGGGCGACAAATACATCCTGTGGAACATCCGCATGCCGGACGAGTACTACGGGCTGGCGGAGAAGGAACTGCGCAGCGCGGTGGACGAGTACAACCGCAGGCACGCCTTAGACGTGAGCCGCTACAAGGCTCCGACGGACCATGTGTGGATGGAGGACACGGGGACGGAACTGTTTATAGGCCGGCGCATACGATTAGAGAGCAAGGAATACTTCCCCGAGACGGGCTACCGGCAGAGCCGTATCACACGGATAAGCCGGAAGGTGAACCTGCCGGGGCAGATGGACCTCGAAATCAGCGATGCCCTCTCGACGGGGGCGATGGCGAAGATTGACGATGCCATCACCGACGTGAGGAATTATACGGGGACGATGGTCGGCTCCATCAACGTGCCGGATATTATCCGCAGCTGGGACACGACGAAGCCGGCGGACACGAACCTGTACAGTGCCAGAAGGACGCACAAGGAGTTCCTGAGCAAGAACAGCGAGGATGTTGCGCAGAAGCTGATAACTTTCCTTGAAGGCATCGCTGTCGGCAAGGACGGCAGGTATTACCTGAACGGCGACGGTGTGGCGCAGCTGGCAAAGCTCATGCTGGGTACATTCGTGAAAGGCTCGACAGGTGCGGGCATCTACGCTGATGCCCAGGGCAACTGGCATATCGAGGGCGACTACATCGACGTGCGCAAGAAGATAACCGCCGAGGAGGTGGAGATTATGAAGACCTCGCATATCAAAGGTAAAATCATCAACTCTCCCGGCAGCTTCACCATCTCCAAGGTGGAGAGGACGGACGGTGGGTGGCGGTGCTACTTCACGCAGAAGGACGGTGATGGACGCATGGTCAGCAACACGATGGCCGTGGATGACCTTGCCTACTGCGAGACTTTCAACCTCGTGAACAAGGAGGGGAAGCTGAGTAACCACTACTGGCACCGCCGCGTGTCCGGGCTGGGCACCGACTACGTGGACATCTGTGACAACACCGATGCTGACGACTATGCCTCGGGCAGCGATGAGCCACAGGTGGGCGACGAGGTGTCAACCCTTGGCAACAGGGCCAATCCCGACCGCCAGCACGCCATCATCCAGTCGGCAGCGGGTACGGGAAGTCCTTACTACCAGATGTACGTGGGCATTGACTCCTTCTCCCTTCCCAAGCCCAAGATACAGATGAGCCCTACCGAGGGCTCATGGTGGATGGTAACTGATGATAACGGCAACGAGCTGACCATGGAAGAGTACCTTTCATCATTGAAATCACAGATAAAGGCCGTACAGGAGCAGAACGACAAGCAAATCGTAATCTGGTTTGGCGATGCCGTCCCGACATTGGATACCGCACCCTCAGCCGACTGGCAGGACGAGTTTACCCGAAAGGATCACCTGCACGATATCTATTACAACAAGAGCTATGCCAAGACAGGCGGCGGACGTGCCTACTCCTTCGAGCAGACAGCCGACGGAAACGGTTACGAATGGCGAGAGATAACCGATGGCGATGTGCTGAAATCGCTGGAAGCCGCCAACCGCGCCCAGGACACCGCTGACGGTAAGCGCAGGGTGTTCGTGGCCCAGCCGACACGCGAGCAGGAATATGACATCGGAGACCTGTGGGTCAATGCCACCTACAAGGACGACACGGTGGACTACAGCAACGATGCGCTGCGCGCCATAGTGACCAAGAAAAAAGGCAGGGACTTCAGCATTGCCGACTGGAAGCCCGTGCAGCAATACACAACGAAGCCTCTCTCCGTGATGGAGCAGCTGGCTGACAAGACGGTGCAAGCCATCGCCGGTAACGAGGAGACGCTGGAGCGGCTGCTGAACGCTGTAGCCTCCGGACAGGAAGGCTCGCTGCTGACCATGCAGGGGCGATACAATACTGTCATCTCCTCCCTGACGGGCACCACTGACCTGCTGCACAGTGCGATATGGGACGACGAGGGTAACCTGACCGGATATAAGAATGTAGGGCTGTTACGCTCCGTAGCAGAAGAGGATGGCTCGCTGACGCTCTTCTCTGACTGGTATGACGCAGAGGGTGAGAGAAAAAAGTCAGCCGGAATAAAACTGACGGCAAGCCAGGACGGCAGCTCGCTGCTCTTCGACGCGGACCACATCAACTTCCTTGGCAAGACGGTCATCAACGACAAATTCACGGTGGATACGGACGGAAACGTTACCATGGACGGCTTTACGGCCACCAATGCCAACATCACGGGTACAATCAATGCCCATGAAGGGAAGATCGCCGGATTCAGGATTTCCGACAACGGGCTGACCAATACCCCATTTCAGAACGATGCCTATATCATATTTCGAAATGATTACCATAAGTGCTTTGCCGGTATCGGTGGCAATGTGCTTCCGGCGACAACCGGCGCACGTGCCGTTGCCAGATTCGAGAACGAGGACGAGGCAGACCAATGGGGACTCGGCTACAATGTGGCCATGGTCGTATCGGCAAAGGGTGCCCATGTCGGCGATGAATATACTGGTAACTGCGCAATAGACATACTTGGTGGCTATGTCGCCGGTTTCGGCATCAAGCCCAAGGTGATAGGTCTGACAACGACCACATCAGACGCAAACCTGGGCAAGTTGTCTGTGACACTTCAAAAAAGCGTAGGAGCCGTATGGGCAAGTACACAGTATTACTATGAGCATACGGTAAACGGACAGACCGTTAAAGACACTAAGACACGAGACGTGGAAATTACTCTACCCAGCATGACAGAGGCTGATGAGGGCAAGATGATATGGATAAAGCGAGGCAGTAACGACAAAGGCTATCTCCTTGTAAAATCAAATACATATAGCTACAAAGAATATAATGGCAGCAGATGGGTAGAAAAGTCCGCAAAATCATACTTTTTGATTAATAATGACGAAGAGGTCGAATCCTTATTACTCAATAGCGAGGGCGATGCGATGTGCTTCGTTTTCTTCCCCACGCTGTCAGTAACAATGAACAATTATACATACTATGGATGCTGGATACAATGGAAGGCACCGAGAAATTGGTAAAACTATGAAGATTATAGAAAACAACATTCTCCCTCCAAAAGGGTACAAAGCGATAACACTACTGAACTGCATCTTTGTCCGCAGGGGTGTGAAGTTGGCTGATACTAACCTCAGACATGAGGCTATACACTGGGAACAGGAAAAAGAGCTGCTGATAGTGGGCTTTTATCTGCTTTATATAGCAGAGTTCCTGCTTGCACTGCTTTGCTTGCGCAACTGGCACAAGGCTTACAGAAGCATCACTTTTGAACGTGAGGCTTACGACTATCAGGACGCATGGTTCTATCTTGAAGCAAGAAAGCATTACACTTGGACCAGATACATCAGACATAAATCAATATAAGTAATATGAGAACTATCAATTTTAAGGAAGTGGAGATCAAGGGCATTGACGGCACGCCCAAGACGGTGGACATCGCAAGAGACATGGCCAACGTGCTGTACTACCAGACGAACAGTATCGCCGCGGTGAGCGTGGCACTGGACATCTACAAGACAGGCTGCGCCGAGCTGGACGCGGAGACGGCTGTCGCGGTGAAAGCGGTGGTGAAGCAGAACTTCACCGCAATTGTTCAGCTGGCATTAAACCCCATACTGGAGGACATCATCAATGGCAGAGCTGACGCACATACGGTTCAGAATCTGTGAGAGCGAGCTGGACGCCGGTGGTCGCTATCGGCTGGCCAAGGTGCGCATGGTGGAGGACACCACGCGTGAAGAGCTGGGCGAGCAGTATCCCAAGTATCTGCACGACCTTATCATGCACGCCCTGACGCTCACCGGAGGCGTGAAGGTGGAAGCTGGCAACCATTTTACTTATACATTCCCGTTCAAACTCGCATAGAATATGGCAAAGGATATAGACAGACTCTACATAGAGACAAAGGCCACCGGCGGACGGCTCACCGCCGAAGAGTTCAACAAAATACCCGATAAGGTGAATGAGCTCATTGACGCTCAGAACACCGAGGAGGAACGCGTCAAGAAGATCGTGGCGAAGAACCCGCCCACGCTGGGGCAGCTCTCCAACGTGAACACCGAAGCGGACAACCTACTCTCCGACACCTGCGTGCTGGTGTGGGGCGGCGACCAGTGGCTGCCCATGAAGCTTTCCGAGCTCGGCATCGGGCAAGGCGGAGGACAGCAGCAGACGATGCTCTACTACCTGCGCGCCGTGAACCAGTCGCCGTCCACCACACTCTCGGCTTCGAAGTCGGCGGGCGAGTGCCCCATAAGGTTCATGTTCATCTCACGCACCAAAGACGTGGGACAGACCGACTACTCGGACACGGGCGAATGGGGCACATATGAGATATTCGCCAAGGCGGGGGACGGAACCTTTGTGAGCAAGGCGCGCGGCCGCTGCCAGAGCAACACCGCGACCACGGTGGACGTGTTCAAACATCTTGAGTCGGGGCAGAACAGCATCATGGTCAAGATAACGGGCGAGGTGACGGGGCAGACTTCCCCTGCGCTGGTCTACTCCATCACGCTCTCGGCACTCTATCTCTCCATCTCGGAGTTCAACTGGTGGAAAGCCTACCAGGGCGACATCGTGCTGCCGTGCTATATTTCTGGCAACATCGCCAAGACGCTGCATGTCAGGGTCACCGGCGAGGGCTACCAAAAAGAGTATGAACGGCAGTTCGGAACGGCGACCTACACGTCAAGTCCGGTTGCCTATACCGTGCCGTTCACGAACAAGACAGGCGTGTTCCACCTGTCCGCATGGCTCTCCAACGAGGACGGCACGGTGCGGACAGATCCTGTGGGCTATGACTTCATGGCCGTGGCGAAAGATGAGGACGTGAAGCTCATCGTGGTGAACAACAGGGCGGAGAAGCTGCTGAACTGGTATGAAAACAAGGTGCTGGAGTACTCGGTCTATGACGGAAAGTCAGTCATGACACCGCTCGCTATCGCCATGAAGAAGGACGGCGAGGTGGTCTATGAAAGCGTGTCGGACAACACGCTGACGCAGACACGTCAGCAGTACAACCTCTCATTGGAGGTGGAGACACTCGACAACTCGGACTTCACGGCCCGCATCGGCTTCCGCACCCACCCCGACGACACGGCGAACCTGCGCGAGGCCATTGACTTCCCCGTGGACAATTCTCAGGGCTATTCGGCAACGGCGGGGGCTGTGTTCTACTTCAACGCCAAGAACCGCGCCAACAGCGACAACGACCATGCCGTGCTGAAGAACCTCATCACGGGAGAAGCGGTTGCTACCGAGTGGCGGGGCGTGACGTGGAGCCGTGACGGCTGGGTGGCAGACGAACAGGGGGTACGCACGCTGCGCCTGACAGCCGGCAGCAAGGCGGTGATAGACTACCGCCCCTTTGCCTATGAGACGGCGCAGACGGGCAAGACCATAGAGACAGACTATCAGGTGAACAACTCCTCCGACTTCGACAGCGACTGCATCACGATAGACATGCCGTACCAGGACGGTTATATCGGACTGAAAATAAAGGCGGCAAGCATCATGTTCGCCACACGCAGCGAGCATAATGCCGACGTGCAGGCCATTGATACGGACGACGGCGTGCGCATCCGTCTGGCACTGGTCATCAGCCCGAAGAAGTACACCTACGTATTCAGCGGCAACACCTACTATCTGAACCTCGTCTATCTGTACATCGACGGCGTGGAGGCGCGCAAGTTCGCCTACCTCCTCACAGACTCGATGCAAACCGTGGACGGGGGCAGGATTGTCGTAGGTTCCGATGATGCCGACATCGATCTCTACTCCGTGCGTGTCTACGACAGCGCGATGGATGCCGCCAACATACACCAGGACTATATCAACGCCCTGGCCACCGTGCCGGAGAAGAGCGCGGAGAAAGCTGACAACGACATCTACGACACGCTGGGCACCGTGGTGGACTTCGAGAAAGTGAAGGGCAAGGTGAACGTCTTTACCTTTGACAAGCCGTTGCCGTCATACGAGTACGGCAAAAGCTACAAGCCCAAGGGAACGCTGGAGATATATCCCAGGGAGGGCAGCACCACGCTCAACCGTCTGACCATTACCAATATCCAGCTGGCCGGGCAGGGAACCTCGTCCATGCTCTATTATATCTGGAACTGGAAGGCAAGCGGCAAGGACGACACGGGCATCGTCTACGAGGACGGCAGCACGGCAACGAAGAAGTTTGAGCTGTACAGGCACCTGCCGAAGGTATCGAAGATAACGGCAAAGAAGAACATCGCCTCGTCGATGCAGTATCACAAGCTGGGAAGCGTGAACGCCTACACCGACCTCTGGAAAGCCGTGGGGCTGACCAACGAAGGCATAGAGCAGGACAGCAAGGCGCGCGTCTCCATCTATCAGGAGACCTTCGTGGGCTTTGAGAAGGTGACGGCCGAGGACGGCTCTGTCAGCTACAGATTCCTCGGGCTCTACACCATCGGCCCGGACAAGGGCGACAGCAGGACGTTCGGCTATGATACCGACCGGTTCCCCGACCTGTTGGCATTGGAAGGCTCGGACAACTCGCCGCGCATCACGCTCTTTCAGGTGCCGTGGGACAAACGGCGCATACGCTACAACACCGAAGAGGAAGCATATCAGTACCAGGTAAGCGAGCTGTCATGGGAGAACTGCCTGGACCTCGGATATGCCGACCTGCCGGAGGATGACGGCTCAACGACCGTGGACGAGACACGGCAAAGGGCGGAGCAGCTCATTGAGAGCTATGTGCCCGCCTACAACATCGTCTACCAGTGCAGCACCTTCATCGCACCCTTCGACGGTACGCTCGATGAGCTGAACGCAAATCCGAAAAGCACGAATATCGAGTATTGGATCGCGACGGAGGGCGACCCCAACCGCTTCAATCTCTACTATTATGACACGCTCTACCGCAGGTTCTGCCCCTCCACGCTCGACAGCGGGGCTACGACGGTTAATCTGAAGAGGCAGCTGGTCGGAGACAGGTACGGACTGACAGACAGCATATTCAATGCCACGACCGACATGGATGCGCTCAATGAGCTGTTCAAGAAGGCTCGGATTCAGAAGCTGCGGGCAGAGCAGTCCCAATATTGGGACATCAATGATGCCCTGTACCATGCGTTGTTCTGCGAGACGGTGGCGGCCACCGACAACGCAGCGAAGAACACCTATCCTTATAATTTTAATTCATAATTCACAATTCATAGTATGGCAAGTTTATGGAAATGGAGGGCGGATGACCTCGACACGATATTCAAGGTAATCAACCAGGGCTTGATGAAGAAGCCCTATTGGGTGGAGTATCACGATGTGTATGACGACGGCACGCCCGTATGGAACGGCGAGAAGTCTGTGTTCTGGAACATGCTGGAGCAGGCTTATCCGGAGGAGTGGAGACAGATGATGCGCCGCATGATGTCGAAGATGGAGGAACTTGGCGGTCTTCAGAAAGGCACGCACCAGGAGAAGCTGATGGCTTTCTTCGACAAGTATTACTTCCAGGTCATCGGTGACTTCTCCTCCATGCTGTACAATGAGGACGGCAAGAACTACGAGCAGATGAAGCTCGCTATGCTGCAGGGACGTTATGCCAACGACACCGACCCGCTGGGTCAGAGTCTGGGCAACGCCTCGTCGCCGGAGCGGGCATGGGTGAAGAAGCGCATACAATATATGATGAGCAAGTACAGCTTCGGCGACTACGATGCCACTACTGCCGACGGGTCTATCACCGTGCGTACCTCTGCGCAGGCGGACGGCAGCTCCAATTCCATCGTGCTGCGCCTCACGCCGGCTCTGAAACTCTATCCGACCATCGGCTATGGCACCACGGCCATACGTGGCGCAAGGACGGACGCGGGCAAGCCCTGCGAGATAACCGTTGACATCAACGGCACCAGCGACCAGCAGCTCTCCATCAAGTCGGCGGACTGGCTCCTGGACATAGGCGACTGGAGCGGCTATGTCATCAACGGCGCGCTGTCTGTCATCGGCAAGCGGCTCAAACGGCTCAAGCTCGGCGACGCGGATGCCTCAAAGGTAAAAATTCTCATCTCATCGCTCACATTAGGCAACACGGTATCGCTCACGGAGATTGACGTACAGAACATCGCCACGCTCGGTGGCTCGCTTGACCTGCGGAATAACTACCGCCTGCGCTCGTTTCTTGGCAAGGGCACAAAGCTCACGGAGGCGCACTTTGCCGATGGCGGAGCGTTGGAGAAGGTGGAGTACCCTGAGACCGCAAGCTATATCGAGCTGAAGAACCTCGACAACCTGACGAATGACAACTGTGACATCAGAGACTGCAAGGGAAACGTAATGAGCTACTTTGTTGCAGGGTGCGACCAGTTGCAACCGATAAAGAAGCTCACGGAGATACTCGACGCGCAGCAGGGACAGCCAAACCACGCCCTGCGCTATGTGCGATGCGTGGGCTTTAACGAGACCTTCAGCGACGGCACGATGTTTGACAAACTGGTAAGGCTTGTGGACGGCACTTACCAGGGAATAGATGCCGAGGGACAGTACGGCAACGACCAGTACCCTGTGCTCGACGGCACCATCAACCTCACCACCGGTGCCTATCGTGACTCATACGATGCACTGATGGTACACTACCCAAAGCTGAAGCTCAACATCGCAAAATGGTGGATTCGCTTTGAGGATCCGGAGGTGAAGCGTATTTGCGTGGAAAACTGGGATAAGGACGGTGACGGCGAGCTTTCCACGGAAGAAGCTGCAACGGTTAGTTCCATCGGGACTGCATTCAAGGACTTGACACTTTCCTCCTTTTCCGAGCTGGCATATTTCAAGGGACTGACCAGGATAGACAACGACTGTTTTATGAGTGTCACAATAAATGGAAAAGTGATAGTCCCGGAAGGCGTAAAAACTTTGGGAAGGGCTGTTTTCATGTACGCACATGTCAATGTCATAGACCTTCCGTCAACATTAATGTACATCGAGGAACGGTGCTTCCAGGAGATTAGTTGTGCCAGCTTGGTCGTCAGAGCATCCAACCCTCCCGTACTGTACGGCTACCGCGAGTTTATGTTCGCATCCATAAAGGATGTTTACGTGCCGGACACCAGCATCGGATTGTACAAAAATGCACAGGATGCCGGTGGATACTGGAAGAACATGAACTACAAACCTCTTAGTGAATATACGCTTAAATGATGTGATAGTATTGCAGGTCTTTTGCTGTCTCATGAGGGTACATGGTCTGAAACTCACTGATTGAATAGATGTTCCAGCCTTCCCTGTTCCATACATTAGCACTCTATGTTCCTGACGAATCTATAGATCTGTATAAGAATGATACATACATGAATAAATTCATTTCAAAAAACATCCTTCCCATAAGTGAGTATCAAGGTTGATACTCACTCATCGGATGAATGATAGAACCTGATGTCAAAGCGTATCTCCCAGACGTAAATGCAGCTATGTACTCATCGACGCTTTCGTCTGGGACGTAGAACTTACATCCCGTAGGCGTACATCTGTCGTAATGGTATGTTGAAGAAGAAAAGCTCCAATTATATGAGGGTGGGGTGACAGAATGAAAGATGACGATTACACTGTGCTCAAAACCTAACGAGAACCGTGGCAAATATGTCACACTTTCCGGCACGTCTACAATCGCAAGGTTCTTTCCGCCGATTACGCTTCCGGCTGCCCCCAACGTGATTATATGATTGAAAAATCGCAAGTCGCGTAGCGATACGATGTTGTCATTATGTAACTTAGTCCCGATGG
>FZRE01000006.1 GCA_900199655.1 Prevotellaceae bacterium KH2P17
GGGGGCTTCGCGCCCCCAGCCGCAAGGCAAACCTCCGCGGTGTTTTTCATGGGTTATTCACCACGGAATGTTTGCACTTCTAAGTGGAAAGAGCAAACAATGGCAACTTTGGTAACGGAAACTGCCGGCTTGCTGGCACATCGCACCCTTATATTTGGGCTGCACATTGCCTTTCAGGATGCAAACACAAAAAAGGAGGACGCACCCTGCGGTGTATCCTCCCTGTAGCTGTTGGTTGCCGATGGGCTGATTTACATGACCCCGTCCTCGCGGAGCTTCTGCTGCCACTTCCAAGCCGATGCAAGTACATCGCCAAGCGGAGCCTCGGCTTTCCAGCCCAGCACGGTGTTGGCACGCGTGCAGTCGCCCCATATCTTTTCGATGTCGCCCTCGCGGCGCGGACCGAACTTCCAGTTCACCTTTACGCCGGTAGCTTGTTCGAATGTGTTTACTATCTCCAGCGTAGAGTTACCTTTGCCCGTGCCGATGTTGAAGTATTCCAGCGGTTCGGTATCCTTGTCGAGTACGCGGGTCATGGCTGCCACATGAGCCTTGGCCAGGTCTACAACGTAGATGTAATCGCGTATGCAGGTGCCGTCGGGAGTATCGTAATCGTTGCCGAAGATGGTCAGTTGCTCACGTATGCCCATGGCCGTCTGCGTTACAAAGGGAATGAGGTTGTTGGGCACTCCGTTAGGCAATTCGCCGATGAGGGCCGACGGGTGGGCGCCTATAGGATTGAAGTATCGCAGAATGATGCTCTTGATGGGAGCTCCGCTGTGTATGTCGTCGTAAATGATTTGCTCGTTTATTTCCTTCGTGTTGCCATAAGGAGAAGTCGCCTTCTGGTGAGGTGCATCCTCTGTTATGGGCAGATTCTCCGGCTTGGGCTGGCCGTAGACGGTGCAGGATGAAGAGAAGATAATTCCCTTTACATCGTACTTAGGCATCAGTTCCAGGAGGTTAACCAGCGAAACGACATTGTTACGGTAATAGAGCAAGGGCTTCTGTACGCTCTCTCCCACTGCCTTGGAAGCGGCAAAGTGGATAATTCCCTTGATGTCGCTGTACTTCCTGAACACATTCTCGGTAGCTTCCTTGTCCTTGAGGTCTACCTGCTCGAAAGCAGGACGTATGCCGGTAATCTGCTCAATACCGTCAAGCACCTTGATGTTGGAATTAGAGAGGTCGTCTACTATGACCACTTTGTAACCTGCCTGCTGCAACTCTACAGTTGTATGCGAACCAATAAAGCCGGTACCACCGGTAACAAGAATTGTCTGTCTCATTTGTTGTTTAGGTTTTAAAGTTCTTTCTGCCTGCAAAGTTAATAATAATATTTTGTTCGGAGTAATGGGTTTGTATGATTTTTTGTGGCCTGCGGCTTCTTTATTGCAATCCGAAGAGAGTCTTGAGGCCGCCGTCTACGCCGCTGAAACCCATGAAGGCCAACGACAACAGGCCGGCCGTAACCAAAACGATGGCCATGCCCTGCATGCCTTTAGGTATGCGGACCATAGACAACTGCTCGCGTATGCCGGCGAAAACCACCAGCGCCAGGGCAAAGCCCAAGGCCGTGGAGAAAGCATAGACAATGCTCTCCAGCAGGGTGAAGTCCTTCTGTATCACCAGTATGGCTACTCCCAAGACCGCACAGTTGGTGGTTATGAGGGGCAGGAAGATGCCCAAGGCCTGGTACAAAGCCGGCGAGGCTTTCTTCAAGATGATTTCAACCATCTGGACCAATGCGGCTATCACGAGGATAAAAGCCAAGGTTTGCAGGTACTGCAGGCCCAAAGGCGTAAGGATGTACTGCTGGATGAGAAATGTTACCACTGTAGACAAGGTCATCACAAAGGCAACTGCGGCACCCATGCCCAAGGCTGTATCTATCTTCTGAGATACCCCAAGGAAAGGACAAATGCCCAGAAATTGGGACAGGATAATGTTGTTGACGAATATCGCCGATATGAAAATCAAGATGTATTCCATAATGTGCTACGCTTTCTTTAGTCGGTTGAAAATCGCAATCAGATAGCCCAAGGTGATAAAGGCACCCGGAGGCAGAACGAAAAGAAGTACGTTGACGGTTTCCGGCAAGAGCTGGAGGCCGAATACACTGCCTGCTCCCAGCAGTTCGCGGATGGCTCCCAGCAGGGTCAGTGCAAAGGTGAAGCCCAAGCCGATGCCAATTCCGTCGAAGACGCTTGCCACCGGCGTGTTCTTGCATGCAAAGGCTTCGGCACGCCCCAGGATAATGCAGTTGACAACAATCAGCGGGATGAAGATGCCCAGACTCTTGTCCACATCGGGCGCATAAGCCTTGATGACAAGCTGGAGTATGGTTACAAAGGTTGCAATCACAACCACGAAGACGGGTATGCGCACCTTGTCGGGGGTGATGTTCTTGATACAGGAGATGGCAAAGTTCGTGCAGATGAGCACTGCCATGGTAGCCAGACCCATCGACAAGCCGTTGATGGCGCTGGTGGTTGTAGCCAAAGTAGGACACATACCCAGAAGAAGCACAAAGGTGGGGTTCTCCTTGATTAATCCGTTTTTAATGATATCTGAATAGCTCATAATGCAAGTTATAAAATCAATTCATGCGGAACGCGAGCTCCGTCGTTATTTTCCGGCGGCTTTACGCATGGCTTCGTGCGCCACGCCGACGGCTTTCAAGAAGGCTCTTGAGGTAATGGTAGAAGCCGTGATGGCATCAACGTCGCCGCCATCCTTGCTAACAGTGAGCGCTGCTGTCCCCGGATTCTTCCCTATAATGCTGCCCTTGCCGTCCTTCTGGAACCATTTGTCGGCCTTGGCGCCAAGTCCTGGCGTCTCGGATGATGCAAGGATGGTGTAACCCAGTATCTTGCCATCGGCCGAGAAGCCAACGAGGACCTTCATATCTCCGCCAAATCCCATCGTACTACTTTCCACTGCAGCGCCTCCGCCGGCAACTTTGTGAACCACGGATACCACTTCTTTCTCGTCTACCAGCTGCTTTACGGTGTCATTGGCTATAACTTTCACCTTGCGGGTACCCATCACCGCCCTGATGCCATTTGCCAGAGTTCTGTCAGCCTGCATGGCTATAGGGCCGGCGGTTACATGGTTCACCACGGCCAGCAAGCCGCCCGTAATCAGTGCCACGGCAACAAGTACAAGCACCATGTTGGTAAGTGATGATTTAATCTTTTCCATAACGCTTCGGCTTTACATAGTGATTAATCAGCGGAGTGAACCCGTTCATGATGAGGATGGCGAACGACATGCCCTCCGGATAGCTTCCCCAGTTGCGAATGACGACCGTGAGGAAACCGATGGCGACGCCATAGATGAGCTGCCCCTTGTGCGTCATGGGCGACGTAACATAGTCGGTAGCCATGAAGATGGCGCCCAGCATGAGGCCTCCGGTCAGTATAACCTGAAACGGATTGGCATAAACGGGACTCGCCCAGTGCAGCAGTGAGCTGAAAACAAACACGGTAGCGAGGATGGAAACAGGCGTGTGCCAGGTTATTATCTTCTTCCACAGCATGTAGGCAAGACCTAACAGCAAGGCCAAAGTAGACACCTCGCCAACCGTTCCGGCGCCAAATCCGTTGCCAACATTGCCTATCAGCAGGCTCATGCTGTCCGGAATGCCCGACAGGAGATTTACGTCGCCCGTCTTGATGGCTTCCTTCATATAATAAAGAGGTGTTGCGGCAGTCTCTGCATCCAGATGTTTCGTGAGCTGCCCCTGCACAGGCCATGACGTCATGGCTGCGGGGAAGCTGACCAGCAGGAAGCAACGGCCAACCAACGCAGGGTTGAACGGGTTGCAGCCCAGGCCTCCGAAGGTCATCTTACCGATGCCAATGGCCACCAAGGCGCCTAACAGCACAATCCACACCGGCAGGTTACTGGGCAGGTTGAGACCCAAAAGCAGACCCGTGATGACGGCAGAACCATCGGTAAGTGTTGGCTCACGCCGGAGGATATACTTTGTAATGGCCCACTCGAAGAACACGCATGCCGCCACACTTGACAAGCAGACGACTGCCGACCCGAGGCCGAAGAAGTAGAAAGAGGCCAACAACGCAGGCAGCAAAGCTATGATTACACCGTGCATGTTGCGCTCTATGCTATCGCTTCCGTGGGCATGGGGAGACAGCGAAACGATTAATTTATTCATCTTATTTCTGGTTTCTCGATTTGATAATTGCCATCACCTGCCCCTTGCCCAACAAGATGTTGTCGAGCAGCGGACGATGAGCAGGACACGTGAACTGGCAGGAACCGCAGGATATACACGAAACGATATCCTCCTGCTCGGCCTGTTCCCAACGATGGAGTGACGACAGCGTGGCCAGCAGATAGGGCTCGAGCCCCATCGGGCACACGTCAACACACTTGCCGCAGCGTATGCACGGCTCTACTGGTTTGCGCCGCGCATCGGCATCGGTGAGCACGGTAACGGAGTTGGTACCCTTGCATACCGGCACGTCTACGCTGCTAACGGCCTTGCCCATCATCGGACCGCCGGCCAAGACCTTGTTATCTCCCTCCGGCATACCGCCGCAGCAATCAATCAGCTGACCGAAAGGCGTGCCCATGCGAACCAGGAAATTGCCCGGCCGTTGCAGCTTCTTACCCGTCACGGTGGTGTATCTTTCAAAGAGAGGCTTATGCTTCATAACTGCCTGATATACAGCAAAAGCAGTGCCCACATTCTGAACAATCGCTCCAACATTGACCGGAATGGCCGGAGGAGCCGGCACCTGGCGCCCGATAACGGCATCAACCAGCTGTTTCTCGCCGCCTTGCGGGTATTTCATAGCCAGCGGAACGACTTCTATATTATCGTTACCGGCCGTTTTTTGCTGCAGGAGTTCAATGGCTTCAGGCTTGTTGTTCTCTATGCCGATGTAGCCTTTCTCTACCTTGGCTGCCTTCATCAGCAGCTCCAGTCCAACCAGTATCTCGTCTGCATGCTCCATCATGAGCCGGTAATCAGACGTGATGTAGGGTTCACACTCCACGGCATTGATGATTACACACTCTGCTTTGGCGGTCGGAGGAGGCGTTAGCTTGATGAAAGTGGGGAAGCCCGCGCCTCCCATTCCGGTGATGCCGGCGCTCTTCACGCAGCCGATGATAGCCTCGGGCGTAAGCTCAGGGTGCGCAGCCAGCGTCTCCAGCTTGTCCGTGCGGTCGATACCATCCTCCCATTCGTCGCCCTCCACGTTTACAAAAATACACGGAACGCGGTAGCCGGTGGCATCTATGGAGGTGTCAATCTTCAGCACCGTACCCGATACCGACGAGAATATGGGGGCCGAGACAAAGCCGCCGGCCTCGGCAATGAGCGTTCCCACCTTCACCTTGTCGCCTCTGGCAACCACTGGCTTGGCCGGAGCGCCAATGTGTTGGCTCAGCGGGAAGACGGCCACTTTGGGCAGTTCGGCCGGCCGGGTAGTCACTTCGGAGGTCAGTTTATTTTCCTCCGGATGTATGCCTCCTATCTTGAATGTATGCAGTTTCATGCTTCCACCTCTTTCCTTTCTGTTGTTACCGGCTTCCTTACCAGGAAGTTAACCTTGATGATGGCGCCCGTTGGGCATTCGTCTACGCACTTGGTGCAAAGCCGACATTTGTTGAAGTCGATGTACGAAAGGTTGTTCTCGATGGTGATGGCATCGAACTTGCACGCCTTCTCGCACTTGGAACAACCGATGCAGGCAGCCAGGCAGCCCTTGCGGGCTATGGCCCCTTTATCTTTGTTGACGCAACTTACGAAGATGCGCCTGCCCTTCGGCCCCTTCTTCCGCAGTTCGATGATGTGGCGCGGACAGGCTTTTACGCACGCCCCGCAGGCCGTACACTTCTCCTCATCTACCTCCGGAAGTCCTGTCTCGGCATTCAGATGGATGGCATCGAAGCTGCATGCCTGCACACAATCGCCGCAACCGAGGCATCCGAAGCCGCAGGCAGTCTCACCGGCACCGGCAGCGTGCATGGCCGCACAGGTGCGCAGGCCATCGTAAACGGCTGTACGAGGCCGGGCAGCGCACGTTCCGTTGCATCTCACTACCGCCACCTTGGGTTCCGTCTGTACAGCAACCATTCCCAGCGCGTCGGCCACCTGACTCATCACAGCCTGTCCGCCAACAGGACAAAGGAGGCCTTCGAGCGAGCCCTTGTCGGCTGCCTTCACCAGCGCATCGGCCATGCCGCTGCATCCGGGAAAGCCACAACCGCCGCAGTTGGCACCCGGCAGGATGTCCAAGACCTGCTCAACACGGGGGTCTTCCTGTACGGCAAACCGTCTGGACACTCCGTAGAGTATTACCGAAGCTACCAGTGCAATGGCACCGAGCACGATTACCGCAACCAAAATAAAATTCATAAGTCCTTGATTTTGTCTTAGTTTTCTATCTTAAAAGAGATTTTTTCCTTTATCCGGTTTCTGAAAAGGTACAGCAGCACATAGTAAGGCAGCAGCGAAGCCAGGCCGGCCAGCGCGGCTACAGCTTCGTTGCCGGTAGCCAATGTTACGGCCACAATGACCGCAACCAGCACCACAAGAGGCACTCCGAACCCCAAACCTACGGCCCGGAAGCCCGTAGCGGCATCGGTGCTCACGGTTACCTGCTGCCCTACGGCATAGGAGCTGGCGTCAGGGCAGATAACGTCGATGAGTTTCTCTTTGCTTTCGGCGGTATTACAATAGCCCGCAACCTTGCACGAGGAGCATGCCGACGTCTGGAGGATGCGTACCTGCACGCAATCGCCATCTATCCGTTCAATCGTTCCGGTATGCCTAATCTTCTCACTCATGCAACAAACTGCTTATTCTGCTAAGTAGACCTTACAATCGCAAAAGTAGTGTTTTTTCCCCGAACAAGCAATAAAAGATACTTTAAAAATAAAAAAACCGGGTTTTTTATTTGCTTATTCCACGATTTGGTTTATATTTGCATGGAATTAAATACATCGACAATGAAACCAACAGAGCAGACAACACAGCAGATTGAGCGCTTCATCAACAAGGTTGCACAGAAGTTTCCATCCAGTGAGGAAGCCTCCATCATCACTGACATACACCTGCGTGTGACCCAGGAAAGCGGCGAGATGGTGGCATTCGACGATGACGACCAGGAGATTACCCGCTGCGTAATTGAGCAGTGGATAGACAATAAAGACGAGGATTTCTACAAGAGCATAACCGTTGTACTGCGCAATGAGCTGAAGAAACTGCACACTGCATGCGACAACATCGGCATCCTGAAGCCTTACAGCTTTGTGCTCGAAGACGACGACAAGGAGAGTATATCCGAGCTGTACGTGGCCGACGACGAGACCGTCATCATTGGCGGAGACCTGATGGACGGTCTGGACAAGGAGCTTGACAACTTCTTCGACGACCTGATGAAGGAGAAGTAGCCCCCCACTCTGCCTGCGGCTGCGGGCGCATGAGCCGTAGGCAAACGCGCTTACGGGCTCCATTGCAACCGCAGCCACTGACTTTCAGGGCGGTTGCATCAATAACTAACCGAGGCAACTCGCCGCTATCTGTCAGCTTCACCTTATTTAATTATAGCAATAAAAAAGCCGGCCACGCAGCCGGCTTTTGTTGTTCGTGCCCCAGCCGGAGCGCAACGGCCCGGCCGTGCGCCCAACTGCAGGGGGCTATAATTTTATCTTTTTTTTCTTTGCCTTGCTCTCATTGTGCATCCGGTCCAGCGCCGTTACCACGTAAACGTACTTGGTCTTGCCGTCAACATAGGGCAACTCGAAGTACGTTTTGTCCGTAACGGCCGCTATCTTCGAGGCGTCATCGAGGTTTACACGTTCTCCATGAGCGAACCGATAGACCACGTACTGGCGCGCTTCGTTCTCCCATCCCTTGCCTTTGGGTGCCGTCCAGAAGAGCACGTAGCCACCCGAAGTCCACACGGGTTTCAGCTTGCGCGGCTTCTTAGGCGCCTTCCTGTCGATGAAAGGCATCAAGGGCTGCAGGGCGGGATGCTTCCAGTACACGTTCCGAAGCATGCTGCCGTAGTTGCCCATGTTGTCGACGGCAGCCTTGGCGTACCACAGCACGGTGCCTCCAACGTTGGGCATCTGCAGGTGCAGCTGGTGTTTGGCCGGCATCTGGTTTAGCTGCGGGTTCGCCGGGTCGGGAAACTTGACGGTGCGCTCAATGCTCTCGCCAATGAAGAGCGGACGGTTAGAGGCGTGCCGGTCCCACCACTGTATGAGCGTCTGGTAGTCGGCAGCCTTGTTGCCTATCTCCCAATAGAGTTGCGGTACGCAATAGTCAACCCATCCGTTGTTAACCCAGAGGAGCACGTCGGCGTACAGGTCGTCGTAATTCTGCAGTCCCGAAGTGTTAGAACCCACCTCGGCGCTCTTCTTGTTGCGGTAGATGCCGAAGGGCGAAACGCCGAACTTGACCCACGGCTTGAGCTCGTGGATGTGCTCGCCCAGCTCCTTGATGAAGATG
Source organism: Prevotellaceae bacterium KH2P17 (assembly GCA_900199655.1). Lineage (GTDB taxonomy): Bacteria > Bacteroidota > Bacteroidia > Bacteroidales > Bacteroidaceae > Prevotella. The sequence continues at coordinate 8,495 of FZRE01000006.1, forward strand.
TTCACGTTGTCTCGGCGCCAGTCGCCGATGTTGCTGAAGCCGCGCTTGTTGCGCTCGTAGAACTGCGCATCGGGTATCTGCTGGCCTGCGGCGGGGTAAGGATAGAAGTAATCGTCCATGTGCAGGCCGTCGATATCGTACCTTCTCACGATGTCTTCCACCACCTTAATAATATAGTCGCGCGTTTCTTTGAGCGCCGGGTTCAGTATGTACTGGCCTGCATAGCTAAAAACCCAGTCCGGGTGCTGCATGGCAACGTGGCTGCGGGCCAGCTCCGTGGTGCTTTTAGTCTTGGCCCGATAGGGATTAATCCACGCATGGAGCTCCATGCCGCGCTTGTGGCACTCGTCAATCATCCACTGCAGGGGGTCCCAGTAGGGCGATGGCGCCTGCCCCTGGATGCCTGTAAGATAGCGGCTCCACGGCTCCGTCCGGCTCGGATACAGGGCATCGCACTCTGCCCGCACCTGGAAGATGACGGCATTCACGCCGTCCTTCTGCAGTTCATCAAGCTGGTACGTGAGCGTTTGCTGCATGGCAGCCGTGCCCATGCCCTCGAATTGTCCGTTAACCGTCTGTATCCACGCTCCGCGGAACTGGCGTTTGCCACCGTCGGCATACAGGGCCGCAGGGCCGCACAGCAACAACAGCAGGAGCAACCGGAAAGTTCTCATGTTCAAAAAAGTCTTCATTCTACAAAACAAATTTTGCGGGCAAAGTTAATAAGAATAATCCACAAATCGCTCTCCGATGTCAACAAAAAGCATTATCTTTGCAGCATGACAGGACAATACATCATCATCGCCATCGTCCTTACGGCCTGCGTGGGTTATGCCGGCTACAGGATATATAAGGAGATAAAGCTGAACATTCTTTGCAAGAACTACGGTTGTGCAGGCTGTGCGTTCTATGAGAAATGCAAGAAGAACAGAAAAAAATAGGCCGAACATTTGGCATTACCGATTATTTGATTTACCTTTGCAATCGCAAATGCGAATGGTACCTTGGCCGAGCGGTTAGGTAACGGTCTGCAAAACCGTGGAGAGCAGTTCGACTCTGCTAGGTACCTCACTTTAAAAAACCGGAAACAACCTGCCAAAAGGTTGTTTCCGGTTTCTTGTTTAGGTACCTTCAAGAGGCCGACTGGGCACGTTTTACAAGCCGGCAGGCCACCTTTTACCTCACCAATACATAATTACCAACTTTTTACCGCTATCTGGTAAAGGCTTTACCAGTATCTGGTAAAGGAATTACCAACATGTGGTAAAGGCATTACCACTATGTGGTAAAGGCATTACCAGCATGTGGTAAAAAACTGGTAAACGTGTGGAAGCGTGGCAGGAGACGCCTTGCGCCATGCCCGGAAGAGGCCGGACGGCAGGCTGCCCTACTCGGCTTCTGCAGCCGGAGACCGACTGCACAGGCCGCAGTGCTGACTTAAAGAACTATACGGGGCCGTTGGCAGGGTCGTCTCTGAAGAGGTCGTCGGCTGCGCGAAGCTCGTCGTCATCGAACCACTGGCTCAACTTGGCCTTGGCCTTTGCCTTCACTTCGTCCGAAACTTCGTTCCATACCTTGTGCAGCACGTAGATAAGCACGGCCAGGTCGTCACCCAGTCCGGCGATGGGGATGGCATCCGGCACCACGTCCAGCGGACTGATGAGGTAGCCCAGGGCGCCGATGATGATGGCTTTGTCCTTCATCGAGACCTTGTCACTCTCCAAAGTATAATACAAAATGAGGGCAGCATAAACGAGCTTGGCCCCCGCCCGCTTGGCTATACGCTGTATCTTGTCGATAAATCCCTTGTTGGAGAACTTATCCTTGTAGCTCATGAAATCGGGTAATTGAATGTCCATCAGAGTTTGCAGTTTAGGTTTGGTTTTCAGAAAATCAGTAAGCGAGCACTTTTTCGATGTACCGCTCTATCCTGTCATCATAGAGCCGGCGGAGCTTGAGCTTGATGACTGTTTCCATGACGACGCGGTAAAGGAGTGCGAGCAGCAGTCCGATGCCCACCGAGAGCAGGATGGTGAGCTCGCCGAAGGGGAGCTTCTCGTCCGGGAAAGCGGCCTGTACGAGGATGGGGATGACCATCAGAATGCCGTAGACTGTGTAGCGGCTCTTCTCCGAACCGCGGCTGTCGATGATTGCCTGCTTGTCGAAGAGATAGCCGGAAAGTTCCTCACGGCTCACCTGGAAATCCTCCAGACGGGGGAAGCCGGGCTCTTCGCCGTAATCGCGTATCTTGTTTGTCACGCTGTGTTCGTAGTCGTTGAGTATGTCTCTTGTATCTTCCATCTTTCTGTAAACGTGGTTTTGTGTTGTTTATTGCCTTTTAGTTCGTCTTTATCTGCCCGCCGGGGTTCAGAGTTCTGCCAGCGGCACGCTCCGCAGGTCGTCCAGATACTTCTTCCGTAGGCCATAAAAGCGGGCCCAGCTCTCGTTGCTCATCATGCGGTCGAGGTCTATGTCCAGTTTCCATCGGCCTGCAGACTCCAGCCGGTCGACCATAGTTCCCATCGTGATGTTATCGAGCGACTCGGCCGGTTGGAACACCGGTTCGGCATCGCCGCTGTCACCCTGATGGTTCTCCGTTATCAGGTTCACCTTTACCATGTCGTGCAGCAGGTCGCTGGTGATGCGTATGGGGATTTCGGTCTCCAGCTTCAGTTCCAGCGCCGTGTAGGGTTTCTTGCCCTGGGCGAACCGCTTGCAGATGCGGCTCAGCAGCAGCGCGCTGAGCAACAGGCGGTAACGGTGGCTCAAATCGGCCGTGGTGGTGAGGAAAGCAAAGTCCTCCAGGTTCTGGTTCGTGTAGCTCAGCTCGGCTCCGAAGAGGCAAATCGTCCACGAAATCTGCAGCCACAGCATGAACAGAGGCAAGGCCGCAAACGAGCCGTAGATGGCATTGTAGCCCGAGAGCAGCATCTGGAAGTGGATGTAGAAGAACTGCAGCAGCTGCATGGCCACGCCGGCAAGGATGCCGGGAACGAGCGCGCTGGTGAGCTTAACCTTGGTGTTGGGCATGAAGATGTACAGAGCCACGAACACGACCGACATGAGCACGTAGGGCATCAGGTCCAACAGGAAGCGCATCAGGGGGCCAAGCAGGAGGAATTCGTTGAGGTTATCGACGACAACTGTCATGAAGATGGACAGTCCAGAGGTAAAGACGATGAACACGGGAATGAGCACGAACATGGCCAGATAATCGGTAAAGGTTCGCAGGATGCTGCGTTCCTGCGTTACCTGCCATATATCGTTGAACACGTGCTCTATGTTCCTGATCAGCAGGAGCACCGTACCGAGCATGACCACAAGCCCTACACCGAGGATGAGTCCGCTGTGGGTATGCACCAGATAGGAGTTTACAAAGGTAATGATGGTATCGGCCACCTGCGGCTGAGCCGACAAGGCATCGCGGAACCAGAGTTCTATGTACTTGGAATAGCCGAACCCCCGCGCGATGGCAAACACCACCGCAAGGATGGGAACCAGTGCCAGCATCGTGCTGTAGGTAAGCGCCGAGGCGGCGTCTATCACGCCTTTGTTGATGAAAAAGCGGACGGCAAGATACAGCTTCTTCAGCACTCCATAGACAAGATAACGCAAGGGAGAAACCTCTTCCAACGTAATCTGCCAGATATCATGGGTCATGAATTGAATAATTCGCTTGATGTTCATGGCTACTGTATCTATAATTCCTTAACTGCTTGCTAACTATAAAGAAAACAGTGTCCTCGTAAGCCGGGTTCTGTTTCCCTTGCGGGAGCCCTGTCATTTATCTACGCTGTGAGTCACCCCACAGCTCCAGCATTCTACCCTCCGTCGTTGTTCACAGGAACATCGGACGAGCAGCCCTCAAACGACGGTTTACATGAACTTGCAGCCTCCAGCGGCACGGCCTGATAGTCACCCATCAGCCGGTGGTCTCTTACACCACCTTCTCACCCTTGCCTGTTTACCAGGCGGTCATTCTCTTCTGCCTACACCTACTGTTACCAATAGCTTCTACTTTCGGAAGTGGAGTGCTCTGCGCTGCCCGGACTTTCCTCTCGCATCCATCAGATGCCAGCGATAGGGCCGGGACACTGTTTTCAGAATGCAAAGATAAACATAAAAATCCATACCGAGGCTCCCCTGGGCCACATTTTTCAACCTCGCAGCCTCATCAAGTGGCCTGACACGCCGCTCTGCAGGCTGTTTAAACGAATGTAAAAAGCCGCAGGCCGGCACTTAAGAGCCGTTAAGGAGTGATTTTGAATTGTTAAAATGGAATAAAGATAACGGACATTCTGGCAGTTTCACGTTTTTTGCTCCTATATTTGCATGCAGTCAGGCGAAGGAACGGACGGCGCTGCCAACACAACGCGAACAAACCCCGGCAGCCCGTGCCATTCACATAACGACAGCCGGTAAGCCAAAAGCCGAAAGCCAAACAAAGGAAAATAAGATTTTTAATAAAACAATAACAGAAATGAAAAAGTATTCTAAGTATTTGCTTGGTGCCATGTGCGTAGTCGCACTTGCATTTTCAGCCGGTGCCTTTATCAAGGCAAATGCGGCAACAGAGAGTACAACCGTGGCCGGACAACCGGTAGATCTCACCTATGCTGCCGACAAGGCGCTGCCCGCGGTGGTACATATTAAATACGTACAGAACTCGAAGGTGGAAACCGTCGACGTGCCCAGCAACCCGTTCGAAGACTTCTTCGGCGACTTCTTCGGCTTCGGCCAGGGCGAAGGGAACGGCAACGGAACCCGCCGGCAGAAAATCCAGACACCGAAGAAACAGGCCACCGGCTCGGGCGTCATCATCTCCCCCGACGGCTACATCGTAACCAACAACCACGTGGTTAACGGTGCCGACGAGCTTACCGTTACCCTGAACGACAACCGCGAGTACTCGGCACGCATCGTGGGAACCGACCCCGCCACCGACCTGGCACTCATCAAGATTAACGGCAAGAACCTACCGGCGCTGCCCATCGGCGATTCCGACAAGCTGAAAGTCGGCGAGTGGGTCATTGCAGTGGGCAATCCCTACGGCTTCAACAACACCGTTACGGCCGGCATCGTGAGCGCCAAGGCCCGTTCGCTCTATGCAAACGGCGTGGAGAGTTTCATCCAGACCGACGCTGCCATCAACCCCGGTAACTCCGGAGGCGCACTGGTAAACGCACAGGGCGAGCTGGTTGGCATCAACGCCATGCTCTACTCGCAGACCGGCTCGTACAGCGGCTACGGCTTCGCCATCCCTACCACCATCATGAACAGCGTGGTGGCCGACCTGAAAAAGTACGGTACCGTACAGCGTGCGCTGCTGGGCATCAAGGGCGGAGATGTGCTTAACTACATCAACGCGCAGAAAGACAACGGCAAGGATGTTGACCTTGGCACCAACGAAGGTGTGTATGTAGACTCTGTTGACCCTGATGGAGCAGGCGCATCTGCCGGTTTGGAGAAGGGTGACGTGATTGTCTCGGTCGACGGAAAGAATATTGCCAAGATGGCAGAGCTGCAGGAAATCATGGCCAACAAGCACCCCGGAGACAAGATTACCGTTACTTACATGCGCAACAAGAAGAAGAACAGCAAGACTGTTGTGCTGAAGAACGCCCAGGGCAACACCAAAGTAATCAAGACGGCCGACCTCGACGTGCTTGGCGCCAGCTTCGCCCCGGTGGGCAACGACACCAAGCAGCAGCTCGGCATCAACTACGGACTCGAGGTGCTGAAGGTGGACAACGGTTCGTTCAAGAGCGCCGGCATCAGCAAGGGCTTCGTTATCCAGCAGGCCAACGACGTGGTCATCAAGACCATTGACGACCTGCAGCAGGTTGTCAAGAAAGCCTCAACGAGCAAAGACCCCGTTATCTACATCAAGGGGATATGGCCTACAGGCAAGAAAGACTACTTTGCCGTTCAGGTAGAAGAATAGACAAAAAGTTTTTAATCCATCCTTTTAAGGGGGCGGTCCTGTATGCAGGCTGCCCCCTTTTTGCATGTCAGCCTTCGGCAAAGTACCAGGAACGGGGCGAAAGAGCATGAAGTCGCCCTCCTGAAGTCGTTCAGGCAGAGTGCAAAAGATATGCTTCGGGAACTTTCGACAAGTGTCGCACGATCGTGTGACAAGTGTCGCATAATCGTGCGACACCTGTCGAAAGTTGCTGCCGGCTGCCTGCAAGTCGGCTGCAACAGCCCTGCAGCCCCGCCCGGGCGCAGCTCCCGGCACCCGATAGCAGCAAGGCTGGCAGGGCAGTCGTATTTGTCGTTTTATCATTTATTTAGCAAAAAAATTTGCACAGTCCATCCGAAACCCTTAAATTTGCATTTATTCATCAACAAGGTAACGCTTAATGAGACAACTGAAAATCACAAAATCCATCACAAATCGAGAGAGCGCTTCACTCGATAAATATCTGCAGGAGATAGGGCACGAAGACCTCATCTCGGTAGAAGAAGAGGTGGAGCTGGCTCAACGCATCAAGAAGGGCGACCGGAAAGCACTCGAAAAGCTGACCAAGGCCAACTTGAGATTTGTGGTTTCAGTTGCCAAACAATACCAGAACCAGGGTCTCAGCCTGCCCGACCTCATCAACGAGGGCAATCTGGGACTTATCAAGGCCGCCGAGAAGTTTGACGAAACCCGTGGGTTCAAGTTCATCAGCTACGCCGTGTGGTGGATCAGGCAGAGCATTCTACAGGCCATCGCCGAGCAGAGCCGCTTTATCAGGGTGCCGCTCAATCAGGTTGGCTCGGTTAACAAGATTAACCGCGTGCTCAATAAGTTTGAGCAGGAGAACGAACGCAGGCCCAACATAGACGAGATAGCGGAGAAGGTGGACCTGCCGGAGGACAAGATAGAGGAGGCAATGAAGATAAGCGGGCACCACGTGTCAATGGATGCCCCGTTCCTGGACGGCGAGGAAAACAGCCTGCTGGATGTACTGCCTAACGAGGATGCGCCCCCTGCCGACAACGAGTTGGTGCTGGAGTCGCTGCGCGACGAGATATCACGCGCCCTGGCCACGCTCAACGAGCGCGAGCGCAGCATCATCGAGGCCTTCTTCGGCATAAACCAACCCGAGATGACGCTCGAAGAGATAGGCGACAAATACGGCCTCACGAGGGAGCGAGTGCGCCAAATCAAGGAGAAAGCCATACGGCGACTGCGCCATAACACTAAGAACAAACTGTTGAAGTCCTACTTAGGACAATAGATAAAAAGATGAAGAAACTTAACAGGTATTTTGCCTTGTTGCTGCTGGCCGTGCTGACAGCAACCGTGGCTACGGCCAAATCAAAGGTATCAACCATTTACGCGTTCGGCTTTGCAGCCTCTTTCAACGACTCTACTGTTTATTTCTCTGATATTCAGGAGATTCCCAACGCCTACTTAGACGCAAAGTCTAACTTCCTTCTCAGCAGGGAGAACTACTCCTACCAGCTGCGAGATTACCTGAACGAGAAGGGGCAGAGCAACCGCACCTGCGTCATCATATACGCTCCGGAGCGCAAGGACGTGGAAAAGAAGTTTGTAACTCTGCGCAAAAAATACACGAGCAGCAAGAAAGGGAACAAGCCTTTCGAGGTGAAGTACCTTCCCTCCAACGAGTTCAGGTTCAAGACCATAGTGCCTTACGAGGTTGAGGCCGAGCGCAGCAGTGAGGAGACCCAGGGGGCTGATGCAACCCCGCAGCAGTAACGCCCGGGCGTTGGCAGCCGGGAACAACATCTGAAACTGTACGGTATGAGTGTTCAGCCATCCATCAACAACTTCTGCATAGCAGAACATCATGTAAGGATAGTCTTCGCCGATTCTCCCCATAACGACATGCGTCTGTTGCCCTCTTTCGAGCCGTTCCGTGAGAGTGAGACTGCAGCCCCACTCTTTTTCAGGCTCACGGTAGACGACTCGCTGAAGCCATACCCAAAGGAAAGGCGCGAACCCATACGCACTTTCGACACCGGTAACGGCGATACCGTTATCGACAAGCTCGACGATGGGGGCTACCAGTACATCATCAAGAACCTAAACGGAGCCGACTGCTGCCTGCTGATAGCCAATAAAGACTTCAGCGACTGCCGCTGCGCGCTCAACGGAAACTACAACATGCGCTGCTTTGGGCTTAACAATGCACTCATGCTGATATTCGCCTTTGCGGGCAGTTTTCATGATACGCTCCTCGTTCATGCCTCGCTGGTACGGCAGAATGGCTACGGCTACGCCTTTATAGCCAAAAGCGGAACCGGCAAGAGCACGCAGGTGAGCCTGTGGCTGCGGTACATCGAGGGCTGCGACCTGATGAACGATGACAACCCAATCATCCGTATAACAGACGGCAAGCCCTACATCTACGGCGGTCCGTGGAGTGGTAAGACCCCTTGCTACCGCAACGTGAAAGCCCCGCTGGGCGCCATCACCCGCATTGACCGGGCCAAACAGAACAGCATAGAGAAGCTGCCGCCGGTTCAGGCGTTTGCCTCTTTTCTGCCTTCCTGCTCGGCTATGAAGTGGGATATCGACATCTACAACCACATTTGTAACATCATTACGAAGGTTGTAGAGACAACAGGAATCTACACACTCCACTGCTTGCCCGACAAGGAAGCTGCACTGCTATGCCACAGAACGATATCAAAGTAAGGGAAATCCAGGTATCCAATGCCGTCCTGTTGCCTGAAATCGTCAGGATGCTGGATGCAGGGCACACGGTTACCCTCCGCCTGAGGGGGTTCTCCATGAGGCCTTTTCTCGAAGATAACCGTGACAAGGCGCTCCTTACCAAGGCCGGGGACGTACGCGTGGGCGACCCTGTACTGGCCGAGATAAGCTCGGGGCATTTCGTTCTGCACCGCATTGTACGCCTTGAGGGCGATGCGGTGACACTGCGCGGAGACGGCAATCTGGGGGTAGAACACTGCAGGCTGCAAGACGTAAAGGGAGCCGTCATCGGTTTCTACCGCAAAGGCAAAGAGACGCTCGACCGCACCGACGGGGTCAAGTGGCGCCTGTACTCCTTTGTGTGGATGCACCTCTTCCCCGTGCGCCGCTACCTGCTGGCGGCCTACAGGCGTATTTGGCTCAGGTTCTTCAAGCCTGTCTGAGAGTAATCAACAATTAAACAACGCAGATATGAAAGCAAAAAAAGGGTTTAATCTTCGCACGGTGTACAATGAAAACATCATTGTGGCCGAAGGTAAAGAGAATATCGACTACAGCAATATCATCAGTATGAACGAGAGTTCGGCCTATCTCTGGCGGAACATTCAGGGCAAGGAGAGCTTTACGCCCCAAGACTTGGCCCTCCTGCTGACCGATGAATACGAGGTAGACGAGGCCACCGCACTGGCCGATGCGCAGAAAATAGCCGACCAGTGGAAAACTGCCGGCATCGTGGACGACTGAAACAACCACGCCACCAACTAAAAAAAGAGCCTCTGCAGCACAATGTTGCAGAGGCTCCTTTTGTTTGGGAATAAAGCCATTGGCTACCGGAGATGCTCCATGAACCAGCTGCTGATTTGCCGCAACAGGTGGTTGCGCGTGTTACCTCCGTAGATGCTGTGGTTGCGGTTGGTGTAAAGGTTCTCCTTGAAGTCCTTGTCGGCCTGAACCAGAGCTTCGGTATATTCGAACGTGTTCTGCGGATGCACGTTGTCATCAGCCACGCCGTGGCAGATGAGCAAGGCTCCGTGGAGCTTTTCGGCACGGCCAATCGGGTTGAGTGCATAACCTTCCGGGTTCTCTTTTGGGGTGCGCATGTAGCGCTCGGTGTAAACAGAATCGTAGTACTTCCAGTTGGTCGGGGGAGCCACTGCAACGCCCGCCTTGAACACATCGCGGCCTTCGCTCATGCTCATCAGGGTGTTGAAGCCGCCAAAGCTCCATCCCCAGATGCCTATCCGGTCCTTATCAACATAGGGCAAGCTGCCCATGTAGAGGGCTGTTTCTACCTGGTCGCGCGACTCGAGGTCGCCGATGTGCAGATAGGTGCATTTCTCGAACTCTGCTCCCCGGCCGCCGGTACCGCGTCCGTCGACACAAGCAACGATGAAACCTTGCTGTGCCAGATAGCTGTCAAAGGCTCCGCCACTGCCCATTGAGCCCGCATTCCAGGCGTTCTTGACCTCTTGGCTGGCCGGTCCGCTGTACTGGAAAAGGATGACCGGATATCGCTTGCCGGCATCAAAGTCAGCAGGTTTGAGCATCCAGCCGTCCAGTTTCACGCCTTCTGACGTGGTGAAGCTGAAAGGCTCGCGCTTGGAGAAGCCGTACTGTGCAGCTTTCGCCTTCAGTTCCGCATTGTTTTCCAACTCCGAGAGCACCTTTCCGCCGTTGTCCCTTACCGTATATAAATAAGGTGTATTGTAGTCGCTCCACGTGTTGACGAAGTATTTATAGTCGCCTGAGAAGATGGCGCTGTTCCATCCTTCTTGGTTGGTGAGCCGCTCGGTCTTGCCGTTCTTGTGGGTAACGAATATCTGGCGGTCGTGCGGATTGAGCGCGGCGGCCTGGTAATAAACGTCACCCGTGGCCTCATCGTAGCCATATACGGCGGTAATGTCGTAGTTGCCGTCGCCTATCTTGCGCTGCATGGCGCCGTTCATGTTGTACACGTAGAGGTGCAGATAGCCGTCCCGGTCGCTCGGCACAAGGATGGCAGACTTCCCGATGAGCACTCCTTCCATGGCTTCCTCTTTCACGTACCGCTTCGATTCCTCCTTCAGCAGCAGCTGCGACACGGTACTTCTGGGATTTACGGCATACAAGTTGAGCTGGTCCTGATGGCGGTTCATGGTGTAGATAATCACCTTCTGCGCGTCGTCAGTCATCTTGATTCTCGGAATATAGCCGTCGGCATCGAGCGGAACCAGCAGCTGCCGGGTCTGATGACTCTTGATATCGTAGCTCCAAGCGGTAACTTTTGAATTGTCTTCGCCGGCCTTCGGGTACTTGTAGGAATAGAGTCCGGGGTAATCGGAGTAAGCTGCGTTCTCCGGATATGAGCCTTTGAACAACTGGAGCGAATAGGTTTTAACCTTGCTCTCATCGTACTTTATCCAGCAGAGCATAGTGCCGTCGGCATTGAAACAGAATGATTGGTTGAAGCCGAACTCCTCTTCGTTCACCCAGTCGGGTATTCCGTTGATGATTTCATTAAACTTTCCGTCCTTGGTTACCTGGCTTTCAGCGTTGTCGTAAAGCAGTTTTACCAAGTAGATGTTGTTGTCTCTCACGAATGCTACCTGCGTTCCGTCGGGCGACCAAAGGGGAACTTGCTGCTTGCCACCGTCGGAGAGGCGTTCCAGCTTGGTGCTCTTGATGGTGTAGATATAGAAATCGGCCTTATAGGAGCGGCGGTAGATGCGCTCGGTACGGGTGCGGATAAGCATCTTCTGACCATCGGGCGACATGATGTAGCCATCAAAATCGCTTATCTTTTCACCCATTGTATTGTTCACATCGAACAAGACGGCCGTCTGCTTGCCGGTCTTGAACGAGTACTGCACAATCTGCTTGCCGTCCTGGCTAATCTGTGCATACTGGTCGGTACCGCTGATGGGGTCGATGCCGCTAATGGTTTTAGCCGCAAAAGTGCCGTCGTTCAGCATACGGATATCTATCTTCCCGGCAGCAGAAACAGCCGAGGCCAACATCAAAGTGGCCGCACATACGCATAAACTCTTTCTCATAAATGATGTTTACTGATTACTTACATGCAAATGTAGCTAAAAAATCTGATACCAGGTAACATGCAGCAACAAAAATAGACGATAATCTCCATCTCCCCGCTTTCACCTCTTCTCCACCCCGCCTGCCACGTTTCGTTGTCAAATAACAAACAGGAAAAGGGACTGATGACGAAAAATTTGCTTACTTTTGCATACTATATGGAGCAATTATACAATGATTTTGGCAGCTGGATACGCGGCAAATTCGCCTTCCGCGTGCAGAAGCTATCGGTAGACGGAGGCTTTTCGTGCCCCAACCGCGATGGCCGCATCAGCTTCGGTGGATGCACCTACTGCGATAACCGCACCTTCAACCCGGCCTATTGCGACCGCAGCAAATCCGTTACCCGGCAGCTGGAAGAAGGCAAGCGCTTCTTTGCACGCAAGTATCCTGACATGAAGTACCTGGCTTACTTTCAGGCTTTTACCAATACTTACGCCCCTTTGCCGCAACTGATGGACATGTACGAGGAGGCTTTACAGGTAGAAGACATAGTCGGAATAGTAATTGGAACACGCCCGGACTGCGTTTCCAGCGCCCTGCTCGATAGTTTGCAGGAGCTCAGCAAGCGCACGTTCGTGCTGGTGGAATACGGTATCGAAAGTGCCAACGACGAAACCTTGCGCCGCATCAACCGCGGACACGACTTCGAATGTAGCCGCCGTGCCATCGCAGAAACCCACAACCGCGGCATCCTCACCGGCGGACACATCATTCTGGGACTGCCCGGAGAGGATGCCGACGAGAGCATCCGCCAGGCTCCCCTCATATCATCGCTCCCGCTGGACATCCTGAAGATACACCAGATGCAGATTATCCGCGGCACAGCTCTGGCCCGGAGCTACGCCGAAAAGCCGTTCCACGTCTACACGGTAGATGAATACATTACACTGATTATTGCCTACCTGCGCCGTTTGCGCAGTGATTTGGTAATAGAAAGGTTCGTGAGCCAGTCGCCCGCCAACCTGCTCATAGCACCCAAATGGGGGCTGAAGAACTACGAATTCACAAATCTGCTCGTCGGCAGACTTCGCAACAGCGGAGCCCGCCAGGGCGATTTGGCCTACACCATCTGCGAGTAGTCGTCGCTGATGAGCAGCTGCGCCACCGGGATATGCTGGTGCTGGCGCATGTACTTCTCTACTCTGGCCACATATTCGGTCTTGAAGAAGTTGGTGCCCAGGGCCTTGTTAACCACCCACATCACCTTGCCCATGTGCATGTCCTTCTCGAACTGCGAGCGCGAATCGTACTGCTCCATGGGATAAAGACTCAAAAGATAGAACGTAAGGCAGTCGGGCACGATGTACCGCCGCGTCATGGTAACCCGCTGGGAGTAGTCATAATACTTGGAATAGAGCGGATAATTCTCGCCCATATACTTGTCCAGGCAAATGCCTATCTGGCGGTCGCCCACGATGATGCTGTGGTCCAGCGCACCTATCTGGGCGTACACCTGCGGCACGGGGAAGTCGGGAAGAATGGAGCGGAGATTGTCGAACGATGTTTGGAGCTGACTGTTCAGGTCGTCCATGTTGGCATATTCGGCCTCGGTGTCGGCTATCAGCATCTGCAACGTAGAGTCCTGGTAAAAGCGCAGGAACTTGTTGCTTATCTCGGGGTCGTTCACCTCGCCTATCTGCAGCACCTTCTCTATCAGCGTACGGGTCTCTACGGGGTACTCGATGTTCATCTGCTGCAAGGCCGAGAAGTCGCCCGTAGTAAGATAACGGCTCTCCAGGCGGTCGTAACGCTGCACCTCCACGTGAGCGCTACCATCGCTGTCTCCGTTTGGCTTGAGCTTCCACTCGCAGCCCGTACAGAGCATCAACACCGCTATTACTATGAAACTTAATCTTCTCACCCTGTATCTTACAATCTCGGTTTCACTCGCAAAAGTACTAAAAAATATTTTTTAATCCAAGTGTTTTGCTAAAAAAATTAAATTTTTCGGCATTTTTCGCCCTTTTCAATAAGAAGTGTAAAACTTCTGCCTGTTTCTTTCTGCCTCTCTGGAGCTCGGGAACCGGATTACGGCAAGCGGCCTTCAGCGGTCCAAAAGTTATGCTTGCCGGGGCTTGAAGCTATGCTTCAGGAACTTTCGACAAGTGTCGCACATGAATTCGACACTTGTCGCACGATTGTTTGACAAGTGTCAAAAGTTCCCGGATGATGCCTGTTGCACTCTCACGCCACTCTTTCGGCTACCCCGAAGCAGCGCTCCGGCGGCGTTACAGTCGGCTTGCGGCAAGCCCGCAGGCCGCCAGGCGGTCAGGGCAAGTCGGCATAATGCTTTCTGCCTTTGGCGTAATACTGCCACAGCAAGCTGAACTGGCGCCGCTCGCTGACGGTTTCCACCACACGCGATGCCTGTATCCGCGCCCTGTCTTCCTTGAAATCAGGCAGCCAGCTGCGGAAAGCCTTGCGGGCCCGGAATATGGCCTTGAAGTCGCCCACGTTCCTGTTTACTATCAAAGTCTCGAACGCCGCCAGGTAATCCAGGAACCAGCGCCAGCGCATAACGTGACGGAGTTCCTGCTCGGGTAGGTTCTTGTAGAGCATGGTGAGGTTGTTGCGGAAGTTCAGGAAGGTCTTCATCGGGTTGCCCTTGGGCAGTGTCCCGCCCCCCACATGGTACACGTAGCTCTCCGGTATGCAGTAGATTTTGCGGCCGAGCAGCCGCAGCCGCCAGCACATGTCTATTTCCTCGTTGTGCGCAAAGAAGCGACCGTCGAGCCCGTTCACCCGCCAATAGTCCTCACTGCGTATCATCAGGCAGGCGCCCGTTGCCCAGAGCACCTCCGTGCGGTAGTCGTACTGTCCGTTGTCAACCTCGACCGTATCGAAAATCCGGCCGCGGCAGAAGGGGTAGCCGTACTTGTCGAGATAGCCGCCCGACGCCCCCGCATATTCAAAACTGTCCCTGTCGTGCACCGAGAGCAACTTGGGCTGGCAGACGGCGCACTCCGGATGGTTGTCCATAAACTCGATGAGCGGCGTCAGCCAGTGGTGCGTTACCTGCACATCCGAGTTGAGCAACAGGTAGTAATCGGCCTCTATTCGGGCCAGCGCCTTGTTGTAGCCGTCGGCAAAGCCCCAGTTCTGCTCCAGCTGAATGGTCTTGACAGAAGGGAAGTCACGGCGGAGCATAGTCATGGAGTCATCGGTCGAAGCGTTATCGGCCACGAAGACAGTGGCCTCATCGCGTGAATATTCCAGCACCGTAGGCAGATACGTACGCAACATAGCCTGCCCGTTCCAGTTCAGTATGACGATAGCCAGCTTCATAAGAGTATGGCTTTGAGTGCCGTTCCGGCATGATTGAACTCGCCCAACCGCACCCGCAGCAGCTGGTTGTCGAACTCCTCGCGTGCTTCACGGGCGCTCAGCTCCACGCGGATGTAGTTACGCGTAAAACCGTGCATGGCCTTTCCGCGTGCCGCTTTCTCAAAGAGAACCTCTGCCTCCTGCCCTATGTGGGCGGCATAGAAGGCATGCGTCTTCTCGTCCGACAGCTTCAGGAGCCGGTTGCTGCGCGCTTTCTTGTCCTTGTCGGCCACCACGTAGGGAATGGACAGCGCGCTGGTGCCGGGCCGCTCGGAGTAAGGGAACACGTGGAGCTGGGTTACAGGCAGCGAGTCCAGGAACTCATAACACTCCTCGAACAGTTCCGGGCGCTCGCCACGGCAGCCCACCATTACATCCACCCCAATGAAGGCATCGGGCATTTTCTCCTTGATGAGCCGTATCTTGTGGGCAAAGAGCGCCGTGTCATAGCGCCGGTGCATGAGGCGCAGCACCTCATCAGAGCCGCTCTGCAGCGGTATATGGAAGTGCGGCATAAAGGCCCGGCTGCCTGCACAGTAGTCTATCAGCTCGTCAGTCAGCAAATCGGGCTCCAGGCTCGATATGCGGAAGCGGCTGATACCCTCCACTCCGTCGAGTGCTCTGACGAGGTCGATGAAGCGCTCGTGGGTGGTTTCGCCGAAGTCTCCGATGTTTACGCCGGTCAGCACGATTTCCTTTCCGCCCTCTGCCGCTGCCCTCCGGGCCTGCTCTACCAGCGAAGCGATGGTAGGATTGCGGCTGAACCCACGGGCATAAGGTATCGTGCAGTAGGTGCAGAAATAGTTGCAGCCATCCTGAACCTTGAGGAAATAGCGCGTGCGATTGCCTCTGGAGCACGAAGGCTGGAACGATGTGATATCTTTGGTCCTGACGGAATGGAACTCATGCAACGCCCCGTTGCCGCCTGCCGCATTACGAGCAGTGCCGTCTCTGGTGGCCCAGGCGTTGGAGAGATACTGCACCAGGTCGGCTTTCTCGTTGCTGCCCAGCACCAGGTCTACCCCGTCTATACGCGCCACATAGTCGGGTTTGAGCTGGGCGTAGCAGCCCGTCACCACGACAAAGGAGCCGGGGTTCTCCCTCACCATGCGGTGAATGGCCTGCCGGCACTTGTGGTCGGCCACCTCGGTAACCGAGCAAGTGTTGATGAGACATATATCCGCGCGCTCTTCCTTCTCCGCTGTCCGCACACCCATGTCCTGCAGCAGCCGGCCGAAAGTTGAGGTCTCGCTGAAGTTGAGCTTGCAGCCCAGCGTATAGTATTTGGCAGTTTTACCCTGAAAGGCACTCGTATCTATCATATATATAATAATGTATATCCGATTGGAGTTGCAAAGATACAAAATAAAGGAGAAAAAACGACCCTTTAAACCCTTTTTAAACGCGGTGTTGAAGCACGCGAAATACTTTAACCTCTATTAACTATTTGCAAGCTGTTGATATTCAATGGATTAGAAATTAGTTACAAAACAGACCAAAAAAAAACACAAAAAAAAGTACAGCATATCGAAAAAAGCCTTACCTTTGCAATGTTTTAATAAACAAATGATTGTTTTACAGATTTAAAAAGCAAAGAAAATGAAGAAATTAGTTTTAATGTTCGTAGCTATCGCAGCTATCTCTTTCGCATCTTGTGGTAACAAAACTGCAGCTCCTGCTGAGGGCGCTGACTCTGACACCGCAATGGTTGACTCTGCTGCCGATTCTGCAGCTGTTGACTCTGCAGCAACTGATTCTGCTACAGCTGAGTAATTATAGCTCGAACTGAAAAATGAGAGACGACCGTCCGGAACCAAGTTCCGGGCGGTTTTTTTGTTTATACGGGTAGGGGCCCGATGCCGTCCGGCGGCAGTTGAGCGGAAAGGCTGACGTCTGCGACGGGCTCTCCGACCCTCTTGAAGCATAGCTCTCACTCTGCAGGAGCTATGCTTCAACAGGCTCAAAGCATAGCTCTTTTTCGTAACGAGATGGCCTCACTACGATAGTGAGATGGCCTCACTACGATAGTGAGATGGCCTCACTGCGATAGTGAGATGGCCTCACTGCGATAGTGAGATGGCCTCACTACGATAGTGAGATGGCTTCACTACGATAGTGAGATGGCCTCACTACGATAGTGAGATGGCCTCACTGCGATAGTGAGATGGCCTCACTGCGATAAGGAGATGGCCTCCTTACTTCCTTGCGATAAGTTGACGGGCTTCTTGTTTAATATTCGCCCCAGGCTTTAATGTCAATATCCTGCGGGCGAAGCGTGCAGAACGCCGTGATGAAAGCACTGGCCAGCCTGCTGTTGGTAATGAGCGGGATGTTGAGGTCGATGGCCGTGCGGCGGATTTTGTAACCGTTGGTCAGCTCGCGCGGCGTCAGGTCTTTCGGAATATTCACCACCATGTCTATCCGGCGGTCGCGCATGAGGGTGAGCGCCTGCGGCTCGCAGTTCTCGTCCGACGGCCAATAGACGCGCGTGTTCTCTACTCCGTTCTCGTCCAGGTACTTCGACGTGCCGCCGGTTGCATACAGTTCGTAGCCATGCTGCTTCAGCATCTTGGCCGCATCGAGCATCTCCGCCTTCTGCTTGGCACCGCCCGTAGAGAGGAGCACGGAGTGTTTGGGGATGCGATGGCCTACGGAGAGCATCGACTTGAGCAATGCCTGGTTGGTATCATCGCCCAGACAGCCCACTTCGCCCGTACTGCTCATGTCGACTCCCAATACGGGGTCGGCCTTCTGCAGGCGGTTGAAGCTGAACTGACTGGCCTTGATGCCAACGTAATCGAGGTCGAAGAGGTTCTTGTTAGGCTTCTCGACGGGCAGCCCCAGCATAATCTTGGTAGCCAGTTCGATGAGATTCAGCTTCAGTACCTTGCTCACAAAGGGGAACGAACGGCTGGCCCGAAGGTTGCATTCGATGACGAGTATATCGTTTTCGCGCGCCATGAACTGGATGTTGAAGGGGCCGTTGATGTGCAAGGCAGAGGCTATCTGACGGCTCACGCGCTTGATGCGGCGTACCGTTTCGACGTAAAGTTTCTGCGGAGGGAACTGGATGGTGGCGTCGCCTGAATGCACTCCGGCAAACTCGATGTGCTCACTGATGGCGTAGGCCATGATTTCGCCGTTGCGTGCCACGGCATCCATCTCTATCTCCTTGGCGTTTTCAATAAATTTGGAGACCACCACGGGATGGTCTTCGCTTACGTTGGCAGCCAGACGAAGGAAACGGCCCAGCTCGTCGGCATTGGAACATACGTTCATGGCAGCACCCGAAAGCACGTACGAGGGGCGCACCAGGACGGGGAAACCCACCCGAGCCACGAAGCTGTCAATGTCGCTCATACTGGTAAGGGCACTCCACTCGGGCTGGTTAATGCCCAGACGGGTGAGCATGGCCGAGAACTTGGCGCGGTCTTCAGCATTGTCTATGTCCTTGGCCGCGGTGCCCAGTATGGGCACGTTGGCAGCATCGAGCCACATGGCCAGGTTATTGGGAATCTGTCCGCCCGTAGAAACAACGACGCCGTAGGGGTTCTCCCACTCGATGATATCCATCACGCGCTCAAACGTGAGTTCATCGAAGTAGAGCCTGTCGCACATGTCGTAGTCGGTTGAAACAGTCTCGGGGTTGTAGTTTATCATGATACTACGGTAGCCTTCCTTGCGGATCGAGTTGAGTGCCTGTACGCCGCACCAGTCGAACTCCACGGAGCTGCCGATGCGATAGGCACCCGAACCGAGTACGATAACGGAGCGCTTGTCGTTGTAACTCGCCACATCGCTCTTTACGCCGGCATAAGTTACGTAGAGATAATTGGTCTGTGCAGGGTATTCGGCAGCCAAGGTATCAATCTGTTTCACCACGGGCAGGATGCCATAGTTCTTGCGCAGGTTGCGTATAACGAGCGTGGCTCTGTGCATATTGGCTATCTCATTCTCCAAACCTACGGCCCGCGCAATCTGGAAATCGGTAAAACCGTTGACCTTGGCCGTGCGCAGCAGCTCCTTGTCGAGCGTGTTGACATTGCGCTTCTTCAGTGTTTCGTCTATGTCGATGATATGCTTCAGCTTCTGCAGGAACCACTTGTCAATCTTTGTGAGCTCGTGTATCTGGTCGACGGTGTAGTCTTTGTGCATGGCTTTGGAGATAACGAACACGCGCTTGTCGGTAGGCTCTCGAAGGGCTGCATCAATGTCGGGAATTTCCAACTCCTTGTTTTCAACGAAGCCGTGCATGCCCTGCCCTATCATGCGCAAGCCTTTCTGTATGGCTTCCTCGAAGTTTCGGCCAATGGCCATCACCTCGCCCACCGACTTCATGCTGGAGCCTAACTCCTTATCAACGCCACGGAACTTGGACAAATCCCAGCGTGGTATCTTGCAAACCACATAGTCCAGAGCCGGCTCAAAGAAAGCACTCGTGGTCTTGGTAACGGAGTTCTTGAGCTCGAAAAGGCCGTAGCCCATGCCCAACTTGGCAGCAACGAAGGCGAGCGGATAGCCCGTGGCCTTGGATGCCAGAGCCGACGAGCGGCTCAAACGGGCGTTAACCTCGATGACGCGGTAGTCTTCACTCTGTGGGTCGAAGGCATACTGCACGTTACATTCGCCTACGATGCCGATGTGGCGCACTATCTTGATGGAGAGTGCACGCAGCTTGTGATACTCGCTGTTGGTAAGAGTTTGCGACGGAGCAATAACGATTGACTCGCCGGTATGGATGCCCAGCGGGTCGAAGTTCTCCATGTTGCAAACCGTGATGCAGTTGTCGTAGCGGTCGCGAACTACCTCGTATTCTATCTCCTTCCATCCCTTCAGGCTCTTCTCCACCAGCACTTGCGGAGAGAACGAGAAGGCTTTTTCGGCCAGTTTGTTCAGTTCTTCCTCGTTATCGGCAAATCCGCTTCCGAGTCCTCCTAAGGCGTAAGCGGCCCGAATGATGACGGGATAGCCGAGTTCGCGGGCTGCCTTGCGGGTTTGCTCAATGTTTTCGCAAGCCTCGCTGCTGATGGTATTGACCTTGATTTCCCTGAGTTTCTCGACAAACAGCTCACGGTCCTCGGTATCCATGATGGCCTGAACGGGTGTGCCGAGCACCTTCACATTATATTTATCGAGCACTCCGCTCCGGTAAAGCTCAACACCACAGTTCAAGGCAGTCTGCCCGCCGAACGACAGAAGGATGCCGTCGGGGCGCTCCTTCTCAATGACGCGTTCAACGAAATAAGGCTGCACGGGGAGGAAATAAATCTGGTCGGCAACGCCTTCGGATGTTTGCACGGTGGCAATGTTGGGGTTGATGAGTACGGTAGAGACTCCTTCCTCGCGCAAAGCCTTCAGGGCCTGGGAGCCGGAATAGTCGAATTCGCCGGCTTCTCCAATCTTCAGGGCGCCGGAACCCAATAACAAAACTTTCTTGATATTTTCGTCTTTCATGCTGTCTTTACCTTAGTGTTTCTACAAATTTATCGAACATGAACTCCGTATCCACAGGACCAGAACAGGCTTCGGGGTGAAACTGCGAGGTGAACCAGGGATTCTCCTTGTGGCGGATGCCCTCGTTGGAACCGTCGTTCATGTTCACGAAGAGCTCTTCCCAATCGCTTCCCAACGTTTTGGCATCAACGGCGTAACCGTGGTTCTGGCTGGTTATGTAGCACTTATTGGTGCCCACAAGCCGTACCGGCTGGTTATGACTGCGGTGGCCGTACTTGAGTTTGTAGATGGTTGCACCGGCTGCCTTGGCCAGAAGCTGGTTACCCATGCAGATGCCGCATATTGGCTTGCGGCTAAGAGACAGCTGCTTGCGGATTATCTTCACTGCATCCTCGCATGTATCAGGGTCACCCGGGCCGTTGGCAAGGAAGAGTCCGTCGAACTCCATGCCCGTATAATCATAGTTCCAAGGTACACGCACCACCTCCACTCCGCGGTTAATCAGGCAACGGATGATGTTGGCTTTCACGCCGCAGTCAACGAGGATGACTTTTTTTCCAGCTCCCTCGTTGTACCGGATGATTTCTTTGCAGCTGACCCTGTCTACAAAGTTCACGCCTTCATAATCGGCCTGGGGCACGTTGTCGGGTTCATCGTCAAAGATTATCTTGCCCATCATCACGCCATGTTCACGTAACACCTTCGTCAGTTCGCGCGTGTCAATGCCCGTTATGCCCGGCACATGCTCACGCTTCAGCCAGTCGGCCAGGCTCTCTACGGCATTCCAGTGAGAATACTCCTCACTGTAATCGGCCACGATGATGGCCGATGCGTATATCTTGTCACTCTCCATGTAGGTTGGCAGGTGGTTTTCCTCCATCGTGAAAGGAGGCACGCCGTAGTTTCCTACAAGCGGGTAAGTGAGCGTCATCAACTGTCCGGCATAGGAAGGGTCGGTTAAACTCTCCGGATATCCCGTCATGGCAGTGTTGAATACGACCTCTCCGGCAACGGGAGCAGCATAGCCAAAGCTCTTGCCATGAAACTTTGTACCGTCGGATAAAACAAGTGTTACATTCTTCATCTTTATCATCTTTAAGTTGGAACCGAGGTGGTCAGGGGGCTGGTTACTTGCCGTCAGTATCCGGTTCCATGCTTTTTAGAATTTCTGTTCGTATTGGTATACCTTCTCAATATAGTTGACAAAAGCCTGATTGCAGAGCTTTGTGCCGCCCGGTGTGGGATATTTGCCCGTAAAATACCAGTCGCCCTTATGGTTGGGGATGGCTTCGTGCAGTCCTTCTATTGACTGGAATACGATTTCTATCGGCGTTGTCACGCCCTCGGGGCGTAGCATCTCCACGATCTTCTCATTGATTTCCTCGACGGTAAACGGCTGGTAGATGTCCCGAACACAGTTGCGCATCTCGTTTTTAGGTTTCTTCACCTCCTCGACACAATTCCGGTAGGTGGTCTCTATCAGGTCGTACATGCCACGGTCTTTCAGCAATTCGATGGTTGCACGGAACACGCAGAACTCTTCCAAGCGCGACATATCGATACCATAATAATCAGGATAGCGGATTTGGGGCGCACTGCTGACTACGATTATCTTCTTGGGATGGAGGCGATCCAGGATACGGATGATGCTTTCTTTAAGTGTTGTGCCGCGGACAATGCTGTCATCAATGATTACGAGATTGTCCTCATGCGGCGTCAGACTCTGATAGGTGATGTCATACACGTGGGAAGCCAAATCGTTGCGGGCTGCTCCCTCCGTGATAAACGTGCGCAACTTGATATCTTTCCAAGCTACCTTTTCCATGCGCACCGACTCGGACAGAATGCTGTCCAGCTCTTCACGGGTAGGCTGATGGCCTAAACTCTGGATGGCTTTTATCTTTTTCTCGTGTATGTAATCCCTGAACCCTTGCAACAGTCCGTAGAAGGCAACCTCGGCAGTGTTAGGAATAAAGGAGAAAACAGTATGCTGCGTATCGTAATCAACGGCCTTGAGTATTGGCTGAGTCAACTGTGCACCGAGCTGTTTACGCTCTTTGTAGATATCTCTGTCGGACCCACGGCTGAAGTAGATGCGCTCAAAAGAACAGGCGGCATCAGCTTTCGGCTCGATAATCTGCTCCAAGGAGCATTCTCCGTTTCGCTTTACGATGATGGCTTCACCAGCTTTCAGTTCCTGAACATCACTGCACTCCAAGTCGAAAGTTGTTTGAAGAACGGGGCGCTCGGATGCCACCACGACAATCTCATCATTCTTATAATAGAATGCCGGACGGATGTTCCAAGGGTCTCTCATGACGAACGCCTCGCCCGAACCTGTCAATCCGCACACCGCATAACCACCGTCAAAGTTCTTCATTGAAGTCTTCAACACATTGCTAATCTTCACATGATTGTCAATGTAGCGCGTGATATCCTCATCCTCCAACTCCATGGCATGTGCAGCAACGAAGTTTCGTTCCACTTCGCGGTCGAGCCTGTGCCCCATCAGCTCCAACATCAGGTAGCTGTCACTGTAGATGCGCGGACATTGTCCCTGCTTAGTGAGCGTGCTGAATATCTCGTCGATGTTCGTCATATTAAAGTTACCGCAGATACACAAGTTCTTTGCTTTCCAGTTGTTCCGGCGCAGAAACGGATGCACATACTGCAAACCACTTTTTCCGGTTGTAGAGTAACGCAGGTGCCCCATATAGAGTTCTCCGGCAAAAGGCAGGTTCAATTTGGCAAAATCTGCATCTTTCAGCTTTTCCTCATCAACATTCTTATATGCCCCGCGTACGTTTCGGAAAATCTCCGTTATGGCATCCTTTCCCTCTGCACGCTCTCGGAACATGTATTCGTTACCGGGTTCCGTATCCAACTTTACGCAGGCAATTCCTGCACCCTCCTGACCACGATTGTGTTCTTTCTCCATCATCAGGTAGAGTTTGTTGAGTCCGTACATCCAAGTACCGTACTTGTGCTGGTAATAGCTAAGCGGCTTCAACAGTCTGACAAGTGCAATACCACATTCATGCTTCAAAGGCTCCATTTAGAATATCTCCCCATTCATAAAAAAATGAAGAATGCAATGTTTTTAAACCATTAGTCATTCTTCATTTCCAATTATCATCGTTATTTAATTTCGTAATATATTAACCAGCAGCGAGGCTACGGAAGTCGTAATACCGATAAGCGAGAACCAGATGGTTGTTGAGGCTCCAATTCCAGAACTCTTGGCCTTTACGCCGTTGGGCTCTACATATAGAATATCATTCTGCTGCATATAGTAATATGGCGAACTGAAAAGATTAGCGTCGTTCAAGTTCAATCGGTGCATACTCTTTTGCCCATTAGCATCTTCACGTATCAACATTACATTGTCGCGCTTGCCGTAGAGAGTCAAGTCACCAGCCTGGGCAAGTGCTTCCACTACGCTCATTTTCTCGGTGTTAACCGGAATCACGCCCGGGTTATTAACTTCGCCGGTAACCGTTACGCGATAGCTGGCCATTCGTACCGTTACTATAGGGTTCTCGCGGGCTGCCATATATGGTTTTATCTTGGCCGCAATTTCATCTTGACACTCATTCTTTGTCAATCCTTCTACATGAACCTTACCTACTACAGGAAAGTTAATATAACCTTCATTGTCTACCAGATAGCCTTGTAAAGAGCCTCCGCCGCTTGTAAGCTGCCCGCTGGTACCAACCGTGCTCCCCACCGAAAGGTTGAACGGCGCAGCTGCTGCAGGGTCTGTTGTATTAACCGTAATGGTCAGCATGTCCTTGGGCATGATTTTAGCATCGTACAAACCACGGCTTGCAGCCCAGTTGATGGAGTCTGCGTTCTGCCAGTAAGCTACCTTCTTGCTGCCTGCACAACTGCCAACCAGCAATATCATCATCAAAGCGACGAAAGGAACAAGTATTTTCTTCATATTTATATAAGTATATGTTACATTCGTATAAAAACACTGCAAAATTAAATTTATTTTTTTGAATTAGCAAATGTTTCCTCGAATAATTGTGGCAAAAACAGCAAGTCGCAGTTTTTCATGCCTTGCGATAACCATGAGGCGAAGAATGAGCGACAGCCTCCACAGCAGCAGGACACCGTCTGCGCAGAGCTATTTAGTCCACAGATAGTTCTTTACATTATGGTAACAGATATTCTCCACCATACGGTTCAGCGTGTCGCTGTCATCGGGCAGGATTCCCCGCTCCACATCATTGCCAATCATGTTGCACAGCAGGCGGCGGAAATATTCATGATAGGAGAAATCAAGGAACGAACGCGCTGCCGACTTTACGCCAATGGAACGCGACAACAACCCCAGCGACGAGAGCGTGTTAATTTGCTGAACCATGTTCTCCGCCTGGTTGTTCAGCCCCCACCCCAGCCCGAACTGGATGTTGCTTGAGGTCCTCAGCATGGAGGCGATGATGTCGTTGGCATTCGGCGACTGGCTGTACAGGATGGTTCTTGGCAGCCTGCCTTCCTCATCGAGACCGTGCAGATAGCGGTACATGGCGCGTGCAGCCTGTGTGCTGTCAACCGACCACAGGTGATATTGCTGTGTCCAGTTCGACTCAAAGTCCATTTCCGACATGCGCCGCAGGAAGCTGTGCTTGTATTGCTTGACTTCAAATTCGGGCAGGCACTGGCCGCGCATGGCTTTCTCAAATATTGTTTCTATCTGCGAGTCTGTGTGAGCCTCGTCGCTGAATTCGTAGATATCCAGATTGGAAACTACGCAGTGGTGAGCCTGAAAATACTCATGCCGCGCCTGCAGCACGTCCATCAGGTCGCGATAGCTGGTTATTTCCGTATTGGCTGTTTCCTCCAGCCGGTGTATGTAGGCAGCATAGCCGTCGCCTTCTATGTTCAGCGCCTTCACTGGATGCCACACAGGCAGCATCGTTAGACTGCAGGCTGCGCCCTCTCCGCCTTGCATCGTTTCATGAAAGCTAAGGTCATCGGTCGGGTCTTCCTCGCTCCCGATGCACTCCATGTTGAATTTCCGCATGATGCCCCTCACGGAGAAGTCCGCGTCAGCCAGCCTGCGGTTACATTCCTCGTATATTTCACGGGCTGTATCCTTATTGAGCAGCTTGTCGATACCGAAGATACGCTTCAGCTCCATGTGTGTCCAGTGGTAGATGGGGTTACGCAGGGCATTGCCAACAGCCTCGGCCCACTTGCTGAACTTCTGCCAGTCGTCGCCCCCGGTTTTCAGCTTCTCCACGTCGGTATCGTTCATGCGCATGATGTTCCACTTGCTGATATCGTCCTCAATCCACAACTCCGTGATGCTCTTAAAACGATAGTCCTCGGCCACTTTACGTGCGTCGAGCCTGCAGTCGTAGTCTATCACGGGCATAGGTTCTGCATGTCCGTGATACAGCTGGCGTGCGGTCTCGCTCTCCAGCAGGAAATCCTGATCCATAAACTTTTTCATATTGCAAATTTACATTATTTTTTGCGATTTAATAAAAAAGAGCTATATTTGCGTTGAAAATTAACAATCAATCACCATCAAGACATGTCCAATATATTAAATAAGGTATTGCTCATCTATACCGGGGGAACTATCGGCATGGACATCAACCCCGATACCAATGCACTTGAGCCTCTCGATTTCAACCACTTGTTTGAGCACATGCCCGAATTCCACTACCTCAAGACCGACATTGAAGTCCGCCAGTTCTCCACCCCGATAGATTCCAGCGACATGTCGCCCCTGATATGGGCACAGCTCGTTAACATCATAGCCACCGAATACGCCAATTACGACGGCTTCATCATTCTGCACGGCACCGACACCATGGCCTATACGGCCTCTGCCCTGTCCTTCATGCTCGAGAACCTGACCAAACCCGTTATCCTCACCGGCAGCCAGCTGCCCATCGGACAGCTCCGAACCGACGGCAAGGAAAATCTGCTCACCAGTATCGAACTGGCTTCCGCTCACCATGCCGACGGCACCCCGATGGTTCCCGAGGTGTGCATCTACTTCAGCGGACACTTGCTGCGCGGCAACAGGAGCACCAAGCAGAATGCCGACGGGTTTGATGCTTTCGACAGTTTCAACTACCCTCACCTCTGCGATGCAGGCGTAAACTTCGACTTCCACGACCATAACATCCTCACGCCCGACTACAGCCGACCCATGATTCCACACACACAGATGGACTCCCGGTCCATCGTTTTCTCCCTCTTCCCCGGTTTACAGGAGGACATCGTGCGCCATGTGCTTGGCTCGCCACAGCTGCGCAGCATCATCATGCGCACCTTCGGCAGCGGCAATGCGCCCCAGGATTTGTGGCTCATGAAGATTCTAACCGAGGCATCGGAGCGCGGTGTCATCATCGTAAACATCAGCCAATGCGTGAGCGGACGCGTTGAGATGGCCCGATACGATGCCGGATTCCAGCTTAAGAATGCCGGCATCATCAGCGGCTACGACAGTACGGTCGAAGCGGCCGTAACCAAACTCATGTATCTGCAGGCCCGTTACTCGGACGCTACCACCATCCGCAGCCTCATGAACCAATCCATCGCCGGCGAAATATCACTCCCTTAAAAAGACTTAATTTGTACTTTTTACAACTACTTTATTTGGTCAAAAGTCCAAAAAGTGCTATTTTTGCACTGCAATCATAAACGATACAATTTAAATTAGCGAACAGCAATGAAAGAATTAAAAGGAACAAAGACAGAGAAAAACCTGCAGGAAGCCTTTGCAGGCGAGAGTATGGCACGCAACAAGTACACCTATTTTGCCAGCAAGGCAAAGAAGGACGGCTTCGAGCAGATTGCAGCTATCTTCCAGGAGACGGCCGACAACGAGAAAGAACATGCCAAACTGTGGTTCAAATACCTTGAAGGCGGCGACCTCAAGTCGACCAAAGAAAACCTGAAAGCTGCTGCCGAAGGCGAGAATTACGAGTGGACCGACATGTACGACCGCATGGCCAAGGATGCCGAAGAAGAAGGCTTTACGCAGATAGCAGCCAAGTTCCGTGGCGTTGCAGCCATTGAGAAAACCCACGAGGAGCGCTATCGCAAGCTCCTGAAGAATATCGAGGACGCCCTCGTGTTCTCCCGCGACGGCGACGCCATCTGGGTTTGCCGTAACTGCGGCCATGTAGTAATCGGCCCCAAGGCTCCCCAGGTGTGCCCCGTATGCGCCCACCCGCAGAGCTTCTTCGAACTGAAGCCCGAGAACTTCTAAGCACTTGCACATACATCAGCTAATCAAGCAAGCCGGGCCGGCGGAGCAACAACTCCGCCGGCCCTTTCTCTTTTCTCCGCGCACGATAACCGATAACGGTGCAGAACGCCTGCTTAATGGGTATTGCCAGCCTCCGTCAAAATAGCGGGAAGTATGCTTCGGGAACTTTCGACAAGTGTCGCACGATGGTGTGACACCTGTCGAATAATCGTGCGACACTTGTCGAAAGTTCCTGCTCATGCCCATCAACACCTCTGAACCACCCTCCTAACAACCTTTACTCGTGCCTGTTGTCCTGCCTTCGGCGCTGTTACCGTTGGTTGCACACCCGCCGGCAGACATTAAAATGGCAGCAAAAAATGCAGTTGTATGTTTGTGTATTCTCCCGATTTGGCTTATCTTTGCAATCCGAACTATCAATATTAAACAGAAATGAGAGCAAGAACAGCCAACTGGTTTGAAACAACGGTTAAGTACGAGCGTGCCGGCGACGACGGCATGAACACCAAGGTAACTGAAACATACGTAGTAGATGCGTTGAGCTTCGGCGAGGCCGAGGAGACCATTACGACCGAGATGTCGTCGCTCGTGAGCGGAGAGTTCGTGGTAAAGAACATCACCCCCGCCGCCTACGGCGAGATTTTCTTCAGCGAGAACGAAAGTGACGACCGCTGGTACAAGGCCAAGCTGACCTTTATCACCATCGACGAGGAGAAAGGAAAGGAAAAACGCACCAGCGTGAACTATCTCGTACAGGCCGCCACCATTAACGGGGCGCTGAAGAATCTGGACGAGGTGATGGGCGGAACGGCCATTGACTACGTGGTGGCCAACATCAGCGAAACCAAGATAATGGATGTATATGAGCACAACGCACCGGCCGGCAAGACTGCTGCCGGCGACAAGCCGGAATACGAACAGGCCGAAACAGCGGGCAAGGAGGAAAAATAATGGACGTTGATGTAGCAAGAAACTTACACGAGGTGCTGGCCAACCTGCCCGAAGGAGTAAGACTGGTTGCCATCAGCAAGTACCACCCCAACGAGTACATTGAGGCGGCCTATGCCCAGGGTCAGCGCCTCTTCGGCGAAAGCAGAGAGCAGGAGCTCTCGCGCAAGGCAGGGTCGCTGCCTAAGGACATCAGGTGGCACTTCATCGGTCACCTGCAAACCAACAAGGTGAAGTATGTTGCACCCTACATCTCCATGATAGACGCCGTAGACAGCATGAAGCTGCTACGCGAAATAAACAGGCAGGCAGCCAAGTGCGGCCGCACCATCGACGTGCTGCTGGAGCTCCACATAGCCGAAGAAGAAACCAAGTACGGCCTCACCCTCGGCGCAGCAAGGGAGCTGCTGGACGGCGGCGAGTGGCGCGAACTGCACAACGTAAGAATTTGCGGACTGATGATGATGGCCAGCAACGTGGACGACGAGGCGCAGATAGCGCGCGAGTTTGACACTGCTGCCGCCTTCTTTGATGAGTGCAAGAAGACCTACTTCAAGGACGACGACGCCTTCTGCGAGCGTTCCTGGGGCATGAGTCACGACTATCAGCTGGCCATCGCCCACGGTTCTACCATGGTGCGGGTGGGCACTTCCATCTTTGGTCCTCGCGTGTACTGATACTCTTGCTACGCACTGTGCCATCCGCACAATTCAGAAAACTGGCAAACAGAAAAGGCTGACCTCACCGGTCAGCCTTTTCGTTGTATCATGCTGTAGCTTCGTTACTTGTTAACCACCTTGCGGCCGTTCTGTATATACACGCCTGCAGGCAGCAGTTCGAAGTCGCGCCCAACGTAGATACCGTCGAGCGTGAATATGCGGTCGTCGGCTTTACGTGCGCTTGGCGTGGTTTCCTGTACCCGGTCAAGGCCCGTGGTGGCGAAAACTTCGTTGAAGTCAACATACACCGTTCCGTCCAGCTCGTTGATGTTTGGCAGCCTGAAGGTAAAATCTCCGTTGTATGCTTTCATGTTGGGCAGCGTGCTGTTGGCTGCTATCTCCTTCACATTCTTCGTTCCCGGGAACGGGTCTCCGCCCAACTCGGCGTAATAGGTATCAGCATCTGTCGCATTGGCCGATGCCAGGCACTTGCCGTCGGCCGGCACCAAGGCAAAGCGGGGATGACCTGCAGTGTTGTTCACGTTGTTGGTAGGCAGCGAGAAAGCCGTCTTATCGTAATCTACATGGTAAATAATGAGGCCCTTACCGTGCTGTGCCTGGTTCCATTTCGTGTTCTGAATGTTCTCCAGTATCCAGTATTCATTGCCCGTGGCATCCTGGTCGTTCTTGATGCGATAGGCCTTTCCGCCCTCGTCTATGTTCACAAGAGCAACCTGCTGGGGCGTAGAGAGCGTTTCTATCTCCATCCAGCCAAAGGCCTCACGCTCCCAAGCAGTATAGGGAGTGGGCATTCTTCCGCTTGAAAGATATTCGCCTCCGTCCATCAGGTCCCAGTATTCCATGCTCTGGTTATCGTGTGTTTGCATCTCACTGTTGGTTGCATAGATATCCGGAAGGCCCATGGTATGGCTGAACTCATGGCAGAAGATGCCGATGCCGGCAATGGACTGGACTGTTGACTTCGGCGTTCCGTTCCTTTCTCCTGTCACGCAGTAACGTGAAACCGTTACTCCATCGCCGGTAGACACGCTTACTGCGGCCGAATTGGGCCAAATGTCGGCCTTGTTCTGGGTCATACTGCCCGAATAGCCGGCGTAGATGATGCAGCAAACATCTACCTTTCCGTCGCCATTGGCATCGTAATCCTTGAAGTTGATGTCGCCGTCGCAGGCTTTCACCACATCCGTAAACAATACCGACATGCCCTTTCCATTGCCGTAATAGGCTGATTGCTGGGTGAGTTTAATGGGCCCTTTCACATCGAAAACGGGCTTGAACTGGCCAAAGCTCATGTCTTCAAAGTACGAGCTCACGCTCTTGTAGTTCCTTGCCTCACCGAAGCCAAGGTCTGTGGGCCTGCCTTCACCGTTCAGGAACTGGTCGAAACTGGCCACTGGATCTTTCTCTTTGAACACTGTGTCGGCAAATTCCACAAGCAGCACGAGTGCCTTCGGCTGTCCCGTATGTGTAAAGAAGTTTTGCTGTTGCTGGATAGGTTCTCGGTTGATGGGTGCCCGCGTAACCGGCGCCGACAGCCTCCGGTCAAAATAAATCTTGCTTTCCTCCTGCAGGGCGATGGCTCTCAGCTCTGCCGCCAGGCGCAACTCGGGTTGGTGAGCCAGCTGGTCGGTTGCCGAAAGCTCGCCTTGCTCGCTGATGGCAGCTACATAGTAGGCTTTGTCTTGCTGCTTCAGGATAACGCCATCGGTCGTTGTTACCCAATTAAAATGCTCGTCGCCGTGCCCCACAACCCACAATTCGCTGCCGTCACTCTGGTTTACAAGCACGGGGGTAGGCAACGCCTTGGCGGCAAAAAGAGCCACGCAGGACAGGAATAAACAACAGGTAAGTAGAAATTTCTTCATATTTACGGTTCCGGTTTAATTGATTTCATCGTCTGGTCCGGCCGAAGAAATACTGGCCTTTGTGCTTTGTCCGGCCGCCGTATTCGATGGCATGATGCGGACAATGATGGTAGCAAGTGAAACAACTCAGGCAGTCGCCCTCGTGTTTCCACTGCGGCTCGCTGCCAAGTCCGCCGATGATGTCGTGCGTAGGGCACACGTCAGCGCAGATGCCGCACTTTACACAGCGGCTGCTGACGACATGGAAGGGCTTGTCTGTAATGAGATGCTTCTCGAAGAAGCCACCCACAGGCCCGCTGAAAAAGCCGGGTATGGGGCCTTTCTTTAGCTTCCGGATGCCCGTTCTACGGTTTCTGATGTCGTCAATAAAAGCGGCAAGGTCGGCTTCGGCCTGTTTTTTCTTCGCCGTCTCTCGCTCCTTGGAGTCTACATCCATAAAGGGCAAGCCCACATACGACTCGGGCATGATGAGCGAAAACTCGGCATCGGCTTGCAGCTGCTTGTCGGCAAGCTCGCGTTCTATATAATCCATAGCCAGTCCTATGCTGTCGCCGGCAGAACAGAGCGCATAAACATAATGGTGTGAGGCGGCCTCCACATCTTCCAAACGGAGCTTGCGGATGAACCGACGCACAATTTGAGGCGGCCTCCAGCCATGAATGGGGAACACGAAACCTATCATTTCGTCTTCCTTGAGCCGGAACTTACAGTCGCCGTTCATCACGTCCGGAATGTAGATAAGCTCTTCATTTAACTGCTGCTCCAAAGCCTTGGCAGCCCAGCGGGTATTACCTGTACCTGAGAAATAGAATATCATGGCGCAAAGGTAGGCATATTTATCGAATTGACAAAATAAATACAGGCTTTTCAACACAGGCTGCCAGCGGCTTAACTGCGCTTCATTGCTTACCTCTTCTGACTGTCCCCGGCTTCTTCCAGCGCAGCTGCAGCAGGGTTGCCGGCAGCCTGCAGCAAAAAGAAAGGCACACTCCGCGATTATTCAAATATATTTTCTATCTTTGCGTTGTCTACAGATGTACCTTGAAAAATAACGGATGAAGGACTCTTATGTGCTCGTATTTGTTACCGTGTCACTGATGACAGGCATCCTGACAGGTGAATATCTCCGGCCCGCTGTTCCCGTGTGGGTGTGGCCGGCGTGCCTGTTGCCATTGCTTCTGGTGCAGTTCGCGCACCGTATGGGCAACGGGCTGAAGAACTGCTGCCTGTATGCGGCCGTCATGCTGATGGGCATCTGGGTCCACGCCCTGCACGAGAAAGAAAACCGAGTGATGCTGACAGATGCCCCGGTGAGCTACGAAGCCGTGCTGCTAAGCAACCCGCAGGTACACGGAAAGGTCATTCAGTGCGACCTGATGGTCATCAGCAACGGGCTCACTCATAAAGTGAAAGCCTCCATCCTGCGTGATACCGTCGACAACAGATGGCAACGCATCCACCTGGGCGACGGCATCAGGGCCACCTCCGTGCTGCAGGAGCCCCGGAACTTCTATCCCAACGCAAACTTCGACTATGTGCGCTGGCTGCGCGTTCATGGCTTCCGGGCGCAGACCTTCATCTATTATGCCGACTGGCAGAAGGCAAGGGTGAAGCTGGCTCCGCTGTCCGCATTCGAGCGGTTGCGGCTACGGGCACTGCAATTCCGCAACAAACTCATCGACCGATACCGCATGCAGGGCCTGGACGGACAGCAGGAAGCTGTGCTGACGGCCATGA
Organism: Prevotellaceae bacterium KH2P17; assembly: GCA_900199655.1. Classification (GTDB taxonomy): domain Bacteria; phylum Bacteroidota; class Bacteroidia; order Bacteroidales; family Bacteroidaceae; genus Prevotella. The sequence goes on from FZRE01000006.1 coordinate 41,489, forward strand.
CCTTGGGCGACAAATCATTGATATCCAACGATGTGCGCAATGATTATTCCATCTCCGGAGCATCACATCTCCTGGCTCTTTCAGGTCTCCATCTCGGCATTATCTATGCCATACTGGCCATGCTCACGGGCGGACGCCGCTACAGGAGCCAATGGCAGGAGTTGCTGCGGCAGTTCCTCATCCTCTCGGCTATATGGAGCTACACCGTGCTGGTGGGCATGTCGGCCTCCGTTATACGCTCGGCCGTCATGTTGACCATCTACGCCATCGTCATTCTGTTGCGCCGGCGGTCCTTCTCCCCCAACTCGCTGGCGCTGGCCGCATTCCTCATTCTGCTCCAGAACCCACTGGCTTTGTGGGACGTGGGGTTCCAGATGTCGTTCTTGGCCGTGGCCGGCATCCTGCTGTTCGTGCCGCTGATGGAGCGCTTCCTCACGGCTCCGGTACTGCAGAGGCGCGGCATCAGGTGGGTTGTATCCATGACCGAAGTCTCCATTGCCGCACAGCTGGGGGTGTTTCCCGTCACGATGTACTACTTCAGTCGCTTCTCCTCGTACTTCCTACTCACCAACTTCGTAGCCATACCGCTGGCCACCGCCGTTCTGTATCTTACCTTGCTGTTCTTTGCCACCAGTCCACTGCCGTGGCTGCAGCATGCCACTGCCACGGTCATAGGCACTGTTACAGGATGGCTCAACGGCAGTCTGTCGTGGCTGTCGGCACTGCCCGGCGCCTCCATTGAGAACATCCGCATCAACCACTGGCAGGTTGCGGCTATTTACATCATCATCCTTTGTGTGTATAGAATTATTTGTTTAACTTTGCACCCAAGATGACACAACGCTACTTCGTATATCTTTCGTACGACGGCACCGCCTATCACGGATGGCAGGTTCAGCCCAACGGCATCTCCGTACAGCAGGTTCTGGAACAGAAACTCACCACACTGCTCCGCCCTACCGATGCTGCCGGCATACAGGTAACGGGCGCCGGGCGCACGGATGCAGGCGTGCATGCCCGGCTGATGGTAGCTCACTTTGACACGGATACACCGATTGACTGCCCCCAGACAACCTACCGCCTGAACCGCATGCTGCCCCGCGACATTGCCATCAGCAAGATTGAGCCCGTGGCTGCCAACCTGCATGCCCGTTTCTCGGCCACTTCGCGCACCTATCATTATTATATCCACACGCAGCGCAACCCTTTCCTGCGCCATTATTCCTACGAAATGCCTTATAAGCTCGACTTCGGCAAGATGAACGAGGCCGCCCAACTACTGCTCAAGGTAGCCGATTTCGGCGCCTTCTGCAAGGCACACGCCGACGTAAAAACCACCCTCTGCCATGTAACCGAGGCCCGGTGGACGGCTGTGGAGGGCGACGACGAGGGCCGCTACTGCTTCATCATTACGGCCAACCGCTTTCTGCGCAACATGGTGCGGGCCGTAGTGGGAACGCTGGTTGACGTGGGCCGGGGCCGCATATCGGTCGAGGAATTCGGCCACATCATCGCTTCCGGCTCGCGCTCCAACGCCGGCGAGAGCATGCCGGGCAATGCCCTCTTCCTGTGGGACATCAGATACGGGAACGCCGAACGATAAAAGCCGAAAGTTATCCATCGTGAGCATGGTGCGCAGAGGGTCGGTTATCGTGAGTTTCATGTTGGGAGCGCTCCTCTTCCACGAGAAGAATCTCAAGGCCAAAGCCCTGGACCTGGCGCTGGTATTGGCAGGTATGGTTTTCCTGTGGATAGGCAGCAGATAGAGACAAATTACAAGATAAGTCCACAATACGCGGCCTAACTGTTTCTTTTTGAGGCTTTTTCTTTTCGGATTATAAAAAAAGTCGTATTTTTGCATGCGTGAACTACCGAGGGCAGTTTTCGCATTTCAGGAGTAACAACGACTGGAGAACCTACACTACATGACACAATACAAAAAACAGCTATAGCATGCGCAATATCTTCAAAGGGCTTGGCACAGCCCTCATCACCCCCTTTAATCAAGACGGAACGGTTGACTACAAATCGCTGAAGCGCCTCGTTGAATACCAGATAGACAACGGAACCGACTTTTTCTGCATACTGGCCACGACGGGCGAGGTGCCCTGTTTGACGCGTGAAGAGAAGGACAAGATTACGCAACTGGTAAAAGACGTGAACCAGGGGCGGCTGCCCATACTCAAATACTGCGGCGGCAACGACACGGCAGCGGTGACAGAAGAAATACGGCAGACCGACTGGAGCGGCGTAGACGGCATTCTCAGCATCTGTCCTTACTACAACAAGCCGTCGCAGGAGGGCCTGTACCAACACTTCAAGGCCATCAGCGCAGCCAGCCAGCTGCCCTTGGTGCTGTACAACGTGCCCGGCCGCACGGGCGTGAACCTGAAACCGCAGACGCTGATTCGCCTCGCCAACGAGTGCGACAACATCGTTGCAGTGAAGGAGGCCAGCGGTTCGCTGGAGCAAGTAGATGAGATTGTCAAGAACAAACCGGCCAACTTCGACGTCATCAGCGGCGACGACGCCCTCACCTTCTCCATGATAGCCAGCGGTGCAGCCGGTGTTATCTCCGTGATAGGCAACGCCCTGCCCAAGGAGTTCTCGCGAATGATAAGGCTGGAGTTCCAGGGCGAGTACGAGCCGGCACGCAAAATACACCACATGTTTACCGAGTTGTACAAGCTGCTCTTCGTCGACGGCAATCCGGCCGGCGTCAAGGCACTGCTCAACGACATGGGGTTCATCGACAACGTGCTGCGCCTGCCGCTCGTTCCCACCACCATTGCCACCAAGGAAAAGATGTCGGCCATACTCAAGGAGCTGCGCATCTGACGCGCAATCCTTGCAACATGCACAGCCAAAGGCTCTCCATCGGGGGAGCTTTTTTTATGGCTCTACGGGCCAAAAGGCATGCTTCGGGAACTTTCGACAAGTGTCGCACAATCGTTTGACAGGTGTCACACCATCGTGCGACACTTGTCGAAAGTTCAGGCATGTGTCCTTCAAGCCCGTTGAAGCTATCATTCAACCTCCTTGAAGCTGGCCTTCGGCAGGCTTGACAGATACCTGCACCGGCGGGCGTTTACTGCTTGCATGCCGCCGCACTTTACGAAAGGCCGCGCGAAATATCGCCGTTTGTTTGCCTGTTCCAAATATAATTCATTATCTTTGCACCCTGAACGCAGATGCAAAGCATCCGCGCAGGATAAGTAACAAAGAGAATATGCCTGATATATCCATACGAGGACTGGAGATGCCGCAATCACCCATCCGCAAGCTCGCACCCCTTGCGCAGGCTGCCAAGGACCGAGGCATCAGGGTTTACCATCTCAACATAGGGCAGCCCGACCTGCCCACGCCGCAATGCGGGCTTGATGCGCTGAAGCACATAGACCGCAAGGTGCTGGAATACTCGCCCAGTCAGGGCTACAGGAGCTACCGGGAAAAGCTGACCCGGTACTACAGCAAATACGACATCAACGTAACCGCCGACGATATCATCATTACTTCCGGCGGCTCGGAGGCCGTGCTCTTTGCCTTCATGAGCACGCTGAACCCGGGCGACGAAATCATTATACCCGAGCCGGCCTACGCCAACTACATGGCTTTTGCTGTCTCGGCAGGGGCCACCATACGCACCATTGCCACCACGATAGACGAGGGTTTCGCCCTGCCACGTGTGGAGAAGTTCGAAGAACTCATCAATGAGCGCACCAAGGCCATCATGATTTGCAACCCCAACAACCCCACGGGCTATCTCTACACGCGCCGGGAAATGAACCAGATACGCGACCTGGTGAAGAAATACGACCTCTACTTGTTCTCTGATGAGGTGTACCGGGAATACATCTACACGGGAAGTCCCTACATAAGTGCCATGCACCTGCAGGGCATAGAGAACAATGTGGTGCTAATAGACTCCGTATCAAAACGCTACTCGGAGTGTGGCATCCGCATCGGAGCGCTCATCACGAAGAACGCAGAGGTGCGTAAGGCCGTCATGAAGTTCTGTCAGGCGCGCCTGTCGCCGCCCCTCATCGGGCAGATAGTGGCCGAGGCTTCGCTCGATGCACCGGAGAGCTACTACCGCGAGGTGTACGACGAGTACGTAGAGCGGCGCAAATGCCTCATAGACGGGCTGAACCGCATTCCCGGCGTGTACTCCCCCATCCCCATGGGAGCCTTCTACACGGTGGCCAAGCTGCCCGTTGACGACAGCGAGGAGTTTTGCCGCTGGTGCCTGGAAGAGTTCAGCTACGAGGGCGAAACCGTGATGATGGCGCCCGCAGCGGGCTTCTACACCACGCCCGGAGCCGGCCGCAACCAGGTGCGCATAGCCTACGTGCTCAAGCGCCAGGATCTGGAACGCGCCCTGCTGGTGCTCCGCAAGGCGCTGGAGGCTTATCCGGGCCGGGTTACGGACGAAGAAGCATAAACACCACCGCATGAACCTGCCTTTATTTATAGCACGCAGAATCTACGCCGAGAACGACGAGAAACGCCAAGTTTCGCGCCCGGCCATCCGGATAGCAACCGCCGGCGTTGCCATCGGTCTGGCCGTAATGCTGGTCTCGGTGGGCGTAGTCTTCGGCTTCAAGCACACCATCCAGGACAAGGTAATAGGCTTCGGGAGCCACATACAGGTAGGAGACTTCATGACGCTGCAATCGAGCGAGCAGTATCCCATACAGATGGACGACTCTATGGTGAACGTACTGAAAAGCATACCGGGCGTGGCCCACGTGCAGCGATTTGCCAACAAGCAGGGCATCCTGAAAACGGATTCCGACTTCCTGGGGGTGGTCTTCAAGGGCGTAGGGCCCGATTTCGACTCTACCTTCATCCATCAGAACATGACGGAAGGTTCCATCCCCAAGTTTTCCGACACCGCCAGCCACAACAAGATACTGGTGTCAAGAACCATGGCCGACAAGCTCAGGCTCAAGACCGGGCAGAAGCTGTTTGCCTACTTCATTGACCAGAACGGCGTGAGAGCCCGCAGATTTACCGTGCAGGGCATCTATCAGACCAACCTGTCGCAGTACGACCGCATCATCTGTTATACCGATTTATACACTGCCGTGAAGCTGAACGGGTGGGAAGCAGACCAGGCTTCGGGCGCCGAACTGACCGTAAAGGACTTCAGCCGGCTGCAGGAGGTGGAAGACATCATCGTGAGCAAGGTGAACAGAACCATCGACCGGTACGGCGAAACCTATTCTTCGCGCACCATCCAGGAGGCCAATCCCAACATTTTTCACTGGCTCGGACTGCTCGATATGAACGTGTGGATTATCCTCGCACTCATGACGGCCGTGGCCGGAGTGACGATGGTGTCGGGCCTACTCATTATTATATTGGAGCGTACCACCATGATTGGCCTGCTCAAGGCCATGGGCGCACGCAACGGGACCATACGCCGAACCTTCCTGTGGTTTGCCGTCTTCATCATCGGCAAGGGGCTGCTCATCGGCAACCTAGTGGGTATAGGGCTCATGGTGCTGCAGAAATTAACGGGAATAGTGAAGCTGGACGAGAGCGTTTACTACGTGAGCACGGTGCCGGTAGAAATCAACCCCGCCGCCATCGTTATCCTCAACGTCGCCACACTGCTCATCAGCGTCTTCGTGCTCATAGCCCCCAGCTATCTGATATCGCACATCCATCCGGCCAAGTCCATGCGGTACGAATAGCCGAAAAAGCAAGTCGGAAGATTTGAACACTTCATCTGACCTTTTGACCACTGCACAACTGCAGGCTTAGTGCCAAAGATTAACAAAAGTGAAAAGGATTAGTATTTGTCTAAAAATGTGCACATTAATTTTGGAAATGTGCATATAACGTAGTACCTTTGCACAATATTTGAATATTTGTGCAATGATTTCTATACCCAGTTTCAACTCTTACATTGAACGTTGTATAAAGGATAATTGGAATAAAGATGCCCTGACAGACTACAAAGGGGCAACACTGCAATACCACGATGTAGCCAGAAAGATTGAGAAGCTGCATATCCTGTTCGAAAACAGTGGCGTAGAGCCGGGCGACAAGATAGCCCTCTGCGGTCGCAACAGCGCTGCTTGGGCGTGTGCTTTCCTGGCAACCATCACCTACGGAGCCATCGTCGTGCCCGTTCAACATGAATTTACGCCCGACCAGGTTTACAATATTGTGAACCATTCGGAATCCAAACTGCTGTTTGTAGGCGACGTGGTAGCCACTACCATAGATGCAGAAGAGATGCCGGAGCTGGAAGGCGTCATCTACATTCCTGATTATTCGGTCATTGTTTCCAGAACAGAAAAGCTTTCCTACGCCCGCGAACACCTGAACGAAATGTTCGGTCACAAGTATCCGAAGTATTTCCGGCCGGAGCACGTGGGCTACTACGAGGATTCTCCCGAGGAGCTGGCAATGATTAACTACACCAGCGGAACGACGGGATTCTCCAAAGGCGTGATGCTTCCCTACCGCACCATGTGGAGCAACTACGACTTCCTGTACAATGCGGTGGGCAAACACGTGAAGAAAGACAGCAGCGTGCTGGCCATCCTCCCCATGGCTCACATGTACGGATTGCAGGTAGAATTCATTCTCGAATTCCTCATGGGCAATCATCTCTTCTTCCTTACAAGGCTGCCGAGTCCTACTGTCATTGCACAGGCTTTTGCCGATATCAAGCCGTCTGTCATTGTTTCGGTGCCGATGATAGTCGAGAAGATTATCCGCAAAAGGGTTTTCCCATTCATCCAAGACAATAAAATCAAACTGTTGCTCAACATGCCTGTCATTAAGAATAAGGTGAAGGAGCGCATCTACCAGATGGTACTCGATGTCTTCGGCGGCAACATGTACGAGATTATCGTGGGCGGTGCAGGACTGAGCAGAGAGATAGAAAACTTCCTGCTCGACATCAACTTCCCCGTTACCGTGGGTTACGGAACTACCGAGACGGCGCCACTGATATCATTCAGCGACTACAAGGACTTTGTTCCAGGCAGCTGCGGAACCGTGGTAGAGCACATGGAACTCAAGGTGCTGAGCAACGATCCGGAGCATGTTCCGGGCGAAATCGTTACCCGCGGACTGAATGTAATGACGGGATACTACAAAAACGACGAAGCCACCAAGGCCGTTCTGGACGACGAAGGATGGTTCCACACGGGCGACCTGGGTACGATGGATGCCACCGGACACCTGTTTATCCGCGGCCGCATCAAGAATATGCTCTTGGGAAGTAACGGCCAGAACGTGTATCCGGAGGAAATAGAAGACAAGCTCAACTCCATGATGATGGTCAACGAGAGCCTCATCATCCAGCGCGGAGACAAGCTGGTGGGGCTGGTTCATCCCGATATGGACGAAGCACAGTCCATGGGGTTCACGCCGGACGACCTGCAGGACATCATGAACCAGAACCTGCAACAGCTCAACGAAGTGCTGCCGCCTTTCTGCAAGTTAAGCGAAATACAGCTGCATGACGAGGAGTTTGCCAAGACTCCCAAGAAGTCAATCAAACGATACCTGTACCAGAACGCCGAAGCATAAGCCAAGGCACCAACTGAAAAAGAAGAGAGATTGAACCTGACACAGCCAATGTTTAATGTTCAAACCAATTGCTCATGTTAGAAATTCCAAGTTTTAACGAACTAATAGAGAAGAGCATCATCGACCATTGGGATCAAGATGCCCTGACAGATTACAAAGGCATCACGCTCCAATACCATGATGTAGCCAGAAAGATAGAGAAACTGCACATCATGTTCGAGAACGGTGGTGTGGAGAAAGGCGACAAGATAGCCCTCTGCGGACGCAACAGCGCCTCGTGGGCCTGCGCATTTCTGGCAACCATTACTTACGGCGCCATTGCCGTTCCCATCCTGCACGAATTCACAGCCGACCAAATTCACAACATCGTCAACCACTCCGAAGCCAAGTTCCTCTTTGTAGGAGACATCGTGGCCACGGAGATTGACGGTACCAAGATGCCCAACCTGAAAGGCATCATCTACATTCCCGACTACTCGCTCGTGCTCTCCCGCTCGGAGAAACTCACCTATGCACGCGAGCACCTGAACGAAATGTTCGGCCAGAAATACCCTAAATATTTCCGTAAGGAGCACGTGGTTTACTATCGGGAGAAAAGTCCAGACGAGCTGGCGCTCATCAACTACACCAGCGGCACGACGGGTTTCTCCAAGGGAGTGATGCTGCCTTACCGCGCGCTGTGGAGCAATGCCGACTTTGCCCAGCATGTTCTGGGGCCTGAACTTAAGCCCGGAGACAACGTCATCAGCATTCTGCCCATGGCGCACATGTACGGCATGTCCTTTGAATTCATCTTCGAATTCCTCAAGGGGTGCCACGTCTTCTACCTTACGCGCGTGCCCAGCCCGGCCATTATTGCCCAAGCCTTTGCCGACATCAAGCCGCGCATCATCATCTCCGTGCCGCTCATCATCGAGAAAATTATCAAGAAGAAAGTGCTCCCAAAGGTGCAGAACCACAAGATGCGCCTGCTGCTCAACATGCCGGTTATCAGCAAGAAGGTAAACGAGAAAATATGCGAGCAGGTTAGCGAGGCTTTCGGCAACAACTTCTACGAAGTAATCATAGGCGGAGCAGCCTTCAACCAAGAGGTAGAGGACTTCCTGCACAAGATTAACTTCAGATACACCGTGGGATACGGAGCTACAGAGTGCGCGCCCATCATCTGTTACGCCGACTACGCAACCTTTAAAAAAGGCAGTTGCGGCCGGGCAGCCCTGCACCAGCAGGTCAAGATTATGAGCACCGACCCCGTCAACGTGCCCGGCGAGATACTGACCAAGGGCCCGAACGTAATGTTGGGCTACTACAAAAACGAGGAAGCAACCCAAGAAGCCATTGACAGCGACGGCTGGTTCCACACGGGCGACCTGGGAACTATGGACGAGGAGGGCAACGTATTCATCAAGGGCCGCTCCAAGAACATGCTCCTGGGCTCAAACGGGCAGAACATCTATCCCGAAGAGATAGAAGACAAGCTCAACTCCATGACACTGGTAACGGAGAGCGTGGTGATACAGGACGGCGACAAACTCATTGGGCTGGTTTATCCGGACTTTGAAGAAGCCCAGGCGATGGGCTTCAACGACACCGACCTGGCCAACATCATGGAGCACAACCGGGAGGAACTCAACGCTCAGCTGCCGGCATACTGCAAGCTCTCTGCCATCAACATACACGAGGAGGAGTTTGAGAAAACGCCGAAGAAGTCTATTAAACGGTTCCTCTATACACAATAATCAGCTGCTTGAAGATATGCTTCGGCAACTTTCGACACTTGTCGCACGATTGTGTGACAGGTGTCGAATGATTATGCGACAAATGTCAAAAGTTCCAACTTGGCTGTTTTGGCTACCGAAGAAACACGCTCCGGAACGTAAAAAGCAGGTGAAAAAGAAAAAGCGATTGGGCGTCCAATCGCTTTTTTCATTTGTTGTAAGTGGCAAAGTCTAAGACTGCAGCATCGGTAGACAATTAGTCTTCCTTGAGTTCTGCAGTGCGTACGCGCGACAGCGTCTCCGGAGTCATCTGCAGATAACTGGCCACGTACACCAGCGGAGCACGCAGTACGACCTGTGGCATGAGCTTGCACATCTTCTTGTATCTGTCCTGCGCCGTCTCAAAACGCACCAAGTCGGCATGTACCTGCGACAGTATCAGGCTCTCTTCCAGTATCTTACGATACATCATCTGAATGTTTACATTATGCAGAGCCACCTCCTCAAGTTTCTTCATGGGCATGGAGTAAACCAGCGTAGGCTCCAAGGCCTCCACCTGCAGGCGGGTTGGCTCCTGGCGGAAGAGGCTCTCTATGCACATCACTATTCCGCCTTCTACGGACATGTGCTCAGTCAGTTCCTTGCCGTTCTTGTAATAGAACTGTCTTATCAGTCCTCTGCAAACGTACATGATGTCACGGCAAACCTCTCCTTCACGAAGAATAAGCTCGCCCTTGGCAAACTTCATCGGAACCAGAATGCTTTCCAGCGTATCCAGCTCTTCAAGAGTCATTGTACTGTACTTACGTGCCAATTCTCTCGCAACGTCTCGCGGCGTGTTCATTGTTTCGTTCATACGATTGTAACCTCCCTTATAATATTCTCTTTCTCTTAATCTAACTTCAACACGGCCAAGAAGGCTTTCTGCGGCACTTGCACGTTGCCAATCTGCTTCATGCGCTTTTTGCCTTTCTTCTGCTTCTCCAAGAGCTTTCGTTTTCGGCTCACGTCGCCGCCATAACACTTGGCAGTAACGTCCTTGCGAACTTGCTTCACCGTTTCGCGGGCAACAATCTTGGCTCCGATGGCGGCCTGAATGGCGATGTCGAACTGCTGCCGGGGGATGAGTTCCTTCAGCTTTTCGCACATTCGCCTGCCCATGCTCACTGCGTTGGCTTCGTGGGTCAAGGTAGAAAGAGCATCTACCGGCTCGCCGTTAAGCAGGATGTCGAGCTTGGCGAGTTTGGATGGGCGGAAACTGTCTACATGGTAATCGAACGACGCGTAGCCCTTGCTGATGGATTTGAGTTTGTCATAGAAGTCGATTACTATCTCGCCCAGAGGCAGCATGAAGTGCAGTTCCACACGGTTGCCGCTCACGTATTCCTGATTGATTAGCTCGCCTCGCTTGTCGAGACAGAGCTTCATGATGGGCCCGATAAAACTGGAATCCGTTATAATAGACGCGCGGATGTAGGGTTCCTCGATGTGTTCAATCATCGTTTGTTCGGGCAATCCGGAGGGATTATGCACCTCTTTGGCGTTGCCGTGCTTGTCGTAGACCATGTAGGACACGTTGGGTACGGTGGTGATGACATCCATGTTGAATTCGCGGTCCAAGCGTTCCTGCACAATCTCCATGTGGAGCAGGCCCAGGAAACCGCAGCGGAAACCGAACCCAAGCGCCACCGAAGACTCCGGCTGGAACGTAAGCGAGGCGTCGTTGAGCTGGAGTTTCTCCAAACTGGCACGCAGGTTCTCGTAGTCGGTGGGGTCAATGGGATAAACGCCGGCAAACACCATCGGCTTTACTTCCTGGAAACCGGCAATGGCATTGGCGCAAGGACGGGCCACCTCGGTTATCGTGTCGCCCACTTTAACTTCCTTGGCATCCTTTATACCGCTGATGATGTAGCCCACTTCGCCGGTCTTCAGCTTGCTACGCGGCAGCATGTCCATCTTCAGCACGCCAACTTCGTCGGCATCGTACTCCATTCCCGTATTGTAGAACTTTACCTTGTCGCCCTTCTTGATGGAACCGTTCTCGACCTTGCACAGGGTGATGATGCCGCGAAAGCTGTTGAAAATGGAATCGAATATGAGGGCTTGCAGCGGCGCCTGGGGGTCACCTTTGGGAGCCGGAATTCTATTTACAACAGCCTCCAGTATCTCGGCAACACCCTCGCCTGTCTTGCCCGAGGCGCGGATAATGTCCTCCGGTTCGCATCCAAGCAGCTCCACGATTTCGTCCTCCACCTCATCGGGCATGGCGCTGGGCATGTCAATCTTGTTGATAACGGGTATAATTTCCAGATTATGGTCTATGGCCATATACAAATTCGATATGGTCTGGGCCTGCACTCCTTGCGTGGCATCCACTACCAGCAGTGCTCCCTCGCACGCGGCGATGCTTCGGCTCACCTCGTAAGAAAAGTCCACATGGCCCGGAGTGTCTATCAGATTGAGAATATACTTCTGTTCTTGATGCGTATATTCCATCTGTATGGCATGGCTCTTGATGGTAATGCCCCGCTCGCGCTCCAAATCCATGTTGTCGAGCATCTGCCCTTCGGTTATCTGAATGGTCTTGGTGTACTCCAGCAAACGGTCGGCAAGGGTTGACTTACCATGATCTATATGGGCGATAATACAGAAATTTCTTATATGATCCATATATCTTTTTGCGTTCTTTTTGCGCAAAGGTAGTTAAAAATTCCCACATTCTTCGTATCTTTGCATAAAAATAAGGTGAATGATGAAAAAAAGTATCGTACTTTTATTATCGGTGTTAGCCCTTTCGTCTTGTCATCAAAACCTGCAGGAACGGGCTCAAAAAGAAGCAACTGAGTTTACGAAAAGAAACTGTCCCATGCGTGTGAGCGACATGGTGAGCTACGACAGCGTGGTTTTTGACAAGTCTACTACCACCTTCCACTACTATTATACGCTGAGCGGAAAGGCAGACGACGCTGCCACTCTGGCCGAGAAAGCGGATGAATACAGGCATCAGATGATTCATTCCATCAGGGAGGACGTGAGCAAGAAAGCCTATAAGGAGGCCGGCTACAGCTTTACAACAACCTACTTCTCGCAGAAGGACAAGGGCCGCAAGCTGCTGGAGACCACCGTTACACAAAAAGACTATCAGTAAACGCAGACATCCTGTCCGCAAAACAAAAAAGAGCCGGAGGTTTGTTCCGGCTCTTTCTCTTTCTGTTCTGTTGATTTCATCCTCTCAAAGTGAGGAATGAACCACCTCCGTCATCTTCCGTTTACTCGTCGGCAGGCTTCATATTGGTATATACGTTCTGCACATCGTCGAAGTCTTCCAGCCGCTCCACCATCTTGTCTATTGTCTCCCGCTCTTCCGGAGTTACGTCTTTCAGGTCGTTCGGAATACGGGTAAACTCGGCGCTCGTTATCTCGAAGCCGTTGTCTTCCAAGTATTTCTGGATGTCGCCAAAGCTGGTTGGTTCGCCGTAAATGGTGATTTCGCCTTCTTCCTCGTCCGTATCATACTCGTCGTCTACGCCGTAGTCGATGAGTTCAAGTATCAGTTCGTCCATGTCCAGACCGTCTTTTGTCTTGAAACTGAACACGCACTTGTGGTCGAACAGGAAGCTGAGCGACCCCTGTGTGCCCAGGTTACCGTTGAACTTGTTAAACACCGAGCGCACGTCGGCAACGGTACGAGTAGTGTTGTCGGTCAGTGCATCCACGAAAACGGCAATTCCGTGAGGGCCATATCCCTCGTACGGCACTTCCTTATACTCGCTGGTGTCCTTGCCCATTGCGTTCTTGATGGCGCGTTGGATATTATCCTTCGGCATGTTCTCACGCTTACAGGTCGCTATGATGGCACGCAGCCGCGGATTGTTCTCCGGCTCCGGACCTCCTGACTTTACGGCAATGGCAATCTCCTTGCCTAATTTTGTAAATGTGCGGGCCATGTGACCCCATCTTTTCAGCTTAGTAGCCTTACGATATTCAAATGCTCTTCCCATTGGAATAACTATTAATGTTTATTTTAGTTGTATTCTGTTCTTATCTCAGTTCGGCGTTTAGCTTGGTTGTGAGCTGATGAATCAGCTTCTGCATGATGGCATCTATCGCCTTGTCATTCAGCGTCTTGCTGTCGTCCTCCAGTACAAAGTTAACGGCGTAGCTCTTCTTTTCGGCCGGTAGATTTTTGCCTTCGTAGACATCAAACAGCTCAACACTCTTGAGTAACTTCTTCTCGGTCTGGCGTGCTATCTGTTCTATTTCGGCAAACTCCACGTCTTTGGAAACGAGCAAAGCTAAATCGCGGCTCACGGCCGGATACTTACTGATTTCACGGAACTCCAGTTTGTTGTTGCGGATAATCTTCATCAGCGCCGTCCAGTTAAGCTCGGCAAAGTACACTTCGTTGGCTATGTCGGCCGCCTTCTGCAGCTTGTGCGACAGTATTCCGAGCTCCGCAACCACCTTTCCGCCACGGTTCTTGAGCGTGATGCCCTTGGCAAAGATGTCGTTATCGCTGGGCCCAGAAGTCACAGTGCCGGCAGGAACACCCAGACGGGTCAGTATATTCTGCACGTAAGCCTTGAGTTCGTAGAACGAGCTGGACTCATCAGGATGCGCCCAGGAACCTTCCACGCGCTTGCCTGTCAGCCAGAGGCCGAGGTGATAATCCTCGGTGTAAGCCTTGACAGGGTTCTCCGGGTTCTTCTTCTCCGGGTCATAATGGTAGCAGTTGCCGAATTCAAAGAAGCGTAAGTTGGCATTCTTGCGGTTGGCATTGCGGTTGATGCTCTCCAATCCGCCAAAAAGCAGCGTCTGTCTCATCACGCCCAAGTCGGCGCTTAGCGGATTGAACACCTTCACGGTGGTGTCTTCGGTGTACTTGTTCAGTCCCTGTTGATAGTACGAAGTCTTGGTGAGCGAGTTATTCAGTATCTCGTTGAAGCCGCAGCCCACCAGCTGTTCGCCGATGAGATTTTCCAACTCGTGCTTCACGTCGTCGTCACCCTGGACGGTGAGCGAGCTCTTCAGCTGCGTTGGTATCTCCACCGAGTTGTAGCCGTAGATGCGGAGAATGTCTTCAACCACGTCGCACGGACGCTGAACATCCACGCGGTAAGCCGGCACATCAAGCTCCAGGCCTCCATTGGTCTCGCTTACCACCTTCATCTCCAGGCTGGTTACAATGCGCTTAATGACATCATGGCCGATGGCCTTGCCTATCAGACTGTCGCAGTAAGCATAGCTGAGCGGCACCCGGAAATCAGCCATCGGACTGGGATATACATCCTTTATCTGCATGCTCACCTTGCCGCCGGCCAACTGCTTGCAGAGAATAGCGGCCTGCTTGAGGGCATAGATAATGCCGTTAGGGTCTATACCGCGCTCGAAACGGTAGCTTGCATCGGTCGAAAGGCCGTGGCGCCGCGCACTCTTACGTATCCATGTGGGATGAAAGTAGGCACTCTCCAGCACCACGTTGCGCGTAGTCTCGTACGTTCCCGAGCCCTTGCCGCCGAATATACCGGCAATGCACATGGGCTCGTTGGCGTTACAGATGCTCAGGTCATGCTCGCCGAGGAGGTGCTCCTCGCCGTCGAGCGTAACGAACTTCGTACCCTCGGGCTGCGTGCGCACCACGATTTTGCGGCCCGTAACCATGTCGGCATCGAAGCAGTGCATGGGCTGTCCGTAGGCCATCATGATGTAGTTGGTAATGTCCACGATATTGTTAATGGGCCTGAGGCCGATAACGCGCAGCTTCTCCTGCAGCCACTTAGGGCTCTCCTTAACCTCGCAGTCGCTGATGCTCACGCAGGCGTAGCGCTTGCAGGCATCCGTTGCTTCTATCTCCACGTCAATGGGCAGTTCCTCATTGTCCACGCTGAAGTCCTCACATCCGGGCCTATGCAGACTTGTCTGATAGCCGTTCTGCACGAGCCAGGCATATAGGTCGCGCGCCACGCCATAGTGCGAGAGGGCATCGGCGCGGTTGGCAGTGATGTCAATCTCTATCACCCAGTCGCTTTCCAGATGGTAGTATTCAGCTGCCGGCGTGCCTACAACGGCGTCGTCGGGCAGTACGATGATACCGCTATGGTCGGTACCCACGCCAATCTCATCCTCGGCACAAATCATACCGAAGCTGTCGACGCCGCGTAGGCGCGACTTCTTGATGGTGAACTCCTTGTCGCCGTCGTACAACACGCAGCCCACATCGGCCACGATAACCTTCTGTCCGGCTGCCACATTGGGCGCACCGCACACTATCTGCTGGGCTTCGCCCTTGCCAAGGTCAACGGTTGTTACGTGCAGATGGTCCGAATCGGGATGTGCCTCGCAGGTAAGAACCTTGCCCACGTAGAGCCCCTTCAGGCCACCTCTTACGGATTGGACTTCTTCGAGGGCGTCGACTTCGAGACCGACCGACGTCAGCGCATCCGCCGTTTGCTGCGGCGTGAGGTCGAAATCAACGTACTCTTTAAGCCATTTATAAGAAATGTTCATTATGATGATTTTTATATATACTCAAAAACACTGCAAAATTACAAAAAAATCACCAACTAAAAGCAAATGAAAATGAAAAAATGCAGAAAACGAAACAGCAATCCACCCGCGCCCGGCAGTGTCAGCAGGCTATGCCCACCACTGCCGGACGAGAACCGTTCGCGTTTCCGGGTTCAGCAAGTACGGCCTCGCGCCGCTCATTCGTCAATGAACTTCATCAGGAAATCCACCGCACCGTTCACGCCAAAGCGCGTCACGTCGAGCGTGAGATCATAGTTGCGGGCGTCGTACCAGTCGTGATGCGTGAAGGTCTTGGTATAAACCTCGCGCGTATAGTCATTGTCCTCTATCAGCAGGCGGGCCTTCTCCTCGTCCACGTGGTAGCGCTGCATGATGCGGCGCACGCGCGTTTCGCGCTCCGAGTGCAGGAAGATGCGCAGCTTGTTGGGATAGTCGCGGAACACGTCGAACCCGCACCGGCCTATGACAATGCAGCTCTCCTGGGCTGCAATCTTCTTCATGGCGGCCGCCTGGGCAAAGAACAGCTGCCGCGATGTGATGTCGCGGGGCTTCACAGTGTACTCGTTGGCACTGATGAAGTTCTGGTAGAACTTCGAGAAGTCGTCCCACCACGCAGGCCGGCGGGCCTCCAACCGCTGGGCTTCCTCCTCGGTCAGGTTGAACTGTCCGGCCACTGCAGCCAGTATCTGCTTGTCTATCAGCTTCACGTCGAGGCGTCGGGCCATCTCGGCGCCTATCTCGTGGCCGCCCGTACCGAACTGGCGGTTGATGGTAATCACAAATTTTTCGTTCCTGTTCATGGCTTTGTGGGTTAAAGTTTCGTATATTCCCGATACCCGAAGCAAGTATCTTTACAGGGCAAATATAATAAAATTCCGGCAAAACGGCAAGCATTTCAAATTTAATTGTTATTTTTGTGCCATGATAGCGCGCTCTGTTGCACCGGTTCCTGTTTTCCGGCTGCCGCCTGGCTACAGCTAAATATCAAGAAAACCAAACAATAATATACAACGCTATGAAATTAGACGGTAGAAGAGAAAGTAACAACGTAGAAGACCGCCGCGGCATGAGCACCGGCGTAAAGGCCGGTATCGGCGGAGGTATAGGGGCCATTCTGGTAATGGCGGTCATGACACTGATGAGCGGCGGAAACCTCGGCGACGTGGTGGGTAATATCGTGCAGCAGCAGTTGCAGGCACAGGTACAGGAACAGCCCACCGGCAAAACCGAGTTTACAGAAGAGGAACAAGAGCTGGCCGACTTCTCTAAACGGATTCTGGCCGGCACGGAGGACGTGTGGACTGACCAGTTCCAACAGCACGGACTCAAGTATGAGTACCCCACTCTCGTGCTCTTTACCGGGGCCGTACAGACGGCTTGCGGCAACGGCTCGGCTGCCATGGGGCCCTTCTACTGCTCCGGCGACCAGAAGCTGTACCTCGACCTGAGCTTCTTTACCAGTATGCGCAGGCAGTTGGGCATACAGGCCAAGGGCGACCTCGACTTTGCCTATGCCTACGTGATAGCACATGAAGTGGGCCACCACATCGAGTACATGCGCGGCATCCTGCAGAAGTGCCACCAGAAGATGGCAGGAATGAGCCAGGCAAATGCCAACAAACTGAGCGTGAAACTGGAGCTCTTGGCCGATTACTACGCCGGATGCTGGGCTCACTACGACAACCAGAAGTACCAGAGCCTGACCGACGGCGACATTGAGGAGGCCATTGACTGCGCCGAGAAGATAGGCGACAACTACCTGCAGGAGAAAGCACGCGGCTATGCACAGCCCGAAACCTTTACCCACGGCACCAGTGAACAGCGCATGTTCTGGTTCAAGAAGGGACTGCAGACGGGTGACTGGGACACTACGACGTTTGCCGAAGGGGATTTGGATTAGGGGAACCTCCCCCCTGCCCCCTCCGAAGGAGGGGGTGAATGGAGACATACTACTATTCAAGATTAGGGGAACCTCCCCCTTGCCCCCTCCGAAGGAGGGGGTGAGTGGGGACATGCTACTATTCAAGATTAGGGGAACCTCCCCCTTGCCCCCTCCGAAGGAGGGGGTGTTTGGGGACATGCTATGAATTAGGATGAACAGAGATGCGGGATTGCGCGTCTCTGTTTTTTTGTTTACTGATGGTTTTCTTGCGGTAAATTGGAGGCTATTTTTGCTGACAAATACGTGCGCTGGTGTTGCGTGAGTTTTGTGTCAGTCCACGCGATGGGCAGAATTTGGGATTTTTCTTCGTTCCGGCAAGCTGCTGATTATCAGCCGTTTGTATTTTTATTGCTGTTTTCCGGGTTTCTTGGAGGTATCGTCCAACGGGCTTGAAGGTATGCTTCAAGGCTGTTGAAGCTATGCTTTAGGGGCATTAAAATGGGCAAACAGCATGCTTGAAAGTGTCCTTCTGAACGTAAAGTGCAGGTATTTCTGCCTCGCAGCCGATAGAAATTGCCTCTCCGCAGGTTGTTTTCTGTCCCGCTGTATGCTTTTTCTTATTTTCCTGCTCTTGCCACAGAGCACTACAAAACACCAAATATGCTGACAGTAACCGCCTACAGCCGCTTCATGTATTCTGCACACATCTCGGCACAACGCTCACCATCAATGCCCGCGGAGACGATGCCTCCGGCATAGCCGGCACCCTCTCCGCAGGGAAAAAGGCCCTCGAGGCGCACGTGCTGCAGCGTTTCGCGGTCGCGCAGAATGCGCACCGGCGAGCTTGTTCGCGTCTCCGTGGCTATGAGCACGGCCTCGTTGGTGAGAAAGCCGTGGGCGTTACGGCCGAATACTTTGAAGCCTTCCTGCAGCCGACTCACCACAAACGCCGGCATCCAGAAGTGCAACGGGCTGGAGATAAGTCCCGGTGCATAGCTCGATGGGGGCAGGTCGTAGCTGAGTTTGCGGTTCACGAAGTCGGCCATACGCTGTGCCGGAGCCGTCTGCTTCCTGTTGCCCTGCTGCCAGCAGTCGCGCTCCAGCGTTTCTTGGAAGCGCATCACGCAGAGCGGGTCGGCAGCATCGGCACCTTCGCTCTCGCCGTTTTCCGGCTTCAACAGTGCCGCTACGTCGTCCGGATGCACTTCAACCACCATGCCGCTGTTGCTCCATCGCGTGCCCCGATTGGCCGGCGACATGCCGTTAACCACAATTTGCTGCGGCCCGGTAGCGGCCGGAATGACGAAGCCTCCGGGGCACATACAGAAGCTGTAGACACCTCTGCCGCCCACCTGTGTAACGAAGGAGTACTCTGCAGTGGGCAGATACTTGCCCTTGCCGTTCTTGTTATGGTACTGTATCTGGTCTATGAGCTGTGCCGGATGCTCCAATCGCACGCCTACGGCAATACCTTTGGCCTCCATCTCTATCTGCTCGGCGTGAAGATACCGGTACACATCGCGGGCCGAGTGGCCTGTAGCCAGTATCACGGGGCCGCGGAAATGCTCCTCTGCCCCTGTGGCCAAGTTAACCGTCTCAACGCCTGCCACGCGCTCATGGTCGAGCATCAGGGCCGTCATCTTGGTTTGGAAGTGCACCTCGCCGCCGCATTTCAGGATGGTGTTGCGCATGTTCTCAATGACGCGCGGCAGCTTGTCGGTTCCTATATGGGGGTGGGCATCGGCCAGAATGCCGGTCGATGCGCCGTGCTGACAGAACACGTTGAGTATCTTCTCCACCGAACCGCGCTTCTTGCTGCGGGTGTAGAGCTTGCCGTCGGAGTAGGCGCCGGCCCCTCCCTCGCCAAAACAATAGTTGCTCTCGGGGTCAACCTGCTGCGTCTTCGTTATCCCGGCCATGTCTTTCTTGCGTTCCCTTACATCCTTGCCGCGCTCTATCACGACCGGCCGGAAGCCCAGTTCGATGAGCCGGAGCGAAGCAAAGAGACCGCCGGGGCCCTCGCCCACCACGATGACACGCGGCCGGTCCGACACGTCTTGATATTCGGTGTGCACGAACTCGTCGTCCTGCGGCAGCTCGTTGATATAGGCCCGCACCTTCAGGTTAACATAGATGGTGCGCTGGCGGGCGTCGATGGAGCGCTTGAGCACCCTCACGCTGTTCACTGTTCGGGCGTCGAGACCTTCTTCCTGGGCCAAATAACTGATGATGTTCTGCTCCGACGAAGCCTGCACAGGCAGCAGTCGCAACTGGTATTCATGTATCATAATATCTCTGTCTAATCGCAGCAAAAAGGGCCTCGGGCTGCTTTAAGCTATCTGCAAAAGTACATAAAAACTTTCGTTTACACCTTTTATGCACTTTTTTTCTTCGGTTTCATCATAAAAACAACAGCTTTTCTTTTCCCGTTTCTCGGTTTTTGGCTATCTTTGTCGCCAAGTTTTGCCATGGCCCTGTTGTTGAAGGGATGGCAGGATAATACCCAAACAAACCGTAAAGGCAATGAAAGTAATGAAATTCGGCGGAACATCAGTAGGTTCCGTGGCAAGCATTTTGAGCTTGAAACAAATCGTGGAGAGCGAGGCAAGGAAGCAACCCGTAATCGTGGTAGTGAGCGCCCTGGGCGGCATAACGGACAAGCTGCTGGCTACCTCGCAGTTAGCACTCAAGGGCGACGAGCACTGGAAGGACGAATTCGACGCCATGCTCGACCGCCACCACAAGATGATAGATACCGTCATCACCGACAACACAAGCCGTGAAATACTCTTCTACAAGGTTGATTCTCTCTTCGAGCAGCTGCGTTCCATCTACTTCGGCGTTTATCTGGTACACGACCTGAGCAAAAAGACCGAAGACGCCATCGTAAGCTACGGCGAGCGGCTCAGCTCGCAGATTGTGGCAACGCTCATCAAGGGCGCCAAGTGGCTCGACGCACGCCAGTTCATCAAGACCGAAAACCGCAACGGCAAGCATATACTGGACAGTGAGCTCACGGCGCAGCTCATTCAGCAGACCTTTGCCGACCTGCCCCGCATCAGTCTGGTGCCCGGCTTCATATCCCAGGACAAGAACACCAACGAGATAACAAACCTCGGGCGGGGCGGCTCCGACTATACTGCATCGCTCATAGCAGCGGCACTCGATGCCGAAATACTGGAGATTTGGACCGACGTGGACGGCTTTATGACGGCCGACCCACGCGTTATCAAGACCGCCTACACCATCAACGAACTGAGCTACGTGGAAGCTATGGAGCTCTGTAACTTCGGCGCCAAGGTCATTTATCCACCCACTATATACCCTGTATGCGTAAAGAACATCCCCATCAGGGTAAAGAACACCTTTAACAGAAAAGGCGAGGGCACCATCATCAAGGACAAAGTTGCCGACGACAACAAGCCCATCAAGGGCATTTCAAGCATCAGCGGAACCACGCTGATAACGGTTTCGGGCCTCTCGATGGTGGGTGTCATCGGCGTGAACCGGCGCATCTTCACCGCTCTGGCCGATGAAGGCATCTCGGTGTTCATGGTCTCCCAGGCCTCGTCGGAGAACTCTACGTCCATCGGCGTGCGCGATGTGGATGCCGCAGAGGCCGTGAGCGTGCTCGACGAAGAGTTCGCCCACGAGATTGAAGACGGCAAAATGTTCCCCATGCACGCCGAGAGCGGACTGGCAACCATCGCCATCGTGGGCGAAAACATGAAGCATACGCCGGGCATTGCCGGCAAGTTGTTCGGCACGCTCGGCCGCAGCGGCATCAGCGTAATAGCCTGCGCACAGGGTGCATCGGAAACTAACATCTCCTTTGTCGTAAGCTCCCAGTCGCTGCGCAAGTCGCTCAACGTGCTTCATGACTCCTTCTTTCTGTCCGAATACAAAGTTCTCAACCTCTTCATCTGCGGTGTCGGCACCGTTGGCAGCAAGCTCTTAGAGCAGATACGCTCACAGTACGAGGAGCTGAAGGAACACTCGAGGCTGAAGCTGAACGTGGTGGGAATAGCCAGCTCCAAGAATGCAATCTACAACCGGGACGGTCTCGACCTCGACAATTACCGTCAGGAGCTGAAGCAATCGGAGCCAAGCAGTCCCGAGAAGCTAAGAAGCAATGTGCTGGGCATGAACATCTTTAACAGTGTCTTTGTTGACTGTACGGCCAGCCAGGAGATAGCCGGGCTCTACCAATGCTTCCTCGAAAAGAACATCAGCATAGTGGCAGCCAACAAGATGGCGGCCTCCTCGCCCTACGACAACTATATGAAGCTGAAGAAAACCGCACTGACAAAGGGCGTGAAGTTCCGCTTTGAGACCAACGTAGGCGCTGGACTGCCCATTATAGGCACCATCAACGACCTGCGGAACTCAGGTGACAAGATACTGAAGATAGAGGCCGTGCTAAGCGGAACGCTGAACTTCATCTTCAACGAGATAGCTGCCGACGTGCCGTTCTCGGAGACCGTGCGTCGTGCTAAGGAGCAGGGATATTCCGAACCCGACCCTCGCATCGACCTGAGTGGTACGGACGTGGTGCGCAAACTCGTCATCCTGACGCGTGAGGCCGGCTACAAAGTAGACCAGATGGACGTGGAGAAGCACCTCTTCGTGCCCGATGAGTGCTTCCAGGGCTCACAAGAAGAGTTCTGGCAGAAGCTGAAGACGCTCGATGCCGACTTCGAGAGCCGGCGGCGGGAGCTTGCTTCGGCCAACAAGCGGTGGCGCTTCGTGGCCACGATGGACCACGGCAAGACTTCCGTAGCCTTGAAGGCAGTTGATTCCTCGTCACCTTTCTACAATCTGGAAGGTTCCAACAACATCGTTCTTCTTACCACCGAGCGCTACCGCGAGTACCCCATGCAGATACAGGGCTACGGAGCAGGCGCCTCGGTAACGGCTGCCGGCGTTTTTGCCAACATCATGAGCATTGCTAACATATAAGGCCCATGAAACATATCATTATCTTAGGCGACGGCATGGCCGACCATCCGGTCAGCCGACTGGGCAACAAGACGCTGCTGCAATACGCCGATACGCCCTATATGGACATGCTGGCACGCAAGGGAAAGACGGGCCGCCTCATCACCATTCCCGACGGTTTTCAGCCTGGGTCGGAAGTTGCAAACACGGCCATCCTGGGCTACGACCTCAACAAAGTGTACGAGGGCCGCGGTCCCTTGGAAGCAGCAAGCATTGGATACGACATGAAACCGGGCGACATGGCCATGAGGTGCAACATCATCGAGACCCAAGACGGGCGCATCAAGAACCACCACGGCGGACATCTTACAACGGAGCAAGGCGACGTACTCATCCGTTTCCTGAACGAGCACTTGGGCAACAAGCGCGTTAAATTCATCACCGGCATACAGTACCGGCACCTGCTCATCATCAAGGGCGGCAACAAACACATTGAGTGTGCACCGCCCCATGACCATCCGAACGAAGAGTGGGCGAAGCTGATGGTGAGACCTGCGGCCGGAAAAGCAGACGAGGACGAGCCCCGCTCGGGCAGGATGACTCCGCAGGAGACGGCCGACTTGCTCAACAACCTCATCCTGCAGTCGCAGCAACTGCTCGCTTCGCACCCCTTCAACCAAGGCCGCAAGGAGCAAGCCAACAGCATCTGGCCCTGGAGTCCGGGCTACCGACCGGAGATGAAGACCCTGCACGAACTCTTTCCGCAAATCAAGAGCGGCTCCTGCATCTCTGCAGTAGACCTGATAAGGGGCATCGGACGCTATGCAGGACTGGACATCATCAAGGTTCCCGGAGCCACCGGACTGGCCAATACCAACTATGAGGGCAAGGCGCAGGCTGCCATCAGCGCGCTCGAAAGGCAGGACTTCGTCTTCCTCCACTTGGAAGCGAGCGACGAAGCAGGCCACGACGGCGACCTGGAACTCAAACTACGCACCATCGAATACCTCGACCACAGGATTGTGGAGCCTATATATAATAAGGTGAAGGAATGGCAGGAGCCCGTCTGCATTGCCGTACTGCCCGACCACCCCACACCCGTGGAGATACGGACGCACGTCAAGGAGCCCGTGCCTTTCCTGATATGGCACCGCGGCATAGAGCCCGACGAGGTGCAACTCTTCGACGAGACGAGCTGCGTTAGGGGCAGTTACGGCCTCCTGAAGCTCCATGAATTCATGGAGGAGTTCATGAAGATTCGATAAACTCCATGCCGTTTCAACCAATCCTTTTTACATGATGAGATACTACAGCACAAACTATCAGGCCCCGCAAGCAAGCCTCAAGGAAGCCGTTGTAAACGGACTGGCTCCCGACAAGGGGCTCTACATGCCCGAACACATCAACCCACTGCCGCAACAGTTCTTCGACCACATCAGCGAACTTACCTTTCAGCAAATTGCCTGCAAGGTTGCGGATGCCTTCTTCGGCGAAGACGTTGCCGCCGAGGACCTGCACCGGATTGTCTGCTCCACGCTGTCGTTCGACACGCCGCTGGTTCGCGTAACCTCCAACATTTACGCGCTGGAACTCTTCCACGGCCCCACGCTCGCCTTTAAGGATGTAGGAGCCCGGTTCATGGCACGCCTGCTGCAATACTTCATCAGGCAGGAGAGGCCGGCAGAACGTAGCAGCAGGGTCAATGTACTTGTTGCCACATCGGGCGATACGGGCTCGGCTGTGGCCAACGGGTTCCTCTGCGTCGACGGCATTCACGTCTACGTGCTCTACCCCAAGGGTAAGGTAAGCCCCATACAGGAGAGCCAGTTCACCACGCTTGGGCAGAACATAACCGCCATAGAGATAGATGGAACGTTCGACGACTGCCAGTCTTTGGTCAAAAACGCTTTCATGGATGCCGACCTGAAGCGGCACATGAGCCTTACGAGCGCCAACTCCATCAACGTGGCCCGCTTCCTGCCGCAGTCTTTCTACTACTTCTATGCCTACGCACAGTACCTGAAGCTGCACGCCGGCAACCCCGGCCGGCTGGTGTTCTGCACGCCTTCGGGCAACTTCGGAAACATCTGCGCCGGGCTCTTTGCATGGCGAATGGGGTTGCCGGTGGAGCGTTTCATCGCCGCCAACAATGCCAACGACGTGTTCTACCGGTATCTCCAGTCGGGCAATTACAAACCCAAGCCGAGCAGACAGACCATTGCCAATGCCATGGATGTAGGCAATCCGAGCAACTTTGCACGCATACAAGACCTCTTCGGAGGCTCGTGGGAGGCCATCTGCAAGTCAGTAAGCGGAGCAACCTACACCGACAGCCAGATAGCCGAAACCATCCGCGCCTGCCACGAGCGCCACCACTACCTGCTCGACCCGCACGGAGCCTGCGGCTACAGGGCGCTGGAGGAGAACCTGAAGGACGGAGAAACGGGCATATTCCTTGAGACCGCCCACCCTGCCAAGTTCAAGGACACCGTAGAATCCATTGTAGGAGCACCGGTAGAAATGCCCGCCAGGCTGGCCGCTTTCATGCAGGGAAAGCGCCGGAGCATTGCCCTGGGCAACGACTTCGCCGGGTTCAAGAATTTCCTGCTCAGCCGGTAACCTGCCCCCAACATGCTTTTTGCAGTCCCGCACATGCCCGTTGGGAGTGTTAAAGATATCTTTCGTGAACTTTCGACACTTGTCGCACGATTGTTCGACACTTGTCACACGATTATGTGACAAGTGTCGAAACTTCCCGCTTGCCGTTTCCCGCACCTTAACCGTCAGCATCTATCACCCCGTGTGCAGGCTTTTTGCGCCGCTCCTTCCGGGCAGCGCAAACCGTTGCCGCATGCAGGTGCAGCGGTGCCGGCCGGCTGTCCTGTCGGCGGGTCTTACCGTCTCTTAATTTAAAAAAGTCAGGATAATTTTCTTTTATCTCAAAATAATTAGTATATTTGCAAGCGTCGGAAAACCTGAAGACGAATGCTATGACTTATATCGACCTGCCCGAAGGAAACACAAGGAAACTCAGCTTCTACCTGGCAATGGAAGAATACGTTGCCCGCAGCCTGCACCAGGGCGGCGACTGCTTCTTTATGTGGCAGGTGGAGCCTTCGGTCATCTTCGGCCGGAACCAGGTTGCAGAGAACGAAGTCAACATAGCCTACTGCCGGCAGCACGGCATCAGGATGTTCCGCCGCAAGAGCGGAGGCGGCTGCGTTTATGCCGACATGAGCAACGTGATGCTTTCATACATCACAGAGGAGGGGAGCGTGGACGATACTTTTGCCAGATACATGACCATGATAACCGAGGCGCTGAACCAAATGGGCATAGCAGCCTGCAAGAACGACCGCAACGACATCATGATAGGCCAGCAGAAGGTGTCAGGAAACGCCATTTACCACCTCTCGGGCAAGAACATTGCCCACGGCACCCTACTCTACGACACCGACATGGAGCACATGCTGCAGGCCATCACGCCCTCGCGACAGAAGCTGGACAAGCACGGCGTGGAGAGCGTAAGGCAGCGCATAGGCCTGCTCAAGGACTACACGCAGCTGCCCTTTGCCGACATCAGGCAACAGCTGCGCCACCACCTGTGCAGCCGCACTTACGGGATGACGGCGGAAGACATACGCCGCACGGAGGAAATAGAAAAGGAATATCTGGACGAAAGGTTCATCTTCGGAAAGTAAAGTTAACTCTTTAAACTCAAAATACATGGAAAATAAAAGAACCTGTCTGTACGACAAACACGTGGCAATGGGCGCACTCATCCAGCCTTTCGGCGGTTTCGACATGCCCATTCAGTACACTTCTATCATAGAAGAGCACCAGGCAGTGCGCCAGCACTGCGGCGTCTTCGATGTTTCTCACATGGGTGAGGTTTATGTAACGGGCAAGGATGCCGAGCGATACGTTAACCACATCTTCACCAACGACGTGAAAGGAGCCCCCGTGGGCAAGATTTACTACGGCATGATGCTCTACCCCGACGGCGGAACCGTGGACGACCTGCTGGTGTACAAGATGGGTGAGAACGAATACTTCATCGTCATCAACGCTGCCAACATCGACAAGGACGTGGAGTGGATGCGCCGGCACACCGAGGGGTTTGACGTTACGCTCGACCATTGTTCCGACTACTACGGCCAGCTGGCCGTACAGGGGCCCGAAGCAGAAGGCGTGGTCGAAGAGGTTCTCGGCCTGGCCTGCAAGGAGCTGGAGTTCTATACATGCAAGACGATAGACACCGCCGGCGAGACCATCATTATCTCCCGGACGGGCTACACGGGCGAAGACGGCTTCGAGATTTACGGCTCCCACGCGTTCATCAACGGCGCCTGGGATGCCCTCATGGCCAGCGGACGCTGCAAACCCTGCGGCCTCGGCTGCCGCGACACGCTGCGTTTTGAGGTCGGCCTGCCGCTTTACGGCGACGAACTCTCGCAGGACATCTCGCCCATCATGGCCGGTCTGGGCATGTTCTGCAAGCTGGAAAAGGAGGAATTCATCGGCAAGGACGCCCTTGTGGAGCAGAAGGCGAACGGCGTGGCCAGGCGTCTGCGCGGCATCGAGCTGCAGGCACATGCCGTTCCACGCCACGGCTACAAGGTTCTGAAGGACGGACGAGAAGTGGGCGAGGTTACTACCGGCTATCGCCTCATCAGCACCGACAAGAGCTGCGCCGTAGCTCTGGTAGACAGCAACGTGAAGTTGGGCGACCGCGTAGACATTCAGATACGCAAGAAAAACTTCCCCGGAACGGTCGTCAAAAAGAAGTTCTACGACAAGCATTACCATAAATAGCATAACAAAACAATCTAAAAAAAGAACAATATGGCTAAAGTTATTGAAGGACTCTACTACAGTGAGTCGCACGAGTTTGTAAAGATAGAAGGCGATTTCGGCTACATCGGCATAACCGACTTTGCTCAGCATGAGCTGGGAAACATCGTTTATGTAGACATGCCCGAGGTTGACGACGAGCTTGCTGCCGGCGAAGAATTCGGCGCAGTGGAAAGTGTAAAGGCCGCATCCGACCTGAATGCACCCGTATCGGGTACCGTCGTTGAGGTGAACGAGGCCCTCGAAGACAATCCGGGGCTCATCAACGAGGATGCTTTCGGCAACTGGATGGTCAAAGTGCAGCTATCTGACAAGGCCGAACTGGACAGCCTCATGGACGCCAAAGCCTACGAGGCATTCTGCCAGAAATAACGAAGAAGAGCCGTAATACATGCCGGCAAGCGTCTGGTTAACAGCTTCTTACTGTTATAGCAGAAACCAATGCACGGCATGCAGGCATTCTTTCCTACCTTTCTTTTGGGGAGGTGTGGCCAACGGCTATAAGCTGCCATCGGCCAGGTTTCCCCAAAAGAGCTTCTAACAGTACACACTATATCAAGAAAAAACAGCAATTACGGAAATGCGGGAGCCGTCACGGTCTCCATTCCCTCATTTGTTTACCTTAGTTATGACCTACAAATATTTCCCACATACAGAAGCAGACACCAAGGAGATGCTTGCCAAAATCGGCGTCGGATCTCTCGAAGAGCTCTATGCGGAGGTGCCAGACAGCGTGAAACTGCATCGCGACTACCAGCTTCCTGACGCCATGAGCGAGGTGGAGATACGGCAACTTTTTGCCCAACTGGGCAAGCAGAACCGGCAGCTCACGTGCTTTGCCGGCGCCGGAGTGTACGACCATTACACCCCGGCCGTAATTCCGGGACTCGTAGAGCGCTCTGAATTCAGGACCAGTTATACCCCCTATCAGGCCGAAATCTCACAAGGCACCCTCCATTATATATTCGAATACCAGTCCATGATGGCCGAGCTGACGGGCATGGACATCTCTAACGCGTCCATGTACGATGGCACCACGGCCACTGCAGAGGCCGTGCTGATGGCCAATGCCGTAAGCAAGAAGTCGCATAAGGTGCTTGTCTCAGAGACTGTTGACAAGAAGACACTGGCCGTAATCAACACTTACGCCCACTTCCACGGCGTAGACATTGAACTCATAGCAGCCCTCGACGGCGCTACCAGCAAGGCTGACCTCGACCAGAAGCTAAGCCTGGGAGATGTTGCAGGCGTGGTTGTGCAGCAGCCCAACTGCTATGGCATCGTTGAAGACTTTACAGGCTATGCCGATGCCTGCCACCAGCAGAAGGCTCTCTTCATCGTGAACGGCATTGCGGCCGACCTTGCCTTGCTGAAGACTCCGGGCGAATGGGGAGCCGATGTGGCCGTAGGCGACGGCCAGTCGCTGGGCATTCCGATGAGTTTCGGTGGTCCCTCCGTGGGCTACATGTGCTGTACGGAGAAGCTGATGCGCAAGATGCCGGGCCGCATTGTTGGCAAGACGCTCGACCAGAACGGGCAACGCGCCTTCGTGCTCACGCTCCAGGCCCGCGAGCAACACATCCGCCGGCAGAAAGCAACGTCAAATATATGCTCCAATGAGTCGCTCATGGCGCTGTGGGTTACTATCTACATGAGCCTCTTGGGCAAAGAAGGAATAAAGGAAGCAGCCCAGACTTCCTACGACGGAGCTCACTATCTGTACGACCGACTGCTGCAATCAGGCAAATTCGAGGCAGCCTTCAACCGGCCGTTCTTCAATGAGTTCTGCGTCAGATATCATGGAGACGTCGACTCCCTGCTGGCCAAACTGCAGGCCAACGGCATCATGGGCGGCGTCAAAGTTGCTGACAATACGCTCATGGTTGCCGTAACCGAGAAGCGCACTAAAGATGAGGTAGACCGTTACATCAAACTTACGACAGAAAACTAAGACCCCTACGACTATGAACAGAACATTATATGGCAATTTAATTTTTGAGCTCTCGCATCCTGGCCGCAGAGGCTATTCCCTGCCAAAGAACAACTTCGGCCATCACGAAGTTCCCGCCGAGGAGAGACGACAGGCTGACGCAGCCCTGCCCGAGTGCGATGAGATGACGGTTGTTCGCCACTACACGAACCACAGCGGCAACAACTTTGGCGTCGACAACGGCTTCTATCCGCTCGGCTCCTGCACCATGAAATACAATCCCTACATCAATGAAGAGATGGCAAACCTGCCCGATTTTGCGGCTCTGCACCCCCAGCAGCCTGAAGACACCGTGCAGGGAGCGCTGGCGGTGGAATACAATCTCCGGCAAAGTCTGGCCGAGCTGACTGGCATGAGCGACTTTACGCTCAATCCGTTTGCCGGCGCCCACGGCGAACTTACTGGCCTCATGATTATACGCAGCTACCATCAGGCACGCCATGACGACAAACGCATCAAGGTGATTGTGCCCGACTCGGCGCACGGAACCAACCCGGCTTCGGCCGCGGTATGCGGACTTGAGGTGGTTGAAGTGAAGAGTACGCCCGACGGACTGGTTGATGTAGAAGACCTGAAACCGCTGCTCGGCGACGACATTGCAGCCATGATGATGACCAACCCCAACACTCTCGGCCTCTTCGAGAAGGACATTCCCGAGATTGCCAAGCTGGTTCACGGCTGCGGAGCACTGCTGTATTACGACGGAGCGAACCTCAACCCGCTGCTTGGAGTTTGCCGTCCGGGCGACATGGGGTTCGATGTAATGCACGTGAACCTGCACAAGACCTTCTCTACTCCTCACGGCGGAGGCGGTCCGGGAGCCGGACCGGTGGGCGTACGCAAAGGGTTGGAGGAGTTCCTGCCCAGTCCCCACGTTGTCAAGGAGGGCGACCGCTACTCCGTTTGCTATGACCACGCCTGCCATGTTGGCGCCTATTTGGGCAACTTCGGCGTCATTCTGCGGGCCTACACCTACATTCTGAGCCTGGGCAAGGAGAACATCAAGATGGTTGGACCGCTCGCCACACTGACTGCCAACTATGTAAAGGAGTGCCTGAAAGATGCCTACGAGCTGCCTATCGGCGGACTTTGCAAGCACGAGTTCGTGTTTAATGGCCTGCGGGACAAGAGCACCGGCGTTACCACCATGGACGTTGCCAAGCGTTTGTTGGACTATGGATACCACGCGCCGACCATCTATTTCCCGCTTCTCTTCCACGAGGCGATGATGATAGAGCCAACAGAAAACGAGAGCAAAGACACACTCGACGGCTTCATTGACGTGATGCACCGCATTGCCAAGGAAGCAGCAGAGCAGCCGGAGCTCGTGAAAACGGCTCCGCACAATGCTCCCATATCGCGCGTTGACGACGTGCTGGCGGCCAAACATCCAATAGTAACCTACAAGCAACTCATCAATGACAACGACTGACCTCATCATCATCGGGTGCGGACCCGGCGGCTACCAGGCCGCTCCCTACGCAGCAAAGCACGGACTGCAGGTAACCGTCATCGAAGAAAGCCACGTTGGCGGCACCTGCCTGAACGTGGGCTGCATACCGACCAAGGCCTACTGCCACGAAGCCGAGGTGATTGAGCAGGCCCGCCGGGCTGCCGAACACGGGCTCGACGGCCTCTCCTTCAGCCTCAACTTCGCCAAGATACAGGAGCACAAGAACCAAGTTGTGCAGCAGCTGCGCAGCGGCATCGAGACCCTTATGGCCGTGCCGGGCATTAACTTCGTACAGGGCAAGGCATCATTCAAGGACGCCCACACGGTTGTTGTTGGCAACGAGGAATACCAGGCCAGGCATATCATCATTGCAACAGGCTCACATCCCAAGATGCCTCCTATCGAGGGCATCGACAGCCCCGGCGTAGTAACCTCTACCGAGCTGCTCGACATCGACCACGTTCCACCGCGGCTGGTCATCGTGGGCGCAGGAGTCATCGGACTGGAGTTCGCCTCCGCCTTCAACACCTTCGGCTCGCAGGTTACCATCATCGAGTTTCTGAAAGAGTGCCTGCCGGCCATGGACAGCGACATAGCCAAGCGGCTGCGCAAGCAGTTGGAACGAAGAGGCGTGCAGTTCTTCATGCAGTCGGGCGTGAAAAGCATCGACAACGGCACCGTTACCTTTGAGACAAAAGGCAAGGAGAACACCGTCGGGGCCGACACCATACTCATTGCTACCGGCCGCGGCGCCAATACCGACGGGCTGAAACTGGAAAACGCCGGCATAGAGTACGACCGCCAAGGCATCAAGACCGACGAGAACATGCAGACCAACGTAAAGGGCATTTATGCCATAGGCGACGTAAACGGCCGCATAATGCTGGCTCACGCTGCCTCGTTCCAAGGCTACAGGGCCGTGAACCACATTCTCGGACTGGCTGACGACATACGGCTCGACATCATGCCGGCCGCCGTATTCACCAATCCCGAGGCCGCCTCGGTGGGCAAAACCGAAGATGCACTGAAGGCGGAGGGCACGGAGTACAACGCCCACAAGGGCTACTACCGCGCCAACGGCAAAGCTGTGGCCACCGGCGAGACCGAAGGCATGGTGAAGATACTGGCCGACCAGGCCGGCCGCATCATAGGTTGCCACATCCTGGGAGCCCACGCCTCGGGCATGGTTCAGGAGATAACGGCGCTCATGAACCGCGATACAACGCTGCAGCAGCTGGGCAACATCATCCACACCCACCCCACGCTGGAAGAAATACTGCACGATACGGCACACTAAACAGCAAGCCCGGCTCCACTGGAACCGGGCTTTTCGTTTGTCTTTTCACTGCCTGCGGGCCTGCTGCTGCCAACAACCGGCACCCGTCGGGGGCTCTATGAATCCTTGTACTCCTTAGGCGACATGCCCACGTGGGTCTTGAAGAAACGGGAAAAATGCTGCGGATAGAGGAACCCGAGATAGGCTGATACCTGGTTGATGGTGTAACGGCTGTCGAGCAGGAACTGCTTGCTGAGGGCCACGAGCTTGTTCTGAATGAGCTGCTGGGCCGTGAGTCCCGTCTCCTTCTTGATGAGATCGCCAAAATAACCGGGCGTAAGAAAAGCCTTGTCGGCAAAATAGGCCACCGTCGGCAGCCCGCTTCGTTCGGCCTCGCCGCTGTTGAAATACTCCTTGAGGTTCTGCTCGAAGGCCGTAAGCACATCGGAGTTGACCTTGTGGCGCGTAATGAACTGCCGGTCGTAGAACCGTTGGCAGTAGTCGAGTACGAGCTTGATGCGGTCAACCAGAATGGTTTGCGAATGCCGGTCGACTGGCATCTCGAGCTCGCTGTTGATACTTCCCAGCACATCAACTATCACTTGCTGCTCCCGAACCGAAAGATGAAGGGCCTCGGCCGAGTCATAATCGAAGAAGTGATAGTCGTCTATACACTTTCCGAGCACAGTTCCGTGGATGATGTCGGGATGGAACAAGAGGCCAACAGCATCGGCCTGCTCCACATTCTCCGCCATCAATACCTCTACGGCCTGCCCGGGAGCGAAGCTGACGATGGTGCCTTCCTGGTAGTCATAGTTCTGTCGGCCGTAGCGGATGGAGCACTGTTGGCCGTGCTTGAGCCAAAGTGCGTAAAGCCCATAGTTAAACCGCACGTGGTTCACGGATGTTGTAGCCTTCCGTAAATCAACCACCGCCACCAGCGGATGCCGGGTTTCAAAACCGTACAGCTTATTATATTTATCAACGCTGTCGAGCCTGATAACCGGCTCTTCTGTCTTCTCTTCCATTTGTTGCATGTTCTTTTGCGCAAAAATACAACTTATTTCTGAATCTGACTCTATTCTATACTAAGAAAAGGGAATAGAGGTAAGTATCACCCCAACCATGATAAGCGCACCGAAGAATATTAGCCGTAACTTTGCCTCGTACAAAACAATCATGCAATATGAAAAAACTGACAACCATCATCCTCATAACTATGACAACCATTTCTGCACTTGCACAGCAGCAAAACATTCTGCTTACGGCCGGCGGCCGCACCTTCACCGTACTGACTGACGACAACGCCACGGCCCGAGCCTTTGCCGGCATGCTGCCCCTGACGCTCAACATGAGCGAACTGAACGGCAACGAGAAGTACTGCTACATTGACCGCAGCCTCCCAACGGCCACCTACCGGCCCGGAACCATACACGCCGGCGACGTGATGCTGTACGGCTCGGCGTGTATCGTAGTGTTCTACAAGACCTTCATGTCAAGTTACGCGTACACCAAGATTGGCCATATTGACAACCCGGCCGGCCTGCAAGAAGCCTTGGGCAGCGGCAGCGTGAGCGTGGCTTGGAAGCAGCAGGTAAGCGACGGAATAGAAAGGACGAAGGCAACCGCTGCCCACGGCGGCTCCTACTACGACCTGCAGGGCAACCGGACGACACGTCCCGGCAAAGGTGTCTATATACACAACGGGAAAAAGGGAATAAACAAGTAACCCCACTCAGGCCGCAACGGCCCCAAAGATATGTAAAAGCAGAGAGCAGCAAACACCTATCAGGCAAGAACCCAACCCCATTCTCCCAAGGGATTGAGGGCTGAAAGCATCCGGAAAGCACTGCCGGCAGGGTTTAACTCCATTCTTTTGGGAGTGCCGGAGCAGGCTTCCATCAACTTTCGACACCTGTCAAATATATGTGCGACACTTGTCAAACAATCGTGCGACAAGTGTCGAAAGTTCGTGAAGCATAGCTTCAGCACGAAAATTCATAAAACTCAAGCACCCATGTAGCGTGAGGCAAGCCCCCTTGCATCATGAGCCGGGCACGATAGTTAACGAAGAATAAGACACAGCACTCACTTTGCGCCCATCATCATGCGGGCCAGCTTGCCCCAAAGTAGTAGCAAGGGCGGCCTACGCTGCGTAGTAGTTGAGGTAAACGTACACCAAAGCAGCGATGATGAGGAGCAGGATGACGCTCCTGATAAGGCAGCTGGCTATCTTCTTGACCACAACAACGCCCACGAAGACAGCAATAAGAATGAATATGAAATACGAAAGATTGCTCATCTGATTGAATATGTTTGGATGGTTCTAAGTTCCTGATTACTTGAAAAGATGCCTGAACGAAGGCGGTATGGGGGTTTCAAACTCCATGCGTTCGTGCGTTACCGGATGGTAGAAACACAGCACATAGGCGTGCAGACAGAGGCGGTGCAGCGGGTCGTCGCCATTGCCGTACTTGGTGTCTCCACACACGGGGTGCCCCATGTCGGCACTGTGCACGCGTATCTGGTTCTTCCTTCCCGTCTCCAACCGGTACTCCACCAGCGAGTGGTCGACTGTACGGTCGAGCACGTGGAAGTGGGTCACGGCGTATTTTCCGCCGTTGTCAACGGGCGAACTGTAGGTAACGTAGGCCTTGTTGTCCTGCAGCCAGTTGGCTATCGTCCCCTCGTCGTCCTCCATCTCGCCCGATACAACGGCCACGTAACGGCGGTCGTACACTATGTGATGCCAGTCGTGCTCCAGCAACTGCTCCGTCTGCATGTCCTTGGCATAAATCATCAGCCCCGATGTCTCGCGGTCCAGGCGGTGCACTACATGCGCGGTACACTTCTGGCGGGTCTTGCCGAAATAGTCGTCGAGCACCGCCTTCACGTTCAGTGATGAATGCCCGGCCGCCATTGACAGTATGCCGACGTTCTTCTCCACAACAACAAGAAAGCGGTCCTCATACACCAGCCTCAAGTAACGGCTGTGGAAAGTGTCGTTCTTCTTAGACCGACTCACGGAAATCCTGTCGCCCGGCTTGAGCGGATAGTCGAAGCGGGTAACCTGCTTGCCGTTAACGCGGATGCCGCGCCCCTTGAGCGTGGCCTTGACCTTGGTCCTGCTTTCGCCTTTGAGATTGCCGAGCAGCCACTCCAGGAGCGCACTATCTTCGCTTACCTCGTAGTAATCGTAATCGCCCGGATGGCTGGTATGGTTTGTCTTCATCTGTTTCAGTCCTTTCATTTGCGGCATGACGTCGGCTGGCTCACGGACTTCATGTCCACAATCAGCATCAATCAGACCGTCTGCTTAAGATTTTGCAAAGGTAAACAAAAATGCCGGTTGGGGCAACGAGGCGGCCTGTTTTTTGTTGATTTTCACGCTCTTACCCCCTCGCCTTTCATTTTTATTTTGTACCTTTGCACAAAATTTAGATAAAATAGGTATTTAGCAGAATGATTACACTCACCAACCTCGCCATTCAGTTTGGCAAGAGAGTTCTTTACAAAGACGTAAACATCAAGTTCACCCGCGGCAACATATATGGCGTTATAGGTGCTAACGGAGCCGGAAAGTCGACCTTGCTGCGCGCCATCAGCGGCGACTTGGAGCCCAACAAAGGCACAGTAGAGCTTGGACCGGGCGAAAGATTGAGCGTGCTGGAGCAGGATCACTTCAAATACGACGACTTCTCAGTCATGGATACCGTACTTATGGGCCACCAGCCTCTATGGGAAAACATGAAGGAACGCGAGCGCCTGTACGGCAAAGCAGAGATGACAGAGGAGGACGGGAACCGTGCCGCCGACCTTGAACTCAAGTTTGCAGAGATGAACGGATGGGAAGCAGAGTCGAATGCAGCCCAACTTTTGCAGAACCTCGGCATCAAGGAAGAGCTGCATCAGAAGCAGATGGCCTCGCTGGCCAATAACGAGAAGGTTCGCGTAATGCTTGCCAAGGCGCTCTTCGGTCATCCCGAGAACCTGCTCCTCGATGAACCAACCAACGACTTAGACCTCGACACCGTTGAATGGCTGGAGCAATATCTGAGTGAGATAGATGAACACCAGACGGTACTCGTGGTGAGCCACGACCGCCACTTCCTCGATGCAGTGAGCACACAGACCATAGACATCGACTTCGGAAAGGTTACCGTCTTTTCCGGTAACTACAGTTTCTGGTACGAGAGCTCGCAGCTGGCACTGCGGCAGGCACAGAACCAGAAGCTGAAAGCCGACGAGAAACGCAAGCAGTTGGAGGAGTTTATCCGCCGCTTCTCTGCCAATGTGGCAAAGAGTAAGCAGACCACGTCGCGCAAGAAGATGCTGGAGAAGCTGAATGTGGACGAAATACGCCCCTCAAGTCGTAAGTATCCGGGCATCATCTTCCAGATGGACCGCGACCCGGGCAATCAGATACTGGAAGTGGAAGGGCTCAAGGCAACCGATGCTGACGGCACTGTACTGTTCGACAACATAAACTTCAACATCGAAAAGGGCCAGAAGGTGGTGTTCCTTTCTCACAACCCAAAGGCCATGACGGCACTTTTCGAAATCATCAACGGCAACCGCGAGGCCGCCGCAGGCACCTACAAGTGGGGCGTTACCATCACTACGGCCTACCTGCCGCTTGACAACACCGCCTTCTTTGACAGCAACCTGAACCTGGTAGACTGGCTTTCGCAGTACGGAGCAGGCAACGAGGTGGCCATGAAAGGCTACCTGGGGCGCATGCTCTTCTCCGGAGAAGAGGTACTCAAGAAGGTCAGCGTGCTCTCCGGAGGCGAGAAGATGCGCTGCATGATAGCACGCATGCAGCTGCAGAACGCCAACTGCCTCATTCTTGACACGCCCACCAACCACCTTGATTTGGAAAGTATTCAGGCCTTCAACAACAACCTGATTGCTTTCAAGGGCAACATTCTCTTCTCTTCGCACGACCATGAATTCATCCAGACCGTGGCCGACCGCATCATCGAACTCACCCCATCGGGCGCCATAGACAAGCTGATGCCCTACGACGAGTACATCTACGACGAGGGCATCAAGGAGCAGAAGGCCAGAATGTACAACGTATAAGAACCCTTACAGCATCCACAGATTTCCATCTCCCGGCACCGATTTCACTTCCGGAAACCAACATCGGGCGGCATGAAAATCTGTGGATGCTTTTTTGGCAAGGTTTTTGCTGACTACAATATAAAACTTATTATCATGAGCAATAAAGAGAACAAGGAACAAAACATAAACGTAGAAGAAGGAGCTACGGAGAAAGAAGTGAACACGAAACAGACGGAACAGGCAGCCAGTGCCGATAACGAACAGGCTGAAACACAGCCCGAAACGGCCGACAACACCACCGCGGAAACAGCCAAAGAGGCCGAAGAAGCACCTGCTGCCGACCCTCTGGCAGAAGCCAACAAACAGTTGGAAGAGCTCAAAGACAAGTATCTGAGGACCGTAGCCGAGTTTGAGAACTACAAGAAACGCACGCTCAAGGAGAAAGCCGAACTCATTCTCAACGGCGGAGAGAAGACAATTACTGCCATTCTGCCCGTATTGGATGACATGGAACGTGCCATGGCCAATGCCGACAAGGCCGACTCGATGGAGAAACTGGAGGAAGGCTGGGAGCTCATTTTCAAGAAGTTCCAGACTACCCTGGAAGGTCTCGGGGTCAAGAAGATAGAGACCGAGGATGCCGACTTCAACGTCGACTACCACGAAGCCATAGCCATGGTGCCCGGTATGGGCGACAACAAGAAGGGCAAAGTAATAGACTGCGTGCAGACCGGCTACACGATGAACGACAAGGTCATACGCCACGCCAAGGTTGCCGTAGGCCAGTAGGATGCCCGCGCCACGCATCGGCTACAGACAAAAGACAGGAACAGCAAAACATAACGAACAATTTGAATGGCTAAACGTGATTATTATGAGGTCCTTGGTGTAAGCAAGGACGCCTCAGAAGACGAGATAAAGAGAGCATACCGCAAACTGGCAATCAAGTATCACCCCGACCGCAACCCGGGCAACAAGGAAGCCGAAGACAAATTCAAGGAAGCAGCAGAGGCCTACGACATTCTGCACGACCCGCAGAAACGCCAGCAGTACGACCAGTTCGGGTTTGATGGACCGCAGGGAGGAGGCTTCGGCGGCTTCGGTGCAGGTGGCATGGACATGGACGACATCTTCTCTATGTTCGGCGACATCTTTGGCGGTCACAGCGGCTTTAGCGGCTTCGGAGGCTTCGGCGGGGGCGGAGGAAGACAGGCGCGCCCGCAGTATCGCGGCTCCGACCTGCGCCTCAAGGTCAGCCTCTCGCTGCAGGAAGTAGCCACGGGCGTTACCAAGAAGTTCAAGGTTCACAAGGATGTAACCTGCTCCCACTGCCACGGAAGCGGCGCCGAGGCCGGCAGCGGTTCCGAGACATGCCCCACCTGCCACGGCAGCGGCGTAGTTACGCGCACCTCGCGCACCGTGTTCGGCATGATGCAAACGCAGAGCGAATGTCCTACCTGCCACGGCGAAGGCACCGTAATCAAGAATAAATGCCACGAATGTGGCGGCACCGGCGTCGTTAAAGGCGAGGAGGTTGTCGAGATAAAGATACCCGCAGGCGTGGCCGAGGGCATGGTCGTAAACGTGCCGGGCAAGGGCAATGCCGGCCGGCACAACGGTATAGCGGGCAACATACAGGTATATATAGAGGAGGAAAAGGACGAGACGTTCGTCAGAGACGGGCAGGACGTTATCTACAGCCTGCTGCTCGACTTCCCCACCGCAGCCCTGGGAGGCGAGGTGGAGATACCTACCATAGAGCAAACCAAGGTGAAGATAAAGATTGACCCGGGCACGCAGCCCGGCAGAACGCTCCGCCTGCGCGGCAAGGGTCTGCCTGCCGTGCAGGGCTACGGTAGCGGCAAGGGCGACCTGGTGGTAAACATCAGCGTCTTCGTGCCCAAGACACTCACCAAAGAAGAGCGCAAAGCCATCGAAGAACTGCGTGAAAGCGAGAACTTCAGAGGCGACTCCTCGACCAAGAAAAGCATCTTCGAGAAATTCAAGAACTACTTCAGCGAATAGCCCCCAGCGGGCACCGGCCGTGCGCGTTTTTTGGAGCAGGCGCGGCAGAGCTATCGTTCAAGGCCGTTGAAGCATAGCTTCAAGAGCCTTGAACGATAGCTTCAACAACGCTGAACGACAGCTCTGCCGGAGCCGGGCCGTACAAACAAAGACAACCATCAGATACTCAAGGGCTTACACCGCTGGCTGCACGCCTCATTGCAACAACCTTTATTCTCCTGCCGACATGACCTATCAGGAAACAGTACAATACCTTTTTAACAGCACACCCATGTTTGAGCACGTGGGGGCTACGGCCTACAAGGAGGGCCTTGACAACACCCTGGCGCTGGACGAACACTTCCATCATCCGCACACGCACTACCCGACCATCCACGTAGCCGGCACCAACGGCAAAGGTTCGTGCTCCCATACGCTGGCCTCCATCCTTCAGAGCGAGGGATACAGGGTGGGTCTCTACACTTCTCCGCACCTTGTAGATTTCAGAGAGCGGATTAGGGTTAACGGACAGGTTATCAGCAAGAAACAGGTTGTTGACTTCGTAGAGCGCGAACGCCATTTCTTCGAGCCCCTGCATCCCTCGTTCTTCGAGCTCACCACGGCCATGGCATTCAACTACTTCGCTGAACAAGAGGTAGACATTGCCGTCATCGAAGTCGGTCTGGGCGGCCGTCTCGACTGCACCAACATCATCTCCCCCATCCTCTCCGTCATCACCAACATCTCCTTTGACCACACCCAGTTCTTGGGCAACACGCTGGCAAAGATTGCCGGCGAGAAGGCCGGCATCATCAAAAGCCACACTCCAGTGGTTATCGGAGAAACTGTAGCCGAGACGAGGCCGGTATTCGAGCAGAAGGCTGCTGCCCTGCAGGCTCCCGTGTACTTTGCCAAGGACGAGGCGGAAGTTATCGGAACGCAGGCAACCGACGGCCACCAAGGCCTCGTGTACAGCACGCGCAGCTTCGGCAAGCTGGCTGGCGAGCTCGGCGGAAGCTATCAGGAGAAGAACGCCAACACGGTTCTCTGCGCCGTGAAGCGGCTCATGGAGGCCGGCATCATCAAGCACGAGAGCAGCATAAACGAAGGTTTTGCCCGGGTGACGGAGCTCACCGGACTGCAAGGACGCTGGCAGCAGTTGCAGTCGAACCCCACAGTGGTGTGCGACACCGGCCATAACGCAGGCGGATGGCAGTATCTGGCACCGCAGCTACGGGCACAGGAATGCCGGCAGCTCAGGATTGTTTTCGGCATGGTTGACGACAAAGACATTGACGCGGTGATGCAGATGCTGCCACGCCGGGCCGTATATTATTGGACGCAGGCATCCTCCAAGCGGGCCTTCCCCGTAGAGCGGGTGGCCGAATTGGGCCGCAGCCACCAGCTCTCGGGCGGCATTTTCCACACTGTCCGGGAGGCTTATCGGGCCGCGCTCGGCGATGCCGGCAAGGATGATTTCATCTTCGTGGGTGGCTCCAGTTATGTAGTTGCCGACCTGCTGGCTTCGGTTTAATAGTTTTTAACATAACAGTCCGCCTGTTTTTTAAATCATTCGTTTGCCCCTTTCGTTTTTTTTCAGTTACTTTGCATCAATATAAAATAACTAAAGACTTATTATCTGATGAACACAACTGAAACTGAAAACATCTGTGGTTTGAAGAAAGAGGACTTTCAGACCACAGTAGACGGCAAGAATACAGACTTGTTTTTTCTCACAAACAGTAAAGGCAACGAGGTTGCCATTACCAATTACGGAGGCGCCATAGTAGCCATCATGGTGCCTGACAGGAACGGCAACTACGCAAACGTTATCCAGGGACACGACAATATCCAAGATGTAATAAACAGTCCGGAGCCCTATCTCTCCACTCTCATTGGCCGGTATGGCAACCGCATCTGCAAAGGACGCTTCCAGCTGCACGGCAAGGAGTACCGGTTACCTGTCAACAACGGCCCAAACAGC
Organism: Prevotellaceae bacterium KH2P17; assembly: GCA_900199655.1. Taxonomy (GTDB): domain Bacteria; phylum Bacteroidota; class Bacteroidia; order Bacteroidales; family Bacteroidaceae; genus Prevotella. Next base: position 82,740 of record FZRE01000006.1, read on the forward strand.
TTGCATGGAGGCCTCAAAGGCTTCAACGCCAAGGTTTGGGATGCACTGCAAATGGACGCCCAGTCGCTGGTTCTGAAGTACGTGAGTCCATACGGAGAAGAAGGCTACTCCGGCGAAATGAAAGTGACGGTTGTCTACACTTTCAACGATGACAACGAACTGGTTATCGACTACATGGCAACCACCAACAAGAAAACTATCATCAACCTTACAAGCCACGGCTTTTTCTCACTGGCTGGCATAGCCGACCCCACCCCCACCATCGACAACTTGATTTGCCAAATCAATGCCGATTTCTACATTCCCATTGACGAGACAAGCATCCCCACGGGCGAAATCAGGAAGGTAGAAGGTACACCCTTCGACTTCCGCTCACCCAAAACAGTGGGCCAGGATATCAATGCCGACGATGAACAAATTAAGAACGGAGCCGGCTACGACCACTGTTTCGTGCTCAACAAGAAGGAAGAAGGCGAGCTGAGCTTTGCCGCCAAGATAACCGAACCCGTGAGCGGACGCACCATGGAAGTGTTCACGACCGAACCGGGCGTACAGGTCTATACCGACAACTGGGCCGACGGCTACAAAGGCCAGCACGGGGCAACCTTCCCGCGCCGCAGTGCCATCTGCTTCGAGGCACAGCACTTCCCGGACAGTCCCAACCATCCGTACTTCCCCTCGGTGGTACTCAAGGCCGGCGAACAATACAAGCAGAAAACTATCTATCAATTTGGAGTAGAACAATAAAGTACAAATAAAAATAATAACTGAAATGGAAAATCAAACTAAACAGAATGCGAGCATAATCGCCATCATAACTATGATGTTCCTTTATGCCATGATTTCGTTCGTAACTAACCTCGCCGCACCTATCGGAGTGATTTGGAAAAGCCAGTTTGGCGGTGCAAGCGCCAACACGGTAGGCATGCTGGGCAACGGCATGAACTTCCTGGCTTACCTCTTCATGGGCATTCCCGCCGGTAAACTTCTTACCAAGGTAGGCTACAAGAAGACTGCCATGATTGGCATCGCCATTGGTTTCATCGGCGTGTTTACACAGTTCTGCTCCGGCTTCTTCGACCCCGAGACATCCAAGTTAGCCGGTTTCGTAGTCTATCTGCTGGGCGCTTTCATCTCCGGATTGTGCGTCTGCATCCTCAACACCGTTGTAAACCCCATGCTGAACCTGCTTGGCGGCGGCGGTAACAGAGGCAACCAGCTCAACATGATTGGCGGAACACTGAACTCACTGACCGGAACCATCACCCCGCTCTTTGTCGGCGCGCTCATCGGTACCGTGACCGCATCAACCCAAATGGTAGATGTTAACATGGTGCTCTACATCGCCATGGCCGTGTTTGCACTCACCTTCATCATCCTCGGCTTCATTCCAATCTCCGACCCCGAGAGAGGCAAGGTTACTGCCGACACCGTTTTCGAGCGCAGCCCATGGGCTTTCCGCCACTTTATGCTGGGTGTGATTGCCATCTTCGTTTATGTTGGCGTTGAAGTGGGCATACCCGGAACGCTGATTTACTACCTTTCTGACCAGACCGACAAGGGTGCCGGCCTTACCGGTAACGCCATGGCAATAGCCGGCTCGGTAGCTGCAACCTACTGGTTCCTGATGCTGGTAGGCCGTTTCTGCTCCTCATTTATTGCCAACAAGGTTTCGAGCAAGACGCTGATGACCATTGCCACCTTCGGCGGTATGGTGCTCATCATCCTCGCCATGATATTGGGCAAGGCAACAACCGTATCCATGCCGGTGTTTAACGGCACCTCCTTCGACACCGTTGTCGTGCCTATCGCTGCCCTGCTGCTGGTTCTCTGCGGTCTGTGCACATCGGTAATGTGGACCTCCACCTTCAATCTTGCCACCGAGGGTCTGGGCAAATACACTGCTGCAGCATCCGGTATCTTCATGATGATGGTTGTAGGCGGTGGCGTACTGCCGCTTATCCAGAGCTCCATTGCTGACTACGTAAGCTACATGGCCTCCTACATTGTGCCTCTGATAGCTCTTGCCTACATGTTCTTCTACGCCGTTGCAGGCAGCAAGAACGTGAATAAGGACATCAAGATTGACTGATTTCACACCTAAAATCATAAAAACCATGGATATTGAAAAAGTAAGAAGCCGCTTCATCAAGCATTTTGACGGCAAGACCGGCAACATCTACATGTCGCCGGGACGCATCAACCTCATCGGCGAACACACCGACTACAACGGCGGATTTGTTTTCCCCGGCGCCGTTGACAAGGGCATCATGGCCGAGCTCCGGCCTAACGGAACCAACACGGTGATGTGCTACTCCATCGACCTGAAAGACAGAGTGGAGTTCAAAGTCGACGACCCCGACGGCCCGCGCGCCACATGGGCCCGTTATATATACGGTATTGTGCAGGAGATGCGCGCCCTCGGCGTTGACGTCAAAGGGTTCAACACCGCCTTCTATGGCGACGTGCCATTGGGAGCCGGCATGAGTTCATCGGCCGCGCTGGAGAGCTGCTTCGCCTTTGCCCTTAACGACCTGTTTGGCGACAACAAGGTTTCCAAGTGGGATCTCGCCCTCGCCGGCCAGGCCACCGAGCACAAGTACGTAGGCGTAAACTGCGGTATCATGGACCAGTTTGCCTCCGTCTTCGGGCAGCAAGGCAAGCTGATGCGCCTCGACTGCCGCAGCCGCGAGTTCGAATACTACCCCTTCGACCCGCAGGGTTACAAGCTGGTGCTGCTCGACTCCAAAGTAAAGCACGAACTGAAGGGCTCGCCCTACAACGACCGCCGCAACAGTTGCGAGAACATAGTGAAGCACATTGCCGCCAAGCACCCCGAGAACAAGTTCGAAACTCTGCGTGACTGCACCTGGGAACAGCTCGAGGAAGTCCGCCAGGAGGTGGGAGAAGAGGATTACAAACGTGCCCACTTCGTGCTCGGAGAGAAGGACAGAGTGCTGGCTGTATGCGACGCTTTGGAGAAAGGCGACTACGAGACAGTAGGCCAGAAGATGTACGAAACCCACGAAGGACTTAGCAAGGAGTACGAAGTATCGTGCGAGGAGCTGGACTACCTGAACGAACTGGCCAAGGCCAACGGCGTTACCGGCAGCCGCATCATGGGCGGAGGCTTCGGCGGATGCACCATCAATCTGGTCAAGGAAGAACTCTACGACAAGTTCATAGCAGACGCAAAGGCCAGGTACAACGAAAAATACGGCCACGCACCGGCAGTTTATGAGGTAGTCATCAGCGACGGTTCTCATAAGGTCTGCTAACCTGCAGCACCCTCTACACGGCTCATCCGCTAAACGCACCGACGCCTGTCGCGAGACCCGAGTCAGCTTCCTGACACCTTGGACACGCTTCCGCCCACCGCAGAATTGCATATTCCGCCCAGCGTGAAGAATGCCTACGGACAGGAAGAAGACTTCGCTACCGGCATCCTTGCATTTAGCGGGTGAACTCATTTACCTGAACATCGAGACACGCAAGCAGTAAGCCCGGGTGCTCGAACATGCCTTTTGACGTGCCGAAGTTATGCTTCGGGAACTTTCGACAAGTGTCACACGATTGTTCGACAAGTGTCACACGATTGTACGACAGGTGTCGAAACTTTCCATCCACGGTTTTCGGCACCGTTGGGTCAACCGTCTTCCAACTCTAAAAATACACTTCGTAACGCAGCGTCTGTCTTTTTTCAGGTCCAAGATTTCCTGTCATCCCTTACGGATAACAGATTTTTATACACAAACCAAACACATTTTACCAGTAATGAAGAACTTAACACTTATTGCAGGCCTCGCCATGTTGATGCTCAGTGCCTGCACCCAGAACAAGAACTTAACAGAGTCGGGGCTTGACCCGGCCGCCTTCGACACCACCATTAACGAGAAGCCCGTGCAGCTCTACACGCTTAAGAACAGCAAGGGCATGGAAGTAAGCATCACGAACTTCGGAGGCAGAGTGGTCTCTATTATGGTTCCCGACAAGAACAACCATCCTACCGACGTGGTGCTGGGCTACGACAACATTGCGCAATATGCCGACTCGGTGAACAGCCCGAGCGACTTCGGCGCTGCCATCGGCCGTTATGCCAACCGCATCAATAAGGGTCAGATTACCGTAGGCGGCAAACTGATACAGCTGCCGACCAACAACTACGGCCACTGTCTGCACGGCGGCCCCTCCGGATGGCAGTACCAGGTGTACGACGGCAAGCAACTGAACGACACGACCCTGCAACTCACCCTGCTTTCTCCCGACGGCGACAACAACTTCCCGGGCAATGTAACGGCCCATGTAACCTATACGGTGAAGAGCGACAACACGCTCGACATGCGTTTTGAGGCCACTACGGACAAGGAAACCGTTGTCAACATGACCAACCACTCGTACTTCAACCTCAACGGAGACCCCTCCAAGCCGGGCACTGACATGGTGCTGTACATCAATGCCGACAGGTTTACGCCGGCCGATGCCACCTACATGACCACCGGAGAGATACTTCCGGTGCAGAACACGCCGATGGACTTCCGCAAGGCTCATGCCCTCAACGAGACCATTAACGACACTACATTCCAACAAATCAAGAATGCAACGGGCTACGACCATAACTGGGTGCTCAATACTTACAAGGACGGCAAGGGCGATGACACTACGGTGGCAGCCAGCCTCTACTCCCCCGGCACCGGCATCCTGCTGGAGATGTTCACCAACGAGCCGGGTGTACAGGTCTACACCGGCAACTTCCTGGGTTCCGGAGTCAAGGGAAAGAAAGGCATCGCCTATCCTCGGCAGGCCTCGGTGTGCCTCGAGAGCCAGAAATATCCTGACTCCCCGAACAAGAAGAACTGGCCTTCGCCCTATCTGAAGCCGGGAGAAAAGTACTACAGTCACGTGGCTTACAAATTCAGTGTGAAATGAGAAAGAAAATCATATCAACCACATTGGCATTAATCGCATGCCTGGGTAGCTTTGCCCAGGATGCGATTATTTCAGTTTATCCCGAACAGGGAAAGCATAAAATAGACAAAGAAATCTACGGACAGTTCGCCGAACACCTGGGCACCTGTATCTACGGCGGACTGTGGGTAGGTCCGGAGTCAGGCATACCCAACATTAACGGCTACCGCAAAGACGTTTTCGAGGCGCTCAAGAGGCTGCATGTTCCGGTGCTGCGCTGGCCGGGCGGCTGTTTTGCCGACGACTATCACTGGACGGACGGCATAGGCCCCAAGAACCAGCGGCCGTCACTTCGCAACAACAACTGGGGCGGAACGATTGAGGACAACTCATTTGGAACGCACGAGTTCCTGAACCTTTGCGAGATGCTGGGCTGCGAGCCATACGTTACGGGCAACGTGGGAAGCGGCACGGTGAAGGAGATGGCGCAGTGGATAGAGTACATGACGTCTGACGGTGATACGCCTATGGCCAAGCTCCGCAGGCAAAACGGACGCGAAAAGGCCTGGCGCGTGAAGTACTTCGGTATCGGTAACGAGGCCTGGGGCTGCGGCGGAAACATGCGGCCCGAATACTACAGCGACCTCTATCGCCGCTACACCACCTACCTGCGCGACTATTCTAACAACACGCTCTTCAAGATTGCCAGCGGTGCCAATGCCGGCGACGTTCACTGGACGCAGGTTCTCATGGACCGCATAGGCAACGGCATGCAGGGCATCTCGCTACATTATTATTATGTAAGGGACTGGAACCACAAGGGTTCGGCCACCCGCTTCAGCGACGCGGAATACTATCAGACGCTCGGCTCCTGCGTTTACATGGACACACTCATCAGCAAGCACGAGGCCGTAATGGACAAGTTCGACCCGCAAAAGAAGATAGCACTGATGGTAGACGAATGGGGAACGTGGTGGGATGAGGAACCCGGCAGCGTTCCCGGCCACCTGTACCAGCAGAACTCGCTGCGAGATGCCATCGTGGCTGCCATGACCCTCAACACGTTTCATAAGCACACCGACCGCGTTCGCATGGCAAACATCGCCCAGCTGGTCAACGTTCTGCAGTCTATGATACTCACCGACACCAAAGGAACGGGGCACATGGTGCTCACGCCCAACTACTACGTGTTCGAAATGTACAAGGAGTTTCAGGATGCAATCAACATTCCGGTACAGACGCAATGCACCATGCTGCACGATACCGATAACCGCCAGATACCCCAAATCAGCGCTTCCATGGCCCGCAAGCAGCAGGGCGGCTACGTGCTTGCACTCGTTAACACCTCGCTAAGCAAAGATGTGGAAACGGAACTCCGCCTGGGCAGCATCGCTCCCAAGCAGTTGTCGGGCAGGATTCTGACAGCTCCGCGCATCAATGACTTCAACGATTTCAGCCATCCAGAGACCGTCAAGCCGGCTGAATTCAGGAATATCAGGAACGCGAAGACCCAGAAAAACACCGTCAGAGTGAAAATCCCAGCCAAATCTATCGTTGTTTTGGATATAAAATAGTACATTTGCATTATCACTTAAAATCAGTTATAACAATGAACGATAAGAAATTGATGAACCTTGCTGCCGACAATATCCGCATCCTGGCGGCCTCTATGGTAGAGAAAGCCAAGTCGGGACATCCGGGCGGAGCTATGGGCGGAGCTGATTTCATCAACGTACTTTTCTCTGAATACCTCGTTTACGACCCCGCTGACCCTGAATGGACAGGGCGCGACCGCTTCTTCCTGGACCCTGGTCACATGTCACCCATGCTTTATGCTGCACTCTGTCTGCAGGGCAAGTTCACCCTCGACGAGCTCCGGCAGTTCCGTCAGTGGGGCTCACCTACCCCGGGTCATCCGGAGCGTGACGTCAAGCGGGGCATCGAGAACACATCAGGACCACTCGGACAAGGCCATTCCTTTGCTGCCGGAGCTGCCGTTGCAGAGAAGTTTCTGCAAGCTCGGCTGGGCTCAACCATGATGCAACACAAGATTTATGCGTACATTTCAGACGGTGGAGTGCAGGAGGAAATCTCCCAAGGCACCGGTCGGCTGGCCGGACTTTTGGGCCTCAACAACCTCATCATGTTCTACGATGCCAACGACATCCAGCTTTCTACCGAGGTAGGAGCGGTGATGAAGGAAGATACTGCAGCCAAATACAAGGCCTGGGGCTGGAATGTAATGACCATCGACGGCAACGATGCCGACGCCATCCGCCAGGCTTTGGACGATGCGCAGCATGAAAGCAGCCGGCCGACACTCATCATCGGCAAGACCGTGATGGGCAAGGGAGCCTTGAAAGAAGATGGCTCAAGCTACGAACACAGCATCAAGACCCACGGCGCACCGCTGGGTGGCGAGGCCTACCGCAATACCATTACCAATCTGGGAGGCAATCCCGACAATCCGTTTGTGGTGTTTCCAGAGGTTGAAAAGCTCTATGCCAACCGCAGGGAGGAGCTGAAGAAGATTGTTGCAGCCCGCAGAGAAGAGGAAGAAAAGTGGAAACTGGAACACCCGGAGAAGGCCCGCGAGATGGAAAAATGGTTCTCCGGACGGGCGCCGAAGATAGACTGGACCAAGGTGCAGCAGAAAGCCGGCGTGGCTACTCGTGCCGCCAGCGCTGCCTGCCTGTCGGCTTTGGCCGAGCAGGTGCCCAACATGATTTGCGCTTCTGCCGACCTTTCCAACTCCGACAAGACCGATGGCTTCCTCAAGATGACACACAACATCACCAGGAATGACTTCAGCGGCGCCTTCTTCCAGGCCGGAGTAAGCGAGCTGACCATGGCCTGCATGTGCATCGGCATGATGCTCCACGGCGGCGTAATCACCGCTATGGGCACGTTCTTCGTGTTCTCCGATTATATGAAACCGGCCATCCGGCTCGCTGCCCTGATGGAAGTTCCCGTCAAATTCATCTGGTCGCACGACGCCTTCCGCGTGGGCGAAGACGGCCCAACCCACGAACCGGTAGAGCAGGAAGCCCAGATACGCCTGATGGAAAAGCTGAAGAACCACCACGGCAAGGACAGTGTGCGCGTCTTCCGGCCGGCCGATGCCGAGGAGACAACTGTCTGCTGGGCCATGGCGATGGAAAATACGGCAACCCCGACAGCACTCATCTTCTCGCGCCAGGGTGTCGAGAACCTGCCTGCGGGCAATGACTATGGGCAGGTGCGCAAGGGCGCCTACGTCGTAAAAGGCTCTGATAACGACTTCGATGTCATCCTGCTGGCGTCGGGTTCCGAAGTCTCCACGCTCGAGTCCGGTGCTGCCCTGCTCCGCAACGACGGCATCCGAACGCGCATCGTGAGCGTTCCTTCCGAGGGTCTTTTCCGCTGTCAGCCCCACGACTATCAGCAAACCGTCCTCCCCAAGGGGGCTAAGATATTCGGCCTTACGGCCGGGCTGCCCGTCACCTTGCAGGGACTTGTGGGCGCCGAGGGCCGTGTCTATGGCCTCGAGACCTTCGGATTTTCAGCTCCGTACACAGTGCTCGACGAGAAGTTAGGCTTCACCGCCGAGAACGTTTACCGCCAAGTAAAATCGTATCTGAATGAATAAGTAAACATATTGGCCGCCGACGGGTTTCTCCCCCACAGTGAGAAAGCCCGCAGACCCTAATCTTTAAATTGTTAAAGCCTATGGAAATCAAGACAGTAGGAATAGCTTGCGACCACGCAGGTTATCCATTGAAGCAGTTTGTTGTAGATTACCTTGAGAAGAAAGGTTATCCGTTCAAGGACTTCGGAACCTATAGTGACATGAGTTGTGATTATCCCGACTTCGCCCATCCGCTTGCAGCAAGCATCGAAAGCGGTGAAGTTTATCCCGGCATTGCCATCTGCGGAAGCGGCGAAGGCATGTGCATCACGCTGAACAAGCATCAGGGCGTGCGCGCCGGACTGGCCTGGAACAAGGACATAGCCGGGCTTATACGCCAGCACAACGATGCCAACGTAATCTGTCTGCCAGCCCGTTTCATTGACAACAAGACAGCAGAAGGCATTCTGGACGCATTCTTCAAAGCCACCTTTGAGGGCGGGCGCCACGAGCGCCGGGTAAAGAAAATACCCGCAGAAGCCAAAGCCTGAAATCTTTAGAGTCATATCATGCCACGAATTTTCGCAGGTACCGGCAGCTTTCTCATTATATATATTGCTGCCGACTGACCCGTGGAAATTCGTGGTTTACTGAATGTAACAAACCAAACATGAACAAACTATTCCTCACCCTCCTGCTTTCGCTGTCGTTTCAGCTAAGCAACGCCCAGCAGCATTTTATCACCGACGCGCAGTTCCGCGATACTGTAGAGCAGGCGTTCAGGGCCAAACTGCCGCTCATTCAGCCATTGCGGATGTACATCATCGACCCTTTCCGCAAGCTCAAGGCCACACCCAGGGAAATTGAAGCGCTCAAGTTCCTCTATGCCTACATGCCCACGGCCGATGGCACCGACTATTCTGTCGAGTTCTACCTGCAGAACGTGCGCCAGACTTTCAAGACCCAAGCGGAGATGCCGTGGGGAGCAAAGGTGCCCGAACTGCTCTTCCGCCACTTCGTACTTCCGCTGCGCGTGAACAATGAGAACCTGGACTCCGCCCGCATGGTGTTCTACCGCGAGCTGAAAGAGCGCGTGCGCGGCCTCAGCATGAAGGATGCAATCCTCGAAGTGAACCACTGGTGCCACGAACATGTTACCTACACACCCTCCGATGCCCGCACCCTTTCGCCCTTGGCCTGCATGCGCAACGCCCTCGGACGGTGCGGAGAAGAGAGCACCTTTACCGTAGCAGCCCTCCGCTCGGTAGGTATTCCGGCCCGGCAGGTGTACACTCCGCGCTGGGCTCATACCGACGACAACCACGCCTGGGTAGAGGCATGGGCCGACGGAACCTGGTACTTCCTCGGTGCTTGTGAGCCCGAAGCCGTGCTCAACCTTGGTTGGTTCAACGCGCCGGCATCACGTGCCATGCTGATGCACACCCGGGCGTTCGGCAACTACCAAGGTCCGGAGGAGGTGATGCTGCGCACTTCCAACTACACCGAAATCAACCTCATCGACAACTACGCAGCTACGGCCCGCGTCGACTTCCGCGTCGTGATGCCCGACGGCACCCCCGCAGACCGCGCCCGCGTAGAGTTTAAGATTTACAACTACGCCGAATTCTACACCGCTGTGAACAAGTACACCGACGACAAGGGCCAAACCTTCCTCACCGCAGGCAAGGGCGACATGCTGGTTTGGGCCTCCAAGAACGGCCGCTACGGCTTTGCCAAGGCCTCGTTCGGCCGCGACAAGCTCGTTACCATTACCCTTAACCACGACGAAAAGACGGATAAAGCCCAACAGGTGTTCGACGCCGAACAGCTTGACATTGTGCCCCCGGCCGAACATGCCGTAATGCCGGAAGTGACGGACGAGCAGGCCAACCGCAACAAACAGCGCTTTGCACAGGAAGACTCCATACGCAAAGCCTACGAGGCCACCTTCTTCAAGGCTTCAAACTACCCCGGACTCTCAGAAGAGAAGGTGCGGTTGCTCACGCTCTCACGCGGAAACTGGCGCACGATACTGGCTTTCCTCGAGAAACACAAGGACAACGAGGCCCGCGCCATCAGTCTGTTGCAGAGCATCAGTACCAAAGACCTGCGCGACATGCCCATGCCCATACTCGACGACAGCTACCTTGCCACCAGCAACCAGCTCTCGCCACGCGTGGAAGATGAAATGATAATAGCCCCCTTCAAGCGATATTTTGAGAAGCATGCCTTCATAAAATCGTTCATCAAAGAGTGCCAGAACGATCCTTCCAAACTTGTAAAATGGGTGAAACAAAACATCCGCATCAACCCCGACAAGGGCTCCCTGCGCATCGCACAGACGCCGGTTGCCGTGATGAAAACCTGCATCACCGACACGCGCAGCCGCGACATCTTCTTTGTTGACCTGGCCCGGAGCCTCAACATCGAAGCCCGCAAGGACGTGGTAACGTCGAAGGTGCAGTACAAACACAATGGTCAATGGATTGACGTGAACTTCGACGCCACCGAGCAGAAGCCAACTCCAACCGGCACCCTCGTGCTGAAGTACACGTCCACGCCCCAACTCGACGCCCCGAAGTACTACAGCCACTTCAGCATCAGCAAGATAGAGAACGGCAGCGCCACGTTGCTGAACTTCGATGAGGGCGAAGTCGACATGGGCGGCGGACAAAGCCTGCAGGCCTTCCGCAAAGGAGTAACCCTCGACGAGGGCACCTATCTGCTCGTTACCGGCACCCGCCTGGCCAACGGCACCGTGCTGGCAACCCACCGCACGTTCAACATCAGGGCCGGCCAGACTACCGACGTAGACCTCACCATGCGCACTTCTGCAACCGAGGTGAGCGTCATCGGCAGCTTCAACAGCGAGGACAAGTTCCTCAAGGAGGGCCGCGAGGTGAGCATCCTCTCGCAGACAGGCCGCGGCTACTTCGTCGTCGGCATCCTCGGCGTGGGCCAGGAGCCTACCAACCACGCCCTGCGCGACATTGCGAAGATGAAGACCGAGCTCGACAAATGGGGCCGCCCGTTCGTTCTCCTGTTTGAGAGTGAGGCCGAGGCCCGCAAGTTCAAGGCCGATGAATTCGGCCAGTTGCCCCGGAACACCATCTTCGGCATAGACCGCGACGGCGCCATCAAGCGGGAAATCGTTACGGCCATGAAGCTCAGGAACGACCGCTTGCTGCCCGTGTTCATCATTGCCGACACCTTTAACCGCATCGTCTTCTCCTCGCAGGGCTACACCATCGGCCTGGGAGAACAGATAAAGAAGGTAGCCGACAAGCTCTGATTCAGCCTCCGGAACATAATTACCAACTTTTTACCGCATGCTGGTAACACCTTTACCAGTATGCGGTAATTGCATTACCAGATAGTGGTAAAGGCATTACCAGATAGTGGTAAAGGCATTACCAGATAGTGGTAAAGACATTACCAATATGTGGTAAACATACGGTAATTATGCAGCTATGTGCCGGATGGCGCCCTCCCGGCCCCTCGGAGCAGTGTAATGATGAAAAAAAGCATGGTCGGAGTGTAGGATTAGAGCCTGAAATGCTTTGCAGAATGCAAACTTTTTAATACCTTTGCACTTAGTTTAGAGAGTCGGGCATATACTTAACATGCCGATAAAAGCAGGAAATCCAACAAGCAAGAACTTATATTGGTTTAACAAACATAAAGCTTTTCATTTTTTAAGTTGTACTGATTCTACAATCAGGGTGTCAATAACAAGTAGGGATACTTGGATACATATTATATAAAATTGTAGTAAGTAGAACAACATAGCACGGAGTCGTGAGACCCTGTGCTATTGTTTTTTCAGGCCCACACGCCTGCCGGTGCGCTGCCGGCGGCGGGCTTCACGGTTGCCGCCTGCAGTGTACAGACCCCCCACTCCCCTTCTCCGGCACAAAAAAATGCCCGCGGCCGTAGCTGCGGGCATCATCGGCCGGGCGGTTGCCGGCGTGGTTATTCGGCCGTTTGCTTGGCCGTATGGTCGGGCAGATGGAACTGGTAGCTCTGGTCGAACACCTGACTAACCTTGTTAATCTCCAGGAACGTGGTGCCTCCACCTTCTCCGAAGCTGCCGCTCAGGTAGGCAATCTTGTCCTCGGGGCGCAGGTATCCTTTCTGCAAGAGCATGCGCAGGGAGGCCGTGAAGAGGTATTGAGAGCTCACGTGTTCCTTCTGGTAGATGGGTATAATGCCGTAGCTGAGGTTCAGCCAGCGCTGGGTTTTCTCGTTGTAGCAGATGGCCAGCACGGGCGTGGGGCCGCGGAAGGCGGCTATGTCGCGTGCCGTCTGGCCGGTTTCGCTGGCCGTGATGATGCCTGCCACGCCCAACTTGCGGGTGGAGTCCATGGCTGCGTGGGCCAGAAACTCCTTCTGCGTGCAGTTGGCACTTAGCGGAATTTCAACTTCCTGGTCACGTTGGCGGTCCTTTTCTGCCTGCTCGGCGATGGCTGCCATCGTCTGCACGGCCTCCAGGGGGTACTTACCCGAGGCGGTCTCGCCGCTCAGCATGAGGGCATCTGTGCGGTAGTAGATGGCGTTGGCAATGTCGGTTACCTCGGCGCGGGTGGGCCTCGGGTTGCTTATCATGGTGTGCAGCATCTGCGTAGCCACAATGACGGGCGTCTTGCGGACAATGCACTTGCGGATAATTCGCCGCTGTATGCCGGGTATCTGCTCAATGGGCACCTCGATGCCGAGGTCTCCGCGGGCTATCATAATGCCGTAGGAGGCCTCTATAATCTCATCAATGTTGTCCACGCCTTCCTGGTTTTCAATCTTCGATATTATCTTGATGTCGCTTCCGTGCTCGTCAAGTATCTTCTGTACGGCCTGCACGTCGGCCGCACTCCGCACGAAGCTGTGGGCTATGAAGTCAATATCGAGCTCGATGGCGAGCAGGATGTTGCGGTAGTCTTTGTCCGTTATGGCTGGCAGCTCCACGTGTACGCCGGGCACGTTCACGCTCTTGTGGGCTCCCAACAGGCCGTCGTTCATCACTTCGGCCACCAACATGGGGCCGTCGGCCTCCACTACCTTCATGTCTAAAAGTCCGTCGTCAAAGAGCATGTGGTCGCCTACATGCACGTCGGTGGCAATGTCGGAGTACGAAACATTGAGTATATCGTGGGCCGAATCCATCTCCGGACGGCCGAAAATCTTCACCATGTCGCCCGTATGATAGGCTATCGGGGCCTTTACATCGGTGGTTCTGATTTCCGGTCCCTTGGTATCAATCATGATGCCGATGTGGGGCGACACGGCGCGAACATTGCGCACGATGGTGCGGATGCCGTCGGGCTTGGCGTGGGCCGTATTTATGCGCACCACGTTTACACCCGCAAAGAAGAGCTTACGGATAAAGTCAACGTCGCATCTCAGGTCACTGATGGAGGCTACTATCTTTGTTTGTTTCATCTTTTCTATATATAACGCTGTTCTATCATTGGTTCATAACAACAAGCGAAGCATCGTGCTGCTTCGCCCCTGCGCTGGTTCGGGGTTACTTCATGTCGATGATGTCGTTGCCGGACTCGCCCTGCTGCGGAGCTGCGGCAGCGGAACTGTCAGGCTGCTCCACCACTTCGAACTTGAAGGGCAGCTTCTCCCGCTTGGCCGGTGTCTTGTCCCAACCCACGGGATGGTTCAGTTCCAGCACCTGGTCGTCGGCCAACTGCAGGGCTTTCTGCAAGGTCTCGCGATCCATGGTCTCGCGTGCAACGGTGCCCAAGCCCAGCGCCGTGCAGGCCAGATAGATGTTCTGCGACACGTAACCGGCATCCATGGCGCCCAGTTTCTCGCCTGTCTGGCGGCCTCCGAACTTGCTCTGGTCGCTCACCAGCAGCAGGCAGAGCGGCACGTTGGTAGTAAAAGTCTGCCTACCGGCCACCGCCGGGCGCAGGTCTTTGCTGCTCTTCCGGGTCAGCGTGTTGTTGGCGGGGTCGTAGAGGTAGGCTCCCTCCTTGCGGATAACGTAGACCCTGATGTCCTGGGCATTGATGGCAGAAGGCGCGGTAATCTTGGATTCGGCCGGCCGGCTGATGCCGCAGGCAGCCCACAGCAACTGTGACAGCGTGGCGTTGTCTACCTCGCGTTGCTCGTACTCACGCACCGAGCGCCGCTGCTGCAGTGCACCGTAAAGGCTCATCTCCACGTTCTTGGAGGGTGCGGGCAGCGTTACCACGTCCTGGGCCATAGCTCCGCCTGTCAGCAACAGGGCAAAAGCCACTGAAAACAGTATTCTTTTCTTCATTTCGGTATATACTTTTAGTTGCTACAAAGTTAGTAAAAAAAGGAGGAAAGACGGAACGAAAGGACGAAAAAAACATTAAATGAAGATTTTATACAGCGCGGAACAGCGCCCTTGCAGCCCGCAGCGGGAAACCTGGTGCTGCTAAAACTCGAAGTCGAAGTACAGCTGCACCCACTCGCCCCGGTGCATTTCGTCGCTGCGCGGATTTGATACCGACAGCCCCATGAGCCTCACGCGCCTGCCCGGCGAGCAGCTCACCTGCTCCAGCAGCTTGCGGGCAAGGGGCAGGATGTCGTCCTTCGTCCTCAACACCTGCGTGGTTGTAAGGCTCCGGGTTATCTGGGTAAAGTCGTGGAACTTGATTTTCAGCGTCAGCGTCTGCCCCTCGAAGTGCGATTTCTGCAGCCTTCCTTCCAGTTCCAGAGCGGTATGGCAGAGCGCCGCCTGCAGCTGGCCAGGCTCGAAAAGGTCTTCCTCGAAGGTGCGCTCGCAGCCAACCGACTTCCTTATCCAGTCGGTTTCAACCGGCCGGTTGTCGATGCCGCGGGCGAAGTTGTAATATATCTGCCCCATCTTGCCGAACACTTCGCGCAGGTGTTGCTGCGAGCAACGGCGCAACTGCAGACCCGTGAAGATGCCCATGCGGTGCATCTTCTCCGCCGTCTTGGGCCCCACGCCCCAAAAATCCTCAACAGGCAGGCCCGCGATGAAGTCCATCGCCCTGTCGGGATGTATCACGCAGAGGCCGTCGGGCTTGCGATAATCGGACGCTATCTTAGCCAGAAACTTGTTGTACGATACTCCGGCCGAGGCCGTAAGCTGCAACTCCTCGCGTATGCGGCGCTTGATGTCGCGCGCGATGTCCACGGCCAGCCCGATGCCTTTCTTGTTCTCGGTCACGTCGAGGAACGCTTCATCAATGGAAAGCGGCTCGATGAGGTCCGTATAATCGCTGAAGATGCGGTGCACAGCCTGCGAAACCTCCTTGTAGACGGCGTAACGCACGGGTACGATGATGAGCTGCGGGCACAGCTTCTTGGCTATCTGGACCGACTGCGCCGAGTGAACGCCGAACCTGCGGGCCTCGTAGCTGGCCGTTGTCAGCACGCCCCGCTCCGAGTCGTGGCCCACGGCAACGGGCTTGCCCCGCAGTTCGGGATTGTCTCTCTGCTCGACCGAAGCAAAGAAAGCATCCATGTCAACGTGTATAATCTTGCGCATGCTCACCTCCTGCAAAAGTAATCAAAAACCCGCAGAACGGCAAACATTGCCGCCGGGTTTTCGCTCCGCCGCCGCCCCCTGCCCCTACCTTATATATAATAGGGGGCATGCGGCGGCGCATTCTTTTTGTTAAAAATTTACAATACGTGGCATGACATAAAGATTTTTACCTATATTTGCAGCTACAAAGCAATGTTTTTTATTAATACCTAAACACTATGGCTTATAAAATTGTTGACGTCGAGGGTATCGGCGAAGTTTATGGAAAGAAATTAGTTGAGGCAGGCATCAAGACCGTTGATGATCTGTTGGAGAATTGCAAGAAGCCGGCAGGACGCAAGGCACTGGAAGAGAAGACGGGTATCAACGGCAAGCTGATACTTACCTGGACCAACCATGCCGACCTGATGCGTATAGACGGCGTTGGCCCACAGTTCTCCGAACTGCTCGAAGCCGCCGGAGTTGACACCGTGAAGGAGCTCAAGCACCGCGTGGCAGAGAACCTGCAGCCCAAGCTGGAGGAAGTGAACGCACAGAAGAACCTGGTGAACCGCGTGCCATCTCTTAAGGAAGTGCAGAAGATGATTGACCAGGCCAAGGAGCTGCCTACCGTGGTGGAGTACTAACCCGGCGGGCTGCAACAACGCAGTTAAGGCCGTGACGAGGGTGGAGAACGGGCAGACAGTCTGCCGGTTTCGCATCTTCGTCATGGCCTTTGTCGCTTTCTTGGCCCACCATCTCACAGCTTCCGTAAGGCGCTGGCAGCCAAGGCGTTTTGGCGGAGGTGTCGTTCAAGCCTCTTGAAGATGCCCTTCAAGCCCCTTGAAGCATAGGTTCAAGGGGCTTGAACGATACGTTCAGGGAGCTTGAACCATAGCTCCGCCAAAACCGCCAGCCCACGGCACCCTCCCGCCCTCGGCTCTCCCACCCTGCCCCAGGCCCCATTCTGCCGCCCTGCTGCCCTCAACGGGCAAAGCTGAAACAGAGTGGTAAGGAAGAGAAACGGACTCTCTTTTCTTGACAAAAGAACCAACACGAGTTGCCGAAACACGTGAGTTTCGGGATATAACGAACTGAAAATTAAGCACTTCTACAACATTTTTAGAGCTTAATATGCAAAAAACAGCCAATAAATTTTCATTTGAAACAAAAAAACCTTATATTTGCAATCCGAGTTTAAGACTAAAGTAAAATTATGCAACATCAATAATAACAAAGTATAATGACTAAGGCAGAAATTATAAACGAGATTGCTCAGAACACAGGTGTGGCCAAAAAAGAAGTGGCCGTGGTAGTAGAGAGCTTCATGGATTCCATCAAGGACAGCCTCCTTGATAAGAGAGAGAATGTGTACCTGCGCGGATTTGGCAGCTTCATCATCAAGCATCGCGCCGCCAAGACCGCCCGCAACATTCTCAAGAACACTACCATCACCATTGATGCGCATGATTTGCCCAGCTTCAAGCCGGCAAAGAGCTTCATCGAGCAGATGAAGGGATAATCGCCTCCGCGTGCAGGAGGCTTCGGGAATGACTCTTCTGGCAAAGAAAAGAAACTATAACATTATCACATAACGATTTAAACATTAACAGCTATGCCAAACGGTAAGAAAAAGAAGGGTCACAAGATGGC
Organism: Prevotellaceae bacterium KH2P17; assembly: GCA_900199655.1. Classification (GTDB taxonomy): domain Bacteria; phylum Bacteroidota; class Bacteroidia; order Bacteroidales; family Bacteroidaceae; genus Prevotella. The sequence continues at coordinate 100,373 of FZRE01000006.1, forward strand.
CACGCATAAGCGTAAAAAGAGATTACGTAAGAACAGACATAAGAGCAAGTAAGGCTTTGCTCTGTAGCCTATTCAAAAGACTAATGGGGCGTGTCTTCCGACATGCCCCAATTTATTTAAGTATGAGGAAATCCCCCGCAGGCGGGATTTCGACTAAGTAAAGTAACAAGAAGATGACCAGCGAAGTAGTAATTGACGTCCAACAGAAGGAAATATCAATAGCCCTCCTGGAAGACAAGAAACTGGTGGAGTACCAGAACGAACCCCGTTCGGCTTCATTCTCGGTTGGAAACATCTACATAGCAAAGGTGAAAAAGCTGATGCCGGGCCTCAATGCCTGTTTCGTAGATGTAGGTTATGAGCGCGATGCCTTTCTTCATTATCTTGACTTAGGGGGCCAATTTAACTCTTATCAGAAGTACCTCAAGCAGGTACAAAGCGACAGAAAGAGACTTTATCCATTCTCCAAAGCATCGCTCCTACCCGATATCAAACGCGACGGCAGCGTACAGCAAACGCTCACCACGGGGCAGGAAGTTCTGGTGCAAATCGTAAAAGAACCCATTTCCACCAAGGGTCCGCGGCTTACTGGCGAGCTCAGTTTCGCAGGACGTTTCCTGGTGCTTATCCCTTTCAGCGATAAAGTCTCCGTCTCTTCTAAAATCAAAAGCGGCGAGGAGCGCGCCCGCCTCAAGCAACTCATCCACAGCATCAAGCCCAAGAACTGCGGCGTCATTGTGAGAACCGTGGCCGAAGGCAAACGTGTGGCCGAACTGGACGCCGAGCTGAAGATACTGAACAAGCGCTGGGAAGACGCCATCGCCAAGGTGCAGAAAACCCAGAAGCGCCCGCAGCTGGTGTTCGAGGAAACAGGCAGGGCCGTTGCCATGCTGCGCGACCTCTTCAACCCGAGCTACGAGAACATCTACGTGAACGATGAGGAAGTGTTCAAAGAAGTGCAGCATTACGTGGGGCTCATAGCTCCCGAGAAGGCGGGCATCGTGAAGATGTACACCGGTAAGGTGCCTATCTTCGACAACTTCAACATCACCAAGCAGATAAAGGCTAGCTTCGGCAAGACCGTAAACTACAAGCACGGCGCCTACCTCATCATTGAGCACACCGAGGCCATGCACGTGGTCGACGTGAACAGCGGCAACCGCTCCAAGCAGGGCAACGGACAAGAGGCCAACGCACTAGATGCCAACCTCGGTGCTGCCGACGAGCTGGCTCGCCAACTGCGCCTGCGCGACATGGGAGGCATCATCGTTGTAGACTTCATCGACATGAACCTGGCCGAAGACAGGCAGATGCTGTACGAGCGGATGTGCAAGAACATGCAGAAAGACCGCGCCCGCCACAACATTCTACCGCTGAGTAAGTTTGGCCTCATGCAGATTACAAGGCAACGCGTGCGCCCGGCCATGGATGTAAATGTAGAAGAGAACTGCCCTACCTGCAACGGTACGGGCAAGATAAAGTCAAGCATTCTGTTCACTGACCAGCTTGAAGGTAAGATTGACCGCTTAGTAAACAAGATTGGTATCAAGAAATTCTATCTCCACGTTCACCCGTACGTGGCCGCTTACATCAATCAAGGTGTACTCTCCCTGAAGCGTAAATGGCAGCTGCAATACGGACTCGGAGTGCGGATTGTGCCTTCTCAGAAACTCGCTTTCTTGCAGTATGAATTCTATGACGACAAGAAGCAGTTCATTGACATGAAGGAAGAAATCGAAACAAAATAAAGCAAGGGTGAGCCAAACGGGTTCACCCTTGCTTTTTAATACTTTAACCCAACGAATTGTTACTGGCTTTCAGGCATCGCAAACGCTGCTTTACAGCCGCTACTGCACAACCTTATAACGGATGCGGAAGCTGTGTTCCTCCTCGTTCCAGTTGGTTCCCAGGATTTCAAAGCGCCCTATCTGTGCCGTGCTGCGCACATGCTTGCCGATGCAGGGACACACGTCGAAGTCGCCTATCCGCACCAGTCGGATGGTTTCAGAGCTGTCTTCGGGCAGCCTGTCCAGCTGCACGCCGGCCGGCAGATGGTTGCGGTCCACGAACTCGTAGGTAACAGGCAGGTCGGCTTCTATGAGCTCATTCATCTGCTGTGCTATCGCCTTCTCTTCCTGCCGCGTGGGCTTGTGGTCGATGATGTAGCTTATCTTGCTTTTTTTACGCTCAATGTGGGCATTGCGACTGCGCTCGCAGCCAAACATGCGGACCATGACCTGGTTGAGCAGATGTTCCGCCGTGTGAGCCGGCGGGAACTCGTCTTTGTTGTGCTCGTTGAGCACGTAGCCGTTTGTTTCTGTTTTCATGTTGAACTTAATGATTCTTCCACTGTGTGGTCTTAATTCAGTTTGCACCGTTCCATCTCTGCGCATAGCGAACACTTTCTGCTCGCCGGTGAGCAAATCGGTGCCCTCCACCTCCTTTTCCTGCAGCTGCAGATAGTCGAAAGCGTGGCCTGGAATAACGATGTTGATGTTTACCCGCCCGCTGCCAAAGTTCACTGCCACCAGCAATACATCGTCATCGCACTTGCGCAGGAAGGCGAACTGCCGCCGCGGGTTGAACTGATAGGATTGCGGATTGACGTACATCAGGTCGAAACTCTCACCCTCCCTGACTGCTTTCTCACGGTTGGCAATGCGCAGCACCTGCTGGTACTTCAGCGCGAGGCGTTTCTCCTCCTTGGTTAGTTGCGCCCGGTCAAAGAAGCCACGGTAAATAGCATCGACTGTCCAGTAGTCGAAGATGGTCGTCCGTCCGTCCCTTCCGGAGAAGCCCTCGGCATCCATGCCGCGCTCGCCGAACTCCTGTCCGGCGTAAAGCATGAAGGGATTTGCCTTCAGCAGCACGCTTACGATAAGGCCGGGCAGGGCCTTGAAGCCGTCTGCACAGAAGAAGTCGGACGCTATGCGCTGCTCGTCGTGGTTCTCCATGAAGTAGAGCATGTGGTCGTGAATATCGTCGGTCGACTGCCACTGGTAGGTAATGGACGAGGCCGGACGGCGTCCGCAAATCACGTCGCGTATGCAGTTGTACATGCCGACTTTATCGTACAGATAATCGAAGCCGCTCTGCACGTAGATCCGGTACTGGCTGGTGTCGTACACTTCGCCAATGAACACGATGTCCGGATAGCGCTCCTTGACGATGCGGGTGGCATAAGTCCAGAACTCATGGGGCACCATTTCGGCCATGTCACAGCGGAAGCCGTCAACTCCCTTGGCTGCCCAGAAGAGCAAAATATCGGTCATCTTGCCCCATGTGTTGGGTATGGGGTCAAAGTGGCGGCCGTTTCCGGAAGCGTCACTGTAATCTATTCCGTAGTTCAGTTTGATGGTTTCGTACCAGTCGTTCTGCCCCGGGCGGTTGTCGAAGCGGTCGTTTCCGGTTGCCCGGGCAGGCATTTCCTCGTAGTCGTCCTTGTCGAAATAAGGGTCGAAGGGCTGGCCCGGACAATAATAAAAGTTGTTCTGGGGCGAAAAACGGCGGCTGGTGTCATCGCCTTCACCGAGATCCTGTACGCCTGCCGGCTTGCAAACGGAGCGGTACTGGCGCGCCACGTGGTTGGGAACAAAGTCCATGATGACCTTGAGTTGGGCCTTGTGGGTGCGCTCCACCAACTGCTCAAACTCCTGCATGCGATGCTCCACGTCCGTTGCCAGGTCGGGGTCGACGTCGTAGTAATCGGTAATGGCGTACGGAGAGCCTGCCCTGCCCTTGACGACATGCGGGTTCTGCCGCGGAATACCATAGCCCGTGTAGTCCGTCTGGGTAGCATGACGGATGATGCCCGTGTACCAGATGTGGGTAGCTCCCATGTCGCGGATGCGGCCGAGCACGGCAGTGTCGAAGTCATTCATCTTCCCCACGCCGTTCTCCTGCAACGAGCCGTTGGGCTGTCGGGTGAGATTGCGGTTGCCGAAGAGTCGTGTCAGGACTTGGTAAATGATTATTTTGCTTTTCACTTTTTGCTGTTTCCAAACAAAAAAGAGCCGAAGGAACCCCACTGCCCCATGAGGGCTGTCTGCTGCCTGTCCTGCGGCCAATGGGCCGGATGCGGCAGAGCGAGAGGTTCCTTCAGCTCTTCAATACTATGCGATGCCGTGAGCGGCAACGGTCTTGTCTATACGTGCTATCATGCCTTGCAGTGCCTTGCCCGGTCCGCACTCCGTAAAGTCGTCGGCGCCGTCGGCTATCATGTTCTGCACTGAGCTTGTCCAGCGAACGGAACTCGTAAGTTGAGCAATCAGATTGGCCTTGATTTCGGCTGCATCAGTATGCGGCTTGCCGTCTACGTTCTGGTAAACGGGACACTTGGGAGCTTTGAACTCGGTCTGTTCGATAGCCGTCTGGAGCTCGTCCTTGGCCGGTTTCATCAGCGGAGAGTGGAACGCTCCGCCCACGTTAAGCGGCAAGGCGCGCTTTGCTCCGGCAGCTTTCAGCTTTTCGCAAGCCTCGCCGATGCCCTCTGCATCGCCTGAAATAACCAGCTGGCCGGGGCAGTTGAAGTTGGCGGCAACCACCACCTTGCCCGTTGCACTTACCTCGGCACAAACTTCCACCACCTTTTCGTCCGGCAGGCCGATGATGGCTGCCATCGTACCGGGATTGGCTTCGCAAGCCTTCTGCATGGCCATGGCACGGGCATGAACGAGCTTCAGTCCGTCTTCAAAGCTCAACGCACCGGCTGCAACGAGTGCAGAGAACTCGCCGAGCGAATGGCCTGCCACCATGGCGGGCTTGAAGTCGGCGCCCATGCAGAGTGCGGAGATAACGCTGTGCAGGAACACTGCGGGCTGTGTAACCTTGGTTTGCTTGAGTTCCTCGTCGGTTCCGGCAAACATGATGTCGGTAATCCTGAAGCCAAGAATATCGTTGGCCTTGTCGAAAAGCTCCTTAGCGAGCGCGTTGTTATCGTAGAGGTCCTTGCCCATACCTACGAACTGCGAACCCTGTCCGGGAAATACAAATGCTTTCATACTGTGAAATATTTTATTTGAATGATTATTTTTGCAAAGATACTAAAAAAAACGCGTAATCGCTCTCAGTAGCAATTAAAAAACAACTCCTGGCCGCCTTGCCTGCCGCCGGGCACGAAAAAATCCCTGTCGCCATTGCGGCAACAGGGATTTCTATATAGACTTGCTTTACAGTGCAATAATATATATCTGTACGGAGTTTTACTCTGCAGCGGGTGCTGCTTCTTCCTCTGCCTCTACTTCGGCCTTGGGAGCCTCCTCTGCGGGAGCTTCCTCCTGGGCAGGAGCTTCTGTTACGGCATTCTCGGCAACAACCTTTACGGGAACCTTTACCTCTACATCCTTGTAAAAGTGAACGGTTGCCTCGTAATCACCCACCTTCTTGATGTCGTGCATGGTGATAATCTTGCGGTCGATATCAAAGCCGAGCTTCTTCAGCTCTTCTGCTACGATAGCCGCATTCACGGAACCATAGGTTACGCCTGTTGCCGAAACCTTGGCCGAAATCTCCAGAGCAACGTCCTTGAGTGCTTCGGCCTTCTTCTCGGCCTCGGCCTTGAGCGCGGCCAGCTTGTGGGCCTGCTGCTTCATGTCCTCGGCGAGCACCTTCAGTGCACTGGGTGAAGCGATAACGCCTTTGCCCTGGGGGATGAGGTAGTTGCGGCCATAGCCGTTCTTTACAGTTACAATATCGTTCTTGTAACCCAGTCCGATAATATCTTCTTTCAGTATAATCTTCATTCTGTTTCCTCCTTTAATTATTTCATCAAATCGGTTACGTAAGGAAGCAGAGCTATCTGGCGGGCACGCTTGATGGCCTGAGCTACGCGGCGCTGGTACTTAAGCGAAGTGCCGGTGATGCGGCGCGGGAGAATTTTACCCTGCTCGTTCAGGAACTTCTTGAGGAACTCGGGGTCCTTGTAGTCGATATACTTGATGCCGCTCTTCTTGAAACGGCAGTACTTCTTCTTCTTTGTGTCGATAGAAGGAGCTGTCAAATAACGGATTTCTGATTGCTGTGCTGCCATAATTAAGCCTCCTCTTTTTTACCAAGTTTGTTTCTACGCTTCTCTGCATACTGTGCAGCATACTTGTCGAGGCGTACTGTCATGTAGCGAATAACTTTCTCATCACGGCGATAGCCAGTCTCGAGCGTGTTGATAACTGACGGCTCTGCCTTGAATTCCAACAAGCAGTAGAAGCCCGTGGATTTCTTCTCGATAGCATAAGCCATCTTCTTCAGTCCCCAGGCCTCTTCGTTCAGAATCTCAGCACCGTTGTCGGTGAGCAGCTTCTTGAATTTAGCGACCGTTTCCTTCATCTGTTCATCAGACAAAACGGGAGTCAAAATGAAAACGGTTTCGTATTGATTCATACTTTTAAAATGATTGATATAAATAATTACTTTTGCCTTCGATACCGACGCCTCTTGTGGCTTCTTCACGAAATGCGGTGCAAAATTACGAATAAAAGTCGAGATATGAGAACATGACATGGGAGTTTTTCGGCTTTTAACTAATTTTTACGAAAATACCGGTAACCTGAACCGGCTTTTCTCTAAATCTTTTCTTACTTTTGCCGTTGCAATGAAGAAATACGTGAAATACCTGGGGCTGCCCCTTGTTTATGCCGGAGTGCTGCTGCTCGCTATCAGCTACGTGGCCCGCACAACGAGCAACCTGCTGCTCTTTACAGGCCTGGGCTGCATCGTGGCCGGCATCATTGGCTACGTGTACTCAGTCCGCCACACTTCCAAATACTGATTTTTCCTGCTCCCGCCAACGGCAGCCTGAGTTGCCGGCAGGCTGATTTGAGGATGCCGAAGGCTCTTGGCATGAACTTTCGACAAGTGTCGCACAATCGTTCTACACTTGTCGCATAATCGTGCGACACTTGTCGAAAGTTCGCGACGCAACTAATCAAAGAAAATGAAGAAAGGCAGAAGTTGTTGCAAACTAACTGATAATGAGGAAGAAACGGTATGATTTGCGTAAAGCTGCACCATTTATAAAGGGCAGTAATATGCAGATTTAGGCAGAAGTTCAGTTACCAAACCGTTACCCGATTTGGGGATAGGTAACGATGGAGTAATATTCGGTAACTGAATTATTTTCGCTCGTGTGGCTGTTGCTACGGTCGGCAGTTTTCTGCATAACTGAGGAACGCTTTAATTCGGGTAACTTTGCCCACAAATATTAAAGCGTATGAAACACGAGAAAATGAAGGTGTTGCTCTACCTCAAAAAGAGCGGTCTTGACAAGTCGGGGAAAGCTCCGATTATGGGACGTATTACCATTGGGCGTTCCATCGCCCAGTTCAGTTGCAAGCTCTCCTGCAATCCCGACCTGTGGAATCCCCGTGAGAGCCGAATGGACGGAAAGAGCCGTGAGGCGGTGGAAGTGAACGGCAGGTTGGAAAACCTGTTGCTGTCCGTTCAGTCGGCTTATCAGTCCTTACTCTCCAAAGGTTGCCTGTTTGACGCAACCGACGTGAAGGAGCAGTTTCAAGGCAGCGTGCAGACACGGTGTATGCTCATTGAGAGGCTGGATATGCTCATCAAGGAAAAGGAAAACCATGTAGGTATAGACATCAAGGAAGGAGCCATACACGGCTACCACTCCGCCCGGATACATTTACAGAAGTTTATTCAACGGAAGTACAAGGTCTCGGACTTGGCATTCTCTCAACTCACCGAGAATTTTATCCAAGAGTTCCGGCAGTATTTCTTAGGTGAGTGCGGTTTTCAGGAAAGCACGTTCTATAATGTAGCCGCGCATTTGAAGACTGTATGCAGACTGGCTTACCGTGAAGGATTAGCTGATGTGCTACTTTTTGACAAGGTTAAGATATCAAAGGGGGATAAGAAACTGCCAAAGGCACTTGACAAGGCAGCATTGGACAAACTAAAAGCACTCCGCTTTGATGATTTGGAGGAGGATTTGGAAACGGCAAGGGACATCTTTCTCTTTGCATGCTATGTTGGTGCGGCCTATTGCGATTTGATGGAACTGAACAAATCCCATCTTGTCCGTGATGATGAAGGCAGTCTGTGGCTGAAGTTCAACCGCCAGAAGACAGGCGTGCTTTGCCGTATCAAGCTGCTGCCCGAAGCCGTTAGGCTAATAGCGAAGTACCGTAGCGATGAAAGGGAAACACTGCTTCCCTACATCAAGTACAAAACCTATCAGACCTGTTTGAAAGCCCTTCGGCTTCGTGCAGGCATATCGTTTCCTTTTACCACGCATACTGCAAGGCACACCTTTGCAACGCTCATCACGCTCGAACAGGGCGTACCCATCGAAACGGTGAGCAAGATGCTGGGACATTCCAATGTAAGCATGACGGAACGCTATGCCAAAGTAACCCCTCAGAAACTCTTTGAGGAATTCGACCGTTTCCTCTCTTTCACCGAAGATTTACGTTTGACCATATAAATGACAACCATTATGAGAAGTACATTCAAGATACTATTCTATATCAACAGACAGAAGACAAAGGCAGACGGAAGGACAGCCATTCTCTGCCGTATTACCATAGACGGAAAAAGTGCAGTCATTACCACAGGCGAAGAATGTAAGCCCTCCGAGTGGAACGTCAAGCAGAGCTTGACGACTGACAGAAAGACCAATCAAAGACTCCATGAGTTCAGGGAACTTGTGGAAAAGACCTATCGGGATGTTCTTGTTAGGGACGGGGTGGTAAGTGTCGAATTCATCAAGAACCACCTGCAAGGCATTGCCACCCATCCTACAACTCTCCTTGCCATGAGCAGGGCGGAACTGCAAGCAGTCAAGGAAAGTATTGGCAGGTCAAGAGCGGAGGGAACTTTTCTGAATCTGTCCCATTCTGACAGAAATCTCCGTGAGTTTGTCAAAGATAAAGGATTGCAGGACATACCCATTTCCACCATTACGGAGGATTTGTTTGAGGAATACCGTTTCTTTCTCAAAAAGCGTGGATTGAAGGGAACGACCATCAACAACTATCTCTGCTGGCTGAGCCGACTGATGTTCCGTGCGGTTAGTCAAAGGATTATCCGCTGCAATCCCTTTGAGAACGCCAAGTATGAGAAAGAGGAAAAGAAGATACGCTTCCTGCAAAAGAGTGAAGTCGCTAAACTTGCGACAATGAAAATGAATGACAGGGAAGCGGAACAGGCAAGACTGATGTTCGTCTTCTCCTGCTTTACGGGACTGGCAATCGCCGATATGGAACACTTGCTATATAAGCATATCCAAACAGCAGCGGACGGGAGGAAGTATATCCGCAAGGAACGCCAAAAGACAAAGGTGGAATTCATTGTACCGCTGCATCCGATAGCAGAAACCGTCATCCGCTATTGTTGGGAAGAACAAGAAGGGAACGAAGAACAGCAGACGGTGAAAGAAAAGGGCGACAGCCTTGTTTTCCACAGCGATTGCAGTCGCAGTGTAATGGGCAAGAACCTGTGCATTGTGGGCAAGGCTTGCGGCATCCGTGAAAGTCTTTCCTATCACATGGCACGACACACGTTCGCCACGATGAGCCTTAGTGCAGGAATACCTATTGAGAGTATAGCCAAGATGATGGGACACGCCTCCATATCAAGCACACAGATTTACGCGCAGGTGACGGACAGGAAAATTTCTGAAGATATGGACAGGCTCATTGCCAAACAAACGGTAATAAAGGGAGCAAATACGGAGAGAGAGGTTTGTGAACCAAACTCTCGTATCTCGTTGTATATAAATCTTCTATATATTTTGATAAATCATCTGTGTAGCATTTTTGTAGCAGTATTCTGACTGCTTAATGACTACCATTCTGACTACCTTTTGAAAGCACAACTGCTCTCTTTTCTTGGGTACAAAGGTATATAAAATTGTACTAACCTCCAAATCTTTGTATCATAAAGATTTAGACTTTTTATTGCTACACTTTCCAGTGCAAGGTGCAAGCCCCTATATATAAGGGGACTTGCACCTTGCACTGGAGTTCTCTATAAAAGCAATAATAATTGCACAAATACGAAAAAGGAAATAAAATGTTTCAGATTAAATCCGTTATATTTGTTAGCACACTGTGTATTCCGCTACTAATAAACGAACTTGCACCAACTGCAAGACGGATTGCATAGTGTGCAAATGTTTGCATGTAGCGGGTTGCTCTTGTAACGGTGCTTTAGTAACTTTATAGATATGAATAAGTTATTGGAAATGCTGAGACTGGCAAGAGTAAGAAAAGGATATTCTCAGGAGTATCTTGCTGGAATTATGGGAGTTAGTTCCAGTCGCGTGTCTCGCTGGGAGACAGGAAAAACAGAGATGACTCTTCAACAGATTCACGTGTTTGCTACAAAAGTAGGGATTAGCCCGAGTAAATTGTTTGGCTTTCTTGCACGTAATGGGCAGGCTGAGCCTACACCAATAGCAGAAATACACATTGAGGTTTTTACGGAGGAAGCCTTCAAGAAACTCTCACAAGTAGTACACGAACTTGGAATGGAACATGCAACCATCTCAACCAAACGACTGACAGTATGGAAATAATCGCAATAGAAAGCCAAGCCTATCAGGAACTGATAGACAGGCTCAACCGAATAGAGCAGTACGTTGAGCGAACCTCTCACCTTATCCAGGATATAGATGACGAGTTGGAAATGACCACCAAAGACCTTATCGGGACTCTAAATGTTTCAGAGTCCACCCTTTACCGTTGGCGCAAGAAACAGTTAGTACGGTATCGCTATACAGAGGGTGGCGATGTGCGCTACTTCTTCAAGTCAATCCTTATTGCCGTAAAGTGCAACCGCCTCCGTGTTTCCGGCATGAGGAATGATGAAGTCCTTGGTCGGCTCAACCGCTTCAAGGACAATCTTATCATGAGTTCATGCCTTAACCCTAAAAACCGACAGCTATGATAGATAATGAACAGATACTATCACTTACACAAGGGGGGCTTAATGTGTTTTCCCATTTCCTTGGCTTTGAGGTGAACCTTCACCGTAACTTCCGCAGTCCTTTTTATGACGACAGGCGGGCTTCATGCCATATCTACTATGATAGGAAGAGTTCATCCTATAAGTTCTATGATCATGGGGATACAACCTATTCGGGGGATTGTTTCTGGTTTGTGGCAACCATGCGAGGCTTAAATCTAAAAACCGATTTCCCCGAAGTCTTGAAAATCATTGTCCAAGAACTTGGACTGTATTCCTTGTATGACGGTGAGAAGTATGGTAAAAGTGCTGCACCGACTCATAAAAGCCCGATTGTTTCCAGCCCTAAGGCTGATATTGCCAAAAGTACGGAAGAACGCCCATACAGTTTCGAGATACAGCCTTTTGACGATGGACTGCTGAACTATTGGGCGCATTACGGTATCCATGAGGATACACTTCGAAATTTTCGGGTACGAAGCCTTAAACGGTATGAAAGCGTATCTGCTGAAGGCAGGAAGTTTGAACTTCACAGTTCACCGACAGAGCCGATGTTTGCCTATATCGGAAACGGCTATGTCAAGATATACCGCCCTCACAGTCCGAAAATCCGCTTTCTCTATGGTGGGCGGATGCCAGCCACCTATTGTTTCGGCATGGAGCAGATTCCCACCAAAGGCGATATGCTTTTCATAACAGGTGGGGAAAAGGATGTTCTCTCGTTGTATGCACACGGCTTCAATGCGATTTGCTTCAACAGTGAAACGGCACAGATACCAACAAACATCATTGAGAGCCTTCAGCTTCGTTTTAGGCATATCATACTCTTGTATGATGCGGATGAAACAGGTGTACGGGAGGCACATAAACAGTCTGAACATCTGGCGGAATACAAAGTCTTGAACCTTTCACTTCCGCTCTGCGGCACGAAGTCCGAAAAAGATATTTCTGATTTCTTTGCCTTAGGCAACGGGGCTGAGGAACTGAAAGAACTGCTTGCCAAGATGTTTACAGACCTATACAGCCAAACCATGATGATGCTTCGCTCCTGTGAAATTGACTATGAAAACCCGCCGGATATTTCCAAGTCAGTAGTGGCGGTAAACGGTGTGCCACTCGGCACGCAGGATAACTTGTTCTGTATCACCGGAGGTGAGGGTACGGGCAAGAGTAACTATGTGGGTGCGATTCTTGCCGGAGCATTGGGAGAAGAACGTATGCCAATAGAGAAAACCTTGGGATTGGAGATTACCGCAAACCCCAAAGGCTTGGCAGTCCTGCACTATGACACGGAGCAGTCTGAGGCACAGCTCCACAAGAATTTGGGCAAGACGCTACGCCGGGCTTCATTGGCAGCAGTACCAGAGTTTTACCATTCCCTGTACCTTGCCTCTCTGTCCCGCAAGGACAGGCTGAAACTTATCCGCGAGAGTATGGACTTGTTCCATCACAAACATGGTGGTATCCACCTTGTGGTGATTGACGGAATAGCCGACTTAATACGTTCTGCCAATGACGAAACGGAAAGTATTGCCATTGTGGATGAGCTTTACCGCTTGGCAGGGATTTATAATACCTGTATCATCTGCGTGCTTCACTTTGTGCCTAACGGCATTAAGCTGCGCGGGCATATAGGCTCGGAACTTCAACGCAAGGCTGCAGGTATTCTCTCCATAGAGAAAGATGACAATCCCGAATACTCGGTCGTCAAAGCATTGAAAGTCCGTGACGGAAGCCCGTTGGACGTACCGATGATGCTTTTTGGCTGGGACAAGGCAGAGGACATGCACGTCTATCGTGGTGAAAAATCCAAGGAAGACAAGGAAAAGCGCAAGACCGATGAACTTATCGGCGTTGTCAGAGAGGCTTTCAGAAAACCCCTCAAGCTCACTTACCAAGAACTTTGTGAGGTCTTGATGCGCGAGATGGAAATCAAGGACAGAACCGCAAAGAAGTACATCGCCTATATGAAAGAACAACGTATCTTGGCACAAGATACCAATGGTAACTATCAAAAAGGAGAACTATGTCGTACTTAGAACATCATACAGAAGATACATGGCAGAAACGATTGTTTGATAGACTGATGCGTGTCGAGGACAAACTCGACCACCTGCTGATCCTGCAAGAGCAATCTGTTGATACAACTGTTCATCCACCTTTGAAACCCGAATATTTGGACATAATAGATGTATCCAAGATTCTTAAAGTGGAGCAAAAGACTATCTACAACTGGGTTTGGGCTGGGAAAATCCCCTATCTCAAGGCCAATGGACGATTGCTTTTCCTTCGGGAAGAGATAGATGAAATGGTACGGAAGCGAGATGGTTGGTAGCAGCAAAGTAATATGAAAATATGTTAGATTTTGGCAATTTATTTGTTTTATTGCCAAAATCTAACTATCTTTGCACCGAACCATTAGTGATAGCAGGATGAACGTCAGTAATATAATTGTAGATTTTGCAAACACCAACAAGGAATTCAGAACGAATGACTTGTCTGAGTATCTTTCCGGGAAAATTGATATTTCCAAGAAGATGTTGTCTTGGCATTTACGCAAGTTGTTGGACGAAAAAAAAATATTCAGAATAAGCAAAGGAGTATATACAACAACCCCTAAAGCCATTTTCTGTCCTGCTCCCAATGCTCACTCCATTCGGTTGTATAAGAAATTAAAAACGGAATATCCCTTATTAGACTTTTGTGTCTATAATGGTGAAATACTGTCTGACTTGCAGCATCACCTGTCGTATAACAACAATATCTATATAGAAACGGAGCGTGATGCCACTGAAACCATTTTCCACTTTGTACAGGATATGCACGAACGCAGTTTCCTTTCGCCAAAGGAGGATATTATGTCCGATTATATCCGGTTGGACAAAAGATCCTTTATTGTGAAGCCTCTTGTTTCAGAATCGCCCATACAGGAAGTAAACGGCATAAATGTACCAAGAATTGAGAAACTCTTAGTTGATATCCAATGTGACAGGGATTTCTTCTACCTGCAAGGGCAAGAGTCCTTGTACATGATGCAGAATGCCTTTGCCAACTATAATGTGAATATAGGAATGTTACTGCGTTATGCCTCACGGCGCAATATTAAACCGCAAATAGAAAACTATATCAAGGAAATTGTATGATCAAGAAAAAATGTATGACTACAGAATGGATAAAGTCCATATCCGTACGTAACAAATATAAAGACCTGAACCTGATAGAGAAAGTCATCAGGGCAATGTCCCTGCTGGAGATGCTGAAATTATCTGGTTGCCCATTCTGCTTTAAGGGCGGTTCGGCTCTGATGCTTATTTTGGGTGAATCCGCTCACCGACTATCCATAGACATTGACATTATCTGCCCTCCCGGGACGGATATTGATCCCTATCTGAAAGATATAGAAAGGTTCGGTTTCATATCCAAGACCCTTGAAGAACGGCAGCAGAGGAACACGAATATTCCCAAAAGCCACTCGAAATTCTTTTATCACATCGCTTATAAGAACGATGATAAACCTGCGTATATACTGCTTGATGTCCTATACGAGGATTTACAATACCACGCTACCGAAGAAGTTGAGATTAAAGGGCCTTTTATAGAATTGGACGGTGATCCATTGAAGGTAACCGTGCCATCAGCTGACGACATTCTCGGTGATAAACTTACTGCATTTGCCCCTAATACCTCGGGTATTCCTTATGTCAAGGGGGACAGAGACCGCTCGCTGGAAATCATCAAGCAGTTATATGACGTAGGCAGACTGTTTGAGCATACTGACAATTTCCTGCACACTAAGGAAACTTTCACCCAGATAGGGAGAATAGAATTGCAATATCGGGGCTTGCCTGCTGAACTGTCACTCATTTATGAAGATATTCGGGAAACTGCCTTGTGTCTGGCTACCAGAGGGCAAATGGGTAAAGGTGATTTCAATATGCTGCAAAACGGCATCAAGAAAATAGACGGCTACATCTACAAAGGGAAATATCGCATAGAAGATGCTATCATAGATTCGGCTCGTGCGGCTTACCTTGCCACTGCAATAGAAAAATCAAACACAAGAATTGAGAGATATGATGGAAATCCGAACACCATACTTGCCATGGAATTGTCTCCTTCCGTCAATAATAAACTCAACAAATTGAAAAAAATATTGCCGGAAGCCTTCTTCTATTGGGTCAAGACGAGTGAGCTATTATGAAAAATAGTTAGATTTTGGCAATAAACATATATTATTGCCAAAATCTAACTGACTTGATAATAATTATCATCAATGTATTTCTATTAGTGTCTCCACTTGGGTCTGAAACTCTGTAAACGGCTATTTTCTTCCTTGTCTTGGGCAGGGTAGCCCTCGTTCTTTATTCCAGCAGAGTGAGTATTGCCGGCTAACTCCTCTCCTTGCTTCATTTCCTCCGTTTCTTCTTTTTCCTCCTCCGGCGGTGCAAGCGTAAGCGCAATCTTTCTGTCAAGTTCTGCTGCCTCCCCTTTGAGCGCACGCAGCTCGTCCTCTTTCTTCCAAGAGCCGTTGGCAATATTCGTGTAAACGTCTTTGTTGGCTACAACCTTTGCCATTTCCTTCTCATGCGACTCTATCACCTTCGGGATACGCTCCAAGGCATTAACGAAGTTCTCACAGGCAAGTTTCGGGTCTGTCGCCAACTTACCGTTATTATAGGTATAGTAGATGCTCTCCTGTCCCTTGACAAAGAAGCGGTTCACCGAGCAATCAAACAGGTCCTTTGAGCTGCTCTCCGTCTTGACCATGACGGAAAAGCCGTAAATCTCGCCGATTTTGTTGTACTCGCCCTTGGTGCGTGCCTTCTCGTCAATCTCATGCAAGCGGGCGGCAATGACCTTAATATCCGTGGAGTCCTCCACACCTTTTATTGTCAATTTATTGACGGGCAGTCCCTCCTTGTCACGCTCCACACGCTGCTCAAAGAGAGCCAAGTCCGCCTTAGCCTCCTTAATTTTGTCCGAATGGAAGGACACGGAGCTGTCAATCTCCGCCAACTTCCCTGTCGCTGCATCACGCTCACGGAGGAAGTTCTTGCGCTCGGATTCCAAGGTGGCGATTTTCTTGTCCAGCCTTGCCTTTTCCAAGAGGTCGGTATTACCCGAAAGCACCGCCACGTACTCGGAGAAGTTCATACCGCTGTCCTCGTCCATCGAACCCTCGTCGATGGTACGGCTGCCCAGCGTGTTGGTCTTCAGCTGGTTGATGAAAAGCTGCTTGTTGTGAAGCAGGTTGAACTTGTAGCTGTCCAGCGACCGCTCTACGGCATAGATAATGACATCGACCTTGTTGTCCGCAAACTCCTTGGCGATAAGGTTTCCCTTACGCACGGCTCGCCCGTTGCGCTGCTCCAAGTCCGAAGGTCGCCAGGGCGTGTCAAGATGATGCACGGCCACGGCACGCTGCTGGGCGTTCACGCCCGTGCCCAACATGGACGTGGAGCCGAAGATGATGCGGATGTCGCCACGGTTCATGGCATCCACCATCGCCTTCTTTGCCTTTTCGTTCTTGCATTCTTGAATGAAACGTACCTCGTAGGACGGGATATGGTAGTCCTCCACCAACTTACGCTTTATCTCGCTGTACACGTTCCATTCTCCGGGCTTATATGTCCCCAAATCCGAGAATACGAACTGCGTTCCTTTCTGTGCATCATACTTCCGATAATAGTCATTGAGCAACTTTGCACAATGGCTCGCCTTATTGTCGATGTGATCCGAGTACCCTTCCAAATCTATCATGCGTAAATCCAAGCTCATCTTCCTCGCGTAGTCGGTGGCGATGAGCATCTTTGCCTTTTCCTCGCTCTCGCTGAGCGGCGCACGTCCCAACAACGTGGCATTACCTGTCTTGGCGAACTCCATCAGCTTGCCGATGAACTCCTCCTGCTCCGGCGTTGGCGGTATGTTGTGCAGTATCTCGTTTTTCTCGGGGCGATCGATACCGATGTCCTTTGCCGTGCGGAAATCGCAAATCTCCGCGTAGAACGCCGCAAGCTCCGGCACCTTGATGAAGGTGCGGAACCGCTCCTTCTGGATAATCTCATTGGTGATGGAGAACTCATAGTCGGTCGATTTTTTGGCAAAGACCGCCGCCCATGCGTCAAAGCTGTTGATACCTTGCCGCTCCAACGCCTGCGGGCGGAGGTACTTAAACAGAAGGTACAATTCTGTCAGTGAGTTGCTGATGGTCGTTCCCGAAAGGAAGGTTGCCCCCAAGTCCTTGCCAGACCGCTCTTGTATGGTGCGTATGGCAAAGAGCATATTCAGGGCACGCTGTGAGCCGTCGGGATTGCCCAAGCCCGACACCCTGTCGTGGCGGGTGTTGAACATCAGGTTCTTGAATTGGTGACTTTCATCGACAAAGAGGTGGTCAATGCCCATCATTTTGAAGTCCACGGCATCGTCCTTTCTCTCGGCGATGCTGTCCTGTATGCTCTGCAACTTCGCTTCAAGCGTCTGCTTGCGCTTCTCCAAGCCTTTGAGCATACCACGGGAGATGTCGGCTCCCTGCATGCGCAGAACTTCAAGGTTCTCCTCCACGGAGTCCATCTCCTTCTGCAGGATAGCCTCCTGTATTTCCAATGCCTGCGGTATCATGCCGAACTGCTCGTGCGTGAGGATGATGCAGTCCCAGTCGTTGTTCTTGATGTCGTTGAAGATACGCTGCCGGTTCTGCTTGCTGAAATCGTTCTTGCCCGGATAGAGCACCCTGGCATTGGGATAAGCCTTGCGGAACGTGTCGGCAATGTCGAATACGTTTGCCTTCAGGCCGATAATCATCGGCTTGTTCGCCAAACCCAATCGCTTCATCTCATAGGCTGCCGTACACATGATGAGCGTCTTGCCTGCTCCCACCTCATGGTCGCAGATACCCCCGCCGTTGGTCTTGAGCATCCATACGGCATCCTTCTGGCTCTTGTAAAGGTCGGCTATGCCCAGCCGTTTGAGGTCAAGATCGGGAAAGGTCTGGTGCGTGCCATCGAAGTTGGGTCGCACAAAACAGTTGAAAAGACGGTTGTAACGGTCGGAGAGCTGCTGCTTGAACGTGTCCGGTGTCCGTCCGAGCCAATCGACAAAGCCCTGCCGTATCTCCTCAATCTTGGCGTTCGCCATCTGTATGGCGTGCCCGTCGCGCACTTTTATCGTCTTCTCGTTGCCCTCGGCATCAAGCACCGTCTTACTCTTGTTGATGTCGGGTATGGTGTTGTGCAGGGCGTGCTTGAGGAGGTTGATGCCGTCATAGCGGCGAAACTCTCCCCGGACGGCATACTTGTGCCAGATATTGGCATTCGTATGGTCACAGACAATGGAATACTCGTCCATGTTGGAGTGGTAGGACACGCTGATGTCCGTCTCAAAAAACTCCGAGGCGAACCTGCCATAGACCTTGGCCGGTATCCAACGCTCACCGAGGTTGAAGTCAAAATCGGCAAAAGGAATCGGTGGCGGCGTGGCGGCACGCAGGGCTGCAAGGCTCTGCTTCGCTTCCCCATGCTCCGGATGGTCCAAGAGCCAAGACTCAATACGCTCCGCCTTCTCGATCACGTTGCCCGATATGAACTTGTCGGCTACCTCGTAGCCGTCCTCCTCCGGATTGTAGAAGATACGTCCCTCCAAGGCGGAAAGCATATCACTTTCCTCCATGTCGGGAAGCAGGGAACTCATATAGTCAAGCTCCACCGTGCCGTACTTGTTGAGCGATGCGCCCAATGCCTCCATCGGGTCTGCGGCAACGGACAGTTCGGTGGTGGCGAATGCCGTGGGATGGTCGAAGATGTCCGCCTTGATGTACCTGCCGTTCTCGGAGCGTTCCAAAAACAGCATCTCCATGCCCGTGGCATCCATTTTTATCACATCGGTGTTCGCCTTCTGGTTGAAATAGCCCCAGCGTAGGACATAACCGTCATAAAGGCGGTTGAGCTTCTCACGTTCCTCCTTGTCCTCTGTTTGGTTATTCGCCTCATAGTCATATAGACGATGGTAGCACTCCCGTATTTCTATATAGGCTTTCAGCCGTGAGATTTGCGCATAGGGCAAGTCCATCGGATTGAAGGTAGGATGCCGCTTCAAATCGGAGAGAAAACCGACCTGTCCCTTCTGCACGACGATGGAGCCGTCCCTTAGGTGGGTGTCCGGTGATGAGAGAAAGGGGCGCGGCGAGGCATCAAACTCTTTCTTGACTTCCACTATCGGTTGTGGGGTATGTTGCTCTGCTTCGTCCATAAAATCGAAGAGCGACGGCTCTCTCGGGGATGGAGAAGTGTTTTTACGAGGCGTGCGGGTGCGCCGGACGGGAGTTTTGTGAGCCGGAGACGAAACAGTCTTTTGTTGGGCGGTCTTGTTCTCGGAAATTTCTTTGTTCACCCTTGACACTTCCTGTGTCCACAGGCTGTATTCCTCGGGAGCAAAGAGCGTCCCCTCTGCTTCCGTTTCGTTCTCGTTGATAATCGGATGATGGTCCTCATCGAAATAGACCGTCTGTCCGTTCATCTCCCGCGGGGCTTCCACATCCGTGCGGATTCCCTTCGTTTCCTGCTCATACTGACGATGAAGAGTCAATGTGGGCACACCTTCGGGAGCGGGTTCATAGGGAACTTGCTCGGTTGTTTGCAAGGTTTGCCCATCCACCTCTTCCTTGACCGGCTCACTGACCTTTTCAACTTGAACTTCCTCCTTTTCTTCTTCCGTGGAAAGCTTCTCCTCCATTGGCTGAGCCTGGACTGTCGGCTCGGCTTTTTCCTTGATTTCCCCGATCATCGGTTCCTTGGTATATTGTCCCCTTACTATCTCCTCCAATTCTGCAATCTCGTGCAGTTTCTTGGGTGTAAAGTACAAATCGCGTTCGATGCCCAACCCGTGTATCTTCACTTCCTCCATCTCATCGAGCGACATATTGCCCAGCTCCCAACCATAGCCCATCGTCACGGCACCGAAACCGATACGAGTCTTCGGGTCGTACTCCAAGAGATATGCCGTGTAAGCTCCCATCGGGAAGAAATAGCGTGCGTAGGCAACCTTATCGCCAATAAGTTCCTTTCCCTTGCTGTAAAGTTTGGGCAGTTGCTTCCTGATGCTGTCAGGCATCAAGTTATAGGCATTCTCGTTTTCTTTATCCTCCGTTGGCTTTTCTTCGGGTAAATCCACCGTTACACCGAGTCTGTATAACTCCTTGGCAGCCTCGGCTTGTCGCTCTTCCTCCGTCATCGGTATGCCCGTCTCATAGAGCTTGCGGTCAAAGTGTTTTCCTGCATCTTGCGAGAGTTGAATCCGAAGACTTTCCGCCATATCATCCATGCTCCCATCAAAGCTGTACTCCCACGCAGGCTTGCCGTAGGGATCTGTACCCATCGTGCGCTCCGTGGCGATGGTGCGGTGAGAGACGTCTTTCCATTCGCCCTCAAAGAGCGAGTTATGGTTAAAGGCAATGGAGAAGCCATCGCCCTTGGGAACGGAGGCGGTTTCTACAAACTGCTGCTCGGTGCCTTCGCCGATTTCCTTGCCCGACTGCTTCTGCAGGACAATGAGGTCGCTGCCCACTTCCGTCCCTGCGTTTTCGGAGAACATACCCGATGGCAGACGGATAGCGGAGACAAGTCGGCTGTTCTGCATCAGATAACGGCGGATGGCTTCGTTCTTGGGACTGTCCAATACGCCCTGCGAGGTGATGAAAGCCAGCAGACCGCCCTCCTTGAGCGTGTCCAGCCCCTTCACGAAGAAATAGTTATGAATGGCGCGTGTGGACTCCCGTCTGAGAATGTCCTTGCCCTTGCTGTACTCACGGTCATAGACCATGAAATCGCCAAAGGGGATATTGCTGGTGACAAGGTCGTATTTGTCCTTATCCTCCAACTCCCCGATGGCTTCAAAGGGATCTTGGCGGACAAAGATGCTGCCTTGCCCATAAGGATGCAGGGCTTGTGAGATACGGGCGGTAAGCAGGTCTTTCTCCATTGCATCGACCGTACTTGCTTTCTTTGCGAACGTCTCGGCAAAGGCTCCCATACCAGCCGAAGGGTCTAAGCAGCGACGTATGGGTATATCTACAGAAGTGAGTGCATCGGAAATGGCGGCGACGATGCGGGTATCGGTATAGAAGGACGTGAGCACGCTTGCCTTGATGCTCTCCCAATACCGCTTGGCGGTATTGGCATCGACGGCTTCGCGGTATATCATCTGTTTGAGCCTTTGGGTCGGCTCGAAGAGCTGCTGCTCCGACTGGCTCCAATAGCGGAGGTCGTCGGAACTGTCACATCGGTTCAGTACGCATTTCAGGCCACCGAAGCCCTGATAGCCACGCAGGGCGGCTTTTTCTTCCTCGGTGGCTTCGCGGCGTTCCTTTTCCAGACGCAGCACCACACGGATGGCTTCCGTGTTGGCTGCCAAGACTGCTTTCTTATTGTATGCCATAGTGTTTTCTTTTTAATTTAAGAAGGAAAAGGTCGGAAGATAAAAGTATATTACCCCCCCCCCGACCAATTCTGTTCCTCGTTGTTTCTGTCGGGATTATCTCCCTCTTGGTTTTCCTTTCCTGTTTTCAAATTCAAAGGAAGTGGTGTAGTCTTCATTCTGCACCAGACTGGCGTTGAACTTCTTGCCTGCCTTGCTCGTCAAGCCTTTGAGGATGGTCGTTCGTCCCGTGGTCAGCAAGTCCCGGATATGGTCCTCTGTGAGGAGCGTGCCGCAGACCTCACGGAAGACATGGAAGTCGCAGCCCTCGTGTCTGCATTTAGCAACCTTGGCATAAATGCCCACGCTCTCATTGCCACACTTGGGACAGCGGTAGGTGGGATAAGACTTCTGTTCGGGGGCAAGGGAGAGCAATTCCTCGCAGATGGTGCCGACGTAGGAGTTGATGCCTTGAGTGAACTTTTCGGGCGGCATCTGCCCCGCCTCGATGGCGGCAAGTGTCAGTTCCCAGCTTCCCGTCATCTCCGCATTGGCGATTCTCTTGTCCTTGACAATCTCATAGACTGCCAAGCCTTTCTCTGTGGGGATGATAGATTTCCTGTCCCTGCGGATATAGTCACGGAGGATAAGGGTTTCGATGATGTTAGCACGGGTGGCAGGTGTGCCGATACCACATTCTGCCATAGCCTTTTTACTCTCTGCATCTTCTACCTCTTTCCCTGCGTTCTCCATAGCCGAGAGTAAGGTAGCCTCCGTATAGAGGGACTTCGGTTTGGTCTTATGCTCAGTAATCTCGGCAGAAACAAGAGGCAAAACCTCTCCCTCCGCCAAGTTGGGCAACGAAGACAAAACCTGCTCATCCCCGTCCTCTTTCTTCTCCAAAGCAGTTGCCTTATCTTTCTGCACGGCTTTCCAGCCCAAGGAGATTTGTCGGCACGCTTTCCAAGTAAAGGCGGTGGTGCCGTCCGTGAACCGCACCAGCATACGTTCTTCCTCGGAATCGGGAGAAAAGGCTTCGACAAAACGGGCTACTACCATCTGATAGACGGTCACCTCGTCTGCCGATAAGCCCGACGGTGTTTCCCCCGTGGGGATGATGGCGTGGTGGTCGGTTATCTTAGCGTTGTCCACCGAATGGCGGTTAAGCGGAGTCGAAAGCGTTTCACCTATCTTGCGGAGCAGGGCGGGTACTTCCTCAAAAACATCCTCGCTGATGTATCGGCTGCCTGTGCGGGGATAGGTCGTGATTTTCTTCTCATAGAGGCTCTGGGCTATCGAGAGGGTCTTGTCCGCTGAAAAGCCGTGGTGTCTGTTGGCTTCCTTCTGCAGGGCAGTGAGGTCGTACAAGAGTGGTGGCGACGTATGCCCCGCCTGTCTTGCGACCGACTCTGCTTTAAGCCCGCTCTGTCCGTGAAGCACAGCGAGAGCGGATTGTGCGCTGGCTTCATTTTCAAATGCAGTTTCGCACACGGCTTTCAGCGACACGCCCTCTTTCTCCATAAGAGCGGAGAGTTTCCAAAACGGTACGGAAGAAAAATCACGGTTATCTATGTACCGACGGCAGACCATAGCAAGGGTCGGGGTCTGTACCCGTCCCAACGAATAGCCTCCCCTGCGGGCAATGGACAGGGCACGGCTGGCATTGATGCCCACAAGCCAGTCAGCTTCGCTCCTTGACTTGGCGGAGTAATAGAGATTGTCGTAACGACTTCCCGGCTTGAGATTGGAAAGTCCCTCACGGATAGCTTTGTCCGTCAGTGAACAAATCCAAAGGCGGTCGAAAGGCTTTCGACAATTTAGATATTGGTAGATATAGCGAAAGATGAGTTCACCCTCCCGCCCTGCATCGGTGGCAACAATGATACGGTCTGCCTTGTCAAAGCAGGAACGTATCACCTTGAGTTGTTTGAGTGCAGAAGGATCTGATACAAATTCCTTGTCCTTACGCACTTGTCGGACAATAAGCCGGAAAGGATTGGGACGGATGGGCAGGTCTTCGGCTTTATAGGCGGAAAAACCGTAGGCTTCGGGCATGGCAAGGGTGATGAGGTGTCCCATCGCCCAAGTAACAAGAAAACCGCTGCCTTCCAAAAATCCGTCCTGCCTACTATTAGCCCCAACAATACGGGCAATGTCTCTGGCTACCGAGGGTTTCTCGGCGATAATACAAGTTGTCATAATCGGCAAAAGAATTAAGGGTTACATCCTACGTCCACGAGACTTCTTCTGCTTGTTCTCGTCCTGCTTCTGCTTTTGGGCGGCAGTAGGCTGTGTCTGCCCGGTCTTCAAAGGCTCCTTCACGTTCTTCGTGGCTTCGTTGGTCTTGCCGTGGTTATTGACCGCTACCTGTGTCTTGTGTTCCTCCGCCACGGCTTCCACCTTGCCATTCTTCTGACTCTTGTCGGGATTCCATTTATAGAAACGCGGACGGTTCTGCTCCTTGTCCATACGGACGTAGGCATTAAAGGAGTTCCCCTCCTTATCGACCATGTTCTTCAAATAGAGCGCACGCCCGTTATTCAATGCCTCGCGCTGTTTCTCGGAAAGTTCCAAGCCGCAGAGTTTATGGGGTACGCCCTGCTGCTGAGAGTGTTGCTGTCGCTCTTTTAAGCCTTGTTTGTCACCAAAGATAAACTCAATGCCTTTTCGTTCGGCATTGACCTGCAGGGTGGCATTGAAGGACTTGCCGCTCTTGGCGATCATACCCTCCACCTTCACGGCTTTGCCCTCCACAAGATCCTTATACTGCTGGTCGGAAAGCGTAACGCCCTTGATGTCCTTGGGGATGTTCACACGGTCGGCACGCAGGGCGATAAGTTCGTTGGTCTGTGGGTCGATGGAAACGTAGGCGGCAAAAGGCTCACTGTTTTTGGGTGTTACCTCAATGGTCTTGCCAAGGTTGCCCGTAGTGAGTAGTTGCTCCTTCTCTTCGGGCGAGAACTTATACCCCATATAGGGAAAATCGAGTTGTGGCTCTTTCCTCAAAGGATGGATAGCCAGCCCGATGTTGCCCTCACCGTCCGTGCGGAAAGCAAGGCGGGCATCGGTGTAGATGGTGGTGTCGCCCATCGGGATGGCAATCGTCATGAGATTGCTCTTCTGCCAGTTGAGCATATTTGTGAGTTCTCCGCTCTGCTCCAACTGCTCACGGGAAAGTCCGAGGCGGTCGAGCTGTTTCCAGTCCACCTTTTCCGGGTTGATGGCTGTGGTGTTCTTCTGCCGGGGCAGATAGTCCTCAAAGGGTACGCCAATCTCTGCCAACTGCTGCTTGCTTTCGGGCTTCTCACGGCTTTGGAGCAGGGTGCGCAGGTTGTCCACGCCCTGCTCTACATTGCTTGCCACGACTTTGTAGAGTCCGAAGCGGGTAGGCTCGTTGAACTGACGGAGGAAATTCTTCATGAAGTTCTCCAAAAGTCCCTCCTTGCTGTTAAACTTTAGAAATGCTGCTTGATTGGCGGCGGTGGCTTCGGTGGTCTTGAGGTTGCCCTTGTCGTCGATACCGGAAACTACGGAAAGTTTTCCTGTTTCCTTTTCGTTCTTTACCTCTGTGCGGTCTTCCAAGACCAGCACATAGTTGTCATTGTTGTTTGATTCCATTGCTTGATAATTTTAATGATGAATACTCTTATCAAGCCACTAAATTATAGGTATATAAAGAGAATTAAAAGTTTTCGGGAAAAGTGGGAAATCAAGGGAGATCGCGGGAAATAGTTGTTTGTGTGCCGTAAGACCCTACTTACAGGAAGTCTAAAATGCCGCTTTGTGAAGTATGATATAGTTGCTATAACAAGGAAAATCCCCAATTATCTGCTGGATAAATGGGGATTTTCCTTGTTATGTGCCTTTTAATTCAGACACTTTTTAATGACTTCATCGCTGATACCGTTTTCTTTCATTCTTTCTGCAACGGCTTGTTTATAATTATTTACTTCATGGCAGTGGAATACCATGTGTCCAAGTTCCTCCAGGGCTTTTTCTATACGTTTTCTCCCTTGCTCCGTATTCAAGTCAATATCGGCAAACTTTGATCTGTCACGGTGGAGATTGAGGTAATATATCCCTCCAATAATTAATGCAGATATAGCAGATATATCTATATCTTTAAATTTCCCCTCGTACGCATTGACAAGAGGTAATGTGTGCATTTCCCTGAGCATAGCTGTACGAACCGTGGTTTCATTTCCTTCTGCAATTTCCCAACGCAGTAATTCCAACATTACGGATTTGTCTTGAAGTGCCTTATGTACATCCTTGAAAATGCTGATATAGCCAAATTCAGAATCTGCAGGAAATTGAATGTCCATCAGAACATCCTTAAACCAATAGTCATACCTCTTAACGAATTCATCATAAAACTCACTAAGATTATCATATCTGTTATAAAAGACAAGCGGTTCGATTCTGGCTTTCTTGATAAGTTCTGTCACCAGCATTGATGCAAAGCCTTTTTTCTTAATCAAACTTTCTGCTGCCTTGATAATGTCTGCCTGTATATCGACGTTTGTCCTTCTGTATCTTTTGGGTTTATTTTCTTCTTCTGCCATTTAAAAAGGTATTGATTTTCTGATTTCCACAAGGGCGGTCACCAATTGCTCCAACTGTACTATTTCATGGGATGCCAATACACTGACTCTAAGCCGTGCTTCCTTGGTTCTTACCGCAGGGTATGTGATACCGCTTACAAAGATACATCTTTTTTGCAATTCACGTGCTATTTCATATACTTTTCTATTGTCTCTGACCATAATAGGAAATATGGCTGATACCGAGCAACCTATATCGAAACCTTCTTCTGTCAGTCGAGTACGCAGATAGTTGACATTAGTCCACAGTTTCTTGCGAATCTCCGGACGTGTCTGTATGAGTTCCAAAGCCTTTAATGAAGAAGCTGCTACCTGTGGAGTCATTGCAGCAGAAAAGACATTGCTGTCAGCATAATATCTCAGATACTGAATCAGTTTTTCTGATGCGGCAACAAAGCCACCGACACATCCGAAAGACTTACTGAAAGTTCCTGTAATAATATCTACTTGTCCCAAGCAATTATAATATTCGGCAGTTCCTCTGCCGTTTTCTCCCATAACACCAATGCCGTGAGCATCATCCATCATGAGAAGACAATTGTGTTTCTTGCAGACCGCAATGTACTCCGGAAGTTTTGATAAATCCCCATTTTGGGAATAGACACCATCAATGATGACCAATCGAGTTTGATATTTTCCCATTTCTCGTTCAAGGATCATGTCAAGATAGTCAATGTCGTTGTGTCCTATATGTTTTACATTGGTTCCAATTAAACCACTTGTGGCACTGGTATGGATATATGAATCTATGTAGGCTATGTCATTTTTTCCCAATATAGCACGAAGCAGACCTGCGTTGGCACCAAAACCTGATGAGAATAGAATGGCATCTTCCTGTCCTACAAACTTTGCAATACCTCGTTCCAGTTGTTGGTGAATGTCCAGATAGCCTCCTATGGCTTGGGCGGCACTTGCCCCCGTGCCATATTTCAAAACGGCATTTATGCCAGCCTCCTTAGTTTCTGATCTTTGCGACATACCAAGGTAATCGTTGGAAATGTATGCGGAAACTTCACCGTCATAGCCCTCAATTTGCATCTTGGCTCCAACTCCTGTTTTCCCCATGACCCAATAACTCTTGCAGCCGAACTGCTCCATTTGGTCAATGTAACTCTGGAAGTTTTGGCTACGTTCGATAACATTCTCGTTTGGAGTAATCTCGAAATCCTTTAATGAAATAATTTTTTTGTTCATATAAACAATGTATATATAGTAAATAATGCTACAAATATAGCGAAAATACTAAGAAAATACAAATTCTGAAAAAAAAAAAAACTATTTTTCTTGTTTTAAACAATATAAATTTGTATATTTGCGACAATAAAGAAAAATATAACAGACCACACTGTAAAAAGGAGCGAAAACCGAAAAGCTATATGAGTAGGTTAAAACTTATATCCATATTGTTATGAAATTACGTCTTATAAATTTTACAATGTTAGCAGTCATGTTTCTAAGTGGATGCACTGATGAAGTGGAAAATGTTGTTCTCCATGATAATCTTATGGAGACGCAAGTAGCACGTACTCGTGCAATATCTGAAGAAATGATTTCGGAAGGACTCCCTAAGGAACTTGTCATTTCAGAAGATATGAAGAAGATGAAAGAGTTGTATGCTAAAACTCATTCACAATCCAAAAGAGCACCTGCCCGCTTTGAGGATTACAACTCGTATGATGACACCTTCTGGAGTAATATGTTTGCTATTCGTGAAATACCAGCAACCATAAAGGTTCGTTCTATAGCTGCAAATGGATCAACGAGTGGATACGTCAACCTTTATTGTAAAGGAAAAGGGGCAGAGGTCTCTCTGAACAATTCTAATGATGCAAGGAATAATCGTTTTTACATTAAAGTTCTTCCCGCTTCTACAGGAATACCATACCTTATCTATTCTACATCCTCAGGGACTCCTTTAACCGTAGGTTACTATACTAAAAAGCCGGATGAGAAGATATTAATGGCAGCAAAGGAAGAAAATGTTTCATTAATGAGTGCGGGATGGGATTTACTTCGGTCAAATACCTACAAGAACTATTATGCAATTCAAAGTGAAAGCTATTTGGGGCAGTCTGACCCAAATAATTCTTGGTCAATTTTCTATTATGTTCTTGAAGCTGCAAGTGGAAATAAGGTTCGCTATGCTAAAAGGGTTGAAAATAAAGCCCAGCAGGAATTCATAATAACTCCAGATGCAAAATTCGATATTATATCTTTAGAATACGATGTCGTTTCACCTTCTGTCAGTAAATCAACTTTTTCCAAAGTAATGACGGTAAAAAACACATCCTCACAAGAAAAAAGTATAAATGTTCCATTTGACTTTTATGAAATGGAAAATTCATTTTTTAATAGGAATTCTTGGAATGTTAATTTGAATTTTAGTAATCCAAGTGTCAAGTTTAAACGCCCTTCTGTTATAAGCGGTAATGTCGTATCCCCAGATGTGAATTCGTCAGAAGATGCTCTATTCGTAAGTAATGGGTATCAAAATATTAATAGACATGTTGTATATACCTATCCTATTAGATGCAAAGCTTCTTCTATAGCAAAAGTTACATTGAACTTTGTTAAATATAACGTAACTATAAAGTATACGGCAAAGGCTCAATGTACTATTGATGGCAATGTTCGTGAATGTATCTTAAAAGGGACATGGACTGGTAGCATAATTGAAGATCCTAAGGAAGTACGACCGAAAGAATCAATTACATACACGCCCCTTGATTCGGATGGGGATATAATTTTGGAAAAAACATTGCCACTCCAAAGATAACTATATATTAATCGTAATAAAGCCATAATTATGAATAAGCTATATTATTTATTTATGGGTATACTGTTCATTACAATTATGAATAGTTGCTCCAACGAAGATATCGTACCATCTATCGAGAGTCATTCTTGGGCAGAGGATATTATTCTTCAAAAACGCTCAACTTCAGTTCCCAAAGCTAAAAATATGCCTTTTAGGGCAATAAATAAAAAGCAAACACGTAGCTATGCTGGGAATAATGATATGATTGGAGATTCGGAAATACTTCTTGGTTATTCCTATACAGTTGGGAATTCAATAGTTGGTTCTATAGAAAACGTTAAGTTCCCAGTCTTAGACCTTAACAAGATTAAGACGAAGTATCCCACTTCAATAACAAGAAAGCAGTTAAACTCCACAGGTAATTATGCTTTTTCGTATAATGGGATGTCGAGGTATGAAACAAACAGTCAAGTATCGAGAACTGTAAAAGCTGGGTTCAGCCTAAATTTAGGTCTGTTCAAGATTGGAAGAGAGAAAAAAATGACCGAATTGTTCAAGACTAGTTTTTCTTCAGAATCTAATTGCGTTTGTGGTGAATTAAACTTGGAAATTAAAGGAAGTCAATATGAACTTTTGACGACAGCAGCAAAAAGAAAGATTTATGCCCGAGAGTGTTTAAGTGAGACTTTTCTTACAGATCTTTACAGAGGAACTATAGGAAATCTTATTGAGGTATATGGACCATTTGTTTTAAGAAGTTATATCACAGGAGGTAAGGCTACAGCCTTTTATTCTGGTAGATCTGCAAAAGGTACTTCATCCGAAAGTAAAGAAAAGGGGTTGACTAATGATATTAACGCCTCTTTCACTTGGAAGTCAAATTCTGCATCAGGAAATCTTTCTTTTGGTAAAAACACAGGTTCTGGAAGTTCCTCACAGTATGAAACTCAAGAGACGGAAGTTTATGTTGAAACTTTTGGAGGAGACCCCGCACATAGAGTAATCGTTGCTCCCCAAAAATTAGACAATCTTTCTGTCGATTTGTCCCCTTGGCTTAATTCGCTCAGTAATCGTAACTCTTATACAATTATAGATATTACTTCTGGATTCAACGAGGGAGAGGGCGGTCTATATCCCTTGTCTGATTTTATGTTAGAAAAGAATTTTCGATACAGATTGGATGACACAACAAATGGGTTCCTTGAATCATTTGATGAGGTTCAAGATCCTAAAATTGAGATTGTAAAAGTCCTAGCGAAGACAACATCAACAGGAGAAAAGTTATACGAGATTGCTGCAATTTTAAATACACGACAGGGAGATAAAATAATTCTCAGTGATGGGACATATCTTAACGCTTCTGATTCCGAATTGCGCACAAATAACGATAATCAGACAATGATGGGTAAAGTCCAAAAAATTTTTACAAAGAAGAAAACAATCTTTCAAGGTTTAACTTTTTCAACGAATTACAATACGACATATAATCCCAATGTTCGTAAGCCTCTATGCATCCGTATGGATGGTTTTGATGAGAGCAAAATGACTCTATTCGAAGACCCAAATTCAAATATGAGATACATCTATGACTCTTCTAAGAAAATAGCCTTTTCATATCTGTACGATCCAGAATATGGAGACGGAGTCCTGGATTATTATGGGATAAGGGATTGGGTAGAGTCACTTCCCAAGCGTAAAATATCTCTTATGATACTTCAAAACTATACAATTATAGGACTCTAAACGAGTAAGTGGGGTAAAATTTTTTATCCCACTTGAAAGATATTTACTATAAAATAGAATTATTATGCGCAAAACTCTAAAATTATTACTCATATTGAGTGCAATTATTATGACAGCCTGCCATAATAATGAGCAGGAAATAGATATTAGTTGGACACAAGAAGCGGCAAGAATAGTTTACGGTGGCCTCAAGACTGATTTTGAACATAAAACAATCTCTCTTGATTTCTCTGCGGATACTCAAATCGAGTTATCAAGTTCATCAAGTGAAAATTGGATAAAACCGACCGTTACTTTTTCTGAAGGGAAAGGGCAATTGAGCATTGAAATCTTGGAAAATAATACGCTTTCATCAAGAGAGGGAAAAATTATTTTTATAGCACAGGGAAAGGTTGTTACTATAAAGGTTTTTCAAGATGGTAACCCAAAGGTTAGTGTAGATAAAAATATCTATTATCATGGGGCTAATAGTGGTAATGTTGAAATTCATGTAAAAGCAAAGGGAGAGTTATCCGCAGGAATTTACCCAACAGAATGTAAGTGGGCAAGAGTGATTAAGACTATTCCAAGTGGTGACAATGAATACGCAATAACGGTTGCCATTGATAAAAATGAGGGGTTAGGTAGAGTCGCATCTGTTGATTTTAAAGTTGATGGGAAAACTGCAAATCAGGATTGTGGTCCATGCCTAGTTCAGGAGCCTGCACCTTTTACTAACACAACGACTATAATATGTGAGAAACCGGGCTGCTTACAAGTGCTCATGGGGAATGACTTAACCAATCTTCGGCGTATCAGATCGCTTAAACTAATAGGTAATATTAATGGTCTTGATTTTCTCTTGTTGAGAAAATTATTCCTTGATATAACAGAAAGTTTCTCTCAATATCCTATAGATATCGATATTTCCAAATGTAACATTGTTACAGGGAATCAGAATCCTTATGAGTATTTTGGTTGGCAACCATCTAAAATATTTGAAGATGTTTTTATGTATGATGAAATACCATCGGGAGTATTCAGCAATGCTAGTAATTTGAAGAACATTATTCTCCCTAAAAATCTGAAAATAGTTGGTTATTCTGCCTTCGCTGGGTGTAAAAGCCTTAAGACAATAGATATCCCTGCTGATGTAGAGGAAATTAATAGTAAAGCATTTTATGGTTGCATGAGTTTGCAAGAAATAAACCTTACATCGAATGAGTGTCTTACCTCTATTGGAAATCAAGCGTTCACGACAAAATCCACATTGAATGAACTAACAATTCCAGCTACAGTTGTTAATGTAGGAGTTGAAGCCTTCTTAGGTTGTTCTGTTTCAAAACTTCATCTTAAATGGTCAGAACCCCTTGAAGTTCGTATAGTTCCTAAAACAGATGGATGTACGCTCTATGTGCCTAAAGGTACAAAAGAACTTTATCGTAATACACGTAATTGGTCTAAGTTTCTAAATGTTATAGAGGAATAAATTATAAGGCAAAGGGACTCATCTGCTTATATGGCCCAAAATGCCTAATCATCGAATAGGGAAAATCCTTTTTTTCAATCTTCTCAAAATAGGCAAACCATGATTTTAAGAAAACAACAAGACGCAATGGACTGTGGCCCTTCGTGTTTGGCAATGATTGTCAAATATTATGGAAAAGATGTTGGCATAGATCAATTACGAAAAATCTGTTCCTTAGGAAAAGAAGGTGTCTCTCTTCTTGGTATCAGTAAGGCGGCTGAAGTCATAGGATTCAAGACGATTGGAGGACGTCTAAGTTTTGATATACTTGCTCATAAAGCTCTTCTGCCTTGCATTGTTCATTGGAATCAGAATCATTTTGTTGTTGTCTATAAGATAAGGAAACACAATAAGGGGAAATATACCGTATATGTGGCAGACCCGGGCAAAGGACTTGTTACCTATACCCAAGAGGAATTCTGCGAACATTGGGTAAGCACCAAGACTGGTGGTGAAGAGAAAGGCATTGCACTTCTCCTTGAGCCGACTGAGCAATTCTATGCTCAACAGAGTGAAGAGATAGTCCCCACGAAAAACAGAGTAAAATTCCTTTGGGGGTATCTCAAAAAGTACAAGCGTTTCTTTACGCAGTTGATACTCGGCTTGTTGCTCGGCTCGCTCCTGCAGCTTATCTTTCCTTTCTTGACGCAAGCTATAGTAGATACGGGTATCGGTGGAAAGGACATCGGCTTTGTGTGGTTAGTGCTGTTGGCTGAGATGATGCTTCTGTTCAGCAGAACCGGCATTGATTTTATTCGCTCCAAAATACTCCTTCACATATCCACACGCATCAATATCTCGCTCATATCAGACTTCTTCATCAAGCTGATGAAACTCCCGATGAAGTTCTTCGATACCAAACTGATGGGCGACCTCTTGCAACGCATTGAAGATCATCGACGTGTGGAGCAGTTCCTCACCTCAAGCAGTCTGAGTCTGCTGTTCTCGTTCTTCACCTTCCTTGTCTTCGGTATTGTGCTTGCAGTCTATAACATAGGCATCTTCCTTGTTTTCCTCTTGGGGACATCGCTTTATGCTGGATGGATTATCCTTTTTCTCAAAAAGCGCAGACAGCTTGACTATAAATACTTTGAGCAGGCAGGGCGAAACCGTAACGTTACCTACCAACTCATAGGCGGTATGCAGGAAATCAAGCTGCAAGGGTGTGAGCAGCGAAAACGCTGGGAGTGGGAGGATGTGCAAGCCGATCTATTCAAAGTTAATCTGCAATCACTCAATCTTCAGCAAGTACAACAAGCTGGAAGCATTACCATCAATGAGGTAAAAAACATACTTATCACGGTACTTGCTGCCACTGCCGTGATACATGGCAGTATGACACTTGGTATGATGCTGGCAGTGCAGTATATCATTGGACAGCTCAACAGCCCCGTAGAACAACTCATCCAGTTCATCTACTCTTGGCAGGACGTGAGCATCAGCCTTGACCGCATGAACGAAATACATACCGAGACCAATGAGGAGAATGCCGAACGGACACGTACCGACTATACGGACGAGACTACAGGAGGACATTCCCTCATGATAAAAGACCTTTCCTTTAAATACGACCTATACAGTTCGAAAGATATTCTCTCCAACATCAATCTGTCCATTCCCAACGGCAAGGTAACGGCAATCGTGGGAGCGAGCGGAAGCGGAAAGACCACGCTCGTAAAACTCTTGTTAGGGTTCTATGAACCTCTGAATGGAAGCGTTCAAGTCGGAAGTACCAATCTGAATGAATGCAATCTCGGCTGGTGGCGAAGCCAATGCGGTGCAGTAATGCAGGAGGGCTATCTCTTCTCCGATACCATTGCGAGGAATATTGCCATATCGGATGATGAACCCAATATAGAGCGTATCCGCCATGCTGCCCGTGTGGCAAACATCGCAGACTACATCGAAGCCCTGCCTTTGGCTTACAACACGATGATAGGACAAGACGGACAAGGCATCAGTCAGGGACAACGGCAACGCATCCTCATTGCAAGAGTTGTTTACAAGAACCCGATGTTCGTTTTCTTGGATGAGGCGACCAATGCTCTCGATGCCAACAACGAACGAGCCATCACCGAGAAACTTTCGGACTTCTACAAAGGAAAAACCGTTGTCGTTGTGGCACACCGCCTTTCCACCGTCCGCAGTGCCGACCAGATAGTAGTGCTTGACGAAGGCAAAATCGCAGAAGTGGGTACACACGAAGAACTCACTTCCAAACGTGGAAAATACTTTGCCTTAGTGAAGAATCAATTAGAATTGGGTAACTGATATGGAAGAAAAAAAAGAACATAATTTTGAGCTTCGTAGTGAGAGGGTACGCAGTATCGTGGGACAGATCCCCTCCGCACTTGTCCGCTATGGCATCACCGTCATAGGAGTTGTTTTGAGTTGTTTTTTTGCCGTTGCGTATTTCTTGCCTTACAAGCAAATTTATTCTGGCACTGCAATAGTACATCAAATAGAAATTGCATCAACCGATAGCACGGATATAACAATCATGCTCAAATTTGAGGACAAACATCCAAACAATGTAAATGGACAAATGATTTATATGCAAGCCCCAAATGGTACATTTGTGGGACATATTCAAAATCTTTCCTCTATCCGTGACACTTTAGAGTACCAGAAGGCTCTCTGCCGTTTTAGGAACATTGAAATCAGGTCTCTAAGAAACCAGACAGTAAACTTTCTGATAGTACAGCCTTCTGGCAATCTTTTAAGAAAGATGCTTGGCAATATAGATTCGTAAATACTTTTACAATATTAAAGGTTCTTGTATTCCAGTAATGGCAAGGGAAAACTTTACAAAATAGGGTGTTATATATGAGTGAACTAATTTTTATAAAATCCATAGTTTAATGAAAGTTACGATATTTTTAAATAAAATAGAATCAACTCTTAAGGAATATAGGACTTCTGAGTTTATTGTGACAAATTGTAGGAAACCGAATAAAAGAATTCTTTTTCCACTATTGATTGTACTTTTTCCTTTATATATTTTCTCTCAAAATATTATAATATCCGGGAAAGTACTCAATGCAGAAAATAAAGAAATAATGTCAGGCGTAAATATAAGGCTTTGCCAAAAAGACAGTCTGGTATCCGTCATACACACAGATAAGAAAGGAGAATTTTGTTTTCGGCATCTACGGCCGGGTGATTATCTTTTAGAGTTTTCTTCGCTTGGTTTCAATAATCTCCAGTCTGCTGTTATAGGATTAAGTAAAGACTACAAACTGAACGATGTACTGATGGAACCTGCCTCTTATCAATTAGATGAAGTGGTAGTGGCTGCTGAAAATGTGAGACAAGGCGTGGATAGACTGACATTTTTCCCTAATGAGAAAATACGTCAAAGCAGTCAGGACGCATTGGATGTTATGCGATTGTTGAACTTGCCCGACTTAAAGTTTGACATTGTTAATCATTCTTTTATGTCCCTAAAGAACGGGAGGGTGCAGATTCGTATCAACGGTGTAATCGCTTCGCAGACCGATTTAATCGCAATTCAACCCCAAGACATAGCCAATATTGAATATATAACTAATCCGGGAGTTATTTATGGCGAAGGTGTAGCAGCAGTTATTTTGATAAAAACAAGAAAAAATATGTCGAACTGGCAAGTTGGAGGACGCGTTTCACAATCTCTCTCTGCGCTCGTCGGCTCACAATATGCCTATTTTAATCTAAATTTCCGTCATAATCATTTCTCATTAAAATTATCTGATTCGTACAATTATGCCAACGGAATATACAGCTATATAGACAAGCAACTGCATTATCCAACCCGTCTATTAGCTTTCAAGAGCATAGGAAGCTCCTCAAAACAACGATTGCTCAACCCTGCATTGCAGT
This sequence comes from Prevotellaceae bacterium KH2P17, assembly GCA_900199655.1. Classification (GTDB taxonomy): domain Bacteria; phylum Bacteroidota; class Bacteroidia; order Bacteroidales; family Bacteroidaceae; genus Prevotella. The sequence continues at coordinate 136,167 of FZRE01000006.1, forward strand.
TTGATTTTACCCATTCTTTTAAAGAAAATAGTTTCTTAAGTATCAAGACGCTCTTTGATTTGAACCGCTCCTACCCTGCCACAGCCGTATCTACGGCTTCTATAGCCGGTCAATCTTTCTACGATGATTACTCAAGCAAAAAGGATAAAGTTCGGAATGCCGCCTTAGATGTTTATTTTTCCAATGGTTTCAGCAATGGTTCAGAGGTAGTTGCAGACTTAAGGGCGACTTATATTCATACGGACTATCAGCAAAAATATTACAAAAAATATAACCAATCAGGTTATGACAATTACGAAAGCACGTACTTTGCCACAGGGCAGCACCGTTCGTTAATAGGGGAAATCAAGTACCAACTACCATTATCCAAGCAATACAGCTTGGTAATCGGCTCTCGGAACGAACTTTCTTCCACCCGAAATGACTATACAATAGACCACTTAGGGAATCCATCTTCGCTTGATTTTTTCAACACTTACAATTATTCCGAATTCTCCGGAAGACTAAGGAACTTCTCTTATACTATAGGAGCAGGCTTTGCCTTCTACAAATTGAAGAACGATAATTTGCATAGACATTATACGTATTTTCGTCCTAAACTAAGTCTTCGATATGCTTTCTCGAAAGAATGGTCGCTCCAGTACTATTTAGGCATCAATCCCAATGAGCCAGAACTTGCTCTTCTTTCCAATGTAAAACAACCCATCTCAGAGTACGAAGTACGTGTTGGCAATCCAAATCTAAAGCCGTATCAGGCTTATACCAACCAACTTGCTTTGAATTTTATTAAACATAAAACTTATCTAAGCTTATCAACGTATCTTCAATACAACTCATCTCCATACCTCGAAAATCAGGTTCTTTATGATTCAGATTCTGAACAATTCATTTACTCTATGAGTAATCAAGGACATTTTCTACATTCTCAGACCAGACTTTATGGTAGTCAAAAGCTGTTTAATGACAAATTAAGTCTCTCCAGTTATGGCATATTGAACCATTATGTGAATCACGCTGACGATTACAGTAATCATTTCACTGCCTTTATATGGGGAACAACTGCAAGTTACGACATCAAGCATTGGGGAATAGCTGCAAGTTTTATTTCACCTGTACGTTTTCTGTTCAATCAGGTAAAGACAACACAGCACAGTAATTTCCAACTTTCTACATACTATAAAACAAATAGATTGCAAATCAGCTTGGCAGTCAATAATCTATTTATGCCCCACGCATACCTTAAAAAAATGGAATTAGGTAGCCAACTATTGCAATCTAAAGCAACTGAATATGTTAGATACAATAATAACTATGTAAACTTGACGATTAGCTATTACCTTAGTAAAGGTAAGAACAAAGAGTATCATCATAAAATACAAAATGAGGACAGGGATTCGGGAGTAATGAAATGATAACAAAGAGCCAACACTAGGGCTTGTCCCCCTACAGCAGCAATACTTCCTAATTATCTGTTTGGTAATATTAGTAATATGTTCATTGACAAAAAATAAAGCGGCTCACAAAGTTTAAAATTTAATTTATTATTATTATGAAATTAGAAGACATCAAATTAAATGACGATGAATTACTCGTCATTTTAGGTGGAAATGATGATCATGAGCAAACCACATATAACTGTGGATTAGGCTGTGGTAATGGGTGTGGTAGTGGATGTGGAGGCTGTGTAGAGAGGCCCACTGAACCAGAACCTCCAATCTTTATTCCTGCATCAATTTAAAATCTAAATTTTGTGTGCATACTCCTTATAATATAATTTATCATTATAAGGATATGCACACATTAAAGTATTGTTTAAAACATTAATATAAAGTCCAATGAAACAGAGCTTCTACAATATTTTCATCCCAGATAAAAATAAAGTCTTATGCTTTAATAGTTTTTCAAATAGCTATGTGATAATTTCTCCGCAGGCTTATATGAGTTTGCAGAATGAAGGTGTAGAATCACTAGCAAAGTCTCATAGTAAAACTTTTGAAGCACTAGTTAACTCAGGATTTATTATTGACGACTCCATAGATCAACTAGATATAATTAGAAATGAAAATAAGAAAGAAAGGATTTCTCCAGAAATTGACTATCTAATGGTGTATCCTACACAAAATTGTAATTTAAAGTGTTGGTATTGTTATGAGACTCATGTTCTTAATAGCAAGATGTCTAAAGAAGTACTTGAAAACACAAAGAATTATATTACAAACTTATGCCAAAAGTCAACTAATAGGATATTAAGGCTAACCTTCTTTGGAGGGGAACCTTTTTTATATTATAAGGATATAGTATATCCACTGTTGGTCCATGCAAAGAAAGAATGTATAAAGAATAACAAGAATTTAATTCCATTTTTCGTTACTAATGCCAGCCTAATTAATGAAAAGATTGTAAATGAATTGACATCTTTTAATCCTGTATTCCAGATAACTTTAGATGGAGGAGAAAAATTACATAATAGTGTAAGGATATGGAAATCGTCAAATAAAGGTACTTATCAGCATATAATAAAAATGATATTATTATTAGCAGAAAAAATTAATAAAGGGGAAGGAAATAAGGGCAATATAATAACGATAAGAATTAATTATAATGACGAGACTTTAGATGACATAAAAGATATAATCAGAGACTTGGACGGAATAGATAAGAACAAAGTTTTTTTTCAACTTGAAAGAGTCTGGCAAACTATAGGAAAGGTAAATATAGACCAAAAGCGTAAACTTAAAGAAGCCCTTTTATATATAGCTTCAAAAGGTTATAATGTAGGACATGGACTTTTTGGATTTAAAAGAGTGGCATGCCCTGCAGAGATAAGTAGTTATGCTATTATAAATTGGGATGGCAATATATATAAATGTAATGGAAGAACATTAAAGAAAGAAGAAAAAGAAGGGATTCTTCTCCCAAATAGTACCATAAAATGGAATAAGGAACAGCGTTTGAAAAGAGAAATTACCACATTTGAAAACGACACATGCTTAAAATGTAAAATGCTACCACAATGTATAGGGCCATGTAGTCAAAAAATTATTGAAAATGAGGATAAACCGATTGGAAATATATGCTCTTTACAATTTGCAGACATGGATATAAAGGAGTATTTACAGATTAATTTTGAAATAGAAATGATGAAAAAACATAGTATCGGGCATTCGTTCGAATAACCTCTAAATATCAATTTCCCCTCACTAATAAGCATTTATTCGATTAATAAATTCATCCAAATAGTAATACAGTAAATATTGGCAATGTGTTATCTAATGTCACTTATGGTATATTACAGTTTTATAAGATGACAAAGCAAAGGGTCGCTTTTAATTCGTTCGATTTCAGAATCTACAAGCGAGAGTATTTCTCTTTTAATCTTATGGTAGTTGCCTTCGATAATCTCTTTGAGATTGTCGGAGCCAACTGCGTTTCGGAACGTATTGATTTCAGGGATGGACTTGTAGGTCTTCATCTCCGCAGAAATTTGTGCAGAATCCACAACAATCTCAGCGTGGAAGATCTTTTGTTCGATACGTTCGTCGAAGTTGTCGGATACCGCACCTACGAACATACCTTGTGTGAGGTTGGAAATCTTGCTTGCAGGGATAAGGCTATCCATTTGTGTGGAGATAGAGGTCGATTTGTCATTACGGTTAATGGTCATGGACTGCCGTTGCTGCAAGACCTTACCAAAGCGCTCACTCAATGTCTTAGCCGTCTCACCAACTACCTGCCCGGAGAACACGTTACCCACGGTGTTTTGTATTACCTTGCTTTCTTTATCGCCATAGTCTCGTGTAAGCTGCGAGAAGTCCTGAAAGCCCAAGCATACCGCCACCTTATTGCTTCGGGCGGTGGCGATAAGATTGTCCAATCCACGGAAATAGATGGTCGGTAACTCGTCGATGATAACTGAAGATTTGAGTTGCTTCTTCTTGTTGATGAGTTTTACGATACGGCTGTTGTAGAGTCCGAGTGCTGCTGAATAGATATTCTGGCGGTCTGGATTGTTTCCCACGACGAGGACTTTCGGCTCATTAGGGTTATTGATGTCAAGTGAGAAATCATCGCCTGTCATCACCCAATAAAGGGCAGGAGAAATCATACGTGAAAGCGGTATCTTGGCACTGGCAATCTGTCCCTGCAACTGGTCCTGTGCGCCTCCCTCCCAAGCATCCATAAAGGGCGAAAGGTAGTTGGCAAGTTCATCGTAGGAAGTGAGTATTGGAAATATCTGCGCGTAGGGACGGTTCAAAAACTCGATGGCGTGAGGGAAAGTACAATACTTTCCGTTCTCATAGATTTTCAGAAACCAAATGATGGCAGCGAGTAGGATAATCGGTGACTCCACAAAGAAGTCTCCCTGTTTCTGAATCCACGAACGGTTAAGGTTGAGCATGATGGTATAGGCACTCTCGTATGCGTCTGAAATATCTGTCATAAAGGCAGGGTTGATGGGATTACAGCGATGTGATTTGCGTGGATCGTCAAAGTTAATCACGAAGAACTGCGGTTTTACCTTGTAAGCATCCAAATGATGAAGCAAGTGATTGTAAGCGATCTCCGAAAGGTCGGGGAACTTGTAATCGTAAATATACATGGCAAAGCCTTTCTCAATCTGTTGTTTGATGTAGTTGTTCACAATGGCGTATGACTTACCCGAACCCGGCGTACCGAGTACCATCGAGGCGCGAAAAGGATTAACTACATTGATCCAGCCCTTGTTCCACTTCTTCTTATAGTAAAAGCGTGTAGGGAGGTTTACCGAGTATTCATTTTCCATCAATCGGGTTTCCTGCATAAAACTCTCATTCTCCGTGTTGAATACATCGTCCATCAGGTTGTTCTTGAGCAATCGACTCATCCATACGCCGCCCATCAGCAAGCAGATATAGCCAATGGACAGCGTAAATATATAGAGCGAAGCCGCCCCTATCTTGCCAATGGGCAATGCCAACAGCCACCAGTTAAGAAAGAAAAAGACGAAGCCGGAGAAAAGCACCGTCCAAATCTTTGGCCACGTGATTTTCTCTTCCTTCACGCCTTTCGTCCCTAAACAGGACAGGGCAAGGAACACCACACAAAAAAGTTTCGTCCAAAGGATGGATGAAAACAATCCCGTAGTTCGCTGGAAATTCATCAGTATCTTGTTGATGATACCGAGCGTAAAGTGCCACTCGTTAAACGCCTCGTAACAGAACCAATAACAGTTTATCAAGAGAAATATCACTGATATTCCCCGCATAAAGTCCATGACTTTACCCAATGCCCTTAAATCGTCTTCCTGTGCCATAATACTATTTAATTGTTGTTAGAATGTCGTTTGAATACTATTTGAATGAAACTCTTAACGCTTCCTGCGTTTAAGATTTACCTTACTTTGTCTGCGAAGTTTACGCTGCCATACGGCTTCCTTCCAATCATCGTTGCCCATCGTTCCGAATGACTCGCCCACCATATCCTCTATAAGTTCATCGACAAGGTTGTCTCCTTCTTCCGTCTCTGATTGCGAGGGTTGAATGGTCGGCGATTGTTCCAAACGGGCAGACGGACTGCCATACAGCGTCTCATCCAAGAATGGGTTGTTTGTTGGATTGGAGAAATAAGTGTTGAATACATTGGCGGAATATCCCTTGCCCAACCGAGAGCCATTGAGCGCAATGCCCTCCTTGTCGTCAATAAAGGTAATGCCATAGATACGACCGCTTTCGTTCTTTCGGATTATCACACGCAAGCCCTGTTCCTCCAATCGTTGCCGAAGTTCTTCCTCCGTCTGGGGAAAGGTACGCATTGTTTGTAACACCATGCCTCTTATAGTCGGTACTAATGGCTTGATGGTTTGCTTCGATTTCTGCATCCTGTTCTGTACGGCAGTATAGCCCACACCACGACCGATGTCTGAGGCATGGATGGGTGTGCCTGCCTTGTTGCCCTTGTCATCGGTCGGGACATAGACAAGCCCGTCGTATTTCTTTCCCCGAAACTCCGTCTTCACTTCTTCCACGGCAAGATTGTATGCGGAAAGAATGGCGTTCAGTTCGCCCAATGAACAGAAGCGATAATGCTTCAGAACCGTGCGGACAACGCTTGCGACCTGCTCCTTGATATTTCCCTTACTTATGTCCACCTTGGGCATTCCTACTTCCTCCTTATCACTGACCTTTGAACTCGGAATAAGGTTATACTTCCTCTCCAAGGCATCGGTAATCTGCTTACTTCTCCGCTTCTCAAATCTGTCGTTGATTTTCTTTCCTTCACTATCCACACGAAGCGACACGATGTGTATATGCTCACGGGCGATGTCGTTATGCTTGAACACGATGTAAGGTTGCTTTCCGTAGCCAAGTGCCTCCATATACTCCTTGGCAATCTGCACAAGAAGTTCATCAGAGAGTTTCTCGTCCGGATGCGGATTGAGCGAGCAATGGAACACCGTCTTTTTTGTTCGGCACTTCTCCGGGATAGCCTTCTGCATATCGCTAAGCACCTTATCCATTCGGTAAGTACCGTCAAAGGCTTTCCTTAATTCATTTACACATAGAACGGATGCTTCGTCACGCTCCACCTTTTTGAAGTTGTAGCCCAACGCCCCTCCGAGATTTTCTGTAGCTGAAATCTTGGCAATCATACTCGCTTATCTGTTATCAAATTGTTCAGTCAGTTGGATGGCTCTCTGTTGTAACGTAATAATTTGAGCAGACAATTTCTCCAACTTTTCAAGCAGAATTTGTGCGGTCTTCACGCTGTGATAACTGTTGATGGTACGCACGGTCTGGTTATAGAGTACGCCAATCTTATGGATTTGTGCTGTCAGTTCGGAGAGTTTTCGATAGTATTCCACGGCGGATTTATCCACCGTAATCACCTTGAAATGCTCTCCAAGAATGCGACCACGCACAAAATCCGACTTGGTCTGTGCGCCTGATTTATGAAACAAATCTATCGCCCGTTGCTGGTCTTTGGGGTTGGGCAACCGTACATGCCAGTTGTCCCAACGGGGTTTGCTTGACATTTTCCGTTCTGAACCGTGTTCTCTTTCTTTATCCATATCCATTTGGTTTCTAATTACGACTTTGGAGGAATTCATCTCCCCCCTCGGGGCAAGGGTCTTTGTGGTACAAACGGTGGTTTGTGTTACAAAGACACACCTTGCCAATATCAAGAGTTGATACGATTGAAGTATCCACCCTTATGGGTGTCTGCTTCGGGATATTACCTCCATGTATTATTCTCGCCTGCAAAGTTACGGCGGATTTTCAAATATCTCATTATCAGAGATATTCACTCTTTTTCCTTTCATTTCCCTGTACTTCACAGGCATGGAAATATCTATCGAAAAATCGTTTATTTTGCAGACAGAACGAGCGGACAATCGCCCGAACGAACGTTCAAAAGAACGGTTGATGGTTCGATAAATAGATCGTTCGATTATTCGACATCTCGATTTCTCGAACTCTCGACAAATCGAATGATTGACAGATCGGCAAAACTATCTATAAGACAAACAATAGGTGCATCTATCGGACGGTCAGGCAATCAGACGATATACCGCTTGACAGGCAGTACAATCAATAAAAATATCTATCCAAATGGCACAGACAAACACATCGCCCATCTTTCTGGGCTTTTCCTCCCAGAAGGGAGGCGTGGGAAAAAGCACGCTGGCGGAGATAGTCAGCAGCATCCTCTATTATGAAGAAGGCTTAAACCTCTTCGTCGTGGACTGCGACCTGTCGCAGGATTCCTTTTACAAGCTCCGCCAAAGAGAAAAGAATGCCATAGAGAACAGTCCGGACATGAGCAGGCAGTTGCAGACCTATTTTTCCTCTTTGGGACGCATTGCGTACCGCGTACTCAAAGCCGACCCGGAAAACGCCATTGCCTGCGCAAATGATCAAATACGCAAAAACACGAACGGAAGATACGACTTGGTCGTCTTTGACTTTCCCGGACATGCAGGCACCAGCGAATTACTGCAATTATCGCTTGACATGGACTATATCCTTTCTCCCATCGAGGCGGATGTGCAGTCTATGGTTTCCTGCCTGTCCTATGCCAGGACAATCCAAGACATGGGCATATCCATGAGAGATGTGCGTATCAAGGACATCATGCTCCTGTGGAACAAGGTGGACAGGCGGGTAAAGAGCAAGCTGATGGACTATTACAGCGACTATCTCGTAAAAGAAGGGTTCACACTGCTTCAGTGCCGTATCCATGCCGCCCATCGCTTCAGCCACGAGCTGGAGCAATACGGATTCCGCGGTGCCTTCCGTTCCACCTATCTTGCCCCTGCCAAGGCACTCCGTTCGGGTACAGGGCTCGACGAACTGGTGGAGGAACTTCTAATGAACATCAGACTTAAAAAGGAGGTGAACGATGGCAAGGATTGACGAACAGCGCAGAATTCTGGAAGCCAAGCTCAAGGAAATGGCGGAGGACGGTGTGGTAAAATGCGCTCCCAGGGCAACCATTACCTATGACCCTCCCGATGAGGATGAAGAGGAAACAGCGAAAGCCCTGACACCTGCTCACGAAGAGAGAAGCACGGCAAAAGAAACAAGGCAGGAAAAGACATTGGAGACCAGACACGGAGTGTCTTGTACTTCGCTTGACGACTACCGTTCCCTTTATCTGCAACAGCTCCGCATCCGTGAGAAAACCGCCTTTACGATGAACGTGGAGACCCTGCAAATCCTGCGCAATGTACTGCAAGACTTGGGCGAGCGGGTGTCGATGGTTTCCTATATCGACAACATTCTCCGTGAGCATCTCAAAGAATATAGAGAGCTGATTAACAATGCCACGGCAAAGCAACGGCGTAAAACAACCATAACAATATAGCATTATGACAACAACCGATTTTATGATTTTATTCCTGACCTTCTGCAATATTTTCCTGATTATATATTGCAGTGTCATTTTCTTTCGGCTTTACAGGAAGGACCGGAAAAACAAGGAAGACAATATGGGCAATGCCAATCCTGCTGAGAAAACAGAATCAGGTGTTCAGCATCTCATGGAAGACAGCAAGGATTTGACAGGAACTGATTACCTTGCTGACTTTATGCTGCAAAGCCCTGAAGAAGAATGGGAGGATTACAAATCCCTTTTCTTCAAACCGATATTCTCAAAAAACAAGTCAGGGTTCACCATCAGCACCGAGACATTGACCATGCTCCGCAATGTACTGAGGGGAACTAATTCAAAAGTGACTCTGACGGCATACATCGAGAACATCCTTCTCAATCACCTCAAAAGCCATCAGCATCTCATCAATGAGATCGCAGACAGGCAGAAATGCGAAAAGACCGTAACACTATAAGCATGGAAACGATACTATTAGACATCCTCCTCTTTTTGGGTGTAGTATGGCTGCTGCTGGGCATCGCGTACTTTTGGAGGCTGTTCCGGCATACATCCTCCCAATCGGCGAAGGCTACCGAAGAGGAGCCTTCCGTTTCCCAAGAACAGACAGACAATGCCCGCCATCTTTTGGTGGGCAGGAGCAAGCCTTTCTTTTCCCCGTCTGTCCCCGAAGTTCCCGCTGTTTCCCCAACAAAAAATCCAGCCGATAATCCCAATACCTTTGCAGCGGAAAAATCTCCTTTGCCCGAAGAAACTGAAGAGCCGGAAGGCACAGGTGAAGAGAACGAGATGCAGATTGACTACACGATGGACGAGCCGGATGAGGACAGCATTGTCCGTGAGGAATTGCAAATCGTAGGTGAAGCAATACCCGAGATTTCACCGTCCGCCATTCTCTCACGGGACTTAGCCCGTGTTACAGGGTGGCACAAGAATGACGACGCGCTTGACGGGGAAAACGAAGCCGAGGTGCGGGACACGCTGCAAAGCATTCGGGGCACACAGCTCATGGACTATATCAAGGAGGCAACGCTCAAACAGGAGAAAGACCATCAGAAACTGCTTGCCGCCATCCGTAAGGCAGAGGAAGCGGAAATGATGAGCGAAGAAACAACCTATCCTGATAATGATACAGCACAAGAGGGCGATGATGTGTCGGAAGAAGCCGACCGTCCACTGTCATACTATCTGTAAGACTAATGTTTTTGTTCATATTGTGAAGTGATGCGGGGGTGGCTCAAAAGTAAAACAATCAGCCAATATCTGTCATACGATAAAACCGAGCCACCCCCTGCACCTCCACCCCAAAGAAGACAATTTATTTAACAACTTAAAATAAAAGAACAATGCACAACAAAAAGAAAATCACAATGATGCTTCTCCTTATGGCTGCCGCCACAGGAGCATACGCACAGGGAAACGGCATGGCGGGTATCAACGAAGCCACAAAGATGGTAACGTCCTACTTCGACCCGGGCACGAAACTTATCTATGCCATCGGTGCCGTGGTGGGCTTGATTGGCGGAATCAAGGTCTATAACAAGTTCTCAAGTGGCGACCCCGACACGAGCAAGACCGCCGCCTCTTGGTTCGGTGCGTGTATCTTCCTCATCGTGGCTGCAACCATCCTACGTTCTTTCTTCCTGTAACAATGGCTAATTGGGAAATCAACAAGGGTATAGGTCGGACGGTGGAGTTCAAGGGCTTGAAGGCGCAGTACCTCTTCCTCTTTGCGGGAGGCTTGCTTGCCGTCTTCATTCTCGTGGTCGTGCTCTACCTCTGCGGAGTCAGTCAGATTGCCTGTCTGGTCATAGGCGTAGTGGGTGCCACCCTCGTGGTGTGGCAAACGTTCGCCATGAACCGAAAGTACGGGCAGTACGGGCTGATGAAGCAGGGAGCGGTACGTATGCATCCACGCTATCTTGTGAACCGCCGTACCGTCTTTCACCTTATACGTAACCTTCAACCCAAAAGAAAGAAGAATGAGAAACAACAGTAAGATAACGACCTTGGAATCGAAGTTTCCGCTGCTCTCCGTCGAGCAGGGGTGCATGGTGAGCAAGGATGCGGACATCACGGTGGCTTTCCGTGTGGAGCTTCCCGAACTCTTTACCGTCACCTCCGCAGAATACGAGGCGATGCACTCGGCATGGCACAAGGCCATCAAGGTGCTGCCCAATTACAGCATCGTGCATAAACAGGACTGGTTTATTAAGGAAGACTATCAAGGCAAGCTCGCTGGCGGCAGTTTGAGTTTCCTTGCCCGTGCATCGGAACGGCATTTCAACGAACGCCCCTACCTGCATCACAGCGTTTACCTGTTCCTGACCAAGACCAACAGGCAGCGTATGGCACAGCAGAGCAATTTTTCCTCGCTCTGCCGTGGACATCTCATTCCCAAGGAAATCACCAACAGGGACGAGGTGATGAAGTTCATGGAAGCCGTCGATCAGTTCGAGCGTATCATCAATGACACCGAACAGATAAGGATTACCCGCATGACGGAAGAAGAATTGGTAGGCACAAAGGAAAAAGGCGGTTTGCTTGACCGTTATTTCTCCCTCTCGGAAGAAGGACACGCCTCGCTGGAGGACATCCGTCTGGGTGCCGACCTTGTGCGTGTGGGCGACAATATGCTTTGTCTGCATACGCTCTCTGACACGGACGACCTGCCGACTACGGTCAGTACGGACAGCCGGTATGAACGGCTCTCCACCGACCGAAGCGACTGCCGTCTGTCCTTTGCCGCTCCCGTGGGCCTGATGCTGCCCTGCAACCATATCTATAACCAGTACATCTTCATCGAGGACAGCGACGCCAATCTTGAACGCTTCGAAAAGCAGGCAAGGAACATGCACTCGTTGGCACGGTACAGCCGTAGCAATCAAATCAACGAGGAGTGGATACAGGAGTATCTCAACATCGCCCATTCGCAGGGCTTGACCTCCATCCGTGCGCATTTCAATGTGCTGGCATGGAGCAGCGACAAGGAGGAACTGCGTGCTGTCAAGAATGACGTGGGCAGTGCCCTTGCCCTGATGGAGTGCCGACCACGCCACAACACCATTGACACGGCAACACTCTATTGGGCGGGTATTCCCGGCAATGCAGCCGATTTTCCCGCCGAAGAGTCGTTCTATACATTTATCGAGCCTGCCCTCTGCTTCTTCACGGCAGAGACCAACTACAAGGACTCGCTCTCTCCCTTCGGCATCAAGATGGCAGACCGTCTTTCGGGAAAGCCCATCCACTTGGACATCTCCGACCTGCCAATGAAAAGGGGCGTGATTACCAACCGCAACAAGTTCATCCTCGGTCCTTCGGGCAGCGGCAAGTCTTTCTTCACCAACCACATGGTACGCCAGTATTACGAGCAGGGGGCGCACGTCCTCTTGGTCGATACGGGTAACTCATATCAGGGTTTGTGTGAGCTTATCCACCGCAAGACCAAGGGAGAGGACGGGGTCTATTTCACCTATACCGATGAACATCCCATTTCATTCAATCCTTTCTATACCGATGATTACGTCTTTGACGTGGAGAAAAGGGAGAGTATCTGTACCTTATTGCTCACGCTCTGGAAGAGTGCCGATGAGCATATCACCAAGACAGAAGCAGGCGAACTTGGTTCTGCCGTCAATACCTACATCGAACTTATCAGGACGGATCATACCATCGTTCCCTGCTTCAACACCTTCTATGAGTATCTGCGGGACGTCTATCGGGAGGATATGAAAAAGCGGGACATCGAGGTAACGCTCTCGGACTTCAATATCAACAACCTCCTGACGACACTGAAGCAGTATTATAAGGGCGGTCGCTATGACTTCCTCCTGAACTCGGACAAGAACATCGACCTTCTCAGCAAGCGTTTCATCGTCTTCGAGATTGACCAAGTGAAGGATAATAAAGACCTCTTTCCCGTGGTGACCATCATCATCATGGAAGCCTTCATCAACAAGATGCGCCGATTGAAAGGTATCAGGAAAATGATACTCATAGAGGAAGCGTGGAAGGCGATTGCCTCTGCAAATATGGCGGACTATATCAAGTATTTGTACAAGACCGTCAGAAAGTATTTCGGGGAAGCCATTGTCGTGACGCAGGAGGTGGACGACATCATCCAGTCGCCCATCGTCAAGGAGAGCATCATCAACAACAGCGACTGCAAGATACTGCTCGACCAGCGCAAGTACATGACCAAGTTCGACGGCATACAGGCGATGCTCGGTCTTTCGGAAAAAGAGAAGAGCCAAATCCTCTCCATCAACCAGAACAACGACCCGAACAGGCTTTACAAAGAGGTGTGGATAGGCTTGGGCGGTATGCAGAGTGCCGTCTATGCCACGGAGGTGAGCATGGAGGAATACCTTACCTACACCACGGAGGAAACAGAAAAGGTGGAGGTCATGCAGCGTGCGGAACAGCTCGGCGGTGACATCGAGACCGCTATCCGTCAGTTGGCTGCTGAAAAGCGTGCTGCACGAAGTAGATAGATTGCTCTTTGATATAAGACTCCACGGATTATAGTATTAAACACTAACGAGCAAGGGTGTTAAACACTAATGATTGACACTCCTTAATGAGAATTCAAATAAACATATTATTCACATCATAAACAAGAAAGAACAATGAAGACAAAGATTTTAATGCTGATGATTTGTGCCGTTCTCTTTATGAATGGCAAAGCCCACGCACAGTGGACGGTCTATGACCCGGGCAACTTCGCGGGCAACATCGCCAACTCCGTCAAGGAGATAGCCACGGCAGGCAAGACGGTGAAGAATACCTTGGACGGATTCAAGGAGGTGGAGAAGCTCTACAACGACACCAAGAAGTATTACGATGCGCTGAAGAAGGTGAACAATCTCATCGGCGATGCCTACAAGGTCAAGGAGTGCATCCTCATGGTGGGCGACATCTCGGAGATTTACGTTACCTCCTATAAGAAAATGCTCTCGGACAGGAACTTCCGTCCCTCCGAGCTCGCTGCGATGGCTTCGGGCTACGCCAAGCTGCTGGAGCAGAGCGGTGAGAGCCTGAAGGAACTCAAGTCCGTTGCCAAGTCGGGTGTCTTTTCCATGAACGACCACGAGCGCATGCAGGCTATCGACCGTATCTACACCACACTGCGCGAATACCGCTCGCTCGTGTCATACTACACACGAAAGAACATCTCCGTGAGCTATGTCCGTGCAAGGGAGAGGAACGACCTCGCCTCCGTCAAGGCGCTCTACGGCAACACGGCAAGCAGGTATTGGTAATCCCACAGGCAGGACAACAATAAAACATTTACCAAACAAACTCGCTTATGGATTTTGCCAGTTTACACGAGCTTTTACGCTCCACCTATGACGAGATGATGCCCCTCTGCGCCCAGATGACGGGTATCGCCAAGGGGATAGCGGGCTTGGGCGCACTCTTCTATATCGCCCTTCGGGTGTGGGCTTCCATCGCCCGCGCCGAGGCAATCGACGTGTTTCCGCTTCTCCGTCCCTTCGTGCTGGGCTTCTGCATCATGTTCTTCCCGACCATCGTGCTGGGAACGATGAACGCCGTGCTCTCGCCCGTGGTGCAGGGGACGGAGATGATGGTGCACCAACAGGAGGGCAACCTTGCGGAGCTTACTGCCAAGAGGGATAAATTACAGGAGGAAGCCTATCTGAGAAATCCCGAAACCGCCTATATGGTGTCCAATGAGAAATTCGATGAGAAGATAGAGGAAATGGGCATCATCGGTCCGGAGGATGCCGTGACGATTGCGGGGATGTACGCCGAGCGTGCCGCCTACCAGACCAAGCAATGGTTCATGAAACTTGTTCACGACCTGATGGAACTGCTGTTCCATGCCTCGGGGCTTATCATCGACACGCTCCGCACCTTTATCCTTATCGTCCTTTCGATACTCGGTCCGATTGTATTCGGCATTGCCGTGTGGGACGGTCTGTCGGGTTCGCTCACGGCTTGGTTCTCACGCTATATCTCTGTCTATCTGTGGCTGCCCGTCAGCAGTATCCTCACGGCACTGCTCACCAAGATACAGGTGCTGATGATGCAGAAGGACATCGAGGCGCTCAGCGACCCGAACTACCTGCCCGATTCGGGGACGTGGTACTATATCGTATTCTTCCTCATCGGCATCGTGGGCTATTTCTGCGTGCCTACCGTGGCAGGGTGGATAATAGAGGCAGGCGGCGGTATCGGCTCCTATGGTCGCAATGTCAATCAGACGGCACAGCGTGGCGCACAGGGTGCATACACGGGCGGCAAATATGTGGCAGGTGGCGCAGGTGCAGCCATCGGCAATGTGGGCGGACGTATCAAGGGCAGGCTGTTCAAGGGAAAATAGGAATCAGAAAATAAATAAAATGAAAATTGAACTATGGAATTCAAATCACTCACCAATATCGAGACTTCTTTCAGGCAGATACGGCTCTACGCCTTTGTCTTCGCCATCGTGTGCGTGGCAGTGAGCGGTTATGCCGTCTATGCCTCGTATGCCTTCGCCAAGGAGCAGCGGGAGAAAATCTATGTGCTCGACCAAGGCAAGTCGCTCATGCTCGCCCTCAGCCAGGACGCAAGCAGAAACCGTCCCGTGGAGGCAAGGGAGCACGTCCGCCGCTTCCACGAGCTGTTCTTCACCATCGCGCCCGACAAGGACGCCATAGAGGGAAATATGCAGCGTGCCTTCCTCCTGTGCGACAAGTCGGCTTTCAACTATTACAAGGACTTGGCGGAGAAAGGTTACTACAATCGTGCCATATCGGGCAATGTAAACCAGCGCATAGAGGTGGACTCCATACGCTGCAACTTTAATGCCTACCCTTACGAGGTAACGACCTACGCACGACAGTTCATCGTCAGACAGAGCAACGTCACGGAGCGAAGTCTTGTCACGACCTGCACGCTGCAGAACTCCGTCCGCTCGGACAACAATCCGCAGGGCTTCCTGATGGAGCATTTTCTTGTGCGTGAGAACAGGGATATTCAAACCTATAAACGATAAGGCTATGGCAAGGAAAGGAAACCATCTGCTCGCCCGCCACTATCTGAGGCTTCATCTGTGGCTCCGCCATCGGTGCGAGAAGCTCACGATAAGACAGCGCAAGGAAATCGTCTATGGGCTGAGCATTGTCTATCTTATCTGTTCCCTTTGGATGATAGCACAGTTCTTCCTGCCTCCAAAGGAGGAGAAACTGCCTATCCCCAAGGGAACGATAATAGACAGCAACATCCATACAGATAGTGTGTTTATACAACTTTATCAACGATATTCAACTAACAGCAATGAAAATGGATAATAAACAGAAAGAACAACTGAAGAAAGGCTTGGTCTTCGGAGGGTTGGGACTGCTCTTTTCCCTCTCGATGTGGTTCATCTTCGCCCCGTCGGGCAAGGACAAGACCGCTGCCGGGCAGGGCTTGAACGACAGCATACCGCAGGCGACCACCGAGCAGCTGACGGGCAACAAGCTAAAAGCCTACGAGCTGGGCGACAAGGCGCACGAGCAGCAACAGGCACGCGAGGAGATGGGACGATTGTCCGATTACTTCGCCGAGAATACGGCTCCAACGGAAACGGAACGTGCCGAAGCAGCCGCTTCCACGGCAAAGATAGAAAACTCGATGCGCCGTTATGAGGAAAACAACCGCCTGCTTAACTCTTTTTACGCCCCCGAT
The DNA here is from genome assembly GCA_900199655.1 of Prevotellaceae bacterium KH2P17. Classification (GTDB taxonomy): domain Bacteria; phylum Bacteroidota; class Bacteroidia; order Bacteroidales; family Bacteroidaceae; genus Prevotella. The sequence continues at coordinate 152,715 of FZRE01000006.1, forward strand.
CCGTATGAGGAGGAGCGTGAGGCAATGCGCCAAGAGATAGACAACCTCAAAAAGGAATTATCCTCCAAAAGTGAAAGAGAGGACGATGAAGAGAAACGACAGCTTGCCCTGATGGAGAAGAGTTATCAGATGGCGGCAAAGTATCTGCCAAAGACATCATCTGTTCCTCCGTCATTGGGAAATGCCTTTGCGGACGGAAAAGGAAACTCTGCCACAACCACCGATGCGGGAACTGCAAAAGGGCAGGTTGTGCAAACCAACACTCCTGTAATGGAGATATTGGCGGAACGCAGGCAGGTGGTGTCCTCGCTTAATCAACCGATGAGCGATGCGGATTTCATCAAGGAATACGGCATGAAAGCACGAAACATGGGCTTTCACTCATTGGCAGCACAGACTGCTCCCACAATGCGAAATACGCTCAAAGTGGTCGTGGACAGGACGACCACGCTCAAGGAGGGCGACAATGTGGTACTCCGCCTGCTGGAGACTGCCAAGGTGCAGGGACTGCGTATTCCACGGCAGAGCCGGCTGATAGCATCTGCCAAGATTGAGGGCAACCGTATGCACCTGCTCATCAAGAGCATTGAGGTGGACGGGCATATCATAGCCGTCAAACTCTCGGCATACGACATGGACGGACAGGAGGGCGTGTATATCCCCGGCTCGGAGGACATCAACGCTCTCAAAGAGGTCGGGGCGAACATCGGCGGCTCGATGGGGACTTCGTTCACTTTCGCTTCTTCCGCCAAGGATCAGATTATCTCCGAGGCGGCTCGTGGCGTGATGCAGGGCGCAAGCCAGCTTCTCCAAAAGAAACTGCGCACCGTTAAGGTAACGCTCAAAGGGGGCTATCGCCTTTTCTTGGTTCAGACCAAATAAAATAATCGAAAATGAGAAGTAAACAATAACATCAAATCAATAACAGCAATGAAGAAACTTATTTTATCAGTGATGCTACTTGCATCAGCAATGGGGACAGCCTTTGCTCAAGAGACAGACAGCGATGTAGTGCTCAATCCCAATCGTCCGCTCTCTTCGGGCGAACTCTTTCAAGGCATGAGCCGTGCCATTCCCAACGGACGTGTCGTCCTGCCATACGGCTTGGACGTTACCTTCGACAAGACCGTGCATCTCATCTTCCCCTCTGCCGTCCGCTATGTGGACTTAGGCTCGCAGAACATCATTGCCGGAAAAGCGGAGGATGCGGAGAACGTGCTGCGTGTGAAGGCTGCCGTGAAGGACTTTGAGACGGAAACCAACATGAGTGTTATCTGCGAGGACGGCTCGTTTTATGCCTTCAACGTAAAATATGCCGACGAGCCGGATAAGCTCAGTGTGGAGATGAAAGACTTTCTGTCGCCAACAGACGGACGATTGCCAAGCAACCGTGCCGATATCTACTTCAAGGAACTCGGCAACGAGTCGCCCGTATTGGTTAAGCTGATGATGCAGACCATCTATCAAAACGACAGACGCACCATCAAGCATATCGGCACACAGCAGTTCGGCATGAAGTTCCTGCTTCGTGGGTTGTATGCCCATAATGGTTTGCTGTATTTCCACACCCGTATGGAAAACGGCACGAATATGCCGTACTCGGTGGACTTTATCACGTTCAAGGTGGTGGATAAGAAGGTCGCAAAGCGTACTGCCATTCAGGAGCAAGTATTGCAGCCCTTGCGTGCCTACCATCAGGTGATGCAGGTGAAAGGCAAGGATAGCGAGCATTCGGTGTTTGTGCTGGAGCAGTTTGCCCTCTCGGAGGACAAGCAGCTGGAGGTAACACTCTATGAGCGAAACGGAGGGCGCACGCTGACCTTTTATGTCGAGCAGGAAGACCTGTTGCTCGCCAAGAAGATTGACAACCTCAAACTCAAATGGTAGGTGCTATGAAGAAGAAACTCATTTTATCGGTTTGCGTGGCGGTGGCAATGGCTTTTAGTCTGCCATCGCACGCACAACGGCTGATACCCAAACAGAAAGGAATGGAAGTCATGGGCAGCGTTCCCCTTATCAAAGGAGAAAAGTTCTTTGCCAAGGATAACTTCGGTGTGGGTGTATCGCTCACCCGTTACTTGAAGCGTGAGAACTATACCTTTGTCTTGGCAGAGTATGAACAGCAGAATATGCCGTATAGGAATTATGGCATAAAACTCAAGGATGCCCAGCTTCACTTGGGCTATATGCACCCGATACTCTCCGACAATGGCAAGAACGTGTTTCTCTATGGTGGCATATCCGCCTTGGGTGGCTACGAGGAACTGAACGAGGACAAGAAGCTGCTGCCCGATGGGGCAACATTGCTCGACCGCTCGCGCTTCGTCTATGGCGGTGCCGTGCATCTTTCCTTAGAGTGCTTCCTGACGGATAATGTCCTCCTGCTGCTCAAAGGGCAGGGACGGATGTTGTTCGGTACGGATGTGCATCGTTTCCGTCCTGCACTCTCGGCAGGGCTTAGGTTTAATTTTTAAGCAAGAAGAAAAATGAAAAAGAAGAATTTAAGTTCAATATGGGTAATGGGCGTGCTTGCCTTTGCCGTGTTTTGCTTATCTGCTTGTGATAGGGAGTTGGATGTGGAGCAGTCTTATCCGTTCACGGTTGAGACGATGCCCGTTCAGAAGGACATCGTCAAGGGACAGACGGCGGAGATACGCTGCACCCTCAAACGAGGGGGCGAATTTGCCGACATACGCTACACCATCCGATATTTCCAGCCCGACGGCAAGGGAACACTGAAAATGGACGACGGGACGGTGTTAAAACCCAACGACCGCTATCCGATCACGAAAGATGTGTTCCGCCTGTATTACACCTCGCTCTCCACCGACCGCCAGACGATTGACGTGTACGTGGAGGACAGTTTCGGTAAGATGCAGCAGCTGACTTTCAGTTTCAACAACGAAAAGGCGGAGGATAAGGAAAAATCCGCCATAGTAGTAACCAAAGCCTTGAACGATGCGAACGGCTAAACGCCTTGCCTTATTCTGTATGGTGTGCCTGTTCTGCCAGCCGATCCTTGCCCAGCGCAAGATGCGGTTGGCGGACTTGCCGCCTTTTGAGCGTGCCGTGGCCGTTATGGAAATCTTTCCATAACAATTATTATGAATACAACTTTATTATGGAAAGTCTTCTGAGAAGTCCATTGATATCTAATGATATGAACATATAACTTTACAGTTAGACTTTCCATAATAATTACTTACCATACCCTTTCAGCCATTGAAGAAGACTTACGTTACCTTCCCATTGTGCCTTATTCGCATCGTTTGATGTTATGGTCAATGACACTTTTTCAAGTGCTTTTCTTTTCGCATTGGAATCTGTACGAGCATATATTTCGGTTGTTTCGATAGATACATGTCCCAACAAATCTCTTATATATACCAAATTTACACCTGCTTGCAGAAGATGCATCGCTTTGCTGTGACGAAGCATGTGACAGCTTATTCTCCCGGGTATGATTTCTTTATTCTTCTTCCTTGCCAAATCCGAATATGTCTTCAGAATATATGTAATTCCCGCTCTTGTAAGCCTTTCTCCTCGGGTATTGTAGAATAGAGGATGCTGAATGGAGGCACTTTTCAAAACATGCTGCTCGCTTTTTAAATAAATGCGGAGTATGTCCACGATGCTCTTGAACAGAGGGACAATGCGGGTTTTTCGCCCTTTGCCTACAATTCGGATAGTATATGGCTCAACATCCAGTCTGACGGAGTCTACAGTCAGGTCTGCGAGTTCCTGTACCCTCATTCCCGTTTCATACATTAGAGCCAATATCGCCAAGTGCCTCTGTCCTTTTGGCGTGTTCGCATCAGGCTGTTCCAACAAAAGTTTAACACCTTCTAATGGCAAGTAATTAAGTTTGCGCTCCATATCCCTCATTGCCGGAATTGAACGGATTTTCTGCCATAGTTCCATTCTTCCGACTTCAACATATTGCAACCATGTTGAAAATGATTTCATAACGGCCAGACGCTGATTCCTTGTCTTTGCGGAACAATGTTTCTCGTCAGTAAGATGATTAAGAAAGCAGAGTACGTTGTCCTTAGTGAAGTTTTCCAATCTGAGTTTTTCCACCTTTATTCCTTTCTTGTCTCTCATAAACTCAATATATTGAACAAAAGCATTCCTGTACGACAAGATTGTATTAGGACTGACATTTCGTTCATATGGCAGATACTCTGATAAATATCTGCTAAGTTGTTTTGCAAAATCGGTATCTGTTCTCATCGTCAATCGAGTATTACGTTATAAATGAAGGCATCCATTCCCGTACTTTTCTGTGCCACCTCGGGATACATCGCCTGTGTCAGTCTCACATATTTTTCCGTCGACCTTAACGTACGATGCCCTAATGCGGCAGACAGTATGGGAAGACATGTGTAGAGATCCATGCCTTGATGAACCATTTGCAGCATGGCGTGTACTGCGAAAGTATGCCGCAAATCATGTATGCGCGGCCCTTTTTTGTCGCCGACAAACTTTATATCGCACCTGTCAAGTATTGCCCTGAAATAAAATCTGACAGAATAGGATCTGACTGGGAGACCATCCAGCTTTATAAAATAGGAATTGCCGGAACCGGTAATCTTATTGACCGGTATTCTATTCCTGAACGTCTCATACCGCCGTAGTTCTACGATCATATCATCTCCAAGAGGCACAAGTCTTTCATGACCGTTCTTTGTTTTTCGGAGATGGATATAATGCCTGTCAAGAAAGACATCCTCGTTTTTGAGTGTTGTCGCTTCTGACACTCTCATCCCGGTGCTATATAGTAACCTCAGTATGACAGGTATTGCCATCAATGCCGCATTTATATAGTTTTTGCCATTCCCGAGTTTGTCAGACTCCTCAAATATCCTCTTCATTTCCTCTTTGCTATATATGTAAGGAGTGAAACTTGACGGCTTGTATCTCGGCAATCTCGGGATATTGCATTCACAGCCGTGCCGCCCCATAAGTATTGCCAGCTCTCTCCAAACGCAGAATTTATGGTAAATGGTGGTTTCACTATCATTTACTCTGCCCTTTCGCCACTCCTTTATCATTTCTTCACTTATACAGGGGTTCCGTAAATCCCAGCCAATGGCAAAATCATCAAATTCTTTCAATATGTATTTCATTTGTTGGGCTGAATATCCAAAGGAGAACCTGACGTTCAGCATAATGTCCATGTATGGAGCTAAAACGCTCTTGTATTCAACTTGTTTAGTCATAAAAATATCCTCCTTTCTGCATATAAAAACTGTCCGATATTGAAGGAACCGGAAGAGAACATTTCCTCATAGATTGAATATCCACATTAATATATGACATGGTTGACTGGCTGTTTCTATGCCCAAGTGACTCAGATATTACGGGAATAGAGGAACCGTCTGCCAGCATGGCTGTCGCGAGGGAATGCCGAAGACAATGGGATCCGTGATGGCGTCCGTTGATTTCGACACCGGATCTGCATATTATTTTTGAAATGATACATCCGATAGTACTTCCGCATAGTTTTTCAAATGGCGGATGGCAAGATAGGAACACCACTTCCTCATTGGACTTCTTCCTTCCGTATCGTAAATATTCAATTATGGCATTCCCCACATCGACAAGCAGGGGCAATTCCACTTTCCTGCCGGTCTTTTGGGTGATTATTGTAATTAGGTTCTTTTCCCAATCTATATCTGAGAATTTAACATTGGCAATATCGTGGGCTCTTAGCCCCAGCCGTGAAGCCAAAAGTAGGATGGCATAGTTCCGTTTTCCGACAGAACTGCTCCTTTTTACAGACTGTTCCACTAAACGAACTTCGTCTGTGGTGTAGAATGAGTATACACGTTCCTTTTGCTTGACCTTGTAATTCTTAAAGAAATCCAGCCACGTCGGATTGATGATGTGTTCAGAAATCCAATAAAGGAAAAGGGTTTTTACGGAGTGAAAGACCTGTGGCTTGTTTGAAGGATATGCGGTGACAAAGGAGGTAATCGAAGCTTCGTCTATTTCTTCAATCCGTGAAAGCCCACGATTTTGCAGATGTTTCTGAAAGCCGCTAAGAATTCTTCTGTAGTCACCTAATGTTTTAGGGCTTCTACGCAGTTCCTTGAGATGGCTGAGATATTTTTCCATTTCCGTGGTGAGAAAACCTTTCAGTTCATACTGAACGTGGCACCAATTCCTTCTTCGGATTTCTCCGTTTTCAAGCATGTCATTCAGTATCCTTATACTGAGAAGTTTCTCTTTAAGTACAGGCCTCGTAGGCTCACTGGCAATAAGTTCTTGCACGAACAATTCACCAACATCAGAAGTATATACTGATTTACCAGAATTGTTCATGAACTTTACAATTCCACTTGTCCATAATCGTTGGATTTCCTTGATGCGATTTGGTGTATAACCTCTCGCGGAAAGATAATCAACACATCTGTTGATTAATGTTTGAATTTCCTGTTGTTCCATAGGTCTAATATTTATGATTGAACATATATTATTAGACCGTATTTATATATGGAAAGTTATAATGTAAAGTAGAGAAATTCATATTACGTGGATATTCGTATTTTCAATTGGAATTAGAAAAAGACTTTCCATAATAAAGTTGTATTCATAATAATTGTCGTAAAATACTTTGAGGGACTGCACGGCTGGAAGCATTATCCATACGTCGGCTATGGTCATCAGTTGCAGCCGGGTGAGCACTTCACGGCAAACATGACAGAACGGCAGGCGGACTCCCTGCTTCGTGCCGATCTTTGGAAATGCTTTGAACACTTCAAAGGCTATGGCAAAGATGCCCTGCTGCTGACCTTGCTTGCCTACAATGTGGGCGTGGGACGACTGCTCGGCTATGGCAAGCACTCTAAGAGCCGGCTGCTGCGAAAGATAGAGGCTGGAGACAGGAACTTCTATCGGGAGTATGTCTCGTTCTGCCGATACAAGGGCAAGGTCTTGAATGGATTGGTAAAACGAAGACAGGTGGAGTTTGTGATATTTTATGTACCTTGATAGAGTAAAAGGTCTGAATTTTAAATAGGTCTCTGTATTGTATGTATACTATATGGCAGTAAACACCATTCTTTTTCTCCAATATTATATGATGGTATAGAAATTTTTATTATCTTTGCAACCGAACATGTCAGCCAAGACGGGTTAGCTTCTGTTACTATCAGAAAATATCAGCGGAAGTTTCTAACTAAACAGTTAATATGGTTTGATGACCATAGGCTTGTATGCTCCCAATAAGGGGGTACGGAGAAGTGCTTTTTAGGGAAAATGTTCCCACAACGCTTCTTGACATCAGTATAGGGCAGCCCTAACCGTTGTGTGAGGTACTGCTTGCGTATTGAATTATTAATTGTTTAGATGGAATATGGCAACAGTAACAGAATTTAATGGCAACGAGCACATTGTCTCAATTGTCTATGATGAACCATTTTGGATTGCTCTTTTCGAGTCATTCTATGAGGGTACTTACTCTGTAGCTCGTGAGGTAATCGGAACTTCCGAGCCTACCACTTCCGATATTGTTATGTTTTTGGAGAATCTCGACTGGCAGCGGCTACATTACACGGTGCCAACAGTTGAGGAAAGGCAGAAAAAGTACAAGGTTAGTTTCAAGAAGCAACAGAAATTAGCGCAAAAAACTATGAAATCCTCTAATTACAAGTATGTTTACAGTAAGGCGCAGGAAGAACTGAAAAAACAGCAAGAGCAAGACCACAAGATGAAAAAGGCTTTGGCAAGACACCAAAGAGAAGAGGATAGAGAACGGAAATTTGAAATTCGGCAAGCTAAGAAAAAGCAGAAACATAAAGGAAGATAAATAGTTATATATGATGTCATTTTCTCTCAAATATGATGTCATATTTAGTTGGAAATGATGTCATATTTTCGTATATTTACCGTTGAAAACCTAAGAACATGCCAGCCGACAAGGGAAAGCCCCTCACCTTGACTGGTGGCGAAGCATCAAAAAAGAGGAGCAAAACTAAATATCAAACAACTATGGCAAACAGACCATTAGCCTACACGCTTACCGAGCGTAAGGCAACCATCGGAGCGATGGCGGGGAAGACCGTGCTTCAGGCACGCCCCACAGGGCGCAAGCGTATTGACCACCGCAGTTTTTGCGACGAAGTGGGACACGCAACGACATTCACAGGCGCAGAGGTGGAGGCTGTGCTCCGCCTTGCCGCTGAAATTGCGAAACGCCATGTGGAAAACGGAGACATCGTGGAATTTGGCGACATCGGTACGCTCACGCCATCCTTCCAGAGCAAAATCGTGGAGAAGGGCAAGACGGAGTTCAACCCCAACATCCACATCACCAAGCCAGTCGTGCGTCTTTCGCCTTCGCGCAAGTATTTCACGCTCTCGGGCGTAAGTTATGAGCGTGTGGAAGCACCGGCGAAGAAAACGAAACCGTCAGGTAGTAGTACTGAGGAAGAGGATTTACCGTGATTTTATTTGAAAGCGGAGTGATAACTTGTGGGTATCGCTCCGCTATTTTTATGCCGTTGCCTTCATTCGTTGGCTGATGAGCCTTCGGTTGGCATTGACAAGATTCACTATCTGCTCGTGGTATTCCGTGTTCTTGTTGCACACTCCACGACTTTGCACCACCTCCAAAGTTTTCAGTGATACCTCAATCGTCTCTATTCGTTTGCCTTCAATGGTAGCAGAAAGGATAAGGGAGTCCTCCTTGAGGTAATATGCATTAGAGAATACGCAATGGTGCATTGATACACCTTCTTCCAAATGTTCCTGCACGCTCTCTAATACGTGGACTTGGATTGTTCCGTCCGTGAATGATATACCGAAGAACTTGGATTTGAGTTCTTGGAAACGCTTTTCATCTTCCATCGCCTTTTGCTGTTTCTCTGCAATCTCCTCCCTTTCCCTTTGTCTGTTGAGTTCCGTATGTCTGCGGTCGTGCTCGGCTTTAAGGTCGGCAGGACAAAGGTACTTCGGGCTGTGTGTGTCCTTATCCAATCTGCGGAGCATGTCCACATAGTCGCACCAAAGGGAAATGTCGGTTATCTCGTAGCCGTTGCGGACTGCAATCTTATAGGACTGCCAATACTCGTCAAACGCTCTTCTTTTTCCAAGAAAATAGCGCAGGTGGTCTGTACGTCCCGACTTCATCAATGTTTCGGCACGGCTGTCCGTGAGCAACGCAGGTATCAGCGTTGTTGGCTCTATGCCATAGAAATTGTCCTCAAAGCCATTCCTGCGCAGGGTGTCCGATGCCTTGAACTTCGGATATATCGGGGAAGTGGCAGCATATCGGTAGGCATCGTTGTCGTTGCGGATTGCCATAGGGGTATAGAACGAAAATGTATCGACATACCAACCCAACGTGCGTGGAATGGCGACTATGGCTTTCCTTCCCTCAGCGTTCCACCAATACTGCCCGATTTCAAGCGCATGATATTCAGCCTTGCAGCCTTTCTCCATTCCTGCCACGAGGAGGAACATTCGCAGCACTTGATACTCTCCATAAGCGGTAAGTATCGTGAAGTAGTGCTTCTGCTGCAATTTGCGCTCAAAGGTTTCCCTGACCTGCAACTTTGCCCTGCAATGGGGGCAGGTGCAGGTTTCTTTGGGTTTGTCCATCACCCAACTATGTCCGCAGTCCATACACGTTGTGCGACCTTTGGGCAGTCGGTAGGCAAAGTGGCTTATGCACTCACGGAAAGCCCATTTGGTTTGTGTCTTGGTTATCGGGCGAAGGTGCTTGCTCTCGGCAAGTATAGCCTTCTCAAACTTATTTCTTGGTTTCATTTTCTGTCCTCCTTGTTTTACTCGTTGCGAAATACATAGCCGTCCTCATACCAAAAGTCCGTACAGAAAAGGTCGTCAGCGTATTTGGAGAAGTCAAAGTATATCAATGCAAATTCGGGTAATTCCATTTCCAACTTCACAAAGTCCTCTGCGAAATCCTCCTTGCTCGCATAACTGCCCATATAGGCACATTGGAATGATTTTACAAGGTCGTAGGCGTCTTGCGTGAGGTTAATACTTTCTCCCTCTGCCCATACCCAGAAGGCTTCTTGCTCCTTGCCGTGCAGTCTGTCCATTTCATCCCTCAGACAAAAGAAGGCTTCGTCCAAATGTCCTTCGTCTATCAGACAATCGGGGATAGCCTCCCACGATTGGAACATATATTCGGGATGGTCTTCATCCTCGTGTATCTCAGCACAACGCTCCAAGAAATCGTCCAAGTCGTAGAAGTCGGAAAGTTCCACCCACTCGCCCTGCAACGAGCCATTGTTGTACTTGGCATAAGTGCCTACATAGATGCGTGCTTCGCTCAAATCCATTGTTTCTGCTGTTTAAGGGTTAAAAATCGAATAGAGATTGCTGTACTTGGATTGCTTTATTCTCGGTCTTCTTCACTCGTGCGTTACGGCTCTGTATCTTGGCAAGTTCCTCACGCTGATATTGCGCAATGGCTTGCTTGCGTGCTTCGGCTTTCTCCTCCTCCGTGAGTTCCACAACGTGGTTTACCATTACTTGGCAGTCGGTCGCCTTTCCCACCTCTATCTCATCCTCGTCATAATAGTGTACTGCCATAGAGTAGATTTCATCATCGTCAAATCCGTTGCAGCCACTTTTCTGCACTTGGTTAAGTATGTAGGTTACACACTCCTCAATGCTCTTGTTAGGCTTCATCAAGTTGGGGGCAAACAAGGGGTCTGTCGCTGCACGCTGATTGAGATATTCGGCTATCGTGCGTGTGAAATGTTCTGTTCCTTTCATTGTATGTTGCTTTAATCGTTTATGTTTCTTTTTTCTTATCTGTCGGCAATGTCTGCAAGGGTCAGTTCCTCCGTCCAAAATTCCTCGCCCGTGTGCTTGCCGAATGCGGAGTACATAAATCCTCCTTTCGGGAAAATGGAAAGGCGGTAGGTGTCAAGTCTGTTTTCGGGAGTGGCAAGTGTCCTTTCCTCGTCCTCGTCCATTTCGATAAATGTCCAATCCTCCTGCTCCAAGAGTTTCAAGATGTCCTCATCTTCCGTTTGGAAAAAATCCACTGATGCGCCATAGTAGCGGACCGAGCATAGTTCGCTGTCCTCCGAAATGGTCTGTATCGCTTCCATTCTTTTCCGTATGATGTTCCTCCACACTTCTCCACAATGGACAATGGCAAAGTCGCATCTGTCCCATTCGCTGTTCGTGTATGCCCTGACCAAAATAGTATCGGTCACTTTTTCTGCTCTTTTCATATCTTTGCTTATTGTTTTGTTTCTTATCTGACTGACACATCGGGCTTGTTGTCGATGATGTCTTCCCCATACTCTCCGAACACCTCTATTGTGGGCTGTCCTTGATTGTCCTCTATGGGCATGCTTTCGGCTGTTTCATACAAGGTTTCTCCGTCTGTGATGAAAACCACCTTGTCATCTTCAAGGCAAAGCACGTCCTTTCCCTGCCACGACTTGACAATGGCGACGGCTTCCTCGTAGTTCTCGGCTTGTACTTCAAATCGGGTGCGCTCCCAACAAGTAACCTTTCTGTCTTGGTAAAAACTGAATTTCTGCATAGCGTTTATTGTTTTGGAATTTCCACAATCTGATTGATGCGTCCATATAGGTAGGCTCTTAGGCTCGTTCTGTCGGGTGCGTAATACTCTGCCCACCTTCCATACTGACTGACAATGTATTTTTTCAGCACATCGAAAAAGTCAAATCGCCAACCTTGCAAGGGAACGGCTGTACGGAAGTAGGTGTTTGAGTTCACGGCTTCACATAGCCAGTCCTTTTTTTCGAGCAAAGCTCTCAACAACTCGTCCTCACGGCTCATACGCTCGCCACGATTGAGTTTCGCACGCAGGAGGTACACCTTGCTGTTTGAAAGGCTCTCCAATGGGTTCACGTCCCATTGCACGAACTTGGTTGCCAACACTTGCTCACTTTGTCCAACCACAGAGTTAATGCGGTAATGAGAGGAGGAGCTATATCCTTTTTTCTTCATCGAAGATGTTATGTTTACTTTCTGCTTATCCATAGCGACATTTTTTTTATGCGTCCAAAGATCGGAGTATGCTGATTCCTTTTTGTAGCAATACACGAGGTAGCGGGGGAAGGCTTGCACAAGGTTTTGGCGAAAAATACTACCCGCAGGGATGGAGATTTTTCAGACAAACCGAAGGCACCGACCTTGGGAAAGCCACAATACCCCGTACTACCTTTGCGGATAAAAAGGGAACAGCCCGTCTTGCGACATCGCATATTGTGGAGCCGTGGAAGAGAAGCGAAAGTGCAACGCTTGAAACGGAAAACAAAAAAGGTGGCTATCTGCAAAATGCGAGATAACCACCTCATGAAATAGTGTAAAAGTTTTATAGGAGCGTGCTTCTCAAAGCACGCAGATCAGTATGGCGCAGAGTATCGCCAGCCAGAACAGAAAGCTCAGAAGCGTGAATGTCACTTTCAGGATTACCCGGACTATAAAGCGCAGTATCAGAAAACCTGCAATGACTGACACGGCAGTTACGACTTGCGGGGTTACCATCTTTGAGATAAGGTAAACTGCACCGATGACAAGGGAAAGCAGAAGGACGGGTTCGATGAAGCGTGTCCAACCGAAGCGCTGGACTTGCTTGGGAGAAGTAGGCTGCTGTCTGTTCCTGTCGGTCTTGTTCGATGTGTCTGCCTTGATGAAGGCTGGAGTGTGAACGTCTTGATTCATGATGATTGTATTCATAATCGGGGCTTTTAATAGTTCAAGAGCGATAACAAGATGCGCAGACTACACAAAGACAAGTGTTTGCAGAACTCTTGGCGTGTGGAGTGGAGCGTGTATCTTGGCTCTTGACACTACAAAAGCTCCCGATGGTGTTACATCAAGTTATGCTCTCACCGCCTATCGTTGGCAGACCATTGACCTCGATGAGCAGAACGATTGTCCCTGTCAGCTCGGTGTATAGTTTCTCATACTCCGGACTCGCACTGAAGTCGTCCGTCAGTTCATACTTGTCGAAAACGCTTTGCACAGCCTTGTTCTTCAGAAGTATCGGGGAAAGCCTTTCGGGAAGCGGAGAGGGCAGTTCCTTCTCAAACTCATTCTCCAACACGGAAACAAGCGTGTCGTACTTGGAAAAATGCAACCCTCGATGCAGCACCTCGCTTGCCATTGTCTCCGCTTCCGAATGCGAGAAACCTTGCGCCACTGCATCGCAGTAAGTAGTAAGGGCTTCATCGGCTCTTGCCGTTATGAACGGCTTGTCACTCAGCATTTCAGGGAAATGCTCACTGAGGTAGTTCTCCAACTTCAGACGGAAGTAGGAAAGTTCTTTCTTTGTCGTTTCCATAAATCTTTTATTTTAGGGTTGTTATACTTTATTTGTTATCGGATTCCCATCGCCTTGTTGAACTTGTCGAGCTTGCCAGAAAGTTGCTCCATGTCATGTTCTATCTTCTTGTTGGTGATGCGGGCATAGATTTGTGTGGTCTTGATGTTGGTATGCCCCAGCATCTTAGACACGCTTTCCATCGGAACGCCCTTGCTCAGTGACATCGTGGCAAATGTATGGCGGGCAAGATGGAAGGTCAAGTTTTTCTTGATGCCACAAATATCGGCAATTTCCTTCAAATATGCGTTGGTTTTCTGATTCGTTAATATGGGAAAGAGTTTGCCGTCTCGATAGGTCTTGTGGCTGTACTTGGCGATGATAGCCTTGGGAATGTCAAGAAGCAGCACATTTGTCTCCACGCTGGTTTTCTGTCTTTTGGTCATAATCCACTGCTTGTCATCGAGCGTAACGATGTTGTCTGGCGTGAGATTGGACACGTCGATATATGCCAGACCTGTAAAGCAGGAGAAGATGAAAACGTCCCTTACCAGTTCTAAGCGGTGGATATCCAGGTCTTTGTTGGCTATCCTCATGATTTCCTCGTCCGTGAGAAAGCCGCGATTGACAGGCTCCAAATGGAAACGATGGTTGAGGAAGGGATCGTGAAGAAGATAGCCACGTTTTTGCGCATAGATGGTTACGGTCTTGAGTGCCTTCATTTTCTTGACAGACGTATTGTAAGCGCAGCCTGCCACCGTGCTCAGATACAACTCAAAATCCTGTACTACGGATGGCGTGAACTCTGTGAGTCCTATATCCTTCCTTCCATGCTTATAGACAAGGAACTCTGCGAAATGTCTTCTTAAAACGCTGTATTTCTGAAGGCTGTCCTTGCTGATGGTATGTCCTACACGCTGTCTGACATCTTCGTTGAACCTGTCGAATACAGGGAGAAAAGTTGTGTACTCCCTGTCTTTCCCCACAAAAAACGAGCGGATTTTCTCCAATGACAGGGAGGAATCATCCTCAAATTTGTGATAGATGTTATTCAGTGTAGCAGAAATAGAGTCCAATGCGGCATTGGCGGATAAGGCTTCAGCCGTCCGGCCTTTGAGCCGGCTTGTGGCATTGTTCCATACAGTCTTGTCCACGAAGATTTTCGTAGATCCGAAATTAGCCATCTCTCCGTTAAGGAATACCCGGAGCATAACAGGCGACTTACCTTCTTTGTTCTCATAGTTTGAGCGTAGGTAGAAGGACACCTTGAAATTTGTTCTCATAATGCATCTTTCTTTTGTGTAGCACTCGGCTGCAAAGTTAATACTTAATACGTTGAAAAAGAAAGAGTTGATGCCGTCAATATGGTATTCAGAATACCGTCACTGCTACATTTTTTGCTGCTGCAATTTTTGTGTAGCAGAATGTGTAGCAGAAATTGACCGAAAGATGACCGTCAAAACATAGGGTTATGCCGTCAGGCAATGGAGGTATATACAAAGAAAAATCGTTGTAAAACCTTGATTTTACAACGATTAGCTAAATTTCGAAGGCTAAAATGACAACCTTTGTGAAGTCCTTTTGAAGCCTATTAGCGGAGAGAGAGGTTTGTGAACCTTCGGAGGTATCAATCTGTAAAATGGAGGAAACAGCATGAGGGCAAGCAAAAATTCAAAGAGCAAAAATAGCACGTACAATCATCGCAGTTACTTTGATTGGGGCAGGAATATGCAGGTTGTCCGTAAGGGAAAAGGTGAGATAGCCATGACGGAGGGAGAACTTGTGAGATTCTTCGGTGTTACATGGAGAAAGCTCAATTATAGGCTTCAGACGATAATGAAAACTTCCGACCTGCATCCCAATGAAAGGGGTGCAGGTGAGGAGGAAGTCATAATCAACGGACAACGCAAAGGTTATGCACCACTCTATCCGCTCCCTGCTATCATCGCCCTGTCCTTTCTGTTGGACAGCACGGAAGCGCATTTGTTCAGAAAGTACATCAGTAGAAGATTGCAGACAGAGGCTGCCATTGTAACGCCAATCTGCCTATTGGGTAATACCAAGAACTGATGGATATATTTCCTTTTTCTTTCACCGATTATATCTTACTACATTACTACAATAAGAGTTAAAGCGGTGAAAGAGAAAGGATTGACGTGTAGTCGGGAAATAGCAATTCTCATTACTACGAAATGCCTACATACTACCTCAATGACATAAGAAGAATACATTTGCGATGTGGCAAATGTGCATTCGTTTGCACTCCATTTCCACATCTAATTCCGTTTTTCCTTGCAAGTTTCGGAAACTTTAACTATCTTTGCACCCGATTATAACTATCACTAAGTGAACGGATTAGAGGGCAACGGCTATCAGCGGCATCTTTCCTTATATAATAAAGGTGTATGCGTGGCGCAGGAAAAACAAGATTTTCCTGTGATTTTGTCGTCGGATTATTTGGCAGTTCCAAATAATTTGTTACTCTCTCTCTCTCTCTCTCTCTCTCTCTCTCTCTCTCTCTCTCTCTCTCTCAGGCGCTACTGGCGTAACTTCTTACACAAACATCTTATTATACGCGCGCGTGAAAAACGGCGCAATGCCTTTGGGCAAGGGACTCGCAAGAGATTCCGTTGCCTGTTTTGTCGTGCCCGTTGGCCAAGTCACAAGGATAGGTTTAAGGAAGTTTTAACCACAGCCTATTTACCCAAGAAAGAGTTATAAATCAAGAATCAATAATGAACTATAAACAAATGGAAAGAAAGAAATTTTACATTGCTCCCGAGATGGAAGTGATACACCTGCATGGCGAACAACTGTTACAGGCGTTGAGCACGCAGCATGAACCACAGGTTCAAGATGAGTATGAAGACGAAGAGGACGAAGAAGAAGCACCTTTTGGCTTTTAAGTAATAACTGATTGCAGAGAACTATGAATAAAAAGAAATTTATCAAGACAGCCAAGGCCGTGCTTGCAGGTATGGTGGTGATATTCGGCATGGCTTCATGCGGAAACGACGATAACGTGACCACACCTAAAACCGCCAATGAGTTTGAGGGCTTGGACCTGACACTCACCTACTCCGTGGGCGAGGCGCAGAACGATTCTGTATTCACACGTGGCATGGCAGCACGACCAATGACAGAGAGGCATACCTTCATGGGCATGGAGGTGGAAACCTCAGTAACGGAGGACAAGGCTGTGCCACAAACAGCGCGCACACGCGCCACAGTATATAACACCGTGAACTTGGAGGGCAAGACGGTGTATGCCATTGTCTTTGACCCTGCGACCAACAAGGTGGTAGCCCCTCGTCAGGAACTGACCGTCAGCGGTGGCAAGATTACCGTGAGAGGCAAGCGTGGATGCAGGATTCTCTTCTATATCGGCTCTACACCATATGTGACGGCAGGAAACGACCTCTCCACATTCACGGTAGGGCAGAATAACACCACAGACCCCATGCAATGCGTGTCGGATGTGATTACAAGTCTTGACCAAGACCTCGGAACGCTGTCGTTCAGGCATGTGTTCTCTAAGATACGTGTGGTATTGAAGACCTCCGACGGAACCGTCGTCAATGCCTTTCGCCTGACAACGAAGGAAAAGCTAAACAGCCAAGGAGCATCCGTGAATATCCTTGACCGCTCTTATACGGTGGAAAAGCCGAGCGCGTTTGACCCCCGAGGGCAAAGCGACGTTGCCCCCTGAAAACTTTTTTATTTTGCCCCCTCTAAAGTCCTGACTGGCGGGGTCATTTTTATTTTGCCCTGTTTACTTCTTAGCCTTCATCTTGCGGATGCTTTCGCCGAAGAGTTCGATGCGGTGTGATGAGTGTACGATCCTGTCAAGCACGGCATCGGCGACAGCCTGGTCACCGATGGCATCATACCAGTTTTCCACAGGGAGTTGAGAGGCCATGACGATTGACTTCCTGTCATGGCGGTCTTCGATGATTTCCAAAAGGATGGGGCGCTCCTTGGCGTC
>FZRE01000014.1 GCA_900199655.1 Prevotellaceae bacterium KH2P17
TCGCGCATGCCGGCACGGGGCATGTCCTTGAGCAGTTCCATCGCATAGAGGACGATGCTGGTCTGCAGCACGTTCAGCTCTTCAGAGCGGTCGGAGTGCCTGTAGTACCCTTGTCTGCTGATGCCAAGATAATCGCAGAGGAAGGAGACCCGGCCGCGGAACGGCTCCGGCTCCCCGCTCTGAGACAGGGCAGTGATTACCCGGCATCGGATTTTTTTCGGATACGGATGTTGAACTTCTTCTCGGCCAGGTCTATCATCGTGGAATTGGCCAGGCAGCGGAGTTTCTCCTGGGCCAGTTCCTTCTTCAGGCGCTTCAGTTCTGCTTCATGCGCCTTGCACTCCTCGAGCAGCTGGGCGCGAAGCTCATCGAGCGTGGTTGGCAGTTCTTCGTGTTTCATAAGAAAGGGAATTGATGAGGTGTCGGGGTGGCCGTACGCGCGGAGGTATCCGAAGAATGTCGACACGGGAATGCCGACACTCGCGGAAAAGGCGCGTATCGACAGCCCACTCGTGAGGTACCGACGTAATAACTCCAGTTTTTCGATTTCATTGTACTGTTTCATGACTTTTTACTTTTTTTGCTTGATGTAAACTGTCAACTTATTCAGTACAGGTCACTCAGCAACTATAAAAGCGTAGAAGAAAATTCGGGGCGGCTACGTTTCACTCCACAATCAGGGGCAGGAAATTCTTTCTGAATACAGCAGGTACACCTGATCTTGCAACACCTCAAAACAAATCACTTATTAACCTTATGTTTCTGTGTTTCCAAATGCAGGGAGAAACATCGCCGGAAGACTTCGACCAAGCCTCTCGGCATCGCTTTTAGGCCCTGTTTTTCCTCTATCGGAAGCTCTGAAGTTACAAAACAACATTTTATTTACATTATTTTCCTTTTTCTCTTTCGGCTTTCCTCTTTTTTTATTAACTTTGCGCGCGAATTAAAGTTAAAATAAACAAAGATATCGGAATGGCTCACAAGCGCGCTCGCAGGAGAGCCAAAGCGGTTCGGAGTTATTTAATAATAAAATTAGGAGTTAAATTTAGCATACTGCTTTATGGGAATTTAGAGCTAAGAGCTTGTAATTGTCAACATCATGAAGACAGAAACGCACAATTAGCTATGAAACTTCAAAGAAATTAAAGATATGAAAGGAATCGTATTAGCAGGTGGTTCCGGCACACGCCTCTACCCTATTACCAAAGGCATCAGCAAGCAGTTGATACCCATCTTCGACAAGCCAATGATTTATTATCCCGTATCGGTGTTGATGCTTGCCGGCATACGCGACATTCTGATTATCTCAACTCCCTTCGACTTGCCTGGGTTTCGCCGCCTCTTGGGCGATGGCCACGAACTCGGCGTACATTTTGAATACGCCGAACAGCCAAGTCCCGACGGTCTCGCCCAGGCATTCATCATCGGCGAGAAATTCATCGGGACCGACAGTGTATGCCTTGTTCTGGGCGACAATATCTTCTACGGTTCCGGCTTCTCGGCCCTCCTGAAGTCGAGTGTAGCCCACGCTGAACAGCAGGACAAGGCCACTGTGTTCGGTTACTATGTCAACGACCCGGAACGTTACGGCGTAGCAGAATTCGATGCAGAGGGCAACTGTCTGAGCATTGAGGAGAAACCGACCTGCCCAAAGAGCAATTATGCGGTAGTAGGACTGTATTTCTATCCGAACAGCGTTGTCGAAATAGCCAAGAATATCAAGCCCAGTGCCCGGGGTGAGCTTGAGATTACGACTGTTAATCAGGAGTATCTCCGGCGTAAGCAACTGAGGGTTGAGACCTTGCAGCGCGGTTTTGCTTGGCTGGACACCGGTACGCACGACAGCCTCAGCGAAGCCAGCACGTTCATAGAAGTGATAGAAAAGAGGCAGGGACTGAAGGTGGCATGCCTCGAAGAGATAGCCTACAAGAAAGGATGGATTACCACCGATGAGCTGAAAGCAGTTGCACAGCCTATGGAGAAGAACGACTATGGCAAATACCTGTTGCGTCTGGCAGAAGGAAAGTGAACAAACAAAAAAATAAAGAAATAAGGAAATAAATAATACATGCAATAATGGAAGAAAATAAAAACTTAGAACAGGAAAACATTCAAGAGCAAGAAGAAAAATCGGCTTTTGACTTCCAAACCATTTACACGACGGTTATCCTCAACTGGAAGTGGTTCGTGCTTTCTCTCATCATTTGCCTCGGCTTGGCTGCAATTTACCTTCGCTACGCGACGCCTCGCTATCAGGCAACAGTGAAGCTGCTGATTAAGGACGACGACAACAGCGGCCGGAGAAGCAACAGTATCATGAACACCAACACGCTGGGCATGATATCGAATTCTAACGGCCTTGACAACGAGATGGAAATCCTCTCCTCGCGTTCATTGGCCGAGCAAGCCGTGCGCGACCTGAAGCTGTACATCACCTACAGCTCTGAGGGACGGGTCAGTAAGAAACTGCTCTACCAGAACCAGCCCATCAATGTAGACATTGACCCGGCTCACCTGGAGAAGCTCGACAATCCCATCGCACTGCGCATTGTACGCGAGGGCAACGGTTACCATGTCACCAGCACCTACTATGCCGGCAACAAGGAGTACAACATTGACAAGACCTTCCAGAGCATGCCCGCCACCATCGGCACACGTGCCGGCATCATCAGCTTCAACAGCAACGGTGCCATTCCCATGGTCGATGGCTCAGTTTTGAACGTAAATATCACCTCCCCCAAAAGAGCTTCTTATAAATATGTAGGCTCACTCCTTATAAGCCAAACCTCAAAGACCACAAGCATCGCTCAGCTCACGCTGACCGATGAGATTCCCCAGCGCGCCATGGACTACCTGAAGCAGCTGGCCATTTGCTACAATCGCCAGGCCAACGAGGACAAGAACGAAATTGCCGTCCGTACGGAAGAGTTCATTAATGGCCGTTTGGAGAAAATCAATGCCGAATTGGGTAACACTGAGGGCCAGTTGGAAAGCTACAAGAAGCGCAACAACATGGTTCAGTTGCAGATGAATGCCGAGCAGGCGCTGGCCGGACAGAATGAGTACAGTCAGAAACTGACGGAAGCCAACACACAGGTTGCCTTAATCAACAGCGTTGAGGAGAGCATGAAGAGTGGCGAGAAATACCAGACACTACCCGCCAATGTTGGTATCTCCGACCCTACGGTCAATGGTCTGATTAACAAATATAATGAGATAGCCCTCGAACGCAACCGCCTGTTGCGCAGTGCATCAGAGTCGTCGCCTACCGTAACTCCGCTTACTTCGCAGTTGGACGACCTGAACAACAGTATCAACCGTGCCATGACACAGGCCAGACGCGGCTTGCAGATTCAGCGCAGCGGCGTGGCAGCCCAATACGGAAGATACGCCGGACAGGTTGGAGCATCGCCTGAACAAGAGCGCATGCTGACGCAGATAGGCCGCCAGCAGGAAGTGAAATCGGGCTTGTACCTGATGCTGCTCCAAAAACGTGAAGAGAACTCCATCTCACTGGCAGCTACAGCCGACAAAGGTAAGCTGCTCGATGACCCTGCCTTTGCAGGCAAAATCAGCCCAAAGTCCTCCATCATCATGCTGGCAGCACTTATCTTAGGTCTCATTATCCCTGCACTGGTTCTATTCCTCATCAGCTTCTTCCGCTACAAGATTGAAGGCCACGACGATGTTGCCAAGCTCACAAAGCTGCCCATCCTCGCAGATGTTGCCGTTGCCAGCGACACAGCGAAGACCAAAGCCGACATTGTTGTACATGAAAACCAGAACAACCAAATGGAAGAAATATTCCGCAGCATGCGTACCAACCTGCAGTTCATGATGAAGGAAGGCGAAAAGGTCATCATGTTCACTTCCAGCACATCGGGCGAAGGCAAAACTTTCAATGCTGCCAACCTTGCCGTCAGCTTTGCCCTGTTAGGCAAGAAAGTAATCCTTGTGGGACTTGATATCCGCAAGCCCCGCCTGGCCGAACTCTTCGAGATTAACGACCACCAACATGGTATTACACCTATTTTAATAAAGGATGACCCTACGTGGGAAGATGTCAAAAGTCAGATTCTGCCTTCGGGCATCAACAACAACCTCGAATTGCTTATGGCCGGCCCCATTCCACCTAACCCATCGGAATTGGTTGCACGTACTTCACTGGACAAGGTAATTGACATCCTGAAAGAGAAATACGACTACGTGCTGATAGATACCGCACCTGTTGGTCTGGTTACAGATACCCTGCAGATTGGCCGCGTTGCTGATGCGACCATCTACATGTGCCGTGCCGACTATACACCAAAGGAGAGCTTCAACCTCATTAACGGTCTCGCCGCAGAGAAGAAGCTGCCCAACATGTCGGTAGTTATCAATGGCATCGACATGTCAAAGAAGAAATACGGCTACTACTATGGCTATGGACGTTACGGAAAGTATGGCCGCTACGGCCGCTATGGTCACTATGGCAAGTACGGCAGCTATGGTTCTTACGGTTCCTATGGCAGCTACGGTAACTATGCCGAAAGCCACTATGGCGACAAGAACGACACATCCATCAAGCGCTAACATGCGCTTGACGGGTGTGCCTAAATAACGCGCTACATCTATTTATCCTTACTAACAAGAACGAAGATACGCTATGATAATTGCCGTAGACTTTGACGGAACGATTGTTGAACACCGATATCCAGAAATTGGCGAAGAAGTGCCCTTTGCAACAGATACCCTACGCATGCTCATCAAGGAGCACCACCGGCTGATTCTGTGGAGTGTGCGCGAAGGTCAGCTGTTGGAAGACGCAGTGAACTGGTGCAAGAAACGCGGTGTAGAATTCTACGCCGTAAACAAGGACTACCCGGAAGAGATGGTAGAATACAACAACCACTTCTCACGCAAAATAAAGGCAGACATCTTTATTGACGACCGCAATTTGGGAGGTCTGCCCGACTGGGGGCAAATATATCACATGATACACGACCACGTGTCATACCGGCACTTGCTAAACGAAGCCAGACAGCAGGGCATAGAGGCTACCGAAGCACCAAAGAAGAGACACTGGTGGCAGTTTTAGCTCCCGTTTTCTTCGACTTGTAACAAAAAAAAGGAATTCGACCTCGAAGCAAGTTAATGACAACCTACATGAGAAATAGGAGACATGACAGCTTCGAGGTCGAATTGTATATTTGAAGAAACAAGCTAACACCAATAGAAAAGGATGCTCCCCATGCGCATGGAAAGCATCCTTCAAATTTCCCGGGACTATCTTTTTAGTCGGTCAGGAATATAACTTCATCAAATAACCTGTGCAAAACTCAATGACGATCGAGAAAATCTCTTATCCATAAATAAAGTTTTCCATGTTCTACATGGCTCTTCCGCGCCAGCCATCTCAGTGTTCTATAGGGCAGCCGGTTGCGGTTCAGACGTCGTACGGTGTAGTAAACGCCACATGTAGTCATCAGCCCTAAAAGCACCACAACAACGAACTGGACTGTCGCACTCCCTCCAAGTTGGTAAGCAACTAACCACACGAGCATGTTGACACAACCCAACGAACATTCCATAAAGGTTGTGCCGGCATGTGAGAACCCCATCTCTATAAACAGATGGTGAAGGTGTGACTTGTCTGGCTCAAAAGGTGAAACGCCCTTTATCATTCTGGCTGTCATTACCCGCAAGGTATCAAATACCGGTATGCTCAAGACACTCAGACAGAAAGCAACCACACTCATGTTTGTAAACTGTGCCTGCACCTTCGAGGTATTGTCTATTGCATGCAGACAGAATATCACCATCAGCATGCCCAACATCAGTGTACCGGCATCACCTATGAACATTTTGGTTTTAACTCCAAACACATTATGCAGGAAAAACGGCACCAAAGCTCCTGCTGCCAGGAAAGCCATGATAGCCATTGTACCGTCAAAGGAGCAGGCAAATACGATACCGAAAACAATGCAGGCCATCGTGCAGAAGCCAGATGAAAGACCATCAACGCCGTCAATCAAGTTAATAGAGTTGATGATACCGCAACCGGCAATGGCGCTCAGTGGGAGCGAAAGGTAGACAGGTAACTTTCCGATACCAAAAATACCGTGCATATCGTTCATGTTCGTAAGATCCATTTTGACCACAAAAGCAATCATGGCAACCTCCAAAACAAGCCTCACCACCGGACTCAGGCCGAGTATATCATCCATCAGCCCTACATAGAGCATCATAGTTAAGGCAACAATGCACGTGAACAGCGCAAACGAGTCAAAGAATACACTCACCACTCCGGCACCTACAACAATGCCAAAATAGACAGCCATGCCTCCCAATACCGGTACTGGCTTTCGCTGCAACTTTCGGTAGCAGGGCTTGTCGACAATATCTTTCATCAAAGCAACCCTTACAATCACCGGGTGAATCACCCATACCATCATCATTGAAACCACAAAGGGCATCAGCATTCCCAAAATGGCAATACGCCATGTAATTAATCCGTTCATCTTGATATAAAGCTCTCAAAACTAATAAAAAAAACACCTTAATTATCAGAAATAACTATCGGCAAAACCAAACTTGGCGTAATGAAGAAATCGGTTAAATGTCCCGCACAGCCGAACCCATGAATTTCAGGAAACAATAGGCAGATTCACCCGGAAACAATTTTGCATTGCGACTGTACACCGGTATTTGTCCGGCGAAAGTAACCAGCTTCTTTAAGATAGGATTGGCATTAACTGGCAATTGTTTCTTTTTCTGTCTGGCTCCAAAGTTACCTGTACTAAGAACATTTTCCATCAGTTGCATAGCTTTTTCCTCTTGTCCTGTCTCATAAAATGGCATGTGATGTTTGGGGAAACCTAAAAACTCTACCGCCAACACAGCAAACAGACACCAGAATTTTCTGACACCGAGCATGTTGATGTCCTCTTCAAGCAACTTTGTATTTATCTTGGTATAATTCTTGTCCATATACATCATCCAGTCGGAAATCTGTCGAAGACCAATCCCCCCGTTCATAAAGTGGTTCAGCAGATGAATGAAAATGAAGAGCACATTAAAATTGTCTGACGCTATTAAAATTTCACTTGGCTTTCCCGAAATAGCAGCTTCGGTTATCGATAGTTTCTGTATCGGTTCTATTCTTCTTTTCGCCCAATCCATTAGATGCTTGTCACACTGCCTACATATAGAACTATGTATGTCTCCATGTAACTCGACAACGAAACCAGCACAATCATAATCTGAATGTTTTCTACCAGATTTCTCTCCTCCTACTCTGTCGGAAACTTGTTCCAACAATAATTTAGCTTGCTGATAATCATCATCTTGAGGAAAAAACAAATCAATGTCTCCCGGCTGTCTATGAAGCGGCATTGCATAATTTACGGCTGCTCCTTGTCCCTTTAAAAGCAAACAATGACACCCCTTGCCAATCAATTTATACATCAAAATTGGTACAAAGGCATTCATCCGCTTATTCTCCGTTTCAACGTCAGAGACTTTTTTCAGCAAGCTAAAATAGATGTTCCGTGACGGCTGCATGTTGTGAGGAAGTAACATCATGCCATCTGTAACCTGTCCTACCACGGTTTGTATGAGCGCTATATCTACTATCTCTGCCCATTCTTCCTCATTTGTTCCATGAAGTGCCTCTATCAACTGCCGAAAAATCTCTGAATCCGGTGACGGTTGGTAGAGGCCCAACTTGTATATTTGCAGGAACTTTATCTCCGTCGTTTTCATTATTGTTGAATTAGCCTATTTCCTCAAGATATACTGATATATCCATGTCCGCAGTTTAGTGGGAAAGGTTACCTGTGCAAACCTGAGACAATAGTTCTTCAGTAGAACTGGATATGAAATCAGACCTTCATGGTACATGAACTTGAAAACCTTCATGTGTTGGTTAAAATAGGCAAGACCGCCACGCCGTGCAAACTGGTCGGCACCAGAACGCACATTAACCACCACATCGGGAATATTGCGGAACTTGCAATGGCTCTTCATCATGCGGGCCCACAGGTAGAAGTCTTCCTGACGGAATTTACCCGAATAGTTGCCAGCTCTCATTAGATCGGCCTTCTTCATGATAACCGTCACATGATTCACACCACATCGGGTTTGCATCATCTTATAGATACCTTCATTGTCAAGCGGCAGCAATCGTTTGGAAACAATATTCTCCGGTTCGCCAACGAACTCTGTTATCATGCCTCCCACCATACTTAATTCCGGGTCTTCTTCAAAACATTGCATCTGCTTCTCGAAGCGGTCGGGCAAAGATATATCGTCAGAATCCATCCGGGCAATATAATCATACCGACAGTTTTCACATGCAATGTGCAAAGCCTCGCCCAAGCCGCGGTTTACTTCCTGGGGCAGGAAGACTATATTCGTAGGAATATTGGCACAGTGCGTCTTTCTTATTTCTTGCTCAATTACCCTAATAAGAGATTGTGGAAGCGGACCATCTCCTACTATTACGATCTCATCCGGCTTCAACGATTGATTTATGACAATGGAGTCCAAAGCATCTTCCAGATATTCTAGATCGTCATTCTTATAAATAGACATTGCTACCGAGAATGGTATTTTTTCATTCATGTTCAATATGCATTTTAATCTCTACTAAATATATCCCTAGTATAAACTTTCTCTATTACATCGTCCAAACATGAATCATATCTATTAGCTATAATAGCTTGACTTCTTCTTTTAAAATCATTAATGTCGTTTACCACTAAACTTCCAAAGAATGTAGATCCATCTTCGAGTGTTGGTTCATAAATAATAACAGCGGCACCTTTTGCTTTGATACGTTTCATCACACCTTGAATACTGCTCTGACGAAAATTATCCGAATTAGACTTCATAGTTAATCTGTAAACTCCAATTACACATAAATGTTCAGTATCCGGATTGTAGCTACTATTATTTGTATAGTATCCAGCCTTTTTGAGCACTTGCCCAGCTATAAAATCCTTGCGAGTTCGGTTACTGTCTACAATAGCTTGTATTAGATTCTCTGGAATATTCTTATAGTTTGCCAATAGTTGTTTCGTATCTTTCGGCAAACAATATCCTCCATAACCGAAACTAGGATTATTGTAAAAACCTCCAATACGTGGATCTAGACAAACTCCTTTTATAATATTCATAGAATTTAGCCCTTTTATTTCTGCATATGTATCCAACTCATTAAAATAACTTACACGTAAAGCCAAATAGGTGTTAGCAAAAAGTTTCACGGCCTCTGCTTCAGATAACCCCATGAATAAAGTCTCAATATTTTCTTTTATAGCACCTTGTTGCAGCAATGCTGCGAACTTATGAGCAATCTCGTCCATACGCTGGTTATCTTCGGGTCTACCAACAATGATGCGACTGGGATAAAGGTTATCGTAAAGAGCTTTGCTCTCTCGTAGGAATTCTGGTGCAAAGAGTATATTATCAGAATTATATTTTTCACGAACATATTCTGTATATCCTACTGGAATTGTAGATTTAAGTACTATGATTGCAGCAGGATTAACTTTAGCCACCAAATCTAGCACTTCTTCAACATGACTAGTATCGAAGAAATTTTTTTCTGGATCGTAATTAGTCGGTGTTGCTACAACTACAAAGTCTGCATTTTTATAGGCCTCTTCTCCATTTGTTGTAGCTGTAAGATCTAATTTCTTCTCTGCAAAGTATTTCTCTATATATTCATCTTGTATTGGTGACACCCGTTTGTTTACCATTTCTACTCTTTGGGTAACCACATCCACAGCTGTCACATGATGGTGTTGACTAAGCAAAATAGCAATACTCAAACCTACGTAGCCAGTTCCGGCTACAGCAATATTAATATCTTTTTCCATATTCTTAACAAATTAATAATATTCCGAATATTTTATAGTAGACTATAAGTCCAAAGGATTGTCTTCGCTTTTAAACCATTCTACAAATTTTCTTATACCCTCATGTAGTGTGACATGCGGCTTATATTCTAACTCATTTTCTAATCGTGTTGTATCCGCATATGTCATATATACATCGCCCTGCTGCATTGGTAAATATATTTTTTGAGCTTCTTTGCCCATTTCCGCTTCTATCTCATGTATAAAGTCCATTAGCTTTACGGGACGAGAACATCCTATATTATAAATACGATAGGGAACAGAGTTTTCATAAATTCCTCTATCTGTTGCGGAATCTATTACACGAATTGTTCCTTCTACTATATCATCAATATAGGTAAAATCACGCATCATGTTTCCATTATTAAAAACTTTAATAGGTTCACCTTTTGAAATAGCAGTGGCAAATAACATAGGGCTCATGTCTGGTCGCCCCCAAGGACCATATACAGTAAAATATCTCAATCCAGTTGTAGCAAAACCATATAATTTACTGTAACAGTGAGCCATTAATTCATTGCTTTTTTTACTTGCAGCATATAGACTTACTGGAGTGGTTACTTTATCATCTTCACTAAATGGCGTTTTAGAATTCATGCCATATACAGAACTTGAAGAAGCAAATATCAGATGTTTGATATTATAATTTCTACATGCTTCCATGATATTAAGGAATCCATAAAGATTACTCTGCATATAAGAATATGGATGAGTGATAGAGTATCTAACCCCGGCTTGCGCTGCAAGATTTATAACTTTATCGAAATGATAACGAGCAAATAGTTTATCTAAAACAGGCTTGTCAGCTATTGATATGCGAATAAACAAACAATTATCAAATAGTGTACTTTTAACAATATTCGAATCCCAAGCAGCTTCGTTTGACAAGATGCCACACCGCTGCAATCGTGCATATTTTAGTTTGGGATCGTAATAATCGTTAATGTTATCAACTCCCACAACAAAGTCTCCCCTTCTAGCAAGTTCATACATTACTTTCGAACCTATAAAACCAGCTGCACCTGTTACTAATATTCTCATTTGTTTGTTTTTTGTAATTGATGTTATTATTATTACCTATCCCCAACTATAAAAAATTTCTATTAAATGCATAAGAAGGATTTTGAATAAAACTTATTTTCTAGTGATTTTTAAAATAATATTCACCCATTCTTTCACTATATTGTCCGTTCTAAAATTTTCAGCCAATTCAAGACTTTTCAAGGAAAATTGATGCAAGCGTTCATTATTGCTCATTAATTTATCTAAAGCACTAGCAAATGCGTCAACATCGCCGACTGGTACCACATATCCATTTTCACCTTCTTTCACAAGTTCTTCTGTTCCAGATACTTTTGTAGTTACTACTGGTAGTCCAGAACAGACAGCCTCTATCATGGAATTGCTCATGCCCTCATAATTACTTGATAAAACAAAAATCTGAGATTTCCTCATCTCTTGGATAATGCCTTTTGAAGTCCCTGGAAGCATTATCTTTTCGTTTAATTGGAGACGATTAATTAATGTTTCTAAAGATTTTCTTTCCGGTCCTTCTCCATAAATAACAAGATTCCAATTAGGATATTTAGTTGATATTTTTGAAAAAGCTTTGATCAGCATTGTTTGATTCTTTTGTGGAAATAATCTGGCAACAGATATTATGTTATTTGTTGGCAATTGCTGAGGTAAATTGCTTGGAGACTTGGTATGCACAAAAGTTGCCATACCATTATTAAACACTTCATCTCTGACAGGATTAACAATGACAGATGTCTTACGCTTAAGCCCTCCCCACACAAATTGTTTTCGGATAGATTCAGTCTGTACAACTAACCACTCTGTATAAGGCAAGAAAATTCTCTTTAACGCATTTCTCTTCCAATTCATAAACTTCGGATCATTTCTTTCTGATGAAATAATCTTTGTATTTATGCCTGCCAAAGCCGCTATAGTAAAACAATATACACCCTCTGTGAAAGCAATTACTACATTCGGCTTCTCCTTTTTTACATGCTTTCGTAGCCATCCCATCTTTTTAAAGGTGCACATAGTATCGCTAACAATATTAATCTGCCCCTTAGAGCTCTGTAATTCATTATCAGTTATTGCTTCATTTTCCCGCTCTGGAGAAGATACATTTTGCAAAAATGTTACTTTAACATTTTTATCTACCTTATAGTAGTAATCATTAAAAAGCAAACAAACTATCTCTACCTCGCATTGTGCTGGGAAGGCCATTTCATGAGATCTTCCAAAATCGGACGTATTAGCAAACTTATTTGCTAAGAGGGACACTACTCGTTCAGAACCTCCACTGCCTAAACTTGAAAGTATAAAAAATATTTTCATTTAACTTTTTTACTTTATCATCTCTTTTCTGATGAATTTATCTTCAGAAAGTTTCATGAGCATTCTCTTTTTTTCTATGTAACTCATTCCCTTTGAATTGAGGTTATATGATAAATTTCTTTCTTCGAAAGTCTTCAAGCTACAGATAATTTTGGCGGGGTTTCCTCCTACTACGACATTAGAAGGAATTGATTTGGTAACTACACTTCCTGCAGCAACAAGCACATGATCGCCAATTGTCACACCTGGCATAATAAGAGACCGCGCACCTATATATACATACGAACCAACTACAACTTTTCCGAAGCTATCAAAATTCGGGTATTCATACCGTAGTACTTGACCACCTCCATGTGTAAACATTTTCACTCCAGTTGTAATTTGACAATGGTCACCTATTGTAATCAAATAACCTTCTGAGCCCCAGAATCTTGATTCAATATAATTTGCTTTACCTAACGTAACGCCATCTTGGATTGCTTGCCTATCTAACGAATAAAAGAGTTTAAAGAAATAACTTTTTATTTTAATATACATATTTATCATGTCCTGCTAGCCTTGTTTTAAGAATTAAATCATATAAAGTTATTTAGGAACGTTTCCCATCTATCAATGGTTTTATCTAATGTGTAGTATTTTGATCTTAAAATAGCCCCAACCTGGAGTTCCTTTCTATAGTTTAAATTCTCTATAAGTTTTTCTATACTATTGGTGAGAGTGTGTTGATTATTCGGTTCATAAAGGATTCCCTCACCTGAATTAGTTATTATTTCAGATTGTCTCCCCCTATAATCTGCAGCAATACATGCACATCCTTGACTCATTGCTTCTATAAGAACAAGTCCGAAACCTTCATATCTGCTACTCAATACAAAAACAGAAGCTTTTTTAAATATTTCTTCCATACAAGTCTGAAAACCGAGAAATTCTACAGAATCGATTACGCCACAAGTCTTGCAAATATCCCTCAAAAATCTTAGAGATTTTTCTGATCCTTTGCCAGCAATTTGAAGTTTCCAGTCTAATATTTTATTTTCACTTTTGTATCTTTCCTGTAATTCACCCCACGCTTTAATCAACAAATCGAATCCTTTTACAAACCAAGCATCAAGTCTTCCCGCTGCTAATATTATATTCTCTTTTGAATCTAAAACTATCTTTGTTTCATTTGGTAATGGACGATTTCTATCCTCGATTGAAAGAGGATCTAATGAGAGAGGATTGGGCATTACCGTGACATGCTTCAATCTTTTACCAATATATTTCTTATCTGCTTTTGTTAGTACTGTTACATTCTTGTAAATTTTATTCAACCAAAACTTAGAAATGTAATGTACTTTAGTTAACGGCGCATCAACAGGTCTTTCAAAAGAATTGTGATCTGTTGATATTATTTCAATATCAAGACCAAAAGAAGCAATCTTTGCAATCAGCGAAGTGACACCTAAAATACAAATAGCAACTTGTGGTTTATATTCTTTCATGTATTTACGAAGATACTTAATTCCTACTCCCCATTTTATTAGCTTGTAACTATTATCTCCAGTTAACTGCATTTTTTCAATATTTCGGTCAACCTGAAATTCTTCTCTCTCATGGAGATTTGTTATAATATATACTTGATGACCTCGTCTAGAAAACCCGTTAGCAAGTTGTACCCCTACTTGCTCAGCTCCACCATTACATAGTTGCCCTTGAACTATAAAAATTTTCATCAACTATTACTGTACTTCTATTAACACTGGGGTTTCACTCATCCTTTGTTGAGCATCGTTATATTTAACATTAAAGAAATATACAAAAATAAAACCTAATACTACATAGTAAACTATTTGCTTCGGTTTGGATAGTGCCGCAGCAATCCAAGGGAGGATAAACATTTCAACAGTTGCGAACATGGTAGACGTTCTGCTCGCCAATGCCGTATAATTGCCAAAGAAAATTAATATTAAGGTGGAATAGAAATATGCAGTCCTCATCAAGTAATAGTCGTTATATTTCTTTTTAAGTGCTGATTCATAAAAGGTAAATATCAATAAAATAAAAGTCTGGAAATAAATCATAGGATTTGCCAACCCTTGACCCTCAGTATAATCCCCTTCTGTGTAGGTTTCATATTGCAGGTCTTCGCTATAAGTATCCACAGTCTCTGAAATAGCACCTGCCAAAGTCTGGGACAACACCATAGTCAGGATAATTCCTATTATAATATGCACCCTTTTTATCTTAATTTGCCCTAAGAAGTATAAAGGCAGGCCAATCAATGCCATGTGGTGACATTGATAGCCAACAAAAATAACTAACAGATACAACCATAATTTCTTTTCTCTGATCAGGTCAAGCGACAGAAGTATCATCAAAATTACCAATGATGATCTCATCTGGATAAAATCTCTATTCAACAAGAAACGAGCTATATAATCACATAGCCCAATCAACGGAATAAGACAATATCTCTGTAGGTTTTTGTAGAGCAGATACATGGATATACCCCCCATTACGAACAGATAAAAACGTGAACTATTAAAGACAAATTTAATAACCGAAGCTATAAAAAGATATCCATGTTCGCTATATCCAAATGGGTCAGTATTCCAGGCCTCCCATGGATAAGGAGCAAAGTCGAACGCCATTTGATAGACAATTTCATCAGGCCATCCATCACGAATGCCAATCATGAAAGTCAAAGCGCACAGAGATACTATCAGAAATTGATTTATCTTCGTATATTTCTGATATACTAAGACAATGCTAATTATATAGAATAAGGCAAAAACGATTACCATTGGTTTATTTTAACAGATGCTTCACTTTCAGACCCATGCCTATTACCCGTATGACAGGTTGATACCATCCTACACATGATAAATAAAGAAGCCATCGTTCCATCTTATGGTTGTATGTATTCAGCACATTGTGCCTGTAACAATAGAATTCCTTCTTAAAAGCCCGTGAAGAATAAAACTCTTTACCCCACCAGAATGCTTTTGCAATTACATCAATAGTTTTCTTGTTATACACATCATCATCAAAGCCTGTTCCTTTCAGCAATTCGTAGAACAAATTGCGTGCTTTCCAATCTTCTTCTAAGGTAGCATTAGTATATCTTTTGGAAAGAGAATTCTGATTCAAAACCCTAACATAATGATAAAAGGCTTTATTAAGATAAGAGACCTTGAGGTTGCTTTTTAGTAATGCAGCTACAACATATTGATCCTCACAAAATGATAATTCATTTGGGAAATGGATATCATGTTTCTGATAGCAGGATAATCTTATCAGTTTATTGCATGTGGATCCGTGAATGGTTGAAAACAACTCTTTAAGCACGACAAGATGATCCAATGACGATGGCTTTTGCTTATTTATTTTCTGACCCTTATAACTATTCTCGAAGAAATCGCAAATCACCATATCTGCATCGGTATCCTTGGCCTTTTTATATAGTTCTTCCAACATAGTTGGTTCAACCCAGTCATCTGGGTCGACATGAATGGTGTATTCTCCTTGAGCATGGTCTATACCAAACTGTCTGGCAGACGAAACACCTCCATTTTTTTTATGAAAAGCCTTGAAGTGAGGATATTTCGATGCACATTCATCAATTATCTTTCCACAATTATCGGGACTGCCATCGTCTATCATCAGCACCTCGAAATCAGTAAAAGTCTGACCTACCAATGATTCCAGACATAACGCTAAAGAACTTTCGGCATTATATATAGGTACAATAACGCTGACTGCACATGTTTTACTAGTATTATTATCCAATGTTATTGTTGCTATTGGTTATTTTTAATCATGTGTATATGCTGCGAATCCAAGTAGCCATAAAAACCGTATGTTAACATTCACTGTATAGCTAAACTTCAAGGCACTTGAAAGATATCTTCAGGAGCCTTGAGTGATAACTCCAAGTATGTCGGAGCATAGTTCAAAAACACAAGAGAATATTATCAATTGGAAATCTCTGTAAACCAGAATGTTAGAATCATTAATCCGATGAAATAAAGGGACACTTAGAAAGATGGGGGCAAAACCTTAGAAAAGGAACACTCTGTTATCAGCAGTTTAGCAGTTCTCCCTATCTACCATCCTTACACATTTGTACTCACGTGCAGCATACCACCTTTTATAAAACATCAAACTCACAATCCTCTCTGCATAGTTATCAATAATATACTGCAAACTATTGTATGCTATAATGACAGTTAACCTGCCTCAAGAGCCATTTCTCAGACGAATCTCTGTATTCCACCAATTTCTTATCTACATCCGTATAATTAATATGTAGCTGGCAACGCTCGTTTGGATGCTCCAAAGAAATTATCCTATCCTGCAATCCTACCTTCGTGAGTAGATTATTAGTCCTAGCATCTTTGTCACCATTGATACAGTAGAAATCCTTATGAAAAAGAATAGAAAATACCTGCAAATGAAAAGAGCCACCACAGACAACCGTAGCATTCTTGATGAGGTTTAGAAATTCTTCTGGTCCCGTAGGAACATATTCGTCAATATCGAATTTCCTTATATCCTTAGAATAATAGGCTTTCTCCGTAACAATCTTTAACCCCAATTCCTTGCCCAGCTTACTTACTATACTAAAATATTTAAATGGCAATCCCACAGGTGTATAGAAAAATATATATGACTCCTTTATAATAGGCTCATCAGTTATCAATCTACCATAATCTCTTCCATTAAGTAATAATGTGGGGTCGCAAACGACCTCAACGCTTTCTACTCCTATCTTATTACAAAGAATGTTCCTGGCTTTCTCTTCACGAACAGAAATTGCCGCGAATTTATTTATTTGTCTTTTATAATAATCAATAGCATTTTTCTCTGGATATTGTCCCATTGAGGCTGCATAAGCTATCTTTGTCCCGTGAAACCAATTTCCGTAATATGCCTCTGTAGCATCAGGAGCACTTGCATTCCAAATCTGGTCACTACCGCATATCAACATATCATAATCAAATTCTGCAGTTTCCAAATCTTTGATAGTGGAATACTCCTTTGATGTATTTAGTTTTTCATGTAAGAAAGTGTCGAAGAGATGCCATTTTTTGTATAGAGGTTTTATAGAACTTGGATATAAAACAAACCTTTTAAGCGTAGCAAAAAAGACATCCTTCCTTGCAAAACTTATTGGTTTATGATAGATAACTTTCTGTATATGGGATCTATAGTTTACAATTTCTAATTGGTTGCCTTTTTTTTCCAAATAAGTTTGTAAGGCCCATGCCTGTAACATGGAACCGTAATTGAAAGAAGCGTGGAAAGTAATAATACCTATTTTCATATTCCACAAAAGCCATGAATTATACACTTCAGCATATCCCATCGCCCCATGCCGATTTCCTTACGCTTAGAAAGCCAGTATCTTGTTTGGTTTAAAGGGCAAGCCTTAATACCGCTGATAATATCTGCACTATACATATGAACAAAATGTTCATCAATAGAATTACGCAAATTATAGAGGATTTCCTTGTCAGCAAATGACTCTGGTTCCTTTACAAAGAAATCCTCAAACCATTTACGCTCAGCTTTAATCGCTTTGATTTTACCTTCAATATTATTGGTTGCGCTACTGATGCTCTGCCGATTCACTCTATACTGGAACCCCACTTCTTGAGTATTAGCTATACCTGCCTTTTTTCCTGCTTCATAAGCAGATATTGCATCCGATCCCCAAGCAAAGGGGAGTGAGTAGAAGCCCCCATGCTGCCGAAGAGCATGCACCTGATAGCAATAGTCACCTATAAACATACTTCCTCCGTTCCAACGATTAAAAATCATCTCATATACGGATTCTTCTAATTTCCTTAAAGGAGTAACTTCAATGACATTATCATTTTCATCTATCAGTTCCGTTCTCGAATAATAAACATTCTTTCCAGAAAATCTGTCTATAAGTTCTTCCAAATCTTGAAGGCAATTTGGTCTCAACATATCGTCATCGCCCATACAGATAATATAGTCTCCTGTAGCATACTCTAAACATTTATTCCAGTTATCTACTACATGCTCAGCACCGAAATTCCGCTCATTGCGGTAATATCTTATTCGCTCGTCAATGAAGCAATCTACTATTGACTTAAGATCTTCAGGTGAGCAATCATCAACAATAATTAGTTCAAAGTCTCCATACGTTTGGTTAAGAATACTACTAATAGCAGTCTTAAAATACTTCTTTTTATATGCTGGTATTGTAACAGAAAATTTCATCTTTAATATATCTTGTTATTCATCTATCCGTAGTAACGACATTCTTCGCTCTCTTGCCAAGACTTCTCCAACAGGTTTTACAGTCACATTATAATACCCAATGAAAATTGAAACTATTGACCTACTCGCTGGGGTGCCTCTTAACAAAGCATATTTAATACGGAACTATTTTTCCGATTAAGACTTAAGATTTTTTTTAAAGATTAATGCTAATAAACTATTCAACAATGGAGTTACTATTAGAATCTTCAATAAATTTGACTTACAATCAGTGAATTTATAAGAGAGAAAAAAAAGTTTCATTTCTTTTATATCTCTTTTCTCTCCAAATGCAAAAATATGTTTATAGAATTTGCGATAATACTGTCTATCAATTTCTATTTTAATTTCTTGAGAAACGTTATATCGGTATGCAAAATCTATTCTTTCTCTATGCAGATCTTTTTTATAAATAAATACTTTTTTGTCTGATTTTGAATGACTTGCACTTTCCTGAAGAATTCTATAAACACAAGTTATTTTATCCATGTAATGTACTCGAGAATTCTTGAAAATTTCAAGTGCAAAAGCAAACGAAACATCTATGTAGCCATTTTTAGATCCATACTCCATATATTTATATAAATTTCTTCGGTACAACCACGACATTGGAGCGATATAGCCTGCTCTCAGTAAATGTTCTTCAAAAGAGAGTATTGGTTTATTTTTAATATAAGGAGATGGTTGCATCCCTAAATTTTGATTGTAGATATTGAAATTTGTATATACTAATCCATATTGCGGATTAGATTCTAAGAAATTTACTTGAATTTGTAATTTATTAGCATCAGTCCAATAATCATCACCTTCACAAAAAGCAATATACTTAGCTTTAGTAGCCATTATTGCGTCATTAACAATTCTCCTTAGACTCCCGTCATGCTTGGAATACTTGTTTTCTTTTTCATATATTGGTTTGATAATGTCTGGATATTTTCGCTCGTATTCTCGTATAATATCAGCAGAACCATCTGTGGAACAATCATCGTGAACAATGGCAACAAACCTAAAATCTGTTTCCTGCATTACGAAACCATTAAGACACTGCCGAAGATATGGTTCGTGATTATAAACTAAGCACTGGATAGCAACAACAACCGGATTTTCTTTTTCTTCCATTAATACTATTTTTTGAACATACCTTTGCACTCTCTCAGTTCCTCACGAGAAAAGAGGAAAGACCCTCCGAGATAACAGATAAAACCAAGGAACATTCCGGTGATAAGTTTAAAAATTTCTCCATCAATTGTCAGAGTACAGAAATAAACAACCACTCCCATTAATACAGAGTTAAGAAAAATGGGTAGCAAGTCTTTCAACTGTTTCAGATAACCTACGTCAATAAGTTTCCCTGTATAATATGTGTTTATAATGAGTGAAAACATAGAAGAGAAAATCATTCCCACACACATAGCGACCACTCCTAAGGGAATAGTAACGCACATGATGCATACTCCTATAATCTTCTTGATGACTTCCAAATTCAAGAACAAATCAGAGCGGCCTTTCACTTGTAGGAGATTCAGATTGATAGCGTGGATGGGATACCACATGAGCGCAAAACAAACTATTTGTAGGTACATAACGCATCCGTCCCATTTCGACGTAAGTACAACGCGAATGAGCGGTGACGCTATGGCAGCCAGCCCAACCATAAGGGGGAATACGACAAAAGCAGACGCTCTGAGTAAGCGTCGGTAGTCGCTTTGCAGACGAGGTAAATCATCTTGAATCGTGCTCAACACTGGGAATGTAACTCTTTGCAAAACTCCTGTGATGTTTGACGATGGCAATTGGGCCCAACCTAACGCACGAGAAAAGTTACCCAATTGCGCAGATGTATAAAATTTCCCAATGATAATGGGATATATGTTACGGTATACTGTGTCGAACAAACCAGATACTAAAAGCTTTGAACCGTAACCAAATAAATAATTGAACGATTCTCTCGAGAAACCTGTCCTTGGTCGCCATTTAGACATCAGCCATAGCAAGACCATCCTCGCCAATGACCCTGCTATACCCTGCCATACCAACGACCATACACCCAAACCTCGATATGCCAAGACAATGCCAACAATTCCTGATAAAATTGTTGCTGTCAATGTGACCTTGGCCTGCGACTTGAAATCTATGTTAATGGTGTAAAGTGCTTGTTGAACCACACATAGCGAATTAAGAATGATACCGAGCCCGGTGACACGAATGATAGAGGAAAGAATAGGCAGATTATAGAAGCCAGCTACCAATGGTGCAATCAGAAACAAGAGGATATATGAGATTATTCCCACCACGATATTAAAATAAAAGCAAGTAGAGAGGTCTTCCTCTTTCCTATCGGTTTTGCGAACCAGTGCATTCGAAAATCCACTATCCACAAAGCTCTGAGCTACGGCAAAGAAAATAGCTATCATTGCAACAATACCATAATCGCTCGGCGTAAGAATGCGTGCAAGGATAATAGAGAATAAGAACTGTACTCCCTGATTGGAAAACCGCTCTACGCTGCTCCATAAAAGTCCCCTACTCGTCTTATGTTTTAGAGATTCTACCATCTTGAACATCTATAATTAATTATATCTCCCTACACACTTCAAAACCTTTCAAAAATACTCTGGATAAGAAAGAGCTGAAATGCATAGTTTTCAGCCAAATAGGCAAATGATCAAATATAATTACTCACCTAAGTATGTATCTATTTCATGATTGAAGGGAACTAATTAGATGGAGAGCCCTTGCAAAACTGTTCAATAAATGCCTTCCTCTGATCCAACATCAATTGTTCTTGCTCTTTTTTTTTGCTATTAAAAAGAGTGTTTTGATAATTAATTATTGCTTGGACATTTAATTTGGGAAGTATACCAAAGTCGTTAATTAAGAACTGAGTTTCGTCATATAGTTGATTGTGAAAAGTATTATCTAACATACCTATACTCTTCATATATGTATATCTCTTGTCACCCCAAATACCACGAACTAATTGAACTGTTGGGATATTATTAGCTATACCAAATGTGAACAAGTGATACTTTTGGCACAAAATAAATTGTGCATTTTTTACATAGTATAAAGCATTCTCTATCGACAACAAGCCTTTATTACTAACTTCTGTTATTATTTTTGTATCAGGACACAAACGATTAATAGTTTCTGCTTGGATATATCCGCCATAACGGCTATCTAATGGAAGCAGATAAATATCTACATTAAGATTCTTCTTTAAATCATCCATGAATCTTCTAATGTGGCTTGCATTTTCTTCAATCTCCTTAATTGAAATGCATGTTTCAAAAATCGCATAGGGGTGTTTGATCCCCCCCCCCGAAGAATGTAGCCTATAATTAACAAAATACAAATCATCCGGCAAACTACAAACATTATTTATTCCCAAAGTCTTCATATAAAGACATGAATACAGACTGTCCCGTGCCATTATTTTCGCGTTTTGTAATCGTCCAAGGCAAAATCTAAAAAAATCAGTAGC
Source organism: Prevotellaceae bacterium KH2P17 (assembly GCA_900199655.1). GTDB lineage: Bacteria > Bacteroidota > Bacteroidia > Bacteroidales > Bacteroidaceae > Prevotella. The sequence continues at coordinate 22,009 of FZRE01000014.1, forward strand.
AACTTCAAAAGGACCATATGTGTTCCCAAGAAATACAATTCGCTTACCTAAGGACTGAGCCATAAACAAAACACCAAATATAGAAAGTAGTTTTGGCATTCTTGTGTTAGCTGTCCAGTAATAATTGAAATAACCTCCTCCTGTAACGACAAGCGTATCTAAATCGGCCAACTCTGACTCTACATGCTCTTTGTTTTGGATTATATCAATAATTTCTGAGGGCACATATAAATGGTTACAAAGACTATGTGATGCGGTTGTGCCTTCTTTGATTTTTTCATACGTCCAAGCTATATGAACCGGGACAACAGTGACATTGTAATCTTTAAAATAACGGTAAGAAATATCTTCAGTTACCTCTTGATTGTAGGTAAACAATTTTATATCTTTTTCATCTATGTCGTATACATCATTAACAAGCATAGCATAATCACCGAAATTGGTGTCACCAAATGGACCTACATAGCCTATCATATTCTCCAATCTAAAAGAAATTCAACTTGATCAACATCAAAAACAGGAATGTGACAGGTATTTTTAACATCTTCTCTGTCTTTATATGCATTATCGATAAATATTGCATCTTTATAAAGGATGCTCTGAGACTTTGGAGTCTCAAATGAATGTATATGAATTATTTTATAAAACAAGGACTTTGATATGGCATATTTACCTAATGTGGTATTGAGATCCTCTTCATGTCTAGTTATAAGTATTACTTTCTTTCCTTGATTACGGCACTGATACAAGAACCGAATAGTATTAAGATTAATCTTCTCGCGTGTTGTTATTGTATCATCAAAGTCAATATACACATAATTATAATTAATGTTTAATTTATATCGCCCTATTAGAGCCCTATCCATAACAACGTGATAACCATTATCTGATGCAGAGATATCATATCCCATAGCGGTGTATACGCTAAGCAAAGGAAGATTAATGCCTTTTGCCCTTGTCTGACACATAGAACCTGCACATCTGGTGGAAATTTCCATCAACTTAAATTCTCCATCAGAATCTTGTTTAATTTGGAAATACCATATACCCAAAAAAGAAAGCCTTGCATTTATCACTTCTGCAATATGCTCTATCTCTGGTGTCACTTCTTCGCTTTCGCCTCTAACTGATATTCCTGCCATAGTTCTTTGGCGAGATCTAGGAGAAACATACAGAAGTTTCCCTTCTTTATCAGTGAAACAATCTACCGTAAATTCTTTACCGGGAAGATATTCAGTGACAAGATGTGATGTAAAATCTATATTTAGAGCCTCCTCTTTGCAGGTTATTATTTTGGCATCAACAGCTCCTTGCCCCTCATCTGGTTTTGAAAATGCGGGATACTCAATCTCAGCTACATCGCAAAACCTTTTTGGTAATATGCCATATTTTTGAAAAGTATCATAAGTCAAAATCTTACTCCTACAAACATCGGATGTGAACTTACTGCCCCCTATAATTTTTGCACAAATATGAGTTGCGTTATTGATCAAATACTGAACTACAGAATCATGAGTTGGAAAAATCACATCAATATGATTATCTGTCACTACTTTATTGAATTTTTCTAAGAAGTCAGAAGCTGATATAAACGGTAAATCCTTAATATAATTCTCGAAAATGAATTCACCATGTCGAGCAACTGAGGTCGCTCCCATTAGATGAATATTAACGCACGTCGATAATGCATCATGCAATTCGTAAGCATTTTGCCCTTCAGCAGGAAATATCAGTACATTAATTTTATCTTTCATTAGTATCGTAAATTAAATTTAATATTATATTCATCTCTTTCTCTCCATATCTTTGATCAATTGGTAAAGGCAGTAAATTACAAGCCAATTGATGTTCTATAGATTTATTTCCAGCCCATTCTTCTACATTCGGCCAAAATGTTGCCACATAAACTTTGTTTTGAATTAATTTTTTACGTAATCTATTATCTCTGCATAGATATGGAAAAACCATCGGAACTTCATCACTGCCGAGGTTGATTTGAAGAACGTTACTTTGAGATAACGCTTTGTCCAATAAATGGTAATTAGCAATACGACGATTGGCTACATCAGCATAATCGACAGACTGCATTATGCGCCGTGTTATTTCTGACATCTGTTTTATCTCATTATCTTCAAATTTTTTTTCGTTAATATGGTATTCGGAAAAAGCTTCTTCCGCTGATTTATCTATTCGGTTTAGAAGATATATCATCCGCTCAGAAGAATAATCTTGTAAAAGAGGTTCTTCTATCTTTGTATCAGTATATAAATAAGCCCCATCAGCTACACCAAAGAATTTGCGGCAGGTATAAAATGTATCAATTCCTGCAAGGGGATGCGCAAAAAAAGCCTGCGTATTGTCAATAATTACGTTGGGACTATATAAATTTGCGACCTCCTTTACATAATCATTCATCAAGCCAAAGTAATTGCAATACAGAACGACTCCATCTATTTCTGGTTTAATTTCCTCAGCTATATGAAATTGTGCGTCAATATGATAAAATTCATATTGCAACTTAAGTTTAAGGATTGGCTGTAATACCGCATCACACACATAATACGGTAAATATACTTTCTTGTATTTCTTTGCTCTTAGAATATATTCCAAACAATAACGCCCAGAATTTAGCTTTGTAGCAAAATTGTGATATTCTTTTTTGTGCGCATTTGATAATTCTAAAGAGAAGTAACCACCTATCGAAAACATTTTATATTTTTCTTATTTATGTTTAAGGACAATTATAGATGTTTACAAGTTCCTAGACCAAAAGTTGTCAGTTTTCTGTTCCAACCATCAGCATTAGTAACTATTAATTGATCTAATAACACCTTTGACCATCTATGGGTGTTTTTATTACCTACTGGAATTTCTTTTTTCAAAATATTTTTAAATTGGGAAAGTAAAGCAGAATCAAAATTCAACAGACAGATATACTTGATTTTCTTATCTATTTTGTTTTCACAAAACCTATAAAGAAATGTATCTCTATACTTGTGAAGTAAATTATTCTTTAGCCAGTTGGTTGACGACCATTTTCCCATCCATTTATGTTCCAACATATTCGATATTTCAGGTTTAGCATACTCTTTAATTTCAATAAAGGCGTAGAATTCTGGCATCTCTATCATTACGTCAACAGCCTTTAGCACACTAACTCCATGATAATTCGGAGATAATTTGTCAGATTGATCAAATTTATAAAGCTGAATAGCCTGAGGTATATCAAATTCAAAATTGTCTATTGTTACTGTCATAATTCACTAAAAATCCTTCACAATTTGTCTATCAAGTAAATCGTTATAGGTCTCGTCAATGAGATTAGGCTCAAGTTCATCGAGCTTTTTTGCTGTATGACAATGAATGTCATTAGCTATTTTATACATGGAATAAAAACAAATGTCATTTTTGGAAGTCATTGCTAATTCTAATTCCTTTAGAAATACATAATTATGAGTTGTTACAAATATTTGCACACCCATAGTCTGCAATTCAAGAAGAATCTTCACTACCGTTTGTTGAAGCTTCGGATTCAGAATAGCCTCAGGCTCGTCCCCAAAAAAGTATGCATCCTTTAGTTAAAGTTTCGTTCTGAATTAAAGAGTACAATAGTCCCAATTTTCTATATCCCTCTGCTAACAAGGGAAACTCCAATTTACCAGAAGAATTTTTAAGATAAAAGCGTTCATTTTTTCCACTACTTTACCTGATATTGCCTCGCTTAGGATTTTAAGTAGCCGTTTTTCTTCCTTGGACTGTTTGCCTTTCGCAGCAGGAAGTAAAGCTTTGTCTATAATATCTGAATATATCTCTTCAAAATACAGATTCTTATTTGCATAGAGCGACCTGAATCCTGGAGCATTTGCAAGCATATCCTTAACAGGAATGAAAGTAGAAGCGTTGCGCATATCTTTTTTCCAGTTTTTACTAGTTACAGATACACTATTTAATGTTGAAATCTCGCATTTTATACTATGTACGGATTCATCCTCATCTATTCGATTACCGTCAAACTACCTTTTGAACGCCCAACTCCTCGTTTTACCAGGCGTCCTATCGTGTTTGGAAGAAAAACATTTTGTAGTTTTTGATCAAAGCTCGTATTAACACGTGTGTCGACAACACAACAAGCAGAATAGAGACCTTTCATCACATGGGGTTTCCCCGTACCATTCTCACCTATAAAACATTAATTCCTCTTGAAAAATCTAATTCTAGTTCTACAAAAGCTGTCAAATGTCTAATATGTATCTTGCTTAACATAGCTTTTCAATTTACCATCATTTAGTAATGACCGTAATCCAGAAACTTGGATCTAAAAGATACTGTTTCAAGTCTGGCAAATTAGAGAATCTCAGCACCAATGTGCCAATCGTAGTATTAGCTCCTGTAAATCCATGCACCTTATCGCCCTGACGAACCCAAAGATCCTTTTCTACTAAGTATTTTTCTTTTACGGTTTTATCTATCTCAAGAGATTGGAAAACACCGTCATTTTCTGCATGTAAGATAATCTCCGCCCAATAACCATTATATTCTGGTTGGTGTATATCGTCAATACTATCACCTACTGCGGCACGTACGCAGTTATCGATTAAGTCTTGTCCAGAAATAAATTTCATCATTTCAGATAACCTATTGCCGCCACCACGAGGTGACACCTCCATTATATAAGGCTTACCATCCTTGCAAAGTCTGGTCTCTATATTGAATACACCTGTCTTTATATTGAGCAATGTCATCATACGCTGCAATTCACTGTGTAACTCCAATTGAGCTGCTTCTGGGATAGTCGATGGCCAAGTATAAGCTGCAGGTGTATATGGATTGATTGCGTCGGCATCAAACAATTGGTCGTTAAAAGAGCAGAAAACAAGTTTTCCATCTACGGTAAAACTATCACAATCAGATGAATTACCTTCCTTTTCCAAGAAGTTTTCAACTATAAAATGTCCATTATGACTTTCACTCAATGCATAATCAATTGCTGTCCCAAGTTGTTCCTTCGCATCTACACGACTCACTCCCTTGCTTCCTGCTGAATCCACCGGTTTCACGATAATAGGCCAATTAAAATAATCGGTATCCTTCAAGGCTTCTTCTTTTGAAACATAGCCTTTGGCATTGGGAACATTGAAGTAATTATCCTTGAGAAACTTTCGGAAACTAGATTTATCTTGTAATATAGACGCAACTTCGTAAGAACACTGGAATGGTAAATTCAGCTTTTCAGCTACATAAGCGGCTGTCACTACTCCGGGATCAACTCCAAAGGAAAGAATACCATCTATCTTTAGTTCCTGAGCAAGACGTAAAACTGCATTTTTGTCTAAAATATTTACATTATGAAATTCATCAGAATATTTGTGTGCAATATTATCTGGAACATAATCTACAGTAATGACATAATAGCCATGACGATGAGATGCCTCTATTACAGGCAGGAGGTAGCGTATACCTCCGAGTAGCATGAGTTTCTTTTTCATTTGTTGATTATACAATTTATAACACTCTTTACATCTTCTTCTCTTAACGCGTGGTGCATCGGCAAGCAAATCACGCTATCGGCCATTTTATGTGCATTAGGAAGGTTGCTTGGAGCTGCGCTTTCGAGTCCTCGATAAGTTGAGAATTCGCTGATGAGCGGATAGAAATAGCGGCGACCAAGTACTCCTTGGTCTTTCATCTTGAAATAAAGTTCATCACGTGTCATGCCATATTTCTTTGCTTCAACAAAGATGGGGAAATAGCTGTAGTTATGACGCACGCCCGGCATATCGTCGAAGAAGGTGATACCGTCGACATTACGCAGGGCTTCACGATATTTTACCGCTACTTGATGGCGTGCTTCAATGGCTTTGTCTACTTGACGCAAGTTGATGAGTCCGTAGGCTGAACGTATCTCGTCCATTTTGCTGTTGATGCCTGGGCCTACGACTGTTGTTTCGTTGGCAAAACCGAAATTTTTCAGGTAGTCTATGCGTTTCTTGGTCGTCTCGTCGTGCATAATCATGGCTCCGCCTTCAATGGTGTTGTACACTTTTGTGGCGTGAAAGCTGAGGGTTGAAAGGTCTCCTGCCTCAAGGATACTTTTGCCGTTTACTTCTACCCCGAAGGCATGAGCGGCGTCGTAGATAACTTTGAGTCCGTATTGGTCAGCTATTTCTTGTATAGCAGCAACGTCGCAGGGCTTTCCGTATACGTGCACCGGCATGATGGCTGTTGTGCGTGGGGTGATGGCAGCCTCTATCTTGTTTGGGTCAAGATTGCCGGTCGCCTGGTCTATATCAACGAACACGGGTTTGATACCATTCCACCACAAGGCATGGGTCGTTGCAACAAAACTGTAAGGTGTGGTGATGACTTCGCCCGTGATATGAAGTGCCTGTAAAGCTGTTATTAGGGGCAGCGTTCCATTTGTGAACAAGCTGACGTAAGGCACTTTCAGATAGTCGGCAAGTGCCTGTTCGAGTTCACGATGAAACTGTCCGTTATTGGTAATCCACTTAGAGTCCCATATCTTTTGTAAGTACTCATTGAATTCGCCAAGGTCAGGTAGTAATGGCGATGTTACTGTTATCATTTTTTTCTCCATTGGTTATAATCTCTTATACCCTTTCAACATTTCATGAGATGAGTTTTATTCAACTCGGTTGATATTTTCTATATAGTAGATACTGCTACTGTGGCAAAGTCTCTTTCTCTATGTTCCACTCACAACTCCATAATTTTGCATGGGCATAGCCGGCATCTCCTGTACCGGATTCTCTATCAGTTGTTACTTCCTCTCCGGTTTCAGATACTTTATTGTTTTGCGAGCCAGCCAGTATGGAGATAGTCGTGCTGGCGGTTATAGTGAAGCAACGAGGTTGTGTGTATTTCTTTTTCATGGCTTATTTGATTGCTATTTTATGCCCATCTACAATATATATACCCTGCGGCAAACCTTGAAGCGACTGGCCCACATGCTGGCCGTTTATGGTGTAAACTCCCTTCCTTGTTTTACCGGGTGAAATTGCAAGCTGGGAAATATCCGTAGTTGTGGAATCTATTATAGAAATCTTGGCACCTGAACCATCTTGCTTTACAAGTAGACGGAAATAGGCACGCATGCCATTCATAGTAGCACGTTCTTCGGACTCTGGAATTTTAAGATAATCACCGTTACCAAGAAACTGCTCTGTGCCGTCGGTTTTCAACTTATACGGGCTGTAAATTCCAACAAACGCATACAGTCCAGTTTCGTCTTGTACAGCACTTGGCTGAACTTCCGTGATTGGTACATCCACGAACTTGGGATTCTCGACTCTCGTGACCAGCTTGACGAGATATGGTGTACCTGCTTTGATAGAGTCAGTCTTAGTAAATATCATCACGCCACCCTCTACTCTACCAGAGAATTCACGTATCTCTGCACCGCCAAAAGTGCTGTTAATTGCATCGGCAGAAATAGCAAAAGGTACACAGAACGTATTCCAATAGTCTGGTGATAAGGTTCGATGAAGTTCTACAGCCTGTTTTCCATTACTCACAGCTTTCGTAATTGCAGTGCTATTATCTACTGCTTCATCTAATCGGATAACTTCTTCTGTTCCATCATTGTAGGTTATCACAACTTTACCTATATATAGTGCGTTTTTTGTCTTCTTTGCGTAAGATAGTTTGATAGAAATTTCACCGGAAGATGATCCTCTAAAGTCAAAGAGCGTATCTGCTTTATCATTTGCTCTTACAACGCCTCGAGGCTCATCAAGATAAGTGAAAACCTTCTCACCCACTTTTACCTCCAAGGTAGCCGTCTGCCTTTGGGCACAATCGGCTACAACGCTTACTGACGAAATCTCGCCTTTTATACTTGAAGTTGAAAGTGTAAGATAGCTGATGGCCTTATCGGTAGTACCACAATGCAGTTTAGGATCATCAATACCAGCCAAGGGGCCGTCCGTATCAAGAGTCCACTCCACCACCCCATCGACGGTCTTCATACCTTGTTGAAAGTCTTTGGTTCTAAAGTTATGCGAATACTCTTCTGAGAACATTGGCATACAATTGACGAACAATGCCAAAAGCATTACAAAAAGAAATTGTTTTTGCATAGAATTACTTAACTAGATATTAGATGTATCAATTACTCGCTTGAGTTTCTCTATCCATTGCTTAAAATGTGGACATTTCCTCATTATTTCAACGACACCAATTTCATCAGCAAGAGCAAAACCATAAAGAACCTTTTCATAACCCTTTATACAATTCATCAGCCGTTTTGAGGGGGCGGTATTTGAGCCATTGTCTATATCTTCAGGATTGGGGAAAGTTTTCATTATTCGCTGCAGTTCTTCAAAATCAGCTTCTCTGGCATCAAATAACTCAGTGAAACCCTTATCAGAAGAAAACAGAATTGCTTCAAACTCATGTAGTTGAATGTAAGGAATGAAAGTTGTAGCAGCCTTTTCGTAATGACAAACCAAATCTTCTTTTATTTTGTCTTCAATCACTGCTACACGCTGCTCATTCTTTAAAATTTGCAAAGACTCGGCATAACCAGGCACATCTTTTGGTATTTGATAAAAGTCGATCATAGTCGTCACTACTGCATCTGACTCGTTGATAGCTGTCACCAAATCATTCTTAATATATTTATACTTGGAGACACCCCCACGCGAATGTTTTAGTTTAAAGCAAACGATATTGTAGAAGTTGCATTCCGTTTTAAAGTATGGCCTCAGAATGTTGTTTACGAATGCTTCTTCAGTTTCGCCTTCCACAATAAATATGAGTCTTTTCATAGACGCGGCTGGCCTTCGATGATACCTTTATTCCACAATTCTCCCAAAGAATAATCATCCAACCATTTTTCTAATTCATGTTGGGTCAATCGATTGAATACGGATTGTCCGTTTTTTCTATCTACCGTAATGATATCCTCGGGCGTAAAATTGTTAATCAAATCAACTGACTGAGTTGATATTATCATTTGGCATCCTCGCTCTGTTGCCGATTTTATCATTCCTGCCAATTTTGCTATCGCCACAGGATGCAAGCCCAACTCGGGCTCATCTATGAGAATGGTATACGGAAGTTCTGGCTGCATAAGCAATGCCGACAGGGCTACGAAACGCAAACTGCCATCGGAAAGATCTGCTGCCGTGAAGAATCCTTCCATGTCTGAATTATCTTTCCATACCAACTGTATCTCGTTGGGATTCAGCTTCCGGGGCACAAGTACAAAACTCTCGAAATAGGGCATCACGCTCTTAACATTCAGTTCTATTCGTCGGAGTGATTTTGGCGACACCTGTTGGAGATAATATAAAAAGGCAGCCAGATTGGATCCGTTGGTCTTCAGTCGTTCGTTATCATCCACATTACTTACGCTACGTAGTTTGGAATTCTCCTCGGTATCATGAAAATGGTAAATCTTATAATTCTCAAACTGACTGCTGAGATAGCGATCTCTGGTATAGCTGGAAGTCTTTATGGAACTTTCTGCCATATTGCGCTTCGGATAACTGTCAGTACGGCCAGAATACAAACTCTCCTCCTGTATATACAAGGCTCCATCGATGCTAGCACCCAAATTAAATGAATATTGGTTTGCGCCAAAATCCAAGAAACCATGTATCTTGTCCGTACACTTACGGCCATAATACAGCATACGGTCAGCCCCCTGCTCCATGGAAAACCTCCGGAGGTTCTGCTCATATATGTTATTTACAAGCTTGAAAAAAGAGATAAAATTGGACTTGCCAACACCGTTTGACCCTATCAGGATGTTGATGGGGCGAAGCTGCAGAGTCATAGACTGAATGGATTTATATCCTTCTATCTTTATCTCTTTTATCATACAAATTCTTAATTTACTGCCCTATACCTTTATATATAAACCCATACTCGGCCAGCTCATGTTTGTCGTAGATGTTGCGGCCGTCGATGATGAGCGGCTCGCGCATGGTTTTCTTGAGCACGCCCCAGCTGGGCATTCGGAATTGCTTCCACTCTGTGAGCATCAGCAAGGCATCGGTATCGAGCACTGCATCGTACATATCGGTGGCATAGTAAATGTCGCCATGGCGGGCTATCAGTCCGGCAAAGGGCTCATTACCCATTCTGCGCCTGCACTCCTCCATTGCAACGGGGTCGTAGACGCGAATTTTACAGCCGGCCTTCAGCAGCAGTTCGAGTGTAACCAGTGATGTGGACTCACGCATATCGTCGGTTTCTGGCTTGAAAGCCAGTCCCCAAACGGCAATCGTTTTACCCTTCAGTACCTCTTCATCGGCAACAGTTTTCTGTCTGTCGGCCGCGTAATAGCCTATCAACTTACGATACGGAACCGTCTTCTGGCGGGCGTTTACGCTCTCCACAGCCTTCAGTACCTGCATGTCATAGCCGTTCTTCTCGGCCGTCTTGACCAGAGCTTTGACGTCCTTGGGGAAGCAACTGCCGCCATAACCACAGCCGGGATAGAGGAACTTGCGGCCGATACGGGTATCGGAACCTATACCTTTGCGCACCATTTCGGCATCGGCGCCCACCAACTCGCACAGATTGGCAATGTCATTCATGAAGCTGATGCGCGTAGCAAGCATTGAGTTGGCTGCATATTTAATCATTTCGGCCGAAGGGATGTCGGTATAGATGACGCGGAAATTGTTGAGCATGAACGGTCTGTACAAGCGTGTCATGAGCTCCTTGGCACGTTCAGACTCCACACCCACAACAACCCTGTCGGGACTCATGAAGTCCTTGATGGCGGCACCTTCCTTGAGAAACTCCGGATTAGATGCCACATCGAAAGGAATGTTGACACCTCGCCTGTCGAGTTCTGCCTGTATGGCTGCTTTCACCTTGCGTGCAGTGCCCACAGGAACCGTTGACTTAGTTACCAAAACGGTGTACTTGCTGATGAGCTGCCCAAACTCACGGGCCACGCTGAGCACATATTTCAGGTCGGCACTGCCGTCCTCGTCGGGCGGAGTACCCACTGCACTGAACACAAGTTCCACGTCATTGATGCAGCTCTTCAGCTCTGTCGTGAAATGCAGGCGCCCTTCGCGTTGATTACGGAGCACCATTTCGTCGAGCCCGGGCTCATAGATAGGAATGTCACCTTGCTGCAAGCGCTCAATCTTCTCCTTATCTACATCGACGCATGTCACGTCAACGCCCATTTCTGCAAAACAGGTGCCGGAGACCAAACCTACATAACCGGTTCCAACTATTGCTATGTTCATTTATATGCTTATTGTTTCCTGATGATGATGACAAAACGGCGAAACGCTCCGGAAATCAGTTTGACAGCTATCTGTTAGCGGTCAAATCCAACTTCTCCTCCTCCTTCCAAACGGGAAGAAGTAGAGAACGATTCTACGCATTAAATGTTTCCGCCAATAAGCCGCACCGTTTCAGAGCATTATCACAATGGCAAAGAGCACTGTTGAAAGATAGTGAGCGGCTTGCAGACCTAATTAATACGCATGTTTGAAAACACGATGCAAAAGTAACAATTTTATTTTAATCTGCATGCTAAATACAGTGTTTTTAACTTAAAGGGCGCAAGAATGGGCAAGCTTCTTGCAGAATGTTAATGAAAAAGGCTGCTGTCGGGCTCCAAAAAATGGCAGAACAAGCCACTCTGCAGGCCACTGTAGATTCAGTTCCACTATATGAATAATTCCGAACAGCTGTATTCGGGTTATAAACTACCGGTTTCGGCTTGCAGCGATCGCTATCTGTAGAACTTTCGACACTTGTCGCATGATCGTACGACACTTGTCAAACAATCATGCGACAAGTGTCGAAAGTTCCCGAAGCATAGCTCTCATAACCGCAACAGATATCTATGCGGCCTTCATTACCCCAGACCGAAGTTTGGAGATACATAGAAAAACAAACAGGCCCTCAGCGAGTAATGATTCACTGAAGGCCTGTTGTCTCCGTCGTGTCAATGTTGCAGAAAGTGCAAAAGATTCTACTGTAAGCACTGCCGACTATACTGAAAGTGGTATCTCTGTGGCTCGATAAAGCCAAAGCAAGCACTGGCTATGCCTCATTGTCAAGTGTGCAGAATACAGAATTGTTGGATTTGTATTCAGGAACGATTTCCTTCATTTTCCTGACAATGGCCATCGGGTCGTAGGTTTTCGATATCTCGTAGAGCTCTTCGATTTCTTTCTCCACCTCATCATAATCGTACTCCCGAACTTTGGCTATGCGAATTTTATCGTGAAAGCTGGGAATGGTGTTCTCGTCGGTGGAGAGCACCTCTTCGTAGAGCTTCTCGCCGGGACGTAAGCCTGTGTATTTGATATTCACGTTTTTTGCCCCAGACAACATGATCATCCGCTTGGCCAAGTCGGCTATGCGTACAGGCTTTCCCATATCAAATACGAATATCTCGCCGCCTTTGCCGTGGGTGCCGGCTTCGAGCACGAGCTTGCAAGCCTCCGGTATGAGCATGAAGTAGCGAATAATGTTGGGGTCGGTAACCGTAACGGGGCCTCCGGCCTTGATTTGCTCTTCGAAGAGCGGAATGACAGAACCGTTGGAGCCCAGCACATTACCGAAACGGGTGGTAACGAACTGTGTTTGTACGCCGGCAGAAAATGAGGAAACCTTTTGTAGAGTACCACTGGCAATGGCTTTATTGAGCGACTGGGTATAAATCTCGCAGATGCGCTTGGAGCACCCCATCACGTTGGTTGGATTGACGGCTTTGTCAGTGCTCAACATAACAAACTTCTTTACACCATACTTTACACTAAGGTCAGCAATTATCTTGGTGCCCCATATGTTGTTTTGTACAGCCTCCGAGGGATTGTTCTCCATCATGGGCACATGTTTGTAGGCTGCTGCATGGAACACATAGTCGGGGCGGAACTGGCTGAACACCATCTCCATGCGCTCCTGGTTGGCAATGGAGCCTACCACGGTTGTGGTCTTAATTTCAGGCCAACGCTTCGACATCATCAGGCGTATGTCATGTTGTGGCGTTTCGGCTAAGTCTATCAGCATGAGTTCTGCCGGATGGTAATCGCATATCTGGCGCAGTATCTCGCTACCGATGCTGCCTGCCGAACCTGTTATGAGAATCTTCTTGCCGTGCAGCAGGTTCCCAATAGCTTTCATGTCGACCTGTATCTGGTCGCGCGGCAGCAAATCCTCTATACTGATTTCCTTCAACTGAACCTTAGAAATGTCATCATCCGGCTTCCACTCCTGCGTTTTGGGCGACATGTAAATCTTGACGCCCGCTGCTATGAGCATGTCCTGCAAGCGCTCATCGCTGCGGAACGCTTCGTTCTGCAAAGGCGAAACCAAGACCGCCTGCACACGATGGGTTTTGAGCAGTTGCTCAAAGTCTTCTCTTACCTCGTAGACTCTCACTCCCATCAGCACCCGACCGTGGTATCCTTTCTCGTTGGCAATGAAGCCCTTCAGCTGGAAACGTGAAGGCTTTGCACTCCGAATGTTCTTAGCAAGGGCCACACCGCCTGCCTTGACTCCGTAGATGAAGGTGCGCAAATCCCTGTCGGAGGTAAATATAACGTCAAATACCGTTTTCAGAATAATACGGAACAGCCACATGCCAATGGTAGCATAGATGTACATAAGCAAGATGTGGCGTGCGTCCAACTTCATGAAATCGTAGTTCCAATAGTAGAGTCCGTAGTGAGCTATCTCTGCTATTACGCATGACAAAGCCATGGCATAGGCCACGCGCAGCAGGTCGACAAACGATGAATACCTGATGATACCGGCATAAGTGTGGAAAACGCGGAAACCAATCAAATTGAAGACCATGTAAATGACGATGGTCTTAGAGACATAGACGAAGTTGGCTAAAACCGCGGAAGCGCTGGACGAAATCCAAAATGTGAACAAACCAGCCAAATAGCAGATAAAACAATCGGCAATCAACACACACCAATATGGCAACGCATTTTTGGTGAAGTACCAAGTGAGCAGTTTATCAACTAAATTCCTAATAAACTTCATATAAACTCAAACTCTCCAATTTTATTTTGCAAAGATACGGCAAAATATCATATCCTGCAAATTATGGACAAAAAAAACATGCTTGTCAGATACAAAGGAAACAGTAATTCGAGCTTGAATGTGTATAAAAAAAGGATGTGCACATGCCCATTCCCCCAGTCTGACCATCAGCAGTCGCAGGCTGAATAAATTTGCGAGATGATGTACCGTACATCATCGTCGGTTACCATCGGTCCGCTCGGCAGGCAAAGGCCACACTTGAACAATTTTTCCGACACGCCATTCACGTAAGCCGGGCAATCTTTGTAGACTGGTTGCTTGTGCATGGGTTTCCACAAGGGCCTGCTCTCGATATTGGCTTCATCAAGATATAATCGCATGGCTTCTACGTTGGCGCCGGGCTCACAATCTGTGTGAACCTGTCCAGTGGCATGCACCACTCCGGCTGCTCCCCCCACGGCTCCTTGAATGGCTGCATGGTAAGCCCGCTCCTGCCCTTTCACACGCAAATCGGGAGAGAGTGTGACAGTGTTCAGCCAGAAGTTGGAATTGCAATGACTGTCGGGATTACCGTGGAAGAGGATGCCCCGGCTTCCGTCGAAAGCCTCGGCATACATGGAGGCTATATGACGATGGTGGGCAATGTGTGCATCGAGAACCGTCATCTGGCCGCGCCCTATGCCGGCACAGATATTGCTCAATCTGTAATTATAACCCACCTGCTCATGCTGGTAATACGGGAAAGCCTCGCGAGCCTGCGTTGCGTAGAACATAATTCTGTTCTTCGACTCCCTGTCGGGACAAACCAGTGCACCTCCGCCCGATGTCGTTATCATCTTGTTACCGTTGAAGCTCATCACCCCATAGCATCCGAACGTGCCCACTACCCTACCGTCATAGCGCGAACCCAAACCTTCGGCAGCGTCCTCAATAACAGGAATGCCGTACTTATCAGCCACTGCCAACAGCTCTGCTATCTTGCCGGGCATTCCGTACAAATATACGATGATGATGGCTTTCGGTTTCCGACCGGTTTTTCGGATACGGTCCTTGATGGCCTCCTCCAACAGTGAAGGATTCATGTTCCACGTATCTTTCTCGCTGTCAACAAAAACAGGAACGGCTCCCACATAGGTCACAGGATGGCTGCTGGCACAAAATGTAAAGCTCTGGCAAAGCACTTCGTCACCTTGACCGACACCCAAGCCGACCAGCGCCAAATGTACGGCTGCCGTTCCGGAGCACAAAGCCACCACCTCTCTGTCCTGAAGCTCGGGCCAAGACTGCGGCCACAGCCTGTCGGAATCATCCGTTTCACTGACCTGACCGGCATTAATATCGGGCTTCGATATGGCGAAATGTTTCAGTTCTTCTTCAAATGCGTTCACGTTGGGACCTAATGGTACAACCCAATTCGTGTCAAAAGCCTCTTGTATGTACTTCATCTCGTTCCCACTCATGTGGGCCAGACAAAGCAAGATTCTTTTCCTATCCATTTTATTTTAATATTAATTACAAAATACTATATCAACTGCACTGCTCGGCAAAGGCTTTCTACACAAGACTGAGGGCAGGAAGATTGCTCTACATCAATACGTTGCGAGTGTATATTATATCCTTTATCCAATAGGCAAATGGTGTTCCATCCTAAATGGTTAGGAGCAACGAAATCCTTGGAAATATTATCACCAATGTAAGTATAGCGGCAACCAGGGAACCGAGTCTCAAAAAACAGATAAGGTTCCGACAACGGCTTCTCATAGCCAAATGCTTCTGAAATGACAATATTGTCCATAGGAATGAACTCATCAAGCCCTAGCGCTTTTATCTTATTGGTCTGGGTTACAATTCTTCCATCAGTAATTATACCAAGGACTGCTATTCTATGCAATATTCTAAGCGCTTGCTTAGTGTCTTCTGACATCTGAATGTGTGGTACATGGTTTCTGTAAATATCAAGCAAATCGTCAACTGTCATACCTATATGATATTTATCAATAAAGCAACGGAAGACATTCTGTCCTTTTGCATAACATTCCATCATGTACGAATAAGCTCCGGCATCGTTCGCCAGCAGAGCAATCTCCCGGTAGGCCGACTTCAAGAAATCAATCTCCGGATATAAAGTATCATCTAAATCAAAGACAACAACCTTATTTGTCATATACAATCACATCTTTGTCATATCGTAACATCAAGGTGTTGTCAAGCCAATCGTCAGAGTAACCGACAGACTCATGCAGAACGTACTCCCTGAGCATATAGTCCGCAAAGTTAGCCTTAGCATAATACGATAGAGGATAGCCACCACCAAAACGAGGGTTTATCTCAATTCCAAAGATTTTAGCATCTGACTCACGGTAAAACAACTGGATACAAATACATCCTATCACCCCTGGAAGGTAACTCATCCGCTGCTTCAGGAAGCCAACAATACCATTCTTGCGCGTTATTCCCTTATTTATTTCCCCCGCCCTGATTTTTAATCGTTCACGAGGAACAATACCCTTCACATAGTGATCCTTGCCATAATACATATCGACAGTAAATTCCTTGAATTCATTTTTGTCGATATACTCCATGAATATCAACTTGGGGTCATTTAAAATCTCAGGTGTCAACTCATCCGCATTCCTGATAACATGCAAGTTTGTACTCAGAGACCCATCATAAGGCTTGGCAAACATAGGAAACACAGGATGATACTTATCTGCCGGCTTTGGTGTCTGAATTCCAAGTTTGGCCAAGAATGTTGCTATTCTGCGTTTGTCCCTGCATGTACGAATAAAATCGATATCAGATACCATCACATGTATTCCATCCTCTGTGAACCGAGATTTATTCTCTGCCAACACCGCCAATTCAGTATCAATAGTAGGAATAATGAGATGGATGTCATTATCCTTACATATTGTTATCAAATCATCAACATATCCAGAATCCGTACACTTACTTACCTGAAAGCACTTGTCTGAAATGTATCCGGCCGGTGCCATCGTAGGATCCATATCGGTAGTGTAAACTTTGGCATCCAGACCCAAATCCTTTGCTGTCTTTTGAAAGATCTCAGTAAGTGTTACCCGTTGGCCGACTGAGGTTATCAATATGTTATTTATCATTATTAGTTATGACCATTAAAAGTTTCCATTGTTGCATATCCTTCTTCAGAAATTCCTTCCCGTTTCAGTACAGACTTGATTGTCAAGGCTACAATCTTCAGATCTGTAAGTAGCGTGCAGTGGTCAACATACCATACATCATATTCAAATTTCTGTGTCCATGATATAGCATTACGCCCGTGACATTGTGCCCAGCCCGAAATTCCGGGTCTCACATCATGACGGCGAGCCTGCTCGGGGGAATATAGTGGCAGGTATTGTACTAAAAGAGGCCTAGGACCTATCAGCGACATGTCACCTCGTAGCACATTGAAAAACTGGGGTAACTCGTCGATGGAAGTAGAACGAACTAATCTGCCCACAGGTGTGAACCGCTTCTCATCAGGCAACAAGTTACCCTCTGCATCCTTTTCATCAGTCATAGTTTTAAACTTTATCACCTTGAAAACTTTGCCGTGAAGTCCTGGCCGTTGCTGCAAAAAGAAAGCCCCCGCCCCTTTATTCGCAAAATACAGCCATGCAGTGACTATTATGAATAGTGGTGACAAGCAGACTATGGCAATTAATGCAATACAAAAATCAAATATGCGCTTAAAAAAATGTTGATACATTATTATACTTTATCGTTTAAAAGAGTGTGATAAAAGTCGACCCAATGGTTAGTTACCAATTCTCCACTAAACTTCTCAATTACCCTCTGCCGTCCCTTCATACCAAAAGTTCTTATTAGAGATGGCTTCTTGACAAAGGCAGCCATGCAATCATACAAGGAGCCTATATCGGCAACTTTACACCTAAGCCCAGTTTCATTGTCTACCATAGCATCCATTACGCCATAAGTATCTGAACAGATGACAGCCAACTCCATACTTGATGCTTCAATAACACTTGAACCAAACCCTTCACGATAAGATGGAAGACAGAATATATCACCCGCATTTAGTAATATTTCCGGCGTCTTTGTAAAGCCATAATAATGAAAATTTTCTTTATCAGATATAGACGGGTACTCCGGTAAATGCTTTAAACACCCCTCCTCATCACTACCTGCTATCAGCAAATAGACATTCTTATAATTTGCAGCCAATTTATTAAAAGAAGAAAGGAGCTCATAGATACCTTTATCCCGATTGAGACGGCCTAAGAACATATACACTATATCGTCATTGGGTATACCGATTTCCTTCCGGACCTTATTCCGTATCGTATCGTCTGGTGTAAATTTATCTATATTAACTCCGCTAATAGAGCCTTCCCCAAAGACTTGAGATTTCCGGGCAGAAAGCACACCCTCTGAAAGTAGGAACTGGCGTTGAGACTTTCCGTCTATCAGAATATCGGTATCCAGCAAGACTATGAGTTTATCAATACTCTTAAGCAAAAAGCGATCAAAGCCATGTTTGGTTGCCCAGACTTGCCCTGTAAATATATGAATACGATGTTTAATCCCTGATAAATACGCCGCGAGAGCCGTTATCAAACCTGCTTTAGGAGTAATTGAATGAACTGCGTCAAATCTCTCACGACGGAAATATGAGTACAATTTGGCAACAGCTGCTATATCATGCTTAATAGATATCTCTCTGTAGATATCCAACTGGAAAGCATCTTTGATATACAACTCTGAGATTTCATCATGGCTTTTAAAATTAGCAACTAAATAAACATCAAAATCTTTAGCTAAGCTGCAGATGTGTCCTTGCAGAAAAGCCTGGGCTGTCATTGGCGACGAGACAACAAAACAGATTTTATTTCTCCGGTTCATAAAATATTGGGGAATGAATTGGTATCAATATAATATCCACCATATAAATTATCCATGTACTTATTTGGGTTCATTTTATAGAACCATGATAAAAGTTGTGAATTTACACGAAACTGAACTTGCCGGCGACCTGAATTTTGAGCCATTTCCCTGATTCTGTCTACAATACTGATTATCTCGGGGTCTTGTGGGCATATTATGCCTGACAGTTCCTTGCTTATTGTATTCAACAAAGCCCTTGCCACATTGCCCACACTGATAATCGAAAAAGGTCTCTTTTCTTTACAGACTGGCAATACATATAAATGAGATAAAAAACGCAAACGTTGGTAAAAGGTACCAGGACAATTTTCGCCATATACATTTGGCAATCGTATCACAGTAACTATAAAACTGTTTGTCGCCATAGCCAGCAGTTGTTGTTCCCCCTTGAGTTTTGAGACTCCGTACAACGAATTGGGCTTTAAAGGCGTATCCTTGCTGATGGTAATAGTATAATTGAACTTTGGTCCCAGTCCCCAGACACCTACAGTAGAAAGATAAATGAAATGTTTCACTCCCTGCAGTCTGGCTAACGATGCCATTTGCTTGGGAATTTCTGCATTCACTTCATCATAGAGTCCTTCATCTGTTATATCGGGATGATGGACGATTGCAGAGAAATAAACAACTACATCATACTCTTCAAATCGGGTTTTATTCCAATTTGCATCCCTTACAGTAATCGTTCCTAATTCTATTGATGGGTGATACTGACCTACATAGCTCATGAAATGCCGAGCTATATATGAATGGGAACCTACAATTAACACTCTCATATCTTAGATTCTCAGTAATATTTTCTTCAACAGATATCTCAACCGGTTGTTCTTTATCTGTTGCTTTTCGTAGGAATAAAGGGTTGCCCAATCATGCGATAGCATATAATTGATATGCGCAAATCTTAAAGCCTGGATTTCGTTTTCCCTCATATAAAGTTCTACTTCTTTCATCTCTGGAAGCAAAGCTATTGCTTCAGCCCTGCTACAGAAGGTTTCAGTCGGCACATTCTCATACAATACGATGGAGAAGAAGTAGCTGTTTATGTAATTAAGGAACTCTATAGAGACCGAACGAATCAGCTCAGGCAGGTTATATTTCTTAATTTCGTTCATTTTAAATTGATAACCCACCAAAGCTGTATCCACCAAAGTAGTATCATATCTGCTTGTAAAACCTCCCCACCTATAATAATAGAGAACCTCTGGCAATATGTAAATCTTTTGTGCGTAAGGCAGAACGTGCATATTATAAGATAAATCTTCTATTATCTGACCAGTTAACGGAGGTTCAGGAACACTTTCAATAAACGATCGACGATATAACTTATTCCATATATTCACAGGCAAATCATTGATTCCGAAAAAGGATTTATAGTAGCGATTCATAAACTCTTCGCGGATAATCAATTTTTCAGTACTCATTGATTCAGAATGATATTCACCGAAAGTAAGTCTATAATCAAAAATAAACCGGGCATAATTTCCTATAAGGACGTCTGCCTGCGATTGACTCATCTTTTCAGTCATTATCTGCAAAGCATCAACTCTATAGACATCATCCTGATCCATGTGCAGGATATACTCTCCTTGCGCTTGGTGCAAACCTTCACGGCGAGCCGACTCTACTCCTCCGTTTGACTTGCTGATTATCCTTATTCTGCTATCTTTCTCTTGAAGAGATTGGAGTATTTGTGCTGTCTTATCCGTAGAACCGTCATTGACCAACAAAAGTTCCCAATCTTGTGTGCTCTGCAGTTGTATAGAACGAACTGCGGAAAGAAATTGGCACTTCTTTTTACATATATTGTATACAGGGATGATAACACTAATCATTGTTCAGGAAGTAAACCTCTTATAACATCATATGATACCGTAAGTCCTGCGGATTACAGCTATCCGGGGAATTTTGCAGAGAGTTTTTTGTTGTCTGACCACATACTTTCAAGTCCTCATGTCATTCTTTTGGCAACAGTCTGAATATCTGCAAACTTTTGCCTCTGTTTACAAACAGCGTAACAGAGTTATGCTTTGGCACTCTTGAAGCTATCGTCCGAGGCTCTTAAAGCTATCGCTCAAGAGGCTTGAAGCTTAGCTTTTAAATTTGGAATGCTGCAGATACTTACAGCAAAAAACTGCTCGCCAATTTTACTGAAGCACTTACGACTTAGCTGCACTCGTTGCATACACCTTATTATACACATTGAAATATGCCGTTACAGTTTTCTGCAGGTCATACTGTTTTGCTCTCTCCAAACATTTGCCTGCCACTTCATGATAGAATTCTTTATCAGAATCCAAGCGCATGACTATCTTAGCCAAAGCCTTTGCATCTTCATGTGGAAACAAGATTCCTGCGTCTACCACCGTATCATGTAAGCCATCAACATCACTCGCAATAAAAGGATGACCCACTGACATTCCTTCGACACTCGAAAGAGACAGTCCTTCAAAATGAGAGGACATGATAGCAACATCGGCAGTATGCAGGATTGTTGCAATATCCGTACGTTCTCCCAAAAACATCACTTGGCTGTCTACATGTAAATCTTTAGCCAGTTTTTCCAGAATTGGTTTCCTGTTGCCTACTCCTACAATCCAGAACTCAAACCTGTCTTGCGGCAGATATTGCATTGCCCGGATAATGGTGTCCTGGTCTTTCTGCCAGTGCATGCTTGCTACCATGACCATAACAAACCTGTCAGATCCCTTGCGCAACTCTCTGGACTCCTTGGCTTCATAGAAAGATGCCACATCAATGCCATTATCAATGGTAATAATGTCGTCAGACGAGTTATCATGTAAATATTCACGAAGTTTTTCTTCTGCTTTTTCAGATATGGTTATTATCTTTTCATACCGGTTATACATCCATTTATCTATCCGGGAAAAGATACGACTTCCCCTTCTTCTGTTATTAGTGCTGTGCTCTGTCGTTATGATATGCGTGTGTACAAACAAATTGGCAATGGCCACATAAAATTGCGGATATGTCAAATGTGTCTGTACGATATCATAATGCTTCATTATTCTTATTAACTTCAAGATATGAAGCGGATTCCTCATCGAATAGCCCAACATGTATAGATTACAATCAGATTGAGATTTCAGAATTCTCAGAAAAGGACAATCCGTTCCGTCAAACACAGCAACATCAACTTGATTGCCAAGTTCGACCAATTTTGGAATAAAATCTAAAATCATCTTTTCAGCACCTCCAGTTCGCATAGAGGTTATCACTTCCAGTATCTTCATATTATCTGTACAGTTTTCCTTTCTTGACTTTATTTTTATTAACCAGATATAGACTTATTCCAGGGATGATAGATAGTATGGTTAAAAATTTCATAGGAGATTCCCTAATAAACTGTTTATTACGACTTCTTAAGGAATGGGAGACATAATGAATGTTATCTTTCAGCTTGCGCTTCCATGAAGTCGTCTGTACCATATCGAATTTGCGTAAAAAGGAAAAACCTTTTGGATTATTCCAATATTGTTTCCACATTCCTCTGCTAGACCCGTCATCTTGGTATTCAACTACAACGAGAGGGGTATTTATAACAAGCAGTTGATAGTCTTCGTCTATCAGATGATATTTATAAGAAAGGCCTATATAATGTTCGCCCTCAAACATAGGGTATTCAGGATAACTGTTTATGACATCTGTACGATATACCATTTTCTTGTCACCCCTACCTCCCAGCTTTTCATAATAGTTTCTTACCGTGGTACATTTAAGCCCTTCGGGAAAGTCTTTACCAATGATATGGCCATCCTTGGTAATGTCAAGCCCTATGATACCTGCATATTGTCGGCTTCCATTCTGTTTCCAAAAAGTTATTATCTGTTCTACTGCATCGTCAGGCATGTAATCATCAGAGTCTATACAAATGTTCAATTCCGTATGTATGTTTTTGTATGCGGTATTATGGGCTCCGTGCATCCCCTGGTTTTCTTGATAAATGTATCTGATATTTATCTTCCCTTCTTTAGTCCATCCTGCTATTAGGTCTTTCGTGTTATCTGTAGAGCCATCATTTACGACCAGCCATTCAAAATCTTTGCAAGTTTGTCGGCAAAGACTTTGATATGTCTTCTCTATCGTATTTGCCCTGTTATATGCTGGAGTGAATACTGTTAATGTTTTCATTTGATTTATTGATGATTATGAAATAATCCACATAAAAAAAGTAAACAGGAAGTTCAGCAATATAACATAACCAGTTTTCTTCACATTGTTAGTTCTCCAAATAGGCCACTTTACCAGAGGATAGCCTAATACAATTGGATATAAAAACCATGAAAGATAAGCAAATCTATTTGAATACGGGGCTCTGATAACAATTATCCAAAAAGCATTTGCATACATATAGGTACCCAACAATAACAAAAAGGTTTTATCATAAAAGCCTCGCTTAAAAATGGCATACCAGCCTATGGCAATAGGCACAATACTATATAGCAAAAAGTCCCATCTGAACCCAACTTTGGAAAAATAACTTAAAGTTTCCTTGTCATTTTCATTAATATAGGTTGTAAGCCTGTCGTCAAAACCTAAACCGGTCAGAACCTCTGCAGCGGAATTTCCAATTGCCAGGCTTAATATAAATGAAGACAACCAGATAATATACATAAGTTTGGGATTTCTGAACATATACGCAAAGACCATGCAGATTATAGGTAATAAAGTTGAATGATGAAAGTTGGCAGCCATCACACACAACAGAGCACAGAAAACCTTTTCGACGAGTTTGCCTTCTATAAATGTCAGTGCAAGAATGATAATACTACACGCCAAACCGTTACGAAGACCATTAACTCCATAAGCATAAAAGGAGAGAGACGTTAGGCATAGTAATACTAAAACCGCAGAATTTCGACCCGTTAACTTTCGGCATGCTATATATATCAATCCTATATATATGCTCTCCATGACAAGAAAGTATATATTAACATTCATTATCTTGGTACAATAGTATGTAAAGAGGTCGAAAAGATGATCACTTGTACTGAGAATGACATCATTTTCTTGCATAGTCTCAAATATTCCAGAATATGTAGCAGTATCTCCAAAATACACGCCGCTCACAGGTCGTAAGCCAAGAAACAAAACCAAAAACACAACAAGAAGAAACATTCCAACATCATATGACTGTCCAAAAGTAATCATTTTACTTCTGCCAATATTCTTGTTGGATTGCAAGAAATAGACAATAGAAAAGAGACCAACAACAAACAGATAGACCGGGTGATATATTGAAGGTGGAAAACTAATCATATAATTACTTTAACGAAATAAACGGTGTAGAGAAGATACTATCTTGTAACCAAGAAGATTATTGATTTTATTTTTTAGGAGATGAAGCTGAAATCTTAATGTATGATGATCTATCCACGAACTATCATATTTATGAATGGACAATGTTTTATCCGTGATTTGTATAATCCCTGTAGATGAATCCATTGGATTGAAATATTCTTTAGGATAGATGTTAATACCACGTATATGTTCTATTGTTGAATTCCCTTTCAAACCAGACTTCAGGAACAACTCTGTAATCATTGGTATCATAGTATACCCGTTCCTGTTTCCACTTTCTGAGAAATAACTCAACTCTTGGAACCTATCTAAGATTTCTCTATAGACCTCCATTTTAGCTTCTGCTGCAATTCCTAAGCCAGGCGCCACAGCTACTGACTTATGTAATGTTGCATCGGACTCAAGTCCCATGAAAGGTCCTTTTTTCAACACTTCTGTAAAAGGCTTAATCACTTCTACATCAGTATCGAAATAAATTCCTCCATTATGATAAAGAATCCAAAAACGCGCAAAGTCACTAACGAACGCATATTTCTTATCTTGATACGCATCTCGTGTATATGGGATTATAGAGACATCGAAGTTTTCTTCATTCCACTCCTTTATTGTATAATTTGGAAAATACCTTTTCCAGCTATCTATACATTCTAAAGCAGATAGGGGCAATGGCTTGTCCCCAAACCAACAATAATGAATTATTTTTGGAATCATCGTTTATTAGAATAACCTATTATGTATTTTGAAAATGGCATCTTAGTCAACAGCAACACTATTAAATATGTTATTATTATAGTTAGGAGGAAAGTGCTTAAAATCTGGAAAACACAGCCATGTTCTTGGATGAATGATAGACGCCATACCAATTGGCTTTTAACAAGTTGGTGGGCAAGGTAAATACCAAAACTATAATTAGAAAAATTTACTATGATACTCCTGGTTCGACAATTTACAATAGCCTTATTGGGTATTTTTTGTAACAAAAGAAACCAAGCTAAGGCCATCATCAATGTAAATAATGATAAATATCCATATGACTGTGTTATAAAACTAACATTATATATTCGTGCTAATAAGATAATTAATGCTGGCACTATATAAATTAAAATAATTGTAAACACATGTAATTTAGGCTCATATTTCTTAATATAATAACCCAATAGGAAATAGCCTGCATAGCCACTATAATAATATAACATGCCCCAGGTTCCTTCTGGTAAATATAAGAAAGGACTAAGCAAAGGAAAACACAAGGTTATACACCATAACGATAGGACAAAAAGAATTTCTCTCTTTCTTGCCTTTTCCAGCCATGGCGAAATAATAGGCGCCAAAATATATAAGCCCATTAAAACATACATAAACCACAAGATTCCACTACCTTGTCTTTGAAAGGGTATAGAAAGTATAACTTTTACTATATCATCATGGAAGATAATACCAAAACCTATCAAATATATAAATGTCCAAATCAACGTAGGAAATAGAATTCTATGTAGTCTTTCACTCAGGAAAATAAAAACATCTTTTCTAACAGGTAAGACCAAATAACCACTAAGCATAAAGAATAATCCTATACATGGTTCAGAAAAGAAAGTAGTACTCGCTACAACAAAACTAGTCGCATCTTTGCTTGGTAAAGGTGCATGCATTAAAACAACCATCATACATGCAACTCCTCTAATAATATCTAACGAATATAATCTCTCTTTCATTATCCCAATGAATATAATTTATTGATTTCTTCTTGATTTCCAAAATCATGTTTAACAAGATATTCTCGTATTCTATTTTGTAATGGAACATCATTTATGAAATTCGCAATTCCTTTGGCACATTCCTGGTTACTCATTGGTACGATAATCCCATCAACTCCGTTTAAGATCTGATTTCTCGCGGTTGGATAATTGGTTACAACAACTAATTTTCCTAAAATCTGAGCTTCCCGCACCGTTACAGAATTTCCTTCGTACCTTGAAGGCTGCACATAAATGTCGCAAACTCGGATATAAGGATACGGATTAGCGCGTTTACCTAAAATAATGACAGAATTCTCCATTTTAAACTCTTTTATTTTTTTGCGAATAATTTTATCATTGCCATATCCCAAAATATACCACTTTATTCTGTATCCCGAATTATTTAGTATTTGGCATATCTCAGGAATGTTATCATAGTTTTTCGCCTCACAAAACCTACCAACAGAAAGAAGATTAAATCCCTCTTTCATTCGAGGTATTTCCACACGAATTTCATCTTCAGAAATTAATATAGACCTTCGTCTTACAAACTCAGCAGAAAGAATGTTTTTTATCAGAACAATTTTATCAGCTAATATTGGAAACTTATCTACAAATGACTTAGTAACAGATTCCGATATTGATATTATATGTTCATAACATTGCCATACAGGTAATTCCATGTTTACATTTACATCTATTTGGGAATAATCAGTATGTATCCAACATACTTTATGTTTGGCTTTAACCTTATCAAACACTATGTTATGAGGTGTTAGAAAACTGATTGCCATATCATATTCTCCCAATTGGTAAAGGTTTGGCAATACGTGTACTATTGAATTGGCAACAAATTGCAAGATAGCCGAACCATCTTTAGGGTGTTTCTTTCTTGCATAACGCCAAAAATGATATTTAGCTTTTAGTCTAGCAAAAAAAATACGTAAATGCCCATCCAAGAACACATTCTTGAGAGGACGTTCAATTTGAGTGTACTCAGATACTTCTTCAAGGATATTAACCTCTTTTGGGATAAAGCTCATCAATTCACCACGGTGACTGTACAAAAACAAATCAACATCATATCTACTATAATCTAAAGACTGCAATAATCCTATTAAACTAATCTCTGCACCGCCAATCTCCATATAATGCATAGCAATAAAAATGCGTTTTTTCATAACACTCTTTTGATTCGTCTTAACAGTTTAAACAAATAATTCCAAAATCTAATACCAACAAAGCTGCACCGCACATATTCTCGAAGATAGCATTTATTCTCCATATTCAATTTAACATTTTCCATATAGCTAATAGCCTCCTTTGATAATGGATGAACAAGGATTTCTTTCATAAGTCGCTTTTTCTTTTGAATATCATACTTGCAATCTTGATGAAACAGATTAAAGCGTATGCTTGCATCTAATCCATTGTAAAAACGCCTAATCAAATAATCATCAAATATAGGGTTTGAAATATGCCAAAAATCCTTTAATGCTTCGAAATGCTCTCGCACAGAAATATAAATATTAAATCTATCAGGGATAAATTGGCTTCTTGAATTACCGTTACTATGTATATAATAAGTATAAAGAACACGAGAAGAAATAAAGGATTTGTCCAAATGGGGGTAAATATTTAAATTAAAAACTTCATCTTGCTGAATCCTGAGATTTTCAAATCTCAATTTATGCTGATTTAAAAAGGACAAACGGTAAAATTTATTCCAAGGGAATCCATTTCCATGTTTAGGAAATACAAAAGTATCCAAATATATTCCTTTTAGCTGCTGATTACTGAAAATTTCCTGTTCTTTATATGCTATATTTTCTTCTCGATTATTATTTGTCACATCTATAGCCTTGAATCCAAAAAGAAGAAAATCAACTTCTCTTTTCTCCATTTCTTCTACGCAGTAGGAAACTAGTTCAGGAGAAGCTGAATCATCAATATCGAAGAAATAGAC
Source organism: Prevotellaceae bacterium KH2P17 (assembly GCA_900199655.1). Taxonomy (GTDB): domain Bacteria; phylum Bacteroidota; class Bacteroidia; order Bacteroidales; family Bacteroidaceae; genus Prevotella. The sequence goes on from FZRE01000014.1 coordinate 49,954, forward strand.
ATATTTTCCCTGCGCTTTAGCCAACCCTAAATTTCGAGCTGCTCCAGACCCCATATTAGTTTGATGGAATACACGAATCCGGTTGTCAAAATTGGTTAGAGCATCACAAATTTCTCCACTATTATCAGTCGAACCATCATCAACTAAAAGTATCTCGATATTTTGATAAGTCTGATTTAATATGTATTGTATACCTTTATTTATATGTGAAGAGGCATTATATATAGGAATGATGACAGAAACTAACACATTTCTTTCGGAATTTCTAACATCTCTTTCGCAGGCATTATTCATAAAACGCGGAGATTAATATCCTGAACAACTTTCGAGTTATCAGGGATTTCTTTATTAATAACCATAGTATTAAAACCAACTATCACATTTCTACCCAATGTCGTACCCTTTAAAATAGAGCTGTGCTCTCCTATCCAACAGTTATCACAGATAACGACTGGTGCTGTTGATGGTTTTTCTTTTTCTTTCCAAAAATAAGGAAAATATTTTCTTAGCAAGCCTTCTCTCACTTCTGGGGTATATATCATGTGTGTGTTAGTATCCCAGACACAGGTATAATAAGAAATCCCAACGTAAGAACCTATGGACACCTGATCGTCTACACGAATTTCCGAATTCTCATTTACACATGTGTAATCGCCAATGGTGAGTTTGCCCCCATATCGTATCCAAACTCTATATGGTGACAATCTTGAATGATGCCCCAATTTTAGTGTGCCCGTATTGACAATGAAAGAAGGATTCATGTAATTGTTTCCACGAGATAGAATAGAAAATTCATTAATTTCTACAAAGCCACTATCAACAAAAATATTAACATGATCTAATAAAACATTATCATGCAAAATAAGTGTTGCGCCATTACTCAAAGTAATCTTAGAATGAAGTATCCTGCATTTTTTACCAACGCTTAATTTAGAACTACCAAGAAGACGAACTGCTGAGTTTGTTAAACAATACTTCCATTGGGTACCGAACAGAACATTTTTGATTTTAAACAGAAACGCCAACATATTAATATCCCCAATTAATTTCTCTTTTAACAATTTGCGCAGGAACACCAGCTATTACACAATTGGAAGGGAACTTCTTTGTTACCAAACTACCATAGCCTACAACAGAGTTATCATCCACAGAAGACCCTTTCAAAAATGAGACGTTCTTACATATCCAAACATGTTTACCTATAGTAATATTTTGGGCGGGATTGGTTACAATATCACTGCCTTGTTGATAAATCTTATGTGAATCGAAGTTACGCAGGTTTATATTATAGCTAAACATACAATACTCCCCAACAGAAATATCAGCTCCGTCTCCCAATTCAAACTCAACACCTCTTACTCCAGCATTTTGCCCTATATATAACTTTCCTCCATTCACTATAGTTATCTTGCATGGCCCCAATAATCTTGCATTTTTATCAATCTCTATTATTGCATCATCTCCCAGTATATTAATAATAGTATCATTCAGTATACAGTTTTTATCTACCGACACCTTATTATGATTTCCCAAGATAGTTAGTCTAAAACCGCTATACTTACACCCGACAGACACTTTGTTATCAGTACCATTTACAACAATAGGTTTTGCACATCTATATATTTTTTTTATAAACCTCTTAAACATATTCACAAAACTTTAAATACTACCTGGCTCTCATACATATCATCATGAAAAGAATCGTGTGAAGTATCACCCGGGACCTCATCTGTATTCTTATTTTTCAACAATACTTTTGTTTTAGCCCCTATCTTGTACCATTCGTATTCAATATCTATATGGCCAATATCTATTGCCTGCTCTCCTCTCTTGGCCAAATCATAAGCAAGAACAGTTGCAGTCATACCCAATGCTATCAAAACAAGTTTTCCATGTCCATATTTGGAAACTGCTGACACTATTTCATCATACATATCAAATGCATTCTTACTTGGACACAATACCCTTATGATTGACGCAGCATTGTCGAACAAATCATTTCCAACTCCCAACCTTGTATAAACACCTTCAACTATACAGACTTCTCTCTTTTCCCATATTTTTTTTAAATGTTTTATGTACGCATCACAATCTTTATTCTTTTTCGACATATAAAATCGAGTAAAGAGAGAATCATAATATGTTGTATCTAAACTCACATAGGGAATTACGCACTTTTCCAAATTTGCCGCAAGCCAGCCATAAGTAAATAGTTTTGAGTTAAATACGTATGGTTTCGTATCCACGTAACTATAAGGTAATCCAATAATATGGTTAGGGATGGGGCTCGTGAGTATTTCTCTTAATACTCGCGTTAGGTTAGCATCCGATTTTTGGAAAGGGTTTCCGTCGCCGCCAACTGCATAAAATTCTCCATCACCAAATCTACTAATAGAACATTTTGCTTCTACGATATATTCAACAGTATCCCACGAATTCCTAATGCGGATGTTACGCAAGAACTTCCTGCACATATCATTCTTATATACTTTTAGCTTGTAATAGTATACCAGCAAAAATTTCTTAATAAAGATCATTTATTGTTTGTTTACTATATGTCTCCAACAGAACCTTCTTATCTGATCTATTGCAAACGAAGTTGCATAAATTAATACTAAATAAGAGCCTGTATACAAAATAACGTATAAACCGCTATGATTATTGTAAATACGTAATACGTCTCCTCTAAATATATATTCAAACACGGTATTCTGATGAAACAGATATACAGAGAAGACAGAAGCTGCTACATAGTTGATATATAAACTCTTAAATTGCATCTTAGAAAAGGCAAATAGCAAATATAAGGACGAAAGGATAACCAAAGGCGAAGAATACATAAACAATCTGCGACAGAGCTCCAGGTTATAATTACTTAATAACACATATAGCACTAAGATAAAAACAGAGAGACCTATATATCCCATGAAATCCATATATCTCTTATTGCAAGAAAATGAGGGTCTATAGATGTAAATATAACGAGCTAACAGATAAAGTGCAACAAAAGAAATGACAGAATAACCATTGCATATCCATACTGTACTATACGGAAACAGCCATCCATAAACAGACTGAAACAGAAAGAAAGAGATCAACAGACATTTATATTGTTTTCTCTCAACATTCTGGATATAGATGTTCAGGAGAGGAGACAATATCAGTAACATCAGATAAGCTTTTACAAACCATAAACTTCCATCCAGCAGGAGTGAAGCCTTGACTATATCAATGACATAAATCTCCTTACCTGCGTACAGTGAGGATAGCACTGATATTAATACATTAAAGAATAATATCTGGAATATAAAAGAGAGGAGCTTTGTTCTTCTCAACTTCATGCCATACCATCCTGATATGAGCACAAAAACATTTACACTCACAATAGAGAGGGTTTCCAAAAGAACTCTCATCAATGTTGCCAACGGTGAAACGGCAAAATCCGAAGTTGTAGGAAATGACAAAATCCAAAAATTGGCATGGGATACCATTACCAGAAACATTGCTATGATGCGCAATAGTTCCATATTTGAATTTCTGTGGGCAATAGTTTCGCATTCTATTAATTTCATGACAAGCTATATTAACTCATGAAATAACCATAATAAGTTAAGTGTCCTTGCTTTGTATGCGTATAATACTTTTCTTTCCAGGACAACTTAAAGAAATCGTTTGTTGCTATCAGCAGTTTCCATCTGTTCTCATCAAATGGTGTATTGAATATGTGCTTCATCACATGCAACTCCTCATTAGAATATGGTAATTGATCTATTGCTTGTCTAAAATCAGCGAACTCATGGTAGAAAATATTCATAATATAATCCATCAAGAAATAATGGATGATGCGTTCATGCTGTTCCCAATAAGCAAACAAACATTCTCGTAAGCACTCGAATACATAGTATCCTTCATCACATCCCATAAGGGATCCCGTCCATCTGCATCCTGAGACAAGCGAATCTTTGTCATAATGTTGTTTAGTAGAAAAAAACGGGGAGAAGGTTACATTTGGAGATTTAACAACCCAGTAGGTTGCATCTATCCACAAGCCTCCATATTTTGCTAAAAGAGAACATCGTAATATATCAGACATATGAGCATAAGAAATCTTCTTTTTATGCCATTTTTCATCTATACTATCAGGTATATCTACATAACCCTTATAGTTCTGAGCAGTAACCACAACAACGTTACACCCTGCAAATTTCTCAATTACCGACTGATAACATTTCTTCACCAATTCTGGCATTTCGTCTTTGCCTTGCCACCAGCACAACCATACGTATCTGGATTTTTCCCGCACCACTCTTGCATCATGATTTTTATATTTAGCTATAATGGGAAAGAGAGATTTCTTTAAATACTTACAGATTATAAGATTATAAGTGTAATTGTAAGAGACCTTTTTAAATAAAGAACACATGCGAGGCAGTATCCTTATTTTCAAAGCATAGCCCACCCCGAATTCAGAGATGTCTAAAATTATGTCTTTCATGTTCATCATCTACAAATAAAAGCGTATACAGCTGTCCGTATCTTTTTCCTCTGGGCAGCATCACAAAAAACAGCATAAAACAACAGTAAAAATATCATTAAGTTGCTCACACTTATCAAGCATAATCTTGCAAACGATTCATTAAACTCCTCCAGAATAAGGTAGCTACACATGCAAGATACCAGGATAGCTACAATATTCGGAAGAAAGGACTTTAAAAATATTCTGGCTATACTGAATTTCTTTATATATTTCTTGAGTATGATTAGATTACATAGGAAAATCGATAAGTAAATCGGAATAAACAGATAATATGCATACGAAGGATTCATTCCTTTTTTGAAACCTATATAAACCAATAACACCATTATAATATTCAGCACGCCCGACACTACATTCAGCCACATTATGTTACCCGTTGCCCCTACAATAGTACCCACTAATCCGTAATTACTTGATATCAGACTGGCTATCAGCGACAGTTTCACGAAGCAGACTGTGTATTCCGGAACATTGACAAGCCATAATTTAAGAACATAGTCTGCTTCTATAAACAAGGGAATACCGAGAACGAGAAACAGGGCATTGGTATATTTGTAGGCATTGATAACAAGTGTCTGCATATAATCAATATCATTGCCCGCATAGCTTTTCACGATTTGAGGCCTGAACGCAGTCACTACATTGAAAGCGAAACCTTTAATGACACCCTGCACCGTGTTGGCTATTCCGCTCGCAGCATTCATAACCGGACCAAAGAACATATTGAGCAATATACTGCAACCTTGTAGGTTTACTGTTTCACTAATATTGCCAAACAGGTTCCAACCCGAAAAGGACAACATTGGTTTCAACATCTCAGGGCGCCATACGAATTTGAACCTGCACTCTTCGTAATGTCTGATACCGTAAATGCGATATATCAATGCGATGATGACAGAAACAGCTAAAGTCAGAATAGCATACAATATCAATTTATCAACATCACTCAGCAGCAGCATGTAAACTATCGCTAATTTAAGAAAAACATTGAGAAGTTCAACATAGGCATAGATGTCCATCTTCTCATGTGCAATAATACACGCATTATATGGGGTCTGAGTAACTCCGACCATCATTGACAGCACCGAAGCCTGATACACTACAAATGCGGCTACCTGGCGGCCTTCGGGTATAACCAACTTGTTCAGAACGAACCACAAGCCAATTGTTTCGGAAAGTACAAAGATACCTAAGGCGATTGAGATATGAATGATTAAAGTACTGTTAAAAGTATCGCGCAATGCTGCTTTATTTCCCTTTCCAATTTCGAATGTAAGAAAACGGGAGGTAGAACCACTCATGGCAGTATTTACAAAAGTGAATAAGGCTATCACACCGCCAACGACATTGTACACACCGTAATCAGAAGCACCCAGCACATTAAGTACTATGCGGGAAGTGTACAGTGAAACCACTACCGTCAGCAACATCCGCACATAAAGTAGCAGAGTGTTCTTTGCTATCAATCTATTATTACCAATCGACTTCAATTACAAATTAACTACGATTAACATTACAGAAATAGGATTTCATACCTATTTTACAAAACTGCATATATAGACAAAAACGGACTAGACAGAACCATGTCGAATAAAATACAAGCCTTCCTTTACAGTTATGTTTTCCCTCTCTGCACAAACAGTAAATGCAGAATTAAAAAGGAAAATAACCGAAAGTCCGCCTATAAGCACAGCTTGCAGCTTCAATTACATCCACATACTATTTTTCGACAAACGTCTTTAACGCGCGCAAAATTACGAAAAAATATTTAAATTGGAAATAAAAAGAGGCGGAAAAGACGGAATGAAGGCAAAAGAATTTGTCCAGTCGGACATCCGGCTTATTCAAACCGAGGGTGCAAAGAGAAAATGGGCACGAGCTGGAAAAGCAAAATTAGATGGTAAATCCAGAGCAATGAGTAACGAAACGGATGGCCTGGAGGGATAAAAAGCGAGCAAGACGAAAGGGTAAAAACGGCTATAAGATAGTTTGACAAATTGCTTTTAAGGACTACGATATTTTCAATCAGGTGTATTATCGGCCGAAAATACGCAAATCCTGAGGCGTCATGTAAAGAACTGATAACCAGTTCGTTATATTTTCCTTACATTATACGAGGCTCTTGGAGTTGCCGTTCAAGGGCCGAGAAGGCCCTTAAAAAGAAAACAAAAGCACCTGAACCAGCCGCTGTAAGCTATGCTTCAAGGCTTCCGAAGCTATGCTGCGGGAATATCAAAGCATAGCTCCAGGAGTTTAGAATACAAAAAAAAGAGACACAAGGGGCCAAAAATAGTTCTCTTGCTTTCTATTTCACAAGAAAATGAAGCACGTTTTTCAGGCATTATATATTGACAAAACGCCCATCAGACAACCAGCCTTGTCTGAAGCGGAATACAATCTTGCGGGGCCGCATGGGTACATCGTCAGCCGATTTCGACTACGCCGTGAGGCAAACAGTAATTGATTGCCAACTCCGCAACTGATAGATGGAGAAATCATGTAGCAAGTCAACGTCCTTACTCATGGCATGCAAAACACAAAACCCGTACAGAAACAACGGACACAAGACAAAACAGAGAGCGCCGAAGCAGAAAATTCAGCTTTTTTATTTGTTATTATGTTCTTTTTAGAGTATCTTTGCAACAAATTTAATGACAATGAAAAAAACTCTGCTTTTATTGTTGCTTGCCATTGCCTCGTTAGGAAACGCGATGGCACAACACGAACCTTGGGATATTTACATTACCCCGAAAGTAGGCGCCACGTATTCTAACTTCAGGGGCGTTGATGGTGGCAAATACAAATTAGGCTTCATCGGTGGAGCCAATTTAGAGGTTTTCATCACGCCGGCGGTTGCTTTCGATACCGAGCTTTCATTCTCCCACCAGGGTTCCCACAATTATATCAACCCGGAAACGCAGATGCAGAACGATGCCCGCGTAAACCTGCTGAACTTCGACTTCATGTTTCGCTTCTACCCCATCAGGAGCATACCGCGGCTAAGTCTTTTCTCCGGGCTGCACGGAGCCTATGTTGCATGGTTCAAGGTTAACTACCGCGACATACGTGATGAGGTTCATGGCGGCGACATTGGCGTGCCGGTGGGCATTGGATACGAAGTGGGCAAGGTGGCCATCGACGCGAAATACAACTTCTCTGCACGCAAGATTGCCCACACCGAGATGGCCAAGCATAACCTTGGAGACGCCACTCATTCAGCTTTCATGCTGACGGTAGGCTACAAGATACAAGTATTCTGAACCATTGCCGAAAGCAGGAGAGAGTGCTGAAAAAGACAGCAACACCTCACACCTTATATTATATAGAGGCACACACAACGGCTGCACGGCTGGACAGGCAGTCACACCATAACAGGAAAAGAATGGAAAAAAGAGATTTAAGAATTATCTTCATGGGCACTCCCGAGTTTGCCGTAGAGTCATTGCGGCAGCTTGTAGAGGGTGGATACAACGTTGTGGCCGTGGTAACGCAGCCCGACAAGCCCGTGGGCAGACATCAGGACACGCTCCAACCCTCGGAAGTGAAGAAGTATGCACAGGCACACAGCATACCCGTACTGCAGCCCGAAAAGATGAAAGACCCAGAGTTTATCGAAGAACTGCGCTCCTTCAAGGCCGATTTGCAGGTGGTTGTAGCCTTCCGCATGCTGCCCGAAGTGGTGTGGGCCATGCCCCGTTTCGGCACGTTCAACGTGCATGCAGCCCTGCTGCCGCAGTATCGTGGCGCGGCGCCCATCAACTGGGCCGTCATTAATGGCGAAAAGCAGACCGGCGTAACTACGTTCTTTTTGGATAAGAACATAGATACCGGCAGAATTATTGCACAAAAGACGTTCGACATTCCCGATGATGCCGACGCCGAATACGTGTACAACGGGCTCATGTATCTGGGCGCCGAGATTTGCAAAGAGACCGTAGACAGGGTTATAGAGACCGACGGCAACGTGCCGTCTATGGCCCAGCAAGATGCCCACAACCTGAAACCAGCCCCCAAGATATTCAAGGAAACCTGCGAAATAAACTGGCAACAGCCGGCCAAAAAGGTCTATGACTTCATTCGCGGACTTAGCCCCTACCCCGGCGCCTGGTGCAATGTAACCAGCAGCCAGATAGCCAAATCGCAAGCCGGCACCATGCTCAAGGTTTTCAAAACGCGCAAGACCGGTCTCCGAACCCAAGCACCGGCCGGTACGCTGCAGGCTGAAGGCCGCCAGTTACTGGTGGCCTGTGCCGACGAATGGCTCGAAATCGTAACCCTGCAGGTGGCCGGCAAGAAGCGCATGGATGCCAAAGACTTCCTGAACGGCATTCGTCTATAACAGGATGCAACGCTTCCTAATCCCCCGGGAGCAAAGCCTGCACTTACTGAAAGCAGGCCTTTGCCCGCCCGAAAGCAGGCCGGTGAGAATGACGCAAAAAACAAGCAGGAACGAGAAAATACACATTGAATATTTGGGGAATACTTATTTTATTGTTACTTTTGCGTCAAACAACGAGACATGAATCAAGCTGAAGATATAAAGAATGCCGTCAGAGTGCTCAGAGAAGGCGGCGTAATACTCTACCCTACCGACACTGTATGGGGCATAGGATGCGATGCAACGAACGCGGAAGCCGTGGCCAAGGTTTACAAAATCAAGCAGCGCGAAGACTCCAAGGCTCTTATCTGCCTGGTGGACTCCGATGCACGCCTGCAGCGATACGTGCGCAACGTGCCTAATGTGGCGTGGGAACTGATAGAGGCGGCCGTAACACCCATGACGGTCATACTGGACGGTGCCGTCAACCTGGCGCCTAATCTGATTGCCGAAGACGGTTCCGTGGCCTTGCGCATTACCAACGAGCCTTTCTCAAAGGAGCTGTGCTACCGCTTCCAGAAAGCCCTCGTAAGCACGAGTGCCAATATCAGCGGCCAACCTGCAGCCTCCAACTACAGCGACATCAGCCCGGAACTGCTCGAGGCGGTAGACTACGTGTGCTTTTCACGCCGCCAGGAACACAAGCCCCACACGCCTTCTACCATTATCAAACTGGCGAAAGACGGCGAAATTAAGATTATACGCAAGTAAGAGAACGTACCGCCGGCAGGCCATCCGGAGGGGGCCGGCCTGTCTGCAGGGCATCTCTGAAACCTGCCTGTCACTATGATTGAAAAGATTATAAGCTGGAGAGAGGAGCATCTGTCGGACAGACAGATGACGATTATCTTGTCTTTCTTCATCGGCTTCTTTGCCTCCGTGGCCGCCTATGCCCTGCACTGGATTATCAGGCAGATACAGATGCTGCTCACGGCAGGCTTTACCAGCACGTCCTATAACTGGCTCTATCTGCTTTTCCCGGTTGTAGGAATCTACCTGACCTCCCTCTTCATCAAGTACATTGTCAAGGATAACATCTCTCATGGCATTACGCGCGTGCTCTACGCCATATCCTCCAAGCAAAGCCGCCTGAAGGCTCACAACTGCTGGTCGTCGGTCATCGCATCGGCCATCACCATCGGTTTCGGCGGTTCCGTTGGTGCCGAGGCTCCCATTGTGCTCACAGGTTCGGCCATAGGCAGCAACTTGGGCCAGTTCTTTAAGCTGCAGAACAAGCAGCTCCTGCTGCTTGTGGGAGCGGGAGCAGCGGCCGCCATCGCCGGTATCTTCAAGGCCCCGATGGCCGGAATGGTGTTTACGCTCGAAGTGTTGATGGTAGACCTGAGCATGGCCTCCATCATTCCTATCCTCACGGCGTGCGTAACGGCAACCTGCTTTACCTACATCTTCGTGGGCGAAAGCTCCATGTTCTCCTTCCACCTGGACTCCGCATGGGTGCTGGAACGTGTTCCGGCCAGCATTCTGCTCGGCATTTTCTGCGCTATTACGGGTCTTTACTTCATGCGGATGATGACGGCTTGCGAGAATGTTTTTGCCAACATGAAGCGCCATCCCTATCTCAAGCTCATCTCGGGCGGTCTGCTTCTCAGCATTCTCATCTTCCTCTTCCCTTCTCTCTACGGCGAAGGATACGACACGCTGGGCATTCTTTTGAACGGTAAAACGGAGGCCGACTGGAACGTAGTGATGAATAACTCGCTCTTCTACGGCCACGGCAACCTGCTGATTGTCTACATCGGGCTCGTCATGTTAACCAAAGTATTTGCCACATCGGCCACCAACGGCGCCGGTGGCTGCGGCGGAACCTTCGCGCCGTCGCTGTTCGTAGGCGGTTTTACGGGGTTCTTTTTCGCCCGCATCTGGAACATGCAGCAGATAGGCGTCTATATTCCGGAGAAGAACTTCACCCTCTTAGGCATGGCCGGAGTGCTGGCCGGCGTGATGCACGCGCCGCTCACGGGCGTGTTCCTCATAGCCGAACTCACGGGCGGCTACCAGCTCTTCATGCCACTCATCATTGTCAGCGTGGTTTCGGTCATGGCCATCAGCATCTTCGAACCTCACAGCATCTACGCCATGCGACTGGCCAGGGAGGGCAAACTGCTAACTCACCACACGGACAAGTCCATCCTCACGCTCATGAACTTAGACAGCGTGATAGAGCGCGAATACTCATCGGTAACGCCGGAAATGCCGCTCGGCAAACTCGTTCACGCCATCAGCGACAGCCACACCAGCTTCATGCCGGTGCTGGACCACGCCGGCACGCTGCTGGGAGAAGTCGACATACGCAAGATAAGGCACATCGTATTCCGCACGGAGCTGTACAGCAAGTTCACCGTCCGGCAGGTTATGACGGAAATACCGGCCACACTGGGCGTGAACGACCCGATGGAAGAAGCCATGAAAAAGTTTGAGAAGACCAACGCGAGCTATCTGCCCGTTGTCGATTTGGACAACAGAATGATAGGTTACATATCCCGCACGCGCATGTACTCCATGTATCGCAAGCTCGTAGCCGACTACTCTGCCGAGTAGTTTCGCCCGCCCATGCCACTGCATCGGCCCCCTTTATCGGTTCAGTACGCCCTTTGCCAGAGTGCAGCAGGGCAGATTTAAAGGTGCGGAATGTGGCAGTCAGGAACTTTCGACACCTGTCGCACGATTGTGTGACACTTGTCGAATTCATGTGCGACACTTGTCGAAAGTTCCCGAAGCATAGCTTTGAGACTAAAAACGGAGGCCATCGAACACCTGGCTGGCATGAGTATTCTACCATTCCCTGCTCTTTTTAGGCTCCGATTCTCAACGTGCATAAACGCAAAATCCCGGATTTCAGTCCGTCGTATCAGAATACTTACGGACTGAAATCCGGGATTTGTGCAACTGAAAACACCGCTGCGCACGGGCTGCAAGAGCGCAGTCCGCCTGCTGCTTACGGCGTTAGAGGTCCCAACCCACGGCAGATGCACCGAGCACTGCTGCCGAAGAGCCGTCGAGACCACTAACAAGGAACTTCGGTTTGTCGCGGAAGATGTTCAGTGCATGTTCCTGATAGCTGCGGCGGATGGGTTCCATGATGAGTTCGCCGGCCTTGGTCAGACCGCCGAAGAATATGAACGCCTCGGGTGAGGAGAAAGCTGCAAAGTCGGCACAAGCCTCGCCCAGCATCTCTCCTGTGAACTCGTAGATTTCCTTTGCAAGCTCATCGCCCTTGCCGGCGGCAATGGAGACGTCGAGCGAAGTTATGTCCTCGGGTTTCAGTTGGCGCAGGAGCGAGTCTGTATCGCGTGTAGCAAGAAACTCGCGAGCCGTGCGTGCCACGCCCGTAGCCGAGCAGTAAGCCTCCAGGCAACCCGTACGGCCGCAGCCGCAGGGGCGTCCGTTCTCGCGCCGCATAATCACATGGCCCAGCTCGCCGGCAAAGCCGTCGCAGCCGTAAACAACCTGCCCGTTGATAACTATGCCCGAGCCAACGCCCGTTCCCAATGTAAGCATGATGAAGTTCTTCATGCCTCGCGCCACGCCATAGGTCATTTCGCCGATTGCGGCTGCATTGGCATCGTTGGTGAGGGCCACCGGAATGCCTAATTTATCGGAGAACAACTTGGCCAAGGGAACAACTCCATTGTGTCCCCATATCAGGTTCGGCGCAAACTCTATGGTGCCGCTGTAGTAGTTTCCGTTAGGAGCACCAATGCCCATGGCCTTGATGTTCTCAATGCCTCCTACGGTATCGATGTCTATAATGGCCTGGAGTGCCTCGACCGAAGCATTCACATAGTCGTTCACATCCTGATAAGCCTGTGTCTTGATGGCCGTAGTTGCCTTGATTTCACCACGACTGTCAACAATTCCAAAGACGGAGTTGGTTCCTCCAAGATCCAAGCCGATAACGTACGGCTTCAATTCTTCTGTTCCCATGTTTACTATGTTTAGAATTAATAGATGTCAGGCAAAGGTACAAAAAAGTAGATGAAACCAAACTTTTATTACGCTTTTTTTCACTTGCTAATCCATTATTTTCATCCTCCGGTTATCTATTCTCGGGTAAATTGAGTAACTTTGCAGCCGAATTAGAACAAAGACATGCCATTTCCTATCCATATAGACATACTTGACATCATCTTCAAAGGCCTGCTCATCGGCATCATTTCGTCTGCCCCAATGGGTCCTGTAGGTGTGTTGTGTGTACAACGAACGCTGAACAAAGGCCGATGGTATGGCTTTGTTACGGGCGTGGGAGCCGCTGCGAGCGACATTATCTACGCCCTGATAACGGGTTTGGGCATGAGCTTCGTGATGGATCTGATTACCAATCCCACGAACTTCTTCTGGCTGAAGATATCCGGCAGCGTCATTCTGCTGCTCTTCGGAGTCTACTGCTTCAGAAGTGACCCGACGAAGAACATGCACATCAGTGGCAAGAAGAAAGGCTCGCTGTGGCACAACGGCATTACGGCTTTCCTTGTGACGTTCTCCAATCCCCTCATCATCTTTCTCTTCATGGCCGCTTTTGCACAGTTAGGCTTCGTGATACCCAACCGCCCGGTGGAGATGGGGTTTGGCTTTCTGGGCATCATCATCGGCGCACTGGTATGGTGGTTCGGCCTTACCTGGCTCATTGACAAGGTGCGGGGAAAGTTCGATAACTTCGGTATTCAGATTATCAACAAGGTTATAGGCAGCGTCGTTATCCTGATATCGCTCATCATTCTCGTAGGAACGATATTCAATCTCTACACGTTCCATTATTAAGGACGGCCGGTGCGCTTGCCATTCATCAGCTTTTTTGCCAATATATGTACATTGCTCAGGAACTAAGAAAGAAATCAATAGCCGAATATCTGCTCTACATGTGGCAGATAGAAGACGTCATCCGCGCCTACGACTGTTCGCTTACGCGCATTCGCAGGGAGTATATCAGCCGGTTCGACTATACCGAAGAACAGAAAGAAGAGGAAGCAGACTGGTTCGGGAACATGGTTACCATGATGAACCAGGAAGGCAAACGGGAGAAAGGACACCTGCAAATTAACCAGGTGCTGCTACAGGACATCATCGACCTACACATCCAGTTGCTCGAATCACCCAAGTTTCCGTACTACAACGCAGAGTACTACAAGGTTCTGCCTTTTATCGTCGAGTTGCGCCAAAAGGGCGACAGTGAGGTGAACGAGATAGAGACTTGCTTCGATGCTCTGTACGGTGTGATGATGCTCCGCTTACAACACAAGGAGATTACGGCCGAGACCGAGCACGCCCTTCAGGAAATAACGACGTTCATCGGCATGCTTTCCGACTACTACATCAAGGACCACAAGGAGGGTCTTGACTGGGGAGAGCTCGGCTAACTATCAACAGTCATAAACTTAAAGCAATATGAATATATTAGTAACAGGCGCCAACGGGCAACTGGGAAACGAAATCAGGCTCGTCAGCAGCAAGTCTAAAGACCACTATCTCTTTACCGACGTCGTTGCTACCGAAGGCTTGCAGACCACCATTCTGGACATTACGAGGATAGAGGACATACGCTCCGCGGTACGCGAAAACAACATCCATTGCATCATCAACTGTGCTGCCTATACGAATGTAGACAAAGCCGAAACGGCCGGTGACATCGTGGAAACACTGAATGCCACTGCACCCGAGAACCTGGCCATTGCCATGAAGGAAGTGGGAGGCCTGCTCGTACACATCAGCACCGACTATGTATTCGGCGGAGATCCCTACAATACGCCCTGCAAAGAAGACCAGCAGGGCACGCCAACGGGTGTTTACGGACTGACGAAGCTGCACGGAGAACAGAAAATTCAGGCCACCGGCGTCGACCATATCATCATCCGCACGGCATGGCTCTACTCCGAATTCGGCCACAACTTCGTCAAGACGATGCTCAACCTCACCCAAACCAAGCCCCAGTTGCAAGTTGTATTCGACCAATGCGGCACACCTACCTACGCCGGCGACCTGGCTGAAGCCATTTACAACATCGTTGAGAACAGGAAATACGAGAACAACACCGGCATTTACCACTTCTCCAACGAGGGTGTTTGCTCATGGTTTGACTTCACGAAAGAGATTGCCCGCCAGGCCGGAAACACCACATGCGACATCCAACCCTGCCACAGCAGCGAGTTTCCCTCGCCTGTCAAGCGCCCTGCCTACTCCGTTCTCGACAAGACAAAGATAAAAGAAACATTCGGCATCAAGATACCTTACTGGACCGACTCACTCCACACGTGTATCGGGAAACTGAAAGCAAACCAAAGCATTTGAGCAGGCAATGAACGAAATACAGCGGCGAAGAACCTTCGCCATTATCTCTCACCCGGATGCGGGCAAAACAACACTGACCGAAAAGTTCCTCCTCTTCGGTGGTCAGATACAGGTTGCAGGAGCCGTAAAGAGCAACAAGATACGCAAGACGGCCACCAGCGACTGGATGGATATTGAGAAGCAGCGCGGCATCTCGGTGTCAACATCGGTCATGGAGTTTGACTACGAGGGCTATAAAGTCAACATTCTCGACACGCCGGGACACCAGGACTTTGCCGAAGACACCTACCGCACGCTCACTGCTGTTGACTCCGCCATCATCGTTGTGGACTCAGCAAAGGGCGTGGAGACCCAGACCCGCAAGCTGATGGAGGTATGCCGCATGCGCAATACGCCTGTAATCATCTTCATCAACAAGATGGACCGCGAGGGCCGCGACCCCTTCGACCTGCTCGATGAGCTTGAAGAAGAGCTGCAGATAAAGGTCCGTCCGCTCTCCTGGCCTATCGGACAGGGTCTGCGCTTCAAAGGAGTGTACAACATATACGAGCAGCAACTCAACCTCTTTACGCCCAACAAGCAGCGCGTAACCGAAAAAGTTGCGGTCGACATCCAAAGCAAGGACCTCGAAGAACACGTTGGCGAAGATTATGCCAAGCGGCTGCGCGACGACCTGGAACTTGTTGACGGCGTTTATCCCGAATTCGATGTAGACAGCTACCGCTCGGCAGAAGTAGCTCCGGTGTTCTTCGGTTCGGCCCTCAACAACTTCGGTGTACAGGAGCTACTCAACTGTTTCGTGGAGATAGCTCCCAGCCCCAAGCCCACCAAGGCCGAGGAGCGGATGGTTCAACCCGAAGAACCCAAGTTCACGGGGTTCATCTTCAAGATTACCGCCAACATCGATCCCAACCACCGCAGCTGCATAGCATTCTGCAAGGTGTGCTCGGGCAGGTTCGTTCGCAACCAGCCTTACCAGCACGTCCGCCTGGGCAAGACGCTGCGCTTCAGCTCACCCACGCAGTTCATGGCACAGCGCAAGAGCACGGTCGATGAAGCCTATCCCGGCGACATCGTAGGACTACCCGACAACGCAGGCACTTTCAAGATTGGTGACACGCTCACCGAAGGCGAAGACTTGCATTTCCGCGGACTGCCGAGCTTCTCGCCAGAGCTTTTCAAATACATTGAGAACGACGACCCCATGAAGTCGAAGCAGTTCCAGAAGGGGCTGGAGCAGCTGATGAACGAGGGCGTTGCCCAGCTGTTTGTCAACCAGTTCAACAACCGCAGGGTTGTAGGAACCGTGGGGCAGCTGCAGTTCGAGGTCATTCAATACCGCCTGGAGCACGAGTACAACGCCAAATGCCGCTGGGAACCGGTGCACCTTTACAAGGCGTGCTGGATTGAAGCCGACGACGACAGCGAGCTGGAAAACTTCAAGAAACGCAAGTACCAGTACATGGCCAAGGACACCGAAGGCCGCGATGTGTTCCTGGCCGACTCGGGCTACGTGCTGAGCATGGCCCAGCAAGACTTCAAGCATATTAAGTTCCACTTTACATCAGAATTTTAGCTCACTGCGAGCTAAAATTCTCCTTGTGGAGAGGAACCTTTCAGTTCATTCGGTTTTTCCGCTTTGCTGCTTCTCAATCGGGACGCAGCACCATCTCGAAACCTTTATCATCACCGCCATTCCGGGCACTTCCTTCAGCAGATAATACTTCTTGCTGGAACGCACCAGCTTGCCCGTAAGGCCTTTCAGCAGTCCGTGTGTCACCAAGACGGGCGTGCCCGACTTGAGCTTTGCCTCGTCTTCACGCAAGTACTTGCGCATCTCTATCTCCGGATTACACATCACCTGGAACTCGTACATCTGCTTGGCAGGTATCTCATAAAAGTCGCTGTCGTCCTTCGACTTGCGGACAACGCTCAACTTGAACGGTGCATCGGCTATCACCTTACGCAGCAACTGCTCGTCACGGTCCTTTTTCACAAACAGCAGATTGCGCACTACGGGGCGCAGTACGTGCCTTATTTTCTGTTCCTTTGGGTCAACGATATCAGTATATTCCATTGGCACAAAATAAGTTAGGCCTTTGTCCTTGAAGTATTGTGCAACCTGTTTCAGCCTTAGCGTGAACAGTCGCAGCGCATACCAAGTACAGTTGTCGTCTGCTATCTCGGCGGTAAACAGCGGATTCTCGCTGTCCGTATTTTGCTCTCTAATTGTATTTTTGTCTGGATTTAAGTCCATACAGTATGCTAAATATGATGCAAATGTAATGATTTTATGCTGAAAAACCAAATTTAGCAAGCTCAAAAAAGCGGCCGTTGCCCCCTTTCTTTCCTTTTTCTTGCTTTGTACCATGAGGCCGCGGCAGGCCTGAATGGCTACTGCTAAGGGTCAGTTGAGGCTGCTGCAGGGAGATTATCGGCAACAGGGAGGAACTTTTGACACTTGTCAAACAATCGTGCGACAAGTGTCAAATTCATGTGCGACACTTGTCGAAAGTTCACGAAGCACTGCTTCAGCACGTCTGATAACGTTAATTTGTCCGCTTTGTTTGATACTTCAAGCTATTTGTGTTATATTTGCCGTGTAAACGAACCATCCATGAAGAAACTGCATCTCCATCTGCTCCTCCTCTCGCTGCTTTGCAGTCTGCTCGCCCCTGCGCAGGAACTGGAGTGGCACCGCGTAGCTACGGCAAGCGAAATAGACGACAGCTCCGCCTTCGTCATCACCTTCCGTACCGACCAATACTATCACACGCTCGTGCCGCGGCTTTGGAACGAGGAGCTTTCGGCCGACATCCATGTCTACGACAGCAACGGTTTCGCCGACACCTCCTACCCTGCAGTCTCGGCAGAGTTCATCGGCAACACGACGACCTTTCGCTTCGAGAAGGCCGACAGCCGCTGGCTGATGCGTAACGTGGCCAGCGGAAAGTACGTGGGATGCGTGTCTAAGGTGCCCGAGAGGCACACAGAATGCTTCAACCTCTTCAGAGAAAGCAGCGAGGCTGCTGACAACAAAGACTTTACGGTTACGTTTGAGCAACGGCCGAGCGGACTGTTCATCAAGATTGGAGGACTGTATCTGGTGCATCAGGAGCAGTCGAAAGGCTACCGGCTGAAGTCTAGATGCGATGCCGAAGAGGAGATTGAACTGTACAAGGGCA
The DNA here is from genome assembly GCA_900199655.1 of Prevotellaceae bacterium KH2P17. Lineage (GTDB taxonomy): Bacteria > Bacteroidota > Bacteroidia > Bacteroidales > Bacteroidaceae > Prevotella. Next base: position 68,357 of record FZRE01000014.1, read on the forward strand.
CAGCCAGAGAACCGGAAAAGACCATGACGCTGAACGAAAACGAGGACTTGCCGGGAGTAGAAAACTTCAAGGGAAGCGTCTCGTTCGTGCGCACTTTCTACGACGGTTACTACAACACGCTCGTCCTGCCGTTCGATGTGAAGGACTACCGGCAGGTGTTCGGCACCGGCACCACGGCCTACCAGCTGCGGCAGGCCACGGCAGAGACGCTCTCGTTCGTGGAAGTTGCGCCCCATGAACCGCTGCGGGCAAACCGTCCCTACTTACTTCGGGGAACCTTCAGCAAGAGCCCCTACACGATAACCGGCGTGAACTTCGGCCACAACGAGGCCGATGCCGACGTACCGGTTGCGGCAGGCAGCGTGGTTATTCACTGCCTGTACGGCAGGCAAAACGTAGGTGGAAGCAACTATTATATACTGTGGAAAGACGGTTTCTACCGCTGCACGCAGCTTAAAAGCGACGTGGCGGTAGAACCCTATAAATGGATGGTGGCCGTTGACGAGGCCAATAAAAACGCTGTCAGGCTGATGGTGAACGGCTCCGAAGTCCTCAATGCAATTGTTGCAGGCCCGGAAGAAGCCGGTTCGGAGCCTGCCGTCTACAATCTGCAGGGCATCCGCCAGACCGCCCCCTGGCGCAATCTGCCTGCCGGCATCTACATCACGGGCGGGCGGAAAGCGGTCAGGAAGTAGCCATGCAGGCAGCACCGGGCCCCTGCAACCAGTTCTCCACTATCTTTCTTCCATCGGGTGTGAGTACGCTCTCGGGGTGAAACTGGATGCCGCGGACATCGTACTGCCTGTGGCGAAGCGCCATGATGCAGCCGTCATCGCTCTCGGCAGTAACCTCGAGGCAGTCGGGCAGCCCCTCTCGCTCTACCGCCCAGCTGTGGTATCGGCCCATCATAAACCGCCCGGGCAGCCCCCTGAAGATGTAGTCATTGCCCAACCGTCGGCCCTCAGTGGCCACTCCGTGATACACTTCGGAGAGGTTCACGAGCCTTGCCCCGAACACCTGGCCGATGGCCTGATGGCCCAGACAGACGCCCAAGATGGGCTTGCGGCCGGCATAAGCACGGATAACGTCGAGCAGCAGGCCCGCTTCCGACGGAATGCCGGGGCCGGGCGAAAGGATGATTTTATCGAAGCTGTCCAGCTGATTGAGGTCAAACCTGTCGTTGCGGAACACAGTTACCTGCGCTCCCAGCTCCTTTACAAGATGTACGAGGTTATAGGTAAAGGAATCGTAATTATCTATCACTACTACTTTCATATCTTTTCGGCTATGCGGATGGCCTTCACCAAGGCTCCCAGTTTATGGTTACACTCCTGCAGTTCGTACTCGTCGTTGCTCTTGGCCACCACACCGCTGCCGGCCTGGAACCACAGTTCGCCGTTGCGGCTCACAAAAGTGCGGATAACGATGGCCTGGTTCAGCTCGCCATTAAAGCCTATCACGCCGATGCAACCGCCATAGGCGCCGCGGTCGTGGGGTTCCAGTTCGCTGATGATTTGCATGGCTCTGACCTTCGGAGCGCCGGAAAGCGTGCCGGCGGGAAAGGTGTCTATGAACTCTGCTACGGGCTTGGCGTCCTCATTCAGCGTACCGCTCACCCGGCTCACCAGGTGGATAACGTGGCTGTAAAACTGCATGTCTTTGTAGAAATCGACCTTTACGCCATGACAGTTACGGCTCAGGTCGTTGCGTGCCAGGTCCACCAGCATCACGTGCTCGGCGTTTTCCTTGGGGTCGTTGCGCAGGAATTCGGCGTTCCGGCGGTCGTTTTCCGGGTCTCCCGTGCGCTTGGTAGTGCCTGCAATGGGGTCGATGAAGGCCCTGTTGCCCACAATCCGGTTGTGCGTCTCGGGCGAGGAACCGAAGATACGGAAGCCTCCGAAATCGAAATAGAACAGGTACGGGCTTGGATTAACGGAGCGCAGGGCACGATAGAGCTTGAAGTCGTCGCCCTCGAACTTCTGCATGAACCGGCGCGAAACAACAATCTGGAACACGTCACCGCGCAGGCAATGTTGCACGCAGCGGCGTATGTTGGCCTTGTGTTGCTCGTCGGTGAGGGTGCTGCGGATGTCTCCAACGGGACGAAAACCGAAAGGCTGCACGTTGGCACGGGCCATGAGCCGCTCCAGCTCGTCAAGATGAGCCTCGTCGGAGAGCGTGATGAGCTGCATGCGATTGTTGAAGTGGTCGAACACGATCAGGTCTTGATAGAGAATGTAGAGCATGTCGGGCGCATCGTTTTCAGCCATTCTGGTGTCCTTTACAGCAATGTTCTCGAAGTAGCGCACGGCATTGAAGGCCGTGTAACCGTAGATTCCGCAGAACCGGCTGCCCTCTCCCGTAATGCTGAAGGCATGCAGGAAGGCATCGAGCGCATTGGCTACGGCCTCCTTGCAACCTGCAGCGGGCAGGTGCGAGGTGGCAACGGAGCCGTCGGGAAACGTGGTCAGCACCTCTCCATGACTCACTGCGAACGATGCAAGGGGATGAATACAGATGAAGCTACGGCTGTTCTCGGTGCCGTGATAGTCGGAACTTTCGAGCAGCGCGCTCTGTGGAAAGAGGTCGCGCAGCCGCATGTAGACGCCAACTGGCGTGTGGAGGTCGGCCAGCACGGTGCGTGAGGCGGTCCGGAAGCTGAACAGTTGATTAGAAGTTGCCATACTCTTTAGCCATAGGTTTGTTGTTCAGATAAGTTTCCACATCCTTGTCGCCGCGGCCGGAGACGGTGAGCACGACCACATCCTGGGGCTTGAAGTGCATCTTACCCAGTGCAGCCACGGCATGGGCGCTCTCTATGGCGGGGATGATACCTTCCATGCGCGTGAGCTCGTAGCCTGCATAGATGGCCTCATCGTCGTTCACAGCGAGCACTTGTTCCCTGCCTTTGTCGGCCATGTTGGCGTGCATGGGGCCAATGCCGGGATAGTCGAGCCCGGCCGAAATGGTGAAGGCTTCCTTTATCTGGCCGTCATCGGTCTGCATGACGAGCGTCCGCGCGCCGTGGATAATGCCCTCCGTGCCGCAGTGTATGGTGGCTGCGGTGTAGGCGGTATCGGTTCCGTGACCGCCCGCCTCGGCCAGGACAATCTTCACGCGGTCGTCGTCAACGTAATGGTAAATGGTTCCCGCGGCGTTACTTCCACCTCCCACGCAGGCCACGAGGTAGTCGGGATAGTCGCGGCCCGTCTTCTCCAGCAGCTGCCACTTTATCTCTTCGGAGATAACACTCTGCATTCTGGCCACGATGTCGGGGTAAGGATGGGGGCCCATTGTTGAGCCCACGAGATAGTAAGTGTCTGCAGGATGGCTGCACCAGTCGCGTATCGCCTCCGAGCAAGCATCGCTCAGCGTCATGTTACCCGTTGTTACGGGATGCACGGTGGCGCCGAGCATGCGCATGCGTTCTACGTTGGTGTGCTGCCGCTGCACGTCGGTCTGACCCATGAAGACCTCGCACTGCATGCCCATGAGTGCGCATACGGTGGCCGTGGCCACACCATGCTGGCCGGCGCCGGTCTCTGCCGTGATGCGTGTTTTGCCCATGCGGCGGGCCAGCAGTATCTGTCCGATGGTGTTGTTTATCTTGTGAGCGCCCGTGTGGTTCAGGTCCTCGCGCTTCAGAAACAGGCGACAACCGTACTTGCTGCTCATCCTGCGGGCCTCGTAGAGCGGCGACGGACGGCCCACATAGTCGCGCAGCAGCTGATGGTACTCGTCTCTGAACTCCTTGCTTTCGATTATCGGGAGGTAGGCATCTTGCAGTTCGTGCACGCATTTATACAATATTTCGGGTACGTAGGCGCCGCCGTAACGGCCGAAGAACCCCTTGTTGTCTACTAAAAAATCACTCATTTGCTATTCTTAATTAATGTATTACTTGCAGTGAGGCCATCTCACTATCGTAGTGAGGCCATCTCACTATCGTAAGGAGGCCATCTCACTATCGTAGTGAGGCCATCTCCTTATCGTAAGGAGGCCATCTCCTTATCAGAAAGAGCTATGCTTCAAGCCTCCAAAAGCTATGCTCCGAGCGCCTTGAAGGTATGCTTCAAGGGCCTTGAAGGATAGCTTTTACTGCGATGGATGTAAGTTGCTGATTATGAGCTCAATGCGTCTTGGAGCAAATCCAGGGCCCGGTCGGCGTCATGAGTCTCGTTGAGCAGGGTTACGAACTTGCTTCCAATGATGGTTCCGGCGGCATATTGGCGGGCACTCTCCAGCGTCTGGCGGTTACTGATGCCGAACCCTATCATGCGGGGATTGCGCAGTTGCATGGCGTCGATGCGGCGGAAGTAAGCCTGCCGACCGTCGTCGAAGCTCTGGCGGGTGCCCGTTGTGCCGGCCGAACTCACCATGTAGATGAAGCCGTCGGTATGACTGTCGATGTAGCGGATGCGCTCTTCCGACGTTTCCGGCGTAATCATCATGATTACACGCACGTCGTAACGGTCGGCGACGGGCTTCACCACCGCCTCGTAATCATCGAAGGTGAGGTCGGGGATGATGGCTCCCGAGACGCCGCTCTCCACACAACTGCGGAAGAAAGCCTCGATGCCGTAGTGCATCACCACGTTAAGATAGCCCATGAGGATGAGCGGTATGTGCACGTCGGCCTTGATTTCGGCGAGCTGGGAGAAGAGTTTGGTGAGCGTCATGCCGTTCTTCAGCGCCACCGTGGCAGCGTTCTGGATGACAGGACCGTCGGCCAGCGGGTCGCTGAAGGGGAAGCCCACTTCTATCATGTCTACCCCGCGGCACTCGAGAGTCTTGATGACCGGGCCCGTGATGTCGGCCTCCGGACAGCCTGCACAGAAGTACAGGGAGAAGATCTTGCGGTCTCTGTTGCTGCTGAAAAGCTGGTTTATCTTGTTCATTGTCTGATTGTTTCAATAAAATTTCTTAGTTTTTCCACGTCTTTCAGGCCCGGTTGGGTCTCAAAACGGCTGTTCAGGTCGATGCCGGCCATCATCGGATGGGCCACGGAGCGGATGCTTTCGGCGTCGTCGGGCCCTATCCCGCCGCTCAACAGGAAAGGTATGTCGCCGTCGTATTCGCTCAGCAGTCTCCAGTCGAACCTGTTCCCGCTCCCGCCCTTGCCGCTGCACTTCGTGTCAAAGAGCAGCATGTCAACGGCTCCCGCATAGTCCTTCCACCTGCGCAGGTCGGCCGGCGAGGCCACGCTGATGGCCTTGATGATGCCTATGCCGGGCCTGATGTCAGGGTCGAGGGTGCTGCGCAGGTTCTCGCAGGTCTCCCGCGGCTCGTCGCCATGCAGCTGGATGAAGTCGAGACGGTAGCTGTAGACGCGCGTCACGATGTTCTGCGGCATGTCGTCCACAAACACCCCGACCCGTTTAGGCTGCCGGCTGGCGTCGCGCAGCTGCTCTCCCCGGCTCCGGCGGAGCCGCTCCTCGGAGTAGTCGGGTATGATGCCGGCCGCTGAAGAAATCATTCTGACGTAGCGGGGACTCTGCGGCCAGAACACAAAACCCATCATGTCGATATCCAACTGGGCCACGGCGGCAATGTTGTCTCGCTCGCGCATGCCGCATACCTTTATCATCATTCGTTTCATTTGCTGTTTTGTATTTTTGTTTCAAAGGTAATTCTTTTTCCTGAAATATCAGGTCTTTCGCTTCAATTTCCGTCTTTCGGGACTGCCGAAAGCGTGTTGATGAAGTCGCCCAGCGCCTCTCCGGGCATTGCGGAGCGCATGAAATGCTCGCCCATCAGGAACCCCCGGAAGCCGGCTTCGCGCAGTCGGAGCACCGTCTGCACGCTGCCAATGCCGCTCTCGCTCACCTTACACGCAGCTGCGGGCAGCCGGCTGGCCAGGCGGAAGCTGTTCTCAACGTCGGTGTGAAAAGTTCCCAGGTCGCGGTTGTTGATGCCGTACATGTCGGGAGCAATCTCCACGTAATCCAACTCGTGCTCGCCGTGCATCTCCAACAGCACTTCCAAGCCCAGTTTATGGGCTTTCTGTGTCAGCTCGCGGCAGGTTTCAAGGGGCAGTACGGCGGCTATGAGCAGCACGGCCGACGCTCCGCAGAGGCGCGCCTGACAGAGTTGGAGCTCGTGGACGATGAAGTTCTTATATAATATAGGTAGCGTGACGCCCGACCGGCGGGCCGTGCTGATGTACTCATCGCGGCCTCCGAAGTAGCGGTTGTCGGTCAGTATGCTCACTGCAGCTGCCCCGTTGTGCTGGTAACTCAATGGAACTTTCTCGGCATTGGCATCCTCGTGTATCCATCCCTTTGACGGTGACTTGCGCTTGAACTCGGCTATGATGCCCGTGCCGGACTGCATCAGCGCCTCGCGCATGGACGGCACGGGCTCGGCGAGCAGGGGTTCCGTGAGCCTGTACAGCTGCTCAAGCGAGTTGGTTTGCAGGAGCAGCTCCATCTCACGGCGCTTGTTTGCTACTATTTCTTCGAGTATATCCATGCGTGTTTATGAATTCAGTTCAACAAATTTCCTGAATGTAGCGTACGCCTTGCCGCTCTCCAGACTCTCGCGGGCCATGTCGATACACTCTTCTATGGGCTTGCGGCCTTTCTCCATGACCTGTATGCCGAAGCCGGCATTGGCCAGCACGATGTTCTTCTGTGCCGCGAGGGCGCGGTTCTCCAGTACGGCGTCGAATATTCCGGCGGCCTCCTCCTCGGTTGCTCCTGCCACCAGCTCTTCGGGTTTGGCAAGTTCAAAACCCAAATCGGCCGGCTTGAAGACCTTTTCATACTGGTTGGTGGTTACCTTGAAGTCGCTCGTGAGCGATATCTCGTCGTATCCGTCGATGCTGTTCACGATGCCGTAGTCGATTCCTATCTTCTGATAAACGCTGTTGTAGAGCCTCATCTGGTCCAGATTGGCCGTGCCGAGCAGCTGGCACTGCGGCTTCGAAGGGTTGATGATGGGGCCCAGAAGATTGAAGAACGTGGGAAACGGCAACGCCTTGCGGATGGGGCCGACGAACTTCATGGCCTTGGCAAAGAGCTGGGCGTGCAGGTACACGATGCCTGCCTCGTTGAGTGAGCGGTTCAGCTTGTCGATATCGTCGGTGAAAACCACGCCGTGCTCCTTGATGACATTCGACGCTCCGCTCACTGAAGTTGCCGCGTAGTTGCCGTGCTTGGCCACCTTGTAGCCTGCGCCGGCTATGACAAAGCAGGCCGTAGTAGAGATATTGAAGGTATTCTTGCGGTCGCCGCCCGTTCCAACCACGTCGATGTAGCGGTCACAATCCAACGGCACGGGCACTCCTGTGGCCAAGATGCCTTCGCGGAAGCCCAATAGCTCGTCTACGGTGATGCCCCGCATCTGGATAGCAGTGAGCAGAGCGGTAATCTCCTCGGTTGAAAACTCGTCGCGGGTAATGCCCACCAGAATCTGCTTAGTCTCCTCACGAGTGAGCTCCTCGTGGTTCAGCAACCTGTTGAAAATGTCTTTAGCTTTCATATTTCGTTGTATTTTTGATGATTGTTCTGTTCAGTCAGCGCCAAAAAGAAAGAGGCCTGTCGTAAGAACGGCAGGCCTCTCGGGATATCTTTCGGTTGATTTATATCTACACGGCTTCGCGACTCACGACTTATTTAATCTTGAGCTACGCCACCACCAAGAAGTAGATACTGTAAATGTCATCATCTCGCTGTTTGTTGTTAATTGCTTGCAAAGATACATTAATCTGCCGAAACAGCAAACATACGGGGCATAAAAATTACGGATTGTTATGTTTTTAACATTTTCTCCTTATTATATATAGTTGTCTACGGTTTGCTGCGCAACGGCAAAAGCATTGCAGCAGTATCGCATCTGTCACTCTCCCACTGCGCAGCAAGCATGCCCGTACCGAAAAAAGTGGGCCTGCATGTAATAAAGACATACGTGTAACGTTCTTTTAATAAAGACAACTTATACAAAAGCCTATGAAGTATTTTACCCCTGAAGAAATGAAACCGTCGGAGCAGACCCTAAATCTCATCAGACAGATAGCCCACACCTACCGTGTAGTCAACATTAACGGGCGAAACGAGAGCTACTGCCTGAACTAAGGAACCACGCTGACTATGAAAACAATTATATCTCCCTCGCTGCTTGCGGCCGACTTTCTGCACCTGCAGGAAGAGGTGGAAATGATAAACAGAAGCGAGGCCGACTGGCTTCACATGGACGTGATGGACGGCGTGTTCGTGCCCAACATCTCTTTCGGTTTCCCCGTCATTGAAGCCGTGGCCAAGGTTTGCAAGAAGCCGCTCGACGTACATCTCATGATTGTGCAGCCCGAACGCTACATCGAACAGGTAGCCCGAACGGGCGCCATGATGATGAACGTGCACTACGAAGCCTGCACTCATCTGCACCGCACCGTACAGGATATACACACCCACGGAATGAAGGCCGGCGTTACCCTGAACCCGTCAACTCCCGTCAGCATGCTCGAAGACATCATACAGGATGTAGACATGGTGCTGCTGATGAGCGTGAACCCGGGTTTCGGAGGCCAAAAATTCATTGAGAACACCATCAGCAAAATTGAAAAACTGAAGAAAATCATCCGCCAGAAAGGCAGTCACGCCCTGATACAGGTAGACGGCGGCGTGCAAGCCGAAACCGCCCCGCGGCTGGTAAAGGCTGGAGCCGACGTGCTGGTGAGCGGCAGCTTCGTGTTCAAGTCAACCGACCCGCTTTCTACCATCCACGCCCTGCGCGAGCTGCACCCCTAATCGAGCTGCAGCGCTATGTCGTATGTCTTGGCCATACGGCGCAGGTTCAGGATGGCGTAGCGCATGCGCCCCAGTGCCGTATTGATGCTTACATTAGTTACCTCGGCAATTTCCTTGAACGACATGTCCTGATAGAAGCGCATAAAAACAACCTCGCGCTGCGTTTCGGGCAGCAGGTTCATCATCTTCTTCACATCGAGCAGCACCTGGTCATTGATGAATTTGTTCTCGATATTGCCGTCGAGCATCTCGCAACCGAAGTTCGACAGGTCGTTATCCTGCCGCGCCTCGACCACGTTATCGCGCTTCTGCTCCCTGAAACCGTCAAGCATTATGTTGCGTGCAATGCGCAAAACCCACGCACTGAACTTACCGTTACTGGTGTATTTGCCTTGGCGCAACTTCACTATCACCTTCACAAAAGTTTCCTGGAAGATGTCATTGGCCTTCTCCTTGTCGTGTACGACAAACAATATATAAGAGAAGACTTTCGACTCATTGCGCTGCAATAAAATGTCGAATGCACTATTGTTTCCATCTATGTACGAAAGAGCCAACTCTTCGTCGCTCATTGTCTCAAGATTGTTCATTCCTTAAGATTTTTGTATTAAGTAAATGTTCTGTCAATAGGCAACGTGATTTTATTGTATTTAATGTGTTAATTAATCTTGCGACAAAGATAAATACTTTTCTCCATACAGCCAAATAATTTACCATAAAAAAGAGGTTGGCGCAGGAAGCTACCAACCTCGAGGGACGATTTCGAAACTTCGAAATCATTTAAAATCATGCAGCAAATATAAAATATATATTCCACAAAAGCAAATATTTCTACCTAAAAATGAGATAATTAACACATGCGGCCTCTCGATTAAAGCGCACCGGGAAGCCGAAATGCACGATAAACAGTGCCATTAAGAGCCCTCCGCTTCGCTGTAACAATCTGCTTTCAGGCCTGCGCATGCCCGGCTGTCTGTGGCAAACGCCCGTTCCGGAGTGTTGCCGGATGTGATTTGGGGGTGTAATCAGCTGCCGGCGGGAACTTTTGACAAGTGTCGCACAATCATTAGACACTTGTCACACAATCGTGCGACACTTGTCGAAAGTTCCCGAAGCATAGCTTCAGCACGCCAGGAACCTGCTATCCGGCACCCGAACTGCATGAAACAGCAGGCATCTCGGCATCCGGGAATGCAGCTGCCGGCCGTTTCCTACGAGCCGGCAGGGAACAACCAGAAAGGCCCCTGCTCTCTATAGGAACAGGGGCCTCTCATGAATAAAAACTCGCGTTGGCTTATTTGGCAGCCGGTTCTTTGGTTTCTGCCTTTGCCGGTTCTGCCGTTTTAACTTCAGCCACCGCTGCTACCGCCTTCTTGGCAGGGGCTTTCTTGGCTGCAGTTTTTTTGGCTGCAGGCTTCTTCACCTCGGGTTTCATGTCGAGTTTGTCACGCAGCTTGTCGCTGGCTGCTTCTATTTTGTCTATCTTGGCCTGCAAACGCACGATTTCCTTCTCCTTTACTTCAATCTCTTCTCCTTGGTTGCGGATAGTGGTGAGGAGGCTGTTCAGCTCCTCGTTGTCTATATCCTCGGGGTAAAGACTGTTCACGCGGTTGATGAAATCGCCGAGAATGTTCATGTAATTGGTAAATGCGTCGAACGGCGTACTGTAGATGCCGCGGTCGATACCCACGCCCGAAGGCTTGGTGGTCATGAAGCGGAAGTTGTTGGTTGCCTGCAGGTAGTTCCAGTCGAGATTGATGCGCGGGTCGTTGGCAATACGCACACGGTCGGCCACGCTGTACAACTTGTTGAATGCCTCACGCTGCATCTGGTTGCCCAACCAGGTCGACACGTCGCGCTCCTCGTCCATCCACGACAGCGTGTCGGGCACATCCAGCTGCCCCACGCTCTTCATCTTCATGCAGAGTTCGGTCGGTGTGGAGAACGTAATGCCCTTGGCCTTGGCACAGGCAGGCAGCGCGGAGAGGAATTCCAGAATGTTGCTGGACAGCGGCTGCGCCATTCCGATGGCGGAGAGGTTCATGAAGATGTTGATTATCTGCTCCTCGGCAGGGAAGCGGGATATCTCATCAATGTAGCTGTCGGCAAAGAGTGGATACTCATCCCAGTCGCTGTTGTTGAACCGCAGGGATATGTCGTCGCTCAGCTTCACGTCACGCAGCAGGAGTTTCAGGTTGGGTGCCATGGCACAATGATAGAGATAGTGGGGTGACTTCCAGCCCAATACATGCTTGGCACCTTCGGTCAGCATGCCCTTGAAGCCGAGTTGCGAGGCCTGCAAGCCGATGTCGTCGCTGTAGATGAGCCCGGAATTGCGGAGAACTTTCGGTTTCTGGCCGAAGTATTCCTTTACCATTTCCATCTGTCTCTTGATGTCGGCGGCGAAACTTTCTTCGTTCACCAGCGACGAGAGACCGTGTGAGTAAGGCTCGGCCAGGAATTCCACGCATCCGGTCTCGTTGAGTTCCTGCAGTTTCTCCAACACTTGCGGAGCATGACTCTCCAGCTGTTCAAAGCCAACTCCGGAGAGCGAGAAGGCCACCTTGAAGGCTTTGTCACTGTCCTTAATCATCTGCAGCAACGTGTTCAGGGCCGGCATGTACGAGCGCTCGGCTATTTCGGTTATGCTGCGCTCGTTTTCGTAGTCGTCATAATAGTAATGATCGGTACCGATATCAAAGAAACGGTAACGCTTCAGATGGATAATCTGGTGTATCTCGAAATATAAGCAAATCGTTTTCATTTTGATTCTGATTTATGGTTATTTGTTATTTTATTACTTCCAACCTAAGGTGTGCTCGTAAAGTTCCTTAATCCAGGCGCCCACTTTCACCCATGTTATCTGGTCAACTTCTTTCTTTCCTTCCTCGGATAGGTAGCGGAACAGGCTCTCGTTGTGACAGATACTGTAGATGGCGTCGGCCAATGCGTTTACATCCCAATAGTCTATCTTGATACAGTTGGTAAGTATCTCGGCGCAGCCGCTCTGCTTGGAGATGATAGAAGGTGTTCCGCACTGCATGGCTTCCAGTGGAGAAATGCCGAAAGGTTCGCTCACCGAGGGCATGACATATACGTCGGAATCCTTCAGGCACTCGTAAACCTGCTTGCCGCGCATGAAGCCCGGGAAGTGGAAACGGTCGGCTATGCCGCGTTCAGCAGCCAAATAAATCATCTGGTTCATCATGTCACCCGACCCTGCCATGCAGAAGCGTACGTTACGAGTGCGGTGCAGCACCATGCTGGCAGCCTCTACGAAGTACTCCGGACCTTTCTGCATCGTGATGCGACCCAGGAAGGTAACAACCTTCTCCTTGCCGATGTGGTCGGGCCGGGGTATGTCGGCCCACTCCTGCTTCAGCGGGTACACGGCATTGTGGACGGTGAAACATTTACGTGGGTCTTGGTGGTATTGGTTGATTACGGTCTGACGCGTCAACTCGCTCACACACATAATGCAGTCGGCATTATCCATTCCGTCTTTCTCAATGGAGAAAACCGTAGGGTTCACGTGACCACGCGAGCGGTCGAAATCCGTGGCATGAACGTGTATGCACAGCGGCTTGCCGCTCACGTTCTTGGCATGAATGCCGGCAGGATAGGTGAGCCAGTCGTGTGCATGGATGATATCGAAGTCCATGGAACGGGCCACCACGCCCGCAATAACAGAATAGTTGTTGATTTCTTCGTGCAGATTTGAAGGATAGCCGCCGGCAAATTCCATGCAACCCAAATCGTTCACGTTCATATAATTGAAGTCGCCATAGATGTGATCGCGCAGCTCATAATAGGTTTCCGGGCTCATCACGTTCCCTATGCGGTTCTTTACATAGTCATAATCAACGTCGCGCCAGGCTATGGGCACGCAGTTCATGGCAATGATATTGGCAGCCGAACGGTCTTCGTCGCCCCAAGGTTTAGGCAAGCAGAGCGTGATATCGACGCCTCCCTGTGCGTGCAGGCCTTGGGATATGCCGTAATTGGCCGTGGCGAGGCCGCCATATACATGAGGAGGATACTCCCATCCAAACATTAATACTTTCATATTCTCGTCCCTCCTTATTTAATATGTGTACTTTTCAAGAAGCTCCAGCGTGCGGAGAATCTCACCTACATTCATGGCAAACGAGATGGCTCCGCGCCCCCTGAACGGCGGATTGCCGTCGAAGAGTTCGGGAATTGTGCCCACGCAGTGGTTGAACATCTCGTCTTCATAGCCCACCATCTGGCGCTCAATGAAGCTCAGGCGGGTACGCTTGTAGAGTTTCAGGCAGGCCTCCATGTAGAATCCGCCCAGCCAAGGCCACGCCGTACCCTGATGGTAGGCATAGTCGCGTTGCGTCTGCGGGCCTACATACATGGGATTATAGCCGCCGCTCTTGGGCGAGAGGGAGCGTAAACCCTTTGGTGTAAGCAGCTCGCGGGTGCATATATCGAGCACGCTCTTCTTCTGCTGCTGGTCAAGCGGCGAATAGTCTAACGCTACGGCGAATATCATATTAGGCCGTACGCTCCAGTCTATCATGTTGCCGTCAACGTAATCGTACAGGTATCCGTATTCGTTCAGGAAGGTTTCGAGGAACGACTCCTTACACTTGGCGGCCACTTTCTCTACCCGTTCGGCGTAGTCCGGATAGCCGTTGTCGGCCGCCATGCCTGCAGCAAACTTCAAAGCATTGTACCACAGGGCATTGAACTCTACGATATAGCCGTTGCGGGGCACAATCGGGCGACCGTTGGCCGTGGAATTCATCCAGGTGATAGGCTTGTCCTTACCACCGTCGGCATATATCAGACCGTTGTCCTTGTAGGTAAGATTGGGGTGTTTTCCGTCGACTATAAACTGCACTATGTCGGCAACGAGCTTGCCATACATCTTGTCGCAGCGGTCGCGTCCGCACTCCTTGGCATATTGCTGGATGGCCCAGATGGCCCACAGCATCACGTCGGGCTTCTCGATCTCATAGAGACAGACCGTACGCTGCTTGCCTTCCATGAACTCGCGCAGGCCCCTTTCGGCCGTCTTCATGATGAGTTCAAAGTAATCTTCTTCCTCTATCGAAAGCGTAAGGCCCGGCAATGCGATGAACGTATCACGTGCCCGGCTCTTGAACCAGGGATAACCGGCCAGGATGTAACGCTCGTCGTCCTTGACACGGAGATGGAACTGATGGGCAGCATTGATGAGGCAGTGCAGGAAATTGTCGCGAGGAGAACGCTCGTCAACTTCTTTCTGGAAGATATGTTTCAGCGTTCCGGTCCGGGACTCAGTCGTTGAAGCGGCAAAAACGATGCTTTCGCCCTTGCGGATGTTCATCTCGAAATAGCCCGGAACATAGAGATCCTCGTTGGAGGCGTAGCCCCGCTCCTGTTCCTTCGGGTATTCGATGCCCCTGTACCAGTCGGGCTGGAAAACGAATTGGTTACCCTTGGAGAACTGCATATACAGGTCGGGGTAGCCGGCGTACATGCACGTCTTGATGCCATTCTCCACTTCGCTGTAATCGCGGCTGGCAGTAGAGTTCTCATGGGTGAACTGCCGGACACTGCGGAAAGCGAGGAACGGGCGGAAACGAAGCGTAGTTACCGAGTGGGCATCTACCAACGTGTAGCGGATAAGGATGCGGTCTTCATAGTGCTGGAAGACTACCTCCTTCTTCAACAGTACTCCACCGACACGGTAAAGCGTGGTGGGAACACGGTCACAATCGAACTCGCGGATGTACTTGTGACCCTTCGGACTGAAGTTGTTGCCCTGATACTTGTGGAGACCGAGATTAAATTCTGCCCCGTGCTGTATGACCGTAACGTCCATAGACGAAAGCAGGACATGGTTGTCGTCATCAAGTTCCGGAATGGGAACCACCAGCAAGCCATGATACTTGCGGGTGTTGCAATCCACAATCGTAGAACAAGAATAGGCTCCCGAACGGTTGGTGCGAAGCAACTCTTTCGGTAAAGACTCCTCCAGGTTAGTCATCAGAGCTTTCTCGAATCGTAGATAACTCATAGTCTATTAAGGTTTAAATTTGTCAACTATTATAGCGAGGTTGTTGTAACACACTCGCAATCCATTGCTTCAAAGATAATAAAAAATACAGCTCACACAAAATTATCGCTTGCTTTTTTGCATTTAAAGTTCGTATTTTGTGTTTTAAGGCATATATTCGTCAAATAAATGCTAAATGAAGAAAAAATATAGTAATTTTGCAAGCAGAAAGTTATGATTATGCCTTCCGCTGATAATTCTACTAAACACTTCGTTGTCAAAGAGCTGACAAGACTTTGGGCGCCTTTGGAGCAAGCACATATCCAGGCGCTCAGGGACAGGATGACCATCAGGAAATACCGAAAGAACGACATCATTTACAAGGATTCGGAGCTTCCTGACCATTTGCTGTGCCTTGTAAAGGGAAAAGTTAAGATATACAAAGAGGGCATCAGCAAGCGCCCACAGATACTGCGGGTTCTCAAGCCCATCGAGTTCTTTGCCTACCGGGCGTATTTTGCACAGGAAGATTACAAAACGGCCGGCATGGCTTTTGAAGACACAACCATTGCCATGATACCCATGGAACTCGTGGTAACCATTATGAAGAGCAATTATAACCTGTCGCTGTTCTTCATCAACAAGCTATCAACAGCCTTGGGTTATGCCGACAAGCGAACCCTGAACCTCACCCAGAAGCACACGCGCGGCCGATTGGCCGAAGCATTGCTTTTTCTGGAAGACATTTATGGACTCAACGAGAACCGCATTCTGAACATCAGACTAAGCAGAGAAGACCTGGCAAACCTCTCGAACATGACGACCAGCAACGCCATCCGCACGCTCTCGGCTTTCGCCAACGAGCATATCATATCGGTAGATGGCCGTACCATCTGCTTTTTAAACGAGGAAGAACTCAGGCGAATATCCGAATTAGGCTGATGCCGCTTGGCATGCTACGCGGCGGGATTAGTGGTTTTTACTTGAATACTACAGGCAGCGGACAGCAGAAGGTTACCTTGCGTGGTCTCGTTCGCATACCTCAATCTTTTCTTGTACATATCTTTGTAACCGTCTGGTTTACAATGCGTCTTCCTTGTTCATGCTTTTTCACTTTCTTGAAGCTGTGCTTCGGCGTTCTTGAAGCTATCGGTCAAGAGCCTTGAAGCTATCGGTCAAAGGCCTTGACCGATAGCTTCAACACGACGGGAGCAAACATGCACCCTTTACAGATAACCCGAATTTGGTGAGCACCCGTTAAAGGCGAACCCCTTCTCCCCCGTCAGCGGTGTCCGGAATGCTAATCAGGAATCAGGAAATTAACAACCTCCTGCTCCACGCGAACCTTGAAAGGAGGCGCCGGAGCATGAAGTAACCGGCCGTCGACACCTATCATGGCATGGGGAGCGGAGAGTATTTCGAGTTCCTGGGCACGGAAAGGATGAACGCTCCTGTGGTTGAGAAACCTGCCTCTCACGAAGAGATAGATGCCTTCGAAGAGCTGCCCTATCGCCGGATGATAGACCACGCTCACGTCGAGCAGGCCGTTGTAGGGCACGGCATTGGGCGTTTGCCCGTAGCCGTGGGCATTGCCGATGCAGACGGTCATTACCCGCCGCCTGATGACATCGGTGTTTATTTTGAGGTGCATGTCGTATTCCAGCCGCTGAAACAGCATCAGAACGAACGAAATACAGAAAGATATGGTTCTTGATCCGAAGAAGTAACGCCGCGTCCGGCGCTTCATGTTCATGATGGCTGCCGTTAGTCCTACGTTTACACAATTCAGGAAATAGCGGTGGCAAGGCTCTCCCTTCGCGTTTCTGTAGCCTATCCGCCCCACGTCTATCTTACGAACACGGTGCCGCTTGAGCCACTCGACGTTGCGGGCAATGTCACCTTCGCGGAATCCCCAGAAGTGGGCGAAGTCGTTGATGAGCCCGTTGGGAATCACGCCAAGCGCTATCGTGTCACGCAGACTGCGTTCCAGCTGCATCAAGCAGTTCACCGCATCGTTCAGCGCCGAGTCTCCTCCAACGATGATAAGTGTCTTGTAGCCGTTGTTTATCAGCATCCTGACCAGCCGCTCCACGCTTCCGGCATTCTCACTCTGCACAAAATCGAAGTCTATCCCACTTTCCCGCAGGCATTTCTCTATCTTTTCCCAGCGCCTGAGCGCCCGGATGGAGTGGTTTGGGCAATAGATAATGCCCCATTTGTTTTCATCTACCATATTAATAAGGTATAAAAGGCGTTAAGAAACAGTGATGCTCCGGCGGCCTGCTTAATCCTCATCGGCAGCCAGTTCTTTTATCATCCGCAGCTTTTCCTCCATCTTCAGCGAGGCTTCTATCCAGTGGATGGCGATGCCCCTGCGTTCCATTCCGCGGAACCAAGTCATCTGTCGCTTGGCAAACTGATGGATGGCAGTCTCGAGACCGGTAAACATCTCGCCGTACGTCGACCTGCCCGTAACGTACTCCGTAACGTATTTGTACTCCAGTCCGTAGTAAATCAGGTCCTCGGCAGGTATGCCCCGGGCAAGCAAGTCCTTTATTTCCTCAACCATACCGTTGTCCAGGCGCTGCTTCAGGCGTTGCGTTATCCTGTGCCGGCGCTCGTCGCGGCCGATAGAAACGCCCACAACCAGCGAACTCACAGGCGGCATGCAGCGCAGCTCGGTGGGATGTTCCAGGTTGTAGGTTTCTATCTCTATTGCCCTGATGGCACGTTGACAGGAGTCCACATCAGTCTTGTTGTGCATGTTGGAGCCCGTTTGTCGCTTCAGCGCAATGAGCATTTCGGTCAGCTCGGCGAGCGTTTTCGAGGCAAGCCGTTCACGCAGTTCTGGATTCTGCGGAACCGGAGAAAGCTGATAGCCTTTGAGCACAGCCTCGATGTAAAGCCCCGTTCCGCCACAGAGTATCGGCCTTACGCCGCGCCCGGTGATGTCGGCGTAAACCCGGTGAAAATCCTTCTGGTATTCGTAGAGGTTGTACTTCGTGCCCGGCTCGGCAATGTCTATGAGATGATAAGGTACCCGCCGCCCGGCCACCACATAGTCGGCCAGGTCCTTGCCCGTGCCTATGTCCATGCCCCGATACACCTGCCGGCTGTCGGCCGAAATGATTTCAGCCTCCATATCGCATGCCAGTCGTGCCGCCAGAGCCGTTTTCCCGCAGGCCGTGGGGCCCAGAATGGTTATCATCTTCATGCGGCAAATATAATAAAAAAAAGCCGTCCGGCAATACCGGGCGGCTCATTTTATCTTAGAATGTCTTAATTCCGTTCAGGGATTAGCCATTGTACTTCTTCATTACCTTAATCAGGTCAACAACCTTGTGGCTGTAACCAATCTCGTTGTCGTACCAAGAAACAACCTTTACGAAGTTGTCTGTGAGGTAAACACCGGCGTTGGCATCGAAGATAGAAGTCAACGGGCAGCCCAGGAAGTCAGAAGAAACAACAGCGTCCTCGGTGTAACCGAGAATGCCTTTCAGCTCACCTTCGGCGGCAGCCTTCATGGCAGAGCAGATAGCTTCCTTAGAAGCAGGCTTCTTCAGGTTTACAGTCAGGTCAACTACAGATACGTCCAGAGTAGGAACACGCATGGAGATACCTGTCAGCTTGCCGTTCAGTTCGGGGATAACCTTGCCTACAGCCTTTGCTGCACCTGTAGAAGAGGGGATGATGTTGCCTGAAGCAGCACGGCCACCGCGCCAGTCCTTCATCGACGGACCATCAACTGTCTTCTGTGTAGCGGTAGTAGAATGAACGGTGGTCATCAGACCGGTCTCGATGCCGAAGTTGTCATTGAGGACTTTGGCGATAGGAGCCAAGCAGTTGGTGGTGCAAGAAGCGTTGGAAACAACCTTCTGGCCGGCATACTTGTCGGTGTTTACACCGCAAACGAACATATCAGCCTGGCGGCCGTCCTCACCTGCCTTGGAAGGAGCAGAAAGAACAACGTACTTGGCACCAGCCTTGAGATGCTTCTCTGCCTTGTCCATTGCGAGGAACAGACCGGTAGACTCAACTACATACTCTGCACCAACTTCGTCCCACTTCAGGTTCTCGGGGTCACGCTCTGCGGTTACGCGGATGTGATTGCCGTTAACTATCAGCTCGCTCTTTTCAACGTCGGCCTCGATAGTACCATTGAACTGGCCGTGCATGGTGTCATACTTCAGCATGTAAGCCATGTAATCTACTGGGCACAAGTCGTTGATAGCTACTACCTGTACGTCTTTGGCATTCTCTGCCTCAACTGTTGAACGGAAAACGAAACGGCCGATACGACCGAAACCATTAATACCAATTTTAATCATGTTTCTTTTTAATTTATATTAAAGAATTAATAATGTACGTCTTTGACGGCCACGGGCGAAACCTGCTCAATATCTACTGAAAACATCTAAAAGATAACACCAACGCGACATTTTTTTCTTTTTCTGACCGCAAAGTTACAATTTTTTTTCTATATTTGCACGCTGTAAGAGTATTAAATTATATAAAATGTGAGGAGCGGCACTTGTAATCGTGCCCGAAAATACATACATGCAAGGCGACTGAAATGTAGAGGTAGCAAAACAAGTATATTATTTTTTTAATTTCAAATAGAAACAATGAGTAATTTTTTAAACGACTTCAAGGCGTTCGCCATGCGTGGCAACGTGGTTGACATGGCTGTAGGTGTTATCATAGGTGGCGCTTTCGGCAAGATTGTAAGTTCCATCGTAGACGACATCCTGATGCCTCTCATTGGCGTAATTACCGGCGGTACCGACTTCTCAGGCCTCATGTGGAAGGTTGAAGGTGCAGAGGTGAAGTACGGAATGTTCATCCAGAACACCATCGACTTCCTGATTATTGCCTTCTGTGTGTTCCTAATGATTAAGGGCATCAGCAAACTTACACGCAAGAAAGAGGAGCCCGAGCAGCCCGAAGCAGCACCCGAGCCATCGGCAGAAGAGAAACTTCTGGGCGAAATTCGCGACCTGCTGAAGAACAAGTAAGCCGCTCCGAACCCTGTAAAAGGCATGAAGCCGAACCCTGCACCGCTGATTGTGCAGACCCGGCTTCATGCCTTTTTGCGTTTTATGCTTCGCCGGAGCAAGCAAAAACAGTTCTTTCAGCTCTCTGAATAATAACTGTTGGGGTGCCGAATGATACCTTCGGGAACTTTTGACAAGTGTCGCACGATTGTGTGACAAGTGTCAAACGATTGTGTGACACTTGTCGAAAGTTCCAAGAGCATAGCTTTCTGATTACCGGAAAGGATGTTTCCGCTCACCAGCCCAGCTCTTTCAGGGCCCGTTTGGCCTCCTCCGAACCGTTTTTGGCTGCCTCGCGGTACCAGTAGCGGGCTTTTTTGTAATTCTTCTTGATGCCCCAATGGCCGCCGTAATAACCGCTGGCGAGGCTGTACTGCGCCTCCACGTCGCCTGCGGCAGCCATCTTTTGCAAGAGCTTAACAGACTCGGCGTCCGTCATTTGCTTCACTTGTTCACGCGTAACGCCGAACTTCTGCAGTCTCTTCTCACCTGCTATACTCTCATCTATGGCCTCCAGCATCTCGTTGCTTCCCTCAACCTGCGCCGCCTGAGCTTTGAGAGCCCACTCCCGAGCCAGGCTTAGATTACGCTCGCAGCCAATACCTCCAGCCAGCATAGCTGCCAGATTGAGCGCTGCCTGGGCGTCATCTTGACGGGCGGCACGGTACGTCCACCTGAAAGCCTCTGTAGAGTCGCGGGGCAGACCATATCCACTTGTATAGAGAACCCCCAGCAATCGCTGCGCTGCTGGTATGCCGGCATCGGCTGCCTTCTGTGCCCAGGGGGCGGCAGCGGCATAGTCCTGCTTCACGCCTTGGCCTAACGCATAGCACCAAGCCAGGTTATTGGCGGCAAGAACTTGGTCGTTCTCGGCCGATTTCAGGTAGTATTCAAAAGCGCGGTGATTGTCCTTAGGCACGCCTCGACCCACATCGTACATACATCCCAGATAGAAGGCAGCGTCCGCATCGCCCTGTGCATCAGCCTTCTCGTACCAGTAACGGGCCTTGCCAAGGTCGGTAAAGGGCGTCTGGTCATAGTAAACACCAAGATAAAACTGGGCTGTGGCGTCGCCGGCATCAGCAAAGAGGCGGATGGAGTCTACCGACATGCCGGCCATCTGCTCCACTTCTGCAACCGTCAGCGTATCAAACTCCACCTGTACCGACGATTGAGCTGCCAGCTCGAAGATGGGAACAAGGAGGAATAAAACAAGAAATGTAAATCGTTTCATGGTTCTGTAAAGCAAAAGGGTGAGCCGTCTTTTCAGTCAAAAACCGCTCACCCTGTATGTTGCTATATGCTGTTTAATCTGTTCATCACAAGCTCCGGAGACCGCCGGCCACGCATGGCTGCTACTCCCACTCTATGGTCGAAGGCGGTTTGGAGGAGATATCGTAACAAACGCGGTTAACTCCTTTCACCTTGTTGATTATCTCGTTGGAGACCTTAGCCATGAAGTCGTAAGGCAGATGCGCCCAGTCGGCCGTCATGGCATCCTGCGACGTAACGGCCCGAAGTGCCACCGGATGCTCGTAGGTGCGCTCATCGCCCATCACGCCCACGGAACGTATGGTCGACAAAAGCACGGTGCCGGCCTGCCAAACGTGGTCGTAGAGGCTGGTGCCATCGGGCATCAGGTAGTTGTGCATGGCCTCTATATAGATGTCGTCGGCATCCTGAAGAATGCGCACTTTCTCTCTCGTGATGTCGCCCAGTATCCTCACAGCCAGTCCGGGGCCCGGGAACGGGTGGCGTTTGATGAGCCTTTCGGGCATTCCGAGCTGGTAGCCGACGCGCCGGACCTCGTCTTTGAACAGCCAGCGCAGCGGCTCGCAGAGCTGCAACTTCATCTCCTTGGGCAGTCCGCCCACGTTATGGTGGCTCTTGATGGTCATGCCCGTAATGGAGAGACTCTCTATGCGGTCGGGATAGATGGTTCCCTGGGCCAGCCACTTGGCATCGGTTATCTTCTTTGCCTCGGCGTTGAACACTTCTACAAAGTCGCGTCCAATTATCTTGCGTTTCGTCTCCGGATCGGACACTCCTTCCAAGTCTTTGAAGAACTTCTCTGAGGCATCAACGCCGATGACATTGAGTCCCAGTCCTTTATAGGCCTCCATCACTTTCCGGAATTCGTTTTTGCGCAGCATGCCGTGGTCAACGAAGATGCACGTAAGGTTGCTGCCAATGGCCCGGTTCAGCAATGTGGCGCACACGGAGGAATCCACCCCGCCCGAGAGACCGAGTATCACGCGGTCGTTACCGAGCTGCGCCTTCAGCTCGCTGACGGTAGATTCCACGAACGAAGCTGCGCTCCACTCCTGGCGGCTGCCGCAAATATCGACCACGAAGTTACGCAGCAGCTGCGTTCCCTGCGTGGTGTGGAACACCTCGGGATGGAACTGGACGGCCCAGAGGGGCTTTTCGGCGGAGGCGTAGGCGGCATACTTCACGTCGGCAGTTGAGGCTATGACGTGGCAGTCGGCCGGTATGGCCGTGATGGTGTCGCCATGACTCATCCATACTTGCGACCTTTGGTCGAAGCCCTTGAACAGTGGATTCTGCAAATCGATGGTCTCCAAGTTCGCCCGACCATATTCGCGGATGCCTGTCTGCTCCACTTTGCCGCCGCCGGCATTGGCAATGAACTGCGCTCCATAGCAGATACCAAGCACCGGGAGCTTGCCTACGAACTGGCTCAAGTCAGCCTTGAAAGCCTCCCGGTCGTGAACGGAATAAGGGCTACCGGACAGAATGACGCCTATCACAGATGGGTCGTTATTCGGAAATTTGTTGTAAGGAAGAATCTCACAGAAGGTGTCGAGCTCTCTTACACGTCGCCCGATGAGCTGTGTGGTTTGAGAACCGAAGTCGAGAATTATTATCTTCTGTTGCATGTAAAAATAGGTTTATTTGGCAGGGAGAATCCCTTTCTGATTAGAATAATGCAAAGGTAGACAAATTATTCCAATAATCCTTCATCGTCACCTTAAAAAAACAACGACCGCGCTGCAGGCTAATGATTTTTACGGTAACTAAGTATGGCCCAGCCGTCGGTCACGAGTGCAAACACTGCCAGAATGGCTATCTGAGTGGAAACGCCGCCGAAACCGGCACCGCGGATGAACACCGTGCGGATGGCATCAATGAAATAGTGCATCGGGTTGACCGTTACCAGCTGCTGCGCCCACGCAGGCATCGAAGTTACAGGGGTGAACAAGCCACTCATGAGCATGAGTATCACCACGATAAACCACATCACGAGCATGGCCTGCTGCATGGTGTCGCTGTAGTTACTCACACAAAGACCGATGCCGCTGAACACGAATGCCATCAGCACCGACATGAAATAGACCAGCAACAGGCTGCCTTGGCAGGTGATGCCGTAGATGAGCCAGGCCAGCAGGAGCGATACTGTCATGACCAGCAAGCCTATAATCCAATAGGGAATGAGCTTGGCCAAGATGAATTCCCACTTGCTCACGGGCGTTGCATTGATTTGTTCAATGGTTCCAGACTCTTTCTCTCCGACGATGTTCAGGGCCGGAAGAAAGCCGCAGAGCATCATGAGCAGAATGCCCATCAGGGCGGGAATCATGAACAACTTGTAATCAAGATGCCTGTTGTAGAGGTCGAGTACGGACAGTCCCAGTTGCATTTTGCCGGCCTGGGGATTTACATGTTCCGTCACCATCTGTGCAAGATAAGAGGCTCCCATTGCTCCTTTGGTGGCATCCGCGGCATTGGCAGAGAGGAGTACCTGCGGGTTGCACCCCCTCACAAGGTCGCGTTCGTAGCCCTGCGGGATGTTTACAATCACGTCGGCATCGCCTCTTTCGATGTCGTCCATCGCCTCGCGGTAGGACTCCCGCTGACCATTAAAGACGAAATAGTTGCTCGCTCCAATCCTGTCAACAAGCCTTCTGCTCGTCGCAGAACGGTCGGCATCAACCACATCTACCTTGATATTCTTCACTTCCATGCTCATCACCCACGGCATTACGCATATAACCAGAATGGGATAAACGAAGATGAGCTTCGGCAAAAACGAGTTGCGAAGTATCTGGATGGCTTCTTTGCGAAGCAGATAGTTAAGTGTCATTCCAATCGGGTTTTGAATTTAACCAATGAAACGGACAGCAGTACCACCGTCATCAGCACGAGCACGAGTGCTTCTCGCAGCACATTGCCTATCCCTACGCCCATTATCATGAGCTTGCGCATGGCTGCAATGTACCAGCGAGCCGGCACTATGCACGATATCCACTGCAGAACGCGCGGCATACTTCCAATGGGAAATATCATGCCTGACAGCAACACAGTGGGCAGCAACAGCACCATAGCCGAAAGCAACAACGCCATGAGCTGCGAATTGGCTACGTTGCTGATGAGCAATCCCAGTGAGAGCGCCAGCAGGATGTACAGCAGCGAGAGCATGAAAATCCAGAAAACGGAACCGGCGAGGGGAACGTCGAGAACGTAATAACTCATGAGGAGGATGGAAACCAATATGATAACCGACAGGCACATGTAAGGAACGGCTTTGGCTAAAATCAAGTTCAGCGGCCTGACCGGCGACACCAGCAACACTTCCATTGTACCTCTCTCCTTCTCGCGGGCTATACTCACCGAGGTCATCATGGCGCAGATGAGCAGCAGCAACATGCCCATAATGCCGGGAACGAAGTTGTACGCCGAGAGCATCTGCGAGTTGTAGAGCATCCGGATGATGACTGCCGGCTTATAACCGGCAACGGAACCGCCCCTTGCTGCAGCCATCAGAGGCGTCACAATGCCCTCAATGTAGTTGGCATATTGCAGTGCCATGTTGGGATCCGATGCGTCCGCAAGCACCTGCATACCCGCATCACGGTGCCTGCTGCCGGCAAAGTTGGGGGAGAAAACAATGGCCACGTCGGCCTGCTGGCGGCGAAGCAAGCGCTCGGCAGCGGCAGGCGTGGCTACGGCTCGCGTGATGGAGAAGTATTCGGAAGCATCAAGCGCGTCGACGATTTGGCGCGTCAGCCCGTCAACTGACGACGTAACGACCACCGTCCGCACGTTTCGTACATCGTTGCGGATGGCGAAACCGAAGAGCAACATCAGTACCACAGGCATACCGAAGAGTATCAGCATGGTGCGTTTGTCACGCAGTATGTGCCTGGCTTCCTTGATAACAAAGGCTGTGAACTGTCTCATAGGCTCAATCCTCACGTTTGGCCGCGCGGGCCAAGTAAGTAAACACGCCGTCCATATCGGGCTTGTTGTATTTCGCTTTCAGCTCGGCAGGGGTTCCCATGGCGCTGATTTTGCCGTCGACCATGATGGAAATGCGGTCGCAGTATTCCGCTTCGTCCATGTAGTGAGTGGTTACGAAAACGGTTACACCACGACGGGCAGCATCATAGATGAGTTCCCAGAACTGGCGCCTTGTGGCCGGATCGACGCCTCCCGTTGGCTCATCCAGGAACACAATGCCCGGTTCGTGGAAGATGCTCACCGAGAACGCCAGCTTCTGTTTCCATCCTAAAGGGATTGACTTCACAACAGTATCGCGCTGTTCTTCCATTCCCAGATAGGCCAACATGCGTTTGGTCTTCTCCCGTATCTCACTTTTGGGCATGCCGTAGATGCCTCCAAAGAGGCTGATATTCTCTGCCACGGTCAGGTCTTCATAGAGAGAAAAACGCTGACTCATGTAGCCGATGTGCTTCTTTATTTGTTCATAGTCCGTCGTTACGTCGTAGCCCAGCACCTTACCACTGCCTCCGGTGGGCTGGTTCAATCCGGTCAAGATGTGCATGGCAGTGGTTTTCCCGGCTCCGTTTGCACCCAGAAAGCCGAAGATTTCACCCTTTCGGACGGTGAAGGAAATGTCGTCAACAGCCCTGAAGTTACCGAAAGCCTTAACCAAATGCTCCACTTCGATAGCCGGTTGTTCTGTTTCCTCATGCACGATGGGGCTGATTGGCGCAGGATTGAACACGTCGCGAAAGCGCGTCAGGATATCTTCCGCGCTGCCGACGCCTGCCACCTGGCCGTGCCGGAGAAACGCCACGCGGCTGCACCGGCGCACTTCGTCCGTATAGGGAGTGGCTGCCACGATGGTTATACCCCGCTCGCGAAGCGTGCCGAGCATGTCCCACAGTTCCTTGCGGCTCACGGGGTCCACCCCCGTAGTTGGCTCGTCAAGGAACAGCACACGCGGACTGTGAACCAAGGCGCAGCTCAATGCCAGCTTTTGTTTCATGCCTCCGGAGAGTGCCCCGGCCTTTCTGCCCTTGAAACGTTCTATCTGCGAGTAGATAGCTTTGATGCTGTCGTACCCTTGCTCCACCGTTGTACCGAAGAGCGTGGCGAAGAATTGCAGGTTTTCTGCTACCGTCAAATCCTCGTAAAGGGAAAACCTGCCGGGCATGTAGCCCACCATCCGGCGGATGGAATTCATCTGCCGTACCGTGTCGAAGCCGCAAACGGTTGCCTGCCCGGCATCCGGCAACAGCAAAGTAGCAAGGATACGGAAGAGCGTCGTCTTGCCCGAACCGTCGGGACCGATAAGTCCGAACACCTCGCCGGGCTCAACGGAGAACGAAACATCGCTGAGTGCACTGACTGCACCGTACGATTTAGACAGATGACTTACTTCGATGACGCTGCTCATGTCTCACTCCGTGAATTTCACTTGGCCGTACATACCTATTTTAATATAGCCATCGTTGACCACGGATATCTTGACCGCATACACCAGGTCGGCCCGCTCATCGTCGGTAAGGATGGTCTTGGGCGTGAATTCACTCTTGGTCGAAATCCACGTTACGGTGCCGTTATAGGAGCGGCCACGTCCGTCGCCATAGTCGGTGGCCACTTTCACCCGCTGCCCTACCTTGATATGCTCGAGCTGGGCCGATGTAACATAGGCGCGGAGGAACATGTGCCGGGTGTCTGCCATCTTGAAGAGCGGTTTGCCCATGGCAACAAATTCGCCACGTTCCACGTACTTTTCGAGTACCGTTCCGGTGAGCGGAGCCACGATATGGCACTTGCGCAGCTGGTCGGCAAGCTGGTTCACCTGCGTGTCGGCAGTTTTCTGGCGGGCCGTAAGGGTTGACTGTTCAACGGCCAACGACGACCGCAACGCTTCCAACTGCCGCTCCAATACCAGCACCTGGCTGCGTGCGTCGTCCTGCAACTTGCGCGGCGCCGCCCCGTCGGCTACCAATTCCGTGTACCGCTGCTGCTCCCGGCGGGCCTTGACCAGCTGCTCCTGCGTAGCTGCCAGCTGCCTGCGCACGTCGGGCCGCTGTGCGTTGTAAACCTGTCTGGTGGCCATCGTCTGGGCTATCTGCAGGCTAATTTGCACCGTGTCCACCAATCCCACTTCCTCGTTCATCCTTAGGCTGTCGCCTTCGGTTACGTCAAATCTCGTCAGCTGGCCGCTCTGTTCGGCGCATACCGTGGTCTCTGTGGCCTCAAAAGTGCCGGTTGCGTCGTACGCCTTCTCACTGTTTCCGCAAGCTGACAGCAGCAACAAGGCCGCCAGCAGGCTACTTCCATTCTTCATTATTCTGTTGGTTAAGGGTAAACTTCATGTCATACATCTCTTTCAGCATCTCAATCTCATGGATGGAACGCTGCAACCGGGCCTCGTTCTCGCTGTTTATTTCCTTCACCAGCGCGTCTGTGTCGATGATGCCGTGGGCAAGTTTAGACTCGGCAGCCCGCCGCACAGCCTCCCGCAGAGCGATGATTTCATCGTCGGCAGCCTTCAGGCGTCGGTACTTGGAGATGTTCTCGTCCTGCTGCAACCGTTCCACACGATTGTTGAAGAGGAACACCTCGCGGTCGATTTCGGCCTGCCGGCGCGTAAGGTCGATACGTGCCTTGTCGTTGCGGCGCGTGTAGAGTGCCCCGATATTCCACGAGAGGCGGACACCTACCAGCCCGTTGAGCGACCAGCTGCGCGTCATCATGTCGTGAAACATGTCGAGTCCGGGACTGCCGTACCATCCTTGGGCGAACAGACTGAGCCGTGGTTTGAGTGCCGCATCCAACATCCGCTCCTGCATGTCGGCCAAAATCAGTCGGCTGGTAACCAAAGACAGCTCGGGCCGGTTATTCCCATCGGAGGCCTGCAGTTCAGCCGGACGCTCCACCCTTACGGAATCCCACCCCGTAAAAGCTGCCAGCATGCGCTGCAATGCCGTGCGTCTGCTCTCCAGCTCCACGGCCTGCTGCACGGCCCGGAGCCGTTCGGCGCGCACGGAGTGGCAGTCGCTCTCGGCCGCGGTGCCGCTCTTGAGCATGGCTGCCAGCTTGCGTTCGTCGGCCAGCAGCAGCTCCTGCAGGTTGCGGTTGAGCTGCAGCTGGTCGTCGGTAAGCAGGATTCCGAAGTAGAGCTCGTTCACCCGCCGGCCTACGGCGTACAGGTCGACCTCGTTCTGTGCCTGCTCTACGTTGCCCTGCCAGCGTGCCACGTCGCGGCGGGCGCGGCTGTCGCCACCGTCGTAAAGCGTCTGACTGATGTCTATACCTATTTTATATTGGTCCTTCCGCAGGCCTTCGGGCGCCCGTCCCTGCCCTGCCATCATGGCGGTAAGAGCATCGGGCAGCGTTGCCACCTTGTTCTGCCAGGTTGCCTGAGCCGTAGCAGAGACCTGGGGCAGCCAACTCTTGCCGATGTTGGCTACCGTGAAAGCGGCCGAACGGGCAATGAGCTCGTACCTCCTGATGAGCGGATAGTTGCGCGCGGCGGCCTTCTGACACTCGTCTATACTCTGTGCCGAGAGCCCGAAGACCGTGAGCGAGAGTACGATGGTTGCGATTTCTCTGTTCATGAGCGGAATGTTTGTTCGGCTGCAAAGGTAGGCCTAATCGGGTAAAGGACTGTTATCCGTACGCATTCAATGATGTTCTTTTTGTACGAAAAACGACTGCGGGATGCTTGAATTTGCCAGAAAGCGTTATCTTTGCATCTGATATTCAAACCAAAAAGCCATGAACCATAAAGAAATCAGACCCGTATCGCTGGAGCAATTCTGGTCACTGCTGGCTCAACACGAAAACGACGACACTGCCGGCAGCCGCGACCGGAACGTGGTAGTCATGCGTCCCGACGTGGCCGTTATACGCCACGCGATGCCCAAGGCCGTGCTCACTCTGTTCAGCCAACCCATACGGCTGCGCGAGATGCGCGTCATCATCATCAAGCGAGGATGGGCGGAACCCGTCATCAACTTGCTGCCGCGCCGCTGCGAGGCGGGCGATCTCATCTTCGTAAGCAGCAACTCCACGGCCCAGGTCAGCCGTGTATCGCCCGAGGTGGCGATAGAGGGCTTCTCCGTTTCTGATGAACTGTTCCGCCTGGCCATAGCTGCATTCGTGCCGAAAGCCTTCGACGGCCACGTACGCGACTTCTGCCTGCACACCGAACCGCAGGAGCGCCGCTTCCTGAGCGGCCTCATCCGGCTGCTCTACCGGGCCACGCTGGACGCAAACCACGAGACCCACGTGCTGCGCAACCTCTCGGCGGCCTTCTTCTGGTACGTCAACAACATGTGGGAAAAACGCCAGCAGGACGAGACAAGGGTACAAACTCACGACGCAAGGCTGTTTACCGACTTTATCAGCCTGGTAAACGAGCACGTCAGGAGGCGGCCGACCATCAGCTTCTACGCCTCAAAGCTCTGTCTGTCACCGCGTTACCTGAGCACGCTCATCAAACAGGTGAGCGGCAAGAGTGCCAAACAATGGACGGATGAAGCCCTGCTGACGGCCATCCGAGTGGACCTGAAACACACCGACAAGGCGATGAAACAGATTGCCGATGAGCTCAACTTTCCCAACACGAGCTTCTTCTGCAAGTACTTCAAACGCATGACCGGACTCACTCCCCTCGCTTACCGCAACGGTGAGACGACAGCTGCGCAAACGCCCGAAACCGTTTGATGCAAACAAAAACACATGCTCTGATTATTTTACAAAAGCCCTTTCAGGTTTCGCGTATTTGCCAACAAGCAGCCTATTGGCCGCAAATACGCGAGTTTCGGGCCGCTTCCGTAACACATTGAACATCAATCTGTTACCTTTACAGCATGCTTCTTGACCGCAGAGAGATAGTCTCACTGCTGTAGTGAGATGGCCTCACTGCTGTAGTGAGATGGCCTCACTGCTGTAGTGAGATGGCCTCACTGCTGTAGTGAGATGGCCTCACTGCGATAGTGAGATGGCCTCACTGCGATAAGGAGAAGGCCTCCTTACAATAAGGAGATGGCCTCACTGCGATAAGGAGATGGCCTCCTTACAATAAGGAGATGGCCTCCTTACAATAAGGAGCATAGCTCCTTACGCTTAAAAGCATAGCTCCAAAGGCTTTGAATGATAGCTTCAAGAACGCTGAAGCATAGCTTCAAGGGCTTTGAACGATAGCTTCAAGAACGCCGAAGCATAGCTCCAAGGGCTTTAAAGCATAGCTTTTGAGGTGCAGGAGGTCATCTCCGGCATTGCGGGAGGTGGTTTCCGGAGGTTGAAAAGGCCAAAAACAGCCTCTCTGCTTTCTATTTCGAGCGGGAAAGCAGCACTGTTTTCAGGCATGTTTTCTTTACAAAATGAGGTTCAACAGCTATCCTTCCATCTGGCTCAACTGCTGCTCGGCCTGCGCGAGCGTATCCATTTTGCCCACGTCGATGAGGCGGAGGTCGGGCTGAACAAAGCCCCGGAACGGGTAGTCGGCACACCAGCGCAGGTAGAAGTCGATAATGCTGAACTTCTCGGGCATCTCCATCAGGCACGGCGCCAAAAAGGGCGAAAACACGTGGATGCCGCTGAAGGCGTAGCGGTGCAACGTCTCCGGCCGGATGCCGGGATAGGGCGAGCGCACCTCGCCGGTCTCTATGTTGGTCCAACCGTCCAGCAGCATGTCGTCGTCAAAGAGCAGGTAGCGCTTCGTCTGCCGGTCGCTCACCAGCAGGGTGGCGTCATTCTGCGCGGCCCGGGCATAGAAAGAGGATAGGTCGACGTTGCTCACAATATCGACATTGTGGATGAGTATGGGGCTCGAAGGGTCGAAGAAATGAAGCGCCTTCTTGATGCCGCCGCCCGTATCGAGCAGACGCGAGCTCTCGTCGCTGATGCGGATGTCGAGCCCGAAGTTGCCGTTGGCCTGCAGGTAGTCCACTATCTGGCCGGCCAGATGGTGCACATTGACCACGATGCGCGTAAATCCGGCATCGCGCAACTTCAGTATCACGCGCTTCAACAGCGGTTGGCCACCCACTTCGATGAGGGCTTTGGGCCGGCTGTCGGTGAGCGGCTTGAGGCGCGTTCCTAATCCGGCCGCAAATATCATGGCTTGTTTCATCTCTATATATAAATAAGGTGGGCAGCAGAGAGGCGGCCGGCAACAATGCTGCCGGCTGCCTGCTCACTGCCCGGTTCAAGGGTTATGTCAGTCTAATTGTCCCATTCCGGCTATGCCGGCGGCAATGACACCGATGATGATGAGCACATAGACTACCATCAGAACAATGGTCAGAATGCCCATATACTTCAGGATTGCGTGGCAGTCGGCCGCTGCCTGCTCGATGTTAGGCTGTCCGTTCTCCGTCCGGAAGGCTTCGCGGGTGTTGCGGATGAGGGAAAACGACTTGACGAGCGGATAGATGTAAATGGCCGCCAGCACCAGATAGATGACGCCGAGATAGCCTCCCAACGGGATTTCATCGCCCAACTGGTTGCCGAAAACCATGATTCCGATGCTAATCAGCACCAGTAACACAACTCCGATTACGCCCAACACGGCCAGGAACTTGAGCCAACTTACGGCCGACAGCAGGTGTTCGCGCATGGGTTCGGTTACTTTCAGTTCTTCGTTCATACTGTTAAAGATTAATTGTTAATAATAAGATAAATTGATAAGGTTATGCTTCGGGTTGGGGCGAGGCGGCCTCCAGCGTCTGTTGAATGTGCTGCTCGCGGTGAATGATGTGTACCTCGACGCCGAATTTCTGGTGTATGTGCTCGCCCAGATGCTGCGCACAGTACACGCTGCGATGCTGTCCGCCGGTGCAGCCGAAGCTGAACATGAGGCTTGTAAAGCCGCGCTGCATGTACCGTTGTACGTGGTGGTCGGCCAGTTTGTAGACTTCGGAGAGGAAGGTAATTATCTCTCCGTCGTCTTCCAGAAATCGAATAACGGGCTCGTCGAGGCCAGTGAGCTGCTTGTAGGGCTCGTATCGGCCGGGATTATGCGTGGAGCGACAGTCGAACACGTAGCCTCCGCCGTTGCCGGAGGGGTCGTCGGGGATGCCCTGCCGGTACGAGAAGCTGTACACGCGGACAACGAGCGGCCCCTTGCCGTCGAACTTCGAGAAGGTTGCAGGGCCGTCGAGCGGGTTCGCCTGGTAGATGTCGTGGTCGGTAATCTTGTATCCGTCGGCCCGTTTCACCACCGGCTGCTGCCTGGGAGCAAACTGCGGCATCTCCGTGAGGCGGCGAAGCATGTCCATCAAGTAGGGATACGGGAAGACGTCAGGCTCCCGGAGCAGGTCGCGCAGGTTGTCCATAGCGGGCGGAATGGAGTCCAGGAAGTGCTTCTTCCGCTCAAAGTAGCCGCGGAACCCGTAGGCTCCCAGCACCTGCAAGGTACGGAAGAGCACGAACAGACTCAGCCTCTGGATGAAGTGGCGCTCTGAAGGAACCTCAACGTAGTGCTTCAGCGAGTTGTAATATTCATAGATGAGCTGGCGGCGGAGCTTGGCCGGATACTTGGCCGAAGCCTGCCACAGGAAGCTGGCCACGTCGTAGTAGAAGGGCCCCTTGCGGCCTCCCTGGAAGTCGATGAAGTACGGATTGCCCTTTGCATCGAGCATCACGTTGCGTGCCTGGAAGTCTCTGTAGAGGAAACTCTCGCTCTCCTCGGCCACCAAATCATTGGCAAAGAGGCGGAAGTTGGCCTCGAGCTTGAGCTCATGGAAGTCGAGTTCGGTGGGCTTGAGGAAGCAGTACTTGAAGTAGTTGAGGTCGAAGAGCACGCTGTCGGCATCGAACACGGGTTGCGGATAGCAGTTGTTCCAGTCCAGCTCACGTGCTCCGCGTATCTGGATGTTGGGCAGTTCGCGTATGGTATTCACCAACAGCTGCTTTTCCTGCTGGTTGTAACGGCCTCCGGCCTCACGTCCGCCCCTGATGGCGTCAAAGAGCGAGAGGCGCCCCAGGTCGGTCTGGATGTAGCGCAACTCGTCGTCGCTCACGGCGAGTATGCGTGGCACGGGCAGTTGCCGCAGCGTGAAGTGGCGTGAGAGGTAGATGAAAGCGTGGTCTTCGTCGCGACTGGTGCCGATGACTCCTATCACGGTGTTACCTTCGTTGTCGGTTATGCGGTAGTAGGCGCGGTTGCTTCCGGCGCCCGGCAGCTGCTCCACGCGGGCAGGCTCGGCCCCTTTCCAGGATGTGTACAGCTCTGCGAGTTTCCTCATGTATGTCTTTTCGTTTTGTTTTAGCTTACAGTTCGTTGTTCAGAAGCGAGGCTACGCGCTTCTTGATGGTCCATGCCACCACTCCCCAGACGGTAAAGTTGTCGGTTGCGTCGACCCTGATGGGACGGTACTTGGCATTGGCCGGCACGAGCATGATGTAGCCCTCGTCGCGGTGAGAGGCGTCGAGAAACTTCATGGTGAACTCTCCGTCGAGATAAGCAATGATGATGTCGCCGCTCCGGGGATTGAGAGACTTGTCTATGATGAGGATGTCGCCCTCGTCGATGCCGGCATCCTTCATCGAGTCTCCTTTCACTTTGCCGTAGAAAGTGGCTGCAGGATGCTTCACCAAGTAGGAGTTCAGGTCCAGGGTATCGTCCATGTAGTCCTGCGCCGGACTTGGAAAACCGGCCTTGATGCCGCCCGAAACAAACGGTTGTTCCAGTCGGCTGTCGAACTCACCGCGGAATATGGTCACTTCATCCATCGGTCCTTTTCCTCCTGCTCCTTGCGTTTACGCTCGCGTTTCCTCTTCTCATCGTACATGGCTGCAAAGCGATCGCCCAGCAACAACAGCATGAAGATGCCGAGCGACATGAAGAACGACGCCGTGTACGACATGCCCAAGAGGTGCCTGGTAATGTAAACGAGCCCTCCGGCAACAAAGGCAAAGAGCAGGATATGCTTCCAGTCAATTTTCATATTCATATTGCAAAGATAGTGAAATAGCGTGAATAACAAAAGGATTTCAATTCTTTTTATTTGCGTTTTGCCCTGCCTTTTGATGGCGGAAATGCGTTTTCCGCCTCAACCAGCTGCTCCCCTGCCCTCTCACAAGCCAACACCTAACACCCAACACCTATCACCCACGAACTTTCGACACTTGTCGCACAATCATCCGACAGGTGTCACACCATCGTGCGACAAGTGTCGAAAGTTGCAGAAGCATAGCTTCAGCACCTCAGCCGACTGCTGCCTGCACGGGAATAAAATGTATATGAGGATGGTACAAGCCGCCGGCGGACGGAACGGAGACAAACGAAAAAAGCCGGCTGTCATCCCGACAGCCGACCTTCAAAAAACAAACTACTTAAAAACTAATCTACTAAAACAAATCAAAAAATATTTCTTTCCGGCCTTAGCCGTAATTACCACATTAATGATGCCGCAAATATAGGGTTTTTCGTTATATGCTCCAAACCCTTAAAAGAAAAAAAACTATTTATTTGCAAATTATCTCTAAAAAAGGGACAAACCGACATGGTCTGCCCCTCTTTTGATATCTGAAGTTTTCAAAATTGCGGTTACATCATGCCGCCGCCCATTCCCGGCTGAACCGGCATGGCGGGTTTCTCCTCAGGCTTGTCGCAGACGAGGCACTCGGTTGTAAGGAACATGCCGGCAATGGATGCCGCATTCTCCAGTGCCACGCGTGCAACCTTAGCCGGGTCGATAACACCCACGGCGCGCAGGTCTTCGTAGGCATCGGTGCGGGCGTTATATCCATAGTCGCCCTTGCCCTCGCGCACGTTGTTCACAACTACTGCGCCTTCGCCTCCGGCGTTGGCAACAATCTGGCGGAGAGGCTCCTCGATGGCGCGGCAAACAATGTTGATACCGGTCTGTTCGTCGGCATTGTCGCCCTTGAGGTTCTGCAGCGCTTGCTGTGCACGGATGTAGGTAGTGCCGCCACCCACAACTACGCCCTCCTCGATGGCAGCGCGTGTGGCGCAGAGAGCATCGTCAACACGGTCCTTCTTCTCCTTCATTTCAACCTCGGAGTTGGCACCCACATAGAGCACAGCTACGCCTCCGGAGAGCTTGGCCAGGCGTTCCTGGAGCTTCTCCTTGTCGTACGAGCTCTTGGTATTGGCAATTTCGTTCTTTATCTGGGCAACACGCTCGCGGATGTTTTCCTTTGATCCGGCACCATCTACGATGGTTGTGTTGTCCTTAGAGATAGTTACCTTCTTGGCAGAGCCCATCATCTCCAGCGTAGCCTGCTCGAGCTTGAGACCTTTCTCCTCGCTGATAACCACGCCGCCGGTAAGTACGGCGATGTCTTCGAGCATGGCCTTGCGACGGTCGCCGAAGCCGGGAGCCTTGACGGCGCAAATCTTCAGGCCGCCGCGCAGACGGTTCACAACCAGCGTGGTGAGGGCTTCGGAGTCAACATCCTCGGCTATCACGAGCAACGGACGCCCGCTCTCGGCAGCCGGCTGCAGAATAGGCAGGAAGTCCTTGAGGTTGCTTATCTTCTTGTCATATATCAGGATGTAGGGATTCTCCATCACACACTCCATCTTGTCGGCATCGGTCACGAAGTAGCCGGAGAGGTAGCCGCGGTCGAACTGCATGCCTTCAACGACGCCGATGTTGGTTTCGCGGGTCTTGCTTTCTTCTATCGTGATGACTCCATCCTTAGAAACCTTGCGCATGGCATCGGCCAGCAGCTTTCCGATTTCAGGGTCGTTGTTGGCCGAAACGGTAGCAACCTGCTCTATCTTGTCGTAGTTATCGCCCACGACTTCGGCATTCTCCTTGATGTAGTCAACCACTTTGCTGACAGCTTTGTCGATACCGCGCTTCAAATCCATCGGGTTGGCACCGGCAGCAACATTCTTCAGGCCCTCGTTCACAATGCTCTGGGTCAGGATAGTGGCAGTAGTGGTACCGTCGCCGGCATCGTCGCCGGTCTTGCTGGCTACGCTTTTAACGAGCTGGGCGCCCGTGTTCTCGAACTTGTCTTCCAGCTCTATCTCCTTAGCTACGGTCACTCCGTCCTTTGTTATCTGCGGAGTACCGAACTTCTTCTCTATCACTACGTTGCGTCCTTTTGGTCCCAGCGTTACCTTAACTGCGTTAGCCAGCTGGTCAACTCCACTCTTCAGGAGTTCGCGGGCATCTGTATCGAATTTAATTTCCTTAGCCATTTCGTTATTATTTAATGTTTTAAAGTTATCTGTTATCTGTTTGTATTAGTCTTCAACAACTGCCAACACATCGCTCTGGCGCATCATGAGATACTTCTCACCGCCGTTTTCAAGTTCGGTGCCGGCATATTTGCCATAGAGAACGGTATCGCCCACCTTCAGGAACATTGCCTCATCCTTGGTTCCGTTGCCAACAGCAATCACCTTGCCGCGCTGCGGTTTCTCCTTTGCTGTATCCGGAATAATGATTCCACCTACTTTTTCTTCAGCTGGTGCGGGGAGTACCAGCACTCTGTCTGCTAATGGTTTAATTGTCATAATACTTATATTTTAATTGTTTGTTTGAACTTTCAGGTTTACGCCCTACGCTATACGAAAAGTGTGCCAATCTCGTCGAATGACAAAATTGGCACACTTCTGACTGACAATTCTGTCAGCCCAAGGGGTCATTTGCTCTCCACCACGGCGTCCAGGTCAATGAACTCTCCCCTCGCCTTGCGCTCCTCAATGAGGCGGTTGAGCTTCTTCCGCCGGTCGGGAGCTATCCACTTACGCGCAAAGATGTTGGGAATGGCCACGCCGATGGCGATGCAGATGATGAGCAGCGAGCCGTTGATGGCGTTGTGGGCGGCCAGGGTAACCTCGCCAACCACGCCCTGCATGTCGATAACAGCATAGAGGGCACGGTACATGAGCACGCCGGGAACCATCGGGATGACGGCCGGAATGGTGATGCACTGATGCGGCGTGTGGACCAGATGCACCATCTTGATGTTGACGATGCTGATGAGCGCCGAGCCGCAAAGCGTGCCGAGGATGGGTCCCAGGTCGAGACCGATATTGCCGTTGCTCGGCCCTAAGTTGATAAAGTTACGCGAGCAAACGGCTATGATGCCGCCAACGGCAATCCAGG
This sequence comes from Prevotellaceae bacterium KH2P17, assembly GCA_900199655.1. Taxonomy (GTDB): domain Bacteria; phylum Bacteroidota; class Bacteroidia; order Bacteroidales; family Bacteroidaceae; genus Prevotella. The sequence continues at coordinate 105,489 of FZRE01000014.1, forward strand.
GCATCAGCCGGCGGGGCACATTGAAGATGGTTGCGAAGCCCATAGCTGATATGGCAGCCGCCAAGGCATACTCACCGAACGTGTGGTGGGGCGTCATGCTCAAGCTCTTCACGAAGTTATCGATGCCGCAAACCTTAATGGCTACGGCGATGCCGAACGACATTGCGAGTACCATGATGACCGTATTGGTGGCCCGAACCAGGCCGGTCTCGATGTGATTGTCGAGCATATCGCTCACAAAGTTGATGAGCGGAACGCCCGGAACGATAAAGAGAGCGCAGGCCATGAGCGGATGCCAGGGCGTATCTGAATGGAACACAGGCAGCAGACAGTCGGGGATATGAGCCTCTACCACGGGCGTTGAGATGAACGCCGACGCCCACGCAATGAGTGTGGACACAAAGGCAGCGATGGCGATGTTGGCATACACGTTGGAACCCAGGCTGTTCAAGTACATGCGGAAGCGGTTACCCAGAATGGCGGCAATGGAGGCGTAGAAGAACGCAGGCCAGTCGCAGCCGAACTGGATACAGAAACCACCGCAGGCGAAACCTGCACAGATGGCCACCATCCACTCCGAGTAATGGCGCCGGGTGTGGGCTATTTTCTCCAGTTCCTCGCTGTAACGGTCGAGCGAATAGTCTTCCTTGATGGCCTGCCACGACAGTTTGCTGATGTCCTGGATGGCAGTCATGTCGATGCCATGCCGGTCGCAGCGCTGCATTTTGGAAAAAGAATGGGTCTCGTCGCTCACGTTCACCTGCAGCATGTAGTAGTCTACGTTGATGTGCAGGTTCTCTTCAGGCAGACCGAGGTAGGCTGCCGTGCGTTTCATATTCCGGATGATGCGGCTCGTATCGGCCGAACTCTCTACCAAAATCTGGCCTGTGCGGAGAAGCAAGTCGAGCTTTCGCCGCAGTATCTTTTCGGAAGTAACCTGTTCGATGGGTTCCATGCGTAAGTTGAGTTTCGTGAATTTGCTTGCTGATTGTACGCTGCAAAAGTACGAAAAAACGTGAACCGCCCGACCGGCAGGAACATAAAAAAGCGCTGCAACGGGCGTTTTATTGCTTTATGTCAATCGGGCTGTCAATTCTTCTTGAGCTCCCGGCACACGATTTCGGCCAGCTGAGCCGCGCCGCGGGCCGTGGGATGCACCCCGTCACGCTGCAGCTGCAGCCCGTCCTTGTTGCTGAAGCGGGCGTGCAGGTCGATGAGCGGCAGGCCGTTACGCTTGGCCAAGCGGCGTAGGGCGGGGATAATGGCCCGGCTGATGGTGGAGTCGTTGATGCCCCACGAGGAGTTCTGGCCCGGTATCGGGGTGCAGAGATAGATGTGCGGCCTGGCCGGCAGGGCCTGCAGACTGTCTATGAGTTGCTGGTAATCGTGCTCAAACTCGCTGCCGTACTGCCAGTTATAAGGCTTCGAATCATTGGTTCCCAACATCAGCACTACCCGGTCGGGGTTGTAGCCGAGTGCATCGTGCCAGGCCCGTTCATGCTGATAAGGCCAGTCGCCCTTGTTGAGAACGGTGCGCGCACTCACCCCGAAGTTCATTACCCTGTAGCCCTCGCCCAGCAACTGCTGCAACCGGGCGGGATAACCTTCGGCCTCCGCCATGTCTATACCCATGCCGTCGGTAATGCTGTTGCCGATGCAAGCCACGCGAACGGCATCCTGCCGCGGCGCCCGGAACGAGCCGAGCCAGGCTGAGAGGTCGCTCAGCAGCTGGTCGTGGAACTCGAACTGGCGCTGGAATAATTTGTGATTCGGCTGGAATCATTTTCAGCACTATTTCATTTTAATGTAATTGAGTATATGTCAATGTGCTATATAGATTCCTTAAACTTTCACTTTGCTATGAATTTTGCGGTGGTAACACACCGGTAACACATTTTGTACATGACCCAACAAGAATCATTAGCATGTATTCTATAGAGGATGATTTTAACTTATTCAAAGAGCTACACTACCATATTTATATATCGAAGTGTTTGAGGAACAAGGTGCATCAAGAAATTAAAAACTTAGCGCAAGATGAAAAATCCACTCGAAACAGACCCAGTTGGCCTACGCAAAGTGGCCCGCCCAAGTTACTGCACATCTGATATGTTAAAATGTTCATCATTCTTCCTTTGGAGTGTTCCTTTTCCTACGTCATTGTTAGTAATTGTTTTTTGCAAATATAAACATTATTTTCAATATGGCAAGCGTTTTAATTCTTTTTCTCTTGCCTTTTCCGGAGAGATTCTCCTTCAAGTTCTATCCTGATGGCCTGATGCACGATTCTGTCCATGAGAGCGTCTGCCACGGTCTTGTCGGCAATGGCATCATACCATCCCCGTACGGGTATCTGTGAGGCGATGATGGTTGACTTTCTTTCATGCCTGTCCTCGATGATGTCCATGAGATGGTTCCTGGCCTGTGTGTCGAAGGGCTGTAGTGCGAAGTCATCGAGTATGAGCAGCTCCGTGCGCTCTATTTTCTTGAGTTCCTGCAGGATGGTTCCCTTTGTCCTGGCCATCCTGAGCTGTGCCATGAGCCTTGCCGTGTTGGCATAGAGCACCTTGTGGCCTTTCTGGCAGGCCCTGTATCCCAGGGCCGTGGCCAGATAGCTTTTCCCCGTTCCCGTACTTCCGGTGATGAACACGTTCCGTCCTTCTGCCATGAAGCCCAGTTCCGCCAGGCGCTGTACGAGATTGCGGTCAATCCCCCTCGGGGTGCCGTAGTCAATGTGTTCCACCGCGGCCTGATAGCGGAAGCCTGCCTGCCGGATGAGCCTCTCTATGGTGCGGTTGCACCTGTCGTCCCACTCGCTGGTGACGAGCCAGGAGACAAACTCGTCGGTGGTCATCCTGTCGGTGGTGAAGTTTTCCTGTGAGGCCTTGAAGGCCGCGTGCATGCCCAGCAGGCGCATCTGCAGCATCCTGCCCAGTGTTTCCCTGTTCATTTCCATTGCTTTGTTCCTTTAAGTTTGTCAGTTATAATAATCCTTTCCCCTGATGTTTGCGTGCCTTGGCGTTGATTCCGGCATTGTCCCGTCCTCGGGGGCCGAGGTGCGGTCCTGTCCGGTTCTTAATATATGCTCCACTGCCGCGTAGTTGTAGGCCTGCAGCTGCATGGCCAGCCTGCAGGCGGCCACGAGGCGTTCTTTCCCGGCCTTCTGTCCAAGGGAGAGGATGCCCCTGCAGGCATTGCAGGCCTGCTGCGGTACTTTCTTGCCCGTGGCGACCATGCTGAGATACTCCTGAACTACCGGGTGGATGTCCCCGGCCTGACGGATATACGGCGTGGGGTCATCCTCCATGGCCATGCGCTGTCCTGGGGGCAGGTGCTCCGCGGCGGTGGTATATCCAAACCCCTCCGCGCTTCTGGAATGGTGCGCGATAAGCCGGTAATGGATGTACACGTCCACATCGGAAGAGTTGTAGAATACGCTCACTTTCCTGCCCGCATAGCTGTAAGGGACACTGTAAAAATGGCCGTGCAGGCGTATGTGCCCGTTGCGCTGCACGGTGAGCATGCGCCGGTTGTGGAGCTCGAAGGGGCGTTCGGGAAGCGGACAGAGCGCCGTGCGCTCAATGTCCTCGAACTGTTCCCTGCGGCTGTACGGCCTGCCCGTGAGCGGTGTGTTGTTGTGAGCTTCCAGGGCCTTCCTGATGGCTGCGTTGAGCAGTTCCACGGAGGCCGCGTCCTCATCGGAAATCATGGGATAGATGCGCTGGTAGGTCAGCCTGACGGCATCCTCCACGAGCGCCTTGTCCCTGGGCCGGCGCACCCTTGCCGGCACGACCGCGCAGCCGTAATGCTCCGCAAAGGCCTCGAAGTCGTCGTTGATCACGGCCTCATAGCGACCGGGCTTCTTCACGGCGGACTTGAGATTGTCGGGAACGATGATTCTCGGAGCGCCGCCGAAGAACTCCATCGCATGCCGCAATGAGATGCTCCTTGTCCTGGCTCATGACCGCCTCGACGTAGGTCAGCTGGCTGCAGGGCAGGATGGCCACGAAGACCTCCACGGCAGTCCGCTTCCCCGTTGTGGGGTCGGTCAGGTGGAGCCTGTCGCCGGCAAAGTCTATGAACATGCGCTCGCCGGCCCTGTGTTCTATGTGCATGACGGTCCGGCCCTGTTCCATGTAGGCCAGCAGGAAGGAGTTGAAACGGCTCTTGGAGTAACCTACGGGATGCTCGAAGAGACGTTTCTTGGTCATCCCACGCTTCCTCAGCCGCCGTGCATATGAAGGAAGCAGGGCCAGGAGTTCCCTGGCCGACGGGCTCTCAGGGCGGCCGGAGTTGGGATTGACCTGAAAGAGTTCATACAGCGTGGCGTCGTCCTTGGAAAGGAGTTCCCCAAGGGACAGTCCCAGCCGGTGGTAGATACGGAGGTACTTTCTCACCGTCGTACGGGAGAGACCGAGCATCACGGCGATGCTGCGGGTACCATGGGCGCTGCCGCCCAGTCTTAATACTTGACGAAGTTTGTTCATCTTGATGGCATTGTTAGGCATAGGCATCTGCAATTAGTCCTCTTTAGAATAATTAACAGATAAAGGTAGCCTTTCTCAGGCAATCAGAGGAACATTTAACAAAGAAAATGGGTGGACCATTTTCGGCAGGTCAGGTGGACCACTTTCAGCAGGTCGGGTGGACCACTTTCAAATTGGTCAGATGGACCACTTTTTGGGGTCTCCTGTCCTAGATTTAGTTGACAGTTTTAGTAGTTAAATGTTCTTTAGGTTGACAATAAATTTCTTATGTGGAAATCTGGTTGTCAGGTTTTTCTGTTAAGTGCACTTT
>FZRE01000003.1 GCA_900199655.1 Prevotellaceae bacterium KH2P17
CAGAAAACAGAAAATGATTAACTTTGCATCCGGAAGACAGCTGTCAACCCGAAGTGCACTTAACAGAAAAACCTGACAACTATATTTCCACATAAGAAATTTATTGTCAACCTAAAGAACATTTAACTACAAAAACTGTCAACTAAATCCAGGACAGGACGTGGACTGCGATGTTGCAGGCATGGAGCAGGAACTTTCGACAAGTGTCGCACAAGCGTTTCACAGTTGTCACACAATCGTGCGACACTTGTCAAAAGTTCCCGAAGCATAGCTTTCGGTTGTTGGAAGGAGGCGGGCAGGGTGTTCCGTACATACATTCTGAAGTGCGGCATGAGGCGACTACAGCCTTTCTGCAACCCGTGCGGAAACGCTGTTTTCAGTCTCTGTTTTCCGTTCTCGGTTTCTGTCGTCTTCCTGTTTCTTCCGCCTCGTGATGCTTACACACTCTTTAACAGAAAACGGTGATATGCACCCGGTTCCGCCCTGACAGTCAACAATAATTATACTAACAACGTGGTTTTGGACTAAAAAAACAAAGACGTTTTAAAAATTGCAAAGAAATAGGCCCTTTTTTTGCATGAGCGGATTATTTAACTATATTTGCCGATAATATGGGCACGTTGTATATAGTACCTACACCGGTAGGAAACATGGAGGATATGACGCTACGCGCCGTGCGTGTACTGCGCGAGGCCGACCTCATACTGGCTGAAGACACCCGCACGTCGGGCATTCTGCTCAAGCATTTCGGCATCCAGAACCACCTCATGTCGCACCATAAGTTCAACGAACATGGAACTTCGGCCGGCATTGTAGAGCGGCTCAAGGGCGGGCAGACGATAGCTCTCATCAGCGACGCCGGCACCCCCGGCATCAGCGACCCGGGGTTCCTGCTGGCTCGCGAGGCTGCCAAAGCGGGTGTAGAGGTACAATGCCTGCCGGGCGCCACGGCCTGTATACCGGCCATCGTGTCGTCAGGACTGCCGTGCGATCGCTTCTGCTTCGAGGGCTTTCTGCCCCAGAAGAAAGGGCGCCAGTCGTTCCTCGCCTCGCTGAAGGACGAACCGCGCACGATGGTGTTCTACGAGTCGCCCTACCGCCTGCTCAAGACGCTGCAGCAGTTTGCTGCTGTATTCGGCGACGACAGGCAGGTTAGCGTGGCCCGCGAAATCTCTAAAGTGCACGAGGAGCATGTGCGCGGCACGCTGGCTGAAGTCATTCAGCACTTCACGGAGACTGCACCCCGTGGTGAAATCGTAATCGTTTTGGCTGGAATAAAGCCCAAAGAAAATAAATCTAAAATGGAATAAATTATGAAAAAGTTATTGTATTTCGCCTGCATCGCAGTTTTTGCGTTGACCGGCTGTTCAGACAAGAAATCATCGCCCGACATGGCTAACATGGCTGAGGCTGACTCGCTGCAGAAGGTAATCGCGCAGAGAGACAACGAAATTAATGATATGATGGGAACCCTGAACGACATCCAGGAGGGCTTCCGTGAAATCAACGAGGCCGAACAGCGCGTAAGCGTGGCCAAAGATGGTGAGGGCGTGAACAAGAATCAGCAGATTAAGGAGAACATGCAGTTCATAGCAGGAACCATGAAGCGTAACCGCGAGCTCATCAAGAAACTGCAGCAGCAGCTGCGCGAGAGCAGTTTCAGCGGCGACCAGCTCAAGAAAACCATCGCCAACCTGACCAAGCAGCTGGACGAAAAGGACCAGCAGCTGCAGCAACTGCGTGCTGAACTCGATTCCAAGGACATTCACATTACCGAGTTGGACGAAACTATCAACAACCTGAACACGAATGTGAACACTCTTACTACCGACAACCAGGCCAAGAGCCAGACCATCAGCAACCAGGACAAGCAGCTTAACACGGCGTGGTTCGTATTCGGCACCAAGAAAGAACTTAAGGATCAGCACATCCTGGTGGACGGAAAAGTGCTGCAGTCTAACTTCAACAAGAGCTATTTTACGAAGATAGACATCCGTGTGGACAAGGAGATTAAGCTCTATTCCAAGTCTGCCCGCCTGCTTACCATGCACCCCTCGAGCAGCTATACGCTCACTCAAGACGCCAACAAGATGTACGTTCTGAACATCACCAACCCGCAGATATTCTGGAGTACCAGCAAGTATCTGGTCATCCTCGTGAAGTAGACCGCAATGACTAAGAATATTAAAGGACTGTCGCTTTCATGTGGCAGTCCTTTTTTCTTGTCTTCGGGTCTCTCGGCTAACAGGACTTGTCCCTGTTTCACGGGCGGGAACGGTTAATGGATTATTACCATGTAAAGAGAGCTTCTTGTGTGGTTAATGGATTTCAAATGGCAATTTTCTTTGCAATTCTTATGCATTTCCTCCTCTCTACCTCCTTGAGGTCCGGGTGGTTCTTGGTTCCCCCCTTTTCCATAGTAGCTATGATGCGAAAGCCACTCCACTTTAATATTTCCTTCAAAGCTCTTACCACGCCTCTACTTTGGTGGAACAGTATGTTAAATGGCCAAACGGTAGTACAGGAAGAAATGATTACGGCCTGCTTACCCTTGTGCAATGCTACGGGAATGCCTCGCTTATCTTCGTCCATCATGCCGTAGACAATCCTGTCGAAAAGCAGTTTGAGTGTCCCCGGCATGTTGCCCCAATAGCATGGTGCGCCGATAACCAGCACATCAGAAGCCTTGATTTTTCCTAACGTACTTTGTGCCCCGTCTTCCGGTAGTATACACGCGAGTTTCTTTCTGCATACCATGCACCCCGTGCAGGCGGCTATAGTCAGCTGGCTTATGCGTACGGTTTCCACGTCTGCGCCTAACGCCCTTGCCTCATCTTCTATAATCGTCAACATGCGATCGATGCCACCGCGCCGGCGTGGACTTGCGTTAATTATCAGTATTCTTTTCATATCTTCATTCATCTTCTGATTTTACAAGAGCGTCTATCAGCGTGTCAATCCCCCGTAAAATCTGTTCCCAGCCTTCGTTACTTTGTATGTCAATGCCATTGTAGAACTGGAATTTGTCTGCACACAATGCCAGATTGACAATGCCAGCATCCAAAAGTGTAGCGATAGCCTGAATATTATTCTTCTCAGTTGCGGCATAGCGCACCATTTCTTCCATGAACTGTCTGCCGTTTTCCTCCCTCCGCTCTCTGATTTCGTCGATGAGTTCATTCTCTGTCGTTAGTTCCCAGCACCTCAACTTGCGCAAGGCAACATTGGCTCTAAGCAGGGAAACCTCTTGTCTATAGAAGTTTTTTAAATGCTCTCTCGCATTCTTTCCATTGAAATTGGTGCTTTTGGGACTCGTCCAGAAGTCGTTCGCTTTCAGATAAGCAACGATAAGACCGTTCATGGAATTGAAGTATCTATAAATCAAAGTCTTGTTGGCATTTGCTTGCTCGGCTATTTTTCTAATGCCCAATGCTTCAAAACCATCCCGTGCTATGATTTCGCCGACTGCCTGAAGCAGTTTAGCCTCTGTCGTCGCCCTGTTCTTTTCCATATTGCTTGTTGTATGTAATCGGCTACAAAATTATGTAACCGCATGGACACAAACAAGCAATTTAACGACTTTAACACTATTCCAGCCTTGAGACTTGCCGTGGTCGGCTCTGCCGTTCTTTACCGGCTCTGCCTTTCATGGTCAGCTCTAAAAGCCTTCAAGGCTTATCGCATGAGCTATCGTTTGGCCTTGAAGAAATTCTGCATGAGTGCCCGGCACTCGTCTTCCAACACTCCCGATGTTACTGCAGCCTTAGGATGCAGGGCGTCGGGAGCGTGTTTTTGATAGCCCCTCTTCTCATCCGGCGCGCCGAAGACGATGCGGCTAAGCTGTGCCCAGCCCATGGCGCCAGCGCACATCACGCAGGGTTCCACCGTTACGTAGAGCGTGCAGTCCTGCAGATACTTGCCTCCCAGCTGGTTGGCAGCCGCCGTTATGGCCTGCATCTCGGCGTGCGCCGTCACGTCGTGCAGCGTTTCGGTCAGGTTGTGGGCCCTGCTGATAATCCTGCCCCGGCACACGACTACGGCGCCAACCGGTATCTCGCCCTCCTGCAGGGCCGCTTCGGCCTCCTTGAGCGCCATCTGCATGAAGCGCTCGTCCTGCTTCTGCTGTTCTTCATCCTTACTCATAGCTTTCTCCTTTTTGTGCAAAAGTAAGACATTTTATTTGAGTTGTAGAATAAAAGTCGTATTTTTGCAACATCTACACGCATTTCCTTGATGGCAGAACACAACGATTTGGGCAAATGGGGTGAGGAAAAGGCTGCCGCTTATCTGCGCAGCCAAGGCTTCGCCATACGCGACAGAGACTGGCGTGACGGCCGCCGCGACCTCGACATTGTGGCCATTTCGCAAGACGAACGGCTGCTTGTCATCGCCGAAGTGAAGACCCGCAGCAGTGCCGACCTGGAGGAACCGGAGCAGGCGGTGGACCGAAAGAAGATACGGAACATCGGCATCGCCGCCGATACCTACATCCGCCAGTTCGCCATCGACTGCGAGGTGAGGTTCGACATCATTTCCGTTGTGGGCACCGACGATACCCACTGCCGCATCGAACACATTGAGAACGCCTTTAATCCGCTGCTCGCGTGAGGGCTGAAAGGCGGCAACCTACAAAGCAAAAGCATGAATACCAAACTCATAGAACTGACCGAGACCGACAGCACCAACAGCTACCTGCGGGCCTACAAGCCTGCGGCGGACGAGGAGATGACCGTGGCCGTGGCAACTTACCAGCGCCGTGGACGCGGCCAGGGCACCAATACGTGGGAGAGCGAGCCGGGTAAGAACCTGCTCTTCTCTATCCTCGTGCATCCCCTGATGCTGCCTGTAGCCGGCCAGTTCGTTATCTCCGAGGCCGTTGCCCTGTCCGTTCGCGACGCGCTGAGTGCCTATACGGACTGCCTGACCATAAAGTGGCCCAACGATATCTACTGGAACGACCGCAAGATTTGCGGCATCCTCATCGAGAACAAGATAGCCGGCGGCCGCATACACGACTGCATCCTCGGCGTTGGCATAAACGTTAACCAGCGCCTCTTTACCAGTCCGGCGCCCAACCCCGTGTCCTTGGTGCAGATAACCGGCACGGAGGTGCCGCCCCGCGAGGTGCTGGACCGCGTGCTCCGGGCCTTCGGCAGCTACTACGACTGCATCGTAAACGGCGACTACATGGCCATTACCGCGCCTTATCACGAGGCACTCTACTGCCGCAGCGGCTTCCATCGGTTCTGCGATGAGGATGGAGAGTTCGAGGCGGCCATCGTAGAAGTGGAGGACGACGGGCACCTCATCCTGCGCGACCGCACCGGCCATGCGCGCTCCTACGCCTTCAAGGAGGTGGCGTTCTGCCTGCCCTCCAACCCCTGAACCCCGGCAACAGACAAACCATTCAATAACAATACACTTATGGCAAGATTTAAACGAATACTCCTGAAACTGTCGGGAGAGAGCCTGATGGGCACCCAGAACTACGGCATAGACCCCGAGCGGCTGGCAGACTACGCCCGTCAAATCAAGGAAGTACACGACATGGGCGTGCAGATAGGCATCGTGATAGGCGGCGGAAACATCTTCCGCGGACTCAGCGGGAGCCAGAAAGGCTTCGACCGCGTAAAGGGCGACCAGATGGGAATGTGCGCCACGGTCATCAACTCGTTGGCGTTGAGCTCGGCTCTTGGTGCGATTGGCGTTGGAAATAAAGTCCTGACGGCCATTCGCATGGAGCCTATCGGCGAGTTCTATAACAAGTGGAAAGCCATTGAAGCTATGGAAGCCGGGCTCGTCTGCATCTTCTCGGCCGGCACCGGCAGCCCTTATTTCACCACGGATACAGGCTCGTCGCTGCGCGGCATAGAGATAGAGGCCGACGTGATGCTGAAGGGTACGCGCGTAGACGGTGTCTATACGGCCGACCCCGAGAAAGACCCAACGGCCGTGAAGTTCAGCGAGATAACCTACAAAGAGGTGCTGGAGCGCGGACTGAGGGTAATGGACCTTACCGCCATCTGCATGTGCCAGGACAACAACCTGCCCATCTACGTGTTCAACATGGACGTAGTGGGCAACCTGAAGCGCGTTATCGACGGCGAAGACATAGGCACGCTGGTGCACAACTAAAGCAGTTGCGGGCGCGTTCAATATGCTGAACGCGCCTGCACTGTTTACCGGCAGGACTTCAGGCTGTTAGCCCGCAGGCCATTGCAGCTTCCCCGTAGCAATGTTGCAGACGCCTTTCGGGATATGTTAAAACGCCGCATATCCCTTTACAATTTAACTTTTCAGTTTGTGCGAGTTTTCATTCGGCTAGCCTTGTGGATGAAAACAGCCTGATTGTTGCTCTTTCTTTAAATAACTGTAAATCAGCAGTTTGTTCCTTGCAGTCTGTGTTCGGAAAGGCTGAAGCTATGTTTCGGCCACGCCGAAAGATAGCTCCGGCGTTCTCAAAGCATAGCATCAAGCGGCTTGATGATGTCATTTTGCAACGCTGATTGTATGCTTACAGCAACTGAAAGCATGCTTTTGATTGTTCCGGAGGCCAAAAAGGGGCTGCCGACAGGCTGTTTTCAGTCCCTGAACTGCACTTTTCTCATCTTTCTGACCGGCGCATGGTGTGTTAAAATCGGGCAAGTTTTCTGACAGGGCTGATGCAGTTTTGTGAGTCCCGTCGTGCCATGCCGTCAGAGCGTTGCAGCTATGGAAACGAAGAAAGTGATGGTGTTTTCGCGTTCGGGCAGGTAATTGTTCAGCTGTTCTCCGTGTATCTGGATGTTGCGCAAGCCGCCATAAACATCGAAGTCGGACACGCTGCAGCCGGCTGAAAAAACGGTCTCGTCAAGCCGGTAGGCTACGCTGAACTTGCCGCGCCCGTAGAACCAGCGGGCATTATGGTTGGTTCGCGTCTCCGTGGAGTGGTTCAACTGGCCCGCTCCCTGCGGCGTCACGATGTTAAAAGTTACCTTTTGGTTGGGAAACAGCACCGTGTAGAGCCCTGCGTCGGCCTGCAGAAAGAGCCCGTCGGCGTGGTGCTTGCCCAGATGCAGCACGGGGGTGCGCAGGCTGAGTGCGGGTATCAGAGAGCATGCTATCAGCTTTTTCTCTTCCAGATTCCAGCTGACAGCTTTTTCGTTCGACGTGTGCATGATGTCTTCCCATGCCGAATCGCGTTGCCGGCTCACGTTAAAACCCAGCGAAACGCCCACCCACTGCAGGGGGTAAACGGCCACGGCAGCTTCCATTTCATAGGCAGTATTGCTGTTGATTCCCAGCGCCAAGGAGAGTTCTGCCTCGGGGTCATAGAGCTTTACCTGTGCCTTGCTGCTGCCGGCGACGGCTAACAGGAGCGAGAAGAGTAAAAGAATGCGGTTTTGCATGTGCTGACAGGTTTCAGAGTTGTTGGTATTCGGTGACATGAGATGTGGGGGCGAGGCTGCCCGGAAGCTTGGATTAGGGGCGCGAATGGCTATTCTTCTTCCTTGAAGTCTACGTATTCGCCCTCGTCTTCGGTAAATATCTTCTGGTTTGCTACTTCCGGGTCGCGGTTGTCAACCACCGTTTCCTGGTCTCCGTAGGTACGGTTCTGCCGGCCTTGCTGCTGTTGTGCGGTTCCATCCATCTGGCTCTTGAACTGGCGGGCTGCATCGTGTATCTGCTTGTAGACACGGTAGATGAAGAGGCCAATGATGACGAAGGCCGCCACGAACATGAGAAGCAGGAACTGGAAAAATGCTGCCATAGGCCGTAGTTATTTATCGTTGGCGGTGCCCCCGGAGTGCTCTTTGAGGTACAGTACGAGCGAAATGAGGAAGTAGAGGGCGATGACAATCCACCAGCCCCGGAGGAATCCGAAGCCTGCGAGCACTAGGAGCGACAGCCCCATGAATGTATATTTCACCTCGTTGCCCCTGAACGACCAGTGCTTGAACTTGAGTGCGAACATGGGAAGCTCGCATACCAGCAGCCAGCAGCTTAGGCATACCAGGGCCAGGAGTACGAACACCATGTACGGCAGCGATGCTATCCGGTCTTCGAGGGTTAGCACCAGTGCGCCCCAAAACAGGGCATTGGCCGGCGTGGGCAGTCCGATGAAGGAGGTGGTCTGGCGCTCGTCGAGGTTGAACTTGGCCAGGCGGAGGGCAGAGAAGGCTGCCATCACGAAGGCAAAAAAGGGAAGAAAGGAGCGCAGGGGTTCGAGGAAGTCGGGATAGTCGATAATGGTGAGCGCATAGAAAACGATGGTAGAGGGCGCCACTCCGAAGGTTATGTCGTCTGCCAGCGAGTCAAGTTCTTTGCCAATGGGCGAAGACACCTTGAGCAGTCGGGCACTCATGCCGTCGAAAAAGTCGAATGCGGCGCCGATGATAATCCACAGCAGCGCCATGCGGACGTCGCCCAGAAAGGCCATTGTGGTAGCTATGCAGCCCGAAATGAGGTTGCAGCAGGTAATGGCGTTAGGTATATTCTTCTTTATCATGTATGTGGCGATAGGCAGGGAGCATTCTCCCGACGGGAGCGCCGGCCCTGATGTTGTTATGCGAGTTTGGCAATCACCGTCTGGTCTCCTGTGGTTGCCTGCCCCATCTTGACACATACTTCGGTGCCCAGAGGCAGGAACACGTCTACGCGTGAGCCTAACTTGATGAAGCCCAGATGCTCGTCGATGTAGCAGTCTTCGCCCTCCTTGGCATAGGTAACAATGCGGCGGGCCACTGCTCCGGCTATCTGACGGCAGAGAATGTCGGTACCCTCGGGCGTTGTTATCATGACATCGGCGTGTTCGTTCTCCTCACTGGCCTTGGGTAACCAGGCCTTGTGGTAGTTGCCGTCATAGTGGCGTACGAACTTGACCTGCCCGTCAACGGGAAACCAGTTGGCGTGCACGTTCCACAGACTCATGAAGATGCTCACCATGAGGCGCTTGTCGTGAAAGTAATTGTTTTCTTCTACTTCTTCGATAACTACCACTTTGCCGTCGGCCGGGGCAACAACCAGCTTCTCGGTATCATCTTTGAAATAGCGTATGGGGCAGCGGTAAAAGTTCAGGACGATTGCGTATGCAGTTCCAAAAATGGCGACAAAGCACCAGAACGGTATCTTCGAGTCGAACGAGCGCCAAAGAAGCAGGGCCACGGACGCGATGATGATGAAGCTCCACACCAGCGTATCGGTGCCTTCGCGATGTATGCGTATTTTCTTCAGTTTCTTGATTCTCTTACCCATATTATATTGGCAGTTTCATATTGTTGCAAAGGTAATCCTTTTTTATGATTGCCACAAATTTTTCGCTTTATTCTTTTGGCTGTGTCGGTATTTAGCAGTAACTTTACAGCTCCTATTCAGCAAAGACAGAACTATAGATATGGAAGATTTCGTACACCTGCATGTCCACACCCATTACTCCATCCTCGACGGCTTGTCAAAGGTTCCGCGCCTGGTAGACAAGGCCATAGCCGACGGCATGAAGGGCATGGCCCTGACCGACCACGGCGTGATGTATGGCATCAAGGAACTGGCGGATTACTGCTCATCGGTAAACAAGCAGCGAGCCAAAGAGGGGCTGGAGCCTTTCAAACCCATCTTCGGTTGCGAGATGTATGTGGCCCGCCACAACAAGGAAGACAAGGTGAAGGAGAACGGAGACAACTCCGGCTACCATCTGGTGGTGCTGGCCAAGAACTATAATGGTTACAAGAATCTGATACGACTCGTGTCAAACGCGTGGATAGACGGCTACTACTACCGTCCGCGTACTGACCGCAAGGACTTGGAGAAGTATCATGAGGACCTCATCGTCTGCACCGCCTGCATAGCCGGCGAGGTGCCTTCAAAGATACTGCACGGCGACATCGCCGGGGCGCGCGAGGCCGTGGAATGGTACCATCGCGTGTTTGGCGACGACTATTATCTGGAACTCCAGCGCCACGAAGTAAAGGATCCGTCGCAGCGGGCCAACCGAGAAACCTTCCCGCTGCAGCAGAAGGCCAACAAGGTTCTTATCGAGCTGGCCCACGAGTACGGCATTAAACTGGTGTGTACCAACGACTGCCACTTTGAAAACCAGGACGACGCAGAGGCCCACGACCATCTGCTTTGCCTCTCGACCGGCAAGGATCTGGACGACCCCACGCGCATGCTCTACTCTAAACAAGAGTGGTTTAAGACGCGCCAGGAGATGAACGACATCTTCTCTGACGTGCCGGAGGCCTTGGCCAACACGCTTGAGATACTGAATAAGGTGGAACTCTATTCCATCGACCACGGCCCCATCATGCCTTTCTTCCCCATACCGGCGAGCTTCGGAACCGAAGATGACATCCGCCGGAAGTACTCCAAGGAAGACTTGCTCAAAGAGTTCTCGTCCGACGAGAATGGAGAAAACACGCTTCCACCCGAGGAGGGACAGAAGAAAATAGACGAACTGGGCGGCTACGACAAGGTGTACCGCATCAAGTTTGAGGCCGAATACCTGAAGCACCTGGCCTATGAAGGCGCGCGGCGGTGCTACGGCGACCCGCTGCCGGAACATGTGAAAGAGCACGTGAACTTTGAGTTGCATGTCATGAAGACGATGGGTTTCCCAGGCTACTTCCTCATTGTGCAGGACTTCATCAATGCCGCAGAGTCGGAGCTGGGCGTTATGGTGGGACCCGGACGTGGTTCCGCAGCCGGCTCGGTGGTGGCTTACTGCTTGGGTATCACGAAGATTGACCCGCTGAAATACGACTTGCTGTTTGAGCGTTTCCTCAATCCTGACCGCGTGAACCTGCCCGATATTGACACTGATTTCGACGATGACGGCCGCGGCAGGGTGCTGCGTTGGGTGATGAACAAGTACGGCGTGGAGAACTGTGCCCACATCATAACCTACGGAAGCATGGCTACGAAGAACTCCATTGCCGACGTTGCCCGCGTGGAAAAGCTGCCCCTGGAGCGTTCCAACGCGCTGAAGAAAGCCATACCCGACCGTTTGCCCGACGGCATGAAGATGAACCTGACCAACGCTATCAAGTGTACGTCGGAGCTGAGGGAGGCCGAGGCGTCCCTGGACCCAAAGGAGCGCAATACCATTAAATATGCCAAGAAGCTGGAGGGAACCATCCGCGGCACGGGCATACATGCCTGCGGCTTCATCATCTGCCGCGACCCCATCAGCAACTGGGTGCCTGTGAGCACGGCCGATGACCCCGATTTTCCCGAACTGAAGACTGCAGTAACGCAGTACGACGGCCATGTCATCGAGTCTACCGGCCTCATCAAGATGGACTTCCTGGGCCTAAAAACCCTCTCGGAGTTGAAGGAGGCCGTTAAGAACGTGAAGCTCACGACGGGCGAAGAGGTTGACTTGGACCACATACCCATTGACGATCCCAAGACGTACGAGCTCTACCAGCAGGGCCGCACCATCGGAACATTCCAGTTCGAGTCGCCCGGCATGCAGAAATATCTGCGCGAGTTGCATCCTACGGTGTTTGAAGATCTCATCGCCATGAACGCCCTCTATAGGCCCGGACCTATGGACTACATTCCCGACTTCATCAAACGCAAGCACGACCCCTCGCTCGTCAAGTACGATATTCCCTGCATGGAGAAGTATCTCAAGGATACTTACGGCATCACGGTGTACCAGGAGCAGGTGATGCTTCTCAGCCGTCAGCTGGCCAGCTTCACCCGGGGAGAGAGCGACGCACTGCGTAAGGCCATGGGCAAAAAGAAGAAGGCAATCGTTGATGCCATGAAACCAAAGTTCCTGAAGCAGGGCGAAGCCAACGGCCACGACCCTAAGATACTGGAGAAAATATGGTCCGACTGGGAGAAATTTGCCTCCTACGCCTTCAACAAGTCGCACGCCACGTGCTATAGTTGGGTAGCTTACCAGACGGCCTACCTCAAGGCCCACTATCCTGCAGAGTTCATGGCAGCCATCATGACGCGCCGTAAGGCCGACATCAAGGAAATAACCAAGCTGATGGATGAGTGCCGGTCGATGAACATCCCCACGCTGGGGCCCGATGTGAACGAGAGCTACGAGAACTTCGGTGTGAACAGGAAAGGCGAAATCCGCTTTGGTCTGGCGGCCATCAAGGGCATGGGCGTGGCAGCTGCAGAGGCCATTATCAAGGAGCGCGACGCCAATGGGCCGTTCAAGAACATCTTTGATTTCGCCGAACGAGTTGACTATCGCAACGTGAACCGCAAGGCTTTCGAGAGCCTGGCCAAGAGCGGCGGCTTCGACGGGTTCGGTCTGCAGCGCGAGCAGTACTTTGCCGTCAACGGCAAGGGCGACATGTTCCTCGACTCGCTTGTGCGCTACGGACAGCGTTATCAGGACGAGAAGATGGAGGCCGAGCATTCACTCTTTGGCGAGAGCGATGTGGATATAGCCACGCCGCCCATACCGAAGGCCGAGAGTTGGAACACCATCGAGAAGCTCAACATGGAGCGCGAGCTGGTAGGCATCTATCTTTCAGCCCATCCGCTCGACGACTACAGCATCGTGCTAACAGAGATGTGCAACACGCGAGTGTCTGAGTTGGGCCGCGACGCCGATATGCTGACGCTGGCCAAACGTGAGGACATAACCTTCGGCGGCATTGTGACCGACGTCAAGGAACGCTTCTCCTCGCGCACCAACAAGCCCTTCGGCATCATCACTCTCGAAGACTACGACGGCACGGGCGAGCTTACGCTCTTCGACGAAGAGTGGAGTCGCTGGAGCGGAATGCTCAAGCGGGAGTACACCATCTACGTTAATGCCAAGGTGGTGCAGCGGTGGAACAATCCCAACAACCTGCGGCTGCAAATTCAGAACATCTCTTTTTTGAACGATGTAAAGGAAAACCGCATCGAGCGTTTTACCATAGTGATGGACAGCAGCATAGTAGACGACACCAAGGTGAACGACCTCGCTACGCTGGTAAGTGAGAACCCTGGCCGCACGGAGCTCTATTTCCAGATTACGGACGTGGAGAACAAGGAGAGCGTTCTGCTCCGTTCGGCCGACAAGGCTATCAACCTGAAGCGCGACTTCATTACTTACATCGAGCAGCACGAGGGCATGTCCTATCATGTCAACTAAAAGTTGGCACAATGTTTGTAAGTATCCACATTATTGCTTAATTTTGCAAACAACATTATTGAATAAAAGAAAGTATCAGAAATGGAAGTAGAAATCACAACCCAGAACTTCGAGAGTTATAAGAATGGCGACCTGCCATTGGTAGTAGACTTGTGGGCAACCTGGTGCGGGCCCTGCCGCATGGTTGGCCCCGTAGTGAGTGAGCTGGCCAATGACTACGAAGGAAAAATCGTGGTAGGAAAGTGCGACGTTGAGGAAAACGATGACATAGCCATGGAGTTCGGTGTACGCAACATCCCGACCATCCTCTTCTTCAAGGGCGGAAAGCTGGTCGATAAGTTCGTGGGCGCTGCCCCCAAGGCCGTACTCGACGAGAAATTCAAGGCTCTCCTATAACAGTATTAATTTGTAAAGAACAAAGGCGTGCGGACAAACCATCCGCACGCCTTTTTTGTTGCAGCCTGTCGTGCTGACGGCTGCAGCCGTTTGAGGTGTTTGATAACCTGCTTAGGAAGTGCAAAAGCTATGCTTCAGGAACTTTCGACACGTGTGGAATTCATGTGTGACACTTGTCAAACAATCGTGCGACAAGTGTCGAAAGTTCCTGAAAGCCACATATTGATTTGAGAGTTTATGTTTTTAGGGCCGAATTTGCATGTTTGTTTGAGTGGTACTTTTATTAGTTCGTCAACTTCATTTTCACTGAAATTATCATCCCCTCCTAACCTCCCCTTTCTAAGGGGAGGATACTCTGGCGCCTGCACGTTGCTTGTAATCATGATGTGCGGTGGCTATTGGTAGCAAGTCAAACCAGTATCCTCCCCTTGGAAAGGGGAGGCGGAGGAGGGGATGACCTTTCGCAACTTATGCGTAAGAGTTGATAGACATCATCTTCTCTTAACTTTTCCTTTCCAAGAGGAGGATACTCTGGCGGCTGCGTGCAGCTACTTGTTTGCTTGTATTTAGAATGATAGCAGTAAGTCAAATTGGTATCCTCCCCTTGGAAAGGGGAGGCGGAGGAGGGGATGACCTTTCGCAACTTATGCGTAAGAGTTGATAGACATCATCTTCTTTTAACTTTTCCTTTCTAAGTGGAGGAACCTCTTATGCTTGGACGTTGCCTATAATCATGATACACGGCAGGTTTTAGTAGCAAGGCTAACTGGTATCCTCCACTTGGAAAAGGGAGGGTAGGAGGGGATGATGCACTGAAAGGCGGTGGAAAGGAATGGAGGAACTGCCAAAGTGGCTGCCTGTAGAAATGCAGACTGCCCATTAGGCATCGAATTCTACGATGCGGGAGCCGTCTTCCTGTTCTGTTATCGTCACCTTCACGGCGTCGCCGGGCAGGATTTCCTCTATCAGTTCCGGCCACTCCAGGAAGCAGAGGGCACCGCTGTAGAAATAATCTTCGTAGCCCATGTCGTAGACTTCTTCGAGTTTCTTGATGCGGTAGAAGTCGAAATGGTATATCAGTTCGTCGGTTGTTGCAGAGCGGTACTCGTTTACAATGGCGAAAGTGGGCGAGGTGATGACGTCTTCTACGCCCAGCTCCTCGCATACGGCCTTGATGAAAGTTGTCTTGCCGGCGCCCATCTTGCCGTAAAAGGCGAAGACGGTGCGCTCGCCCAGGTTCTCTGTAAACCGGCGGGCAGCCTCGCGGATGTTGTCTAATGACTGAATCTTGATTTGCATGTTGCTTATATTTATCGTTTTCTTGGGTTCAGGGTTATGAGCGGTATGAGCATCTCTTCCATCGAGATGCCGCCGTGCTGGAAGGTGTCCTTGTAGTAGGATACGTAGTAGTTGTAGTTGTTGGGATAGGCAAAGAAGGCGTTGCCGGTGGCAAACACGTAGGTGGTGCTGATGTTGGGCGAGGGCAGCAGCGCCTTGGCCGGGTCGTGGACGGTAAAGACGTCCTTGGAATTGTAGTTGAGGTTCTTGCCCAACTTGTAGCGCAGGTTGGTGTTGGTGTTGCGGTCGCCGATGATTTTAACGGGCTTCGAGGCGCGTATGCTGCCGTGGTCGGTGGTCAGGATGACGGTGTAGTCGCTCTGGGCGAGCTTCTTCAACAGTTCGGCAATGACCGAATGGCGGAACCAGCTCAGCGTGATGCTGCGGTAGGCCGACTCGTTGTTGGCCAGCTCGCGTACCATCTTGGACTCCGTACGGGCATGAGAGAGCATGTCGATGAAGTTAACCACCATTACGTTGAGGTCGTAGTTACGCAGTTCGTTGAACTTTTCGAGGAACTTTTCGGCCCCTGCGGAGTCGTTTATCTTGTTGTAGGAGAAGGTGTCGTGACGGCGGTAGCGCTCTATCTGGGTTTGTATGAGCGGCTCTTCGTTCAGGTTCTTGCCCTCCTCTTCGTCCTCATCGACCCATAAATCGGGGAACATCTTGGCAATCTTGTCGGGCATGAGCCCGCTGAAGATGGCGTTGCGCGCATACTGCGTGGCGGTGGGCAGGATGCTCATGTACATGTCCTCGTCGATATCGAACATGTCGCCAATTTCCTGTGAGAGCACGCGCCACTGGTCGAAGCGGAAGTTGTCGATGACGATGAGGAACACTTTCTTCTTGCGGTCGAGCAGGGGGAAGACTTTTGTCTTGAAGATGTCGGGGCTCATCAGCGGGCGGTCGGCACCCTGTCCGGCAATCCATTGCAGGTAGTTGTTCTTGATGTGCTTGGCAAAACCGATGTTGGCTTCCTCTTTCTGCATGGCCAGCATCTCCGTCATGCTGCTGTCGGTAGAGCTCAGCTCCAGCTCCCAGTGCACCAGCCTTTTATAGACTTCCATCCAGTCTGACGTGCTTCGGCAGTCGGAAATCTGCATGGCAATGTCGCCGTAGTTCTGTCGGTAGCCGCTTTGTGTTACCTCGGTAACTATCTCCCTGCGGTGTATGTTCTTCTTGAGTGCCAGCAGTATCTGGCTGGGGTTTACGGGCTTGATGAGGTAGTCGGCAATCTTGGAGCCAATGGCCTGGTCCATGATGTTCTCTTCTTCGCTGCGGGTAACCATCACCACGGGTGTGGCGGGCGTTATTTTCTTGATTTTCTGCAAGGTCTCCAGCCCCGTAAGGCCGGGCATCATCTCGTCCAGCAGCACGAGGTCGAAGGTGCGCTGGCGGCATTGTTCTATGGCATCGGAGCCGTTACTCACGGTAACGACCTCGTAGCCTTTCTTTTCCAGGAAGAGAATGTGGGCCTTGAGGAGTTCTATCTCGTCGTCTACCCAAAGTAGTAATCCGTTTGTCATGTTCTAAAATCCTTCTAATTCGTAATATTCATCCTCAAGGTCGAAGGTCTGTTTCTTCTTCGGCTCTTGCTTTTTTGCAGCCGACTTGTCGGCCGGCTTGCTGCCGGGCTTGCCCTTGGTGTTTCTGACGGCGGTGGAATCTGACCTGTCATAACCGAACCCGTCGTCGAAGTAGATGCCCGTATAGTCCTTTTGCCGCAACGGCCTTGCAGGCTTTGCGGGCTTGGGTTGTGCCGGTTTGGCAGTCGGAGTCTTGGCAGCCGGCTTGGCAGGTGGTGCGGGTGTGGCTGGCCGCTTGACGGGTCCTACGGTCTCCGGCTGCCTTCGGGGCGTGGTGACAGGTTTCAGGGCGGGCTTTTCTGCGGTCTTCTGCTCGGGTACCACGATGGTGGTGCCCTGTCCGGAAGTTTGCGGCAGGTTGTTTTCCGGCTCTATGATGGTGCCCGTGCGGGGCTTGGCAACCGGCTCCTCTTCGGGTATCACGTAGGTGCCTGTGTTGATGTCGGGCTGTTCGAGGCCGTTGTCGATAATGGTGCCGTCGTCTAATACGTTGTCTATCTCTTGCTGGGTAGGCTCCGGTTGCTGCCCGATAGTGATTTCGGCAGGTTCCGTAAGCAGTCTGTAGGTGCTCACCTTGAGCGGAGCAAAGTGCTTGGAATAGAATTTGTCGTAATCGTCGTAGCTGAACGGAGCGCCCAAGAGTTCGAGGTTGGGCTCGCTGATGATGATGGTGCGGCTGTTGCCCAACCGCTTCACAATGCCGGCTTGGCGGTGGAACTGGCGTGCGTACTGCAGGGCTTCGTCGTAACTGCGGAAGCCTGTTACCTGCATGCGGTGGAGGCCGTCGACATCTTCGATGCTGATACCGAAGTTCCGCACGAGGAAGTTCGTGAAGTTGTATTTGGCCAATTCGAACAGTAACTGGTTCTCGTTGACGGAATCCGGCTTGTAAACAACCATGAAGACAAAGTTTGCCTGGCGGTCGTTGTTGAAGGTGCGTGCGGCTATGGAGTCGCTGTCGTTGAGCACTTCGCTCCGCCGGCTCCACACGTCGCCTATGTCGAAGCGTCCTCCGCGCAGCCTTCGTCCTGCGTTCACACCGTTCACTATCATGCCCGCCATCTCGCTGAGTTCGCTCTGCGGATAGTCGCGCACAAGGGTCTGCATGTCTGCCAGACAGCCTGCGGCATCGCCGCCGTTGAGCTTGCTCAGTCCTCCGATGAAGATAAACTTGTCGCGGTTGGCACCAAGCGGGAAGCGGGAGGCCGAGAGGCGTGCGTTGGCAGCTACCTCGCCGTAGCGTCCGACCTTAAAGGCGTTGTAGGTGGAAGCATAGAGCGAGTCTTCCAAGTGTACGCCGAAGCGAGCGTTGTCGCGGTAGTGCGGGTCGGTGAGTATGCGGGTCCACTGGCTGTGGGGATAGGCGGCTGACAGCTTGTTCAGGTAGACGTTGGCTATGCTGGGCATGTTGAGCCGTGAATAAAGCAGGAAGAGGTGGTAATAGGCATCGTCCATGTGCTCGTAATCGGGATAATTGTCGACCAGTCTGCGCAAGTTCCGCTCGCTGAGTTTCAGGTTGTTGAGCTCGTCCTTGAAGATGACGCCGGAGTTATAAAGCCCGTCTTCGAGTATCAGGTTGCTGGCTGCAAGCTGCTCGGGAGTAAAAGGTATCTGTGCCAGATAGTATTCGCGCCGGTGCGGGTCGCTCTGAATACTGTCTGAATACTGCTGGAGAGAGTCGGCAGAAGCTGGCTGGATGTCGAGCGAATCGCCCTCGGCGCTGCCTTGGAATTCACCTTGACCCATGCCGGCAACCACAGTTTTGTTCACGCGCTGCCAGTTGTCTATGTTCTCGCGCTTACCCCAAAGCCGCTGGAAAGTGGCTTTGCCTTGGCTCACAGCTATCGGATTGTAGAAATACCACACGCCTCTCTCCTGCTGGGTGGGGGCAACTGGCGTCAGCGGACCGTCCATCTGGTCCATTCCTCCGCTCTCTTGCTGCATGCGTTGAGCTTCTTCGTCGGCCTGTGCGTTGCGTTCTTTCTTCTCTTTCTGCTTGAAGGCGTCTATTACCCGGTCGATGGCAGCGTTGCGATCGGTTTCGTTCATCTTTGCCAGAGCTTGGAGCGAGTCCTGTAACTGTACGGCCTCGGTGTAGGGAACCAGCTTTTCGAGGATGCGGGAGCGCTCGGACAGCTGCTTATAGTCGGGCCGATCCTGATCAAGCAGGCCAATAGCTTCCCCGTAACATCTGTTGGCTTCGCTGAATTTCTCACGTTGCCAGTACAGGTCACCCAGCCGAAGCAGCAGCACACCTTTCTCTATTCCGCTGCGCGTAGCTTTCTCGTTGCCTTTTTCGTAGGCGTAGATAGCGTGGGTGGTATCGCGGTCGGCCAGGTAGATATTGCCGATGGCATAGTATATCTGGTCCTGATAGTCCTTGTTGTTATCCGATGCCGCCATGCGTTGCAGCCGCCTGATCATCTGCTTGGACTGCCCTGCAGCCATCACTTCCGACATGGCGATGCGGGCGTTGAACTCCAACTCGTAGGGCGGATTCATCCGCACCACGCGCCTGAAGGCCCGGTAGGCTTCCTGTTTCCGACCCAAGGCAGCCTGCAACTGCCCCATGATATACCACTCACGGGCCTTCTGCTTGCGGCGCATTTCGTGCTTGATAACCTTTTGCAGGTAAGGAATGGCCTTTTCGTATTCGCCCGTATGGATATAATAATCGGTGTAGGTATAGTCCCATTCTTTAACGGCACGCCAGTGGATGGAGTCGCGCTGCATGTTGCGAATTACGTCTTCGGCATCGTACATCCATCCTTGCTCAATGTAGCTTTTGGCCAGCCAGGCCCTGGCCCGGCCGTAGATGGCGGGCTGCGTGGCATACAGGCGGCTCATATAAGAAAAGGTGGAGGCTGCTTCTTCGAACGAACCCATGTGGAACTGGGCACGTCCCATGAGGAGCCACGCCTTCCACAGGAAAGGATTGTATTCCCTGCGATTGAGCCACTCGATGTCTTTGGCAGTCTTGCGGCGCTGTTTGTCCCATACCGGGCGGCGCCTGATGCTGTGCTGATGGATGGCTTTCTCACTCTTCTCCACAGCCCGTTCAAAGTTGCCTTTGCCCAAGTCGCGGCTGTTCTTGTTGCCTACGGTGTAGAGGGGTAGCAGTTCCGTGTAGTTGTCACGGTTGCCGTTCTCCTTTTCCAGAGAACCGTCAATGTAGGCTTGTGAGCCGTTGAAGTAGGTGTTATAGCGTGCATGGAACGAATGCCACCATCTTGACGCAGAGGTGTTCTTCTGTGTCGAGCAGGCTGTCAGCAACGTCAGGCAGAGCGTAAGGACAACCGGAGCAATATGTGTGGCGTTATGCGGTTTCACGGTTGCCGTTTGTTTTCTGACTGATGGCCTTGATGCAGCGCATGAGCAGATAGAGAATGATGCTTACAAAGATGATGGAAGCGCCCGAAGGCACGTTGAGCCAATAGGAAATAGCCAATCCGCAGAGGCAGTCTACCCAGCCTATGAGGATGCTGTAGACTATCATTTGCCTGAAATCGGAAGTGAGTAGGTTGGCTGCCATCTGTGGGATGGTGAGCAGACTGATGGCCAGCACGATGCCCACCATGCGCAAGGTAGAGACTATGGTCATGGCAATGAGTGCCATCATCATGTACTCTATGAAGGTAACGGGCAGCTGTTGGGAGCGTGCGAACACGGTGTCAAAGGCCACGTAGAGTATCTGCCGGTAGAACAAAGTGAACAGAATAACCACCGTGAGGGTGAGAATTCCGAGCAACCAGAGGTCGGCCGGCTCGATGGTCAGGATGCTGCCAAAGAGAAAGGAGGGAAGATCGGGCATGAAACCCGGCGTGAGGAAGCAGCAGATAATGCCCACGCTCATGCCTAAAGTCCAAAAAACAGCGATGGCCGAATCCTCTCTTACGTCGCCACGCCGCGACAGCCACTGCACGCCAAAGGCGCTGAGTACGGCGAAAATCATGGCCGACAGCACCGGATTGATGCCTGCGAACACGCCTATTCCTATGCCCCCAAAGGACGCATGGGTAATACCGCCGCTGATGAAAACCAGCCGCCGCGTCACGATGTAGGTTCCGATAAACCCGCACAGGATGCTTGCCAGCAGGGCGCCGAGCAGCGCATGGCGGAAGAAAGCGTATTCGAGTATCTCCATTTAGTCGTCTTGTATCATCATGATAACCTCGTCCTTGAGCTGATTGGGCAGGTTGATACCTCGCAGGATGAGGCTGCGGTTCCAGCCCTTCACCTCTTCAGGCCGCATGGTATGCAGCACGTAGGCAAACTGCTCTGCCTCCTCGTCGGTGTAATCGTCGGCCTCCCTGCCTTTGAAGGCATCCAGTTCCTCGTCGTCGTAATATTCTATGTCTTTGGTGGCTGCCTCCATCATGCACTCTTGTTCGCACTTCGGGTCCACTCCGTCGCACGTTGCGCAGGTGGGGATGATGCGGATAACGTCGTCGTCCTCATTGTCCCCATCGCCCTCTTGGGAGTTTCGGTTGTGTCGGGCCAACCAGACAAAAGCGACCACGACGAGCAGAAAGAGCAGCAGATAAAACAGATAAATCATAGACTTTCGGTAATTGTGAAGCCGGCTTGGCGCAAGTCGTCCCAGTAACGGGGATAAGACTTTGTCACGACTTCGGGGTTACGGATGCTTAATCCGTGAAACTTGAGGGCTGCGGGGGCAAAGGCAAGCGCCATGCGATGGTCCTCGTAGGTGTCTATAGGCTCCAAGGTGGGCTCGCATCGAGCTCCGTCCCAGAGCAGTTCGGTGTCGTTGCGCTCGTAGATAAGGTAGCCTAACTTGCGCAGTTCGTTCTTCAGAGCCTGAATGCGGTCGGTCTCCTTGATGCGCAGACTGCCCAACCCGGTAAAGTGGAAAGGCTTGTCCATCAGGGCACACGTTACGACAAACGTCTGTGCCAGGTCGGGAGAGTTCACGAAGTCGTAGTCCAACCGCGTCAGCATGCTCTCATGTCGGGTTAGCGTAACGGTGGTCGGCGTGCCTTGTGCCTTGTTTTCAAAGGCTGTACGGATGCCGAGAAGACTGAAGATGTACTTCACCACCGAGTCACCTTGTTTGGAGCCGTCCATCAGACCGGTGAACCTGACTTCCGAATCCATGCCGTTACAGAGTGCCAACATCTCGTACCAGTAGGACGAGGCGCTCCAGTCGTTCTCAATGAGGTATTCCTGTTGCCGATATGGTCCGGGCTTTACGGTAATGGTATCCACGTCGGTCCAGTCGGCATTGGCTCCGAACTCCCTCATAATCCACAGCGTAAGGTCAATGTAGGGGCGCGAGATGATGTCGTCGGTGAGCTGCAGTTCCAGTCCGTTCTCGAGCTTGGGGCCTATCATGAGCAGTGCCGAGATGTACTGCGAGCTGATGTTTCCGGGTATTGCTATCTTGCCCCCTTGCAGCGGTTTGCCCTTGATGAGGAGCGGCGGATAGCCTTCTTCGTCCACGTAGGCAATGTCGGCATCCAGATATCTCAGTGCATCGACGAGGGCGCCGATGGGCCGCCGCTTCATGCGGTCGGTGCCCGTGATGACATGCTCACCCTCCGTTACGCTCAGATAGGCCGTGAGGAAGCGCATGGCAGTGCCCGCTGCCTTGATGTCTATTTCGTAAGGCATCTTGCTAAGCGCCTGGATGATGACTCCCGTATCGTCGCAGTCGGACAGGTTGTGGGGCAGAATGTCGCCTCCGGAGAGGGCATGGATGATGAGTGCCCGGTTGCTTACGCTCTTTGAGGCGGGCAGCTCAATGGTGGTGTCTATATGACTGGGTGGTGTTATCTTGTAGGTCATGGTGGGTTGCTTTATTTTACAATACGTATGGGCAGGTCTATAATGCCCTTAACCACGGCCCGCGTTTTGACGGCAGCATCCTTCTTCGGCCCCGGGATGAGCGGCGAGTAGTAGAGCACGTGGCGCACTCTGTCGCGCTGCTCCTTGGTGAACCGGAAGCCGTACGTATAGGCATAATCCATGATGTTGGCGGCAAAGAAGTCGTCGCCTGCGCAGTTCGAGCGTGCCATCAGCATCCTTGAGCTTACGGTTTCGTTCTCAGAAAGCGAGTTGAGATAGTCCTCTATTTGCTCGTTGTAAACTATCCGGTTGTACGAAGGCGTGTCATTGCAGAAGTCGGTGTCGCCGCAAGAGTCCACGGCCTCTGCCGACGAGTCGCTCAACCGTTCCGTGAACGTGTGGTGCAGGCCCAGATAGTGGCCCAGCTCGTGGGCAACGGTCACGTTCACATCCCTTGAAACCTGGCCGAGTGTGGTCTCTTCTATCTCGTGGCTGCCGTTTGTGTAGCGGTCGCTCTGGTACAGCTGTCCCCTTTCATCTTTCCATGCGTAGAGGCTGTTGATGGAAGAGCAGTAGGCAAAGCCCAGGTTCGATTTCTCTATACCGGCCTGGCGGGCTTCCAGTTCATTGAGTCCTTCGAGCCTGTGGTCGCCCTTTACGGTGTAGGGCATGTGGCTGATGCCCAGCGTTACGCTGCCCGAGGCATCATCGTTCGCGAAGTTGTACAGCATGACGTTGATGTATTCGTTCGGCTTCCAGATGTATTTGGCGTATTCCCTCTTGGTCATCAGGTCGGCAGGGTCAATGGGGTAAGTGCCTGTCCACTTGATGTATTCCACGCCGGGTATGTCGAGCTTGCGCCCATTCTCGTCCCGTTCGGCCAGTACGAACTCCACTCCTAAGTTCTCGCTTCCGCCATCCGCCATGCCGTAAACGCCGCCGGAGTAGAGTTGGTTCACGTATTTAAGGATGTCGTGAATACGACTGGCCGGCGTGTATTGCTCCGGATTGCCTTTATCCTGATACAGAACATGGAAGATAACGGGAAGTTTGTAGATGTAGTTATCGGTGATGGTGGCGTCGTCCTCGTCCTGGTCGGCCGTCACTTCTGGCTTGCTGCCGTCTTCTTCGGCGCTTTCGCTGCTGGAGCAGGAAGCGATGATAACCGACAGGAGTATCACTAAAAAGAGGTTCTTCTTCATTCCTTGTTGTTTGAAAGTACAAAAATACAAAATATAATGTATCTACCCAAGTTCTTTTTCATGTAATATGATTAAATAAAACTTTTTAAATGAAAAAGTGATGCGGATATTTGCAGATGTCATTTTTAATATTTACCTTTGCACTTGAATTCGGGATTTGGCGCAGTAGGTAGCGCACACGTCTGGGGGGCGCGAGGTCGCTGGTTCGAGTCCAGTAATCCCGACATTCTTATTAGAAGGGAGTATAACCCCTGAAAGCCCGAGGTCTTTTGGCCTCGGGCTTTTTCTTTGCTTTTTGTCCGGTTCCTTCACGCTGTCTTGTGGCTGCCTTCGCTCCTTTGTTTCTTGACGACAGAGCGTATTGTAAGGTACCGATGGGGCAAGAAACCAATAAAGGTACTGCCGTTGTTAAATGAGGAAAGCAATTACAAATACACGGTTTTGCCACCAATATTTACAGGAACTCTGTCAGCGGGCATTCCCATCTCGTGGCATTTCCCAATTAGTTTACCATTCAGAAAAGTAAGATGTATCAGTGGAGGCTCATATATTACTTCCGGATTTCTGTAATTTTGCAGTCCATACTTCTTGTATATTTTCGGAAAATACTTCTTAACCACATTGCTGTAACGCGTGCTATCCAAGGTAAAAAACGGCTTTTCAAATCCTCTGTCGGTCTCTTGTCCCGCTAACATAACAAACAAGATGTCCTTGCCACCGACCTTACTTTTAAAGTGATAAGGGCAATGATACCAGATGTCATAGTCTATTTCCGTGCTAACCGTGAACCTTCTTATCGAGTCGTTGATGTTCTGGCAGTACACTCTTATCGCATAATCCTGCCCTTGGTGAATGGAATTAAGCGAATCTACACAAAATTTCAGTTCTTCTTTTAAATCCGTGTTGGCTATCTCCATATACAAATCATCATCTTTGTTATTGCATGAGAAACACAAAAATGATGCAGATAAAGTAAGTATTAAAGTCTTAAGTGTCATGGCCTGTCTATAGATTTAAAATAAAACCAAGAGTCTGCCATTCTTTAAATGGCAATGTTGCAAAGGTAAGCAATTAAAATATAAAATACCAAAATAATATAGGAAATGTTTGACAATGATTGCATTCCCGTCCCCCTCCGGCAGCAGTTTTTAGCCTCTCTGCATGCTCCGAGGCGAAAAAATGTGGTGAAAACATGGCGAAATCACCAAAAAGTGCTATCTTAGCAGAAAAATAACAACAGGCATGAAGAAATTGTTTTTATACGCATTGGCGGCTTTGCTGCTTGCTGCCTGTGCCACCTCGCGGCTCACTCCGCAGGAGCGGGCGGCCAAAGCGGCCGAGCAAGCCGACAGAGTGGCCGAAGCTATAGCCAACCGCCACTTTACGATAGCGATGGATTACGTGATGCCGCAGCGCGGAGCATCGCGCCGGATAAGCTACGGCTACGAACTTACGGTGCACGGCGACAGTGTTGACTCCTACCTGCCGTACTTCGGCCGCGCCTATCGCGTGCCCTACGGCGGCGGCAAGGCGCTTAACTTCAAGGCAGTGGCCAACAGCTACCGCAGCACTCGCGTGAAGCGCGACCTCACGCGCATTGAAATTACGATACGCAACGAGGAGGACGACTACCTTTATATGATTGATGTGTTCGACAACGGCAAGGCTACACTCGAGGTGCAGGCACGCGAAAGGGAGCGGATAGGCTTCTCGGGAGAGATGGTTTTCAACAAGGAGAGGAAGTAGAAGATGAAGAAATACTTGCTTGCCGTCCTGTTCCTGGCCGCCGTCTGCACGGTTACGGCGCAGCCGGCCCCGCAGTACAGCAGCGTGAGATACGTGCTCCGGCACCTGCTCTACCAGCGTGGGGCGGAGACCAACGTGATAGATATCAACGTGGAGTGGCCCGAACGGCTGGCTTTCTCGGAGCTGAGAGGCCTGCAGAACTATCTGGCCAAGCAGCTCTTCCAGGCCGATTCGGCCAGCTTCAACGCAGCCTGCCGGCAGTTCCTGCAGCGCTTCGGCCAGCCCGTAACGCAGCAGTTCGGGCAGCTGCCCGATGATAACAAGTTCTGTTACGTAACGTGCAGTCTGCAGCAGGTGGGTTACATGCCCGGCCGGTTCGTCTCATTCCGGATGGCGCGCGTGGTGAGTCCGGCCAAGGCTTCGGCCCAGCAGGGCGACACCTTGCAGTCGCTCTTCACCTACGACATCGTGAACGACCGCGTGATGGAGATGGCCGACCTACTGCGCGTGGGGCGTATAGAGAGCGGGATGTACGATGCCAACTTTGTTTACAGCCTCGCCGCGGGCGCCACCTCGCCACTGCCGGAGGAGGTGTATTCCATCCAGTTCCAGGGCGCAGCCATGCAGCAGGACGGGCTGCTCATAGACCTCATTTACGCATCGGATGCAGAGATAGGGCAGTGCGCTACCCGGGTGAGCTACGACCGCGTTGGTTCGCTCTTGGCAAAGGAGGCCCGCGAGCTGCTTAAAGGCAAGCCGGCAAGCGTACCTGCGCCCCAATATCTGCCTGAAGACACCGTGTCACTCGACGGATGGCGCGTGTACAAGACGGTAGAAGAGTACCCCGAATATCCCGGCGGGCAGCAGGCCATGGTGCAGTTCCTTTCCGGTAACCTCAATCTCTCGCCCGCCGTGGTGTGTGGAAACACCGTTGGCAGGATGATGGTGGCGATGGATGTGGAGGCTGACGGCAGCATCGGCGATGTGCGGATACTGCAGCCGAACTCGCCCGAGATAGACCGCGAGCTGGTGAAAACATTGCGCCTGATGCCCCGCTGGAAGCCGGGCAAGTTGGACGGAAAGGCCGTCAGCACGCGCGTAACGCTGCCCATAAACATCCATTTGCAATAACCTGAGCCATGAGCTACGATACCCGTCATTCCCACTCGCATCATCACCATCACCGCCATCACCGCCACCGCAGCGACAAAGTGCGCAAGCTGTTCAGCTTTTTGCTGGGGGCAGCGGGCGTGTTGTTCGCCGTCTTCGTGGTCTTTGCCGTCTTTTCGCCCGCTACGCTGCATCTGGTAACCGACCGGCTCAACCTCTTTGCGTCCGAACCCCAGAACCGCCATCTCGCTCTCGACTATGATGGCATCGACGTGTCACACCACCAGGGCGACATCGACTGGGACAAGGTGGCCGTCGACCCGCGTGTCCGCTTTGTCTACATCAAGGCCACCGAAGGCTACACCTATCTCGATTCGCTATACCTTATTAATATAGATGAGGCCCGGCGGGCCGGTGTCAAGGTGGGTTCTTACCACTACCTTACGTCGTCCAGCCCCGTAACGCTGCAGTTCCGGAGCTTTGCACACTTTGCCGCCAAGGAGAAGCAGGACCTCATACCCATGGTTGACGTGGAGCAGGAGGGCGTGAGCGGCTGGACGCACCAGCAGCTGCGCGACAGCCTGAGCAGGTTTGCCGCGCTGGTGAAAGCCCACTATGGCAAGGCTCCCCTTATCTACAGCTACGCCAAGTTCTACAATTCGCACCTGGCGCCGCACTTCAATGAGTACCAACTCTTCCTTGCCAGGTACAGTCCGGAGTCGCCTGTGGTGCGCGGGGCGGGGCGCCACAACATCTGGCAGCATACCGACCAGGGTACTGTCGACGGCATTTCTACGGCCGTAGACCTGGATGTGTTCGCCGAAGGCACAACGCTCAAAGACTTGATACTCAAATAGCGCCCGAGCCGGTCGGTGCCGTGGCGGGCTGAATTGTTTTCTGCGGGCTGACTGTCAGTCAGCCCTTTTCCGTCTTTTTTCTTTCCTTCTGCCAGCTTGCTGCACAGCCCCTGCAGCAGGGCCTCTGCGGGCCTGTTGGACAGGAGCATACGTTCAAGGCTCTTGAACGATGCCTTCAGCGGCCTTGAAGATGCCCATCAAGAGGCTTGAAGCTATGCTCTTGATTTGGCTCAAGTCAGCTTGCGCTGTGAAAGGTGTCGTTTGGTGGCTTTTTGCTGTTGGTAGGGTAGGGCGCGATGGCTTTTTGTCAGCCTTACCGGTTGTTGCTTTCGCAAGATGTAAATGTGGTAATATATCATTACAAAACAATCTGTAAGCATCCCGTATGGTCTTTTGTGGTAAATGATATGATTACAGGCTATAATGGCGTATATATCTTTCATAATGTCAGAATATACCCCTGTGAGAAGGGTGCAGATATCAAATTATAGCAAAGTGACACCATTTTATGAAGTTTTAGAATGAAAGCACGTCTTTAATTTACAATCGTTTTAGCGCTGAAAATAAATTAAAAATTATCGTTAAAACATTAGGCAGTCTCATATTAATTGCATATCTTTGCAGGCGAAAACAACAAGCAACCTAAACAATTACAAATAGCAATGAAGAAGATTATTCTTTTTACAGTGATGGCTTTGATGACCGTGGCTTCTTACGGCCGCAAGCATGTGAGTGAAAATGCAGTAGTAGTGGCCGACACCATCTACTACGCCAAGGACATGAGCAACGTGTCGGACCGCAGCGATGCAAGTTATTACCGCCTGCTGCTTACCAAGGGCGCCGGTATGAACAAGCAGGAACTCTTCCGGGACTTCTACATGAACGGCAAGCTGAAGGCCGAAGGCGGCTACAGCTTCATCGACTTGGGCAATGACAGGAATACGGTGCTGGACGGTGAGGTTACAACCTACTATCCCAACGGCAAGCAGAAGGCACACGGTACTTACAAGAACGGCAAGCGCGAGGGCTATTTCACGGTTCAGATGCACGACGGCAGCATTGCCGTAATGCAGTTCGAGGAAGGCGTTTCAAAGCACAACTACTTTACGGTAACGACTCCCAACGGCGACATGCAGCGCCGGCCGCTCTCTGAAATACAATCTCTCTTATAATATCATACAATTATCGGAACATGAAAAAAGGCGACTCGGGAGAGTCGCCTTTTTCTGTTGGTGGGCCTGCAGGTCAGAGGTCGAGCTCTACAGGGCAGTGGTCGGAACCGAAGATTTCGGTGTGTATCTTGGCATCTTTCACTTGGCTGCGCAGCCGCTCGGAAGCCAGGAAATAGTCGATGCGCCACCCCGTGTTCTTCTCCCGGGCGTGGAAACGGTACGACCACCAGCTGTACGTTACCTGTTCTGGGTACAGCGTGCGGAATGTATCAATGAAGCCATCGGCCAGCAGCAGAGTCATCTTCTCGCGTTCCTCGTCCGTAAAGCCGGCGTTACGCCTGTTGGTCTTGGGGTTCTTGATGTCGATTTCCTCGTGGGCCACGTTCATGTCGCCGCATACAACGACGGGTTTCTTGGCGTCCAGCTGCTTGAGATAGGCACGGAAGTCGTCCTCCCACTTCATGCGGTAGTCCAGTCGGCGCAGTTCGTCCTGCGAGTTGGGGGTGTAGACTGTTACGAGGTAGAAGTCTGCCGTTTCGAGGGTGATGACCCGGCCTTCGTGGTCGTGCTCGTCGATGCCCATGCCGTAGCTCACGCTGAGCGGCCGGTGGCGGGTGTAGATGGCCGTACCGGAGTAGCCTTTCTTGTCGGCATAGTTCCAGAAAGACTCGTAGCCGTCGAACTGCAGGTCGAGTTGACCGGCCTGCATCTTGGTTTCCTGCAGGCAGAAGAAGTCAGCATCAAGGGCTTTGAAGTTGTCTTCAAAGCCCTTGTTCACGCAGGCACGTAGTCCGTTTACGTTCCAGGAAATAAGTTTCATGCTTAGATCTTCATTTTTGATGTGAGCAGAATCTGGGGACTGGTAGGCAGACTTACGGGCACATCGTCGATGGTCAGCTCGGCTACTGTCAGCAGAATGAGCGTCTTGTTCTCTGCCTTGCGGAAGATACCGTAGGTGTAGTCAATGCGCTGATAGGGTACAAAAGTAACCTTAACCTTAACGGTTTTGCCGCCTGATACAACGCTCAGTTCCAATGGCCGTCCCTCTGTATAGAGGCTGATGGCCGTCTCGTTCATGCCGTAGTAGCCGTAACTAATCTTGAGCTTGGTGCTTCCGAGGGCCTTGAGCGCCTCTCCAACGGCCTTGACATTGCTGTCGGTGCTCTTGTTTAAGAAGAAGGCAATGTTGCTCAGGGGGAAGTTACTGACGGTGATAATGGAATCGGCCGACCAATTTACGTTGTTGATGGAGTCGTGCTCGGTAAGAGAAACTGCTGCAACGGAAGCACCCGTGTAGTTACCCTGCATGCTCAGCATGGCTTGCTGTATCTGTTCGTTGGTGTAACCGTTGTCGTCATCGTCGCTGTCAAGACACGACGAAAGTGTGAAGGCTGCCGTAATGAGGCAGGCCAACATCAGGATTTGATTGCTTAGTCTTTTCATAATCATCTTCTTTAAATAATATGTAAACGTAAAAGATGCCGGAATCTTGCATCCTTTTAAGTTAAATTCGCTTGGATTCTCCGCGCAGGAGGTTCATGAACTCCTCGCGGGTCTTGGCCTGGTTGAAGGCTCCGCAGAAGTCGCTCGTGGTGGTGATGGCGTTCTGCTTCTCTACACCGCGCATCTGCATGCACATGTGCTTGGCCTCTATGACTACCATCACGCCCTGTGGTTTCAGTGTCTCGTTGATGCAGTCCTTTATCTGTTGGGTGAGCCTTTCCTGTACCTGGAGGCGGTGACTGAAGATGTCGACCACGCGGGCAATCTTGCTCAGCCCGGTTATATATCCGTTGGGGATGTAGGCCACGTGTGCCTTGCCGTAGAAAGGGAGCATGTGGTGCTCGCACAAAGAGAAGAAGTCGATGTCTTTGACGATAACCATCTGGTTGTATTTCTCTTCGAACAGTGCGTCGGTAAGTACCTTGTGCGCGTCCTGTGTGTATCCTCTCGTGAGTATCTGCATGGCCTTTGCCACCCGCACGGGCGTTTTCTGCAGGCCGTCGCGGGTTGGGTCTTCGCCCAAAAGTTCCAGTACGGCCCTGTAGTGGGATGCGAGTTCGTCGAGTCCCTCACGTAATTCAGTTTCCGGATTCATATCAATATTGTACGGTTATTTTGCCCTTCACGATGGTTGCTGCACGGTAGCCCATGGCCCGAACCTGCCGGAGCATGTTCTGGGCTTCCTCATAGCTGCGGTAGTTTCCTACGCGGCAAATCCATCGGGGAGAGTAGAAGTGCACGTAGACGGGCTGGTCCGGGTATTTTACCTTGATGCTGTTGCCTATCTGCTCGGCACGTTGCCTGTCGGCTCTGGAGTTTCCTCCGGCGTATGCTTGTACGCGATAGCCGGTTACCTTGTAGCTCTTGCGCATCACCTTCTTGCGCAAGTCCACGGTAGGTATGTCCATTTCGCTATCTTCGTTCTTTTCGTTCTTCTTTGTGGTTGGCACGTTGAGCCTGGCAGCCTCGCCTCTCTTGTCGGCATTTTCCTTGAGAACGGGCTGCTCCTTCTTGGCCGAATCCTTGGCTGCCTTGTGCGTGCCGAGCGGATAGGGCTGCGTTTCTTTTTCGCTGGTTTTCTGCTGGTAAGTCTTTGTATCCTTGAGTGGCTTCTCGTCCTTTTGCGGTGTTGTATTGCTGCCGTTGACCAAATCGTCGATTTCTTTGCTCTGCTTGACGGTTACCGAAGCCTGTCCCTGCTTCTTCTGTTGCAGGTGTTCGAGGTAAGTCTGTGCGCTGGCAGCTGACACAGAGCAAAGGGTGATAAACAGGAAAATGACGAATCTCTTCATGTGATTGTTGATTTTAGTTGATGGTGAATGGCCGGCAGTGGCCGTATTGCCGTGCTGCCAGCCATGTACCTTGGGCCTGATTACTTCTTCCAGGCGTCGATGATGCCCTTGAAGTCGGCTGCTTTGAGCGAAGCGCCGCCAATGAGGCCACCGTCGATGTTGGGTTTTGAGAAGAGCTCGGGTGCGTTGGAAGCCTTGCAGCTGCCACCATAGAGGATGGAAGTTTCCTCTGCCACGGCCTCTCCATACTTCTGGGCAACGATAGAGCGGATGTAAGCAAGCATCTCCTCGGCCTGGTCGGAGGTTGCGGTTTTGCCCGTTCCGATGGCCCAGATGGGTTCATAAGCCAGGATGATGTTCTTCCACTCGTCGGCAGTCAGGTTGAATACCGAGCCTTCCAGCTCTGCCTTTACAACCTCGTTCTGCCTGTTGGCTTCACGCTCTTCTAAAGTCTCGCCGCAGCAGAAGATAACTTTCAGGCCGTTCTGCAGTGCCAGGAGAACCTTTTCCTTGAGGATTTCGGGTGTCTCTGCGTAGTATTGGCGACGCTCGGAGTGGCCGAGGATAACGTACTGAGCACCGGTAGACTTCACCATCTCGGCCGAAACCTCGCCCGTGTAGGCACCTTTAGCCTTGTCGGCGCAGTTCTCGGCGCCCAGTCCTACTACGCTTGCATCCAATACCTGGGCAACACTTGCCAGGTGGATGAATGGCGTGCAGACTACTACATCGCAGTTGGGCTTCTCTGCCTTCAGTGACTCGTTAATCTCCTTGGCCAGAGTCACGCCGTCCTGCAGGTTCATGTTCATTTTCCAGTTGCCTGCAACAATTTTCTTTCTCATTTTCTTTTTCTTTTTTAAAAGTTGGTATATCTCTTTTTATTCTTTGTTCCTTGGCCCTTACCCACTTGCTCCAAGACCACAACCGGTCAGCGAGAGTGAGCAGAATAAGCGGCAGGATGAACCAGAGGAATATCTTGGTAATCTTGCCTGCCATGCTGTTGGCCGGCATCCGGCCGATACTGAGCTCGGCGAGCGGGGCTGTGAGTTCCTCCGTCTGCGGCAGTTCGTTGTGGCTCCATTTGTTGATGACGGTCCCGTTCTTCAGCAACACCAGCCCCGGATTGCTCCTGACGATGGTCTTGAGCGTTGTTTCGTCGGTGGTGCAGAAAGGATATTCGGCCCCGGTAATGTCTTCCCAGTGGCTGATAGCCTGCTCGTTGCTGGCCGTGAGACAGTAGAACGGCACGTTGTAGGCCTGCGCGTACTCGTAAATCTGGTCTATATCGCCGAAGTTAGTCTCGTTGGCAAGCTCCAGATGAGGCGCTATGAGCAGGAAGGTGTAGCCCTTGTCGGTGAGCACCTGCTGCGTGATGTCCTCTCCGCCGGCCGTCTGTATGGAGAAGTCGTGTATGGGCGGAACGTATCCGTCGCGTGTCTGCACCGTCTTGCTGTCCACGAATTGCCAGGTAGAGTCGGGATAATTGTCGAGCGAGAATTCCTTTTTCACGCCGTTCTTCTGCAGGATGAAGGTCGTTTCAAACTGCGGTGCCTGTGCTCCCGGCGGCATTTCCATGCCCTTGAGAATGTTGGCGCCGACGTGATAGGGCCTGAAGTCGAACCACGGCAGCCTGTAAATGCTCACGGCGCTGGTAGCCAGAATGTAGACAATCGTGAAGTTTATCACTATCCACTGGTTGGATTTGGAGATGAACCTCACCATCCGCAGCGGATAGATGGCCACTACCACGGCGCACGCCAGCAGCACAATGTTCTTGCCGAAGGTTTCGGCATTGGTGAGCTTGACGGCATCTCCGAAGCATCCACAGTCCTCTATAGGGTTGGCAACCACGAGCCAGAGGCTGATGAGCGTCATGACCAGCATGAATATCAGCACCAGCCGGGAATTGCGCCGGCGACAGATGGCGAACAGCATGAAGATGCCCAGCGAGAATTCCAGTGCCGAGAGGCCTACCGATGTGCCGAGAGTAACCCAGTCGGGCACATATCCTTGCAGCGACAGTGCTTCGAGATAGTCCTGTATCTTGTACTGGGTGCCCAGCGGGTCAACGGCCTTGACATAGCCCGAGAAGATGAAGGTGACCGCCAGAATCAGCCTGCACAGGTTGGTGAAGAATTTCTTGATGCTGTCCACAAGTCTTATTTTGTCTGGCTCTCCTCATCCAGTTTGATGACGCCGAACACTGCATAGTTGATGATATCCATGTAGTTGGCGTCGATGCCTTCGGAGACCAGCGTCTGTCCCTGCAGGTCCTCTATCTCTTTGATGCGCTGTATTTTGGTCAGAATGAAGTCCGTATAGCTGCTCACCCGCATCGAGCGCCACGCCTCGTCGTAGTCGTGGTTCTTGCGGAGCATCAGCTCCAGCGCCTCCGTGGCATGCCTGTCGTACAGCTTCATGGCTTCGGCAGGCGTCATGTCTACAGTGTCAACATAGCCGTTCTCCGTCTGGATGAGCCCCACGATGCCGTAGTTAATGAGCCCCACGAACTCCGGACGGATGCCTTCGCCCACCAGCGACTCCTTTTTTATTTCCAGAGAGCGTATGCGCTTGGCCTTGATAAAAAGCTGGTCGGTGAGCGACGACGGGCGCATTATGCGCCACGAAGCTCCGTAGTCGTGCAGTTTCTGCTCGAAGAGCGTGCGGCATTCGTGCATCACATCCCTGAACTGCTGTTCTGTATTGTCCTTTGCCATAACTGGGTGCAAATTTACAGATTAATCGCGAGATAGCCAAAAAGTAGTGCGATTAGGCCTCCGGCTTTATGGTTTTTTTATATTAGTCTTCCTGCTGCCGTTTATGGATAACCCTTACGGTGCCGCAGAGGGCATCGTACCGGATTTGGAGCGAGTCGCGCCTGATGCCGATGAAATTGCGTTCCCTGATGGTTCGCGCTTCGTTAAACTGCCGGATGGCAACCTGCAGGGCCGAGTCGGTGCGGGCGATGTCGGCCTGCGTCAGTTTAAGCGATGCCTCCTGCCACAGCGTGAGTGCCCTTTTGCGGGCCTTGACGGCCTGCGGAAACTGCCGGCGCAGCGAGGTGATGGAGTCCAGGACAAGCTGATACTGCCCCTGCTCGTACAGTGTTTCTATCTCCGCCATCAGCGGTTCGGCCTTTTCATCGGCCGTCTGCTCGCAGGCGGTAAGCGTTACGAGCAGCAACAGAAGTAACAAACAATTCTTCATACTGCGCACAAATTTAATAAAAAATCGGGTCATAAAGCGTTATCTGAGGTTAAATTTGTATCTTTGCACCCTAAAAGCATAACAGATGAGACATCTCTCCAATGCCGATTTGGCACAACTACTTGATAAAGACATCTTCCATAAAATCTCTTTGGCAGCCGACAGTCTCCACCTTGAATGTTACGTGGTGGGCGGCTATGTGCGCGATTTGTTTCTCGAACGCCCGTCCAACGACATCGACGTTGTGGTCGTTGGAAGCGGCATCCAGGTAGCCGACGCGCTGAAGAAGCTGCTCGGCCGCAAGGCCCATATCTCCGTTTTTCGCAGCTTCGGCACTGCCCAGGTGAAGTACAAGGATACCGAGGTGGAGTTTGTGGGGGCCCGTAAGGAGAGCTACGACCACGACTCACGCAAGCCGCACGTGGAAGACGGCACGCTGGAAGACGACCAGAACCGCCGCGACTTCACCATCAACGCCATGGCGGTGTGCCTCAATGCCGACCGCTTTGGCGAACTCGTAGACCCTTTCGACGGCCTCTACGACTTGGAAGACGGCATTATCCGCACGCCGCTCGACCCCGACATCACTTTTTCCGACGACCCTTTGCGCATGTTGCGGTGCGTAAGATTTGCCGCGCAGTTGAATTTTTTCATCGATGATGAGACCTTCGAAGCGCTCTCTCGCAATGCCTCGCGAATCGAGATTATCAGTGGCGAGCGAATAGCTGATGAACTGAACAAAATCATGATGACTCGCACGCCCAGCAAGGGCTTTGTAGATTTGCACCGCTGTGGGCTCCTTCAGCTGCTCATCCCCGAACTTTCAGCACTCGATATCGTGGAGACCAAGAACGGCCGGGCACATAAAAATAATTTCTACCACACGCTCGAAGTGCTCGACAACGTATGCCGCAGCACCGATAACCTGTGGCTGCGGTGGGCTGCCTTGCTGCATGACGTGGGCAAAACCCGTACCAAACGCTGGGAACCGGGCGTGGGCTGGACTTTCCACAACCACAACTACGTGGGCTGCAAGATGGTTCCGGAGATTTTCCGACGGCTCAAACAGCCCATGGATGGCAAGATGAAGTATGTCCAGAAGATGGTAGACCTGCACATGCGACCCATAGCAATAGCCGACGAGGAGGTGACCGACAGTGCCGTGCGCCGGCTGATGAACGACGCGGGCGACGATATAGGCGACTTGATGACGCTCTGCGAGGCCGACATTACGAGCAAGAACCAGCAGCGCAAGCAGCGTTTCCTGGACAACTTCCGCGTGGTTCGCGAGAAACTGAAGGACCTGGAGGAGCGCGACTACAAGCGATTGTTGCAGCCATGTATCAACGGCAACGAGATTATGGAGCT
Organism: Prevotellaceae bacterium KH2P17; assembly: GCA_900199655.1. Lineage (GTDB taxonomy): Bacteria > Bacteroidota > Bacteroidia > Bacteroidales > Bacteroidaceae > Prevotella. The sequence goes on from FZRE01000003.1 coordinate 35,673, forward strand.
GTTCCACCTCAAGCCCAGTCGCGAGGTGGGCGAGTTGAAAAAATGCCTCAAGGAGGCCGTACTCGACAACCGCGTGCCCAACGAGCGCGAACCGCTCATGCAGCTGCTCATGGAGCAGGCCCGCAAAATGGGCCTGGAGCCGGCTGGCCGATAGCTTCTGTTGCTTCTCTTTTTCCTCTTTCTTCCTTTTAATAGCTTCTCCCGACTGTAGTGGTTGGGGGAGTAGGTCTTCTTGTATCTTCTTTTGCGTTACCTCTTATATAATATGTAAAGCAACGGTTAGCAATGAGCAGTCGCGCGCGTTGCTGCGTTTCTTTCCCTTGGACCGGCGAGAGTAGGGGATATGACACCTTCAGCAGTTCTGTTATAGGCTGCTAATTAATCATCCCCTCCTCCGCCTCCCCTTTCCAAGGGAAGGTTACCGGTTTGACTTGTTGCAATACTCTAACTGACTGTATTTTGCCATCAATAGCCGTGCAGCAATGTTTCCTCCCCTTGGAAAGGGGAGGTTAGGAGGGGATGATCTGTCAGCAGGTTTATGAAACGATAAGTACAAGGAGAGGGAAACTAAAGTTATTGAGTGGCGGAGAGCGCGATTTTATAGTCTTGGTGGTGCCGTTCGTGAACTTTCGACACTTGTCGCACGATCGTGCGACACCTGTCAAATAATCGTGCGACAAGTGTCGAAAGTTCACGAAGCTATGCTTTGAGCCTTCAAATTCATTGTTCCGGCACCTCGGAATGCGCACGGCCGGAATGACGTTTCGGCCTGCATCGCGTAGTTGAAACGGTATTTGAAACCTCTCCCCCTTGCCAATCGGGAAGCAGGCCGAAAATGATATAAATGCCGTTCCTTCCTACCTGTTTTTAGGTATGTGCATCTAATAATTGTTAAAAACAAGCTCCCGTGCGTTCGCTATTATCAGATAATTTGTAATTTTGTGGCTTGAAAACTGTTTGAAGCATTTGAGTTTTTATATTGATATCATTTAAGGATGACGAAATTCGTAAACATTAATATTAAATAAGTATAGGTATGAAAAGTAAGAGTTATTTGTTCGTGGCGGCCCTTTCTGCATTGCTTGTCGCTTGCGGAGGCAACGACCAGATGAAGATGGGTGACAACGAGTTTGCCGTTCGTACGGTGAGTTCCGCCAGTACTGCATTGCAGACAACCTATCCTGCTACCATCAAGGGCATTCAGGATGTGGAGGTGCGCCCCAAGGTGTCGGGATTCATCACCAAAGTGTATGTACACGAGGGCCAGACGGTAAGCGCCGGCCAGGTGTTGTTTACTATTGACAGCGAGACCTACCGTGCATCAGTGCGCCAGGCCCAGGCCGCCCTCAACACTGCTCGGGTGCAGATGAACACTGCCCGGATGACTTACGAGAACAATAAGAAACTTTTTGAGAAGAACGTCATAGGCCAGTACGAGCTCAGTACGGCCCAGAACTCCTACGCCTCGGCACAGGCAGCTGTGTCGCAGGCACGGGCAGCGCTGGCTTCGGCTAACGAGACGCTGAGCTGGTGCACCGTCAAGAGCCCGGCATCGGGCGTGGTAGGCAGTCTGCCTTTCAAGGAGGGCGCACTGGTGAGCGCATCGAGCATGGAGCCGCTCACCACCGTTTCAAATATCAGTACAGTGGAGGCGTTCTTCTCCATGTCAGAGAGCGAGATACTGGAGCTTACCAAATCGGCCGGTAACGTGAGCTCCGCTATCAACTCCATTCCCGCAGTAAAGCTGCAGCTGGCCGACGGCACGGTGTACAACCATCCCGGAAAGGTAGTCAAGATGAGCGGCGTGATAGATGCAGCCACCGGCTCCGTGTCGCTCATAGCCCATTTTGCTAACCCCGAGAAGCTGCTCAAGAGCGGCGGCGCAGGGCAGATTATCATCCCCAGAGCCAACAACAACGCCATCCTGGTACCGCAGGAGGCAACCTCGGAGGTGCAGGATAAGATTTTCGTTTACGTGGTGGGCAAGGACAACAAGGTGAAATATACCGAGATAACCGTGAACCCGCAGAACGACGGAAAGAACTACATCGTGACCAGCGGACTGAAAGTTGGCGACCGATATGTGAGCAAGGGCATTACCAAACTTACCGACGGCATGGAAATAAAGCCCATAACGGAGGCGCAGTACCAGCAGAAGATAGACAACGCTGCCAAGCTCTCCGAGCAGCAAGGCACCGCCAAGGGATTCATAGATGCAATGAAGAGCAAATAAGGATGCGGCATCAAGGTGCCCGGAAACGGCCTTCGGGCTGTTTGACGGGCACAGCGAATGATGCCGGCTACCAGGATACATAAAACCAGAAATATGTCATTTACAAACTTTATCAAACGTCCGGTACTCTCGACGGTGGTGTCCATCTTCTTCGTCCTGCTGGGTACAATCGGACTGATATCACTGCCTATCGAGCAGTACCCGGATATCGCGCCGCCTACTATCGTGGTTTTCACCTCCTATCAGGGCGCTGATGCCAACACGGTGTTGAACTCCGTCATCACTCCTCTTGAGGAGAGCATCAACGGAGTGGAGAATATGACCTACATGACCTCGCAGGCTACCAACGACGGTTCGGCCTCCATTACGGTCTACTTTAAGCAAGGTTCCGATGCCGACATGGCTGCCGTGAACGTGCAGAACCGCGTTTCGCAGGCCCAGGCACTGCTGCCGGCCGAAGTAACTCGTGTGGGCGTAACGGTGATGAAGCGCCAGACGTCGAACGTTATCATGTACTCGCTTACGACCGAGGACGGCCGTTACAACAACGAGTTTGTGACCAACTACAACAATATCAACATTGTACCGCTGCTCAAGCGTATCAACGGCGTGGGCGACGTGCAGAGCCCGTCTACCGCCAGCTACTCCATGCGCATCTGGCTCAAGCCCGACAAGATGAAGCAGTACGGCCTCGTGCCTACCGACATCAGCGGAGCGCTGGCCGAGCAGAACATAGAGGCTGCGCCGGGTAAGTTCGGCGAGCAGAGCGACATGGCCTATGAGTACGTGCTGCGTTATAAAGGCAGGCTCAAGACTGCAACGGAGTACGAGAACATTATACTGACAAGTTCCACCACGGGGCAGACCCTCAAGCTGAAGGATGTGGCCAAGGTAGAGCTCGGTGTGCTGCAGTACAACGTGAACCTGATTAACAACGGCCAGCCTGCCGTAATGGGTATGGTGCAGCAGATAGCCGGCTCAAACGCCACGCAGATTGCCACCGACGTGAAGGCAGCCCTGAAGGAAGCGTCAAAGAACTTCCCGCCTGGACTGGAATATACCATCGAGCAGGATACTACCGAGTTCCTCTTCGCCTCTATCGAAGAAGTAGTAATGACGCTGTTCATCACCCTGCTGCTGGTGTTCATTGTGGTTTACATCTTCCTGCAGGACTTCCGCAGCACGCTCATTCCTATGATTGCCGTGCCAGTAGCTTTGATAGGTACGTTCTTCTTCTTGTGGGTATTCGGCTTCTCCATCAACTTGCTCACGCTTTCGGCATTGCTGCTGGCCATCGCCATTGTAGTAGATGACGCCATCGTGGTGGTTGAGGCCGTGCACGCCAAGCTCGACCAGGGCTACCAGAGCTCGCTTACGGCATCTATCGATGCCATGAACGAAATCAGTTCCGCTATCATTTCCATTACGCTGGTGATGTCGGCCGTGTTCGTGCCGGTATCGTTCATCGGCGGTACTTCGGGTACTTTCTACCGTGAGTTCGGTGTAACGATGGCCGTGTCTATCGTTATCTCGGCCATCAACGCCTTGACCTTGTCGCCTGCCCTCTGTGCTATCTTCCTGAAACCGCACAAAGAGGAGGAGACCGAAAAGAACAAGACGTTCATCGGCCGCTTCCATGAGAACTTCAACAAGGTATTCGAGAAGACGACCACTAAATATAAGAAAGGTGTAGAACACGTTATCAACCACCGCATCATCACCGCTGCCATCGTGGCCGTAGGCATCATCGCGCTGGTTATAACCATGGGAACAACCAAGACCGGACTGGTTCCCGACGAGGATACCGGTACGCTCTTTGTAACCATCTCGGCCGCTCCCGGTACCAGCCAGGCACGTACGTCGGAAATAGTGAAGGAGGTTGACAGGATGCTTGCAGGCAACCCGGCCATTCAACGGCGTGAGGCTGTGATGGGTTATAACTTCATCGCCGGCCAGGGTTCTGACCAGGCAACCTTCATTATCAAGCTAAAGCCGTTCGAGGAGCGCGGAGGCGGTTTCTTTACCCGCATCAAGAACGCCATCACCGAGGCCGACCCTATGGCCCTGTTCGTGAACCCCAAGGAGGCAAACTCCGTGCTGGGCATGATTTACAAGCAAACAGCAAGCATCAAGGACGCACAGATTCTGGCCTTTGGTCCGCCAATGATACCGGGCTTCTCGGCACAGAGCGGTCTGACGCTCTCGCTGCAGGACAAGACTGGTGGCGACCTGAACAAATTCTTCCAGGTAACACAAAGCTTCCTGAAGGAACTCAACAAGCGTGAAGAAGTGCAGACCGCCATGACTTCCTACAACCCAAGTTACCCGCAGTATATGGTCGACGTGGATGTTTCCAAGACCAAGCAGGCCGGCATCTCGCCGTCAACTGTACTGGCAACGCTGCAGGGCTACTACGGCGGACTGTACGCTTCGAACTTCAATGCCTATGGTAAGCTCTTCCGTGTGATGATACAAGGCGACGTGGCCAGCCGCATGCGCCCCGACGGATTGAGCAATATCTATGTGCGTACGGCATCGGGACAGATGTCTCCTGTAAGTGAGTTCGTGAGCTTGCGGCGTGTATATGGCCCGTCAAACGTGACACGTTTCAACCTCTTTACTTCCATCAGCGTGAGCGTTACGCCTGCAACGGGCGTCTCGTCCGGCCAGGCCATGGAAGCTGTCAAGGAAGTTGCAGCCCAGTCGTTGCCCGATGGCTACGGCTACGAGTATTCAGGTTTGAGCCGTTCAGAGGCCGAGAGCAGCAACTCAACGGCACTTATATTCGTGCTGTGTCTGGTCTTCGTGTACCTGATACTGTCGGCCCAGTACGAGAGTTATATCCTCCCGCTGGCTGTAATACTCTCAATACCGTTCGGACTTGCCGGCGCTTTCATCTTTACTCAGCTGTTCGGCCATTCCAATGACATCTACATGCAGATTTCGCTCATTATGCTTATCGGTCTGCTTGCCAAGAACGCCATCCTTATTGTGCAGTTCGCACTGGAGCGCAGGCAAACAGGTATGGCCATCCGCTATTCAGCCATCTTGGGAGCAGGCGCCCGTCTGCGTCCTATTCTGATGACTTCTCTGGCCATGATTATCGGTCTGTTGCCGCTGATGTTCGCATCCGGCGTAGGCAAGAACGGTAACCAGACCCTCGGCGCAGCCGCAGTAGGCGGTATGCTCATCGGTACTTTGTGCCAGATATTTGTGGTTCCGGCCCTGTTCGCCGTCTTCCAGTGGCTGCAGGAGCGCATCAAGCCCATCGTATTCGAGGACGAAGTAAACGAAGAGGCGGCCATAGAGCTCCAGCAGTATGCACACACCAAGAAGCCATCTACTTACGTAAATCAATTCGACGAAGATGAAAATAAATAAATCAATCCTGTTCCTGGGCCTTGCAGCGACGGTGTTCACCAGCTGCAAGAGCCTGTACGGAAAGTACGAACGCCCTGCTGTGAACACGGCGGGACTGGTGCGCGACTCGGCCTCTGTTACCGATACGCTTGCCGTTACCGATACTACGAGCTTTGCGAACATACCCTGGCGCAGCGTGTTTACCGACCCGCAGCTGCAGCAAATCATACAGAAAGGGCTCGACAACAATAAAGATTTGCTCAACGCAGCGCTCAACGTGAAGATGGCCGAAGCCCAGCTCAAGGCCGCCAAGCTCTCGTTCCTGCCCTCGTTTACCTTCACTCCGCAGGGCACCATCGCCTCTTGGGACGGCAACAAGGCCACCAAGACCTACAGCCTGCCCATCAACGCGAGCTGGAGTGTTGACCTCTTCGGCAACCTGTTGAGCCAGAAGCGTGCCGCGCAGATGGCCCTGCTGCAGAGCAAAGACTACCAGGTGGCCGTACAGACCAATGTAGTAGCCAACGTGGCCAACCTCTACTACACGCTCCTGATGCTCGACAAGCAGCTGGAACTGGTAACTGACATGGAGAAACTGACCAAGGACACCTGGGACATCATGAAGCTGCAGAAGGATGCAGTCATCGGAGTACGCTCCACGGCCGTGCAGGGCGCCGAGTCAAACTACTACTCGGTACTCACCCAGAAGACCGACATCAAGCGCCAGATACGCGAAAGCGAGAACGCGCTCAGCCTGCTCGTTGGACAGCAGGCACAGACCATAGCCCGCGGCAGGATAGAAGACCAGAACCTGCCCACCAGCTTCTCCACCGGCGTAGGCCTCCAGCTGCTCAAGAACCGGGCCGACGTGCACGCTGCCGAGATGGCTCTTGCCGAGTGCTTCTACGGTGTCGAGACGGCTCGCAGCCGCTTCTATCCCTCCATCACCATCAGTGGCAGCGGCGCTTTCACCAACAGTGGCGGCGGCATGATTACCAATCCGGGCAAGTGGTTGCTCAGTGCAGTGGGCGCGCTCACGCAGCCCATCTTCATGCGGGGGCAGCTCATAGCCGGCCTGCGCGTAGCCGAAGCCCAGTATCAGCAGGCTTACAACACGTGGCAGAACACCATTCTGTCGGCCGGAAACGAAGTGAGCAACGCCCTCGTGCTGTACAACTCCTCGGCCGAGAAGAGTGCCATAGAGGCCAAGCAGATAGAAGTGCTCAGGCAGAACGTGGAGGACACCAAGCTCCTCATGGCCAGTGCAGGCAGCACCTACCTTGAAGTAATCACGGCGCAGAGCAGCCTGCTGAACACAGAACTGTCCAAGGTGGCCGACGACTTCAGCAAGATGCAGGCCGTGGTCAACCTGTATTATGCCCTCGGAGGCGGTGCAAAGTAGTGTTGAACTTAAACAATAGAATTATGGCAAGCCAAATAAGTGACAAGGCAGTGGTATCTCCTAACGCCAAGATAGGCAACAACTGCAAGATATTCCCCTTCGTGTATATCGAAGACGAGGTAGAGATAGGCGACAACTGCATCATCTTTCCCTTCGTGAGCATCCTCAACGGAACCCGCATGGGCAGCGATAACAAGGTGCACCAGGGCACCGTTCTCGGCGCTCTTCCGCAGGACTTCAACTTTACGGGCGAAAAGTCGGAGCTCGTCATCGGCAACAACAACATCATTCGTGAGAACGTGGTGGTGAACCGCGCCACGCATGCAGGCGGGCAGACCGTTATCGGCAACGACAACTTCCTGATGGAGGGAGTCCACATCTCGCACGATACAAAGGTGGGCGACAACTGCGTTTTCGGCTACGGAACAAAGATAGCAGGCGACTGCGAGATAGGCCACGGCGTCATCTTCAGTTCCTCCGTCATCGAGAATGCCAAGACCCGGGTGGGCAAAGGCGCAATGATACAGGCCGGAACAACCTTCTCCAAGGATGTTCCTCCATACATTGTAGCCGGTGGAAAGCCCGTGGCCTACGCCGGTCCTAACAACACCATTATGACCACTATGGGTATAGAGGACAAGGTGCAGAAGCACGTTGCCAACGCCTACAGGCTGGTGTTCCACGGCCAGAACAGTGTTTTCGACGCCGTGCTGCAAATCAACGCCCAGGTGCCCGACAGTCCTGAAATTCGCGAAATAGTGAATTTCATCAAAGCAACCAAACTTGGAATTATCAGTAAAATGTAATTCATACCTATACATTTTTACTTGTACGAAGACAGGCTGGCCGAGAGGTCAGCCTGTCTTTTTGTTTTCCGCCGGGCCGGCGGGAGCCCGGACGGCTTCCCGGAAGCCATCACCCAACACCCCACACCCCACCTTCGGGAACTTTTGACAGGTGTCGCACAATCGTGCGACAAGTGTCGAATTCATGTGCGACACTTGTCGAAAGTTCCTGCTTGTGCCTTTCAACACCTTTTTGCCGCAACTTTTGCAACCCGAGAGCATGCCGGCCGGCATCGTTCTGCACAGTTTGCGCAGAGGCTTTGATACGTTTCTGCCCTTTCATGATACAATTTTACACAATTAGCTGCTGCGAGTTGCGCGAACTGATAATTTTTTGTAGCTTTGCAAGTAAATCCAACTACCACCTTGAAATGAAAAAAAACCTCTTCTTATTGTTTGTATTGCTCTCTGCTGCCGTCGGTGTGCGGGCGGAGAAAGTGACCATTGCCGCCAAGAACATCGCCATTGTTCTGGATGTTGAAAATGGCCGTCAGCCCCAGTATCTCTACTTCGGCACCCGGCTGAGTGCTGCCGACGAGGCTGCCCTGCAGCTGCCCCAGGGCGGCCGCATGGATGCTTACCCGGCCTATGGGCTCAACACGCCGGCCGAAGCAGCACTCGCCATGCGCCATGCCGACGGCAACCTGTCTACTGCCTTGGTGGCAACGGGCGTATCTCGGCAGGGCAATGTTACCACCATTCACCTCGAGGACCCCGTCTATGCCACGCAGGTTGACCTGAAATACAAGGCCTACGCAGATGTTGACATGATTGAGATGTGGACCGAGATAACCAACCGCGAGAAGTCTGCCGTTACGCTCACCCAGTTTGCCAGCGCCATGCTGCCCATCCGCCGGGGCAACGTGTGGCTCTCGCACCTCTACGGCTCGTGGGCCAACGAGGGCCGGCTGGCCGAAGAGGAGCTGCTGCCGGGACAGAAAATCATCAAGAACAAGGACGGCGTGCGCAACAGTCATACCGACCATGCCGAAGTAATGTTCTCCCTGGATGGTAAAGGTCGCGAGAATGCAGGTGACGTAATAGGCGCCGCCCTGTGCTACAGCGGCAACTACAAGCTTAAGGTCGAGACCGATGATACGGACTATCATTACTTCTTTGCAGGCATAAATGAGGAGAATTCCGAGTATCATCTCAAGCGCGGAGAGACCTTCCGCACGCCCGTTCTGGCACTAACATTCAGCCGTGAAGGCCTGAGCGGGGCCAGCCGAAACTTCCACAAGTGGGGCCGCACTTATCAACTGGCCCACGGCAACAAGCCTCGCAAGATACTGCTCAACAGCTGGGAGGGTGTTTACTTTGACATCAACGAGGCCGGCATGGACCAGATGATGGCCGACATAGCCGGCATGGGCGGCGAACTCTTTGTGATGGACGACGGCTGGTTCGGCGAGAAATACCCGCGAAAGAACGACCACACCTCGCTCGGCGACTGGCAGGTGGACCGCCAGAAGCTGCCTCACGGCATTGAGGGGCTCATAGCCGACGCGGGAAAACACGGCATCAGCTTCGGCATCTGGATAGAACCCGAAATGACGAACCGCATCAGCGAACTCTACGAAAAACATCCCGACTGGATTATCAAGGCGCCCCGGCGCGACGCGGTGCAGGGTAGGGGAGGCACGCAGCTGGTGCTCGACCTGAGCAATCCTAAGGTGCAGGACTTCGCCTTCGGCATAGTCGACGGGCTGATGACCAGGTATCCGGGCATCGACTACATCAAGTGGGATGCCAACATGGCCGTCATGAACCACGGTTCGCAGTATCTGCCCATGCAGGACCAGAGCCATCTCTACATTGCCTACCACGAGGGCTTCCGCAAACTGTGCGACCGCATCCGCTCGAAGTATCCCGACCTCACCATTCAGGCATGTGCCAGCGGCGGCGGAAGGGCCAACTGGGGCGTGCTGCCTTGGTTCGACGAGTTCTGGGTCAGCGACAACACAGACGCCCTACAGCGTGTGTACATGCAGTGGGGCACCAGCTATTTCTTCCCCGCCATTGCCATGGCGAGCCACATCAGCGCCGTACCAAACCACACGGTGTTCCGCACCACGTCGCTCAAGTACCGTATCGACGTGGCCATGAGCGGCCGGCTGGGCATGGAAATCCAGCCCAAGAACATGACCGATGCCGAGAAGGCGCTCTGCCGGCAGGCCATTACGGAGTACAAGCAGATACGCCCCGTGGTCCAGTTTGGCAACATCTACCGCCTGCAGAGCCCATACGACAGGCAGGGAGTGGCCTCGCTCATGTACGTTGATGATGCCCGGAGCAAGGCCGTGTTCTACTGGTGGAAGACCGATAACTTTGCCAACCAACACCTGCCGCGCATCAAGATGGCGGGCCTGCAGGCCAACAGGAACTATCGCGTACACGAGCTGAACCGCATCGACAACAAACCTCTCGACTTCGAGAGAAAGAGCTTCAGCGGCGCGTACCTGATGGAGCATGGCCTCGAAATACCCTACACGCACTCCGTAGACCATGCCGAAAGGAACGAATGGTCGAGCCGTGTGCTCTTTCTGGAAGCACAATAACCAATCCCGAAGGCTATGAAAAAGCTAACGATATTTCTCCTCTCAGCGCTCTGTATGGTGTCCATGCAGCTTTGGGCACAGCGTTTCGTCGACGTGCCGCTGCTCAGTCCGGTAGCCGGAGGGCCGCAGCTGGTGCGCCTGCAGGTTGTGAGCGACAAAATCATACGTGTGGAGGCAACGCCCGAACGGGCCTTCCCTGCTAAGCAGAGTCTCATCATCGTGCCGCAGAAACCTTTCTCCGACTATCAGGTAAAGCAATCGGCAACGGCCGTAACCGTAAGCACCCGCAGCCTGCGGGCTGTGGTCGACCGCAGTAACGGGCACGTCCGCTTCTTCTCGTCCGGCGGCCGCGAACTGCTTGCCGGCGACGGGGCAGGGGGCATGAAGTTTACTCCGTTCACCGTGCCGGAGCGAGAGATTGGCGCCGACAGCAAGCTCACCGAGGCCCAAAAGCATGGCTGGACGTGGCAGGCTACGTTCGCTTCGCCTGCCGATGAAGCCTTCTACGGGCTCGGGCAGCATCAGTCGGAGGAGCTGAACATGAAAGGACGGAACGAAGATTTGTTCCAGTACAATACCAAAATCAGCGTTCCGTTCGTGTTGAGCAACAAGGGCTACGGCCTCCTGTGGGACAGTTACAGCTATTGCCGCTTTGGAAATCCGGCCGAATACCTGCAGTTGAACGGCGCTTTCAGCCTCTACGACCGCGACGGAAAGCCCGGAGGACTGACCGGAACTTATGTTGGCAAGAACGGCGAGCAGCTCGTCAGGACAGAAGACTCCATTTACTTTGAGAACTCGGAGACCATCGTCAACCTGCCCCGGGGCTTCAAGTTGAATGGTTCACACGTAACTTACGAGGGCTTCATCGAGGCTCCCGTCGACAATCTCTACCGTTTCATACTCTATTATGCGGGCTATGTAAGGGTGTTCATAGACGGTACCGAGGTGGTGCCCGAGCGTTGGCGCACGGCCTGGAACCCCAATGCGTACAAGTTCAACTATGCCTTGAAGCGCGGCAAGCGTGCCCGCCTGAAGATTGACTGGAAGCCTGATGGCGACGTGAGTTACTGCGGTTTGCGTGCTGCCGCGCCCCGTCCGGAAGCCGAGCAGGCCAAGTTGAGCATCTGGAGCGAGATGTCGCGCGACATGGATTACTACTTCATAGCCGGCAACAGCATGGATGAAGTGATTTCGGGTTACCGCACCTTGACTGGCCGGGCACAGGTAATGCCCCGCTGGGTCATGGGTTTCTGGCAGAGCAGGGAGCGTTACAAGACCTCCGGAGAAATCGAACGGACGCTGGCTGAGTTCCGTCAGCGCCACATACCCATTGATAACATCGTGCAGGACTGGAACTATTGGCGCCTGGATGATTGGGGCAGCCATGCGTTTGAGGCTGACCGGTATCCCAATCCGCAAGCTATGCTCGACAGCGTGCATGCCATGCACGGCCGGTTCATGATTAGCGTGTGGCCCAAATTCTATGTCACGACCAACCACTACAGGCAGTTGGACGCCCGCGGATGGATGTATCACCAGGCTGTTCGCGACTCCATATACGACTGGTTGGGCTTCATGGGCTCGTTCTACGATGCCTACGACGCCGGCGCACGCAAGCTGTTCTGGAAGCAGATGAATGAAGAACTCTACTCGAAATACCGCTATGGCATCGATGCCTGGTGGATGGATGCCTCGGAACCCAATGTACGCGATTGCACGCCGATGTGGTATCGCAAGGCACTTTGCGGCCCCACGGCCCTCGGCTCGGCAACAGAATACTTCAACGCCTACAGCATCGTGAATGCCGATGCCATCTACAACGGGCAGCGCTCGGTAAATCCCGGCCGCCGGGTGTTCCTGCTTACGCGCAGCGGATTTGCCGGCGAGCAGCGCTACAGCACTGCTTCGTGGAGCGGAGACATAGGCACCCGTTGGGAAGACATGCGTGCCCAGATGACTGCGGGCATGAATTTCTCCATGAGCGGCATACCCTTCTGGGGGATGGATCAGGGCGGTTTCTGTGTCGAGAACAGGTATATGGCAGCCCAGACTGCCTTTGACCAGACCGGAGAAGAGAACGCCGACCTGCAGGAATGGCGCGAGCTGCAAGCCCGCTGGAACCAGTTCGGTTGCTTCATCCCGTTGTATCGCACGCACGGACAGTGGCCTTTGCGCGAGGTTTGGAACATAGCACCCGAGTCGCATCCGGCCTACAAGAGCATCGTATGGTACCACCGGCTGCGCTACAGGCTCATGCCGTACCTGTATTCGATGGCCGGCGCCGTCCACTTCAGCGACTACACGATGATGCGGGCACTGGTGATGGACTTCACGGACGACGCCCGCGTCAACAACATCAAGGACCAGTGGATGTTCGGCCCCTCGCTCATGGCGTGCCCGGTGGGTTATTACAAGGCCCGCTCCCGCGAGGTTTACCTGCCGCGGCAGCGTGGTTGGTTCGACTTCTATACGGGCAAGCACTATGCCGGTGGCCAGACCATAACGGCCAGTGCGCCGTATGAACGCATTCCGGTGTTCGTTCCCGAAGGTTCCATCATTCCCATTGGACCGGCTATGGAGTGGAGTGACGAGAAGCCGGCGGAGCTCATCAACCTCTATGTTTACGGCGGGCGCGATGCTGAATTCACGCTTTACGAAGATGAGAATACCAACTATGACTATGAGAAAGGGCAGTATTCGACAATCAAATTCAGCTATCATTCAGCTTCGCAGACGCTCACCATCAGTCGCCGTAACGGCCGGTTTGACGGTATGTTGCAGCAGCGCAGGTTCAACATCGTGCTGATAGACGCTGCCCATGGGCGCCCCCTCGACCTTGACAAGCCACAGGGGCGGATGGTGAAGTACAGCGGCAAGGCGGTGAAAGTAAAGCTCTGACCAGCGCCCGAACGGCATCGGCAGCCGTTATTGCAGTAAGAATGGTAACTTCTCCAGCAATTCGGATAGCGCGAATTTGCCTGTTTTTCCTTACCTTTGCATGCAACAAACAAAGTGTATGTATGAAAGCAGTAAGTTTAATAACCTGCCTCCTGATGCTGACAACAGGTGTGGGGGCGCAGAATACAGGAAAGGAAAAGAGTATGGAGCAAATGAATTTGACGCAGGAATGGGACAAGGTGTTCCCGCAGAGTGACAAGGTAGACCACTGCAAGGTTACCTTCCACAACCGTTACGGCATCACGCTGGCGGCCGACCTCTACAAACCCAAGGGCGCAACGGGGCGACTGGCTGCCTTGGCCGTGAGCGGTCCTTTCGGCGCAGTGAAGGAGCAGAGCTCCGGACTCTATGCGCAGACCATGGCCGAGCGTGGCTTTCTGGCGCTGGCTTTTGACCCCTCGTTTACCGGCGAGAGTGGAGGAGAGCCGCGGGGCATGAACTCGCTCGACATTAACAGCGACGATTTCAGCGCTGCCGTCGACTATCTGAGCAACCGTAACGACGTAGACGCCGAGCGCATAGGTATCATCGGCGTGTGCGGATGGGGTGGCATTGCCCTCAACGCAGCCAGCATCGACACCCGCATCAAGGCCACCGTGGCCTCTACCATGTACGATATGCCGCGTGTGGGTGCCTACGGTTACTTTGACAAAACTACCGCCCAGGAGCGTTACGAGATGAAACAGCAGCTCAACAAGCAGCGTACTGCCGACTATCGCAACGGCACCTACGCCAAAGCAGGTGGCGTAGTTGACCCGCTGCCGGCAGATGCACCGCAGTTCGTTAAGGAGTATTACGCCTACTACAAGCAGCCGCGCGGCTACCATAAGCGGTCGGTAAACTCGAACGAAGGCTGGAATCTGACGGCCAACCTGAACTATATGAACGACAAAATACTCGTTCACCCGGAGGATTTAAGGAGTGCCGTGCTCGTTATTCATGGCGAGAAGGCCCACAGTCGCTATATGGGAGAGGATGCGTTCAAGCTGTTGCAGGGTGACAACAAGCAGTTGCTGATTGTTCCCGGAGCCACACATACAGACCTGTATGACCAGACGGACAAGATTCCCTTTGACAGAATGGAGCAGTTCTTCAGGCAGTATCTCGGCCAGTAAGCCTGCCCCGGTCTGCAGACCAGCAATTTTCAAAGGGCGAAAAGCACCGCAACGCCGCTGCTTTTCGCCCTTTTCTTGTTTTTGTCCTGCTAACTTTGTCATTTGCGAATATAGTATATTTCCATAATACAATATATTATTCGCATTCCAGGAGAATATAAAATAAGAGCTTGAAGTGCCGCTTTCGGAGTACGATAGTGATGCTTCACGAACTTTCGACACTTGTCGCACAATCGTTTGACAGGTGTCACACAATCGTGCGACAAGTGTCGAAAGTTCCCGAATGTGGTCTTTTGAACTGAAAAAGCTATAAAAAAGGGTGGCAATTGGTTTAATGATTGTTGATTGTTTGCGTCAAGCAGGCATTATCCACCAATCAAATCATAATTATCAATTGTCCATTTTCAATTCTCAATTATCACAAATCATAATTATCAATTGTCAATTCTCCATTCTCAATTACCACCGGTCAGTACGATGCCGTACATGGAATTCCGGCTGCAACCACCCGGTCGCGTATGGCATCAAGCTCCTGCGGGGTGGCTTTCAGCAAGCCGTGGTCGGGCGTTTCGCGGTCGATGGTGTAAATCATCACCTCGCTCGGGGCGATGTCTTTAACGGCTGCAAGCCACGGGGTGACGTATTCGTCGCCCGTGTTGTCAACACTTTTGCCGCCGCTTGTTCCCTTCATGAACAGCGTCTGGATGATGACGTGGCCACCAAACGATTTGAGGCCGGCAATGATTTGCCGCACGTCGTAGTGCGGACTCACGGGTCGGTCGACCCTACGGATGTAGTCCGCGTTGACGGTATCTAACTTGAGGATGTTGTTGTCGACCTTCATCAGCGCGCTGTGTACATCCTGCCGGTGAATGAAAGTAGCGTTGCTGAGCACCGAAATCTTGGCTTCGGGGCAGTAGCTGTTGCGCAGTCGCACGGTATCGTCGATGATTCCGGCAAACTCCGGATGGCTGGTAGGCTCGCCGTTGCCGGCAAAGGTGAGCACGTCGGGGTGCTGTCCTTGCTCGTGCATCAGCCTTAGCTGGGCCTCCAAGGCCGCGGCCACCTCGCTTCGGGAGGGCCTTTTCAGCTTGGGCAGGCGGTCTTTGTTAAAGCCACATTCGCAGTACACGCAGTCGAAAGTGCAGCTCTTGCCGTCTGGCGGCAGCAGGTTGATGCCCAGTGAAAGCCCCAGCCGGCGGCTGTGAACGGGCCCGTAGATGGGTGCGGGGTATATTCTTGTACTCATGCTCTTTTGGTTTGGTTGTCGGGAAGCAAAGGTACAACTAAATCGGGAGAAAGCAGTGGCAATCTTCAGTTTTTCGTATTCTGCGTAGTTAATGGTCGTTAAACAGTCGCTTAATCGTAATTTTTTTTGTTACTTTGCACCGAAATTAGACGAAGTCCGTCCCCTGCGCAGGCCGTACCTGCAAGCGGATGGCTTTCTGCTTTTGATAACTTAGGTATAATATTGCTTTCAGCTAATGGGAAAAAACCGAAATAGAGCCCGCAGCCGGCAGGGGTTGCAGGTCGTTACTTTATGTATCAGTACGGCACTGGTGTTGATTTTGTTGGGAATGGTGGTGTTCTCCGTGCTTACGGCACGTAATCTCTCGTCGTACGTGAAGGAAAATCTCGTGGTGACGATGATGCTTGAACAGGACATGACTAACTCCGAGGCACAACAGCTGTGCACCAAGCTGAAAGCCCGTCCGTACATCAACCAGCTCTCGTTTATCAGTAAGGAGCAGGCGCTCAAGGAGCAAACTGCCGCCATGGGTACCGACCCTACGGAGTTTACCGGGGGCGACAATCCCTTCCTGGCATCGGTAGAGCTGACGCTGAAGGCCGACTATGCCAACACCGACTCGCTGAAATGGATATCCAAAGAGCTGAAACGCTATCCCAAAGTGAGCGACATCACGTACCAGAAAGACCTCGTCGACAGCGTGAACACTACGCTCACCAAGATCAGCATCGGCCTGCTTGTGCTGGCGGTGCTGCTTACCTTCGTTTCGTTCTCGCTCATTAACAACACCGTGAGGCTTGGTATTTACGCCCGCCGGTTCTCCATCCACACCATGAAACTTGTGGGTGCGTCGTGGAGTTTCATCCGTGGGCCGTTCATCCGCCGCGCCATCGGCATCGGCATCGTGGCCGCGCTGATAGCCTGCCTCGTGCTGGGCGGCTGCATCTATGCCCTCTATCGCTACGAGCCCGATACGCTTACGGTGGTTACGTGGCAGGTGATGGCCGTCACGGGCGGCGCCGTGCTGCTCTTCGGCATCATCATTACGGCCATCTGCGCAAGCATATCGGTTAACAAGTTCCTGCGTATGAAGGCTGGCGAACTGTACAAAATTTAGCACCATCTGCGGCCGCTGCCCTGTGGAGAGCAGGCCGTCGGAGAAACAGAAACAAGAATATAGAGAGAAAAAGAATGGACAGAAAGAATTTTGCATTTGATAAGGTCAACTTCATTTTGCTGGCTGTCGGCATGTTGGTTGTCATCATCGGTTTCGTCCTGATGAGCGGTGGAGGCTCTTCCGAGAATGCTTACGACCCCGCGATTTTCAGCCCCATGCGCATCAAAGTGGCACCCGTAGTGTGCTTTGTGGGCTTTGTTTCCATTATCTACGCGATTATCCGCAAACCCAAGGACAACGATCAAAGCCAGGACTAAATGACACTGATACAGACTATCATCATTGCCATTGTGGAAGGACTGACGGAGTTTCTGCCCGTTTCGTCCACAGGGCACATGATAATTGCCCAGAACCTGCTGGGTGTTCAGCAGGGCGACCCCTTCGTGCACGCGTTTACATTCATCATACAGTTTGGCGCCATCCTCTCGGTAGTGTGCCTGTACTGGAACCGTTTCTTCCGGCTTGACTACACGCCGGCACCCGAAGGAAGTACCGGATGGCAGAAGCTGAAACACAAGTGGTACTTCTACTGGCTGCTGTTGGTGGCCTTCATTCCGGCTGCCATCGTGGGGCTGATAGCCAAGAAATCGGGGCTGCTCGACTGGTTGCTCGACAGCGTTGAGGTAGTGGCCGTGATGCTCGTCGTGGGAGGTGTCTTCATGCTCTTCTGCGACAGGCTGTTCAACAAGGGGAGCGAGGCAAACGAGGTTAACGAAAAGCGGGCCTGGAAGATTGGATGGTTTCAGTGCCTGGCCGTGATACCGGGTGTTTCGCGTTCTATGGCTACCATCGTGGGCGGCATGCAGCAGCGGCTTACCCGCAAGCGGGCTGCAGAGTTCTCGTTCTTTCTGGCTGTTCCCACTATGGCTGCAGCCACTTTGCTGGACTTGCTCGACCTGTTGCAGGAGGGAGGAGGCTGGGCAACGGGTCATAACATCATGATGCTGCTCGTTGGCAGCGTGGTGGCATTCGTTGTGGCACTGCTGGCAATGAAGTGGTTTGTGGCTTTCTTGACCAAATACGGCTTCAAGGCATTTGGCATTTACCGCATTCTCGTTGGCGGATTCATCCTGATATGGCTGCTGATGGGGCATAATCTCACAATGGTAGACTGATGAATTTCCGCAAAGGAGAAATCTTCGCCATCGACAAGCCGTACAAGATGACGAGCTTCGGGGCACTGGCACACGTGAGATATCTGCTCAGCCACACGCTGGGTTACAAGGTCAAGATAGGCCATGCAGGCACTCTGGACCCCTTGGCAACAGGAGTCCTGGTGCTTTGTACGGGCAAGGCGACCAAACAGATAGAGCAGTTGCAGGCTCACACCAAAGAGTACACGGCCACGCTTCAGCTTGGTGCGACCACTGCCAGCTACGATATGGAGCACGAGGTGAATGCCCACTATCCCACGGAGCAGATTACCCGCGAGCGCATAGAGAGTGTGCTGGGCAGCTTTGTGGGTGATATCCAGCAGGTGCCTCCTACCTATTCGGCCTGTAAGGTCGACGGTGAGCGGGCCTACAACTTGCGTCGCAGCGGCGAAAACGTGGAGCTCAAGCCCAAGAATATACACGTAGACAGCATTGAGCTGACGGCTTTTGACCCCGCGAAGATGCAGATGAGCATCCGTGTGGTGTGCGGAAAAGGAACCTATATCAGGGCCCTGGCACGCGACATCGGCCGCGCCCTGGACAGCGGAGCTTATCTCACGGCACTGCGGCGCACGCGGACAGGCGACTTCTCCGTAGCTGATTGCATTGACTTTGACCATTTCCAGGAGTGGCTCGACAAACAAGAAATAGATAAGGAAATATAATATATGAAGTTATCACAGTTTAAGTTTAAGTTACCGGAGGAGCAGATTGCACTGTATCCGCACAGCTTCGTGCGTGAGTTCACTAACGACGACGGGAGCAAAGGCTCCTTTCGGGTGACGCGCAGAGACGAGTCCAGGCTGATGGTACTGCACCGGAAATCGGAGAAAATAGACTTGTTCAGGAACGACGAGCATGGCAATCCCATCGAGGGAGAATACCTCGATTTCCGCAATATCATAGATTATTTTGACGAAGGCGATACCTTCATCTTCAACGATACAAAGGTTTTTCCGGCCCGTCTCTATGGAACAAAGGAGAAAACGGATGCCAAGATAGAGGTGTTCCTGCTGCGCGAGCTCAACGAAGAGATGCGCCTGTGGGACGTTTTGGTAGAACCGGCGCGCAAGATACGCATCGGCAACAAGCTCTTCTTTGACGAGAGCGGCACCATGGTGGCAGAAGTCATAGACAACACCACGAGCCGCGGCCGCACGCTCAGGTTCCTCTACGACTGTCCGCACGATGAGTTCAAGCGCGAACTGTTTGCCCTCGGCGAAGCTCCATTGCCTCATTACATCCTCGACCGCAGGGATAATCCGCATGCAACGGCCGAAGACATGGACGATTTTCAGTGCATCTATGCTAAAAACGAGGGTGCTGTAACGGCGCCGGCAACGGGACTTCACTTCAGCCGGGAGCTGATGAAGCGCATGGAAATACATGGACTGAATGCCGCCTACATCACGTTGCACTGCGGCTTGGGCAACTTCCATGCCATTGAAGTGGAAGATCTCACGAAGCACAAGATGGACTCCGAGTCGATGGTTATTGGCAAGGAGGCCTGCAACATTGTGAACCGAGCCAAGCAGGAAGGCCACCACGTGTGCGCCGTAGGCACCAGCGTGGTGAAAGCAACGGAAACAGCAGTGGGCACGGACGGCCTGCTCAAGGAGTATGCCGGGTGGACTAACAAGTTCATCTTCCCGCCTTACGACTTCGGACTGGCCGACTGCATGGTGGCCAACTTCTACCATCCGCTATCCACGCTCCTCATGTCAACGGCCGCTTTCGGAGGCTACGACCTCGTGATGGAGGCCTACGAACTGGCTGTCAAGCATGGTTATAAGTTCGGATGTTTCGGCGATTCACTGCTTATTCTCGACGACTGATGCACCACGTATATCTGAGTCTGGGCTCCAACATGGGCAACCGGAAGTGGAACATCCGTCATGCCGTAGAGCGGATAGGGCAGCTCATCGGGCCGGTTGGCTGCCAGTCGTCACTCTACGAGACCAAACCGTGGGGCTTCGAGTCGCCCAACGACTTCATCAACGCCTGCGTGAGCTGCTCCACCAAGCTGTCTCCGCGCCAGACACTGAAGGCTACGCAGCAGATAGAACGCGAGCTCGGCAGAGTGCGTAAGACAAAAGACGGCATGTATGAGGACAGGATTATTGACGTGGACATTCTGCTCTACGATGACTTGAGCGTGAATGAGCCCGACCTGAAGATACCCCATCCGCTCATGGAAGAGCGCGACTTCGTGATGAAACCGTTGCAAGAAGTCCTGAAGAAGGAGAGAGACGGCGCCCCTACAGCCTAAAACTCTGTTATTAAATAAGGAGAAGAAACTGCGCGGCCAAGCACCTTTCCCGTTGCGCTAAACCCAAAATAAAAGCCCGGTGTTCACTGAACACCGGGCTTGTTTTGTTGCCTTGGCAAACCTTGTAGCCGCTTATTTACGCAGGCCGAGTGCCTTGATGATGGCACGGTAACGGTTCACGTCACGGTTGTAGAGATAGTTCAGCAGTGCGCGACGCTTGCCTACGAGCTGTGTCAGCGAGCGAGTAGTCACGAAGTCCTTGTGGTTCTTCTTGACGTGCTCGGTCAGGTGGGCAATACGATAGGTAAAAAGCGCAATCTGGCTTTCGGCAGAACCCGTGTCTGTAGCAGACTTTCCGTACTGGCCAAAGAGCTCTTCCTTCTTAGCTTTGTCTAAATACATGATTGTAAAATGATTAATAATTTGCCATTACATCCTTCGAGCGCCCTTCTGCCTTAATCACAACAGAAACGCTGTCGAATGCATCGGATTTTCCGAAAATGCGGTGCAAAGGTACTACTTTTTGCCGAGAGAGCCTGCAATAGCAGCCTGCTAATGTCGAATATTTAACAAAAATTACATCCTGCTCTCCGCAATATATGCCGGCGCAGGCCCCTTGTGTCTTATTTTTTTCGTACCTTTGCAGCCGTTAAGTAAATAGCTTTTTAAGGTAAACAAATGCAAGACATTAGAAACATTGCAGTTATTGCGCACGTCGACCATGGAAAAACCACGCTGGTCGATAAGATGATGCTCGCCGGAAAACTCTTCCGTGAAGGACAGGATAACAGTGGTGAGGTTCTCGACTCCAACGACTTGGAGCGCGAACGCGGTATAACCATTCTCTCGAAGAATGTGTCTATTAATTGGAAAGGTGTAAAAATCAATATTCTCGATACTCCAGGACACTCCGATTTCGGTGGCGAGGTGGAGCGCGTTCTCAACATGGCAGACGGCTGCCTGCTGCTTGTCGACGCCTTTGAAGGCCCCATGCCGCAGACGCGTTTCGTGCTCCAGAAGGCCCTCCAGATAGGCTTGAAGCCCATCGTGGTGGTGAACAAGGTAGACAAGCCCAACTGCCGGCCCGAGGAAGTGTACGAGATGGTGTTCGACCTCATGTGCGATCTCAACGCCACAGAGGAGCAACTCGACTTCCCGGTGGTATATGGCTCGGCCAAGAACGGCTGGATGGCCGCCGACTGGAAGACCCCGACGGACAACATTGAGTACCTGCTCGACAAGATACTGGAGACCATTCCCGCCCCCAAGCAGCTGGAGGGAACCCCGCAAATGCTCATTACATCGCTCGACTACAGCAACTACACCGGCCGCATAGCTGTGGGCCGCGTTCACCGTGGCGTGCTCAAAGACGGCATGAACATAACCATCTGCCACCGCGACGGCAGTCAGGAGAAAACAAAAATCAAGGAGTTGCACACCTTCGAGGGCATGGGTCACAAGAAGACCGATGCCGTAGAGAGCGGCGACATCTGTGCCGTGATAGGCCTGGAGCGCTTCGAGATAGGCGATACCATTGCCGATTTCGACACTCCCGAGCCCCTGCCGCCCATCGCCATCGACGAACCAACCATGAGCATGCTGTTCACCATCAACGACTCTCCGTTCTTCGGGCGCGAGGGGAAGTTCTGTACAAGCCGCCACATCAACGACCGTTTGCAGAAAGAACTTGAGAAGAACCTGGCCTTGCGCGTAGAACCGTTCGAGGGAACGACCGACAAGTGGATTGTCAGCGGCCGTGGCGTACTCCACCTCTCGGTGCTTATCGAGACCATGAGGCGCGAAGGCTACGAGCTGCAAGTAGGCCAGCCGCAGGTTATCTACAAAGAAATTGACGGCCAGAAGTGCGAACCCGTAGAGGAACTCACCATCAACGTGCCCGAGGAATTTGCCAGCAAGATGATTGATATGGTAACCCGGCGCAAGGGGGACTTGGTGGGCATGGAGACCGAAGGTGAGCGCGTGAACATCCAGTTCGAGATTCCGTCGCGCGGAATCATCGGCTTACGCACCAATGTACTTACCGCTTCGCAGGGCGAAGCCATCATGGCGCACCGCTTCAAGGAGTACCAACCCTTCAAGGGTGAAATCATTCGCCGCACCAACGGCTCCATGATAGCCCTGGAAACGGGAACGTCCTACGCCTATTCCATCGACAAGCTGCAGGACCGCGGCAAGTTCTTTATCGACCCGGGAGAGGAAGTTTACGCCGGCGAAGTGGTGGGAGAACACGTGCACGACAACGACCTGGTCATCAACGTAACCAAGGCCAAGCAGCTTACCAACGTGCGCGCAAGCGGTTCAGACGACAAGGCGCGCGTGATACCCAAAACAGTCATGAGCCTGGAGGAATGCCTCGAGTACATCAAGGGCGACGAGTACGTGGAAGTAACGCCCAAGAACATGCGCATGCGCAAGATAATTCTCGACCATCTGGAGCGCAAGCGTTCCAACAAGGAATAACAACCCGTATATATAATAAGGTGGCCCTGCCTGCTCGGTGAGCAAGCAGGGCTTTTTGCGTTTGGCGGTTTGCCGGTGGCGGGTCTGTACCCGGACTGTGCCAAAGGCCGCCGCCGAGGGTGCCGCCGGGCCGCTCCGGTGGTGCCGGATGTGGTGAGCAGGAACTTTCGACAAGTGTCGCACGATTGTTCGACACTTGTCACACCATCGTGCGACACTTGTCGAAAGGTCACGAAGCATGCCTTTTGTACCCTTTTCGGTTCTTGTTGGAACCCAGGCTGACGGACTGCGGACCGTAGCCGTACAGTGGGCGGCCATCGTACCAGCCTACCGGCATCGCCATGCTGTCCGAAATCCAGTTTTATCCTCCGTACCGACAGAAAAACCACTCTCTATGGGCGGCATTTAAATCTTGTTAACCAAAAATGCCGGGAAATGTGTTTTAGTTTTAAAATATTGTCTTACCTTTGTAACAGATTAAAGCCTAACGTAGCCCTGAGGGGGCGATATAGCCTGATTTTTAAGTATTAATTATCATTGAATCCTAAATCATCAAAACAATGAAGAAAGTAAATGTCTTATGGTACTCCATGCGAGTCTGTTTGACACTTATGCTCATGTTGTTTGCACTTCAGGTGAGTGCACAGAGCATAACGGTCAAAGGAAATGTAAAGGACAATACCGGCGAGCCCGTTATCGGTGCCACGGTAAAGGTTCTTGGTTCTACGACAGGTGTTATAACCGACGTCGACGGTAACTATACCATCGAGTGTCAGGGTAACTCCAAACTTGAGTTTTCCTACATCGGAAGCAAGACCCAGGTTGTTGAAGTAGGCAACCGGCAGACGGTTGACGTGACGCTGACGGAAGAAAGCACTGCCATTGACGAGGTGGTGGTTACCGCGCTGGGCATCAAGCGGCAGTCGCGGTCGCTCGGCTACTCCACTACAAAGGTGGGAGGCGATGAGTTCCAGCTCGTTCGCGACCCCAACCTGGGCAATGCCCTCTCGGGTAAAGTGGCCGGTGTGAGCGTTGCAGGCAACGCCACAGGCTCAATGGGAACCTCGCGCGTGGTTATTCGCGGTAACTCGTCCATGACGGGCAACAACATGCCGCTGTACGTTGTAGACGGCGTTCCCTTTGACAATGCCAACCAAGGTTCGGCAGGCCAGTGGGGCGGAGCCGACATGGGCGACGGTCTGAGCAACCTCAACGCCGACGATATCGAGAGCATCCAGGTGCTCAAGGGTGCTGCCGCATCGGCCCTCTACGGCTTCCGCGGCGGTAACGGTGCCATCCTGATTACCACCAAGAGCGGCAAGAAGAACCAGCCCACGAGCGTAGAGGTGAACGAGAACCTAACCTTCAACACCATTTACGACTATCGCGACTGGCAGAAAAACTTCGGTCTTGGCCTCGAAGGCAACAAGCCTACTTCCGTGAATGCAGCCATCGAAGGCGAAAGCAACAGCTGGGGTGGGGCGCTGGACGGCTCGGAGGCCGTTAACTTCCTGGGCAACAAGTATGCCTACTCCTATGTAGACAACTGGAAGAACTTCTACCGCACGGGCATCACCACCAATACCTCTGCCTCTATCAGCGGCTCTTCCGACAAGGTGGTGTATCGCTTCGGCGCTTCTTATAATAAGGAGAAGAGCATCCTGCCCAATGCAGGCAACCGCCAGGTGGGCCTGAACATGAACACCACTTACCAGATATTCAAGAACCTCTCGGCCATCGTAACGGCCAACTACGTGTTCGACAAGTCGAACGGACGTTCCAACCTTTCCGACGGTAACGGCAATACAAATGCCTCGCTCATCTACCGCGGCAACTCTTTTGATGTGCGCTGGCTCGAAGGAACCTCACGCGGCTGGGGCACAAAGCTCGACGGCGGCGAGATGATAGGCGGCAACAACGTGTACTTCAACAACCCTTACTGGCTGCAGTACCGCAAGACCAACGACATGGACCGTAATCGCCTGACGGGCTCCGTAACCCTGAAGTGGGACATTACCGACTGGCTCTACCTGCAGGGAGCCGTGCAGCGCGACGGCTACAACATCGAGTTCAAGCAGGTGCAGCCCATAGGCGCAGCTGCCGACCCGAACGGATGGCTCACTGAATACGAAAAGAACTTCCACGAAACCAACTACAACTTCCTGCTTGGTTTCAGCAAGCAGTTCGGCGACTGGAACGTTTCGGCAACCTTCGGCGGCAACAAGCTCAACAATATCTATAAGATTTACTACACTTCCAACGGTGGTCGCCCGTTCACGGTTGATGGCCTCTGGTCAGTCAACAACATCACCGCAGCAGGCCAGTCGCCGCAGAAAGTGGTTTCCCGCTTCCAGGTCAACTCGCTTTACGGCACCTTCGACCTCGGCTGGAAGAACCAACTCTTCCTCAATCTCACGGGCCGCAACGACTGGTTCTCTACCTTGGCAGATGACAGCAACAGCTACTTCTACCCCTCGGCAACCCTCTCCTGGGTGTTTACTGATACCTTCCGCGAGCAGCTGCCCAAGTGGTTCGACTTCGGTAAAGTACGCTTAGGCTACGCTTTCGCATCAAATGGAACGGAGGCATACCAGAACTTGCTGCGCTACAAACTGCGCAACTACACGGTCAACGGGCAGCAAACGGCAACGCAGAACAATGACGACCGCTTCCCCAACCCGGCCCTGAAGCCTGTTCACATCTCGGAGTTTGAGGTTGGTCTGAACCTCTCTTTCCTGAACAGCAGGCTGAACTTCGACCTCGCCTACTATGTTAAGAACACGAAGGACGATATCGTTTACGTTTCCACATCATCGGCTTCGGGCTTCGGTTCGTCCGTTGAAAACATCGGCGAGCTGCGGAACAGCGGCTTCGAGTTCATGGTCGACGCCTATCCTGTACGCAACCAGGACTTCTCCTGGAACACAACGCTGAACTTTGCCTACAACAACAGTGAGGTGAAAAACCTCGGTGCCGGCACCAAACGCATATCAGTTGTGGGCGGGCAGTCGCGTAACGGCAACGTTGGTATCTATCAGGTAGTGGGCGAACCCTATGCAGAAATCATCGGTGCACGCTACAAACGCAACGAAGCCGGCCAGCTCCTGCTCAAGAAAGGACTGCCACAGGCCGGCGACCAGGAAGTCTTGGGCAATGCCGTTTATAAGTGGACGAGCGGCTGGAAGAACACTTTCACGTACAAGAACTTCATGCTCTCCTTCATGCTCGATGCCAAGTTCGGCGCTAAGTTGTTCTCCGGAACCAACTACCAGCTGTACTACTACGGCATGCACAAGAACACCCTGGAGGGCCGTACGGCCCAGAACCCGGCCGGTTCCATCGTTGCCGTGGGCATTGACGAGGCTACCAAGCAGGCCAACACCACTGCTGTGAGCGCCCAGTCCTACTACCGCGCCATCTGCGATGCCAACATTGCAGAGGAGTTTGTGTACAGTGCCGACTTCATCAAGCTGCGTGAACTCTCGCTTGGTTACACCTTCCCCAAGGCCATGCTGGAACCACTGAAGGTGGTAAAGGGATTGAGCGTATCCGTGGTTGCACGTAACCTGTGGACCATCATGAAGCATACACCGAACATCGACCCCGAATCTGCTATCAACGCTACCAATGCCCAGGGCTTGGAGTTGAATGGTTATCCGGCCACGCGCAACATCGGTTTCAATGTGAATGTGAAGTTCTAAACTTTTAAAAGGCTACAACAATGAAAAAGATAAAATATATATTACTGGCTTCCGTGGTTGCACTTGGTATGACAAGCTGTAACGATTTCGGCGATATCAATATCGACCCGGAGAATTTGAACGAAACAAATGTACCCTACGCGATGGTGTTCTCCAACGCACAACACCAGGCTCTGGGGTCTGACTGGGATATGTGGCGCACCGGATGTATCTACTCTGCCGAGTGGACTCAGCAGCTTTCGTCCATCGACTGGTGGCACTATTACGCCCGCTACGAGTGGAGCGACGGCTATTCCGGCTCTTTCTGGGACACTTTCAACGGCGATCGCGGAGCCGTGCGCGACGTAACCACCTGCTACGACCTGTGGAAGGAAGACCCCGAAAGGCAAGCGGACTACAACATGGCCCGCGTGATGCGCATCTATATGATGGCCAAGATGTCCGACCTCTACGGCGACATTCCCTACTCGGAGGCAGGCCGTCCGAAGCTCACAAACTATCCCAAGTACGACAAGCAGGAAGATATTTACACCTCGATGCTGGCCGAACTGCAGGAAGCCCAGGCCAATCTGGCCTCCGGGCAGTCAGCACTTGGCGCTCACGACCTGTACTACCAGGGCGATGTAGCCAAGTGGAAGAAGTTTGCCAACTCGCTTATGCTGCGCCTCGCCATGCGACTGGTGAAGGTTAACCCAACGCTGGCCAAGCAGTATGCGGCGCAGGCAGTGGCTAACGGCGTGATGACTTCCAATGCCGATAACTGCAAACTGGACCACGTGGGAGGCAAGACAACCAACGATTCGTCGGAACCTTTCGCCAAGATTAACGCCCACGAGGACCGCGAGTTCTACCTTGCCAAGACCTTTGTAGACATGTTGAAGTCTACGAAAGATGCCCGTCTGTGCCTCATAGGCACCGTGGCACCCACACAGGACGGCAAGCAGTACACCGACGTACAGAAGAACAGCGACGGCCTCTGGACAACTGCCGACTACGGCAACATGAGCTACGCGGCGCAAGATGGCATGCCCGTGGGCGGATACAGCAACACCGGCAGCAGCCAGTACTTCGTGGGCAAGGTTGACAATCGCTTCAACAACGCCGACTTCCTGGCCAAATACGGCGCCTACTTCTCGTCGCCCAACCGCTGCACCTATGCCGACCCCGAGGCTCCCACCTTCGTGGTAACCTACGCCCAGACCTGCTTCCTGATGGCTGAAGCTGCCCAGCGCGGCTACATCTCGGGCGATGCAGCCACCTACTACAACAACGGTGTGAAGGCTGCCTTTGAGCAGTATGCCCAGTTCCCCGACTATGCAGCTGCGCTCTCGGCCCTCAATGCCGACGCTACAGTTGGCCTCGGCTCGGGTGCTACGCTGGCCCAGTACGCCGATGCCTATCTGAAGGCCAACCCGTTCAACGCCGCCAAGGCGCTGGAGCAGATAAACACGCAGTATTACATCAATACCTTCGGCGACCCGCACGAGGTGTTTGCCAACTGGCGCCGCTCCGGTTTCCCGGCTCTGCAGCCTGCTGCCATGGCCAAGCTCGACGGCCAGTGCGCTACCGATGGCTCCATCCCACGCCGTTTCCGCTACCCCACAAGGGAGTCGCAGGTAAACAAGGAGCATTATGATGCTGCCGTTGCCAACATGGGAGGCGACACCTTCAGCACCCGCGTGTGGTGGGACAAGCAATAACTGAACCGCCGATGCAGCTGCATCGCAGGTTTCCATAAAAGCCAAGGGCTCCACGCACAGACAGCGTGGAGCCCTTGTTGCGTTGATGGGTGGTTGATACGGGAGGCTTGCTTGTTGTTACCCGCGGTGCAAATGGCACCTGTTTTGGGCGTTGAAGGATAGAGTCAGGAACTTTTGACAGGTGTCGCACGATTATTCGACAAGTGTCACACAATCGTGCGACAGGTGTCGAAAGTTGGTGAAAGGCATCTTTTGCACCCCTTCGGGCAGTTTTCAGGCAGCCGAAAGGAATGGTTGCAGATGATTGCCGCATGGCTGCCGCAGCGTGCCCGGAGCCGAGTACGGGGCCCGGGTTACAGGTTCAACCTGTAACCTACGGAGATGGTGAAGGCCTTGTTTTTTACCTTGAGGTCGTCGGAAAGTTTGTCGATGTTCGTCAGTCCGATGTTGTAGCGTGCATCTATCACCACGTGCTCGTACTCGTACGAGAGGCCCAGCGGGATGGCTACGTCCGTCTTGCGGTACATCTCCTTTACATCTGTCTTGATATCCTGCGTCTCTCCGTAGGTTTTCTCGCCCGTATCAGGGTCCGCGGTGTAATGAGTTTCCTCGTGGCTTGTGCGTGCGTTGGTGAGCACAGCCAGCTGTACGCCGGCCTTTACGGCCAGTCCGCGGGCTATGTAGTAGTTAACCAAGAGCGGAAACTGCACGTAGCCGAGGTTGGTTCTCATGGCAGCAATGCCGGTGTAAGTGTTCGGATTGCCGCCCTCGTTGATACTGAAGTTGGCATAACGGCAGCCTTGGGTGGTGTAGAAGGCACCGAGCGAAACGCTCAGAGCGGGCAGGGCCTGGTACTCCACTTCGGCTCCGGCGGTGAAACCGGCCTTGAACTTGGAGTCCAGTTTCTCGTTTACGTCAATGTAAAGTTCGTTGTCGGTCAGGTTGGCAAGGCTTACGCCAACTTTTGGTGTTACGGAGAAGGTGCCCGTGGGAGCCTGAGCCGAGGCGGCCGAGGTGTAGGCCAGCAGCAGGATGGTAAAGAGTTTATGTTTCATGTTGATGCGTTTTTTAGCATAACGTATCACTCTCCGTTTTATTGCCGGGCGGCTCCACCTTATTTATATAAGTGCAGGCGGAAGACCGGAGGGCTGCCAGGGTGCCGCCGGCAGCGGTGAGCGGTCGCGCTGGGGCTGCGGAACGGGCAGTTTAAACATATTTAACCAAAAAGTGAGAGCAACAAGTTGCAGGCTGCAAAAAATGTTTTAACTTTGCCGATGAAGCACAAGCCAACAGCTTGATGCGCCCTTACTAAACATAAACTTGTGACTTAACGCGAACGCACTACTGTAACCTCAGTGGCGTCATGGCGCCGAAACATTAAGCAACTGCAACCAATAGGAGATATTCACCCTAATAATAACTTAAAAACCTATGAGCAAAGAAGAAAAGAAAATCAAGAAAGCGATGAGCTATTCGCTTTTACTTCTCTCTGCATGTACAATGACTTTTGCTGCTCCTGCGTTTGCCGGAAACGGAACGGGCAAGGCAAAGTTGGCAGGCCTGGAGGCCGTGCAGCAGGGAAACAACATCGTGGTAACGGTGGTAGACGGCAACAATGAGCCCGTTATCGGTGCCAGCGTGCTGGTGGTTTCGACCAAGGCAGGCGGCGCTACCGACGTCGACGGCCGCTGTACCGTGCAGGCCCGGCCCGGCGACAAGCTGCAAGTTTCTTACATCGGGTTCAAGACCCAGACCGTTACTGTGGGCAATGGCTCCACGCTGCAGATAACACTGACCGAGGACCGCGCCGTACTCGACGAGGTGGTTGTTGTGGGTTACGGCACCATGCGCAAGTCGGACGTAACGGGATCTATCTCCGTTGCCAAGGGCGAAGACATGCTCAAGGCCCAGAACTTCTCGGCTTTGGACAACCTGCGCGGTAAGGCTGCCGGCGTAAACGTGTTCTCCAACTCCGACGACATCGCAACTTCTACGCCTCGTGTCATCATCCGCGGCATGGCAACCATCAACGCCAGCTCCGACCCTCTGTATGTAGTAGACGGCGTGGTGATGAACAACTTCGCACTCGTTAACCCCAACGACATCGAGTCGATGGAGGTTCTCAAGGACGCTTCGGCCACCGCCATCTACGGTGCCCGTGGTGCCAACGGCGTTATCATGGTAACAACCAAGCGCGGACTCAAGGGCGAAACGGGCACGAAGATAAGCTACCAGGGCTCCGTAAGCCTGCGCCACATGGCCCGCAAGATGGATGTGCTGAACGCGCAGGAATGGTGCGAGGCCTGGATGAAGGGACTGGAGAACGAAAACAAGTACAACGGCACCAGCTGGTCGCTCAACCGCACCGACTGGTTTACGGACAGCAGGTACTTTGACAGTCAGGGTAATCCGCTCTACGACACCGACTGGCAGGACGAAGCTACCCGTACCTCCATCTCTCACAACCATCAGATTAACATCCAGCAGTCGGGTAAGAGCTCGTCGGTGGGTGCCTTCCTCAACTACTCTGACTATGAAGGCATCATGAAGAACACATGGAACAAGCGCGTGAGTGCCAAGATGGCCTACGACGCCAACCCCACCTCATGGCTCACAACGAACGTGAACCTGATGGTGAACCACATGTGGGGCCGCTTTACCGACGCCTTCGGAGGCGGACAGGAGGCCCGTCGTACGATGATAGAGATGCTGCCCTGGCTTCCGCTTCGCGAACCCGACACGGGCAACTACACCACGTCGGCTTCTCCGGGTGCCATGACGGACCGCTTCGGTTTTGAGGGAATGTCGAACCCGGTGATGATTCTGGAACTGCAGAAGCGCCTGTATTACAACACTCAGATATTCGGTAACGGAGCCCTTACGTTCCATCTGCTGCCCGGACTCGACCTCAAGACGCAGCTCGGTATCGACTGGCACGGCATCGACAGCCGCCGTTACGCCTCCACGACGCTGAACAACATCTCCATGCCTAACGGCCGCGCAGAGAGCTCACACCGCTCTAACCTCTACTGGCAGGAGGAAACCTACCTCACGTACAACAAGACTCTGGAGCAGCACAGGCTCAATGCCATGCTCGGTTTGTCGTGGACCGGCTTCACTTCTCGTTCCAACGGATCCGTTACCGAGGGCTTCCCCGATGACTTCTACGAGGACAATAACATGAGCGTAGGCACTAACCCGGAGTCGCCCACGTCGAATGTCGACAAGTGGACCATGAACTCCTACTTCCTCCGTTTGGCCTATACGCTCAAGGATCGCTACTCGGCAACCGTGACGGGCCGTATCGACGGCTCCTCCAAGTTCGGTGAAAACAACAAGTATGCGTTCTTCCCATCGGCCGGTCTGGCATGGATTGTGTCCGAAGAAGACTTCATGAAGCCCGTTACCTGGATAAGTAACCTGAAGCTGCACACCAGCTACGGCCTGACCGGTAACTCCGAAATAGGAACCTACAACTCACTGGCAAAGACCAGCGCAGGCACCTTGCTGCTCGACGGTTCGCGTGCTTCGTATCTCTACCTGAGCTCAATGATGAACAAGGACCTGAAGTGGGAGAAGACCGGACAGTTTGATATCGGCTTCGAACTCGGCCTCTTCCAGAACCGTCTGAACTTCGATGTATCCTATTACTACAAGAAAACAACCGACCTGTTGCTTAACTGTCCCGTCCCTCATTCTACCGGTTTCCAGACTCAGTTCAAGAATATAGGCTCGGTGAAGAACTCCGGTCTCGACATGATGGTTACCGCTTATCCGGTACGCACCAGTGATCTGACCTGGCAAACCTCACTCAACCTGAACTACAACAAGAACAAGATACTGCACTTGGGAGACAACGATGAGGACATTGAACTCCTGGGTTGGGTAGGCGGATCGGAAGCTATTCTGCGCGTAGGTGAGAGCATGGGCAGCTTCTACGGCTACAAGCGCTATGGCGTTTGGACAACAGAAGACTACCAGGCAGGCAAGTGCGAGCTCAAACAAGTGGGCCGTCCGAACCGTTCGGAGAACAAGATGATACTCGGAAAGGGACTTCCTGACTGGACGGGCGACTTCAGCAACACGCTCAGTTACAAGAACTGGGACCTGACAATGGACTGGCAGTTCGTTTGGGGAGTTGAGACCATGCAGCAGTTCTACCATCCCACCTACGACCGTTTTGGCATTACGAACGGTTTAACCAACATTCTTTACGACGCATACGACGGCACCAACCCCGGTACCATGGAGCAGATGATTCGTTTAGCCAACTCTAACCACGCCGGACAGGACACCACCGTCGACTCTTCTTGGATTTCCGACGGTTCTTACCTGCGCCTCAACATGCTGCAGTTGGGTTACACTTTCAAGCCCGAACTTTGCAAGAGCATTGGTCTGCAGGCACTTCGGCTCTACGTGAGTGGCAGCAACTTGCTGCTTTTATGCTCCAAGGACTTCAACGGCTACGACCCGGAATCGACCTCACAGGGCAGCCAGTTCGGCCAAAACATGACCTTCTACTCTTATCCGAGGTCAAGAACATTCACCTTAGGTGTGAACGTAACCTTTTAATTAAACATCGACTACCAACAGAAAAGAATGTAAGATATGAAAAAGATATTTATATTTGCGGCTTGTGCAGGCCTGCTTCTGTCTTCCTGCAACGATTTCCTGAAAGAAGAGACGGACTCCATTCTGACCGGGAAAGACTTCAACAAGACCGACAATCATTTCCTTGGACAGGTGAACTACCTGTACCGCAACGGCTCCATCGAGGAGTATTCCAGCGCCGGCAGTGCGTACATAGGCCCGTTTGCTTCAGTTACGGCCATGCTGACCGGTTACTTCCGCAATTCCTATGAGGGCCAGGAGAACGTCTGCCAGTATGCGCGCGAACTGGAAAGGCAAGGTCAGACGAACAACGTATCGGGCACCATGGACGGCGTTTGGGACAACTGCTACGATGCCATCAACGTAGCAAACAGCGTGATAAACAACATCGCGAATCCTGAAGTTGCCGTCGTTGCGGCCAACAAGGAGCAATACATAGCCGAGGCAAAGTTCTTCCGCGCCCAGAACTACTTCTATTTGGTCAAGACTTTCGGTGATGTGCCCCTCTCTATGACGGCCTATTCCAGTGCCGATGACGACATGATGCTGCCCCGCACGGCCAAGGCAGAGGTGATGAAGCAGGTTGTACAGGACCTGAAGGATGCCGTCAGCGTGCTCAAGGCCGACACCTGGCAGAACGCCAAGCACCGTATTACGAAGTACGTGGCCGAGATGGCGCTCACCGATGTGTACATGTACCAGGGCGACTATACCAATGCGGCGGCCATGGCACAGGACATCATCAACTCCGGTAAGTACCAATTGACCGAGAACTCGGACCGTACACTCGGCAGCGCGTACAATAAACTGCGCACGACCGACGACCTTCCGGAGGTCATCTACGCCCAGGAGTTCGACAACACCATAGCTACCAGCGGCTGGTGGCCCACCTACGCCTTCACTTCTTCGGCTACCGGTACCTTCAACAAGTACGCCATCACCGAGCGAGTGTTCGGTCCTTACGGCCGTTACCTCAACATCTACACGGCCGATGACCTGCGCGGACAGGAGAAGCAGTTCTTTGCCACATCCTATACCAACGTGAACTACGAGAAGGACGGCAAGAAGGAGCCCAAGACATGGACCATGCCGACGCAGCAGGGAGTGGCCAATACCGACCCCGCTTACTATGACCAGATAGGCTGCTGGTACTACTTTGACCAGAATGCCATGGAGATTACGGGCCGTGGAACCAAGGACTGGAACATCTACCGCTATGCAGAAACGCTGCTCGATGCTGCCGAGGCCATTGCCCAGACCACAGGAGTAACGGCCGAGGCTGCCGGCTATCTGGCCCAAGTACAGAGCCGCGCACTCGGCAAAAGCGTAGCACAGCTCACCTCGTCGCTGCAGAGTCTCTCCAAGCAAGCCTTCATCGAGGCCTGCTGGACCGAGCGCCTGCGCGAGTTCCCGCTGGAGTTCAAGATTTGGGACGACTGCGTGCGCACGGGCAAGTTCCCCGTTATCGACACCGCCATGCACAGCGGCAAGGTTACCTATGTTGACCTCATCGGGGCTACCAACGGCTCCGGCGCTGTCTTCAAGCAGACCGATTTGCTCTGGCCTATATCTCTGAATGAGATTCAGCGCAACCCTAACCTGACCCAGAACGAGGGCTACCAGAAGAGCAACAGCGGCAGCTGACAGATTGCCAAACAGGCATGAGAGGGGATGGGGACGGTTTTCCCATCTCCTCTTTGCCGATTTTGGCTCTGCCGATATCATTCACAAAAGACTTAAATCAACAGTAAACATGAGAATAATCAGACTTTCCGTCGCTCTCGGCATCATCTTGGCAGCGTTTTCCATGAACGTACAAGCACAGCATGACAATGCCGCCAGCGTCGACCCCTTTATCGGTTCAGGCGGCCACGGGCACGTGTTCGTGGGTGCCAACGTGCCCTTTGGAGCCGTTCAGCTTGGCCCCATGAACATCTTCAAGGGCTGGGACTGGTGCTCCGGCTATCATTACAGCGACAGCATCATCATCGGTTTCAGCCATACTCACCTGAGCGGAACCGGCTGCGCTGACCTTGGAGACGTCAGCTTCATGCCTTACTCGGGCACGCTGCGTACCGCCACCGGCCGGCAGGACAACATCCAGGGCGCTGCTTCTTCCTATTACGACCATGAGCACGAGCAGGCTGCGCCCGGCTATTACCAGGTAGACCTGAAGAATGGCGTAAAGGTCGAGCTTACTGCTACCGACCGCGTGGGCATGCACCACTATCAGTACACCGCTGCGGGAACTCCGCGCGTGCTGATTGACTTGGCCAACGGCATTGACAGCAAGACCTACGAGTCGTATGTGCAGCGAGTTGACGACTACACCGTGCAGGGTTACCGCTTCGTACACGGCTGGGCGCCCACCCACAAGGTGTTTTTCTACGCCAAGTTCAGCAAGCCCGTAAAGAGCCTCGACACCTTCCTGGGCGACGACAGGATTGGCCACGACGAACTGCAGGGCCGCAACGTCAAGAGCGTGGCATCCTTTGCCGACGATGTAAAGGATGTTCTCGTAAAGGTGGCCATCTCGTCCGTGAGCTGCACCAACGCCAAGATGAACATGGAGCAGGAACTTCCGGGCTGGGATTTTGCCGCTACCCACAAGGCTGCCGCAGACAAGTGGAACCGGCAACTGGGTGTTGTCGACATCCAGGGCGCATCCGAATCGGAGCGTAAAGTGTTCTACACGGCCCTTTACCACATGTTCATTGCCCCCACCCAGTACTGCGATGTCAACGGCGACTTCCGCGGAATGGACGACAAAATCTACACGAACAACAAGTTCAGGAACTACACCACCTTCTCTCTCTGGGACACCTACCGCACGCTCCATCCGCTTTTCACCGTCCTGGTTGCCGACAAGATAGACGACATGATGAACTCCATGCTGAGCATCTACGACCAAAACGGCAAGCTGCCCATCTGGCCCTTGCTCTCTGGCGAGACCAACTGTATGCCCGGTTACAGCAGTGTGCCGGTTCTGGCCGATGCCTATCTGAAGGGTTTCCGCGGCTTCGATGCCACCAAGGCAGTCAATGCCATGATTGCAACAGGCACCTACGACAAGCAGAACGGTGTGCCCGAGTTCATGCGCTACGGCTATATACCGGCCGACAAGAAGCGCGAGGCCACTTCCATTAACCTCGAATATGCCGCCGACGACCGCGGTACAGCCCTCATGGCCAAGCGTATGGGGCGCACGGAAGACTACCAGACGTTCCTCAAACGCAGCAATTCCTACCAGTTGCTCTTCGATACCAAAATCAACAAAATACACCCCAAGATGGCCGACGGCAGCTGGTACGAGCCCTACAACCCCTTCCTCGCCAACCACCGCGATGGCGTTGGAGACTTTACGGAGGGCAATGGATGGCAGTACACCTTCATGGTTCCGCAGGATCCCGAGGGCCTGATAGCCTGCCACGGCGGCGATGCAGCCTTTGTGAAGAACCTCGACAGCCTCTTCGTAGCCGAGGGTGACCTGGGCGAGGGAGCACCACCCGACGTATCGGGCATGGTGGGCCAGTACGCCCAAGGCAACGAGCCCAACCACCACATACCGTATCTGTACGCCTACGCCGGTGCTCAGTACAAGACGGCAGCCTGCGTACGGGCTCTGCAGAAGCAGTTTTACGTGGCCCAGCCCGATGGCTATGCAGGCAACGAAGACTGCGGTCAGATGTCTGCCTGGTACGTATCATCGGCCTTGGGCCTGTATCAGGTCAACCCGTCCAACGGCGTTTACGTCTTCGGCAGTCCGTCGTTCGCCCGCGCAACGGTCAACCTGCCCGGCGGAAAGAAGTTCACCGTGGTTGCCCACAACAACAGCGACCGCAACGTGTACATACAGAGCGCCCGCCTCAACGGCCGCAAGTACACCCGCAGCTACGTGACCTATCAGGACATCATGCGCGGTGGAACGCTGGAATTCGTAATGGGTCCGGAGCCCAACAGGCACTTCGGCGCCGCCAAGAAGGACCGCCCGGTAAGTGCGCGTTAATCCTGCAGCGGCTGCAACAGCCCTTTTCAGCCTCTTCTCCGATGATGGAGAAGGGGCTTTTTCTTTACTTGCAGGCGCCGAAAAATCCCTCTCCTTATTCTTTACAAACGCCCCTTCAGGTTTTGCGTGTAGCCTGCGAGGCGGCCGGTAGGCTGCAAATACGCGCTAAAAACGACGTTTGTTAATTTACTGATAATCAGAGCGTTGGGTTTTGAAGGATGATTTCGGAGGGCTTGAACGATGCTTTCAGCACGCCAAAGGCTATGTTTTTCGGCCCAAAGAGTTATGCTTTTGGCCCCTTGAAGCTATCCTTCAGGCTCTTTAAAGCATAGCTTCGGGACTCCTGAAGCATAGCTTTATGCAGGCAGAAGATGGTTTTCAGTGCTCAAGGAGCATGTTTCCGGCTTTTCCGTTTGCTGTTTCGCGTAAAACCGATGCACGTTTTTCAGGCATGATTTCTTGACATTCTGCCCATCTGCTGCTATCGTTCGAGCCGTGTGATGTCTGTCGGTTCGGTCGGCGAAAACGGCCGGCATCGCAACTGCTGCCGGCAAAAAGAGGGCCGAATGATTGCCTGTTTGCGCGGAATTTGCTAAATTTGCGGTGGCTAACGGCCGCAGACATGGAAACGACAAATGCCAACACCTACAAACTAAAATGACGAACAACGAAATGAGAACAAGCAATTACGACAAGTTTCCCTACACTCCGGTGGCGGGAACAATGTGCTCCGGCTGGCCGGAGATACTGGGCAGGCTCGCTGAAGCCATGCAGCCGCACGGCCAGAACTGCGTGGCGGCGGTGGAATGTTACCAGGGGGTGCTGCACACAGAGCTGGCGGCACAGCTGCGAACGCTGCCCGGCGTGACCTTCATCAACACGAACGACCTTTTTAAACCTGCAGAGGAGACGGAGCGCATGACGCATCCGTGGGTTACCGACGACCGCCTCTTCGGCCGCAGAGCCAGCTTCTCGTACGCCGATTTCCTGTGTCCGGAGCGGGTGGAGGCCTGCCGGCAACAGATTGAGCAGGCCCGCGGGCCCGTGTTGGTGTACGGTCACGGCGCGGCCGAGGTGGTCAGCCGGCCCTCAATCCTTGTCTATGCAGACATGCCCCGGTGGGAGATACAGCAGCGGGAGCGCCGCCACATCATCGACGGACTTGGCGTCCGTAACCGCGAGGAGATGCCGAGCAAGCAGTACAAGCGTGGCTATTTCGTGGATTGGATTGTGTGCGACAATCTTAAAAAGCGGCTGATGGAGCGCGTAGACTTCTGGCTCGACACCACCATCGAGGGCCATCCGAAGATGATTTCGGGTGCTACCATGCTCCAAGGGTTGGCACTCACGGCCCGCAGACCGTTCCGCGTGGTGCCCTTCTTCGACCCTGCGCCGTGGGGCGGGCAATGGATGAAGCGCGTGTGCGGCCTCGACCCCGCGCAGCAGAACTACGGTTGGTGCTTCGATTGCGTGCCCGAGGAGAACAGTCTCATGCTGCAGGTGGACGGTCAACTGTTTGAGATGCCGGCCAACAACCTCGTGTTCAGTCAGACGAGAGCTCTGCTCGGAGGCTCCGTGGAGGCCCGTTTCGGGCAGGATTTCCCCATCCGCTTCGACTTCCTTGACACCATCGGCGGCGGCAACTTGAGCCTGCAGGTGCACCCGACTACGCAGTACATACGCGATACTTTCGGCATCTGGTACACTCAGGACGAAAGTTATTACCTGCTGGATGCCGAGGATGGGGCGACTGTTTTCCTTGGATTGAAGGACGGAGTGGACTCATCAGAGATGATTTCGGCCCTGGAAGAGGCGCAGAATACGGGCGGCGAGTTCGATGTAAAGCGCTACGTGAACCAGTGGCCGGCCAAGAAACACGACCACTTCCTCATCCCCGCGGGCACCATTCACTGCTCCGGAGCCGGCGCCATGGTGCTCGAAATCAGCGCAACGCCCAGCATCTTCACCTTCAAGCTGTACGACTGGGGGCGCCTGGGGCTTGACGGACTGCCCCGACCCATCAACATCGGCCACGGCGCACACGTCATCCAGTGGGAGCGCAACACCGGCTTTACGCGCAAGAACCTCGTGAACCACGTTGAAACCGTGGCCCGGGGCGACGGCTGGAAGGAAGAACGCACCGGCCTGCACGAGAACGAATTCATCGAAACCCGGCGTCACTGGTTCACCAAACCGGTGGAGCACCACACCTGTGGAGGCGTTAACGTGCTCAATCTCGTTGAGGGCGACGAGGCTGTAGTTGAGAGTCAGTCGGGTGCCTTCGAGCCTTTCGTGGTGCATTATGCCGAGACCTTCATCGTTCCGGCTGCCGTAGGGCGCTACACCATCCGTCCTTACGGCCGCTCGGAGGGGCGGCAGTGCGGAACCATCAAGGCCTATGTGCGGTTCAGACAATAACCTGTAAAACCTGAAAATATGAATTTTGAAAATGACAAACGTGTCATTCTGACACTCGATGCGGGTGGAACAAACTTCGTGTTCACCGCCATGCAGGGTGGCCGGGAGATAGTGGAACCGTTCTCCTTGCCGTCCCGGGCCGACAATCTGGAGGCTTGCCTGGGCCAGCTTGTTACCGGTTTCGGCCGTGTAAGAGAGCAAGTGCCCGTTCTGCCTTCGGCCATCAGCTTCGCTTTCCCGGGCCCGGCAGACTACGAAAACGGCATTATCGGCGACCTGCCCAACTTCCCCTCCTTCCGCGGAGGCATCCCCCTGGGGCCTTTCCTGAAGCGGAAATTCGGCATTCCCGTATTCATCAACAACGACGGAAGCCTCTTTGCATACGGCGAGGCCATGGCAGGAGCACTGCCGGAGGTGAACCGTAGGCTGGCCGAAGCCGGCAGTCCGAAGCGTTACAGGAACCTGTTGGGCATCACGTTCGGCACGGGTTTCGGCGCCGGAGTGGTGACTGGAGGCGAGCTTCTCTTAGGAGATAACGGCGTGGGAGGCGACATCTGGTGCTTCCGCAACAAGAAGTATCGCGACTGCATTGCCGAGGAGGGCGTCTCCATACGTGCCGTGAAGCGCGTGTACCGTGAGCTCTCCGGCGACCGGACCGACCTTACGCCGAAGGAGATAGCCGACATCTGCAACGGCAAACGTCCCGGCGACCAGGCTGCGGCACGGCAGGCATTCGCCGAACTGGGTGAAGTTGCCGGCGATGCTATTGCCATGGCAGACACCATAGTGGATGGTTTGGTGGTGATAGGGGGCGGCGTTGCCCACAGCTCCGACCTCATTTTCCCGTCTCTGGTGGCCGAGATGAACAGCAAGCTCAAGATGTTCAGCGGCGACGAAGTGGGCCACATGCAGATGCGGGTCTACAATCTGGAAGACCCGGCACAGTTCGCCGACTTCGTGAAAGGCGGTGCCGTAAAAATCAATATACCCGGAACAGACGAGCAGGTAGACTACGATCCCGTTAAGCGAGTGGGCGTTGTACGCACCCGGATGGGTGCCAGTGCCGCCATATCCATGGGCGCCTACGTCTATGCTCTCAATCATTTGGGGTGATGGGTGATGGGTGTTGGAGCTTTAGGTGATGGGTGTTGGGTGGTAATTTGGGTGTTGGGTGATGGGTGATGGGTGTTAATGAAATGCCAGTTCCACTTGTTCCGACTTCAGAAAAGAAGACAGTTGGAACGTAGAAGATTATTTTCCGCAAAACAAACCATTAACACCCATCACCCAACACCTATCACCCGAACCTCCAACACCTATCACCCAACACCTAACACCCTATACAGGGTATACCAGATTGGCGTCGGTTATCTGCTCAAGAACCTCGGTCAGGAACTTTCTTGCTTCCCAGCGGGCCATCGGCAAGTCATGAAGAAGCCAGTTGCCGCAATCTTTTGGAGCCGCGCCGGGTATCTCTCCGTCGAACGCTGCAATGAAGCTGAAAGTCCGTTTCATCAGTTCAACGATGTCGCGGCTCTCCAGGTCGCCCCTTAACAGCAGGTAGTTGCCCGTCAGGCAGCCCATGGGGCCCCAGTAGATAACGCGGTCTTTCCACGCTGCATCATTGCGCAGAAAGGTTGCGGCCAGGTGTTCGATGGTGTGGATGGCACCGGGATGGAGCGCTGGCTCACGGTTCGGCTCCTTCATCCGGATATCGAACGTGGTGACGACCTCGCCACCCACCTCGTCTTTTCGGCTCACGTAGATGCCTCGGAGCAGCTTTTCGTGATTGATGGTAAATGATGGTATCTTGTTCATAATCATAAAATTAATTCGTAAACGGTTATGTCCCGGCCTCCCGTATCATAAACTCTGGAGGAACGACCGTGTGACATTGAAGCTGCCTTCTGCCATTCGGGCCCAGAAGTCGAAGTATTGGGCGGCCTTGTTGTCCTTGAGCGGCACGTCGCTGATGATGCGGAAGCTGATGAACGGCGTCTGGTAGAGGTGGCAGGTCTGGGCAATGGAGCAGCTCTCCATGTCGACTGCCACGGCATCGGGGAAGCGGCAGAGGATTTCCTGCATCTTCTCGCGGCTGTCAACGAACCACTCTCCCGACACCGTAAGCCCGCTCCTGATGGTTACGCCGCAACTTACGGCCAGCGCCTTGGCCACCAGTTCCTGCGGTGCATGGTAGCGGGCGGGCATGCCCATTATCTGCCCAAACTCCACCTCGGTGCCACAGTAGGCGTCGTGATACGTGCAGGCAGAAGCCACCACCACGTCGGTGGGGTTCAGAGTCGTGTCGGCCCCGCCTGCCACTCCGGTGGAGATAACCAGGTCGGGATGGTAGTTGTCTATCATCTCCACGGCTCCCACGGCCGAATTTACCTTGCCTATGCCGCATTGCTGCATGATGATTTGCTTGCCGCCGATGTCTCCTGTCACGAAGTTGCGGCCGTTGCGGCGCTCTGTGTGGCTCTGGTCAAGGAGGGTGCTCAGTTGGTTGAACTCCTTGTCCATGGCCACTATGATGCCTATTTTCTGTACATTCATGTGCTCGAAGGAATTTGCGGAGCCGAGGCCCCGCCTGTTGTTGATGATGCAAAGTTAAGCAAAAAAAGCCTCACGGCAAAGCATTGACACGGAAGATTAATGCCCCGCAGGGTGCAAAAACGCGGCAGCGGAGGTGCAAAAGGATGCTTTCGGGAACTTTCGACAGGTGTCGAACGATTGTGTGACAAGTGTCACATTCATGTTTGACACCTGTCGGAAGTTCCCGACCGATAGCTTCAGCATCCGCGTCTGCACCCTCCGGTCAGCTGCCTTTATGCCGGCAGTAACGCTGAAATAGCAACCGGCAAGCCGTGCAGGCTGTATTTCGTATCTCCATTTCTTTATTTTTTCGTTTTTATTGTCTATCTTTGCAGCATCATAACAACCTATACAGATGGACAGATTGAAGAAATATTGGCTGGATATCGCCGCTGTCGCGATGTTTGCAGTTATCTCTTTTGCTTATTTCATGCCAGCCGACATCGACGGGCGGATACTCTACCAGCACGATGCCTCGGCCGGCCGGGGCGCCGGACAGGAGCAGATGGAGTACCTGCAGCGTACCGGCAAGCGCACGCGGTGGACCAATTCGACCTTCAGCGGCATGCCTACATACCAGACGGCGCCCTCGTACACCAGTACCGACGGCCTGCAGAAGGTGATGAATGCCTATCACCTCTGGCTGCCCGACAATGTGTGGTACGTGTTTGCCTACCTGCTGGGCTTCTACATCCTGTTGCGTGCATTCGACTTCCGCAAGGAACTCGCCATCCTTGGTTCAGTCATCTGGGCCTTCTCCAGCTACTTCTTCATCATCATAGCTGCCGGCCACATCTGGAAAGTAATGGCCCTTGCATACCTTCCACCCATGATAGCAGGCGTGGTGATGGCCTACAGGGGCAAGTATCTGTGGGGCCTCATACTCACTGCGGTGTTTGCTGCCTTCGAGGTGAAGGCCAACCACGTGCAGATGACTTACTACTATCTGTTCATCATTCTCTTCATGGTCATAGCCTACTTGGCGCAGGCCGTCAGGGAAAAACAGCTCCGCCGCTTCTTTAAGGCCACGCTGGTTTGCGTGGCGGGTGCAGCCATCGGCGTTTGCATCAACATGAGTAACCTTTATCATACGTGGCAGTACGGGCAGGAAAGCATGCGCGGCAAGAGCGAACTGGTGAAGAAGAACGCCGCTAACCAGACAAATAGCGGACTGGACAGAGACTACATCACGCAGTGGAGTTATGGCATTGACGAGACGCTCACCTTGCTTGTACCCAACGCAAAGGGCGGCGCCTCGGTGCCGTTGAGCCACAACCAGACGGCCATGAAGAAGGCCGACGGCGAGCTGCAGCAGATGTTGCCGGGCCTGTACGACGGCATTCCGCAGTACTGGGGCACCCAACCGGGAACGAGCGGGCCGGTGTACGTGGGCGCTTTTGTCATGCTGCTGTTCGTCTTGAGCTTGTTTATTGTGAAGGGACCCATGAAGTGGTGCCTGCTGGCAGTTACGGTGCTGTCGGTTCTGTTGTCGTGGGGCAAGAACTTCATGCCCTTTACCGACTTCTTCATTGATTACATTCCGCTGTACTCCAAGTTCCGTACGGTGTCGTCCATCCTCGTCATTGCCGAGTTCACCATCCCGTTGCTGGCCATGATGGGGCTCAAGCGGATAGTCGACGAGCCTGATGTGCTGACTTTGAAAGCGAAGTGGCTCTACACCAGCTTGGCCCTTACGGCCGGTCTCTGCCTGCTCATGGGGTTGATGCCGGGCGCCTTCTTCGACTTCACCAACCCCCAGGAAGTGAGCATGTTCTCGCAGATACAGGGCATGACGCCCGACGTGCTCAACCGCATTACGGGCAACATAGCCGCCATGCGCGAAGCTATGTTCACCTCGGATTGCTGGCGCAGCTTCTGGATTATCGTCATCGGTACGCTCTTCCTGCTGCTTTACAAGGCGCGCAAGCTCAATGCCGTCATGATGACGGCAGGCATCACGGTGCTCTGCCTGTTCGACATGTGGCAGGTGAACAAGCGCTACCTGAACGATGACATGTTCGTGGAGAAGAGCCTCCGCGACCAACCGCAGCCCATGACGGCCACCGACCAGCAGATTCTGCGTGACAAGAGCCTCGACTACCGGGTGCTGAACCTGGCCTCGAACACCTTCAACGAGAACGAGACATCCTACTATCACAAGAGCATAGGGGGCTACCACGCAGCCAAGCTGCGCCGCTATCAGGAAATGATAGATGCCTACATAGGCCCCGAGATGCGCAAGATGATGCCCGCCATAGCCCAGGCCAACGGCGACATGACGCAGGTGCCGGGCGACAGCCTCTATCCGGTGCTCAACATGCTCAATACCAAGTACGTTATTCTACCGTTGCAACAAGGCCGCACGGTGCCCATTCAGAACCCTTATGCGTATGGCAACGCGTGGTTCGTGGATAAGATTACATACGTTGACAATGCCAACGAGGAGATAGAGAGCGTAGGAAAGATGAGCCTGCGGCACGAGGCCGTGGCCGACAGGAAGTTTGAACCGGAACTCGGGAGCATGCCCAAGCGCGAGGCGCCCGACATGAATGCCACCGTTGTACTGAAGCAGTACGAGCCCAATGAGCTCACTTACGAGGTCAACAGCACCGTAGGAGGAGTGGTGGTGTTCTCTGAAATCTACTATCCGGGATGGACCGCAAC
The DNA here is from genome assembly GCA_900199655.1 of Prevotellaceae bacterium KH2P17. Lineage (GTDB taxonomy): Bacteria > Bacteroidota > Bacteroidia > Bacteroidales > Bacteroidaceae > Prevotella. The sequence goes on from FZRE01000003.1 coordinate 80,172, forward strand.
CGTCGACGGGCAACCAGCAGGCGTGGGACGAGTAAACTACATCCTCCGCGCCCTGCGCGTTAAGCCGGGCAAACACGAGGTAGTGCTCAGCTTCTTCCCCAAGAGCGTGGGCCGTACAGAGACCGTTGCCTACGTTGCCTACGCCGTGTTGGCGCTCATCATCGTGCTCGGTCTGCTCATGGAATGGTGCCGGCGCAAGCGCGGAACCGATACGGAAGCAAGGCAATCATGAAGAAGCTGCTGTCGCTGCCGCCCAATCTCGTGAGCTGTTTCCATGAGATTACGGGCTATGACGAGGCCGAATGGTTTTGCACCAACGACCCCGTGGGGCACAAGCTCGGCTCCGGCGGAGGCTCTGCCTGGCTGCTGCAATCGTGCTATGAGCAGGATGGAGGCGGGCTGTCGTTCGACGAATGGCTGCCTGCCGACCGCCGTTTGCTGCTGCATGCGGGCGGTCAGAGCCGCCGGTTGCCTGCTTACGCGCCGTCGGGCAAGGTGCTGACGCCCATTCCCGTGTTCCGTTGGGAGCGCGGGCAGCGGCTTTCGCAAGACTTGCTTTCGCTCCAGTTGCCCCTCTATGACCGCATCATGGCGGCTGCACCACGCAGTCTGCACACGATGATAGTGAGCGGCGACGTGTATATCCGTGCCACCGAGCCGCTGCAACCCATACCTGAGGCCGACGTGGTTTGCTACGGTCTCTGGCTTGACCCCGAGACGGCAAAGAACCACGGCGTGTTTGTATCGGCCTGCGAGTCGCCCTCCGTGCTGGAATGTATGTTGCAGAAGCCTTCCGTACAGGCGCTGGGAGAACTGCGGAAGTCACACTTCTACCTGACCGATATCGGCGTCTGGCTGCTTTCGGACAAGGCAGTGAAAGTGCTGATGAGGCACTCCGTGAGGGGCGGACAGGTGCAGAATTACGACCTCTACGGCCAGTTTGGCTGCTGTCTGGGCACCCATCCCACGCTGGATGATGCCGAGATACGCGAGCTCAAGGTAGCTGTGCTGCCCCTGCCGGGTGGAGAATTCTACCATTTCGGCACCTCGCACGAGCTCATTTCGTCAACTCTGGCCATCCAGAACCTGGTCAACGACCAGCGCGAAATCATGCACCATTCGCTCAAACCGCATCCTGCCATGTTCGTGCAGAATGCCGACGTGCGCATGAAAATAACGGAGGCAAACCGCAACCTGTGGATAGAGAACAGCTGTGTTGGCAGGTCGTGGACCGTAGCTCACGACGTTATCATTACCGGAGTGCCTGCAAACGACTGGACACTGACGGTGAACGCCGGGCAGTGTGTGGACCTAGTGCCGATAGGGGAGCATGCTTTTGCGGTGCGACCTTACGGCTACAACGATGCTTTTCGCGGCCCGTTGCTGGGCGATACCCTGTATCTGGGCCGCCCGTTTGCGGACTGGGCGGCCGAAAGAGGCATCGACTGCGAGGGCATAGAGGGAAAAGAAGACCTGCAATCGGCCCGCATTTTTCCCGTTGTGGCTAATGTGGAAGAGGCCGAAAGCGTGCTGCGCTTCATGCTCAACGAACCTGACAACGAAGCCGGTCGCGAACTCTGGCTGAACAGCAGCAGGCTGAGTGCCGACGAGATAAGTGCCCGGGCCAACCTGCGAAGGCTCACTGAACAGCGCTGCCGCTTCCGGGCAGCCAATTGGCCGGCACTGGCCAGGAACCACGAACACAGCGTTTTTTACCAAGTGGACTTATCGGACGCGGCTCGGGAGTTTGCTTCCATGAATATTCCTGCACCCGACCCGTTGCCTGAAACACTGCCACTGATGACGCGTATCCACGATGCCATGTTCCGTTCGGAGCTGCAACGGCTGCGTGGAGAGGCATCAGCAGAGAGCGAGCAACAGGCATTCAACTTGCTGGCTCACGGCCTCACGGCTCCCGTTCTGTCCGATAAGCAAAGCCCGAAGATGAACATCTACCGCGATCAAATAGTGTGGGGACGCAGTCCGGTGCGCATAGATATAGCCGGAGGATGGACAGATACGCCCCCTTACTGCCTGATGGAAGGCGGCAATGTCATTAATCTGGCCATCGAACTCAATGGTCAACAGCCCATTCAAACGTACGTGAAGCCTTGCCCGAAGCCGCACATCATCCTGCGAAGTATAGACCTCGGTGCCGCCGAAACGGTGACTACGTTCGAACAACTGGCTGACTTTAACCACGTGGGCAGCCCGTTCTCCATCCCCAAGGCAGCCTTGGCGCTGGCCGGTTTCGTACCTGCTTACTCGCAGGAGAGCTTCAGGAGCTTGGACGAACAGCTGCAGTCGTTCGGCTGCGGCATTGAGCTGACGCTTCTCTCGGCCATTCCCGCCGGCTCCGGATTGGGCACCAGCAGCATCTTGGCGGCAAATGTATTGGGCGCGCTGAATGACTTCTGCGGCCTGAACTGGGACAAGAATGAGATTGGCCGGCGCACGTTAGTGCTGGAACAGCTGCTCACCACGGGCGGCGGATGGCAGGACCAGTTTGGCGGAATCTTATCAGGCGTGAAGCTGCTGCAGACCTCACGCGGTTTCAATCAGGTTCCCGAGGTGCGCTGGCTGCCCGATACGCTGTTCGCCGATGCCGAATACAGCGGCTGCCATCTGCTCTATTATACCGGCATAACGCGAACGGCAAAGAACATACTGGCGGAAATCGTGCGCCGCATGTTCCTCAATCAGCACGATGAAATCAACCTGCTGCGCGAGATGAAGGAGCACTCCATCGCCATGTACGAGGCCATTCAGCGTGGCAACTTCAGTGAAATGGGAGCCTTGGTGCGCAAGACCTGGCAGCAGAACCAGCTGCTTGACAGCGGCACAAACCCGCCGCCGGTGCAGCATCTCACCTCACTCATCGACGACCTCTGCCTGGGTTACAAGCTCCCCGGGGCAGGAGGAGGCGGCTATCTGTACATGATAGCCAAGGATCCCGAGGCCGCCTCACGCATCATCAAGACGCTTTCGGATCACCGGCTGAACGACAACGCCCGCTTTGTACGCATGTCGCTGAGCCACACGGGCATGCAAGTGAGCCGCAGTTAACATATAAATATGTACACCTATAAATATCCTCATCCGGCCGTAACGGCCGATATGGTCGTGTTGGCCCATGATGGCAACGACGCTAAAATACTGCTCATAGAGCGCAAGAACGAGCCTTACAAGGGCTGCTGGGCGTTTCCGGGCGGCTTCATGAATATTGACGAGACGGCCGATGATGCCGCCCGCCGCGAGTTACAGGAAGAAACAGGCCTGCAGGTGGACAAGATTTATCAGGTTGGAGCTTTCTCGCAGGTTGACCGTGACCCACGAGAGCGGGTTGTCACGGTAGCCTTCTACACCGTGCTGCCTGCCATCAGAGCCGCTTCGGGCAGCGATGATGCTGCACGTGCACAATGGTTCTCGCTGCATGAACTGCCTCCTCTGGCCTTCGACCATGCAGAGATACTGCAGGCGGCACTGGCCCGCATGGCAGCCGACCGTTCCTTTAACGTTGAAAAATACAAGTAACCAGCAGCGCTACTCACCAGCTATGGAATTTAGGACACAAGTAAACATCGAGCCTTCGGCATGGAAGATAGCGCCCTGCGAGGACATGCTATTCGTGGGAAGTTGCTTTGCCGACAACATGGGTCGGCGCTTCCGCGAGGAGAAGTTCCGCGCTGTGGTAAACCCGTTCGGCGTGATGTACAACCCCGCCAGCGTGCTGCACACCGTGCGCCGCTTTGCAGCAACGGTGGGGGAGAGTGTTCCCGCCCCGCAGGTAGCTGTCCTCACGCTGGGCACCAACCATGTTTACATCCTGAAAGAGACGGGCGAAATCGTTGACAACTGCATGAAGCGGCCGCAGCGGCTCTTTACGGAAAAAGCGTTGGATGTTGACGAATGCACACGTTATCTGGCCGAGACAGTAGACCTGTTGCGGCAGCTGAACCCAAAGGTGAAGGTCATTTTCACCGTGAGTCCCATCCGTTACCGCAAGTACGGGTATCATGGCAGCCAGCTGTCAAAGGCCACGTTGCTGCTGGCTGTTGACCGATTGCTGAAGCTGTTGCCGCAACCGGCAACGGCGGATGAGGCCGGCGCGGCTTTTGCTGCCACCTATTTTCCGGCTTACGAACTGCTGAACGACGAGCTGCGCGACTACCGTTTCTACGATGCAGACATGCTTCATCCCTCCCGGCAGGCCGTAGACTACATCTGGGAACGCTTTGCAGCCACCTACTTCGGGACAGATACCAACGCATTCCTGGCCGAATGGAAGCCCATTCGCGATGCTCTTGCCCACAAACCCTTCAGTCCCGAGTCGGCCGAATATAAGGCCTTTATGGATAAAACAATGTTAAAAGTATCCTTGCTTTCAAAAAAATATCCGAAATTTGCACTCTGATTTGCGGGCTGCAGCCACCTACAGCCGGCATGTCATGACGTAAAGTAACGATTAAACGATGACATATACTATTGAAAAAGTAACCACACTGATAGGTGCGCGCCGCTATGGAGAGGCCGACGCCAACGTCGGTTTCATCCTCACCGACAGTCGTTCGCTCTGCTTCCCGGAAGAAACATTGTTCTTCGCCCTGAGGTCCGAACGCAACGACGGCCACAATTACATTCGCGAACTTTATCGTCGCGGCGTCCGCAACTTCGTGGTTGCCGCCGTGCCTCATGGCTATGCACAGGATTACCCGGGTGCAAACTTCCTCAAGGTGATGGACACTTTGAAGGCTCTGCAGCGCCTGGCAGAGCGTCATCGCGATGAGTTCAACATCCCCATCGTGGGCATCACCGGCTCCAATGGCAAGACTATGGTCAAGGAGTGGCTCTATCAGCTGCTCTCGCCGCAGCTCTTCGTAACCCGCAGTCCGCGCAGTTACAACTCCCAGATAGGCGTTCCGCTCTCCGTGTGGCTCCTGAACGAGCAGACGCAAGTAGGCGTTTTCGAGGCCGGCATCAGCCAACCGGGCGAGATGTTGGCGCTGCACGACATCATCCAGCCTACCATCGCCGTGCTCACCAACCTCGGCGCAGCCCATCAGGAGAACTTTCCGACGATGGCAGACAAGTGCAGAGAGAAGCTCGTACTGTTCCATGACGCCCGGACAATAGTCTACAACGCCGACGACGAGGTTGTTGCAAAGGTGGTGAACGAGTGCGATTACAACGGCGAAAAGCTGTACTGGAGCCTTGAGGACAAGCAAGCGCCCATGTACGTCAGGTCGATAGAGAAGAAGGAAACGGCCACCACCGTTACCTATATATATAAAGGTGGCGAGGAGAACTGGTACAGCATCCCCTTTATCGACGACGCCAGCATCACCAACTCCATCGTCTGTGCTGCCGTGGCCTTGCACTTGGGTGTGCGGGCCGACGCCCTCGACGAGCGCATGCAGCAGCTGGAACCCGTGGCCATGCGCCTGGAAGTAAAGCAGGGGCGCCACGGCTGCACGCTCATCAACGACTCCTACAATTCCGACATCAATTCTCTTGACATAGCGCTCGACTTCATGAACCGCCGCCCCGACCACAAAGGCCGGCGCCGCACGCTCATACTGAGCGACATTTTCCAGAGCGGCGAGGAGCCTGCAAGGCTCTACCGCGAAGTCTCCGACCTGGCTCTGAAGCGCGGCGTGCAGAAGTTTATCGGCATAGGTCCGCGGCTCACGGCTGCCGCCGGCGAGATACGGGTGGGCGAAAAATTCTTTTTCACAACCGTAGAGCAGTTCATCCGCAGCGAAGTTTTCCGCTCCCTGCGCGATGAGGTCATCCTCCTGAAGGGCGCCAGGCAGTTCGGCTTCGACCAGCTTACGGAGCTTCTGGTGCAGAAAGTGCACGAAACGGTGCTCGAAGTGAACCTGAACGCCGTGGTAAAGAACTTGAACTGGTACCGCTCGTTCATGAAACCGGAAACCAAGCTGGTGTGCATGATAAAGGCCGATGCCTACGGTGCGGGCAGCGTGGAGATAGCCAAGACGCTGCAGGACCACCGCGTAGACTACCTTGCAGTGGCCGTTGCAGACGAGGGAGTGACGCTTCGGCGCAACGGAATTACGGCCAACATCATGATTATGAACCCCGAGATGACGGCTTTCAAGACCATGTTCGACTACGACCTGGAGCCCGAAGTGTACAGTTTCCGCCTGCTCGAAGCCCTCATCAAGGCAGCAGAAAAGGAGGGAGTAACCGACTTTCCCGTCCACATCAAGCTCGATACGGGCATGCACCGCCTCGGTTTCAGCCCCGAGGACGACATGGAGAAGCTCATCGACAGGCTGAAACACCAGAATGCCATCATCCCCCGTTCGGTATTCTCCCACTTCGTAGGCTCCGACAGCGACAGCTTCGACGACTTCAGCGCCCGCCAGTTCGAGCGCTTCGACAAGGGCAGCCGCCAGCTTCAGGCAGCCTTCGACCACAAGATATTGCGCCACATCGACAACTCCGCAGGCATCGAACACTTCCCCGAAAGGCAGCTCGACATGTGCCGACTGGGCCTTGGACTCTACGGCATCAACCCCCGCGACAACCGGATACTTGCCAACGTGTCTACTCTCAAGACCACTATCCTGCAGCTGCGCCGCGTTCCGGCGGGCGAAACCGTGGGCTACAGCCGCAAGGGAACCATCGAGCGCGACAGCGTGATAGCAGCTATCCCGATAGGATATGCCGACGGATTGAACCGTCATCTTGGCAACCGGCGCTGTTACTGCTTGGTAAACGGCCGCCAGGCGCAGTATGTGGGCAACATCTGCATGGACGTTTGCATGATAGATGTAACCGACATACCCTGCAAGGAGGGCGATACGGTCGAGATATTCGGCGATGCGTTGCCCGTTACAGTGCTGAGCGACGTGCTTGGCACCATACCTTACGAGGTGCTCACCGGTATCAGCAACCGCGTGAAGCGCGTCTACTTTCAGGATTAAAGACCACGGCTCGGGGTGCGTTCAGCCCGCTTTCTGGCGGTTGGGATGATGCTTCGGACAGCTTTGATCGAGTGTCCGGAGTTCTCCGAAGTGTTTTTGCGGGCAACGTACCCTGCATTCTTTCAGCTGAATTTGCCAAAAAGTGCATCAAACCTCATGGGTTTGATGCACTTTGTTTTAGTGGCATACGGCTTTTGCTCCCTATGTCTGTCGATACCGGTGGGTGTTGTTTCCGGGGCTCTCGGGGCTCTCTCGTGTTCAGATTCACGGGTACTGACGCTGCCAATGTTGCCCGGCAGCGTAGCTGTTGCAACACTCTCACTGTCAGACACTTAACGTGTGGCTTTCTTGGAGATGCCTTTCAAACCTCTTGAACGATACCTTCAAGCCCCTTGAACATATCCTTCAAGAGGCTTGAAAGGCACCTTCAGGCGGAGCAGGTCGGTTTTCCGGATGAACGGGAGACCAAAACGGAGCCTCTTGCACCTGTTCGTCCAATCCGTTTTATCGCCCCCTAAAGCACCTCTGACATCATCTTTTTTACAGAAAGCCCTGCCTCCGGAGCGCCTCCATCATGCCCTCCGACATGGCTTCGTTGTCCTTGCGCGTGTAGCGTATGTCGGTAAACACCTGCGCGAGCGTCTCCTTCCGGTTTATTTCCACAAAGTGGCGGTTCTCCGGCAGGGCCTCCTTGGGGCCGTAGAACTCGTCGATGAGGGCGGGCGTATAGTCGCGGTAGGTTTCGTGATGGATGACGGCAGCCAGCGGCAAGCGGTCGGAGAGGGGCGGCTCTTCGGCGGGCCAGCCCAGCGTGATGGTGGCTACGGGCATGACGAGGCGGGGCAGCTGCAGGATGTTGATGAGCATCTGGGGCATGTACACCGTGGTGCCGAGGTAGCAATAGCCCAGCCCTTGCTCCTCTGCCAGGTTGCAGAAGGTTTGGCAATACAGCAGAGCGTCGGTGGCGGCGTTGATGAAACTCAGGAAGTTGTCATATCCCGGCTCGGCTTGGCGGGTCTTGGCCCAGAGCGTGGTGCGGCGGAAGTCGGCGCAAAAGGTGAGTACCACGGGCGCTGCGGTTACCATGGGCTGGTTGAAGTGGGCAGGAGCGAGCCTCTTCTTCATCTCCTCGCTGCGTGTAATGACTACGCTGTAGAGCTGCAGGTTGCCCATGGTCTGCGTACGCTCGGCCTCTTCCAGCAAGCGCTCCAGCAGCTGGTCGCTCACAGCCTTGTCTGCATATTGGCGGATGCTCCGCCGGTTCAAAAGATTCTTCATAGGCTTGTTTGTTTCTGCAAAGATAGTGAATTTAATTCATAATCACCTTTCGCTTCCGTTTCTACCTGCATTTTCCCGCCCAAATCCGTCCGTTTCTGTATATTAGTTGTCGTGTTTTACCCCGTTTCTCAATTATTATTTCTATCTTTGCAGACAAGAGTCAAACCAGGCTCGCTGTGCGTTTGGCAGATAGTTCTTACTGACCTGATAGAACAATGAAGAAAAACAAGGAAGGCGCAACTGTGCCGTGGCCAACCCTTATACTATGAAACAAAGGACGGGAAAGCTCCGGCTGGCAATGAGGCTGATAAAAACAAAATAATGAAATTTACCTGGATACCCTTTTATCGTGAATTTGCAAGCAAACTCCTGCAATTCAAAAGTGACCGCAGTGAGCTGCTCGAACTTATCTACAGTCACCGTGACGAGCTCCAAGCCGGCTACTTGCATGACAAAGGAGGTGAGAATGATTTGTGTACGGACATAGATCCGTTTACCACGTTCGGGATATTTAACCGAAACATTACGTTTGCCAACAGGGTTAAAATCATCACAATCTTCAGGCAACTGCTGAATATCAAGGCCGATGTTCCGAGTGACTTTGAAGGCGTTCCACTTTTGAATGGGCTGAAATCGCACTTCTTTGGGTTCAGAGATCGCAGAGAACACGATGACATTCAGAGCCTTTGGAACCTGTTTGAGAAGGTGGTAAAGGGCGAGGACTTTGCCACCGAGTACAACAAAGTCATAAGGCAATACATCATTAACATTAACATCACGATGGGTTTGTTTTGGGTTCGACCTAACGATTTTATAGCGCTCGACAGCACCAATCGCATCTATCTCAAGCAGCAGTACGGCTTACTGCTACCCAAGAAAGTACCCGATTACTCGGCATACATGAATATTTTGAATGATATAAAAAACAAAATGGCAGCTAACAAGATAAAGGAGAAAACCTTTAGTGATATCTCGGCCAACGCCTATGTAGGCGCCCCGGCTACGAAAAAGGCAGAACAAACGTGGTACGACGATGAAATAGGAACCTGGAAAAGGCGAAAGAACATTGTACTTTATGGTGCTCCGGGAAGTGGGAAGACCTACGAAGTGCCCGAATTCGTGGTCAGACTCTGCGCTCCAGGCTTCGATGCAGATGCCGCAAGCCGCGAGGAACTCATCCGCAAGTATCACGAACTCAAGAAAGAGAAGCGGGTAATGTTTACAACCTTCCACCAGTCGATGGATTACGAGGACTGGGTAGAAGGCTTGCGGCCTGAAACGGATGACGAGAATCAAGTAACCTACAATGTTAAAGATGGTATTTTCAAGCTGTTATGTAAAGAAGCCGAGAAACCCATCGTTACAAGCAAGCAAACGGGAATTGCCCCTGATGCGGTGGTATGGAAAGTATCGCTTGCCGGAACGGGCGACAATCCGGTTCGTACAGACTGCATGAAGAACGGCTATATCCGCATAGGATGGGACGGTTACGGCCCCGTTATCTCCGGGGAAACAGACTGGAGCATACACAACGGAGAAGGTAAGCAGATATTGGATGCCTACATCAACAAGATGAAAACGGGCGATATCGTGATGTCCTGCTATTCGAGCCAGACTATAGATGCCATTGGCGTTGTTACAGGTGACTATGAGTATAACGACAGTCTGCCCAATTACAAACGCGTAAGGAAAGTAAACTGGCTGCTGAAAGGCATCAATGAAAACATTGTAGAGATGAACGACGGCAAGACAATGACGCTGGGCACGGTCTACAAGCTGAACTCCATCACGCTGGATAATGTCCGTTCCATTCTTGACAAGTATAAAGCTTCGGCTCCGATGGAAGAAAATAATCGTCCCTATGTGTTGGTTATAGATGAGCTGAACCGTGGTAATGTCTCCAAAATATTAGGCGAACTCATTACTTTACTTGAGCCTGACAAGCGTAAAGGGAGGCAAAATGCAGAGAGCGTGGTGCTACCTTATTCGAAGAAAGCATTCCAGATACCTGATAACGTGTACCTCATAGCAACCATGAATACGGCCGACCGCTCGCTGGGTTCTCTGGATTACGCCGTCAGAAGGCGGTTCGCTTTCATCCCCGTTTTACCTCACGGACTGGAGGAAAATGGTTTTGACAAAGAACTCTTCAAGCAGGTGAGTAAACTGTTCATTAAGAACTTCGATGAATACGAAGCAAGTGGATGGAATCAATCTTTCAAGTTGCAGCCGTCAGAGGCTCTCTCTGTAGAGTTCAGACCTGAAGATGTGTGGATTGGGCACAGCTATTTCCTGATGAAAGACGAACAAGGCGAGGACTGCACCGGCAGTCGTTTGCGTTACGAAATCATTCCATTGCTGGAAGAATACGTCCGCGACGGCGTGCTCACAGTGGAAGCCCAGACTGTTATAGATGAATTGTACAAGCAGTTAATGGAGTAATGAATGTCATCAAACTGAAAGAGCAGATGCCCGAAAATACGTTACTCGGTCAGCCGGAAAGGGACAGTGTGCTTCCCTACATGGCTGACGGAGAGGAAATAACGTGTCAGGTAAGAAGAGGAAGCAATGACAGCGAACTCTGCCTAAAGATAGTTCGGAAAGGAAACGACATTGCGGCCACCGGATCGTACTTCGTAGGCACTGATTGGATTAGAGAGAAAGAACTGGCCGTGCTGTTAAGTCCGAAGATGAACGACGACTTTGAAGTGGACTGTGTCCGCATGCTGAATGAGGCACTCTCGGATCCCGCAAACTTCTCACATCTCGAAGGTCTGCTCACTATCCGCTTTGACAAACCGCCCATACGCATAAACCAGAAGCAGGATTTCTTGAGTATTTTCTTGATCACGGAGTATCTGCACCTGTTGCAGTGCATTGTAAGAAAGGGACTAAAGAAAAGTTTCTATGTCGTGGAAGACAATCTGAAAGGCAAGCTCAAGGGGCGTATTCTCATTGGTAAGAATATACACGAAAACCTGACAAAGGGACTCGTGAGCAACAACGTGTGCCGTTTTCAGGTCTATGACATTGACTCTGAGGAGAACAGAATCCTCAAGAAGGCCTTGCGGTTTTGTGAGAAACAGCTGGAAATGTACCCTGATACGCTCAACATTTCGTCTTTGAAAGCTAACGTGCGCTATGTAAAGCCCAGCTTTGCGCAAGTGAGCGATGAGGTAAGTGTAAAGACAATTAAGGCTTTCAAGGGTAATCCGATGTTCAAGGAATACAACTTGGCGGTTGAGTTTGCAAGGTTATTGCTACACCGTTACAGCTATGATATTACCCTTGCAGGACGGGAAGAGATAGATACTCCACCATTTTGGATAGACATGAGCAAGCTTTTCGAACTGTATGTGTTCTGTCGTTTACGAGCGATATTTACCGTAAAGAATGAAGTAAAGTATCATTTCAAAGCCCACCGGCAGGAACTTGACTTTCTGCTTAAGCCCACACAATGGCCAGACCCCTATGTGATAGATGTTAAATACAAGCCAAGGTACAAGGGTAGTGGCGGCATATCGATGGACGATGCAAGGGAAGTGAGCGGTTACGCAAGGCTTAACAAAGTATATGAAGAACTGGGATTGGGGGAAAACGAAGCACTGCCGATAAAGTGCCTAATCATTTATCCGAACCAAGAACAAGAAGAACAATTCACCATTACAAAGGAACAGGAACCAGTATTTGATAAAATCCCGGGCTATGTAAGGTTCTATAAAATAGGTATTAGGCTTCCCGTAATAAATGGATAACAAGCAATTGCCTGCTTTGTGGGAACGTTTCTATTCACTTTTTTGTGCCTGCAGACCGACTTCTGCAGTCTGTCGACACAATATTGCAGCACTCTCTCATATTACAACCGCATTAAAAGACATGTATGTGTACTTGTACACAGCAGGGTGCGAACAACGTGAAGCTGCCTGATAGAAGCAACCGTAAGGTCGTGGTGCCATAGAGAAGAGTACAGGCGGGCATATTCTGTAAGTTACTGTGTTCCAATCACTTTTCGTAATGGCATTTTTTCGGTTTGATAGAGCTGTGCTTCAACGGCTTTGAACGATAGCTCCAAGGCTGCCGAAGCATAGCTTCAAGCCCCTTGAAGCATAACACCTACACGACGGCTGCAATCATGTCTGAATCCGGTTACTTGTTCGGAGTGTTTTTCCGCAGCATCAATAGACTCGTTGCAGATGAACATAAGATAGCTGTTGGTGCACTTGGCTAACGCTCGTTTGTAGTATTCGCGTTTATAAAAAGCAGAAGTTGAACGGGTTGGAGGATTTTGTTCGTTGAATACTATCTTAGAGTTGACGGTTTTGGATAACTTTTGTTATCATTTTATCTATTAAATTTTCTTTTTTTGTTTTCCTTATATGGAAAAATAATCGTAGCTTTGCAATCGCGAAGAACGATTAATCTAAACAACAGATAATGGAAAAATTAAAGACTTACTCATTTGAGGAGGCTTACCAAGACACGCTGAAGTATTTTGGCGGTGATGAGCTGGCAGCCAGGGTTTGGGTGAACAAGTATGCGATGAAAGACAGCTTCGGGAACATCTTCGAGAAGTCTCCGGCCGACATGCACTGGCGTATCGCCAACGAGATTGCACGTATTGAGAACAAGTACAAGAACCCTCTCAAGGCGCAGGAGATATTCGATTTGCTCGATCATTTCCGCTACATAGTTCCTGCGGGCAGCCCTATGACGGGCATAGGCAACGACCATCAGGTGGCCAGTTTGAGCAACTGCTTTGTCATCGGGCTTGATGGAAACGCCGATTCTTATGGCGCCATCATGAAGATAGACGAGGAGCAGGTGCAGCTGATGAAGCGCCGCGGCGGCGTGGGTCACGACTTGAGCCACATTCGCCCGGCCGGTTCACCGGTCAATAACTCGGCACTCACCAGCACTGGTCTTGTGCCTTTCATGGAGCGTTACAGCAATTCGACCCGCGAGGTGGCCCAGGACGGCCGGCGCGGAGCACTGATGCTGTCCGTCAGCATCAAGCATCCGGACAGCGAGGCTTTCATCGATGCCAAGATGACGGAGGGCAAGGTGACGGGCGCCAACGTATCTGTAAAGATTGACGACGAGTTCATGCAGGCTGCCGTTGACGACAAGCCGTACGTTCAGCAGTTCCCCATCACGGGCAACAAACCCTTTGTAAAGAAGGAAATTTCAGCTCGCAAGCTGTGGGAGAAGATTGTTCACAATGCCTGGAAGAGTGCTGAACCGGGCGTGCTGTTCTGGGATACCATCATCCGTGAGAGCATTCCCGACTGCTATGCCGAACTCGGTTTCCGCACGGTGAGCACTAATCCCTGCGGCGAGATACCGCTCTGCCCTTACGATTCGTGCCGGCTGCTGAGCATCAACCTGTACAGCTACGTGGTGAACCCGTTCACTAAGGATGCTTACTTCGACTTCGACAAGTTCAGGAAGCATGTTCAGCTGGCCCAGCGCATCATGGACGACATCGTTGACCTGGAGATGGAGAAGATTGACCTGATAATGGAAAAGATAGGAACCGACCCTCAGAACGAGGAGGTTAAAACCACCGAGCGCCATCTCTGGGAAAAGATTAAACGTAAGAGCGGCATGGGTCGCCGTACTGGTGTGGGCATTACGGCCGAAGGAGACATGATAGCAGCCATGGGATTGCGTTACGGCACCGAGGAAGCTACGGACTTCGCAGTGAGCGTACACAAAGCTCTGGCGCTGAATGCTTACCGCTCTTCGGTGACAATGGCTAAGGAGCGCGGCGCTTTCGAAATCTATGACGCCAAGCGGGAAGAGAAGAATCCTTTCGTAAACCGCCTCAAGGAAGCCGACCCCGAGCTGTATGCGGACATGGCGAAGTATGGCCGCCGCAACATTGCCTGCCTGACCATAGCCCCTACGGGCACCACTTCGCTCATGACGCAGACCACGAGCGGCATCGAACCTGTATTCATGCCGGTGTACAAACGCCGCCGCAAAGTGAACCCCAACGATACTGACGTGCATGTTGACTTCGTGGACGAGGTGGGTGACAGCTTTGAAGAGTACATCGTATATCATAGCAAATTCCTTGAATGGATGAAGATTAACGGCATCGATACCACCAAGAAATACACGCAGGAGGAAATCGATGCCCTCGTAGCTCGTTCTCCTTATTATAAAGCAACGGCCAATGACGTAGACTGGCTGATGAAGGTCAAGATGCAGGGTGCTATCCAGAAGTGGGTTGACCATTCCATATCAGTTACCGTGAACCTGCCCAACAACGTCGATGAAGCATTGGTTAACAAGCTCTATGTGGAAGCTTGGCGCAGCGGATGCAAGGGCTGCACCATCTATCGAGACGGCAGTCGGTCGGGCGTAATGATTTCTGTATCAAAGGAAGACAAGAAGAAGGCCGAGCACAAAGAAGCTCCCGAGCCGCTCACCACACCTACTCCGGAGCACCTGCATGCCGAGGTCACCGAGGTAAGACCAAAGGAGCTGGAGTGCGACGTGGTACGTTTTCAGAACAATAAGGAGAAGTGGGTGGCCTTTGTAGGCCTGCTCGACAACTATCCCTACGAGATTTTTACCGGCTTGCAGGACGACGACGAGGGTATCATGATACCCAAGAGCGTGACCAAGGGCAAGATAATCAAGCAGACATGTGACGACGGCAGCCACCGTTATGACTTCCAGTTCGTGAACAAACGCGGCTACAAGACGACCGTTGAAGGACTGAGCGAGAAGTTCAATCCCGAGTATTGGAACTACGCCAAGCTCATCTCCGGCGTGCTGCGATACCGCATGCCGATTGACCATGTCATCAAGTTGGTCAGCTCGCTGCAGCTCAAGGACGAGAGCATCAACACCTGGAAGAACGGCGTGGAGCGTGCCCTGAAGAAGTACATCGTAGACGGCACTACCGCCAAAGGCCAGAAGTGCCCCGTCTGCGGGCATGAAACTCTGGTCTACCAGGAGGGCTGTCTGATTTGTACTAACTGCGGAGCAAGCCGCTGCGGATGATGAACATACAATCAAGCTATATATTTTTGCGTAACCTGCGGTTTCATGCCAGCCACGGCGTGTTGCCGCAGGAACGCGTTACAGGCAACGACTACGAAGTCAGCCTGCGCATAGGCTACGACCTGGGCCGTGCCATGCGCACCGACGATGTTGCCGATACGCTCAACTATGCGGATGTTTACCGGCTGGTGGAGCAGGAGATGAGCGTGCCCGCCAACCTGCTGGAGCGGGTTGCCTGCCGCATGGCAGAGCGCCTCTTCCGCACCTATCCCGCAGTTACCTCGCTCGACCTTTGGCTCACAAAGCTCAATCCACCGATGGGAGCCGATGCCGACGGAGCGGGCGTTGAACTTCACTTAATAAATGATAAAACTGATTAGAAGATACCGGTTTTAGTAAAATAATCGTTATTTTTGCAGATACTTTCATGTCGGTATGAGTAAGAAGATACTGTTCTCCATCCTGTCTTTGATGTTGTTTGCCGCCGTTAACATGGCAGCAGCCAAGCGTTTTACGCTCGTGATAGATGCCGGACACGGCGGTCACGATACCGGCGCCATGGGCACTATATCCAAGGAGAAGGACCTCACGCTAAGATATGCCCTGGCCTTCGGCCGTATCATCGAGAAGAAATGCCCCGACGTAAAAGTCATCTACACCCGTAAGCGCGACACGTTCATCAAGTTGCACGAACGTGCCGAGATTGCCAACCGCAACAAAGCCGACCTTTTTGTATCCGTTCACATCAACGCCGTGAGCGGAAGCCGCAGCGTGCGCGGATACCAGACGTGGACGCTGGGCAACGGACAGCGCACCGGCAACAAGGGCATCAAGGAGAACCTGGAAGTTGCCAAGCGTGAGAACTCCGTCATCTATCTCGAAAAAGACTACCGCACTACCTACAAGGGCTTCGACCCCAACTCTGCAGAGAGCGACATCATGTTCGAGTTCATAGCCGACAAGTACCGCGAGCAGAGCGTGGAGTTTGCCAAGTATCTGCAGCTCGAAATAGTGAACGCCACCGGCCGACAGAACGGCGGAGCCCACCAGAACAACCTGGCAGTGCTCCGGCTCACCTCTATGCCGAGTTGCCTCATGGAGCTTGGGTTCATCTCAACGCCCGATGAGGAAGTCTTCATGAACTCCGACAGGGCCGTAGACCTTTATGCCCGCGGCTTCTACAACGCCTTTGTAACCTACAAGAACCGCCACGACACCAGCCAAACCATACCCTACAAGATAGAGGAGGTGAAGCATAACGAGCTGCCGCAGATAGTTCCCGACGTTTACAAGGAGAAGCCCGAACCGCAGCCACAGCCTGCCCCGGCCCGTACGGAGGGCGCAGAGAGCAGCGCTCCCTCACCCGCACAGGCCGCTCCGGAGATAGATGCCAGCCGCCCGGTGTTCAAGGTTCAGCTCTTTGCCAGCACCCGGAGGTTCAGTCCGGAGGATAAAATCTTCCGCGGACTCACGGGCTGCGAATACTACACCGACGGCCGTCTGCTCAAGTACACCTACGGAGCCAGCAACAACTACGACGAGGTGGTGCGCCTAAGGAAGAACATCAGCACGCTCTTCCCCGACGCTTTCGTCATCGCCTTCAGGCAAGGCGTAAGGATGGATGTGAACGAAGCCATACGCGAATACAAGAATCAGAGAAAGTAAGACAAGCGAAACAGCAATATGAAATTTTTCACTAAAGAGGTAAAGATTGCCCTGGTAGCCATTGCAGGCATAGTTATCGTGTACTTCGGCATGAACTTCCTGAAGGGCATGACGCTCTTTTCCGACAACAATACCTATTATATAAAATTCAAGGACGTGAGCGGCCTCACTGCCTCCAATCCCATCTTTGCCGACGGCTATCAGGTTGGCATCGTGAAAAACATAGACTACGACTTCCGGGGAAAGCGCGACATAGTGGTTGAGTTCGAAGTAGACAACAGCCTCCGGATACCCAGGGGCAGCTCTGCAGAGATAGAGAGCGACTTCATGGGGAACGTGAAGATGAACCTGCTGCTGGCCAACAACCCGCGCGAACGCGTGGAACCGGGCGACACCATCGTAGGAGAACTGAGCACCGGACTCATGGGCGGGGTGCAGAAACTGCTGCCCAGCCTGGACAAAGTGCTCCTAAAACTCGACTCCATCCTAACCAGCGTGAACGGTCTGATGGCCGATCCGGCGCTTCAGCAGTCGCTGCACAACATCCGGACCGCTACCAACAACCTCACCGCTTCTACCAACCAGCTCAATACTCTTATGGGCGACCTGAACCGCAACGTGCCCGGCATGCTCACTAAGGCCAACGGCGTGCTCGACAACACCAACAAGCTGACCGGCAACCTGGCAGCAGTAGACGTGGCAGGAACCATGCAACAGGTGGACGAAACCATCGCCGGGCTCAAGAACTTCAGCAACCAGCTGAACAGCCGCGAAGGTTCGCTCGGGTTGCTGATGAACGACGCCTCGCTCTACAACAACCTCAATGCCACCATGAAGAGTGCCGACTCCCTCTTGGTTAACGTGCGCCAGCACCCCAAGCGCTACGTCCACTTCTCTCTCTTCGGCAAGAAAGACAAGTAATCCCGGCTTTTTCTTTTCCCCGCCGGCTGTCTCCGGCCCGGGCGGCGGCCGCCCTTGGCTTCCTTGCCGGGGCAGGGGAGAGGGGCCGATGGTGTGTTTCGGCAGCTTTCGGAACCTCTCTGGCAATGGTGCGGTAGGTGCCTGATTTTGGTGCTCCGGATGTCCGGTGTTCCTGCATGCCCTCTTCAACGGGCTTGAAGCATGCCTTCAACGGCCTTGAAGGTATCCTTCGGCGGGCTTGAATGATACCTCTTTCGCAGCGCCCGTGCAGCAGGGCTTTTGCTGAGGCTGTCGGAACGGCATGCGGAAGGCGCTGAGTTGCCGTCCCGACTGCGGCCGGTCGCCTCGTGAGAGTTCAACATCAGTAAGCCCATGTTTTACCTCCGGCGTTGCCATTCGGCGTAAATTAAATTTTGTCTAAATAACAGCAGCCTATGTTTCACGCCCCACCGGCTTTTGCGTAAACCGCTCGTTGTTTGCCGTTACGGTCGTTTCAGGCTGATGTTTCACCGCAAACCGGTGCGCTTTAGCCAAAAACGCGTAACCCGTTAGCATCCAACAGCTTGTAAATTTGGAAACGGACAAATTCCAATCTCGCCCCCTCAAATCTCTAAACGACCAAGAATAAACGATTTACAGTTCATCATCAAAAAAATACTAATTGGCTTTATTTGCGGGTTACGATTATTTTTGCGAAATTTGCAGCTACATATCAAACACGATATTGTCGCAAGACATATTAATTGTTAGTTTTATAGATGAAAGTAAGTCCTAATAGCTGTTGGGACAACACGCTTGCGCTCATCCGCGAGAACGTGACCGGCCAGCAGTTTGAAACGTGGTTCAAGCCCATCGTCTTCGAGTCGTTCGACGAGTCGAAGCAAACGATTGTGTTGCAGGTAGCCAGTACTTTCGTGTATGAATACTTGGAAGCAAACTATGTAGACTTGCTCAGCAAGGTGCTGCGCAGAACCTTCGGCCCCGGCATCCGGCTGGCCTACAGGGTGCTGACGGATAAAGAACACAACATCTCTCAGGAAATAGAAGCCGACCCCACGGATGCTGCAGAGGCCCGGCAGCGCCGTACACGCGCCAACGAGGCGCCCGGCGTGCTCGATGCTGCACAGCCCCAGCAAATCGACTCGCAGCTTAATCCGCATCTCACCTTCGGCAATTACATCGAAGGCGACAGCAACAAGCTGCCCCGCAGCGTTGGACTCTCCATCGCCGAGCACCCCCGCAGCACCCAGTTTAACCCCATGTTCATCTACGGACCGTCGGGTTGCGGCAAGACGCACCTCATCAACGCCATCGGTCTTCGTACCAAGGAGCTCTATCCGGAGAAGCGGGTTCTCTACATCAGTGCACGCCTGTTCCAGGTTCAGTTCACCAACTCAACGCTGCGCAACACGCTGAACGACTTCATTCAATTTTACCAAACGATTGACATGTTGATAGTAGATGATGTGCAGGAGTGGATGACCGCCGCCAAAACTCAGGATACTTTCTTCCACATCTTCAATCATCTCTTCCGCAACGGAAAGCGCATCATCCTGGCTTCCGACCGTCCGCCGGTCGACCTCAAGGGCATGCACGACCGCCTGCTCACGCGTTTCTCGTGCGGTCTGATTGCCGAGTTGGAGAAGCCAAACGTACAACTTTGCGTCGATATCCTGAACAACAAGATACACCGAGACGGCCTCAAGATACCTGCCGACGTAGTTCGGTTCATTGCCGAGACGGCCAACGGCAGCGTGCGCGACCTGCAGGGAGTCATCAACAGCCTGCTGGCTTACAGCGTGGTGTACAACTGTGACATCGACATGCGGCTGGCCGAGCGGGTTATCAAGCGTGCAGTGAAGATAGACAACAAGCCGCTCACCGTCGACGATATCATCGAGACGGTGTGCAGCCACTACAATGTTTCGGCCTCGGCCGTGAACAGCAAGAGCCGCAAGCGCGAACTCGTTACGGCCCGACAGGTGTCCATGTACCTGGCGCAGAAGTTCACCAAGATGCCCGCCAGCCGCATCGGAAAGCTCGTGGGCAACCGAGACCACTCCACGGTCATCCACAGTTGCACGCAGATAGAACGCCGCCTGCAGGTAGACCGGCTGTTCTCAGACGAAATACAAAGCATCGAAAACTCATTCAAGTTAAAGCAATAAAAAGCAAAGACGGACTCAATGGCGAGCCCGTCTTTTTTTATCAGTAGTCTGATACCACTGTTACAGCGTTGCTTGGAACTTGACTCCGGCCACGAACCAGATACCTGGCTGGGGAATGGTGCCGAAGTCCGTGTACCTGTGATTGGTCAGGTTGTTGCACTCGGCGTACACTTCAAAGGCCGGTTTGGCCCACGACAGGCGCACGTCAACCACGCTGTAAGGATGGTAGTTGCGTACGTTGCCGTCAGCGTTGGTATAGCTTCCCTGCCTGTCTTGGTAGCGGTAGGCCACGTCCATGTTCACGGCATGGAGCAGGTTCAGCCTCAGTTTCCCCACTACTTTGTTGCGCAGGTACTCCAAAACGTATTTACTCTCAATGCCGTTGGTCTCCTTCTGCTGCTGGTCAATGTAGCTGTAGGCCAGCTGCAGCTGCCTCAGCGTGCGCTGGCCGGGCAGCAGTTGGTGCAGGTCTAAGGTCAGGTTGCCCTCCAGCCCCCAGGCATCAATGCGTCCGAAGTTGCGCGATTCCCACTCTGCTTCCGGCCCGAGCGAGGTGTCGCGCACCCAGTCAATCAGGTTCCTGAAGTGGTTCCGGTACATGCTCATGCTACCTCTGACGCCTTCGCCCTGATATTTCACGCCGGCCTCGACGGCCGACAGTTCCTCCGGTTTCAAGTGCTTGTCGGCTTTGTGGCCACCAACTGCGTAGTAGAGTTCCGTTACCGAGGGCATGCGGAGTGATGAATTGAAGGATGCAAAGACGTTCCAGCCGCGTGCGAAGCGCCAAGTAGCGTCCACGCCGGGGTAAACTTTCATGCCCATATCGCTCCACGAGTTCTTCACTGCCACCAATCCGGCCGACAGGGTGAAGCGTTCGAGCAGCACGTTGTGTTCCACCATCAGGCTCGTATTGGTTCGGTTGAGCCCGTACTCGTACTTCCGGTCGGTTCCGTGTATGTGCTTCGGATGGTCCAGAGGCTCGCCCAAGTTGCCGCTGATGAGGTCTTCGTTCCTGATTTCGGCACCTATCGCCGTGCGCCCCAGTGCCCAGTCAAAGTAGCTGTTCAGGTTAATGCCCATCACATCGGTACGGTGATAGTTGAACGGATACTTCTCCGGAGCGCCGCGGAAGAGCTCAAAACGGTCCTCATTGCGGTTCCAGTACA
This sequence comes from Prevotellaceae bacterium KH2P17, assembly GCA_900199655.1. Lineage (GTDB taxonomy): Bacteria > Bacteroidota > Bacteroidia > Bacteroidales > Bacteroidaceae > Prevotella. The sequence goes on from FZRE01000003.1 coordinate 101,334, forward strand.
CGGCCGGTTTGATGTGCAGGCGCCCTTGCTTGTTCTCTGCCTGCAGGGCGGTAAAGGTCTTCAACGTGTGTTCATACTGCTCGTCCCACTTCAGACCGTAGAAAGTGTTGGAGCCGAAGCCTTTGACCGACAGCCCCGCATGCCACTTCACCCTCACCTGCTCGTCCTCGTAGTTGCCTTGGTAGAAGGCCTTGCCGCCGCGATAGTCGGCATTCAGCGCGCCCGACTTGCTGCGGCTGTAGCCGTCGCTGCGTGTGTAGCCGGCCGAGAGCTGGTTGTTCCACCTCCCGCTGCGGGCGTTCACCCTTCCGCCTGCGGCCAGGTAGCCGTACGAACCGCCTTCTGCATGCACGTCGGCACTGCTCGCCTGCGGCGTGCGGGTTACGATGTTGACGGCTCCAAGGAGTGATGACGTGCCGTAAACGCGGCCTGCCGGTCCTTCCAGAACTTCTATCCGTTCTATTTCGCTGATGTCGACGGGAACGTCGAAGGCATTGTGCCCGGTCTGCGGGTCGCAGATATTGATGCCGTTAAGCATGATTGTGATTTGCTCGTAGTTGCCTCCGCGGATGCTGACGTCGGTCTGCGCGCCAATGGGCCCTCGCTGTCTGACGTCTACTCCGGCTGCATATTTCAGCAAATCGTTAACACTTTGCACCGGCGCAGCGGCTATATCGCTGCGGTCCAGTACAGTTACCATCCGCGCCTGCCGGCCTATCGTCAGCGGCGCTCGTGTGGCTGTAACTATCACTTCGTCCAGTCCCACGGCCTGCTCACGTGCAGTGGCGGCCGTGTCGGCTGCAGGCAGGGGGTTGGTGCTTATGCCCTGCGCCTTGGCATAGGTCAAGGTAGAAACGCTAAGCACGCCGATAAGAACCTCTTTGCCCAGTGATGAGAACAGCGCGTAGCCTTTGCGCGAGAAATGCCTGAAGCGTAAAGGCTCGTTGATGTTGAATTGAACTGTTTTCATAAGACGCTGCAAAGATAGCAATAAATCTGTTTTTTCGACCCGTAAAGGCAAATAAAAGGCCAAAACTTTTGCCTGTTCGGACAGAAATGTCTATCTTTGCCCTTACTGATAGGAACGCCCCAAGGAATTAGAAGTAGTTTCCGGTGCATTCGCCGGAGTCTGATACGAAGTATCGTTTTTACCATAATGAAGTTATGGTAAGAAGTAATTGCAAACGGCGTTCCTATCTTTCGTTTAACTATCTGTACCGTATGAGAAAAGACATCATGACAAGCAAGACATTCGCCCGCACCGATTTCGACCGCCAGCTGCGCCAACTCAGCTCGCCGGCAGAGCTTGCCGCGCTGCTCAACGGGGTGTTGCCGGCCTTTTTTTATGCCATCTGCCGCCCCGCCCAGCTGCGTTTCTTTGCGAATACTGCCAACATTGAGCGGCGCACCCGCACCTTCCGCCTGCGCAAGAAGCACGGAGGCTATCGCGAAATCATTGCGCCCAAGGGAGCTTTCGCCGACATTTCGCGCGTCCTCAACACCGTTCTGCAAACCTACGATGAGCCAACTCCGTGGGCGTGCGGCTTCGTTCGCGGGCGCTCGGTGGTAGACAACGCCCGCCCGCATGTGGGCAAACGTTACGTGCTGAGCCTCGACCTGAAGGACTTCTTCCCCTCCATTACCCGCCAGCAGGTAGCCGATTGCCTCGCTGCCGAACCGTTCGGCTTCTCTCCCGGGGCCGTAGAGCTGGTCTCGGGGCTCTGCACGGCGCGCCTTGACGGGCAGGATGTGCTGGCACAGGGCTTCGCCACATCGCCCACGCTGTCCAACTTCGTCTGCCGTAAGATGGACGAACAGCTGGCTGAACTGGCCGGGCAGCAGGCCGTAACCTATACGCGTTACGCCGACGACCTCACCTTCAGCTCCGATGCCGACGTGCTCCGGCCCACGGGTGACTTCGTGCAGCGGGTTGAGGACATTGTGCGCAGCCACGGTTTCGAGCTCAACGGCAGCAAGACCCACCTGCAGCGGCGGGGCCGGAGGCAGGCTGTAACGGGCCTGATGGTAACCGATAAGGTGAACGTAGCACGCCGTTACGTGCGCCAAGTGCGCTCGCAGCTCTACATCTGGGAGCGTTACGGCTACGCCGAAGCCTGCAACGCGGCCTGGAAACACTACCGCCTGCAGCACGGCAAGACAAAGGGACAGGGGCACTTTGTGAACCTGGACGCCGTGCTGCGCGGCAAACTGAACTACCTGAAGATGGTTCGGGGAGCCGAAGATGCGCTCTACCAGCGGCTCCAAAGCCGCTACGACAGGCTTTGGGCAAAGGACCGGTCGGCCATCGGGCATGCTGTACGAAAGGCCTATGCCGAGAACTATGAGGCAAAGCAAGGGCAGCACGGCCGGCAGTCGTGGCTAACAGTCGGCAGTAAGCCAACCTCCGCCCCTGCCGAAGACCGTTACCGCGCCGGCAGTATAGACAATCCGCTGCCTGCGGAGGGCAGCCGGAGCGGCGTTAAGCGTATTCTGAAAATAGCTTTATGGGTAGCAGCACTCGCCGCCGTAGCCTATTTCTTGCTGCATTAGCAGGTTTTTTGGGCAATCATGTCCTGAATCATTTCAGCAGTGCTCACGAGAAAGTGCATCAAAACTCATTGTTTTGATGCACTTTACTTTGGTGGCATACAGCTTTTGCTCCCTATGTATGTCGTGGCAGGTGGTCAACATTATCGGAGCAGATGGCGCTCTCACAAGCAAAGCCTGGCGGGTAATGACACTCCAAAATCAGCCCGGCAGAGTTGCAATTGCAACTCTTTCATTATCAGATACTTTACGAGTGGCTTTCTTGGAGGTGCCTTTCAAGCCTCTTGAACGATACCTTCAAGCTCCTTGAACATATCTTTCAAGCCCCTTGAAAGGCATTTTCAAGCGGGGCGGGTTGATTATCCAGATGCACGGGAGGTCAAAGCGGAGTCTCCTGCACCTGTTTGCCATGTTCGTTTCATGACCCTTTAGGCGACCTGTGACGGAACAAGGTACGACATTCTTTCAGCCCTTTGAGACCCCGAATGGTGGTTAGTTTGCCGTTATCTCCACGTTGTCTATCCGGTAAACGGCCTCCGGCATGCGCTCGTCGCAGCCCGGCAGCGGGGCGCACTTGTCCTGGTTGGGCGTGTTCCTGTTGGGCAGGTTGCGGTATGCTCCTGTCCTGATGCTGAGCCGCTCCACGGCTTTCACGGCGTGCAGGGTGCTGATGCGGCGGCCTTTTACGTTGATGCAGCTGCCGTTGATGCTAAAGCCGATGTGCTGCCATTTGCCCTGCTCGTAGGTTCCCAGCGGCTGGTTGTTGCAGTTTAGGGTGCCGTTCTGCAGGCTGAGGCAGGCCACCCGCTCGCCATGACGGTCGGTTACGTCAATCTCAAGCGGCTCTCCATTCTCTTTCTCAACCATCAGGTCGAGGCTCACGGTTGCGCTGCGGGCCTGTTCAAACACGCGTATGGCACGCGCATAGTCGTACCTATCCGAGTCTGACAGGCAGAGCTGGTGGGCTTCGTTCACCCTTACGCCTGCCCATTTGGGGCGATATACGTTCCAGTTTGGTATCGGTGCATCGGGCTCCACGTTGTCAAAGCTGTCGCTCACGGCCCCCTGCCAGGTGGTGCGAACGGGCAGTTGGACGCGGCTAACCCATATATCTTCCTTGTTCACGCTGTAGGTTAGCCACATGTCATTGCCCTTCGGCGTCTGTTCTCCTTCGGTTATGCCGCGCACGTAGCATGGTCCGAAGTCCTTGTTCTCGCCATAGAAGCGGCGCGGAGGCACCTCGCCGTGCACTACGCAGATGGAGTCGAACACGATGCCGTCGGCACTCGTGATGACTGACAGCGGGTATCGGTAGGGCTGAGTCTCGATGGGGTTGTAGCAGATGGCGTAACGGCCGTCGGCAGTACGTTGCCCCCACTGCTTTCCTCCGGCCATGATGAGCGACTGAACACGTACAGGAGTGGACCAGCTGCGGCCTTCGTCGGCCGAGAGAGCTGCCCACGACCACTTCCATAGGGCCACAACCTGTCCGTCCTTACGATGAAAGTACGAGGTTGCCTGTACGGTGTTGATGGAGTCTTTGAGTGCATAGAAGCCGTCGAGTCCGCGGTCTTCGTCTATCCATTGCAGCGTCTTGAGGCGGTCATGCAGCAGGGCATGGCAGGCGGCGCGGAACCCCTTGTCGCGCGAGCGGGTGTAGAAAGGGTAGGAGGTGTTGCTTTCGTTCCACTTGGTGTGCGACGAGTAGCGCAGAAAATAGATGGGTCCGAGGCTTCCGTCCTGGTGTATCTCGCGCACCATGCGGCCTATTCCGCCCTCTTTGAATGGGTTGTAGCTGTGTCCCTGGAATGCAGTGACGAGCAAGCGGCCGTTGGGCGCCGTGTAAAAAGCCATGCGCTGGTGCTGTATGTAGCCGTAGTAGCCCTTCGGGAAGGTAACTCCGGCGGGCGCCTTGTAGGGTGGGAAGGCCACGCGGGGCTTGCTCCAGTGGCGCCCGTCCTTAGAAGCAACGAGCAGGGTGTGGCCGGGCGGCTGCTGTTCATCAACGGGATTGGAGAGATACTCGAGGTAGAACGTGCCGTTCCAGTACGTCAGGTTGGGCGCGTGGTTGTAGGTCCAGCCGTAGCCGTCGGCCTCTTCGGGATGCGTGCGGTTGGCCCGCATCACCTGTATATTCTCTGTTCCGATGGCGTAACGGAACCCTCCTTCGTGCTGGCGGGGGTTGCATATCTCGCCGCCAACGTAGGCTACGGGCTCTTGCCGGCTGCCCGTCTGCGCCCCGGCAGCGGCCGGCAGCAGCGACAGGAGAATGATGTTAAGCAGGTGTTTCATAAAAGGCGCACATTCGTTAGTGTACTGCAAAAGTACGGAAAATTAACGAATGTGCGCCTGTCGGATGTGTGAAAAGTGGCTGAACGCGTGCTGTTTCAGCCCTTGCGGTTGTTATTGGGGCTCTGCGTTGTGCATCATGAGGCGCCATTTGCGGTAGCCCAGGACGGCAATCACCACGTAGAGACCGTACAGACTGGCCTTGAAGGGGATGTCCTTGTAGAAGTACAGCGCGCAGGTTACTATGTCTACGGCTATCCAGATGAGCCACTGTTCAAGGTACTTGCGGGCCAACGCCCACACTCCTACGAAGCTCAGGGCCGTTGTAAAGCTGTCGGCTATCGGCACGCGCGAGTCGGTGTAGGTTACCAGCAGCCACCAGATAGTGGCCCAGATGGCCAGTGTGGCCACCGTCCAGGGCAGTATCAGGCTCCGCTTAAAGTGCGTGATGGGCGTTTCCTTCTGCCCGCTGCCGTCCTCGGTGGGTGCTCCGTGCAGGTGAAACTTCCAGTTCAGGAAGCCGTAAACGGTCATGGCAATGTAGTAGAACTCCATGCCGCAGTCGGCGTAAAGCCCCTTGTCATAATAGAGAACGATGTCGAGCGCCTGCATGACGAAGCCCACCAGCCACAGCCAAATGCTGGCTTTGTACTCCAGAAGGATGTAAGCCAGCCCCAGCACGGTTGTGATGATGTCGAGAGAGCGGGTCTCTCGCCATCCTTCCCAGGTGAAGAGAGCGTTCAGTATGTCTGCTGTTGTTTCCATATCCGGTTTGTTTTGACGCCTGCCTGCGCCCTTCCGGTCGTGGCGGAGCGGGCGAGACGGCCTCTTCCTGCATTGTTTACAGCTTCACGGTGATGTTGCTCATCATCGTAAAACCTGCCATCGGGATGAACCCTATCTGGTAGTAACGCTTGTCGGAGGTGTATCCACTCGACTCACTTACGGCCGAGTAAACCCATCCGGAGGCTGCATAATGGCGGTTGAAGATGTTGTTCAGGTTCACTCCAAAGTCCACTTCTTTCAGTCCCAGCAGCCCTTTGGCCGCGTAGCCCAGCCTGATGTTGGTCTGTGAGAAGCAGGGCAGCGAGCGCTCCTTGTTATCAGTATTGTCGAGATACTGCCGGCTCACGAAGTTCGTATGCCACATGGCAGAGAAGCCGCGGTAGTGAACATCGGCCATGCCGTTGAGGATGGCCGACGGCGAAAACGCCAGTGTGGAGTGCCCGTAGTGAGCTGTGGTGGGCTTCCAGTTGGGGTTCGACGCCGAGGTCTGTGTCCTGTAGTCGTAATCATCAGGGCGAGGATTGTCCCAATCGTCTATGTATTCCGTGAAGTCCTTTATCCTGTTCTGGCTCAGAGCGGCGTTACCGCCGATGGTGAGCCAGGTGAGCGGGCTCCAGTCTGCATTGATTTCGGCACCCGTGCGGTAGCTTTTGCGGATGTTGGTGGTGAGCGCTTCGCCGATGTCACTTAGCTCTCCGGTCTGCACCAGCTGGTCTTTGTAATCCATGTAGTACAGGGTGAGGCCGGCGTTCCAGTTGGTTCCGGCGTAGCTGTAGCCCGCTTCGAGGTCGAGCAAGTGCTCGGCCTTGGGGGCCGGATAGTTGCCGTTATCGGTAAAGTTGTTGCGTTCGGGCTCGCGGTTGGCATAGGCCACGGAGCCGAAAGCCTTGTGCCGGCCCTGGTGGAAGCTGATTCCGGCCTTCGGATTGATAAAGTTGTAGCGCTCGTCGATATCGAGTTGCTGGTTGCGGAAGGAGCCGTCGGCCTGCTCGATGAACTTATCGTTGACGCCGCTCGTGGTATATCCCACGTGCCGATACTGCACATCGCCGAACACATCCCATGCTCTTGCCACATGCCAGGTGGCCTTCACGAAGGCACTGTAGTCGTTCTTGCGGGCGTCGGAGTCGTAATATTGGCTGCCGCTCCAGGGCGCCTGCATGGTTGCCATGCCCGTACGGGCGGATATGTAGTTCAGATAACCGAAGTGATTGGCACGGAACTGCTGCAGGTTAAGCCCCATGATGACGTCCCACTCCCGGCTTTTGAAGTTGGCGTTGTACACCAGTCCGTAGGCATGTTGGGTGAGTCCCTTGCGGCGGATGAAGTCAGAACGCTTCACGGTGTTGCCCTGCGCGTCGCTTGCATTGATGCCGTACTTCTCGAACTTGTTGTTGGGACGGAACTCGCTGTAGTACCCGTAGCCGTACGTATAGTGCAGGGTGGCGTTGTGACTCCAGTGTTCAGAAGGGCGCCAGGCCGCAGAGAGGAGGTTGTGATTATGGTAGAAGTTGTCCGTAGTCTTCTCCCACAGGCTGCCGTTGTCGAGCTTGTAGCGCGCCGTCTGGTAGTTGCCGTTGGCATTCTTGGGAAAAGTCCAGCCGTTGTCATCGAACACCAGGGCCTCGTAAAGCGAGTTGAAGCGCCCCAGCCCGCGTGCGTACATATCCTTGTACGTGCGTATGCCGTCGTCCATGAGCGTGGCATCGTCGTTTCCGGCGGTAACTCCATTCCAGGCCTGGCCAGTCTTTTCAAAGTTTCCCACGTTCTTGTAGCTCAGCGTGTAGTTGCCACCAAGCCAGGTGAGGCCGCCGTAGTAGGAGCCCGACCGGCCCGAGGTGCCGTGCAAGTAGCCATCGGTAGCCGTCTCGTGGTAGGCTCCGTTGAAGATAAGATGCCCCCACAGCAGCCCCGTAGAGAAGCCGGCACCCACGTTGTAGGTGTTGTACGAACCGTAGGAAGCCGACAGTTCGAGCGACGGAACATAAGCAGGAGCGGCGGTGGCCAGTGAGATGGTGCCGCCGAAAGCACCGTCGCCATTGGTCGATGTGCCCACACCACGCTGTATCTGTGCACTGCCCAGGAAGGCTGCATACGAGTTCATGTTGGCCCAGAACACCGTTTGATCCTCGGGAGAGTTGAGCGATACGCCGTCGAGTGTTACGTTAATACGCGAGCCGGCGGCACCCCGGATGCGCATGTAGGTGGTTCCCGTGCCCACGCCATTTTCGCTCCAGGACAGCACACCGGGCGTCATGGAGAAGAGGAAGGGCAGCTCCTGTCCGCTTTTGGCGAACTGTTGCAGTTCTTGTTTTTTGATGTTAGCCACTGCGAAGGGTGCGTCCTTCTGTGCACGCACGCCTCTCACCACAACCTCCTGCAGCTCCTCCAGCCTGATGGAGTCTTGCGGAGACTGTGCGTTTGCTGTCAAGGCACACGCCAAAGTGGCCCACAACAACACATTCCTTTTCATAGAATACTACTGATTAAACCAATAATAAAGGGCTTCTATCCTACCTACGCCAGCATTACCTGGATCAGGTTAACGGGTATGTTCTCAGCCTGTCCAACTGTTCCGGCGCCATCCACAGACGGCACCCGGAACGGGCAAGCACCCCTTAGTTTTCTCTTTGAAAACCGATACAAAGGTAATGCTAATTGTTGAGAACACCAAAAAAAACAGAAATTATCAGCTCCCGCGGTTCCGAAGGCCTACAATCAGCGCTCTGAAGCCATTCTTCCGGTTGCCCGAAGCTATGCTTCGCGAACTTTCGACACTTGTCGCACGATTGTTTAACAAGTGTCGCACGATCGTGCGACAAGTGTCGAAAGTTCCTGCTCATGTCATTCGGCACCCACGATGATGGTTTGTAACGCCCTCGGGAGCGGGGATTGGGCAAGATGACAATTCGGAATTCTCAATTCACAATTCACAATTCATAATGGTTACTGCTGCGTAGCTGCGAAGTGCCACACGGCTCCCATGGTCACGATGCCCTGCTGGCCGTAGCCTATCTCGGTGAAGAACTTCACGTGGCGGCCACCAACCTCAACGCCCACGGGCGAGAGCTGGAAGGCAAACTTCAGTCTGCTGTCGTCTATCTCCGGGTAATCGCGCGAGCTGACGGTGAGCCTGTAGTGGCGTAAACCTGCGTTGCCCTTGCTGTAAAGCACCACGGGACCGGCCTCCAGCCACGTTACCTTGAGGCCCGGCATTACGCTGAGGCTGCGGCTCTCGACGTCGGTTCCGGGGTCGTCCCAGTCGTAGGGATAGATAAGAGGCAGGTAGACTTCCGACAACCAGTCGCCCTCTGCCGACTCGTAGGGCCGCACCAGCCTGCCGTAAGCCGACCCGTAGCCCACTGCCCCGCCTATGGCTATGCGGCGGTTGAGGTGACAGTAGTACTCTAACTGGGCCGAAAGGTTCACTCCTCTCAGTATGCCGAAGCTCACGAACTCTTTCTCCAACCCGTAGCGGTCTATGTACCGGTTGACTGTCTGGTTAAACCGATGGTCGCTCCCCATGCCGAATGAGGCTCTCAACTCGTGACGGTAAGATTGTGCACAGGCTGCAAGCGGAAAGGCGAGGCAGAGCAGCAGGATGATTTTCTTCATGTTTTCAGGGTTTTATTCCTACAACCTTCAAAGGGCGGAAACCTTGCATGGGAAGGGCAGAAAATGTTTGCACAGGTCCTATACCTTATTTATATAGGTGCCGTAAAAATGAAAACCTCCGCCTGCACGATGGTGCCGACGGAGGTTGAGGTTTGCTTTATGGGCGCTGGTTTACTGCTTCCCGAACGAACAGGGCGTCCAGGGCTTGAGCTCCTTGAAGAAGTCGTGCCCCTTGTCGTCAACGAGGATGAAGGCCGGGAAGTCCTTTACGGTTATCTTCCAGATAGCCTCCATGCCCAGTTCGGGATATTCCACGCACTCTATGCTGGTGATGCAGCTCTGCGAGAGCACTGCAGCCACGCCGCCGATGGTGCCCAGGTAGAAGCCGCCATGCTTTTGGCAGGCGTCGGTAACCACCTGTGTGCGGTTGCCCTTGGCTATCATCACGAGCGAGCCTCCATGCTCCTGGAACTCATCCACGTAGGGGTCCATGCGGTTGGCGGTCGTCGGGCCCATTGCTCCACATGGATAGCCGTCGGGTGTTTTGGCCGGTCCGGCGTAGAGGATGGGGTGATCCTTGAAGTATTGCGGCAAGTCCTCGCCGGCATCCAGGCGCGCCTTGAGCTTGGCGTGGGCAATGTCGCGGGCCACGATAATGGTGCCGTTGAGGCTCACGCGGGTTGATACGGGGTACTTGGTGAGCTCGCGGCGCACGTAGTCTATGCCCTTGTCGAGGTCAATCTCTATGCCGTTGCCACCTTCTCCGGGCTTGCGGTAGGCTTCGGGAATCAGTTCGTCGGGGTTGGTATCCATCTTTTCGAGCCAGATACCGTCCTTGTTGATTTTTGCCTTGATGTTACGGTCGGCCGAGCACGATACGCCGAGGCCTATCGGGCAGCTGGCTCCGTGGCGCGGCAGGCGGATAACGCGGATGTCGTGGGCCAGCGCCTTGCCGCCGAACTGTGCGCCGAGGCCAATCTTGTGAGCCTCATCAAGCAGCTTGGCCTCCAGGTCAAGGTCGCGGAAAGCGCGTCCCGTCTCGTCTCCGGTGGTAGGTAAGTTGTCGTAATAGTGTATGGAACCGAGCTTGACCGTAAGCAGGTTCTTCTCTGCTGATGTGCCTCCGATGACGAAACAGATGTGGTAGGGCGGGCAGGCTGCCGTGCCCAGGCTCTTCATCTTCTCTACCAGGAAGGGCAGCAGGGTGCCTTCGTTCTGGATGGTGGCCTTGGTCATGGGGTAGAAGTAGGTCTTGTTGGCCGAGCCGCCGCCCTTGGCAACCATCACGAAGCGGTACTCGGCGCCCTCTGTAGCTTCTATATCAATCTGTGCGGGGAGGTTACATTTGGTGTTGACCTCGTCGTACATGTTGAGCGGAGCATTCTGCGAGTAGCGCAGGTTGTCCTGTGTGAAGGTGTTGTAAACGCCGCGCGAGAGGGCTTCCTCATCGTCGAAGCCCGTCCACACCTGCTGACCTTTCTCGCCGTGGATGATGGCCGTGCCCGTATCCTGGCAGAAGGGGAGCACGCCCTTGACCGAAGTTTCGGCGTTGCGCAGGAACTGCAGAGCCACGTACTTGTCGTTCTCGCTGGCTTCGGGGTCGTTGAGAATGGCCGCAACCTGCTCGTTATGGGAGCGGCGGAGCATGAACTCACAATCGTGGAAGGCCTGCTGACTGAGCAAGGTAAGGGCCTCGGGCGTTACTTTCAGAATTTCCTTGCCTTCAAATTCGCCTACCGACACGCCGTCGGTGGTAAGGAGGCGATACGCTGTATCGTCCTTTCCGGTCTGGAACATGGGCGCATACTTGAAATCAACTGGTTTTGCCATAATGTTTTGTTTATATGAATAAATTAGTATCCGAATATTTCCTCGGTGCTCATCCGCTTCACCGATGCTATCTTCTCCAACGACTTGAGGTCGAGATTCTTCTCGTCGCCCAGGATAAGATACCTGTAGGCCTTGCCCTGAATGTTGTCCTTGGCAAAGTTCATGAGGTCGTCGAGGGTGAGCCGTTGCAGCGTTTCGTACTCCTGCTTGTAGGGATTGTAGTCGATGCCCAGGCGCAGCGCGTTCATGTAAGCGGTGAGTACGTCGAACTTGGTGGTGCGTGCAGAGGCAATGCTCTTGAGCAGGTTCTGGCGTGCAAGGTCGAAGCCGGCCTGCCGCCGGGGCGTGTTGTTGAGCAGTTCGCTGAACTCCTTGACGCAATCCATCATCTTGTCGTTCTGCGTAATGATGTTGGTGTAGAAGTATTCCTTATCCTGCAGGCGGCTTGGCCGGTTGTACCGGGCCGATGCGCTGTAGGCAAGACCGCGGGCTTCGCGTAGTTCCTGGAACACGATGGCATTCATTCCGCCGCCGAAGTAGCCGTTGAAGAGGTCGATGATGGCCATCCGCTGAGGCGTGAAGCCGGTGTTCTGGTTGTGCAGTTGCATCATGTAGATGTTCTTGGCATCGTAAGGAGCAATCCAGACCTCGTTCTCCGGCGTTGCCTGCAAGGTGTAGCGGCGCGTGGAAGCATCGGTCTTGAGAAGCTGCTTGGGCGTAGGATGTTCCTTGGTGATGAGCTTGTTGAGCTTTTTGAGTGCCGACGGACCGTAATAAAGCACCGTCTGGGCGTGGTTGCGCAGGTTCTTCATGAGTGCCGTCAGTTCCTCGGGGGCACCCTGACGCAGCTTCTGCTCGCTCGGAATGTTGCGTGTCGGGTTGTATGCACCATACATTCCGTAGTCTGTCAGCGCTCGGTAGTTGCTGCGTTGGTTGGTCTTTGCGTCGGCTCTTCCTTTGAGTACGAGGTCTACATACTGGCTGTAAGCCTGCTTGTCGGCCTTGGCGTTCTGCATCAGATGCTCCAAGAGGCCCAGTGCCTCGGGCAGTTTTTCGTTCAGTCCGGATAGGGTCACGGTGAACATATCGGCACTCTGACTGAAGCTGTAGTCGCAAGCCAGGCGGTAGAATTGCTGCTTGATTTGCTCATTTGACAGCTTGTCGGTTCCCAGAAAGTCAAGATAGCCGGCGGCGTAGTCCATGAGCGGGTTGGTTTCAGTGCCTATCGGGTAGCGGAACTGCAGGGTAAAGAGGCCGTCGGTGGTGTTCTGCTTGTACACCACAGGCAGCCCGCGGCGGGTCGAGGCCTTGGTTAAGTCCTTACTGAAGTCAAGGAACTGGGGCTGTATAGGTGCGGGTTTGCTGGCCAGCACCTGCTGCAGGAAGGCCGAATGTTTGTCGTTGTTGGTGGGTATGGGGGTGATGGCAGGCTTCTCCACCTTGCGGATGGTGGTGTCGTTGCCCTGCTTCTTGTACACGCAAACATAGTTATCATTGAGGTACTTGTTGGCAAAAGCCACGATGCCGGCCTTCGTCATCTTCGATATACGGCCCAGTTTGCCCACATGCTGCTGCCAGTCTTCGCCGTTGATGAAGGCGTTTACGAACTGGTCTGCACGGTTTTCGTTGTCATCGAGACTCTTGTAGAAGTCGCGTTTGTAGTTGTTGATGACCGACGGAAGCAGCTCGTCGGAGAACTCACCACGCTTAAGTTTGTCCACTTCCTGCAGCAGCAGGGCGCGCACTTCTTCCAACGTCTGCCCCTGCTTGGGCATTCCGCCCACGACGAAGCCGGCATAGTCGCACATGGCATCAGTCCCGGCAAAGGCTGCCTGCACCTTCATCTTCTGGTTGAGGTCGAGGTCCAAGAGCCCTGCGTGGCCGTTGCTGAGCAGCGAGCCGATTACGTCGAGCGTGTCGCTGCTAAGCTCCCGGCCGGCCGGAAAGCGCCAACCAAGGTACACGTTCTCTGCTTCCTGCCCAAGGACGGTGGTGTCCTGCGGGGCAGTGATTGGCGGCAGGGGGGCGTACTCGGGGCGAGAGAGCGTCTCGCTCTTCTTCCATGAGCCGAAATAACGGTCGATAGTGGCAATTACTTCGTCAGGATTAAGGTCGCCGGCCATGCACACCGCCACGTTGTTAGGCACGTAGTAGCGGTTGAAGTAGTTCTTGATATTGGTGATGGAGGGGTTCTTCAAGTGCTCTCCCAGGCCGATTGTGCTCTGCGTTCCGTACGGATGAGTGGGGTAGAGCTTGGCCATCAGCGCCTGAAACAGCTTGCGTGAGTCCTGTGCAAGGCCGATATTGTACTCCTCGTACACAGCTTCGAGCTCGGTGTGGAACCCGCGTATGACCATGTTCCGGAACCTGTCGGCCTGTACTTTGGCCCAGTTATCAACCTCGTTTGCCGGTATGTTCTCCACGTAACATGTCACATCGTTGCTCGTATAGGCGTTGCTGCCCTCTGAACCGATGCCCGACATGAGCTTGTCGTACTCGTTCGGTATGTTGTATCGTGCCGCGAGACCGCTCACGGAGTCAATTTCGTGATACGCCCTCTTGCGGGCCAGCGGGTTGGTTAGCTTGCGGTAAGCCTCGTACCTGCGCTCTATATCGTTAAGGAAGGGCAGCTCCGCCTGGTAGTCAGACGTGCCGAACTGCTGCGTTCCCTTAAACATAAGGTGCTCCAGATAGTGGGCCAGGCCGGTTGTCTCGGCCGGGTCATTGCGGCTGCCGGTGCGTACGGCGATGTAAGTCTGTATGCGCGGCTTTACCTTATTGACCGAGAGATAAACCTTGAGGCCGTTGTCGAGGGTGTAGATGCGGGTGTGCATGGGGTCTCCCTCAACGGTTTGGTACTTGTAGTCCTTTGCTTCGGAGGCTGAGAAGGCACAAGCTACGAGGAGCGATGTAAGAATCAATCTTAGTTTCATGAATGTGTATTGAGCTGTTTTAGTTTTCGAAGTCGACTTCATGGTCAAGTTGCGTGATGAAATTCTCCAGTACCTCGGGCTCCACATCGCCCATGCTGAATTCCTTTTCGGCGTCTTTCCTGATTTCGGCTATCCACATGCGGCGGGCTGTAATGTAGTCCTGGCGTATGCGTTCGACATCAGTTTCGGTGAGTTCGGCCAGCCCGTAGTAGTCAAGAATGAGCTGATAGGTCCACGCCCACTGGTATTCGCGGTAGTGGTCGTTGATGTTCTCGAACTTTCCTATTACCTCGTCAATGGACTCTATCTCGCCACTCTTGATGTTGGAAACAATCTTCTCCTCCTCGCTTACGGGCAACAGGAGGCCCGAGAGGTCGGCCCAGTCGCCCTTGCCGATGGTGTCCGCGGGCGGTTCTATGGCTCCCAAGCGCTTCTTCACACGCTTGAGCACGGCGCCCATGTAGATGCGCAAGGCGATGTCGTAGTACTTGATGCCCTTGCGAAGCGAGCTGGCATTGATGACGTACTCATGGTAGTTGTAGGTCGAAACATTGTCGCCGCTGGCTTCGCGCAGCTTTTCGAGTATCTTCTTGCCCTTCAGTATCTCGCCCACGGAGAACGGGCTGAGCCAGTCGAAGTTAACGATGCTCTTCTGCGTGCCCTGCGGACGCACGTCTCGTTTGGGCCATTTGCGGATGTCGCGGTACAGACCAACGGTCGTGATGTTCCTTCCCGGCGAGAGATACATGGTGTCGCCGTAGGCTATGAGGTAAGAGAAAGGCAGCTTGCGCGTGTCGGGATGGTACATCAACTTGCCGAAACACACCGAAAAAGTTCCTATGTGGGCCGGCATGAGCAGGTAAGCACCGCTTGCGGTCTTACATCCGCGCTCCAGCGTACCGTAGTGCATGGGCCCCATCTTGTACGCATGGTTGCTGAAGTTGGTTGCACTGCCGGCGTTGTAGAACGAGAACTGGCCGCCTATAAGCAAGCTGCTCTTGTGGTGGCTGGCCGTAAAGGGACCGCAGAAGGCGGCACACGCCTCGCCGTTACTCATGTAGCTGTTGGCAAAGAACACGCTCTGCGAGGCCGTGAAGCCGTTGCTTATCTGGCATGCCTCGCCCACGAAGCAGTCCTGCATCTTCACACTGTTGATGATGCTGGAGCCCTCGGAGATGATGGAGTTCTCGCAGATAACGCCCGTACCGATATAAACGCTGGCGTTGAGTGAGCTCAGTATGGTGCAGTCGCTAAGCCTCGAGGCGCCGTTAATCTCGCAGTCGTCGGCTATCACGGTGTTGGTTATCTCCTTGGTGTTCACTATCTTCACGTTGCTGCCTATGGTTCCGCGCTCGGGCGAGGTACGTCTGATTTCCTCGTTGATAAGCCTACGGATGGCATCTCGCAGCGGTTTGTCGGCAGCATGCTTCACCATGAAGGCGGCGAACTGGCTGTTCAAGTCCTTGAAGAGGATGACGTTGCCGTCGCCCACCTCGTTCAGGACCGATATCAGGTTACCTTCGCCGAAGGTGGCACCCTCGGTTGTCTCGATGGTACACACGTTGGAGATGTACACATTGTCGGCTATGGTGTAGTTGTTGATATAGTTTCCGATGTTTTCTATCAAGCAGTCGTCGCCCAGAGTCACGTTACGCAGCGTGGCGTTGTTGATGCCCGCGTGCTTGAAGAACCCCTTGCTCACTTCCACACTGCGGCTGAAGGCGCCGATGTTCACCTCGCCGTAGAGCATGACGCGGTGCATGTAGTTGGGCTTGAAGTCCTCGGCCACGTTTACGGCAGTCCAGTCTTCGGCCCAGCAACTGTTGTTCTCCAGCACCTGTATCTCCTCTTCGGTCAGTTGTCTGTAATCTTCCATTTTCGTCGTTTTTAGTTTATTATCCTTCTTCTGCTTCCGGATAGAGGAAGTCGTTGTATGGATATTTCTGCACGTGTAGCTCACGTACCTTCCTGTACAGCGTCTCGCGCAGTTCGTCGATGTTCTCTTTCTGCTTGGCCGAGATGAAGAGGCAGTTGTCGTTGAGCCGTGCCATCCAGGTCTTCTTGAGCTCGTCGAGGGTGATGTTCTCCTTCTCCGGGGGCGTCAGGTCATCGGGTTCCTTGTCCGTCCAGGTGTAGTTGTCAATCTTGTTGAACACAATCATCGACGGCTTCTCGGCGCATCCCAGTTCCTTGAGCGTGTTTTCAACCACCTGTATCTGTTCCTCGAAGTCGGGATGAGATATGTCCACAACGTGCAGCAGCAGGTCGGCTTCGCGCACCTCGTCGAGGGTCGACTTGAACGAGTCTACCAAGTCTGTTGGCAGCTTGCGGATAAAGCCCACCGTATCGGCCAGCAGGAAGGGCAGGTTCTCTATCACTACCTTGCGCACGGTGGTGTCGAGGGTGGCGAAGAGTTTATCCTCCGCGAAGACTTCACTCTTGGACAAGAGGTTCATGATGGTAGATTTGCCCACGTTGGTGTAGCCCACCAGCGCCACGCGAACCATGCGGCCGCGGTTCTTGCGCTGCGTGGTTTTCTGCTTGTCTATTTCCTCCAGCCGCTTCTTGAGCAGCGTGATGCGCTGCAGGATGATACGGCGGTCCATCTCGAGCTGCGTCTCTCCCGGGCCGCGCAGTCCCACCGAGCCTTTTCCGCCGCCCGAGCCGGAGCCTCCGCCCTGCCGCTCCAGGTGCGTCCAGAGGCGCTGCAGGCGGGGCAGCATGTAGCGGTACTGGGCCAGCTCTACCTGCGTTTTGGCGTTTGCTGTTTGTGCCCGCATGGCAAAGATGTCGAGTATGAGCGAGGTGCGGTCCAGTATCTTCACGCCCAGTTCTTTCTCTATGTTGCGTATCTGCTTGGCCGACAGCTCGTCGTCGAATATCACCATGCCCACGGGAGTTTCGTTGTCGTCCTGCTCCTGTATGTATTTTTTAATTTCCTCCAGCTTTCCCTTGCCCACGTAACTTACGGTGCTGGGGCCGTTCAGCTTCTGGGTGAAGCGCTTGATGGTAACGGCTCCCGCCGTGTCGGCTAAGAACTCAAGCTCGTCCAGGTACTCTATGGTCTTGGCCTCGTCCTGTTCCTGGGTAATGAGACCTACCAGGACGGCCGTTTCAGCCTTGACTTCGGAGATAACAAATTCCTTCATATTGTCTTTGATACTATTTAGTTGCAAAGATAGTAATTTATATGAAAAGTGAGAAACGCGAACTCATAAAAAATGAAAAGCCGCCGCCAGCGGGGCGTTCTTTATGCGAGACCGGAGCAAAAGGCATCGTTCAAGCCCCTTGGAAGGCACCTTTTGTTTTGTAATTTAAAGGCAGCAGCGGTTCCTCCCCTTAGAAAGGGGAGGTTAGGAGGGGATGATTTTGCAAGCAGCGAGCAGCTAATTCACAATTCATCATTCACAATTCACAGGTTAGGAGGTGATGATTCCTGCTGCAAGTTCGCTGTTTCCTGCCACGCGGTCATCCCCTCCTCCGCCTCCCCTTTCTAAGGGGAGGTTACCGGTTTGCCTTTTTGCAAGCTGTCGTTTGTTCGCTCCTGCTAAGCAATGAGTCGTCAGCAGCTGAAAAATTACTATGTTACTCTGTCTTTAAAAACAATCAGCAAATCGACAGCAGGCCTGCGGCAGTTGAAAAATTACTATGTTACTCTGTCTTTAAAAACAATCAGCAAATCGACAGCAGGTCCGCGGCAGCTGAAAAATTACTATGTTACTCTGTCTTTAAGAGCAAGAAGAACGCGGGCACAGAGATTGCTGCAAAGCGGTAGAAAACACCTTCTTACGTTGTCTTAAAAAACCTCCGGCGGAGCAGGAGAAAATCTGTCGGCGGATTGGAGGTGCCTATCAAGCTCCTTGGAGGTATCGTTCAAGGGGCTTGAAGCATATCTACAAGGGGCTTGAACGATACCTTTTACAAAGCAGCTCATTATCAGTTACTTACGCGGAGGATAAAGCCAGAGGGTCGGGAGACTTCTTTTCGCCTGCCTACAGAAGGACTTTTGATGGACTGCGGGGTGTGTTCCGCCATTGCGCGGCGGACGGATGATGAGGCCGGGGCAATGCTTCCGTCCTCCCGTTTCGCGTCAGCAGCCGGCCGGTTGCAGGCCATTCGCAAGGGTGCCGGTGCGCGGTTATTCATTTAATTAATATAAAAAATGACTTTTCATTTCTCCATCTGATTTATAATTGGTAATTTTGTGGCAATTAAAAGAGTCAAACTAAAATTATTGGATTATGAGATTAATTATCGAATCTGATTACGAAAAGATGTCTGAATGGGCAGCCAATCACGTCATCGAGAGAATTAACGCAGCCCGGCCCACGGCCGAGCATCCCTTTGTACTTGGCCTGCCAACGGGTTCTTCGCCCGAGGGAATGTACCGTTGTCTGGTCAGCGCCTGCAAAGCAGGTAAGGTTTCGTTCCGCCATGTGCTTACTTTTAACATGGACGAGTACGTGGGCCTGCCCGAAGAACACCCCGAGAGCTACCACTCCTTCATGCGCCGCAACCTCTTCGACCACATCGACTGCCCCGCCGAGAACATCCATATACTCAACGGAAACGCTGCTGACCTGGAGGCGGAGTGCGCCTCTTACGAGCAGAAAATAAAGGAGGCAGGCGGCATAGACTTGTTTCTGGGCGGCATAGGTCCCGACGGCCACATCGCCTTTAACGAGCCTTTCTCGTCGCTTACGTCGCATACGCGCGTCAAGACCCTCACCACCGACACCATCATAGCCAACAGCCGCTTCTTCGACAACGACGTTACGAAGGTGCCCAAACACGCCCTCACCGTTGGCGTAGGTACGGTAATGGAAGCCCGTGAGGTAATGATTCTGGTCAACGGACACCACAAGGCACGCGCCCTGCAGGCCGCTGTAGAGGGGCCGGTAACGCAGGCCTGGACCATCAGTGCCCTGCAGCAGCACGCCCATGCCATCATCGTAGCCGACGAGGCTGCCACCGACGAGCTCAAGGTTGGCACCTACAAATACTTCAAGGACATAGAGAAAGACAATCTCTAAACCCTCTTTCAACCTGCCGGTATCGGACAACGGACGCGCTGCCACACCTCAGCGCGCCTCTGCCCGGTGCCCGCACGTCTTGCACTAAACACCTATAATAAATATAACCTATGAGACTTCATCTTAGTTCTGAAATCGTTTTAAACAAAGTACCCGAAGAGTTCTACGCTCCCAAGACAGCAGTAGAGCGCTCGGAAATCACCCGCATGGAGAAGGTTCCTACCGACATCTTCCCCAAAGCCGAAGAGGGAGCCCGCTGCATAGCAGATGCAATCGTGAGCGAAATCAAGGCCAAGGAGCAGCTGGGCAAGTACTGCGTGCTCGGAGTGGGCACAGGACAGTCGCTTACGCCCGTGTTCCAGGAACTCATCAGCCGCTACGAGAAGCACGAAGTGAGCTTCCGCAACGTGGTGGTGTTCAACGCTTACGAGTATTTTCCGCTCACTCCGGGCAGCCAGCACAGTGCTCTCTTCCAGCTGAAGGAGCGCTTCCTGAAGAAGGTTGACATCCCCGAGCAGAACATCTACTCGCTCGACGGAACCGTGTCGCAGGAGTTCGTGCAGCAGCAATGCCGCCTCTACGAGCAGCGCATACAGACTTTCGGCGGCATAGACATCATGCTGCTGGGCATCGGTCGTATCGGCAACATCGCTACTAACGAGCCCGGAAGCGGCCTCACGTCAGCTGCACGCCTCATACTCATCGACGCCACCAGCCGCGAAGAGATGACCATGAGCTTCGGTTCGCAAGAACCCGTGCCGCCGTGCTCCATCACCCTCGGCATTGCCGACATCCTGCAGGCCCGCAAAATCTACCTTACCGCATGGGGAGAAGAGAAGGCCGAGATTATTCAGAAGACCGTCGAAGGCCGCATCTCGGATGCCATTCCGGCCAGTTTCCTGCAGACCCACAACGATGCTCGCGTCATCATAGACCTCTCGGCGGCAGGTAAACTCACCCGCATCATCCACCCCTGGCTCGTTACAAGCTGCAAGTGGAACGACAAACTCACCCGCGCAGCCCTCGTGTGGCTGTGTCAGGTAACGGGAAAGCCCATCCTCAAGCTCACCAACAAGGACTACAACGAGAACGGACTCAGTGAGTTGCTGGCCCTGTACGGCTCGGCCTACAATGCCAACATCAAGATATTTAACGACTTGCAGCATACGATTACCGGCTGGCCGGGCGGCAAACCCAACGCCGATGATACCTATCGGCCGGAGCGGGCCAAGCCTTTTCCCAAGCGCATCATCGTGTTCTCGCCCCATCCTGATGACGATGTAATCTCCATGGGCGGCACTATACAGCGCCTGGTAACCCAAGGTCACGACCTGCACGTGGCCTACGAGACCTCTGGTAACATCGCCGTGGGCGACGAGGAGGTAACTCGGTTCATGCACTTCGTCAACGGTTTCAACCAGTTATTCCTCGATAACAAGGAAGAAACCATCAAGACAATGTACGCGGACATCAAGAAGTTCCTGGCCGGAAAGAAGGAGGGCGACATCGATACGCCTGATGTGCGCACCATCAAGGGCCTCATCCGCCGCGGCGAAGCACGCACCGCATGCACTTACAACAAGATTCCGCTCGACCATGTGCACTTCCTCGACCTGCCTTTCTACGAGAGCGGAAAGATTGAGAAGCTGCCTATGACGGAGAAGGACGTAGAGATTGTGCGCAATCTCCTGAAGGAGGTGAAGCCTCATGAGATATTTGTGGCCGGCGACTTGGCCGATCCGCACGGCACGCACCGCAAGTGCACCGACGCTGTTCTGGCTGCCATTGACCTTGAAAAGGAAGCTGACGCCAAGTGGCTCAAGGACTGCAGGATTTGGATGTACCGCGGTGCATGGGCTGAATGGGAAATAGAAAACATCGAAATGTGCGTTCCCATGTCGCCCGAAGAGCTGCGCGCAAAACGCAACGCCATACTGAAACACTCCAGTCAGATGGAGTCCGCGCCGTTCCTGGGTAACGACGAGCGGCTCTTCTGGCAGCGGGCAGAGGACCGTAACCGCGGCACCGCCAAGCTGTACGACGACCTCGGACTGGCCAGCTACGAAGCTATGGAGGCCTTTGTGGAGTACAAACCCATTTAAGATAATCTCATCTCACCACAACGGGACATTGCCTTTACGGGCTTTGTCCCGTTTTTCGTCGGCCCTCCCGGCAACCTTCATGCTGCCTGACGACATGAAAAAAGGTGCAAACCGAACGTTTACACCTTTATAATATATAGGCCCCTGCGTGGCGGCAGGCGGCTTATTTGCTGAATATAACAGGCATGTCGTCCGGGGCGAGAGGCCGCATGTCGACCAGTTTCAGACTCTTCACCATTTTCAGAGTTCCCTGTTTGTATCTTTGGAAGTGTTCGCTGGCTATGTGCTTGTGGTAAGCATCGAGGTTGCGGTATATCTCCACGATGCGTATCTGGCAGGAGTCGGCGCTCACTTGCATGGGGTAGATGCACACCACGCCAGGTTCCTTGCGCACGGACTCGCCGCCCACGTTGGCTGCATACTGCAGGTAAGCGTCCAGATACTCGGGATAGACCTCTATCTCCGACAGCCTTACGAGCATGCTGTCGGCCATCACCGGCTTCGGAGCTTCGCCTTTTGAAAGGCCGAAGAGGCGTTCGGCGTTGCCGTAGAGGAACATCGAGCTGTAGCGGGCAAGTCCCGTGTTGGCGTCCAGATAGCTCTTCATGCGCTGCAGACCCTGCTCCAGCACCTTGGGGGCAACGTACGGATAGTCGCTTCCATAGAGAATGTGGTCGGGAGTGGTGATGGTGAGCAGCTCGCGCACGGTCTCTGCCGAGTGGCTTCCTGCCAAGTCGTAGTACAGACTGGCCAGACTCTGCTCCCAGTCTACCGTTCCTATGAGCTTGTTCTGCTGCATCACGGCCGTCAGACTCTTCATTCTCGGCACGGCGATGGGCAGATAGGCGCCGCAATGAGGTATCACGAACTTAATCTGCGGATAGCGCCCCATCACGTTGTGGGTTATCATGTTGGCCACGGCCCGCGTGGTTTCGGCCAGATACTCCTGCATGGCCAGCGGCGTGCCGGCCATGAGCGAGGCCGAATAAGGCTCCGGCTTGTGCGGATGGAGGATGACGACAGCGTGGCGGCGGTTGAGCTCTGCCATCAGCGGGTCAAGCTCCGCATCGCCCAGATACTGCCCCCGGCTGTTGGTGGCCAGCTTGATTCCGTCGGCGTGAAGCGTGTCCAGGGCGTACGAAACCTCGCGCAGAGCGGCCTCGACGTTGGGCAACGGCAGTGCCGCACAGAAGAGGAAGCGCCCCGGATAGGCAGCCTTTACGGCCGCGCTCTCCTCGTTCACCTTGCGGATACATGCCGCGGCGCGGGCTGCATTGCCAAAGTAAGGCTGCGGGGCGCTCAGGGTGAGTACGGCCGTACGTATGCCCGCGCTGTCCATAAAGGCCAGCTGGTCGGCCACGCTCCATGCCGGCAGCGGAAATCCCTCTTCCCTTTCGGCCCCGTTGGCCTGCAGTTCAGCACGGTAGCTGCCGGTTATGATGTGGCTGTGTACGTCTATGATGCCCTGCGCCCCGGCTCCTTGCATGTTGCCGATGGCCGCAAGCGCGAGCGCCAGCCTTGCGGGCCAATTTTTCCGGTTGTTCTGTTTCATCTTTTTGCTGTTTACTGATTGGTGCGGCACCGGCCCCCGGCGCAAGTTCCGCCGGTTCGCCGCCGGCCTGCCCTTTGAGGCCGTTGCCGCCCTTACTCGTTACACTTTGCAAAGTTACAACTTCTCTGCAAATTGTGCGCAAAATAAATACAAGGAGAATATACCTTTTTTACGGATTTGTCCCTTTTCGTGAGAAGGGCAGATGGAAACCCTTGAAAAATGGCCCGCATGGATGCTTTTGCGGTTCTTTTTGGGCCGCAGACTGTGCCTGAGTGCCAACTCCGTGGCTGTAGTTTGTCAAGAAAACATGCTAAAAAACAGTGCAACAATTCCGCTCGAAATAGCAAACGGAGCCACTGCTTTTGGCCTCTTCTGACCCCGGAAACCGTCTCCGGAAGTGTTGAAGATGGCCTCCGACACCTTAAAAGCTATCCTTTTAAGTCCTTGGAGCTATGCTTTTTAGCGTAAGGAGCTATGCTTTTTAGCGTAAGGAGCTATGCTTTTTAGCGTAAGGAGCTATGCTCTTTAGGGTAAGGAGCTATGCTCCTTATCGTAAGGAGACCATCTCCTTACGGTCTGAAAGCATGCTTGAGAAGTAAAACATTGATGCTCAAGGAGTTGCGAAAATAGCGATTTTAGCGCGTATTTGCGGCCGGATGGGTGGTTGCTGATGAATACGCGAAACTACAGAGGTGTTTTGTTGAAATAAATGAACAGGTATTCAGCGGTCTGAATCGGGATGTTTGGGCAGGTTCCGGCGCCTGAGATACTTGCGCCAGGCGTACGGTCGGCGGTGCAGCAGGTAGTTGTGGTCGTGCATGTGGGCATAGGCTTCGCGCTCAAACGATATGTTCTCGTAGGCCCGGCCGCGCATACAGAGGCGCACGAGCCACTCTGCCACGTACCAGAGATAGAACCCCACGATGCCCATCTCCATCATCTGCCGCGTGTGGATGCGCTCATGCTGGATGAGAGAGGTGGTGAGCATGGTTCCCTTTCGGCAGAAGAGCAGCCCCAGGAGGTTGATGGCGTCGTATCTGCGGGGCGGCAACAGGGGGTTGTGAATGATTTTCATCGGGTGCCTTTGCGGTTTTTCCAGTTGTCTTTCTTGTAGCTCGAGGGGTACGAAGTCTGGTAAAGAAGCTGTCCGCCGCGCTCGTGTATCCAGGTGTCAAACTGCCTTTTGCCTTCCTTGAGCACGATGATGCGGGCGCCGTTGCGCAGGTGGTTGTACTCTGTATTGCCCCCCGAGAAGCGTCCGTGGGCCAAGAGCACGTCGTAGTACATCACACTGTAGTCGTTGTCATGGTCGTGTCCGCAGAATATACCCATCACATCGCCGCATTCCTTCACGGCAGCAAACATGCCGGAGTTCAGGTTCGCCGCGTGAGCCCGCTCCATCCGGGTGCCGTAGAGCACGCACTGCGGGTTGGCAACGGCCTCGTTGAACTCCGGCAGCGGGATGTGGAAGAAGGCCAGAGCGGGCAGGGGCTTGCCTCCGTTGGCTGTGGCGAGGGCGCTGCTCTGCTCGCGGTACCACCGTATCTGGTCAAAGTTGAGCCACTGGTAGCCGCCCACGCCGGCCATGCGGCTGCGGTTGTGGGAGTAGAGGCAGTAGAGCAGGGCGGCATCCTTTTCGCCTGCCGAGGCCTTGATGGGCAGCACGTAGTCCATCGTCCGGCTGGTCTTGCGGTCGGGCATCATGCATCCGGGCGTCTTCTGTATCTGGTCGTAGAGCTCGGTGAGCGGCGTTCCCTGCTCGTCGTCGTGGTTTCCGAAGGTGACGGCGAAGGGTATCTTCTGCGCCGATAGCGTGTTGAGCACCAGCTGCATGGCTGCAAATCCGGGCTTGGAGTAGATGATGTCGCCCGTCAGGATGATGAGGTCGGGCTTCTCGTCGCGGCAAATCTCGCTGATGCAGGCCAGCGCCTGCTCCGATGCCGCATTGCCCGTAACGTAGTGCAGGTCGGTAAACTGGGCTATCTTGAACTCTCCCTGCCTGAACCGGAGTGCCTGGGCGCGAGCCGTGAGGGCAGTGAGAATGATGGTGAGAAGCAGCAATGTCTTTTTCATCGTTATCGTTCGTTTATGGCAAAGCGCGTGTCCGCGGGCGCCGCTTTTGCCGTATCGTTGCTGCAAAGATAGCGTTTTCGGGTCATATAACGGTGCTGCGTGGTGATTAAATTAGCCAATTTCATTTTTTTTCTACCCGTTTGAAAACGGAAAAGGCTCTCTCCCGCCGTTGGGGAAAGAGCCTTGTGGTAGTTATGAAGTCGGTCGCCGGCCATCCGGACCGGCAGCTGCCGTAGGGTTACAAATCTTCTTTCTTCACCCTCGTGGCGATGATGAAGTAGCTGATGAGCAGCAGGTAGGCACCCAGCGAGAGCAGCTCGGAGAGGTGATTGGCCCACCACGCGTCGTAGCTAAACTCTATTCCGCCGAACTTCAGCAGTGCACTGACCACGCCCATCAGCGCTCCGCCGGCTATGAAACCGCTGGCTATGAGCGTTCCCTTGTCGCCCCGTGCCTTGTTTACCTCGGCGTCCTTGGAGCGCGAAGTTACGAACCAGTTGATGGCTCCGCCCACAACGAGCGGTATGTTGAGCTGCATGGGGATGAACATACCTAAGGCAAAAGCCAGTGCGGAGACCTTGCAGCGGTCGAGTATCAGGGCTATCAGCGCGCCGATACCATAAAGCAGCCAGGGCGCTCCCTGCCCGTTCATGAGCGGAGCGATGACTGCCGCCATGGCGTGAGCTTGCGGTGCAGCCAGCTTGTCGCCCTGGAAACCGTAGGTCTTGTTGAGCAGTATCATCACTCCTGCTACCGTTGCAGCCGATATGATGGTGCCCAGGAACTTCCAGCTCTCCTGCTTCTTGGGCGTTGTTCCGAGCCAGTAGCCTATCTTCAGGTCGGTAATGAAGCTGCCGGACATGGAGAGAGCGGTGCATACCACGGCTCCCATGAGCAGTGCAGCAAGCATGCCGGCTTCGCCCTTCAGCCCAACGGCCACCATCACGACGCTGGCCAGGATGAGCGTCATCAACGTCATGCCCGATACGGGGTTGCTTCCCACGATGGCGATGGCATTGGCCGCCACGGTTGTAAACAAGAAGGCGATGACTGCAACCAGCAGAATGGCCACCACGGCGTGCAGCAGATTGAAGTTCATTACGCCCGCATAGAAGAACAGGAACGTAACGAGAATGGTGAGAATGGAGCCTATGGCAATGATTTTAAACGAGATGTCGCGCTGCGTGCGGATAACGGCTTTCTCGTCGGAACCCTTTCCTTTCATCTCCCGAGCAGCCAGTCCGACGGCGCTCTTGATAATTCCCCAACTCTTGATGATGCCGATAATGCCGGCCATGGCAATGCCCCCGATGCCTATGTTGCGTGCGTAGTGGGAGAAAATGTCCTCTGCGCTCATGCTTCCAACTGTGGTTGTGATGGACGGATCCCACTGGTTGAGCACCGTGTCGGGGAAGAAGAGCGCCATCAGAGGCACGATAACCCACCACACAGTGAGTGAACCGAAGCAGATGATGGAGGCATATTTCAGTCCTACAATATAGCCCAGACCGAGCACGGCGGCACCTGTGTTGACCTTGAAAACCAGCTTTGCGTGGTCTGCTATCTGCTGTCCCCAGCCTATAACGCGGCTGGTGAAGTTCTCGTTCCACAGTCCGAACGTGGCTACTATGAAGTCATAGAGCCCGCCAACCACTCCGGCAAAGAGCAAAGGCTTGGCCTGGTTGCCGCCTTTTGCACCGCTCACCAGCACTTGAGTGGTTGCAGTGGCCTCCGGGAAGGGGTATTTGCCGTGCATGTCCTTGACGAAATACTTGCGGAAAGGTATCAGGAACAGGATGCCGAGGATGCCACCAAGCGACGAGGCGATGAAGACTTTGAGGAAGTCGGCATGCAAGTCGAGCATGTAAATGGCCGGAAGCACGAAGATGGCGCCTGCCACCACGGCTCCCGAACAAGCTCCGATGCTCTGGATGATGACGTTTTCGCCCAGCGCGTTCTTGCGCTTCGCAGCCGATGATACACCGATGGCAATGATTGCAATGGGTATGGCAGCCTCGAAAACCTGGCCTACCTTGAGGCCCAGATATGCGGCCGCAGCCGAGAAAAGCACAACCATGAGCACGCCCCAGGTTACCGACCAGCCGTTTACTTCTGCGTAAACGCGGTCCGGACTCATCACCGGACGGTACTCCTCGCCGTCTTTCAGCTCCCTGAACGCGTTCTCCGGCAGCTTTACTGCTTCTTGTTCTTTATTTTCCATATTTGCTTTTTGTTTTTCAATACAATGTTGCAAAGTTAGCAAAAGTTAGGTGTACGGCCAAAGAATGTTGTCAAAAAACAATGCGAAAACACCTTGCCGTATCGTAGAAAATGCCTAACTTTACAGCCGTTAACATCAAACAGTCAGTCATGAAAAGACTCCTACTGCTCATTTTTGCCTCATTGGCCCTCCCGTTTGGAGCCCTGGCACAGCATCAATGGTATGATAAGTACCAGCAAGTTCTTAACGACAGCGACGCCAACAAGCTGCTTCAGGTAATTGAGGCGTGGCAGAAAGCAGAGCCGGAATCGGCTGATGTCTACGCTGCCTGGTTCAACTACTATTATAAAATAGGTGTATCGAGTGTGCTCTCACTCACCACCGAGCCGCCTGCTGACGGCAGTGAGAGCCTTATGTTGCGCAATGATACCACCCAGGAGACCGCCGGTTACCTCTACGCGGTGCCAACCTACAACGATTCTCTGATGAACCTGTGCTTCCAAAAGATAGATGCAGGCATCCGGAAGTTCCCCGACAGGCTCGATTTGGCATTCGGCAAGATACATGTATTGATGCAAATGAAAGATTACGAGGCTGCATTGAAGGCCTTGGATGCCGTTATCCGCCGCTCTGCTGATAACCACAACGCCTGGCTCTGGACACTTGACAAGCCGGTGGACGATGGCTCCGCCATGTTCTTTGACAGCATGCAGGATTACTTCAACCGGCTTTGGAAGGTGCAGGACCTCTCCTATGCCGAGCAGTTGGCACACATGCTGGTGGCTGCCTACCCGTCAAACATCGTCTTCCGTTCCAACTTTGCCGGCATCAAAGGAGCCAAGGGAGAGAACGAAGAAGCACTTAAACTCTTTCTGGACATCCACCGCGATGCCCCCAAAGACGAGATTGTGATTGGCAATATAGCGCATCTCTATCTTGTCTTGGGCGATAAGAAGCAGGCCAAGAAATACTATCAGCTGTTGCTGAAGAGTGAAGACGAAACGATGAAAGAAGAAGCGGCCAGTGCCATTAAGCAGATAGAGAACGGCGAATAATGCCCCAACTCAACGTTTGTAACCGTTTCCTACGGCTCTGCCCGCCACATTTGTTTGGGCAGACAAACAGATACAACCTTTTATTTACCTACCATTTACCGATTAAAAAACTTCGGATGAAGAAGATTTTTACCCTCTTTGTTTTGCTTGCCTCTGTGCTTTCGCTCTCTGCAGCGCCAGCACAGCGCGGCCTGTGGAGAACCATCCGGCTGGCCGACGGTACCGAGCGGCGCGCCAGATTGTGTGGCGACGAGTTCATGCACTACCTCCGGGATGCGGCCAGACAGCGTTACCGTTACGACAGCACCACTGCTGCCTACGTGCCGATAGCCGATTTCGGGTCGCTTACAACCAAGGCCGCGGGCCGCCGGCAGCGTGTGGCACGGGCGCGGGCAGCACGCCGCAGCGCCACGCGGGCTGTCCTCGGCGCTGCCCATCAGGTCTATGCGGGCACCAAGAGGGGGCTCATCATCCTCGTTGAATTTAAGGACAAGCAGTTTGCCCAGGGGCATGACAACGCGCTCTTCCAGCGCATCGCCAACGAAGAAGGATACCAGTCGGCCGATGGCTTCCGTGGAAGTGTGCGCGATTACTTCAAGTCGCAGAGCGCCGGACAGTTCGTTATCGACTTCGATGTGGTGGGTCCCGTACAGCTGCCCCAGAACTGCAGCTACTACGGAGGCAACGATGCCGAGGGCGCCGACAGACATCCGGCACAGATGGTGGCCACGGCCTGCAGGCTTGCAGACGATGAGACCGACTTCTCCAAGTACGATTGGGACGGCGACGGAGCGGCAGACGAGGTGTACATTCTTTACGCCGGAGAGGGCGAAAACGCCAATGGAGGCGAGGAAACCGTATGGCCCCACCAGTCGGAACTTAGCTACAACGGCCTGCAACTCAAGCTCGACGGGGTGATGATTGATACCTACGCCTGCAGTGCAGAGCTCTCTTCGGCCGCTCAGATTAACGGAATAGGCACCTTGTGCCATGAGTTTTCGCACTGTCTCGGCCTGCCCGACATGTACGATGTAACCTACCAGGGCGGCTACGGCATGCAGAACTGGGACGTGATGGACCAGGGCAGCTACAATGGTGATGCCAACGGCGACGGCTATGGAGACGGAATGGTGCCCGCGGCCTATACTGCCTACGAGCGCATGTACGCCGGATGGCTCACCCCGCGGGAACTTACGGCCGACACGCTCATAAGCTCCATGCGCCCGCTTACTGACGGCGGAGAGGCTTACATTATATATAATAAGGTGCACCACGACGAGTTCTACCTGCTCGAAAACCGTCAGCAAACGGGCTGGGACGCCCAACTATACGGCGCTGGGCTGCTTGCCGTGCATGTTGATTACGACGCCGTGGCCTGGCGCAGCAACAATGTGAACGGCACGACAGACCACCAGCGCTGCACTCCTGTTGCCGCCGACAACTCTTATAACACAGTCTTTACGCAGGAAATGGAGGAATATCTCGATGCTGGTGACATAGGTGCCGACGCCTATCCCTGCGCATCAAACGACAGCCTGACGCGCCATTCGCAGCCTGCAGCGGCGCTCTATGCTGCCAATGCCGACCATACGCGGTTCTTGAACGCCAAGATTTTGCACATCCGCCAGCACAAAGACCTCTCCATGAGCTTTGAGTTCAAGACCGATTCGGCTACGGTCGAGCCTTCCGATTCGGTCAAGACGGGCCGTTATACCTTCTATGAAACCTTCGACCAGTGCAATGGCACGGGCGGCAACGACGACATCTGGAGCGGCAGCACGGCGCAGAGCAGCTTCTTGCCCGATAATGATGGCTGGGCGTTGGCTTACTATCCGGCCGGTACTGCTATGTACGGAGCCAACAAGTGTGCCCGGTTTGGAACGGGAACAAAGGACGGCAGCGTTATCACTCCGGCCTTCAGTGCCGATGACGTGACAACTTTCAGCTTCAAAGCTGCACCGTGGAGCCGGGAAACTACGGACATTATCCTGACCGTACAGTCGGGTACGGCCATCTTGGGCACCGAGACTTTCAGTCTCACGCCCGGCAAGTGGACCTCCTGCACCACCACGTTCAAGGGCTCGGGTACGGTAAGAATCCAGTTCACCGGCTCCAAGATGCGCTTCTTCCTCGACGATGTACGGGCCGTGAAGACCGTTGCCAACGGCATCCGTCAGCTCCCGTCGCCTGCCGTCATGCCATCCGCGGGGCGCATCTACAATCTCAATGGGCAGTATGTGGGCACGCGTTTGCAGTCGCTGCCCAAAGGAGTGTACATCATGAACGGGCGCAAGGTGGTGAAGTAACGCGCTGTTTTCCTTATCAGTCAGCCTGTAGCAAGAACCCTGCTGCAGGCTGTCTGCTTTGTTATCCCTTCCTCCGTTTTCCCTTGGGAGGGCTGGGTAGGCTCTCGTACAGGTACCGGCGGGGTGTTAAAGACGGTGCTTCGGGAACTTTCGACACTTGTCGCACAATCGTTTGACAGGTGTCACACCATCGTGCGACAAGTGTCGAAAGTTCCTCCAAGCAATGTGAAGCAACCGGTAAACGGCTCTGCAGCCCTCTATGCAAGGGCATTGGTGTGTGCAAACAAAAAGAGCGTGAACAGAAGTTCACGCTCTTACAGCTTGTAGATGGTCAGCTATTCCTCTGTTTCCGGCTCCGTTGCAACCTCCGGCAGGCCCGTGATGGGCAGCTGGCGGTTGATGGGCGTGTTGAACGAAATGATGGTTTCGCTGCGCGAGAGGCCCAGAGGCTGCAGCTTGTCGTGGATGATTTCCATGAGGTGATGGTTGTTGAGAGCGTACAGCTTGATAAACAAATCCATGCCGCCGGTGGTATAATGGCATTCCACTACCTCGGGTATCTTCCTCAACTCGGCCACAACACGGTCGAAACTGGCCGGGTCTTTGAGGTACAGAGCTACGTAAGCGCAGGTCTCGTAACCTATTTTCTCCGGGTCGATGATAAACTGGGAGCCTTTCAGTATTCCCAGATTTGTTAACTTCTGAATACGTTGATGGATGGCGGCGCCGCTGACATTGCAGGCGCGAGCTACTTCCAGGAACGGTATTCGTGCATCCTCAGCTATCAACTTGAGGATTTTCTTGTCTAATGCATCTAAACTATGATGTGCCATCTTTTATGATAATTTGACTGCAAAGTTAGTCAAAAATATTGTATTCAGCAACTGTTTGTGTTAAAAAAGCAGCTAAGTATTAGTTTTGTCTGCCTGATTGTTCGGCCGAATAGTTAATTTTCAAGGCTCCTGCCTGGCGCAGCGACTGCTTTACTTCGGTGATTATGCCCATGCGAGTTGACCTGTCAGCGCGTATGGATACGGTTTGCTGCTGCAGGTCTTCTGGGCTCATGCGCTTTTGTTCGGCCGAGATGTAATCGGCAATCTCGGCTGTCGAGACGAACTTATCGTTCATCTGGATGCGGCTCTCGTTACCCGTCACCCTGTTGTGGGCATCTATCGGCCGGCCTATATATATATAGGTGGCGGCCGATTTCTTGGTTAGGCGCGTGAGTTCGGTGCCTTGCGGAACCTGGTATTTCACCTTCAGCGTTACCGTACGCATGTGGGTAACGATCATGAAGAAAAAGAGAACGGTGAAAATGAGGTCGGGCAGCGACGATGTATTCAGTCCCGGCATCTCCCGGTGCCTGCGTTCGAACATACTCATGGGGTGCCTCCTTCCTGCTGCAGGTTGTATTTTTCGACCACGCGCTGCGGATATGCCGTCCTCACGGCACCCTTCTGTTGCTCCGTGCAGCGTGCATACGGCCTGCCGTACTGCTGTTCGGCGGCGCGGTTGCGCACTTCGCGGTAGGCTGCCACTATCTCGTTCTGCATGCGGAAGTAGGCATCGTAGCTGGAATTGGGGTCGGTATCTACGGAAATGAGATGCTTTTTGCCCACCCGGCTCACAAATTCCACGACCTGGGGGCGCAGCTTCGCAACGTCTGCAGGCTTGTCGTTGAGCAGCAGACTGTCGTCGGCCGTGATGTGCAACGTCAGCACCATGCCCTTTACCACATCGGTTGGCGGCACTTCCTTCTGCTCGTTGGCGGGCGGAAGCTGGCGCGACAGCCCCTTGTCCGCGTCCATTGAAGTGGTGACGAGGAAGAAGATGAGCAACATGAACGAGATGTCGGCCGTTGATGTTGTATTCAATCCGGGAACTGCGTGGCGTCGTTTCTTGAAAAACATCCTATTCTCTTTTTAGCCCGCTGCTATCTGCCGAGGTAGTAGCGTGTGGCACCGAATATGGCTGCTCCAATGGCAATGACCATCAGAACGGCCGTTGTGTTGATGAACATGTCGGCTACACGCAGCCAGAAAGCATCGGTGTAATCCTTGCCGTTGATAAGCATGGCGCCGGTGGAGCCAAACAGAAAGGTGAACACAAGCAGCCCCAAGGTGATGAAAAGCATGCCGTAGGCGAGCTTCTTTACGGGAATGTTGTTGTCCATCCGGCCGCCCTTGCCCCGCTTCTTGAGCGTGGTATAGACCGCCCATGCCGCCGTACACAGCGCCCCAAGGAGCAACAAGTACATCAGCACGAGCACGGCACCGGTAAAGAAGGGTGCCTTGAAAGCCGGGTCTTCGATGAAAGGAAGGTCGAACCCCACAAGATAAAAAAGGCCGAAGACGAGCACGATGACCCCTATGAGCACGTAGAAAACGCGCTGTGAGATGCGTTCGGTCGACCAATTATGGGTAAATGCGGGCTTCATTTCTTCGTTTTGTACGTCATGACGGCATCGAGCAGCGTGATGGCCGACTCTTCCATCTGGCTTGTCAGATGGTCTATCTTCGAGAGAATGTAGTTGTAGAACAGCTGCAGGATGAGCGCCACGATGATGCCAAAGATGGTTGTAATGAGCGCAACCTTCATACCGGCGGCCACGATGGTGGGACTGATGTCGCCTGCTGTTTGTATCTGGTCGAATGCCATCACCATACCAATCACCGTGCCCAGGAACCCCAGCGACGGCGCCATGGCGATGAAGAGGGTTATCCACGAGCAACCTTTCTCCAGGTTGGCCGCCTGTACGGTGCCGTAAGCTGCCACCGTGCGCTCCACGTGGTCAATGGTTTCGTCGATATGTTCAATGCCCTGGGCGCAGATAGCTGCCACGGGGCCGCGCGTTTCGTTGCATTGGGCCTTGGCTCCCTCCACGTCTCCGGCTTCAATCTTCTGCCGCAAGTCTTCCATGAAGCGCTTGGCGTTAATCTCCGAGAGGCTCAGGTAGATGATGCGTTCAATGCAGAAAGCCAGTCCGATGACCAGGGCAAGCGCCACGAGCGACATGAAACCGGCGTTTCCTTCTATGAACTTGGTCTTGAGCGAATGGTGGAAGCTCTGGTCTTCCATTGCAGCAAGCGTGGGGTCGTCGGCATCCGCGAGGGCATCATCAAGCATGCCGGCAGCTCCTGCGCTGTCGGTGGCAATACTGTCGGCAGCCACCTGTGGTACGGCATGCGACTTAACGGAGTCAGGTGCAGCCTGGGCAATGTGACTGAAAGCAAGTATAAAGAGGGTTACTATTGCAAATCTTGCAATTAGACTGTTCATTTCAAATACAATTAGAAGCTACAAAGAAAAAGCGGAAAGACGGGGATTCGAACCCCGGAAGCGCTTTTGACGCTTACACGCTTTCCAGGCGTGCCTCTTCAACCACTCGAGCATCTTTCCTTGTTTCGGCTTACAAAAGTATTCCTTTTTTACCTAACACGGGCAAGAAACGTTGATATTTAAATTTCTTTAAGGGTTAGACGCGTTGCCGGAGGTATGCTTCAAGGCGCTTGAAGGGTGCTTTCAAGCCCCTTGAATGATGCCATCAAGAGGCTTGAAGCATAGCTCTTTGAAAAGCCCCTGTACATGGCGGTTTCAGCGCAGGGCGTTTTCGAGGGCCGGAAAGCTGCCGGGCGAGCCGCACGGGCATGAAAAACGGGAACCTGCAGGCGCCCGTATCAGGTGCTTGCAGGTTCCCGCAACGATGGTTGTTTTAATTGGACAGTGGGAACAGCCGGCTCACCGTGGCGTTGGTTACGGCAGCAACTTCGGCCTCCGTAACGCCGTAGCTCTGGGCCAACTGGCGCAACACCAGCGCCACGAAGGCACTCTCGTTGCGCTGGCCGCGATGGGGCACGGGAGCCATGTAGGGGCTGTCGGTCTCCAGTACGATGCGGCCGAGGGGCACGCTGGCCGGCAAGTCTTCGCGCAGATGGCTGCTCTTGAACGTCAGCACGCCGCCTATGCCGAGTGCGAACTTCTCTAAACGCAGCAGCTCGGCGGCCTCTTGGCGGTTGCCGGTGAAGCAGTGGAACACGCCGCCGGGCAGCTCCTGCTCGTATTTCCTTAGTATATGGAGCAGCTCGTTTTGGGCTTTGCGGCAATGAATCATGAGCGGCAGCCGGTATTCCACGGCCCATCGCACCTGTTGCTCAAAGGCCAGGAGCTGCTCGCTCTCGAACTCGCGCGACCAGTAAAAGTCGAGTCCCACCTCGCCAATGGCAATGAACGGGCAGCCGTTGGTTGGCTCCCGCCGGCTTTCATCCAGCAGTTGCTTCATCTGTTGCAGCACTTCCTGCCAGTCGGCGCGCACTTCCTCGGGCTGCAGTCCTATCATGGGGTAGGCGTAACCGGGGTAGCTGCGGCACACGTTGAGCACGGCCGGAACCGACGAGAGGTCGATGGCAGGCAGGAAAACCTTGCTTACGCCGGCTTCCTTGGCCCGCCTGATGACCTCGGGCAGGTCGTCTTTGAATTCCTCACCATCCAGGTGAGCGTGCGTATCAATAAATGTGGGGTTCATGTCGGCGGTAATAATAAATGATGCCAAACTTCCGGCACTCGGCAAAACGCACTTCGGGCGGCTCGTTCTCGAAGTGCTTCTCAATCTGGTTCCATATATCCAGGATAACCTCGTCGGCCTCCGGCCGCAGCCGCTGGATGTCGTCAAGCGCGCGTTGCGTACGTTCCTGCAGCTGTTTCTGCTGCTGGTAGATGTCTACAAAGATGTCGTAGTGCGTGCTCACCATCCCTATCGTGGGGTTGTAGATGGGTCTGCCGCCGCGCTTCAGGCGCTCGCGTTCGCCCTCGATGGTATGCTTTCCCCATTCTGTCAGGCCGTCCATGGTCTTTAGGTTGGGCAGTGCGGTGGTGTCGTCGGGCAGACCGTAGAGTTTGAGAGTTGAGCGTTTGATTTCTCCACGCTCAACAGTCATGAGCAAAACCTGTAGGAAATGGCTCACGTACATGGTGGCATTGCGCTGCAACTTCTCAATGCGGCCCTTGTGGCGGGTCTGTGCCTGGCGGCACACCCGGTACTGCTCGCAGGCCGTGAGCAGATGGTCGTAAACGGGTTGGGCACGGTTCAGCGATTTCCAGTCAATGAACCGGTTCCTAACGGTATATATATCGTTATTGTCGAGCAGGGTCTTCAGCACCTTCAGCCTTGCTGCATCGGTCTTTGGTAGTCGGCGATAGGGCAAATTGTTGGTATTTGTTAGTGACGGTAGTTTATGGTTCTTGTTTATCAAAAAGGCAGCGTTCAGAACTTGCGTTTCATCATTCGCTCGGCGTAGGTGCGCAGTTCGGCCTTGCGGTCGTCGGCCACCTGCACGGCGTCCAGGTACTTCCGGCTTTGCTCAAAGTATTGGGCAATCTTCTGCTGGGCCAGCTTGTCTACGCCAATCTCATTGTAGAGCTGCGTTACGGCGGCAATTTTCTCCTGGGCGTCAAAGGCTTTGGCGTCCGTCCAACGCTGCAGCTCGCTGCGCTGGTGCGCGTCGGCGTGGTTGAAGGCGTTGATGAGCATGTAGGTTTTCTTGTTGGAGATGATGTCGCCCCCGATAGCTTTGCCAAACACCCTGGTGTCTCCGTAGACGTCTAAGAAGTCGTCCTGCAGCTGGAAAGCCAGCCCTATCAGCTCGCCGAACCTGTAGAGATTGTCGGCGTCAGCTGCCGGTGCATCGGCCAGAATGCCGCCCGTCTTCATGGCGCAGGCCAGCAGCACGCTGGTCTTGAGGCGTATCATTTCGATGTACTCGTCCTCAGTAACGTCGTTGCGGCTCTCGAAATCCATGTCATATTGCTGTCCTTCGCCTATCTCCAAGGCCGTTTCGGTGAACAGGTCGATAACAGGCTTGAGCTTGCCGGCATCACATTGCGCCATGAGTCGATAGGCCAGCACGAGCATGGAGTCGCCGGAAAGGATGGCGGTGTTGGCATCCCACTTCTTGTGAACGGTCTGGTGGCCGCGCCGAAGGTCGGCGTTGTCCATCAAATCATCATGCAGCAGGGTGTAGTTATGGTAGGTTTCGAGCCCGCAGGCGGAGCTCAGGATGCGTTCGGGGTCGTCTTTGTACAGGTTGTAGGCAAGCAGCATCAGGACCGGCCGTATGCGTTTGCCGCCTAAAGAGAGTACATAGCGGATGGGAGCGTATAGCGTTGAGGGCCTCCGGTCATAGGGGAGGCTGTCGAGATACGCGTTAATCATCTTCTGGATTGCGTCGGCTGTTAACATCATTGATATGGTTTTCGGTTTACAGTTTATTGTTTCAGCACCGTTGCCGGCCGCGAGCGTGGCAGCGTGAGGCCGCCGTCAGAGCTTGAACACGATGGGAATGGCGAACATGGTGCGGCAGGGCTGGTTGTTTTCTATGCCCGGTTTCCACTTCGGCATCATGCGAACCACGCGCATGGCTTCGCGGTCGAGCGACGGATCTACGGACTTTTCGACCTTTGCGTCGGTAATGGAGCCGTCCTTGTTGATGATGAACGACACCACCACCTTGCCCTCTATCTTCTGCCGTTGGGCCATGACGGGATACTTCAAGTTGCGGTTCAGCCACTTCATCAGTTCCACCATGCCGCCCGGAAACTCAGGTATCTGCTGCACGATGCGCACATGCAGCGGGTTGTCATCCGGCACCTGAACCTGTGCCTGCGCAGCTTCTTCCTGCTTGCTGTCAGTCTTTCCCTTTACGGCAGCAGCCTCTCCGGTGTCCTGTGCGTCAGGGTCGGCGTTGGGCGTTATCTTGTCCGATGTCTCCACAGGCTTGTCCACAATCTTCAATTCCTCCGTTACGGCGGGCGAGGCAGGCTTCGGCGCGGGCACTGTTATCATGTCCTCCTGGTCTTTATCGGACAATAGTTCCATCTCCTCGGCCAGGTCTTCCATCGCCGTATCATCGTTTTCTTCCGCCCGGTTGTT
Source organism: Prevotellaceae bacterium KH2P17 (assembly GCA_900199655.1). Taxonomy (GTDB): domain Bacteria; phylum Bacteroidota; class Bacteroidia; order Bacteroidales; family Bacteroidaceae; genus Prevotella. The sequence goes on from FZRE01000003.1 coordinate 138,601, forward strand.
TGAGTTGTATTCCAAACCCACGAAGAGCAGGGCGAGCACAAGGATGAGTCCTAACAGGAACCCCTGCGTACGGCTGGCGTCGGAACTGGCTTTATGTGCTTTTTGTTTTTCCACTTTAGAGTCTATACACTAAAAAAGCGACTTTCTCGTTATTACATCGAATTCACCTACAAATTTAACTCAGATATTTGAAAAAAGGCGTATCTTTGCCAAATAATTAGGAAATTTAAATGAAAAAAGTTGTTTTCGCGCTTCTCGTTACGCTTTTCGCACATGCTGCCAACGCGCAGGAGAGCCAGACGCTGTATAACTTCCTCCGTCTGCCTGTGAGTGCCCATGCCGCTGCCTTGGGTGGAGACAACGTGACGCTGATAGAGGACGACGAGGCGCTGATATTCAACAATCCCGCCCTCTTGTCGTCGGTGAGCGACAAGACCATCAACCTCAACTACATGAACTACATGTCCGGAGCCCACGTGGCCAGTGCTGCGTTCAACCGGAACTACGGCGATAGGGCCAGTGCAGCTGTCTCCGCGCAGTACATCAGCTACGGAACGATGAAGCAGGTTGACGAGAACAACGTGCAGACGGGCGACTTCTCGGCCAAGGACATCGCCCTGGCGGGCTACTTCTCCTACATGCTCACCGACCGCCTTGCAGGCGGAATAGCGGCCAAGTTCATTACTTCATACATCGGCGACTACAACTCCATAGCCGTGGGTGTTGACCTCGGGCTCAACTACTACGACGATGAACGCGAGTGGTCGCTCTCGCTCGTGGCCCGTAACCTGGGCGGACAGCTCAAGGCCTACGATGATGAATACGAGAAGATGCCCATCGACGTGCAGGCCGGTGTGAGCAAGCGGCTCACGCACACGCCGTTCCGCGTCTCGGCAACGCTCGTTGATCTCAACCACTGGAACTACAAGTTCATCAACCACTTGGCAGCAGGCGTGGACGTGCTGCTCTCGGAGAGCATCTGGATAGGCGCCGGCTACAACTTCAGGAGGGCCGATGAAATGAAGACGAACCGCGACACCGACAACGAGAGCAGCCACGGGGCAGGGTTCTCACTCGGCGCAGGAGTGAACCTGGAGCGCTTCAAACTCAACCTCGCTTACGGCAAGTACCACGTCTCAAGCAGTTCGATAGTGGTCAATCTGGCCTACTCCCTGTAACCCGGCGACATCATTCAACGACAAGATATACAACAAGGATATGAAAAAAATAACCATAGCAATCGACGGACTCTCCTCCTGCGGCAAGAGTACCATGGCCAAAGACCTGGCCAAAGAGATAGGTTACGTGTACGTAGACACAGGCGCCATGTACCGCGCCGTAACCCTCCACGCCCTGCGCAAGGGGCTTTTCAATGCCGACGGCACCATCCGCACGGCCGAGCTGGAGGCCGAAATGCCTGCCATCAGCATCTCCTTTAAGTTCAATTCGCAGACCGGCAGGCCCGACACTTACCTCAACGGCGAGCTCGTGGAGCAAGAGATACGCTCGCTCGAGGTGAGCTCCCGCGTCAGTCCCATTGCCACTTTGCCCTTTGTGAGGAAAGCTTTGGTGGCCCAGCAGCAGAAGATGGGCGAGGACAAAGGCATCGTGATGGACGGGCGCGACATCGGTACGGTGGTCTTCCCCTATGCAGAACTCAAGGTGTTCGTAACCGCCAGCGCCGAGGTTAGGGCGCAGCGCCGTTTCGACGAGCTCAAGGCAAAGGGCATGGAGGCCGACTTCGACGACATTCTGAAGAACGTGCAGGAGCGCGACTACATAGACTCGCACCGCGAAACGTCGCCTCTCCGCAAGGCCGATGACGCCATCGAACTGGACAACAGCCACCTGACGATAGAGCAGCAGAACCAGTGGCTGCTCGACAGATACCGCGAAGTAGCCACCGAGTAACCTGCTCCGGGTTTGCAGGTCCTGTTTTCAGACATCGTAACAAAGTAATTTTTAACCGTTAATTCTTACTTTGTTACTTTGTCTTTAACCTTACCTTACTTTGTCTTTAAATTGCAAAAAGGAAGCCGCAGAATAACAGCCTGCTGCTTGGAGGTGCCTTTCAAGCTCCCTGAATGATGCTTTCAAGAGCCTTGATGGATACGTTCAAGAGGCTTGAATGGCACCTTTTGCTTCTTTGTTTGTAATGTATTGATTTCTAACAGTTTACAAACTGGTGCTTGATTAACTGCTTCACAGTGTGTCATCCCCTCCTCCGCCTCCCCTTAAAAAGGGAAGGTTACCGGCTTGTTTGGCAACTGTTATTTCTGTGTTTGTTCTTATTTAAAAGCCGAAATGTAGTAATCAGTTCCTCCCCTTAGAAAGGGGAGGGTAGGAGGGGATGATATTCAGCAGCTGTGGCTTGCACTTTGCAGTGTGTCATCCCCTCCTCCGCCTCCCCTTTCCAAGGGGAGGTTACCGGTTTGTTTGGCAACTGTTATTCCGCAAACGGCAGTTTTAAAACTGGGGCGGAGATACTACCAAGGGGCAAAGAAACATAAAAACGAAAAGACAGTGAGGAATGTAAAAAGCCCTGCCGGATGCTTACGTCCGGCAGGGCTTGCTGTTATAGTGAGCCTTCCCGCCAGGAGCGGGAAAGCGGAAGATTAGTTGCGGAAAGTGAGCTGACCGTTAGCGGCATCTACGATGATGGGCTTCTCGCGCAGAACTTGCTCTGCCAAGAGCTTCTTACCGAGCTCATTGAGCACGTAATCCTGTATGGCCCGCTTCACCGGTCGGGCTCCGAACTCGGGGTCGTAGCCCACATCGGCCAGGAAGTCGACGGCATCCGGCGTCCATTCCAAGTCGAAGCCCTGCGGCTCCAGCATGCTCTTTACGCGCTTCATCTGCAAGATGACCACCTTCGAAATCTCCTCTTTGGTAAGCGGCAGGAACATGATGGTATCGTCGATGCGGTTCAGGAACTCCGGCCGGATAGTCTTCTTGAGCATCTCCATCACGCGGTTGCGGGTGTCGCTGATAACCTCCTCGCGGTTATAGTCGTTGAGGTCGGCGAACCGCTCCTGTATGTACTGGCTGCCGAGGTTGGAGGTCATGATGATAATCGTGTTCTTGAAGTTCACCACACGGCCCTTGTTGTCGGTCAGCCGGCCATCGTCCAGCACCTGCAACAGGATGTTGAACACGTCGGGGTGGGCCTTTTCAATCTCGTCGAACAGCACTACGCTGTACGGTTTACGCCGCACGGCTTCGGTCAGCTGGCCGCCTTCGTCGTAGCCAACGTAGCCCGGGGGCGCTCCGATGAGTCGCGACACGCTGAACTTCTCCTGATATTCGCTCATGTCGATGCGCGTCATCATGTTCTCGTCATTGAACAGATAGTCGGCCAGAGCCTTTGCCAGCTCGGTCTTGCCCACGCCCGTTGTGCCCATGAAGATGAAGGAGGCGATGGGCCGCTTGGGGTCTTGCAGGCCGGCGCGCGAGCGGCGCACGGCGTCGGCTACGGCCGTTATGGCCTCGTCCTGGCCAATGACGCGGCGGTGGAGTTCCTCCTCCAGATGCAGCAACTTGTCGCGTTCGCTCTGCATCATGCGCGTAACGGGAATGCCGGTCCAGCGGCTCACCACCTCTGCTATGTCGTCGGCAGTCACCTCCTCGCGTACCATGCCCTCGCCGCCCTGCGTGGCTTTGAGTTGCAGTTGTATGTTGTCGATGTCGTCCTGCAGGCTTTTCAGCTTGCCGTAACGTATCTCTGCCACGCGCTCATAGTTGCCCTCGCGTTCTGCGCGCTCGGCTTCAAACTTCAGGTTCTCCATCTCCTGCTTGTCCTGTTGTATCTTGTTCACGAGGTTCTTCTCTGCTTCCCACTTGGCGCGGAAGGCATGCTCCCTCTCTTTAAGCCCCGCTATGTCCTTGTCCAGCTGCTCAATCTTGGGCTGGTCGTTCTCCCTTTTAATGGCTTCTCGCTCAATTTCGAGCTGCTTGAGGTGGCGGGTAATCTCGTCGAGTTCCTCCGGCACCGAGTCTCTTTCCATGCGTAGCTTGGCTGCGGCCTCATCCATGAGGTCGATGGCCTTGTCGGGCAGGAAGCGGTCACTGATGTATCGCTCCGACAACTGCACAGCAGCAATGCACGCGTCGTCCTGAATACGCACCTTGTGATGGTTCTCGTAGCGCTCTTTCAGGCCGCGGAGGATGCTTATGGCGTCAACTTCATCGGGCTCATCGACCATCACCGTCTGGAACCGACGTTCCAACGCCTTGTCCTTCTCGAAGTATTTCTGGTACTCGTTCAGCGTCGTTGCGCCTATTGCACGCAGCTCTCCGCGGGCCAGGGCGGGTTTGAGAATGTTGGCGGCATCCATCGCTCCCTCGCCTCCTCCTGCCCCCACGAGGGTGTGGATTTCGTCGATGAAGAGGATGATGTTGCCCTGCGCGTTCACTACTTCCTTGATAACGCTCTTCAGTCGCTCCTCAAACTCGCCCTTGTACTTAGCTCCGGCCACCAGTGCACCCATGTCGAGCGAGTAGAGTTGCTTGTTGCGGAGGTTCTCGGGCACGTCACCGCGCACGATGCGCTCGGCCAGTCCCTCTACGATAGCTGTCTTTCCGGTTCCCGGCTCGCCGATGAGGATGGGGTTGTTCTTGGTCCGGCGCGAGAGTATCTGCAGCACGCGGCGTATCTCCTCGTCACGACCAATGACGGGGTCGAGCTTGCCCTTGCGCGCTTCTTCTACCAGATTCTTGGCATACTTGCTCAAAGCCTGATAGTTCTCGTCGGCCGATGCGCTCTGCACCTTTTGCCCTTGCCGCAACTCCTGGATGGCTTTGGTGGTGTTGGCAGCGGTGAGTCCGGCATCTTTCAGGATGCGCGAAGCCGTTGAGTTGACCTGTAACAGCGCCATGAGCATGGGCTCTATGGAGACGAAATCATCGCCCATTTGCTGCGAAAGGTCCATTGTCTTCTCGAAAACCTGGTTGGTCTCGTTCGAGAAATAGGGCTGTCCGCCCTGCACCTTGGGCAGATGGTCGATCTCGCTCTGCACGAGCGACTCTGTCTGCATGGTGTTGACGCCCGACTTCTGGAATATGAAGTTGGTCACGTCGCGGCCTTTCTGCATGATGCCTTGCAGCAGGTGCACCGGCTCAATGGCCTGGTTGCCGGCCCGCTGAGCCGTGTTCACGGCCTCCTGAACGGCCTCTTGTGCCTTGATGGTGAATTTGTCGAATGTCATATCTTGTTCTCCTTTCGTTTCTTTCAGTTTCGTTTTATCCATCCATCTGCACGCAAAGGATATGCCGAAGCCGGCTTTTACGCCAAAGACAGAAACGGGTCTGCCATTTTGTCGTATTGCTCCCCCAAAACTGCAGCTATCGTTCAAGCCCCTTGAAGCTGCCCTTCAAGCGCCTTGACCCATAGCTTCAAGCGCCTTGAACGGCATGTCCGCGAAAACCGCCTGCCGGCAGCGCTTCCGCCAGAGCGTGCAACGGCAAATACCGATGCGAGGAGATAAATAAGTAGGAAAATGTTTTGCGAGCTGATTTTTAATGCCTATATTTGTACACTCGCTAACCAGCTATCACTTCAACAAATAATATGATGAACAACGACACATTAGCTTTGAACGCCAACAAGGTGGTGGCCTACCTGCAGAAGCCCGCCACAGAGTTTACGAAAGAAGACATCATCAGCTTCATTGCACATCATGACATCCGCATGGTGAACTTCATGTATCCCGGCGGCGACGGCAAGCTGAAGACCCTGAACTTCGTGATAACCAACGAAGCCTACCTGCGCACCATCCTCACCTGCGGCGAGCGGGTTGACGGCTCCAGCCTCTTCGACTTCATCCAGGCCTCCAGTTCCGACCTGTACGTGCTCCCCCGGTTCGCTACGGCGTTTGTAGACCCCTTTGCGGAGATACCCACCTTGAGCATGCTATGCTCGTTCTTTGACAAAGACGGCAGACCTCTGGAGAGCGCTCCGGAGCACACTTTGGCCAAAGCCTTGGATGCCATGAGGGCCACAACGGGCATGGATTTCCATGCCATGGGCGAGCTGGAATACTACGTCATCAAGCCTTCGGAGAACGTCTATCCCGCCATCGACCAGCACGGCTACCACGAGAGCATGCCTTATGCCAAAACTAACGACTTCCGTGCACGCTGCATGGACTACATCGCACAGTGCGGCGGGCAGATAAAATACGGCCACTCGGAGGTGGGCAACTTCACCCACAACGGCCTCACCTACGAGCAGAACGAGATTGAGTTCTTGCCCATTCTCTGCACGCAGGCCGCCGACGAGCTGCTGATAGCCAAGTGGGTGATACGCAACCTGGCCTACCGCGAGGGTCTGGACGTAACTTTTGCACCCAAGATAACCACGGGCAAGGCCGGCTCGGGCCTGCATATACACATGCGACTGATGAAAGACGGCCGCAGCGTGATGACCAATGCCGACGGCACTCTGAGCAACGAAGCCCGCACGGCCATAGCCGGACTGATGGATGTGGCACAGGCCATCACCGCCTTCGGCAACAAGAACCCCACCTCTTACTTCCGTCTGGTGCCCCATCAGGAAGCACCCACCAACGTGTGCTGGGGCGACCGCAACCGCAGTGTGCTGGTCCGGGTGCCGCTGGGGTGGACTTCGGGCGTTGACATGAGCCGTGCGGTGAACCCGCTGGAGCATGAGGAAGAGCTTGATACGACCGACAAGCAGACCTTCGAGATGCGTTCGCCCGATGGTTCTGCCGACCTCTACCAGCTCATTGCAGGCCTCTGCGTGGGCTGCAGGCACGGTTTCGAGATGGCAGATGCGCTCAACGTGGCCGCCAAGACGTATGTTGACGTGAACATACACAATGCAGAGAACGCCGCGAAGCTGGCCACCCTGCAGGAATTACCCGACAGTTGTGCCGCCAGTGCCGACTCTCTGGAGGCCAAGCGCAGCATCTTCGAGGCCCACGGTGTGTTCTCGCCGGCCATGATAAACGGCATCCTGAGCCAGCTGCGGGCCTTCAACGACCGCACGCTGCGGCACGACATAGAGGGCAATCAGGAAAAGATTGCCGCGCTGGTGGAACGCTTCTTCCACTGCGGATAGCAGCCGGCACTTCCACGAAGGGCTCCGGCCATCATCAAACGGAGAATGTACGGGCTTCGGAGCTCGTACATTTTTTGTTTATTTATTTGCTGTTACAAGACTTTTGTCGTAACTTTGCAATAATTAAAAAGCGTCGATTATGAAGAAAATCCTCATATCCCTGATAGTTGTTTTAATGTGTTTACCAATGGCTATGAATGCAGACGGCTATACAACTTTATGGAAGCAGTACGAAGCGGCGGGACGTAAAGACCTGCCAAAGACGCAGTTGCAGATTCTTGGCAACATTGTAGGCAAGGCTTCAAAGGAGCAGAAGTACGGCCATCTGCTCAAGGCACAGCTGCTGGAAATACAGCTGCAGCTGGCCGTTTCGCCCGATTCGCTGCTGCCGATGCGCGACAGGCTGGAGGCCGAAGAGGGCAAAGTTACCGACCGGGTGCTGGCAGCAGTCTATCAGTGTGCCCTCGGCAAGCTGTACGAAACGGCCGGCACCGAAGCCGAAACCAACGGAACGAGGAGCCGGGAATACTTCAAAAAGGCGATGGAAAATCCCGAACTGCTGGCCAAATACACCGTAACGGACTATCTGCCGCTGCTTGTCGACGGGGTAGACAGCCGCATCTTCGCCGACGACCTGCTGCACGTGATAGGTTTCGAGGCCCGGGATTACAAGACGCTTCACGACTACTACCTGGCCCGGGGCAACCGTGCGGCGGCCTGCATCTGCGCCTACGAGCTCTCGCAAAAGGAGCGCCATGAGGACGTAAACGAGATACATAAGTCCAAATACCTGCAGAAGATAGACTCGCTCATTGAGGTTTACAAGGACTTACCCGAAGCCGGAGAGCTCGCCATAGAGCATTACAACTTCATCAGTCAGGCTACCGACGCCACTGCTCAGGACAAGATGCGCTACATCAACTATGCCTTGAGTCGCTGGGGTGCCTGGCCGCGCATGAACATACTGCGCAACGCACAGAGCGACCTGACCCGACCGGAATTCAATGTCAGCATCGGCGACGAGCTCTCTCTGCCCGGCAAGCCGCGCAAGGTGCTTGTAAATTCAGTGCGGAACATCAACACGCTGACCATGAACGTTTACAGGCTGAAGGCTAAAGGCGATACAAAGCTGGACCCGCAAGGTACCGAACACTACCGCAAGCTGATGGAGGGAGCCGTCCCGGTGCCCGAAGCAACGCAGAGCCTGAAGTATTTCGGCATGCCTGCTTATAAGGAGATAACCGACACCATGACCATAGCGCCGCTGCAGCCTGGTGTGTACATGGTCGAGATATCGACCGACAACAAGGCCATTCAGCCCCAGCGCAGCCTGCTGCACGTGAGCAACCTTTTTGTGATAAGTGAGGAGCTGCCGGGCAAGAACATCCGCATAGCCGTGGTCGATGCCACCAACGGCCGCCCGGTTGTCGGTGCCAAGGTGCGCCTGACTACCCAGAACTACTACGGAAAGGCAGATGAAGTGCAGACGCTTACATGCGGTGCCAACGGCGAAGCTACGCTCACATACTCTCAACGCGAACCCAACAGGGTCTATGTCTATACGGACGACGACGTGTTTGCGCCCGAGATAGGCTTCGGAAACTCCTTTTCTTATTACGATGTGAAGAACGACCGCAAGGTTGCCGACCTCTTTACCGACCGCCGTATCTACCGGCCGGGCCAGACGGTGCACGTGGCCGCGGTGGCTTACACGGTGCTTCGGCAGCAGGAAACACAGGCTGACGCCGGCCGGCAGCTCAAGTTTACGCTCCGCGATGCCAACTACAAGCCCGTTGCCGAGAAGCAGGTAACGACCGATGACTATGGAACGGCATCGGTGGACTTCACGCTCCCGCAGTCCGGTCTTACGGGTGTGTTCACTGTCGAGACGCCTAACGGCTCAACCTACTTCTCGGTCGAGGAATACAAACGCCCCACTTTCCAAGTTGAATTTGATGAGGTAAAGCAGAAATATGAGAATGGCGACACCTTGACGGTGGTGGGTCATGCCCGCAGTTTTGCAGGAGTGCCCGTGCAGGGTGCGGTGGTCAAGTACACCGTGGAGCGCCGTCCGTCTTCCTGGTGGTGGTATCGGGCGGCCAATGACCGTACGGTTATCCTGCTGAGTGATACCCTGAAGACCGACGACAAGGGCGAGTTCCGCGTCCGTATGCCCATGGAATTGCCCGTTACACTGGACAACCGGCATCCCCGTTTCTATCGTTTCTCCGTCAGCGCACATGTTACCGACGCAGCCGGAGAGAGCCGGGAAGGGGAGATGAGCCTGCCGTTGAGCACGCATCCAACGGCTTTCAGCTGCGACATTCCGCAGAAGTCGGAGCTCGATAGCCTGCAGTCGTTCTCTTTCAGCTATAAGAACAATGCCGGAAAGGACATTCCCGGCGTGGTAAAATACGCCATCGACGGCAAGAACTACGAAGCAAAGGCCAACGAAAAGATTGCGTTCAGCCCCCGCAAGCTGTCACTCGGTTCTGGCAAACACATGCTCACGGCCGTTTGCGGCACCGATACGCTGAAGCAGGAGTTCGTGCTCTTCACGATGGAAGACAAGCAGCCGGCCATAGAAACGCACGACTGGTTCTACCAAACGGCATCGGAATTCCCCCGCGATGGTGGTCCGGTGTACGTTCAGGCGGGTTCTTCGGACGAGGGACAGCACATCGTTTACACCATTCTTTCAGGCAACAAGGTTCTCGAAAGCGGTGTTATCGACCAGAGTAACGCCATTACCACCCGCCGTTTTACTTACCAGGAGTCGTACGGAAACGGCCTGCTGCTCACTTTCGCATGGGTGAGAGATGGCGTGCTTTACAGCCATCAGGCCGAAATCCGCAGGCCTCTGCCCGACAAACAGCTCAACATGAAGTGGACTACTTTCCGCGACCGGCTCACTCCCGGGCAAAAAGAAGAATGGACGCTGCATATCTCCCGCCCCGATGGCAAGGCTGCCCGGGCGCAGCTGTTGGCAACTCTGTACGACAAATCGCTGGACGAGATAACCGCTCATCGTTGGCATTTCAACGATGGCTTGTACCTTAATCTGCCTTCGACCCGATGGTCCGGAGGCAACTTCGATGCCGTTGGGCTTTACGGGTTCATGGATTTCGGGTCGTTGCCCGAGCGCCCGCTCGACTTCTCTCATTTCGATGAAGACTTGTTCGGCTACGCTCCGGTGGTTACAAAGGATGAACTTTTAGTGCTTGACAGTGCTCCCCGGGTGATGATTAGAGGCGGTAAGCAGACCAGAGTGGCCAATGCAAAGCTCGCAACCGCGCAGATGGCGGTTGTCGAAGCTGCTGCCGATACTGCTGCCGGAGATGCAGCAGCAGAACAAAAGGCGGCAGGCAGCGCTTCTTCACAGCTGCGTGAAAACCTCAATGAGACTGCTTTCTTCTATCCGAACCTGGAGACCGACGCCGCCGGCAACGTGAAAATAAAGTTCACTTTGCCAGAGAGTATCACCACGTGGCGCTTCATGGGCTTTGCTCATGACCGCGAGATGAACAACGGAATGACCGAGGCAGAGGCCGTGGCCAAGAAGACCGTGATGCTGCAACCTAACCTGCCGCGCTTTGTCCGCATGGGAGACAAGGCTCTCATTACGGCTCGTGTGTTCAATACTTCGGACAAACAGGTTAGCGGAACGGCCCGAATGGAACTCTTGGATGCCGAAACGCAGCAGCTTGTTTACAAGCAGAACTGCAAGTATCAGGTACAGGCAGGCGGCACGGCAACAGTCTCCTTCGACTACAAACCGCAGCAGGAAGGCTCGCTGTTGATATGTCGCATCGTGGCCGAGGGCAAAGGTTACAGCGACGGCGAGCAGCATTATCTGCCCGTTTTGCCTGATAAGGAGCTGGTAACCAATACCGTTCCCTTTACTCAAAACATGCCGGGAGTGAAACGCATCGACCTTTCGGCCATGTTGCCCGCCAAGCATGACAAATCCGTAAAATACACTTTTGAATATACCAACAATCCGGCATGGCTTCTCATACAGGCCTTGCCCACCGTTGCCCGTTACAACGACGCCAACGCCATCTCGTTGGCAGCGGCTTACTATGCCAACAGCATTGCGGCCGACATCCTGCACCAGAGTCCTGCCATCAAGCAAACCATTGAGCTGTGGAAGCAGGAGAAAGGCGCTGAGACATCGCTGATGAGCAGTCTGCAGAAGAATACGGACCTCCGGGAGCTGGTACTCAACGAGACGCCTTGGGTGGCCGATGCCGACCGCGAGGCTGACCAGAAGCAGCTGCTCATCAACTTCTTCGATGAGTCTGCACTCTCTCATGGCCTCATGTCATCCTTCTCGCAGTTGCAGAAACTGCAAAATCCCGACGGCTCCATTAGCTGGTGGCCCGGCATGAGGGGCAGTATGTACATGACGACTGCCGTTACCAAGATGCTTGTCCGCCTCAACACGATGACAGGCAAGCAGCCCGAAACCGCCCAGACCATTGACAACGCCTTCCGATACATGGACGGCAGGATAGCCGAAGAGGTGCGCGAGCTGAAGAAACTGCAGGCAAAAGGGCAGAAGAACCTCATTCCGAGCGAGACTGCCTGCGACTATTTGTACACCAACGCGCTGGCTAAGCGACGGTCGACGCCCAACATCACCTACCTCGTAGGCCTGCTGTCGCAGCAGCCCTCGCAGCTTACCATCTACGGAAAGGCCAACTCCGCCGTCATTCTCTCGCAGTACGGACACCGCGAAAAGGCAGCAGAGTACCTGCAGAGCATGAACGAATACAGCGTATATAAAGAGGAGACGGGGCGTTATTACGACACACCGAAAGCCCCTTACAGCTGGTTCGATTACCGCATTCCTACCCAGGTGGCCGCCATCGAGGCGCTCAAGGCGTTGAAACCTGCCGACAAGCAGACCGTTGAAGAGATGCAACGGTGGCTACTCCAGGCCAAGCGAACCCAGAGTTGGGACACTCCTCTGAACAGCGTAAACGCCGTTTACGCCTTCCTCAACGGCGAAACAGGCAAGCTCTCTGCGCTTTCCGGCCAGCTTGCTGCACTCAAGGTAGACGGCAAACGGCTCGACCTGCCAAAAGCAACGGCCGGTTTGGGCTATGTGAAGACAACGCTCAACGCCCCCGATGCCAAGCTCTTTGAGGCCGAAAAGCAGTCGGAAGGAACCTCATGGGGTGCCGTTTACGCCCAGTTCTATCAGCAGGCGGCCGATGTAAGCGCAGCTTCTGCCGGCCTCTCCGTAAAGCGCGAGCTGATACATGCAGCCCAACCGCTCAAGGTGGGCGACAAGGTAAAGGTGCGCCTCACCATCACCGCCGACCGCGACTACGACTTCGTTCAGGTTCAGGACAAGCGTGCAGCCTGCCTGGAGCCCGTCGGACAGCTGAGCGGTTACCGCAACGGCTACTATTGTACGCCGCGCGATAACGCCACGAATTATTATTTCGACCGTTTGCCAAAGGGCAAGCACGTGATAGAAACCGAATACTTTATCGACCGCACCGGTACCTACCAGACCGGCATCTGCACCGTGCAGTGTGCCTACAGTCCCGAGTTCTCGGGCCGGGCAGCCGCTCAGGTCATCGAAGTAGAATAAGAACCAGAACTGCATGAACATGAAACTGATGATAGCATCGTTGCTGCTGGCGGGCTGCCTGAACCTCTCCGCCCAGCAGATAACCGTGCAGCAGGACGTGATAGACTGCGGACAAATCATGTTCCGCAAGCCTTTTGCCGTGGAGTACGACCTGCAGAACACCGACACCAAGCCGCTCGCCATCCGCGAGGTACGCACCAGCTGCGGCTGCACTGCGGTAGATTATCCCCACAGCCCCATCCCTGCAGGCGAACACTTCAAGGTCAGGGCCGTTTACGATGCCAAGCAGATGGGCCATTTCCTCAAGCAGATAGGCCTCTACGCCGGTGCGTCGAACCAGCCCGTAATGCTCTCTCTGCGCGGCGTGGTGGTAGCTGAAGCGGTTGATTTTTCGGGCAACTACCCCTTTGCCATCGGCAGCATACTGGCCGATAAAGATGCTGTGGAGTTCGACGACGTGAACAGCGGCGACCGCCTCTTCCAGAAGATACACGTGATGAACAACTCTTCGGAGACCGTGCAGCCCGTCGTGATGCACCTGCCCGGCTACCTGCAGGCGCAGGTGTCGCCGTCTAAGATAGCGCCGGGGCATGCGGGCGAAATCACGCTCTTGCTCGATTCACGCCTCTTGCACAATAATGGGCTCACGCAGACATCCGTCTATCTCGGCATGTTTCCCGGCGATGTAGTGTCGCCAAACAAAGAGATACCGGTCTCGGTGGTGCGCTTGCCCAACTTCAGGAGCTTCAACGAGCAGAACATGGAGCTTGCTCCGCACCTGCAACTCTCTGCCGACACGCTCGACTTAGGTGCCTTTGGCAGCAAGAGCAAGAAGAAAGGAGAAATCCTGGTGCGCAACACCGGCCGCACAACACTTGACATCTCCAACCTCCAGATGTTTACACCAGGCCTCGAGGTGTCGCTCGGTTCGCGAAAGATAGCTCCCGGAGAGGAAACCAGACTCAAGGTAACGGCCGTGGCGAAGGAGCTGCGCCGCCGGCGTGCAAGGCCCCGCGTGCTCATGATAACCAACGACCCGGCACGCCCCAAGGTCGTTATCGTAATCCAGATAAAATGATTCAGATAGAAATAGACAATGGCAGCGGCTTCTGCTTCGGCGTGACCACGGCCATCAAGAAGGCCGAGGAAGAACTTGCCGCGGGCAAGACACTCTACTGCCTGGGCGACATCGTGCACAACGGAATGGAGGTAGAACGCCTCCATACACGCGGACTTGTGACCATCAACCACGAACAAATGAAGGAGCTACACGACGTCAAGGTACTGCTGCGGGCTCATGGAGAACCGCCGGAGACCTACGAACTGGCCAAGAGAAACAACATAGAAATCATTGATGCCACGTGTCCGGTGGTGCTGCAGTTGCAGCGGCGCATCAAGAAACAGTTCGACAGCAACCCGCAGGCGCAGCTCGTCATCTTCGGAAAGAACGGCCACGCCGAGGTGCTTGGCCTCGTTGGACAAACGCAGAGTAAAGCTATCGTCATCGAGAAGTTCGACGACGTGCGCCGTCTCGACTTCTCCCGCGACATCTACCTGTACTCGCAGACCACGAAGAATCTGGACGAATTCCACCGCATCATTGAGTATATACAAGACCATATCGCGCCAGGAGCCACCTTCCGGAGCTTCGATACCATCTGCAGACAGGTGGCTAACCGCATGCCCAACATAGCTCGCTTTGCCTCGAAGCACGACATCATTCTCTTTGTCAGCGGCCGCAAGAGCAGCAACGGCAAGGTTTTGTTCAACGAATGCAGGAGCGTGAACCCCAACAGTTACCAGATAGAACGGGCCGAGGAGATTGACATGGCCTGGCTGCAGGGCGTATCGACCATTGGCATCTGCGGCGCCACGAGCACGCCCAAGTGGCTCATGGAGGAGTGCCGGGACTACATCAGGCGCCGGGTAGGGTGCCAGTAGCCGGGCTCCTGCGGCTTAAAGACAGAGTAACAGAGTTCTAAAGACAGAGTAACAGAATAACTTCAAACAGCGAAAAATTATTCTGTTACTTTGTCTTTTTTGTTTTTCGACAGCGCTTCCTCCCTTTGGAAAGAGGCCCCGAAGAATGGGCCGTCACGCTGCAAAGTATGGCCTGCGCCTGCTGAACATCATCCCCTCCTAACCTCCCCTTTCCAAGGGGAGGAACCGCAGGGTGCATTTTAAATTATGAGTACGAACAATCAAGGGATAAACAGCAGAAAAGCAAACCGGTATCCTCCCCTTGGAAAGGGGAGGGTAGGAGGGGATGATAGGTCCAAAATTTATCCTTTCTGTAGTTAATCAACAAGCTATTGGAAATCAACCAGTTAAAGGCAATGACGTAAAAGGTATGCTTCAAGCCGATTGAAAGCATCCTTCAAGCGCCTTGAAGGTATGTTTCAAGAGGCTTGAAGCATAGCTTTTGCAACACAATAGATATTTCGGCTGTTTTCTGAAGCCATGCTCCAAGGAAACAAAAACACGTTTCAAACGGTTCGCCTTTTTGCAAAATACGAGAAAGGTGAACCGTTCTCCCGTCATTGCTTCTTGACATTTCGCCTGGCGGGAAGCCTTACTTGCACGATGGTGGGGCCTTCGCTGCTGCTCGTGAGCGACACTTTGCCGCCCAGCAGGTCAGTCATGCGGCGCACGATGGCCAGCCCCAGTCCGTAGCCTTTTACCTTCTGGCTGCCCGTGGCGATAGAACGGTAGAAGGGGTCGAACACCTGTTCGGCCTCTGCCTTGGGTATGCCCGGCCCCGAGTTTTCAACTTCCAGCAGCACGGAGTTCTTCTCCCGGGTGGCACGCAGGTTCACGTTTCCGCTCTCGTTGCAGTATTTGGCGGCGTTCGATATCAGGTTAGAGAGTATGGCCAGCATGGCCGAGCGGTCGGTCTGCATGGTGAGTGCGGCGGGCGATACGTCGACGCTTATCTTGATACGGCGCTGCATGAGCTGGTCGGCGTAGTTGCTGCAGGCCTCGGTCATGAGGTCAGAGACCGAGTAGTCGGCATATATCAGCTGCAGTTTGCCGCTTTCTACGCGCGTGAGGGTGAGCAGATTGTCCACCATCTCGTTCATTCGGTCCACTACCTGTATGCTCTCCGTAATCTTGCGGCGGTACTCCTCCTCCGTCCGTGGCTTGCGGATGAGCACTTCGAGCGACCCTTTGATAACGGCCAGCGGCGTGCGCAGCTCGTGTGAGGCGTAGCTGGTAAACGCCTTCTCGCGCTCCAGAGCCTGGGTAAGCGGCTGGATGCTCTCCCTTGCTGCATTGCGCGAGATGTAGTAAAGGGCAACGAGCGAGGCCACAGCACCGGCACAGATGGCGGCGCAGAGTATGAGCAGCATCTGGAAAATGTCGTTGTCGGTTACTGTTTGGCGTACAGCAACGTGCTTCACTTCCACGCCCACAACGACAAGAACGAAGAGGCAGAACAGTATCGTGATGCCTCCTGTGCGCAGCAATACCTTTCGGGCAATGCGTTCCTGGTATTTCTTTTGTTCTTCCATCATGTTTTCGGTTAGTCTTCTGCTATGAAGCCAACGCCGCGTACGGTCTTGATGTAGCCGTCGGCCTTCATGTCCAGCTTCTTTCGCAGGGCGTTCATGAACACGTCTATCACGCCGGTATCGTACTGGAAGTCGATACCCCACACGTTCTTGATGATGTCCTCGCGCGTGCAGACGTGTCCTTTGTGGCTGATGAAGTAGGCCAGCAGGTCGAATTCACGCCCCGTGAGTTTCACGTGTTTGCCGTTTCTGGTCACCTGATAGGTGGTTAGGTTCTGCTCAATGTCGCCCAACCGCAGCACGCGGTCGTCCTGCCGATTGCGGAAATGTATCTTGATGCGTTCGGCCAACTCATCGAACGAGAACGGCTTTTTGATGTAGTCGTTGGCGCCGGCACGCAGTCCGCTGATGGTTTCTTCTACTGTATCGCGGGCCGTAAGGAAGAGTATGGGCGTGGTGGTATCGCCGAGTCGGATGCGGTTGCATACCTCCAGGCCGTCCAGTACGGGCAACATCCAGTCCAGCAGGATGAGGTCGGGCCGCCATTCGGCATAAGCGTCGAGCGTTGCCTGCCCGTCGGTAGCCACGCGGGTCTGGTATCCTTCGTCCTCCAATCCTTCCTGCAGGAAGGTGTAAATACCCGGTTCGTCTTCCACTATGAGTATCTTCATGCTGCAAAGGTAATGATTAAGAATGAAAAGAGGTGCAAGTGAAGTATCTTATCACCCGCACCTCCATGAATCAAACGTCTGACTTTGTTTAAAAACTGTAGGTCTCTCCGCCCTCTGACAGGCCCTGGCTGATAACTGCAGTGGCATTGGTGACTTTCATCATCACGAAGTTCTGGTATCTTTCTCCGGCCACATCCTTCAGCGAAGGCATCTTCTCGGCCATGGCGTTGCGCACTTCCTGGCGGTCGTCCTCTGTCAGTTGGCAGGTAAGACGAAGCTGCTGGCCTTTGTTGAACGTTGCGATTTTGGCTTTGGGATTGCTTTTCAGCTGCTCCACGGCATTGGTTCTGCGGAATGCCATGATGTAGAGGTTGCCCTCGAAGAGCAGACTCGTGCCGTAAACACGCACGCGCGGCTGGCCGTCTTCTACTGTTGCAAGATAGTAGGTCTTGGCATTATCCAAGAATTCATATACTCTTTGTACAGCTTCCATGTTCTTAGTTCCTTTCTTGTTGGTTCTTTTCATTACAGCTGCCGGATGAGCCAGTTCTGCTCGCCGATGCAGTTGATGAGGCCAATCTGCTCCTGGCTCCAGTACAGGTCTTCCTCCTCGTCCTTTAGATAAACCTTCAGAATGTCGTATGTCGTTACGTCTTCCTTCACTTCTTCCATCTTTTGGCGCAGCAACTCAATGCCGTCAACGCTTACCTGGCAGTCGTTCTTGATGTATTCTATTGGGTTTTCTACCACCTGTTCAGGCTGAGTTGCCTCAATCTTTACCTGACCTCCGAGGTCCAGAATGCGCTGCATGAACTGGTCTACATAGCCTAACTCCTCGCTGGCGTGGTCGGCGTACTTGGTTGCCAGCTTGCTGAAGCCTAACGAACCGAATACTTTACCCTGCACGCGGTGGGCAAATGACTGGGCGTTTAGGCCTGTTGTAAAGAACTGTAATACTTCAATTGACTTTGTTGCATTCATGTTTTATTTCCTTTCTGTTATTTAAATTGTTTTCTATTGATGATGCAAAGGTACGCCGAAAGCGGCAAAGTAACCTTAAGATAGCCTTAACCTTTCCTTAAGATTTCATTAAAACGCAGTGCTGTCAGTACACACCTATTTATATATAGGCACTAAAAAAGAGAACCTCTTCTCCCGAAGAAGCCCTCTGCTAAAAAACAGTAATTAACTCAAAATTTATAATCTATTGTACTAACTTGCTTTATTTATGCTTGCAAATGTATGAAAAAGATTTGAAAGTTGAAAGCATTTGCGAAGAAAAATGCCGCTTCTTTAAGAAAAAACGTCATTATTCGGATTATTTGTTATAATCTTGCAGAGAGAATAAATTAAACTTCCAATGAGAGAGATATACCTGACCGGCGCTTGAAGATGAAGCCGTTGGCGCCCCTCTACCGTTTTTGATAAACGGCTTCGGTGGTTTTCTGTGGTCACCTTCGCCTTGTTTTCCGTCCGCTGAAGGTTACTTGTGCTGCACCATCAAATGCGGGAAAGAACTTTCGACACTTGTCGCATAATCGTTCGACAGGTGTCACACAATCGTGCGACAAGTGTCGAAAGTTCCTGAAGGATAGCTTTTAGCTCCTGATAAAAAGTGTTTGAGCACTTGCGCGGCCGTCTTTTCCGCTCTCAAAGTGCAGCTTCGCAGCAAGTGAATGGCGGCTTTACCTCACGTAGTCCACAAATGCGTAGCGGTAGGCATGCTTCTCGTCGGGCTCATGTTGCTCTCTGCCGGCCTCTTTCCAGTCATCATAGGGCGGGAAGAAGGCATCGGCCTGAGCCGGCGTATCGTCCACTTGGGTTAGGCAGAGACGGCTGGCAAGGCCCATGGCCTGCTCGTACACGCTGGCTCCACCTATTATATATATGTCCTCTTCGGCGTTGCAGTGGGCCAAGGCTTCATCGAGCGAGGCGTAACAGTCGCACCCCTCAAAGTGTTTCTTGCTCCTGCTAAGCACGATGTTGCGCCTGTTTGGCAGCGCTCCTTTGGGCAACGACTCGAACGTTTTGCGCCCCATGATGATGGTGTGGCCCGTGGTGAGCGCCTTGAAACGTTTGAGGTCGTTGGGCAACCAGTACAACAGGCGGTTCCGGTAGCCAATGGCACGGTTGCCGGCCACGGCTGCAATGATGGTGATGGTCATTGTTCTTGCTTCTTTTAAGTTTGTTTTTGACGGCCGTCAGACCGATACCTGGGCCGAAATGTGCGGCCACGGGTCGTAGTCAGTGAGCTCAAAATCCTCGTACTTGAAGTCGAATAGGCTCTTTACTTCGGGGTTCAGGTGCATGTGAGGCAGCGGTCGGGGCGTGCGGGAGAGCTGCAGTTGGGCCTGACTGATGTGGTTCAGGTAGAGGTGAGTGTCGCCCGTGGTGTGAATGAAGTCACCTGCCTTGAGCCCGGTTACCTGCGCCATCATCATGAGCAGCAAGGCATAAGAGGCGATGTTGAACGGAACGCCGAGGAAAGTGTCGGCCGATCGCTGGTAAAGTTGCAGGCTCAGGCGCCCTTGAGCCACGTAGAACTGGAACAGACAGTGGCAGGGCGGCAGCGCCATCTCATCGACTTCGGCCGGGTTCCAGGCCGAAACAATCATGCGACGGGAGTCGGGATTGCGGCGCAGAGTTTCTATTACGTTCTGTATCTGGTCAATGGTGCCGCCCTTGTAGTCGGGCCACGACCGCCATTGATGGCCGTACACGGGGCCAAGTTCGCCGTTCTCGTCGGCCCACTCGTTCCATATTCTCACGCCGTGTTCCTGCAGGAAGCGCACGTTCGTATCGCCTTTGAGGAACCAGAGCAGCTCGTAGATGATGGATTTGAGGTGCAGTTTCTTTGTTGTAAGCAGCGGGAAGCCGTCTTCGAGGTTAAACCTCATCTGGTGGCCGAACACGCTCTTGGTGCCTGTTCCGGTGCGGTCGCCTTTTTCAACGCCTTCGGTGAGGATGCGGTTCAGTAAATCGAGATATTGTTTCATTGTCTTTTTGGTTTTCTGTTCTTATTCAGTTGGGGTGCCGAGTCGCAGGATGCAGGGCTCTGCAGGTATGTGGCTGCTCTTTATCTTCCACTCGGCAGGGTAGAGATTGTTGGCCCTGTTGCCTATGTTTTTTACGAAGCCGAGGGGCTGGTGCTTGTAGGTGAGCAGCGTGAAGCCCGTGGGCACGCCGGCCGGCAGCGTGACCGCCTCCTTGCGCAGGTAGCTGATGGCCTCGCTGTAGCCTACGTCTGCGGTGGTGAAAGCATTGCGGTTGAACCTCGTGGAGAGTGCCAGGCGCTGGTCGGGAATGAGAGTCTTGCCCTTGCGTGAGCCCAAAGTGATGCCTGCCTGGATAACCCGCAGGTTCCGGCAGGCCTCGTTGTAGGTTGCTGCCCATCGCCGCGGAATGGCCGTCAGCGTGTCTTGCTTCTCGTAGAGTGTGTAGTCTTCGGGGTTCAGAATCCAGTCTGAGGCGAGCTTCCGGCCAGCTTCCTTCTGCTTGGCCGGATGCTGGGGCGCGGCGTCAGCAGGCTTTCCGGGCTTGCGGAGCACGGCCATGAAGAGCCCTTCGCCCTGCGTCAGGCCCGGGATGAAGCGGTACACGGGGCCTTGATGGGCAAGAGCACCGGTAATGTTCCATGCCTCTTCCACCTCTACTTCAACCAGTTTGGCCCCAAACTCCTCAATTATCCACGCCACGTTGTCCTCGTTTTCCCTGGCGTTAAACGTGCAGGTGGAGTAGAAAAGCAACCCACCGGGCTTCAGGGAGCTCCATACATCGGCTATGATGGTGCGTTGCAGCCTGCTACACTCGTCCACATGCTGCGGGTTCCACTCGCTTACGGCATTCTCATCCTTGCGGAACATGCCCTCGCCAGAGCAGGGCACGTCGGCCAGAACGACGTCGAACTGCAGCTTGCTGCGGCCGAAGTCGCGTGGAAAGTTATTGGTTACAACCACGTCCTCATGGCCAAACTTGCTCATGTTCTCGGCAAGTATGTTGGCGCGGGCACGCATCGGTTCGTTCGAGAACAGCAGACTGCCGGCCGGTAACACCGACAGCGCCGCAGTTGACTTGCCCCCCGGAGCTGCACAGAGGTCGAGCATGGTAACGGGAGTGGTGACGAGTTGCTGCACGGCATGGCAGAGAAACATGGACGAGGCCTCCTGAACATAGTACATGCCCGCATGCAGCAGCGGGTCGAAAGTAAAGTTAGGACGGCTCTGCAGGTAAGCTCCCAGCCGGCACCAGGGCACTCCGCCCGCCTTGCCGGCTATCTCCGCCCGCTCCGTACACTTGAACGGATTGAGCCGGATGCTTACCGGAGGCTCTTCGCCGAGCCCCTTTTCCAGCCGGCTGTATAGCTCCTGGCCCATCAGCCGGCAGGTGTAGGATGTAAATTCCTTAGGTAATGTCATGCCGTTTGGTCTTGGTGAGGCGGCAGCCGACGGCCTCCGCGCTCCAAATTGCTTGCAAATTTAAAAAAAAAATCGTTCCTTTGCAACTAAAACAGGCCCTGTTCCGTCTTACAGACAGAAAAAAGATAAAGGCACATGATTATGAAACAGTATCTTATAGCATTCGCACTGATGCTCACTCTCAGTGCAACCACCACCAGCGCAGCACCCAAGCACCGCCACCACACACCAACAACAGCGGTGGCGAAGCCCGACACCACGAAGGCCGATGAAGGCGTGGAGGCTTACTCGGACACAACGAGTACGGCGGCGGACACGGTGGTTTTGGACTCTGCTAACCAGTACTCGCAGCCAGGTTACTACAGTTACGACGACAGAGACTGGGAGGAAGACCTCGTGGAGCAAATCATCGGCGGCGGCTTAGGTTTCGGCGGAGTGCTCCTGGCCATCTGTATAGTGCTGGCGGTGCTCATCTTCCTGCTGGCTCCGTTCATCGTTCTGGCGCTCATCCTGCGCTATCTCATCAGGCGGCATAACGACCGCGTGATGCTTGCACAGAAGGCAATGGAGACCGGGCAGCCCATTCCGGAACCGTTGCAGCCGGTAGACAAGCAGACCGACGAGTACCTCTGGCGCCGTGGAGTGAAGAATGTGGCCGTTGGTGCGGGCCTGGCACTGATGTTCTCTATATGGGATGCCGACGCACTGGCTGGTGTAGGACTGCTCATACTGTGCTATGGGGCCGGCCAGATGTTCCTCGGACGCACCAGCCGTAAGAAGAATCAGAACGACAAACCCGAATTTTAGAGCGCATGGCGGGAGGCTACTAAGGTGACCTCCCGCCCCGGGCAAAGAAGAAACTGACCAAAACCAACGGATAGTGAACGCTCAAAACGATATCTCTCTCGTTACTCAGGTGGCTGTGTTTCATAACAGGCAC
This sequence comes from Prevotellaceae bacterium KH2P17, assembly GCA_900199655.1. Lineage (GTDB taxonomy): Bacteria > Bacteroidota > Bacteroidia > Bacteroidales > Bacteroidaceae > Prevotella. Next base: position 160,822 of record FZRE01000003.1, read on the forward strand.
GCTTTCGATCAGCTTGTCCGGAAGTACCAGTCACCTATCCGGCGCTTCTTTCTGAGCCAAACCTTGGGAGATACTCAGCTCAGCGACGACCTTGCACAGGACACTTTTGTCAAGGCGTACCTCAGCATCGGGAAGTTCAGAGGCCTCTCCAGCTTCTCCACCTGGCTGTATCGCATTGCCTACAACGTGCTGTACGACCACGTGAGAAGCCGCAAGCCGACGGAGGATATCGACGCTCCGGCCGTGGCGAGGCAGAACGCCGGCGGCGGCGACAGCAACCTGAAGATGGACATCTACGATGCACTGAAGATACTGACCGACAACGAGCGTACCTGCATCACGCTGCAACTGATGGAGGGACAGCCCATAGACAAGATAACGGAAATAACAGGCATGGCCTCCGGTACGGTTAAGTCGCACCTCTCGAGGGGCAAACAGAAGCTGGCAACCTATTTAAGACAGAACGGTTATGACAGATAACAACGATGAAAAACTGATAGCTCGGTTCTTTGAGGAGAACCGACCAGAGATAGCAGACAACGGTTTCAGCCGCCGGGTAATGCGCAGGCTGCCCGCCAGCAAGCGCAACCTGAGCAGGCTGTGGACGGCCCTGTGCTCGCTTGCCGGGCTGGCTTTCTTCCTGCTATTCAATGGATTTGCCGACCTGCGCGTGGCTTTGGGCAACGTGTTCGGCGACTTCGTGGGCGCTCTCTTTTCTGCCGAAGGGGCCAGCCTTTCGCCTCTGATGTTCCTCATAGCCCTCTTCACGCTCGGTGCCGTTACGGTTTTCAACCTGGCCAATGCCCGGTAAACGCTCAAAAAACATGCTATATGGAAGTCGTTGAGTATCAACGACTTCTTTTGTTTCTGTCATCCACGTTTCTTGAAGGTATCCTTCAGCGTCCTTGAACGATACCTTTAAGGCTGTTGAAGGATAGCTTCAAGCGCCTTGAAGGACACATCCAAGAAACCGACTGCAAAAAAGCAGGAAACCGGCTTGCCAATAGCAAGGTGCCTGATGCTGGTTCATCAGTTAAAAAAAACGTTAATCTCGTCGTCTTCCTTCTTCTCTGTTTCGGGCTTGCGGGTCTTGAAGTCCTTTTTCAGATTGCCCTTCTCGTCGAACATGCCGTAGGTAGTCCGCAGCACGGTGAACTCCGTCCGGCGGTTCAGTTGGTTGCATATTTCCTGGTGTTCGTCGTTCTGCTGTTTGATAAAGTCCTCTGTCAGCACGTCGTTTTCCTTGAGCCAAGGATATTTCTCCGTTACTTTCTTGCGAATGGTCTTGGGCTTTTCCTTGCCGTAACCTACGGGGGTAAGGCGGTCGCGGGCCACGCCGTGCTGCACGAGGTAGCTTACCACGGCCTCTGCCCGTCGCTGCGAGAGCCGCTTGTTGTATTCGGCGCTGCCCTTGTAGTCGCAGTGTGCGCTCAGTTCTATTGTTACATTGGGGTTCTGCGCCAGCAGCTTGACCAGCTCGTCGAGTGCCTGCTGCGACTCCGGACGCAGGGTTGCCTTGTCAAAATCGTAGAAGATGTTGTCTATCAACACGGGTGCCGTGATGGATGCAAGGGGGAACTGCAGCACTGTTTCTTCCGATTCGTCGGCCCGGCGGATGCTTATTTCCTCCTTGTGGTTGAGGAATCCCTTGCACGTTGCCAGTATCACGTAGTCTACGCCGGGCTTTACAACCTGCGTGAAGGAGCCGTCGGCCTTTACGTTAAGGCGTAAGTTGGTGCCGTCGTTGCCCACCATGAACACCTGTGCAGCGGGCAGTTCGTAGCCATCTATCTCGTAGACCCAGCCTTTAACGGTCTGAACAACCTCCGGATTCTCGAACCCGAAGATGTGGTCGAAGCCTCTCCCGTCGTTCCGGTTGGATGAAAAGAAGCCGCGGTTGTAGGCTCCCTCGAACGTCATTCCGAAGTCATCGCCCTGCGAATTGAGCGGGTAGCCGGGGTGTTCTATGCCATAATGCCCCGTTGCATCTACCCGGGCAATGAAGATATCGAGCCCTCCCAGGCCCGGATGGCCGTCGCTGGAGAAGTAGAAGTCGCCGTTCGGGCGGAAGGTAGGGAACTCCTCGTTGCCTTGAGTGTTCACGGGTTCGCCCAAATTCTCCACGCCCCCGAAGCCCGACGGCGTGATGCGGGCGCGCCAGATGTCGAGACCGCCCTTGCCTCCGGGCATATCGGAGGTGAAGTAAAGCCACTCGCCGTCGGGCGAGATGGCCGGATGGGCGAAAGTGGAGAGCGTGTCTCGGGTGAGTTTCAGGGGCGATGCCTTGCTCCAGGCGGCGTCAGCGCGGTTGGAAACAACAAGCTGCGCGTAGCGCGGAGATGCGGGGTCGGTGAGGCATTGGGTAAGATACATCTCGCGTTGGTCGGCAGAGAAGGAGCATGCTCCCTCGTCGTAGGCCGTGTTGAGTCCGCCCGTAACGGGCTGGGGTCTGGTCCATCGGCCTTGTTCATCTTTCTCCGAAACGAAGATGTCGCCTGCTTTGGTGCCCGTGATGCCGCTCATTTCATCGCCCGCAGCCTCGTTACGGGTCGACGTGAAGTAGAGTTGATTGTAGTTGTCGCCTGCCAGCATGGGCGAGTAATCATCCCTGCGCGAGTTGAAAACGTCCATTCGCTTCACGGTGTAACGGCTTCCCAGCTCCTTGATTTCGGGTGCCCGGAGAGCCGACTGCAGCCCTGCCTGTGCCAGTTCGTTATCGGGCAGCGAGTCGAGAACAAGTCGGAAGACCTGTCCGGCCTCCTTGTAATTGCCGTTCTTGAGCAGCTGCCGGCCGAACGAAAGCTGCCGGTTGATGTCTGCCTGGCCGTATCTGATGGCGTTGCGATAGGCAGCAATGGCCTTTGGTGCTTGGTTTATCTTCTCGTAACAGGCTGCCATCTTGAGGGCGACCTGGCCCCGTCGCTCCTTGTCTTTTGCCGGTAAACGGGTATAGGCACGCTTGTACTCGGCGGCAGCATCATAATATTCGCCCAGTGAGAGGTACTTGTCGCCTCTCTTCAGATTGCGGTCAACGCCGCAACTCGTCATGGCGGCCATGACAATAAGGATGAACAGAAGATGAAAACTGCGTTGCATGCTTTTTTATTTAACAAACGTCTGGGCGGCTCGAATATTGTAGCAGCCCGTCAGTCTACGCCAAGCCAGTACCTTGATTTGGGCAACCGGGCCAGTAACAGTACGATAACGTAGGTTGTAACGAACGTGCAAACGCTGATGAGTGGTATCTTTACCAGGATGGAAGCAAAGGAGCTGTCGAACAGGTCGTGGTAGAAGTTGAGCAGCATGATGTGTGCCAGGTAGATGGCATAGCTGCACACGGAGATGCTTGTAATGAGTCGGGCCCACCGATTGCCTGCATCCATCTTTACATGGCTCACCAGCGAGAACATGGCATACGTCATCATGGCCACGTTGACGGCACAGAAATCCCACGGAATCTCGGCCTCCACGGCTCCCGAAGCGTAGGGTATGCGGGCATTGAAGACAAGAGCCGTGGCGAGATAGCCCGCTACCAGCAGCGCCAGAGAGGCAAACGCAGACAAGTGACCGTACTTACGCACGTAGCTGCCCAGTACGAGATAGCCTCCGAACCCGGTGAAGTAATAGAGTGCGGGCGATACATTCCACGTGCATTCGCCCCACACCAGCGGCCACACGAGGTGGATGTAAGGCAGGAAAGTGGTAGCAGCCCAGATGCCGAGGTACACCTGCATCTCCCTTTTCGAGCTGTTGCGAACCCACGGGGAGAGTACAGGAACGAGCAGATACATGCCGATGAGCATGTAGATGTACCACAGGTGGCCCACCTCCACGCCCCAGTTAACGGGTATGTGGGCAATGTTGAGCAGGCACGCAGCAAGCGAGTCGCCCCGGTAGAACACGTAGTAAACGGCGTAAACGATGCAGAAGAATATCCACGGCCACAGTATCCGGGCGAAGCGCTTGCGGAAGAAGGTGCCCGTGCCGGTCTTCATCGGGAGCAGAAAATAGCCCGATATCATGACGAAAAGAGGCACGCAGATGCGCGACAAGCTGTTAAAGAAGCCCAGCGTGTAGGCATTCTCCGTAATCAGAGACAGGTTGTTGCCGATGTAGTAGTACTCGCTGGAGTGCTGCCAGAGCACCAGGAAGATGGCGATAACGCGCAACAAGTCGAGTGCTACGTTACGTTGGCCGGTGGTTTTTGTGTTGGTTTGCATTGTTTGTATGGTTTGTCAGTTTGATAATATGCTTGGAGTGTAAGTCTAATCCTGCTGCTTTTCGTCGAACGGTAGCTTGAAGTCGCAGCCGTTCTGCCAGTTACTGCAGCCGTAGGCCGTGCGCCCCTTGATGATGAAACCTCTGCCGCAGATGGGGCAGGGCTTGCCGATGAGGCTGTCGTCGGGCTTCATGGTCGATATGTCGAACGTGGGTTGCGGGTCGTTCTCCGTACCCTTGTCGGCCTTGTCGTTCGTTTTCTTCGGTGCTGCCTTCTTCTTCGGAGCCTTCTTCTTCAGGTCTTCTTCGGTGGTGATGGCGATGTGGAGGTTGCTGCCATCGGTCATCACGTCGTTCACTATCTGCGTTATCTGCTCCTTGAGTTCGTCTATGAACTGCGCCGGGTCATACTTGCGGTGCTCGATGTCGCGCAGTTTCTTCTCCCAGATGCCCGTCAGTTCGCAGCTTGTAAGCAGCTTTTCGTGGATGGTGTCAATCAGTTGGATGCCTGTGGGGGTGGCCAGCAGGTTCTTGCGTTCACGCCGGATGTAGTGGCGCTTGAACAGAGTTTCGATGATGCCTGCACGTGATGAGGGCCTTCCAATTCCGTTTTCCTTGAGTGCTGCACGCAGTTCTTCGTCTTCAACGAACTTTCCGGCGGTCTCCATGGCCCGCAGCAGCGTTGCTTCTGTGTAGTATTTGGGCGGCGTTGTTGTCTTTTCGGTCAGTGTGGGGGTGTGAGAACCGCTCTCGCCTTTGCTGAACGCGGGCAGTGTACGTTCCTCTTCGTCTCTCTTAACGTCCTCTTCGTCGTCCGTGCCGGCGCCGTCAGCATCCGTCTTTGCGGCTGCCGACTGGTAAACTACGCGCCATCCGGGGCTCAGAATCTCCTTTCCGCTCACCTTGAACTCCACTTCTTCCACCTGCCCGAGTACCGTTGTGGTTGAAAACTTGCAGTCCGGATAGAACACACTGATAAACCTTTTGGCTATGAGTTCAAAGACTTTCCACTCCATATCAGTGAGTCCGACAGGTGGAACGCCTGTAGGAATGATGGCGTGGTGGTCGGTCACCTTGCTCGTATCAAACACTTTCTTGCTCTTGGGCAGCTTTTTGCCGCCCAGCGGTTTCACGAGTTCGGCGAACGGTTGCTGCCCCTGGCGCTTCGTCTGGTACACACCGTTGAGTATGCCGGGGCACTTCGGGTAGATGTCATCACTCAGATACTGGGTGTCTACACGCGGATAAGTGGTCACCTTCTTCTCGTACAGGCTCTGTATCAGGTTGAGAGTAGTCTCTGCGGAGTAGCTGAACTTGCGGTTGCAGTCTACCTGCAGCGAGGTGAGGTCATAGAGATGAGGCGGTGCCTCGGTACCTTTCTTCTTCTGAACGTCGGTCACCGTGAACGGCTTGTCGGCAATGGTAGCGAAGGCTTTCTGGCCTTCCTCCTTGCTTGTAAACTTGCCTTTGGTGGCCGTAAACGTAGTGTCGCGGTACACGGTGGCCAGCATCCAGTAGGGCTCGGGCCTGAAGTTGTCAATCTCCTTCTGCCTGTTCACGATGAGGGCCAGCGTAGGCGTCTGCACCCTACCTATGCTCAGCACCTGCTGGTTCTGCCCGTATTTGAGCGTGTAGAGGCGGGTGGCGTTCATGCCCAGTATCCAGTCGCCGATAGCACGGCTAAGTCCGGCCAGGTAGAGGGGCTGATAGTTGTCCTGTTCCTTGAGTTCCCGGAAGCCCTGCTTGATGGCCTCATCGGTCATGGACGAAATCCACAGCCGCTTTACAGGGCACGTTGCCTGCGCTAGCTGCATAACCCAGCGCTGTATGAGTTCGCCCTCCTGGCCGGCATCTCCGCAGTTAATGATGCCGTCGGCGGCCTGCATGAGGCGGCGGATGATGCCGAACTGCTTGCGTATGCCGCCGTCGTCGATGAGCTTGATGCCAAAACGCTGCGGTATCATGGGCAGCGCCGCCAGGCTCCAGTGCTTCCAGTTCTCGCTGTAGTCGTTAGGTTCCTTGAGGCAGCACAGGTGGCCGAAGGTCCATGTTACTTGGTAACCGTTACCCTCCATGTAGCCTTCGTGCGATCGGTTGGCGCCTATGATGCGGGCTATATCTTTGGCCACGCTTGGTTTCTCGGCAATGCAAACTATCATCTCTTCAAAAACTTAGAACTGCAAAGTTACGCATTTTAATTGGGAAACCCGCTTTTCGGCGGGCATTAATTCAATAACCAACGGGCTCGGACGTGAGGAGCACGATGTGCCGTTTGGCCGGATGGCTCATGCGCTGGATAGAGATGTAGTTGCAGATGGAGTCGGGCGACTTGCAGTCGTGGCACACCCCGTCCGCCTGGCAGGGCGTGCGGAAGTCGAACCGGGCCATGTTCGTGGGCGCTGCCACGGAGCGGGCGCGCTTTACGGCGGCGTCAACGTCGCGGCAAACCTTGTTCAGTCCCACCACCAGAATAACGTGCTGCGGCCCCCAGGTGATGGCAGCCACACGGTTGCCGTTGCCGTCTACGTTCACGATAACGCCGTCTTCGCTCATCGCGTTCACGCTTGCAAGGTAGTAGTCGCACTCCATCGCCTTGCGGTAAATGCGCATTTTGTCCTCCTGCGTGTTCACGTCGTCGCGGTCGTACACCCGGTAGTCGCCCGCTTTAAGCATCTGCGTAATGCCCGTATCGCGTATGCTGGCCGAGCCGCCCCACGAGATGGTGCTGCCCGCAGGTATCAGTTCCTTCACCTTATTTAATAGGTCATCGTTGCTTCTGCAGTAATAGGCGTCGTAGTGACGCTGGTTCAGGCTCTTGATGAGCTTGGCGGCAAGCCGCTCGTTTCTCAGTTCTTTTGCATCCATCTTGCTTTTGTATTTATCGGTTTGGTTTGAAGTTACATCTTGTGTCGGCAGCATCTGGCTACCCGGCGTGAAGGCAAAGATAAGCATTATTTTTGAAAACGGCACCATCTTCGGTCTCTCTCTGGCCACTTTGTCACCTTTTCGGCATGCCCGGAGCTATGCTTCGCGAACTTTCGACAAGTGTCGCACAATCGTGTGACAGGTGTCGAATAATCGTGCGACACTTGTCAAAAGTTCCTGACACTATCTTTCGGCACCGCGAAGCCAATCTTTCAACACCCTCGCAGACAGCATTTTACACGCCCGTTTTACGCTTTACGTGCTGCCGGATGGTTTGATGCAGCTGCCCGAACGATGGCAAACCTTGCGGCCGCACGTGTATTGCGGGCGGCGGCAGACTGCCGGGAAGCCGGTAATGTTAAAGAAGTACAATCGTGAAACTTTTACAGTTGCGGGCATGACTGTTTGGAGTTTTTTACTTACATTTGCAGAAACAGAATTTTAGCGAACAGATTATAACATGAAAATCGGATTGTTTATCCCTTGCTACGTGGATGCCCTGTATCCCGAAGCGGGCGTTGCTGCCTACAAACTCCTGAAGTATCTGGGGCTTGATGTCGAATATCCGGAGAAGCAAACCTGCTGCGGACAGCCCATGGCGAATGCCGGTTTCGGGCGGATGTCGGTGCCCCTGGCCCGTAAGTTCGATGAGTTGTTCCGTGGCTACGACTATGTTGTGGCGCCGTCGGCATCGTGTGCGGCCTTTGTTAAGGAGTTCTACCCCCGTTTGCTGCAGGGAGAACACGAGTGTGTAACCTCAAATAAAATCATGGATATCGTGGAGTTTCTGCACGATGTGATGAAAGTTAGCTCGCTGCCCGGCAAGTTTCCCCACGTGGTGAGCGTTCACAACTCCTGCCACGGCGTGCGTGAGCTGGGGCTGTCGGCTCCTTCAGAGTGCCACGTACCGCAGTATAACAAGATTATAGACCTGCTGAAGCTCGTCGAGGGCATAACTGTCAAGGAGCCTGAACGCAAGGACGAGTGTTGTGGCTTCGGCGGAATGTTTGCCGTAGAGGAGCCCGATGTCTCCATCCGTATGGGCGAAGACAAGATTGCCAGGCACATGGCAACGGGCGCCGAGTACGTTACCGGGCCCGACAGTAGCTGCCTGATGCACATGGCGGGCATAGCTAAAAGGCAGCATAAGCCTATTCAGTTCATACACGTAGTACAGATTTTAGCAGCAGGATTATGAGCACGAAACATTCATTGGCAGCCCACGAGATACTCAAAGACAAAGAACGCGTGACGCGGCATGACCAGACTTTCTGGAGCGTTCGCATGAAGCGCGACCTCATGGCGTCGCATCTTCCCGAGTGGGAGGAACTGAGAAACCACGCCAGCGACATCAAGAAACACACCATTACGCACCTGGCCGACTATCTGGAGCAGTTTGCAACGAACCTGGAGAGCCGTGGCGTCATCGTTCATTGGGCCAAGGACGCCGACGAACTCAATGAGATGGTGTACGGAATACTTGAAACGCACAAGGTGACAAAGATGGTTAAGTCCAAATCTATGCTCACAGAAGAGTGCGGACTCAATGACTTCCTGATACAAAGGGGCATCGACGTGGTTGAAACCGACCTGGGTGAACGTATCCTCCAGCTCATGAACGAGCACCCGGCGCACATCGTCATGCCGGCCATTCACATCACCCGCGAGGAAGTGGGGCGCATGTTTGAGGAGAAAGGAATATCAAAGGAGACCGGCAACTACGACCCCACGTACCTTACCCGGTGTGCCCGCCACCACCTGCGCGAGGAGTTCATGGAAGCGCAGGCAGGCCTCACGGGCTGCAACTTCGGCGTAGCAAAGACCGGAGACATCGTAGTTTGCACCAATGAAGGTAATGCCGACATGAGCACTTCAATGCCTAAGCTGCACATAGTGACCATGGGACTGGAGAAACTCGTGCCCGATTACGAGAGTCTTGCTGTGTTCCAACGCCTGCTCTGCAGATGTGGAACGGGCCAGCCTACCACAACCTACACCTCTCACTTTCGTCAGGCACGCCCTGGAGGGGAAATGCACGTGGTGTTGCTCGATAACGGCCGGAGCGACATTGTTGCCGACCCGCAGCACTGGGAGACGCTGAAGTGCATCCGTTGCGGCGCCTGCATGAACACATGTCCTGTGTACCGCCGCTCTACGGGAGCCAGTTACACCTACTTCATACCCGGCCCCATCGGCGTAAATCTCGGCATGCTGAAGGACCCGCAGCAGCATTCGGAGAACGTATCGGCCTGCACGCTCTGCCTAAGTTGCGACACCGTGTGCCCTGCCGAGGTAGCTCCGGGCTCGCAGATTTACTATTGGAGGCAGAGTCTTGAGGCCATTGGCAAGGCCGACAAGCTGAAGAAGATGATGTCAACGGGCATGAAGATGCTCTACAGCAGCCCATCGCTCTACACCACTGCACTCAAGTTTGCGCCTCTGGCCAACTATATACCCGAGAAACTGACACATTTCAGCACGCTCAACCCGTGGGGAATAGGCCATGCAAAGCCCGTTTTTGCCAAGAAATCGTTCCATGAAATGTGGAAGAAAGGAGAACTAAAATGAACAAGGAAGAACTATTCAGCAAGCTGAAAGCCAACACCCGGGAGCAGTACGACATGCCCGACATGCACATCAACGGCATCACCTATCCCGATACTTGCCGCCAATTCAAGGAAATGACGGAAACTGTGGGCGGCAAGGTCGTGGAAGCCAAGAAAACCGACGACCTGAACCTCATCATCCGCAACATCTATCCGGAGGCGCAGACCTTTGCCTCCAACCTGCCGTTTATTGACATTGCGCAGAAGAATCCGGATACAGTAGCCGATGCCAAGGAGCTGAACGGAACCGACGTGGGCATCATCCAAGGCGAGCTGGGCGTAGCAGAAAACGCCTGCGTGTGGGTTCCGCAAACGATGAAAGAGAAGGCCGTGTGCTTCATTTCGGAGTATTTGGTCATCCTGCTCGACAGGCAGAACATCGTGAACAACATGCACGAGGCCTACAGCCGCATTGAGATGAACTCGGAATACAACTTCGGCACCTTCATCAGCGGCCCCTCGAAGACGGCCGACATAGAGCAGGCGCTCGTGATGGGGGCGCAGGCCGCCAGAGGCGTTACGGTGCTGTTGCTGGATTAAAGACCTGCATTTGCGGGTGCAGAATATAATCGCGGGGGTGCCAGAGGCATGCTCCGCGAATGTGCGACACTTGTTAGAGGATGCTTTAACAGGTGCCGCACTTTCGTTTAATAGGTGTAGAAAGCGCCGGACTGCATTGGTTTGAACTCCCGGCAGTTGATGTTCTGCTACCTTGAAGTATAGCTTCAGAAAGCAAGGTATAATACATTGTGTTACAAAAGCTATGCGTCAAGCTGCTTGAAGCATACCTTCAAGGCGCTTGAAGGATGCTTTCAAGAGGCTTGAAAGGCACCTTTTACTTCTCTGCTTGTAACTTGCTGATTTGTAATAGTTTGCAGTTTGTTTTTTGAAAGGATAGATTGGACCGTTATCATCCCCTCCTAACCTCCCCTTTCCAAGGGGAGGATACCGATTAGTCTTTCTGCTATTATTATCCTATTTGTAATTACCGGTGGATGAAAACGCAGCCAGCAGTTCCTCCCCTTGGAAAGGGGAGGTTAGGAGGGGATGATGTGTGGCAGGCTTAGGTTATACTTCGCAAAGTGCCATTCACTTTTTATTAAGGCCTAAACGAATTGATGGCCTGCACAATGTGGGCTGCTTCATCATCGGTGAGGGCGGGATGGCAGGGGATGCTCAGCTCCTGTTGGTGTATCAGCTCCGTAACGGGCAGATTCCTGTTGTGCCACTCCTTGTAGGCTCCTTGCTTGTGGGGAGGGATGGGGTAGTGAATGGCAGTGCCGATGCCAAGGTCTGCGAGATGGCGTTGCAGTGCATCGCGATAAGGGCAAAGGATGGGGAAAATGTGGTAAACGCAGTCGGCCGAGGCATCTGCAGGCAGGCTTACGGCCTCGTTACGGATGTTGCGATAGTAATAATCGGCAATCTCCCGCCGCCGCAGGTTGTCGCTGTCAAGGTACTGCAGCTTCACGTTCAGCACGGCGGCCTGCACCTCGTCCATCCTGCTGTTGATGCCTTTGTAAGGGAAGACGTATTTTTCGGACGAACCGTAGTTGCCCAGTGCGCGCACCACTTCGGCCAATTCGCCGTTGTTGGTGGTAACGGCGCCGGCATCGCCAAGGGCCCCGAGGTTCTTCGTAGGGTAGAAGCTGTGGGCTGCGGCATGGCCTATGCTGCCGGTTCTTCTGCCCTGGAACGTGCACCCATGAGCCTGCGCATTGTCCTCTACGAGCAGCAGATGGTGCCGTTTGCATATCGCTCCGATGGCTGCCGTGTAGGCGCAGCGCCCGTAGAGGTGAACGATGAGGATGGCGCGGGTGCGGGGCGTGACGGCGCTCTCTATGAGCGAGCCGTCAATTTGCAGCGTTCGGGCGTCGGGTTCCACCAATACGGGCTTCAGATTGTTGGCCGACAAGGCGAGAATACTGGCTATGTAGGTGTTTGCAGGCACAATGACTTCGTCGCCGCTTGACAAGAGTCCCAGCTCCATGTAAGCCTTGAAGATGAGCGTCAGGGCATCGAGTCCGTTGCCGCAGGCCACACATTGGGTGGTTCCTGTGTAGCGGGCGTAGGCTTCCTCGAACCGTGCGGTCTGCCGGCCGCGCAGGTAGCTGCCGCTTGCCAGGGTGGTGCCGACGGCTTCCTCAATCTCGTCCATGTACCTGGCGTTTATCTGCAGGAGTGGTAAATAAGGTATCATACGGTGTTATAAATCCCATTCGTAGGTGTCGTAAACCACGGCCCGGCCTCCATATCCTTCCTTGTTGCCGATGAGTCCGGGGTTCAGCATGCGCCCGTGGTCCTCTGTCGAGGTGCCGAAGTCCATGTACAGGCGTGTTGGATAGTCACAGCAGGCTATCTGACTGCAGATGGCTTCGGCGGCGCCGAGCCGCTTCCCCTCGCTGTTGGTTGATAGGTACTGGGTGTGAACCACCTGCGGCGAGAGGTAGAGGGTGATGCCCCCGATGATTGTACCATCGTGGTAGGCGCTGTATTGGATGATGTTTTGGGGAAAACGAGCCTGCAACAACTGTATTTCCTGCAGGCTGTGAACGGGGCGGGCGTGGTAGCGCTCGGCCAGATTGGCCTCGAGCAGCGGCCAGAACTCGGCCAAATCGGCGCCGCGCTTCACGGTAACGCCTTGGTTTTCGGCCTTCTTGAGCATGTAGCGATGGCCGTTGCGCCAGCGCACTTGCTGCTGTATGGGCAGGGTGGTGCTGATGCTGCGCTCCGCCAGTCGGGCGTGGCACTGTTGGAAAATGGCGTACAGGTCTTCTTCCGAAGGCAGCCGGTGGTAAATCCAGGGGATGGGTCGGTAGAGCACATGGAGATAGCCGTGGCCGCGCAAGTAGTCGTTCAGCTCGGCAAAGAGGGTGCAGGTGTCGGCTGCAGTGACGTGGGCATCCATGATGAGGCCACCGTACGTGAGCCCTGAGTGTGAGCAGAAAGTCTGCTGCACGCTGTGGGCGGGGAGCAGGGAGTGGAGCTTCCCGGCGCGGTAGAACATGAGCGAGCAGTCTGAGTAGCGGCAGGCATGGTAGTCCATGTAGTCTCTGTAGAACAGGAACGTGGCATTTCGCGCCGCAGAGACATAGGCGTCCCATTCCTGTTTGCGTTCGGCCGAGTATCTCCTTATCTCGAACATCAGCGCTGCTTGTATTTCAGAAACTCGTCGTAGTCGTAGATATAGTCCTCTTCATCAAACAATTCGGAGGCCAGCACCAGGCATACGGCGCCGCTGGAAAAATCGTCGAGCGTGCGCCAAGTGCCCGTATCGACAAGCAATCCCTGGTAAGGATGGTTCAGGAGGTAGGTGTGCGTGCTGGTTCCATCGGTGAGGGTAACGGTAAAGGAGCCGCCAACGGCCACGATGAATTCCCTGCAGCGGCGGTGTGCATGGCCTCCGCGGCTCTCTCCTGCAGGCACATCATATACCCAGTACACTCTCTTGACGTCGAAAGGTACGTGCTTCAGCTCTTCGGCCACGGTCAGATTGCCCCGTGGGTCGGCTATCTTGGGCAGATTGATGATGTGTCCCGGTTTCATTTCTTCATGTAAGGGTCGGTGCCGAGCACGCTTCTGGCAACGGCTTTGGCCTTGCTCCGCAGGGCATCCATGTTGTCGCCCACTTCGCTGTAGCACAAAACTACGCCCATTCGCCGGCCGATGTGAGCCTCGGGCTTGCCGAAGATGCGGATGCGGGTGCGGTCTTGTCGCAGGGCGTCGAGAAGGTTGTAGTTGAGCGGTTCGCGGCTTTCAACGGGCGAGAGGATGACGGCCGAGCAGCCGCAATGCTCCAGGTGGATGGCCGGGATGGGCCAACCCATGACGGCGCGCAGGTGGAGTTCGAACTCACTCAGGTTGGTGGTGTGGGCCAGGGTGACCATTCCCGTGTCGTGCGGACGCGGACTCAGCTCCGAGAAAACAACCTCTCCGCCCTTGGTAAGGAAGAACTCAACGCCCCAGATGCCGTAGCCCGTGAGTGCCTGGGTAACCTTGTCGGCCATCTGCTCGGCGCTTTTCAGGGCCTCGTCAGGCAGTTGGCAGGGTTGCCAACTTTCCCTATAGTCGCCTCCCCGCTGTACATGACCGATGGGAGGACAGAAGAGCGTGGGGCCGTTTTGCTGCGTGACGGTGAGCAGGGTGAACTCGGAGGCAAAGTCGATGAACTCTTCGATGATTACTTCCTTGACGTCGCCGCGGCCTTCCTCCATTGCTTCACGGAAGGCTTCGTGCAGCTCCGCGTCGTTGTGAACGTAGCTCTGGCCGTGGCCGCTGGAACTCATAAGAGGCTTGACCACGCAGGGGAAGCCGATGTCATCGGCCGCCTGCCTGAACTCCTCGAATGTTTTGGCATAGTGATATCTGGCCGTCCGCAGCCCCAGTTCCCTGGAGGCAAGGTCGCGTATGGCCCTGCGGTTCATGGTGTAGTTCACGGCGCGTGCCGACGGAACAACCTGTATGCCCTGTTGCTCGAACTCAATGAGCTTCTCGGTGCGTATGGCTTCAATCTCCGGAACAATGATATCGGGCCTGTGCTTCCTGACAACAGCCTCCAAGGCATCACCATCGAGCATGCTGAAAACTTCTCTTTCATCGGCTACCTGCATGGCCGGGGCGTTGTCGTAGCGGTCGCATGCGATGACGTAAAGCCCCGCCCGCTTGGCTGCGATGGTAAATTCCTTGCCCAATTCTCCTGCTCCGAGGAGCATTATCTTCTTCATTTTACTTATGTGTTGACGGTTTTATCATTTGCCACTCGGGCGTTACGGCCACCCTGCGCAGGCATGCGGCAATCTGGGTAGATACAGCTTCGGGTGTTGTTCCACGCCTGCGGGCCATTTCCTCGAGCGGAACAGCCGTGGTACCGAACAGTCCGTAGTGCTCTTTAAGTAGTTCCTCATCGGCTGGGGGCAGCAGTTGGAGGATGCGGCTCATGTAGTCTGCCATCTTGCGGTCGGTGATGTGAGCGGCCTTACCCATGTGAACAAGGTAGTCGTTTAGCTCTTTAGAGAGTGCGTCCATGGCGTTCCTGACCGTACATAGCATCGTAGTACTTCTGGTATTCGCCCGAAGTAACCTCCTGAATCCATGCCTGATGCTCCAGATTCCACTTGATTGTCTTCACTATTCCGTCAGCAAACTTGGTCTCGGGGAACCATCCCAGCTCGTTCTTTATCTTCGTGGGGTCGATTGCATAGCGCTTGTCGTGGCCCAGACGGTCGGCAACGTGCGTGATGAGGTCGTTGTTTATCCAGTCTATGCGGATATCTCCGTGGGCGTCGGTCTCCTGTTTCTTGAGCACGCTACGCAGTTCCTTGTTCTCTGCCATCATGTCATGAATGGTCTTGATGGTTAGCTTCACGATGTCGATATTCGTCATTTCGTTGTGGCCACCCACGTTGTACACTTCTCCCTCACGGCCTTCTCGCACCACCATGTCAATGGCTTTGCAGTGGTCTTCCACGTAAAGCCAGTCGCGAACGTTGAGCCCTTCGCCGTAAACGGGCAGCTTCTTGCCTTCGAGAATGTTGTTGATGATGAGCGGAATGAGCTTCTCCGGGAAGTGGTAAGGGCCGTAGTTGTTGGAGCAGCGGGTAATAGAAACGGGCATGTGGTAGGTGTCACGATAGGCCATTACGAACATGTCGGCGCTCGTCTTGCTTGCACTGTACGGGCTGTGTGGGCAGAGCGGCGTGCTTTCTGTGAAGAAGCCGTCGGCTCCGAGGCTGCCGTAAACCTCGTCGGTTGATACCTGATGATAGCGTTTTCCGGGCTTCCAGGTTGGATAACCCTGCTCATCCTTGCCCGTAACCCACGCCCGGCGGGCTGCGTCGAGCAAGTTCTGCGTGCCCAGGATGTTAACGGAGAGGAACAGCTGCGGGTCCTCTATCGAGCGGTCTACATGGCTCTCGGCCGCAAAGTTCACAACGTAATCGATGTCGTTCTCGGCAAACAGCCTGTCTGCCAGTGCCCTGTCGCGGATGTCACCCTTAACAAAGAAGCAGCGTTTGTTGTCGATGTCGTCCTTGATAGTTCCCAAGTTGCCGGCGTAGGTGAGGGCATCGAGGATGATAACCTTGATGTCCGTGTCCTTGTATTTCCTGTAGAGAAGGTACTTTACGTAGTTGGCACCGATGAAGCCGGCGGCTCCCGTGACCAGATAAGTCTTCATAAGCGTATGTATTTAATATGTATTTTCGTTGTTGATGCCGTCCTTCGGCGGAAGTTTCCTGATGATGTAAAAGATGATTACGCATGAGATGACGCCGAGATTTATCAGCAGCATGAGGAACATTGTTAGGCTGAAGAAGCCTGAAATGTACAGGACGGCGAGGGCGGCGAGCAGCAGAAACTCGACGATACTCCAGCTAATGATGGCTTTTTGTCGTGTCATAAAGGCTGTTTATTTGTCTTTCCTAATGTTATAACTTCGCAATCAGTGAATTTATTGCCTTCGATGGTCAATCTTACCAAAGTTCTTTCCGGATGCCACCCCATGTAGCCGGCAGCGCCGGGGTTGATGTGCAGCAGCCCCAGAGTTTTGTCATACTTCACCTTCAGGATGTGAGAGTGGCCGCTGATGAAGAGATTTGGCGGCGACGCATAGATGCGGCTCTGTATCGACCGGTCGTATTTGCCGGGATAGCCCCCTATGTGTTTCATCAGTACATCTACGTCCTCGCACCTGAATCGCAGCACTTCAGGGTAGCGTCTGCGCAGGTCGCCGCCGTCGCAGTTTCCGTACACGGCCCTGAAAACGGGCTTCATGGTCTCGAAGTTGTCAGCAACATCGGTGCTGCCTATATCGCCCGCATGCCATATTTCGTCGCACTGGCCGAAGTAAAGCTCGTATTTCTCGTCCCAGCAGCCATGCGTATCGCTGATGATACCAATCTTCTTCATCCCTTACCTTATTCTATATGGAACCTCAGTTTGATGAAGGCAGCGAGCAGACGCTCCGTTTCGTCGATGCCCACGAGGCTCGAATTGATGCACAGGTCGTAGCTCTCGCTGTAGCCCCAGCGCTTGCCGGTATAGTAATTGTAGTACGACGAGCGGGCATCCTCTTTCTGGCTGATGTACTTGCGGGCTGCCTCGGCGTCCATGTCATGGCGCTTGCACACCCTCGACACGCGCTCCTCAAGGTTGGCGGTGATAAAGATGTTGATGGTGTTCGCGTAATCGCGCAGCACGTAGTCGGCCGTGCGGCCCACGAAAACGCAGCTTCCGGCGTCGGCCGCCTTGCGTATGGCGTCGCACTGGAACTTGTATAGACTCTCCTGAGAGAAGTCGTTGGTGTAGAAATCACTTTCTCCCAGCAGCGGGACATGAAAGTGGAAGCGCGACCGGAGGAAGCCTTTCCGCTCGTCGTTCTGCTCGAAGAACTTCTCACTGAAGCCGCTCTCCTTGGCTGCCAGGTTCAATAACTCGCGGTCGTAGAACGTTGCACCGAAGTCTGCTGCCAGCTTCTGGGCGATGACGCGGCCGCCACTGCCAACCTGCCGGCCTATGTTAATGATTATCTTCTTGTGTTCCATGCGATGCTTCTTTATACTGATGGTTGAGTTTCTTCATATATACCGCCATGACGCAGGCAGCCACCGTGGCCGCTGTAAGGTCCGATACGGGCAGTGAGTACCAAACGCCGTCGATGCCGAAGAACCGCGGCAGCACCACGAGACACGGCAGCAGGAACAGCAGCTGGCGCGAGAGTGAGAGGAAGATGCTTATCTTCACCTTCCCGATACACTGGAAGAAGTTGGTTACAACCATCTGGAACCCGATGACGGGAAACATCACCTGGTTTATCCGGATGGCCTTCACGGACAGCGCCACCAGCGTATCATCGGTGGTGAACAGCCGTGCGCAGTATTCCGGTATCAGCATGGCGATGAGCCATCCCACTGTCATGACGGCCGTGGCACCGTAGATGGCCAGCCTTACTACGCGCATCATGCGGTCTGTCTGCTGGCTTCCGTAGTTGTAGCCCGCTATGGGCTGCATGCCCTGGTTAATGCCCATCACCACCATAATGAACACCGTCGCTATGCCGTTTGCAATGCCGTAGGAGCCTACACTCAGGTCGCCGCCGTAGCTTACAAGCTGGTTGTTCATGAATATTACGATGATGCAGGCGCACACATTCATCAGGAACGGCGACACGCCGATGCCCACTATCATCTTTACCAGGTTGCCCTTGAGCCGGTAGATGCCCCGCTTGAGGTGCAGCAACTGCCCTTTGTCGGCAAAGAGGTGCATCTGCCAGACGAGTGCCAGCGCCTGGGAAATCATGGTGGCAAAGGCCGCTCCGCGGATGCCCCAGTGCCACCACCAGATGAAGATGACGTCGAGCAGGATGTTCATGGCCACCGTGAAGATGGTGGCAAACATGGCCTGCTTGGGCTTGCTGGCCGCACGCAGCACGGCGTTCATGCCAAAGTACATGTGCGAGAACACGTTGCCGGCCAGTATTATCTGCATGAAGTCGCGGGCGTAGGGCAGCGTCTGGTCG
The DNA here is from genome assembly GCA_900199655.1 of Prevotellaceae bacterium KH2P17. Lineage (GTDB taxonomy): Bacteria > Bacteroidota > Bacteroidia > Bacteroidales > Bacteroidaceae > Prevotella. The sequence goes on from FZRE01000003.1 coordinate 179,086, forward strand.
CTTGCACCGAAGAACTTGAGGATAGGGTCAAGGAAGATGAGGCACAGCAGGCCTACGCTCAGGCCGATGATGAGGTTCAGCGTAACCGTGTTACCCAGCATGTTTTCGGCCGTCTGGTAGTCTTTCTGCCCCAGCTTTACCGATATGGCGGTCGACGAACCCACGCCTATGGCGGCTCCGAAGGCACCTGTAAGGTTCATGAAAGGGAAGGTGATGGCCAGGCCCGATATGGCCAGCGGGCCTACCACCTGCCCGATGAAGATGCGGTCGATGATATTGTAGAGCGACGAAGCCGTCATGGCGATGATGGCCGGTGTGGCATACTGCACGAGCAGCTTGCCCACGGGCTTCGTTCCGAGTTCGAGTGTAGCTTTCTTATTATCCATTCACGTCAACTGACTTTGTAGTGCTTTGATGCGGTTGGGCAGCACCGTACAAGGCGGTTGTCACACCGACGAGCGCCTTAAACTGCATGCAAAGATACAGCAAACTGATTGGAATAGCAAGAAAAACAGAATTTTTTACCTTATTAAATAGATATTGAGCCGGCGAGCGGCTGCGCTGAACGGATGCGGTTGCCGCTTCGCAAGTTCCCGTGGCCGTGCCTTCGGCGTCTTGAAGCTATGCTCCAGGAACTTTCGACAAGTGTCGCACATGAATTCGACACTTGTCGCACAATCGTGCGACACTTGTCGAAAGTTCCTGACCACATTGTTCATCACCCTGAAAAGAACGCCCCGCGACCTGCGGATGACGGGAGTAAGGATATGATTTCACGCCGTTTACAAATCCCGGCGGTTGTTTTACTGCGGCCCGAACTGCCGGATAACGGATAAAATGGAGGCATAATTTGCTTATTCAGTTATTTTCTACTACTTTTGCAAGAGAAATATTTAGCTGCAATTGTACATGAAGAAATCCATATTCAGCCTCCTTTTGCTTTTGGCCTTGCTCCTCCCGGGGGCGTTTTTCTGCCTTCCGGCCGGTGCCAAAGCCCCTCTCTCGGCCGGCTATACGCTCTACCGCATCTATCTGAAGGACAAGAAAGGCACGCCCTGCAGCCTGCGCCATCCGGAGCAGTTCTTGTCGGAGCGGGCGCTGCAACGCCGCAGCCATCAGGGCTTGGAGGTCGATGAGACCGACCTGCCCGTGTCGCCCGTCTACCTCTCGGCACTGCGCGAGGCCGGCTTTACTATCGTGAGCCGGAGCAAATGGAACAATACCGTGGTGGTGCGGTTCCCCTCGGCCACGGCCGAGAGTGCCATCCGCCTGCTCAACTTCGTGCGCGATGCCAAACGGCTCTACACCTACGATGGCGCTGCTGCTAAGCCCACGGGCCGCAGCTTCCTTAAAATCGTGGAGCCCAAGGACTCCTTTACCGCCACAACCGGTTACGGCAAGGGCGAAGCCCAGATACGAAACCTGAACGGAATACGGCTGCATGAGGCCGGATTTCGCGGTCAGGGCAAGCTCATAGCTATTCAGGATGCCGGTTTCATGAATGCAGATTCCATCGCATACCTGTCTAATGTCAACATCGTTGATACCCGGAGCTTCGTCTATCCGGTAAACAACAACCTCTACGACGACACCTCCGACCACGGTACAATGGTGCTCTCGTGCATGGCGGCCAATGTTCCGGGCCGGCTGGTGGGCACGGCTCCCGAGGCCCGGTACGTGCTGCTGCGCAGCGAATACACCCAGGCAGAGTCGCTGGCCGAGGAAGATTTCTGGGCCGCAGCGGCCGAATATGCCGACTCGCTGGGCGTTGACGTCATCAATTCATCGCTGGGCTACAACGTCTTCGACGACAAATCGACCAACCATCTCTACCGTGAGCAGGACGGCGAGACGGCACTCATCTCCCGTACTGCCTCCATGCTGGCCGGCAAGGGCATCATTCTGTGCAACAGCGCGGGCAACGACGGGGGTAACGCATGGAAGAAAATAAACTTCCCGGCCGATGCTAAGGAGATACTGACCGTGGGCGCGCTGGCCAACGACAGCACCAACGCGGTGTTCAGCTCGGTAGGACCGTCGGCCGACGGGCGCGTGAAACCGGACGTGATGGCCTACGGCAACCCCGCTGCAGTCATCAATGGGCGGGGGCACATCACGCGTGCCAACGGCACGTCTTTCTCCTCGCCCGTCACTGCGGGCATGGTGGCCAGCCTCTGGTCGGCCCTGCCCGGCAAGACAGCCCGTGAGATTATGGAGCTCGTCCGCCGCTCGTCGAGCCGCTTCGATGCCCCCGACAACATCTTCGGTTACGGCATACCTGACTATTGGAAGGCCTACGAAATGGGCCTGCAGCACTGATAAAACAACCTGACTATGCACCAGACACTGTCTTTATACGAGCTGAACGGACGCGTGCGCGAGGCCATCGAGACCGGCATGGACGGCGAGTACTGGGTGGAGGCCGAACTGTCGGACATCCACGAGCGCGGCCATTGCTACATGGAACTTATCCAAAAGGACGAGCGCAGCCGCACGCCCGTGGCCAAGGCCCGTGCCACCTGCTGGGCCAACCGGTGGCTGCTGGTGCGCTCGTACTTTGAACGCGTAACGGGACAGGAGCTGCACGCCGGCATGAAAGTGCTGCTGCAGGTGCGCGCCACCTTTCATGAAGCGTACGGATTTGCGTACAACGTGACCGACATAGACCCCACTTTCACCCTCGGCGACATGGCCCGGCGGCGGCAGGAGATTATCAACCAACTGAAGGAGGAGGGCGTATTCGAGCTACAAAAGGAACTGCAGATACCGCTGTTTGCACAGCGTATAGCCGTTATCTCGAGCGAGACGGCCGCCGGCTACGGCGACTTCTGCAACCAGCTTGCCAACAACGAGTACGGCTTCGCATTCACCACGCGCCTCTTTCCGGCCGTCATGCAGGGCGAAAGGGTAGAGGCAAGCGTCATTGCAGCCCTCGACCGCATCTTTGAAGTCGAAGACCAGTTCGACGTGGTGGTCATTATCAGGGGCGGAGGCGCCACTTCCGACATGAGCGGATTCGACACCCTGGCGCTGGCGGAGAACGTGGCAAACTTCCCGCTGCCCGTCATCACCGGCATCGGTCACGACCGCGACGAGAGCGTTCTCGACCTGATAGCCAACACGCGGGTAAAGACGCCCACGGCTGCTGCGGCCTTTCTCATCGACCATTTGGCCGTGGTCTACACGCGTATCGTAAAAGCACAGGAGGCTGTAGTAGACAGTGTGCGGCACAAAATGGAAGTGGAAAAGCTGCGATTAGGCCGGTTGGAGGACAAGATACCCGTGGCATTCTCCGTTGTTAGAACCCGTCAGGAGGCCCGTCTTGAACAGCTGAGGCTGCAACTCATAGCCGGCATGCGCGGTAAGCTGGCTGCGGAGCGTCACCGCGGGGCGCTGCTGGCCCAGCGGGTAGCAGCAGCCGACCCCGAAAAGCTGCTCGGCCGCGGCTACAGCATCACTCTGTACAAGGGTAGGGTGCTGCATGATGCACATTCGGTACAGCCGGGCGAGGAGATAGAAACCAAGTTGCAGAAAGGCAGTGTGAAATCAATCATAAAATAAAAGAATATGGCAAAGACGATGAAATACGAAGAGGCGGTGCGTGAGTTGGAAGCTATTGTGGACAAGCTGGAGAACGACGAGCTGGACATAGACTCCATGGCAGAGCGCCTGAAGGAAGCCCAGAAACTCATCAAACTGTGCAAGGACAAGCTCACCAAGACCGACGAAGAAATCAAAAAGTTGCTGAATGGTGACGAAAAACAATGATTTCGTAGAATAGCAGCTCACTTTGTTGCGGATAATACATTTTATTTGTACTTTTGCGTTTGGATATATTGGTGTTGAAAATATAATTTTTTAAGATTATGAAGAATATAGATTGGGCCAACCTGACATTCGGTTACGTGCCTACCGACTACAATGTACGCTGCTATTACCGCAACGGCAAGTGGGGTGAAGTAGAAGTTTGTTCTACCGACCAGATATCAATGTCGATTGCGGCAACCTGTCTGCACTACGGTCAGGAGGCTTTCGAAGGACTGAAAGCCTATCGTTGCCCGGACGGAAAGATACGCGTTTTCCGTATGGATGAGAACGCCGCACGTCTTCAGAGCACAAGTCGGGGCATCATGATGCCCGAGGTTTCGACCGCATTATTTGAGGAGATGGTGGCTAAAGTGGTTCGTCTGAACCAGGAGTACGTGCCTACCTACGAGAGCGGAGCAACGCTGTACATCCGTCCCTTGCTGCTTGGGGTAAGCGCGCAGGTGGGCGTTCATCCCTCACGTGACTACGTTTTTCTCATCTTCGTGACGCCAGTAGGCCCCTATTTCAAGGGCGGTTTCTCGTCAAATCCTTACGTAATCATCCGCGATTACGACCGTGCGGCTCCGCTGGGAACGGGCATCTACAAGGTGGGAGGCAACTATGCAGCCTCGCTCAAGGCCAATCATATTGCGCACGAGAAGGGTTACGCCAGCGAATTTTACCTCGACTCGAAGGAAAAGAAGTACATGGACGAGTGCGGAGCAGCCAACTTCTTCGGCATCAAGAACAACACTTACGTGACTCCGAAGTCAAGTTCCATCCTGCCGTCCATTACCAACAAGAGCCTGATGCAGCTGGCCGAAGACCTCGGAATGACCGTGGAACGCCGCCAGATACCCGAAGAAGAGCTGGCTACTTTTGAAGAGGCAGGAGCCTGCGGCACCGCTGCCGTCATCTCGCCGATATCCTATATCGACGACCTTGATAACGGGAAGCGCTACAATTACGGTGAAAAACCGGGCCCGTGGTCCAAGAAACTCTACGACACTCTTACCGGAATACAGTACGGATTGATAGAAGATAAGCACGGATGGACGACAGTCGTCGTGGAATAACTTATAAAAAAGGGGCGCTGCAGCGTCCCTTTTTTGTTTTATCCGGATTTATTCAGTAACTTTGCAGGCGTTATGGGTAAAGGTAAATTAGCTAAATTTGCAGAGATGGAGACATTCAGCAATGTCTTCCAGTATCCCTTCTCGGTTATCGACAACGTGCCTTTTGCCATGCAGGGGCACTGGGGCGAGCAGTATTTCGGCAACAATCATCCCATTGTCCTGGAGCTTGGATGCGGCAAGGGTGAGTACACCGTGGAGCTTGCCAGACTCTGTCCGGAGATGAACTTCATAGGAGTTGACATCAAGGGAGCCCGCATGTGGACCGGTGCCAAGCGTGCCTTGGAGGAAGGATTGCCCAATGTGGCATTCCTGCGGACGAACATCGAGATTATTGACCGCTTCTTCTCGGCCGGCGAAGTGCAGGAGATATGGCTCACCTTCAGCGATCCGCAGATGAAGAATGCCCGCAAACGCCTCACGTCCACTTACTTCATGGCGCGTTATCGCCGCTTTCTGGCCGACGGGGGAACCATCCATCTCAAGACCGACTCCAACTTCCTTTACACCTATACGTGGCACATGGTGCAGGCGAACGGCCTCCCGCTGCTTTTCAACACCGATGACCTGTATCATTCCGAAAGCCTCGATGCCGAGACGAAGAAGATACTCGGCATCCGCACTTACTATGAGCAGATGTGGATAGAGCGCGGTCTGAACATCCGCTACCTCAAGTTCAGCCTGCCTGCAGCGGGTGAACTGGTGGAGCCGGAGGTAGAGATACCGCTCGACGAGTACCGCAGTTACCACCGCCCCAAGCGCAGCGGACTGGCTACGAGCAAGTAAGCAGGGGCGTTGTTTATTTGGCACTGTTGACCGGGAACATGTAGAAGAGCCTGTCGACATCGTAATCTATCATCCACTGGTCGATGATGACACCTTCGCCAAGGGCGCGAACGGTGAGCTTGTGGCTTCCTCTCGGTATGCGATAATAGCGCAGGGAAACCACTGCCTGACCTCTTTTTACAGCTTCTTTCCATTCTTTCGAGCCTTTCTTGAGGTTGATGCTGAGCTCCGTCGGACTGTCTCCGTCGATGGAGACCGACACCTTCAGCTCATTGTCTTCGAGCGGATGAGTGGGTATGAGCGCCACCCGAAGCACGGCGCCGGTGCCCCTCTCGCCGTAGAAGTTGTAGGTGGCAAGCCCGTAAGGCGGCAGCTTTACGGCCTTGGTGCTGTGCCCCAGGAAAGGTATCTGCTCCGCTCCTTGCGATATGCTCCGGTAGTCAGTGGCGTTCTGAACCACGCTCTTGTCGGCGTCCAGACGTGAGTAGATAACCTCGTTGCTGTTGGAATACTCCTTGATTTCCTTTGCCGAGAGCTTGTCGGGCAAGTTTGGCTGGCCGAAAATGGTTGAGTTGGTCTCCGTGTTGAGCACCCCTTTCCACTTGCCGTCGGCCATGTCGTCGTACTGCCGGGCCAGTGCAAGAACCTCCTGCCAGGCATTCCAGCTGCGCACGGCCGAGGAGAGCGCCTCCTCGTCGTGGTGAAACGACTGCGGACGGGCTATGTGCCGCGCCTCCTGAGCCTGCAGTTCCTTGGTTGCAACGGCCGCAGCGGTGCAGACGGGATACTTGATGAGGGCGAAGAAAGCATCCTTGCGGTTCGGTGCGATGGATTTTTCTGCCTGCTCTACGGCCCGTTTCAGGTTTCCGTAATCCTTGATGTAGCGTTCCAGCTCGTTGCCGAACTCATCGGCGGCAAACAGTTCCGTGTCCATGTATTCGGGCTTGCGGATGCCTGCGAGGTGGTAGAACTGCTTCACAAGGGGCATGATGTTGCGTGCCGCCGTGCTGCCCAGCTGCTCCTGCAGCCAGAGGGCGAGGTGGCTCTGCACATCGGTTACGGCCGCCGGATTCCACGCCATGTCCATGAAAAGCTGCAGTGCATAGGCCGCAGTCTTGGGACTGTGCAGCTCGGCTACCCACATCCTGGTGCAGCGGAACTTTACGGCAGCCTCCAGTTGTGTATGTATCAGTCCCGGCTGAATGGTGGAATACCAGGTGTTGTCGCCCTGACTGAGGTGGTAGTAGAGCCCACCCTCCTGTCCTTTATGCAGCTCCTGCGGCGGCAGCAGATAGCCGAAGCCGTCGTCCTGCAGGTTGATGGCAAAGCCGCCGTCCTTTTTCTCCTTGTGTCCCTTGGTCTTCTTGGCAGTCTGGAGCAGCGGACGGGAGGGCGAGGAGCCCACGTGCATGTCGTATTTCTCAACCAGTGCGGCACTCAGGTCATGCTGGTTTTCGGGCCAGATGGTATTGGCCTTGAGGCGCAACATGAGCCTGAAGATGTCCTCGTAGCCATAGGGACGGTGGCGGATGTCGGCATCGCTGAGCGCAATACCGCGGTACTCAACCTGTGGAACCTGTATGGTCCGGAAGCCGTCTTTCAGTGCCAGGAACCTTTTTCGTTCGGGTTTTACGTCTCCCCACCATGTCCAGGCCGACACGCCGGCCATGTGCGAGAGTTCGAGTATGCCGTAGGCAGTGCCGCGGGCGTTGCTGCCGATGATGACAACGCGCCCGCCGCGGTTGCCCATATAGTAGGCATCGCTCTTTGTAATAATCTGATTGATGGGGTAGCTGCCCTTGCTCAGCCTGTCAAACTCCTTGTCGTTGAGCTTGTCGAGCTGGTAAATCTGTATGCTGCCGTTGCTTTTCTGCACGGCCTTTTGCCCCGTTAGGGCCTGCATGTCGTCTGCAAACATGTGCAGTGCAGCCTCCACCACGGGCGACAGGGCTTCCTGCGTGGTGTAGCTTACGGGGCCCGTGCCGTTGTACCAGACGGCATCCTTGGCCTGCAGGTTAATGGATACGATAAGAGAGAGGGCTATGAGAAGGGTCCTTACGTTCATTTTCTGACTAAATTTATGATATCTGCAAAGTTACCAAATATTTGCTGCATGGGGAAATAAATTAGTTTTTATTTGCGTTTCCGGCCAAATATGGGTAATTTTGCAGCAAACATCAAGCATTATGACACTATATCCCAAACTGATTACCGATGCACTGGCAACGGTTATTTACCCCGGAACAAAGAAGAACCTGATAGAGAGCGAGATGCTGGCCGACAGCATCCGCATAGACGGAATGAAGGTTCAGCTGACGCTCATCTTCCCCCGCGAGACCGACCCTTTCCTCAAGTCGACCGTCAAGGCCGCCGAGGCAGCCATCCATTACCACGTCTCCAAGGATGTTGAGGTGACGATAGAAACCGAGTACAAATCGGCTCCGCGCCCTGAACCGGGCAAGTTGCTGCCCCAGGTGAAGAACGTCATCGCCATCAGCTCGGGCAAGGGAGGCGTTGGCAAGAGCACAGTAGCCATTAACCTGGCCATCGCCCTGGCCCGCCTGGGCTACAAGGTAGGACTGCTGGACACCGACATCTTCGGCCCGTCGATGCCCAAGATGTTCGGCGTAGAGAACGAACGGCCCTACGGAGTGGAAAAAGACGGCCGCCAACTCATTGAACCCATCGAAAAATACGGCGTGAAGATGATGTCCATCGGCTTCTTCGTAGACGCCGATACAGCCCTCGTGTGGCGCGGCGGCATGGCCACCTCGGCCCTCAAACAGCTCATAGCCGACGTTGACTGGGGCGAACTTGACTTCTTCATCCTCGACACTCCGCCGGGCACGAGCGACATTCACCTCACCATCCTCCAAACGCTGAGCGTTACGGGAGCCATCATCGTGAGCACGCCACAGCAGGTGGCGCTGGCCGATGCACGCAAAGGCATAGACATGTACCGTAACGACAAGGTCAACGTACCTATCCTCGGACTGGTGGAGAACATGGCTTGGTTCACCCCGGCTGAGCTGCCCGAGAACAGGTACTACATCTTCGGGCGCGACGGAGTGAAGCAACTGGCGCAGGAGATGGACTGTCCGCTGCTGGCTCAGATACCCATTGTGCAGAGCATACGCGAAGGAAGTGACGACGGAAAGCCCGTGGCCACCAACGCAGACAGCATGAGCGGACAGGCCTTCCTCAGCCTTGCGCAGGCCGTGGTAACGGTTACCAACCGCCGCAACAAGGAAATGGGACCTACCAAAATCATCAAGGTAAACAACCAGTAGGAGCCCGACAAACCCGGCAAAAGCACGTAACGAAGAAGCGTAGCTGCATGAACAGGAACCATCCTGGTGCAGCTACGCTTTCTTGTTTTTACGGGTCGGGTTTGCAGGAGCTATGCTTCAAGCCCCTTGAAGGTATCGTTCGGGCGCCTTGAACACATCCTTCAAGCGCCTTGACCGGCATCTCTTTCGCAGTGCCCTGCCACAGGCCGTTCCGGCAGAGGCCGAAAAGGACAGGCGGCGGGGTGGCCCGTAGCGCGGCAGAAGCTGCAAGCATGCAGGGTTTCAGGCGGTTGTGGCCGCCGCTGTCAGCAAAAAACGGAAAGAAAAACATTCTCACCTTATGCCTCCTCGCTGGCTGCAGGCAGGCCTGCCTTGGCGGCACGGCGCTCCCGTACCTGCTGGGCCTTGCTGCGGAGTACCTCCAGGCGGCCGATGGCATGGCTGCGCGTGTGGATAATCTGGTAACGGTAAACGAGGCAGGTGAGGAAGAAGTAGAGCAGCGTCTGCACCCACAGCGCCACGTACTCGGTCCGGATGTCGGCCAGGGTTGCCCCCATCGAGCTGATGCCCAGGAAGCCTCTTACGCCGTAGGTGGAGGGAAAGAGCATGGCTATACCCTGCCAGATGCCGGGAATGTTGGACTCCGGCCAGCTGATGCCCGTCATGAACAGCAGGGGCACCGAGGTGAAGACTACCAGCAGCATCACGTTCTCGCGATAGCGAACCAGGCACGACATGGCCATGCCGAAGAAGGTGCAGGCCAGCAGATAGGGAAGCATGAGCCCCAGCAGGGTGCCGGCCGTAACCATTGAGGTGTAGCCGAAGAAGCGCGGAACGCACAGAGAGATGTAGGCGCCCATGACGGCGTAAATCATGAAATAGCACGACGACTTGCCCAGCACGATGCGGAAAATGCCGTTGTAGTGGCGGCTGATGGGCACCAGGTCCTTGTAGCGGTTGTTCTCGCGGGCCGTTCCGGCCGAGAGGCCGATGCCGAGCAACAGCGTTTGTTGCAGGATGAGCATGAGCACACCGGGAATGATGGCGTTGCCGTAGCCGCCCGTTGAGTTGAAAATCTGCACCTCGTCGTAGTCCAGCGGCTTGCTGCTTATCTCCTCGTCGCGGTTGGTAAAGCCTCCCTGTTGTTCCAACTGGATGCCCGTGTTCAGCTCCGATGCCACGGCCTGGGCGGTCTGGAAGATGGCCTTGTAAGTGAGCATGAGGCTCATGTCGCAGTAAACGCCCACGCTGCTCTGCTCTTTACGGTAGAGCCGAGTTTCAAAGTCGGGCGGAAAGTAGAGTATTCCGTGCACCTCCTGCCGCTGGATGAGCTCCTGCGCCTCGGGCAGGTTGTTGCAGTGGTAGGCCACCTTGGTATCGGAACCGGCATCGAAGGAGCGGATGAACTGGCGGCTCTTGTGGCTGTGCGACAGGTCGACCACGGCCACGGGCACATCGCGCACCACCTCGTTGTTGTAAATCCAGGAGTACAGCAAGGGGTAGAACAGGGGCACGAGGACGCAGAAGATGAGCACGCCCTCATCGGTAATGGCAGAGCGCATCTCCTTGGACCAGATGTAGCACATGTCCTTGATGCCTTCTTTTATTCTGTACAGCAGACTCTCGTTGTTCATTTCGTAACTCCGTTTTCCGTTTAGGGAATGTAGACATAGACCAGCATCGCCTTCTTGATGTTCCATATCGTGAGGATGGGCAGGGCGAAGAACAGCAGCAGGGCGCCCACGTGCAGCCACGATTCCGTGAGCGGGAAGCCGTTAAAGATGTTCATCTGGTATATCATGTAATAGTGACGCAAGGGGAAAAGCTGGGCCAGAGCCTCTATCATGGGGTTCATGGCAAACACGGGATAGGTGGCTCCGCAGGCCGAGAAGCTGACCACCGACCAGAGCGAACACACGCTCATGGCCATGCGCAGCGACGGCATGAGCCCGAAGACAAAGATGCCGAAGCCCTGACACGACAGCACACTGAGCAGCCCCAGGAGCAGAATGGGCACCACGCCGCCGGGATGGGGGAAGTCCAGAAAGTGGTAGATGTAGATTTCGTAGCCGTAGAAGATAATGAGGAAGATGAGCGTTTGGGGCAGCATCTTGCCGGCTATGGCCACGTGGATGTTGTTGTCGGCCATACGCATCCACTCCCTGGAGCGCTTGAACTTGAGCTCCGTACCGATGGAGTAGGGCGTGATGAGGAAGATGAACAGCATCAGTATGCCCGGCACCATGGCCGTGGAGAGGTAGATGTTGTAGTTGGCCCAGGGGTTGCCCACCATGTGCAGGTCAACGACAATGGGCTGCAGGAAGGTGCGGATTTCGCTCTCCGTCTTGCCAACGGCCGAGAGCTGTGCCGAGCCAAAGGCTGCCGAGCCTAACGTGGAGATGGTTTTAAGGTCCTTGAACAGCATGTTGCCGGCCAGCAAGGCCACGCTGCTGTAGTAAAAAGATATCTTGGGCTGCTGCTTGGAGAGCAATTCGTCGGTGGTGCCTTTAGGTATCAACAGGAAAGCATATATCTCGCTGCGCTGTACGGCCTGCCGGGCGTCGTTCATGTTGGGATAGTGCGCCACTACGTGCGACGACTGGAAGCCGTCCAGCTTGCGTATCAGGGCGCGCGTGGTGGGCGTGTTGTCCTGGTCTACCACGCCCACGGGCATCTCCACGGGCTGCCCTTCGTTCATCAGAGTGGTGAAGAACGCTATGACTAAAACGGGGAATATGACCATGCAGAACCCGTAAATGGGGTTCTTGCACATAATGGCACATTCGCGTAGGGCTATATGATATATTCTCTTCAACATGCTAACCGAGGCTCAGCCGCAGCCGGGCCGCTGGTACTGTTTGATGGTTCCGGATGGCGGAATGCCGGTTATGGGGTTGCGGGGGCGTTAGTCTTTCACGATGAGCGACATGCCCGGACGCAGCCCCTCGAACTTTTGTATGGGGCGGGCTTTCACCTCAAAGGTCTTGAGATCGTACTGTCCGTTGGCCTTGGTGGCTTTCCAGACGGCGTAGGAGCCTTGATCCTTGATGTAGAAAACCTTGAGTCTGACATCTTTGTTGAATGCTGGCGTAAAGGCGGTGAACTCACTGCCCACCTTGAGACCGTTGAGCTGGTCTTCTCGGATGTTGAAAGTTCCCCACATGTCGCTCATTACGGAGATGCTCATGATGGGCGAGCCCAGTCCTACGAGCTCGCCAACCTTGGGGTAGACGTCGCTCACCTCGCCTTCAACCTGCGATATCTGGACGGTCTCCCTGAGCAGCGAACTCACCACGTCTACGGCACTGCGAGCTGCCTGGGCCTGCTTGGCGGCAGCGCGTTTCTCTTCCTCCCGTGCGCCGCTTCGGGCCAAGTCGTATTGGCTCTTGGCAGCTTTCACCTGCGCTTCCGTGGCCTTGTAGGCGGCAAAGGCTTCATCGCGCTTCTGTCCGCTGATGACACCTTCGTCGAACAAATGCTGCATGCGGGTGTATGTCTTTTGTGCTATCTCCTGGGCGGCCATGGCCTGCTGCATGAGCTGGAAGGCTCCCTGGATTTGTTCCTTGCGGGCTCCGTTGTCGGCCATGTCGCTCAACGCGGCGGCTGCATCGCCCGTGGCCTGGGCTGCCTTCTTCTGTGCGTCAACCTCGGGAACTTCCAGTATGGCGAGCGTATCGCCCACATGAACGTAGTCTCCCTCCTTGACACGCAGCTCGAGCACGCGCCCCGGGAGTTTGCTCGACACCCGGTACTCGCTTACTTCCACTTCTCCCTGAATGACTTCCGGCTCACGGCCGAGGGTGAAAAAGCCTATCACTGCCACAATTACCACTACTGCCGCAAAACCTAAGACGGCCAGCAGGATGTTGTTATGCTGTGTTTTTGCTGACATAATATATAATTATTGTAATATACCAAGTGCTTTCTGCAAGTTGACTTGCGTTAGTTTGACATCTATTTCGGCGTCTATGCGCTGGCTGAGAGCCATCTGCCAGGCTGTTTGTGCAGCCATCACGTCGGTTATCTCCATAACTCCCTCCTTGAAACCTACGTTCGCGCAGCGCAGATTTTCTTCTGCACTGAGCAGGTTCTGGGATGCCATGGCGTACTTCTTCTGTGCTTCCTTGACCTTGAAGCGGCTCTGCGAGACCTGCAGCTCTATCTTCTCCTGCGCGTCCTGCAGTTCGGAGAGAGCGATGTTGGTGGCTGCCTTCGAGGCGCGAACCTTGTACCTGCCCTCGAACCAGTTCCATACGGGTACCTGAACGAGTACGCCCACGTTCCAAACACCGGCAAAATGGCGGCTGAAACCGTCGAAAACATTGGGGTTGGAAATCATGTAACCGCCCGTGAGAGCCACGTGGGGAAGGTACTGGGCGCGTACGAGCTTGGTGGCTTCTTGGCTCATGTCGACGGCATTTTGCAGCATCCGCACTTCCGGCCGGGCTGTTGAGATGCTGTCGGAAGCGTATTCCGGCACCGCCGCATCTGCAATCAGCTGCCGGTTGTTCTCGTCGGCCAAGGTGATATTGGAGTCCATCGGCAGTCCGCAAAGCTGGCATAAGAGCATCTTGGCCAGTGCAAGGCCGTCTTCAACCTGCGTTATCTGCATGTCGGCTTCATTCACCTTGACGTCTACCTTGAGGCCGTCGGCACGGGTGGCAACGCCTTCGCGTATCATTTTATGCACGTCGTCGTTGAGCTTCTTCACCAGGTCACGATAGCTTACGGCCAGGTTCTGCTTCTCCCGGAGCGACACCACCATCCAGTAAGCCTGGTCTATATTATATAAGGTAGACTGGGTCTTGAAGTCAAGGTCGTTGGAAGCCAGCTGCATTCCGATGTCGGCCATGCGGTTCATGGCTGTGATGGCGCCGCCCATGAAGATGGGTTGACGCAGCATGACGGCTCCTGCCCAGATGTTCTTGGTGTCGGTTCTGAAGGCATCAACTACACTCTGACCCACTTGATTGCCTGCCTGGGCAACCTGAGAGCCTATCTGCGTGATGGGTCCTGACTGCTGTTGAAGCAGTGCACCCAGCTGTTGGGCGGCTTGGGGCGACAGCAATCCCTGCTGCACAAGGCCCGTTATGACCGAGTTCAGGTTGTTGCTAAGAGCCGACCCCACGCCAGTAACGGCGTTGGTTCCCAGATTGGTGAGGGCTGATTTCTGGCTGTTGTTGAGCAAAGAGACTTCTTTGCTGAAGAATTCGTAGCCTCCCAAAGCATCAACTTTAGGCAAGTATTTAGTCCGGGCGGCTTTCTTGATGTTGGCAGCTACCTCCTGATTGAGTCTTGAAACACGCAGTTGCTTGTTGTTTCTCAAGGCTAAGGCACGGCAGCTGTCAAGCGTCAGCACCTGCTGGGCATAGAGTCCGGAAGCTGCAAGCCACAAACCAAAAGCTAAAAAGACTTTCTTCATTTATTTAAAAGTAAAACTCTTAGAACCTATCATGTTGCCGTCGGCAAAGATGCTTACGCTGTAAGTGCCGCCGACAAGAGCCTGCGTAACATTCCAGTACATGGTGACGGGGGTCTCCTGGCCGCCGTATTCAACGGTCTTCTTCATGGATGCCTGGATTGTTCGGTTCTCATAAGGGAACGAACCGGCGTTGCCGAGCACCTCGCCTGTGGGGGTTGTGATGCGTACATAGATGTCGCGCATGCCATTCTGGGCCGTTACGTTCTTGGCGAGAGAGAAGTTTACCTGCAGATTCTTGCACTTACTGATGAGTTCGGTCGACTTTCCGCGCTTGTTCTTGGCCGTCATGCTGATGCTGATGGCATCCAGCTGGGCGGCTATAGCCACTTTCTCTGACAGCGAAGCCTTCTCGGTATTGAGGCCTTGTATCTGCCGCGTGGCCTCTTCATACTGCCCCCTGACTTGTGTGTTCTCTGCACGCAGGTTCTCGTTGAGGCGGTTCAGTGAGTCAATCTCGATGACATAGCTGCGCAGTACGGCTCGTACGGTAGCCAGTTCTTTCTTTAGTCGGGCTATTTCACGGGCGTCGGTGCTCTTCGTTTCCTTAAGTTCTTGGAGCAGGCGCTGCGTCTTTTCCTGTTCTGCTGTTAGCTGGGCGACGATGGAGTCGTTGTTAATCTGGGTCTTCATCTCGCTGTATTGGTTGGCAAACTGCTGGTACTCGTTTTCCATTTCTTTCTTGTCGAGGGCGGCGAGTTCCTGCATGGCCTGGTTTTCTTGCTTCTGCCGGTTCAGATTGAAGAGCAGATACGCGATGCCGCCAACCAACAGCAGCATGATGGCAACCAAGGGAATGATGACTTTCTTCTTCATACTTGTACTTTACTATGCCAACTGGCAATGTGTTGCAAAATTAGAATTTTTATCTTAATTGGCCAAGTTTTTCGGTTTGCTATGTCTTTAATATATTAAAATTTAGCATTTTTGAGGAAAAAAAGGACAATATTCATAGAATTTATTTATATTTGCAAACATTACAAAAGCAATGCTTATGCAGAGGAACAGTTTCCTATACCGAGTGTTCGACCTTTACTATGACGGTTTCAGACACATGACCTTGGGAAAAACCTTGTGGACGGTCATCTTGATAAAGCTGTTTATCATGTTTGCCATCCTGAAGTTTTTCTTCTTTCCGAACTTTCTGAAAGAGCAGGCACCTGCCGACAAGGAGGCCGAATTCGTGTCTGAAGAACTGATTGGGAGGGCGCAACCTTAACCAGTGCATCAATCAAACACAAATCTTAATCATTATGTTTCATCATCTTTTATTAGACATCACGTCGGGCACCATCGACTGGTCGCGTGCGCAGTTTGGGCTCACGGCCGCCTACCATTGGCTGTTCGTACCGCTCACCTTGGGACTGGCCATCGTCATGGGCATAGCCGAAACGTGCTACTACCGTACCAAGAAGCGCTTCTGGAAGGACACGGCACGCTTCTGGCAGAAGCTCTTCGGCGTCAATTTTGCCATGGGTGTGGCCACCGGACTCATACTGGAGTTTGAGTTCGGAACCAACTGGAGCAACTATTCCTGGTTCGTTGGCGACATCTTCGGCGCGCCTTTGGCCATTGAGGGCATCGTGGCTTTCTTCATGGAGTCTACCTTCGTAGCCGTCATGTTCTTTGGTTGGAAGAAGGTGTCGCCCGGCTTCCACCTTGCTTCTACATGGTTAACGGGCATCGGAGCCACAATTTCGGCCTGGTGGATTTTGGTTGCCAACGCGTGGATGCAGTATCCCGTTGGCTGCGAATTCAACCCGTCTACCATGCGTTTCGAGATGAATTCCTTTCTTGATGTGGCGCTGTCGCCGTTTGCAGTCGACAAGTTTTTCCACACGGTAACCTCTTCGTGGATTGTCGGAGCCGTGTTCACGGTAGCCGTGAGCAGCTGGTACCTGCTGAAGAAGCGTGAACACAAGCTGGCTGTAGAGAGCATCAAGATAGGTGCGTGGGTAGGACTCATAGCCTCACTGTTGGCTGCCTTTACCGGTGATAACAGCGCTTACAACGTTGCCAAGGTGCAGCCCATGAAGCTGGCGGCCATGGAAGCCCTCTACGAAGGCGGCACCGACCAGAGCCTTACGGGCGTGGCATGGGTGAATCCGCTCCGCCAACCCGACTATATGAACGAGAAGGAAGCCCCGTTGCGCATAGCAGTTCCCTACGGACTCTCCTTTCTCGCCACCCGCGATTTGCACGGACATGTGCCCGGAGTGAAAGATATCATCAACGGATACGTGAAGCCCGACGGCACCTGTGAGCCGTCCCTGCAGCAGAAGATTGTACGGGGAAAGATGGCGATAGCCGCCTTGCAGCAGTTCCGCAGGCTGGAGCAACAGGCTGCAGGCAAGCCAACACAGGCCCAACAGGCCGCGATGCAGAAGCAGCGCACCGTCGTCAAGGACAATATCAAGTACTTCGGCTACGGCTACATATCCCATGCAGACCAGACGGTGCCCTACATTCCCGTTACGTTCTGGGCCTTCCGCATCATGGTGGGCCTGGGTTGCCTGTTCATCCTCTTCTTTGCCGTAGTCTTGTTCGTGGTCTACAAGCGCGACCTCACGCAGCAGCGCTGGCTCCTCGTGGCCGGAGTAGCCTTGCTGCCGCTGGCCTACATAGCCAGCGAAGCAGGCTGGATGGTGGCCGAGATGGGTCGGCAGCCGTGGACCATACAGGACATGTTGCCCACGTGGGCGGCCGTTTCCGACATCCGCGCAGGCTCCGTAGCGCTCACGTTCTTCCTCTTCCTCTTCCTCTTTACCACGATGCTGGCCGTTGAAATCAACATCCTGTGCAAGCAAATCAAGAAAGGACCGGAGCATACCACTACGGAGAATGACAATACAAATCAACAACTCTAACAAACGATACTGACATGACATACAGTTTTTTGCAGCATTACTGGTGGTTCCTGATATCCTTATTGGGTGCGCTACTGGTGTTCCTCATGTTCGTACAGGGCGCAAACTCGCTCATCTTCAGCCTCGGCAAGAACCCTGAAGAGCGGCGCATGCTGATGAACTCCACCGGACGGAAGTGGGAATTCACCTTTACCACGCTCGTAACCTTTGGCGGAGCGTTCTTCGCCTCGTTCCCCCTGTTCTACAGCACGAGCTTCGGCGGAGCCTACTGGCTGTGGATGATTATCCTCTTCTCGTTCGTTCTGCAGGCCGTGAGCTATGAGTTCCAGAACAAGCTGGGCAACTTCCTCGGCGCCCGGACGTTCCAGGTGTGCCTCGTTCTCAACGGAGTGCTGGGGCCGCTGTTGCTGGGCGGCGCCGTAGCCACCTTCTTCAACGGTTCCAACTTCGTGGTCAATAAGATGAACCTAACCGACAGTCTGCAGCCCGTCATCAGCCACTGGGCCAACTCAAGCAATGGTCTCGACGCACTGCTCGACCCGTGGAACGTTGTCTTCGGTCTCGCCGTGTTCTTCTTAGCCAGAATTTTAGGCACGCTCTACATCCACAACAACGTGAACGACGACATCATCCGCGGCCGCGTGCGCCGCCAGCTTGGGGTCAACACGACCTGCTTCCTGGCGCTGTTCCTCGCTTTCCTGGTGCGCACACTGCTCAAGGACGGCTTTGCCTACGACCCCGTTTCGGGCGTCATCATGACCGAACCGATGAAGTACCTGCACAACCTGACCGATATGTGGTATCTCTCCGCGGTTCTGCTCGCAGGCGTTGCGCTGCTGCTTTACGGCATTGTGCGCACTGCGGTGAATGTACGCTACACCTCGGGCATCTGGCCTGCCGGCATTGGAGTGGTGCTCGTGGTGCTGGTGTTGTTCCTTTGCGCCGGCTGGAACCACACGGCCTACTATCCTTCTAACGTCGATTTGCAGAGCTCACTCACCATCGTAAACAGCTCCAGCAGCCTCTTCACGCTCAAGACTATGGCCGTGGTGTCGCTCCTCATTCCGTTCGTGCTGGCCTATATCGCCTACGCATGGCATGCCATGGACAAAAAGAAGATTGACCGTGACGAGATAGCGCACGGCGATGCCTACTGAATTGTACGACAGATATGAGAGTTTTGATGAAAACAACAGCCGTGGTCATCTTTTTGACCACGCTCAACCTCAACCTCATGGCACAGCAAGACAGCCTGCGCCATGAGGTTTTGATAGAAACGTCGATGGGCAACATCCGTGTGCAGCTGTACAACGAGACGCCCCGCCACCGCGATAACTTCCTCCGGCTGGTGCGCAGCGGCTACTACGACGGCAACCTCTTCCATCGTGTCATACAGAATTTCATGATACAAACCGGCGACTCCACCACCCGTCATGCGGCCTCCGGAGCCGAGGTGGGGGCCTGGTCACCGGCTTACGAACTGCCTGCCGAAATTTGTTTTCCGCAGCTCTTTCACAAGCGCGGAGCGTTGGCAGCGGCACGCGAGGGCGACGACGTGAACCCCGAACGCCGCTCCTCGGCCAGCCAGTTCTACATTGTGTACGGCCAGCGGTTCACCGAGCAGATGCTCGACCGGGTGCAGCAGCGCCTCGACTCTGCCACGGCCGGCCGCGTGGTGCTTACGCCACAGTTGCGCCGAGTTTACAGCGAGCAGGGCGGTACGCCCCATCTCGACGGGCAGTACACCGTCTTCGGCGAGGTGGTTGAGGGCATGGACGTGGTGAAACAGATACAGTGGGTGGAGACCGACGGCCGCGACCGCCCCTTGCTGGATGTGCGCATCGTCCGTGCCACGGTGCTGCGTTGAGCCTTTTCCGTTGCTTTCGTCTCCGCCACTCGCCCGGAGCGCGCTTAAAAAGGTTTCATCCGCGCTCCCCGTCCGTCCGTTTTCGCAGTGTTGATGATATGCTTCAGGAACTTTCGACAGGTGTCACACATGAATTCGACACCTGTCACACAATCGTGCGACAAGTGTCGAAAGTTCCTGAAGCTTAGTTTTAACATGTAATGAACACCCCATGCGGCCGGCGAAAGCAAGCCTGCGGGGTGCCAAAGGCATCCCGACGGCTGTCGGAAACCTGATTTTCAACGTCGGCGGACGGTTGAAGCTGCAGCAAATAAAAGCATGAAGTGGAGAAGAAATTGCGTACGTATCTGATGGCGGACAATGCTGCCGGCAGCTTTCTCGGGGTGAGGTTGAACTTCTGTTTGTAGTGAGGATTGACGAGCCACAGCTGCCTTTGCCCGATGCGGAGACTGCAGCGGCGGGTCGTAAGCTCAAATCTTTCTATGGAGGTGCGGCACTCCTTGATGCTCATCAGCTCCCGGACAGCGTCTGCCCGCTCGTGTCCCACGTGTTTGAGCAACCACACATAGGCCGTGTTTGGCAGCAGATGGAAGTAGGGAATGTGGGAACAAAAGCGGCTCCTGCATATCTGCTGATGGCCTCCGAAAGGCATTTGCCATGCGGGAAAGGCAACAAAGAGCACGCCCCCTTGGGCCATGAACTCCCTGACGTGTGCCAGGAAAGCCTCTTTACAGGCAACATGCTCGATGACATCATGCAGGATGATGATGTCGAATTTATCCCTCTCACTGCCCGGCAGCGGATATTCAAGGAAGTCGCAATGCGAGAACACCGCATTCGCATGTCCCGAGAAGAAGCTCTGGGCCTGCTCTGTCCGCTGCCTGTCTATGTCAACGCCCGTTACCTTACAGCCTCTTCGGGCAAAAGGGAGCAGGTTTCCTCCCTCGCCGCATCCTATTTCGAGCACGCGCTCCCGGCCCGTAACGGGCTTGAGGAGGTTGATATAAGGAAGGTAATAGTTCTCTGATGTCTCTGCTGTTTCACGGAAGTACTGCTTCCTGTCGGTATGTCTTCTTTGCATAGAAGTATATTTTAGTCTGTGTGGCGGGGCCTGAAAGCCTGCTGCCTTTACAGGTAGAGCCCGCTAAAGGCAAAAGGCTTTCGGGCACAGAGTTAAAATATACAAAATCAATAGCTGATGATGATGCCCACGGGTAACGTGAAGTTGAGGCGGTGGTTGTCGAAGACGGTCTGCACCTTGCTATCCTTCGGGAAGCGGTAATACAAGCTCGGCTCGATGAAAAGGCCCACGGATGGCGACAGATTGTATTGCAGTCCGAGGCCCGTTTGTACCGACCACCTGACCGGGACTGCCCGTTTTGGCGATTCCTTATAGGCCACCTTGCCGTTAACAACGTACGTCACGTCGGTGCGGACATAGACGGGAACTTCCATCCTGATGCCGCCCGAGAGGAATACCGTAAGTCTGTTGCCGCGGTGCAGGGCGTAGTCTACCTTTGCCGGAATAACGATGTTCCTCACCGTTTGCCTTTCCCGGGTGTGGTAAGCGCCTTCTCCCGTCGTTGTTGTGCTGCCCAGTTTCAGGTAGCCTACGCCCGTACCGAAGCTCCAGCGGCTGCCCAGAGCGTGGCTCGCCATGACCTCTACCGACAGCGGAAGGTCGAACTCTCTGTGCTGCCTGATGCTTCCGCTGTTGTGGGAAGCAATGGCCAGCAGGCTTTGCCCAGGCTGATTGTCGTTGTCGATGTACGACTGCGACAGATAAAGTGCGTAATGCTCCCAGTCCTTAAAGCTCTCCAGCGGCGGCTGCAGTTCCGAGGACATGTCGCCTTTGGCCAACTCGTAATAGGACGGAAGTCCCGTCGAACCGGCTCCCGGGTTTCCGTTCAGGTTTACGGCAATGCCCAGCTGCCAGCCATTCTGCAGCCCGTGGCGGGGCAGAACGGGAAGACTGTAATCCTTGTTAGTATATTCAAAGGTGGACGGAGCCGGCATCGGGCGGTGCGATTTCACGGAATCGGCTTCGGTCTTTGCCGTGTCCACGGTTGCCGTTACAGCCGTTTCAGCTGCAACAGTGCTGCCGGGAGCGGGGCTTGCAATCGCTGCCGGCGCCGGCTTCTGCCGTATCGGAAGCCTCGTAGCCAGCGCTTTCTCCCTCGTTTCCGACATTGCGGGCAGGCCGTTCTGCTTTTTCCCGACGCTTCGGCGGACAACTGCGGGCTGCCTGCTCTCTTTCTTTCTCAACAGCAAACCAAAGGGAATGGCCGTTACGAGCAGCAGTATAATCACTTTTTTGCTGTCGGACAGCATCTTGCGCAGCCGCTTTCGGGCAAAGAAGAGCATGGACGAAGATGTGTGAGGCTCTATGTCCAGCAATCGCGAAATCTCCTTGTGCGACAGCCCTTCGAGTACATAAAGCCTGAAAACCCTGCGGTATCCGTTGGGCAGACGGTTGACCATGTCGTTAAGCTGGTCAAGTGACAGCGTGCCGAGTGCCTCCTCCTCCGGCTCCGCAGGCATGCAGTCCCGTATGTCATCCAGCGAGAGAGCGCGGCTTTTTCTCGTCTTTTCGTATTCGTAAGCCAGGTTTGTAACGATTCTGTTCATCCATCCGGCAATGCGGCGGTTGTCTTTCAGCGAGTGGAGTGAGGTGAAGATGATGATGAAAGCATCGTGAACGATATCTTCTGCGGCCTGCCTTTCGTGTACGATACGCCTGCATGTGGCAGTAAGTTTGGGCCCGTAGGTGTTGTACAACATGCCCATTGCTTCGTTGTCCCCTTGCTTGCATCTTTCTACCAGGAGTTCGGTGTTCATATTCCAAATGCCCATTTATGTATAGATAAAATACGGGCGGAATACTTGCTCGGTGCCTGTTTCTTTTAAGTTTTATTCACTTTTGGGCGCTGCCAGTGGCCACTCTGCATGGCGTTAGGGTGCGGGAGAGCCGGAGAAGCACGGATTTCCCCGGCCTCCCGATGCAAGGAAGCGGAAACGGAAATGATGTGATGAAACTTTACAAATACCCTCTCCAGTTTCGCGTATTTGCCACCAACCGTCCGTTAGGTCGCAAATACGCGCTAAAATCGCCGTTTTTGTAACTCGTTGAGCATCAGGATTTTACCCTATAAGCATAGCTCCTGACCATACGGAGATGGCCTCACTATCATAGTGAGATGGCTTCACTGCTGTAGTGAGATGGCCTCACTACGATAAGGAGATGGCCTCCTTACGTTAAAGAGCATAGCTCCTTACGCTTAAAAGCATAGCTCCAAGGGTGTAAAAGCATAGCTCCAAGGGTGTAAAAGGCCATCTCCGTCGTTTCAGGAGGTGGTTTCCGGGGGGTGAAAAGGCCAAAAGCAGCTCTTCCGTTCGCTATTTCGAGCGGAATTGTTGCACTGTTTTTTAGCATGTTTTCTTTACAATCAGGCTTGCAATGGCAGGCCTGCAGACCGGTAAAAGGAGGCAACTGCGGGGGCGTGAACCGGCCGGAAACGCACGGAAAGCATGTCCCGTGGCTCTTCAGGAACCTGTTGCAGGCCTCATCGTACGCCCGTTTCCTGGTCCGTACTGCGGAGGGTATTGTCGCGTTTGATGTTTCTCGGCTTGCCGCTTCGCAGTGTATAAGATACGTCTATGCCAAAGGAGCGGGCGGTCATGTAGTTGGTTTGCCGGCTTGCGAAGCCCTGGTATTGCTTCCGGATGCGCAGGGTTTCGTATTTGTTGAACGGCGAATTGACCGTTATCTTCACGTTCAGAGCGTTTTTCAGGAACGACCTGCTGACGTAGCATGAGTACAGCGAGAAGGCATCCGACTTGCTCCAGGCGTCCGGACGGTTCTTGTAGTTGCCGTACTGCAGGCCTACGGCCCACTGTTTGATGCTCAAATTGCCCATAAAGGTAAGGTTGTATTCCCACCAATGCTGGTTCAGGTCCCAGTCGGAGCTCTTCATCCGGCCGTAAGTCAGGTTGCCCGTGGCCGTAAGTGACAGCATGCTGACGGGCCGGTAGTTGATGTATATGTTGCCGCCCGTGGCTCTGATGTAGTCAATGTTCCTGTATGTATCTGTCAGGAGCGTAGAACCCTGCTCCTGATAGGAATAAGGTACGACAGCATCGTTGAGCTGCTGGAAGCTCAGGTCGTACGACATGAACAGCTTGGGGCCAAAGCTCATGAGGCCGGCACCCAGCGTTTGTGTGTGCGGATATAGCAGGTTGGGGTTGCCTTTGCCGGCTGCATAGGAGGAGTAAACGGCCGTAAAGGGATTGAGCATCGTGATGTCGGGGCGCTGGATGCCGCCGGAGTAGTTGAGTGAGAGCTGCGTGCTCTTGCTTATTCGGTAGCTCAGGCCAAGGTGCGGGATGAGGATGTTGTCGTGAGAGGTCACACCTTGGGCATGGTTCAGCTTCATGTTCAGGCTGGCGTATTCCCATCTTAGGCTGGCGTTCAGGCTCAGTTTGCCGAAGAGGCCTGTGTAGGAGGCGTAGAGGGAGGATATGTTCTGCGTGTAGTCCATGTCCTCTTTCGGGGCGTCGACATGTATGGGAGCCGTCCACTCGTTGTTCAGCCACTCGTAGAGCGATGCCTTTGTGTGCCCTGAGCGGAATATCTGTTTGCCGCCCAGGTGCAGTTCGTGCCCCTTTCCTGCGGGCAGCAGCAGGTCGGCCATCAGTGTGTGTTCGTTCAGTCCGCCGTTGGTGGCGCGCTTGTAACGCTCGTTTCCGCTTCCCGCAGCCCCCGTGTAATCCTGCTGATAGTTGCGCTTGTCGGGATTGTAGGTATAGCGGTAGCCTGCAGAGAAGTTCTCCTTGTTCTTGTTGGTGGGCAGGAAGTGCCGGTAAACCGCGTTTGTTTCGGCTGTTCCGGTCCAGTTGCTGTTGTCGTTAACGAACCGGGTATGAATGGTGTTTTGGCCGGGCATGGTCAGTGACTGTTCCCACTGCGTGCTCAGATTGGTCTGTTTGAAGAGCCCGTGCCCGTCGAGATACAGCGAGTTCAGGCTGTCTATGGTCCATGTAAGCAACCCCCTGACCGTGTGAGTGTTCCAGTCACCGTCTCCTTTTCCTTCCATGAAGACCTTGCGGTTGCTGTCCGTAAAGCTGTTCTCAGTCTCTATGGGCTGGTTGCGCTGCCCTTCATTGTGGAAATCGTAGCCTACCGAAAAGTCAACATTGCCCTTGGTTCCCGTGAAAGTTGCACCGGCATGGCCCTTGGGTTGGGTGGCGGCGCCGGTGTAGGCCGTGAGTGTATAACCCGTCAGATGGTGTTTCTCGGTTACGATGTTGATGATGGCGTCTCCTGCATCGGCATCGTACCGGCCGTCGATGTTCGTGATAACCTCTACTTTTGATATGGTCGAGGCGGGTATTCCCTGCAGTATTTCCTTAGGATTGGTCATGGCTATGCGGTACGGGCGGCCGTTCATGTAGATGGAGTAGCGCGAACTTCCCTTTACGGTGATGTTGTTGTTGGGGTCGACATTGATTAACGGCACCTGTTGCAGTGCCGACAAAAGGGTAGAACTCTGTACAGATTTGTCGGCCGACATATCATATACGATGCCTTCGTGCGTCATCTTGATGTGTTCCCGCCTGCCTACAACCGTTACTTCTGTAAGAGTTTTGCTCTCGGAAGCCATGTACACAGGGATTACAGCGTAGCTGCCAGCTACTACTTCCTTGCTGTAATCTCTGTAACCCACGCAACTTGCCCTCATCACATACCTGCCCGGAGCCGTGCGGAACACGATGCTTCCGCTGTCGTTGGTGCAGCTGAACAGGGTGTCGGTTGGACTTAATAAGGCTATGTTGACAAAGGGAATTGTCTCGTGTGTGAGACTGTCGTATACTATAAACTTGGTATATGCCTTCCCGTTGGCCTGTGCATGGCAGCACATGGCGTGGAGTAAAAGGAACAGCAGTATGGTTTCGCCTCTTGATAAGATTCTCATTTGCATAAGTGGGTGTAGTTTTAAGGATGCTGTCATCCCTCTATGTGCCCGGAGCTTGTGCCCTGCAACATGGGTATGGAGCTTCTTTGCTTGTTCATGTTACGGTGACAAATTTACGCAAATTGATTTTATTTGGCGACTAAATCAGTTTTCTTTTTACTAAAAAGCGTTATATTGTTTTAAATCGTTACATGGAGTGTAGGCTCATCTCGGCAACTTCCGCAGGTAGAAACAGCCTTTCCGTCTTCTATTCCAGACGGAAATATCGCATGTTTTCCTTATGATCCTGCTTGATTCAGTTAATGTCGAAACTCCATTTAACGATGAATTCGCGCGGTCGCAGACGGTTAGCGGTGCAGGTTTGCAGGGTGTTGGTAAGCTGGATACGCTCTATCCGGTCTTTTCCGACGATGTTGTTAACCTCTACCGAGAGCTCGGAATGGCTGTTCTTGTAACTCAGCGCGACGTCGCAGAAGTAGTTCCTGCCAAGCGTTTTGTCGTTGGTGTAGAGCAGTTCGTTGTTCCAGGTCATCATGATTTTGGGTGTGAAGAAGAAGTAGAAGCCTAATTCATGCTTCCAGTTCAGGGTCTTTCCGGCCGAGAGAGCTTTGCTGGTGAGGTTCTTCTGCCGTGTAATGGTTACCGAAGAGCTGCCTTCGAGCGACAGCAGCGGCCACGGGCGGAGCGAGTAGTTGGTGCCGATGGTGGTGGTGTACATGCGGGCATCGTTCAGTTTGTGGGCTATCAGGAGCTGATAGTCGCTGCGTTGGGCCCTGACACTTGTGGCAATGTAGGCCTTTGCCCATGAGAACGACTTGCTGATGCGGGCCGTAATGCCCGCGGTGGCGGATGTGTAGCTGCTGTCGGTGGCCATTATCGTGTAGACCGACTGGTTGAGACGGTATTCGTACAGGGTGCTGCCGGCGGTGCGGCTGTAGGTTGGCTGAATGTAGAAGAACATGCCGGAGAGCGGGTTGGCATATTCATAGGAGACGGCGAAGGTCGTGGCTCGGGTGGATGACGTCTTGCCCTTGTTCATCATCCGCGTGCGATAGTCGGTAAAGAGCGGCGTATCGAAAATGAATTCTGCCGTCAGCGGGGCGTGGGTGGCGGTTACTGAGGCCGAGAGAGTTGACATGGCGGAGATTTGCCAGTGGTACGAAAGCCTTGGGTCTAACCATAGATGCCGGTCGTGCGACTGCTTGTACGACTGGTGTACCAGTAATGTCTTGGCATAGACGGCCAGCCGGTGGCTGCCGAAATTGAGTGTCATGGAAGGCGTGCAGTACAGCGTGCGGCAGATATAGGGGCTTTGGTGCGAGGTCTGAGGTCCCGTTTCTACGCCAATGTACTGGTGATCGTAGGTTGCTCCTACGGTGTTCTCGATGTTGAAACGGCCGATGGGTACGGCGCAGTTCAGTTCCGATTTGATGTTCAGGTAGCGCTGTGAGAGCTTTTCTGTTTCGCCTTGCGCGGTGAACAGACGGCCAGGCAGGTTGTGATAGGTGATGTTGGTGTTCCATTTGTACACGCGCTTGGCCTGTGTGGTGTGCGACAGGTGTAGCTCGTCGGCTATGTATTGCTTGTGCGGCTTTATCATCTGGCGGGTGTCTGTGCCGTTGAGGCGCATGCTGCCCGTACTCTTGTTGAAGTCCATGTACCCTCTCAGGTTGTTGTTCACGAATGTGTTGTCGCCGTTGTATTGATAGTTAGCTTCGCCTTTCCACTGGCTCCGCGTATTCGTGATGTCGTCTTCTTCGAGTATGGTGGGCATGCCTTCGATGGTGAGATAGGTTTCGGAACTCTTTTTCCACAGGTCGCTCTTATCGAGAAAGATGTTTCCCTGCAGGCGCAGTTCCGACTCCTTTCCCGTCTTCCACAGCCAGTTGCCGGCCATAAGGTGGCTGCGGTTGAACTCATGGCGCTCTTGTTTCATGTTTGGAACGCTGACCTCCATGAGCGAGAGCAGTCCGTCTTCACTTTCAATCATGCTTTGGCTTTGCATGACTAAATCCCTTACCTCGGTGCTGATGTCTTTCCCCGTGTTGTTATTTTTATACAGCATCAGGGTTTGGAACTGCTTGTTGAAGTACAATCCCAATGCCCGGTTGTCGTAAATAAAGCGCTGCCCGTAGCCTGCTCCTAAGTCCATGGTGCCGCTCCAAACGGCTTTGGCATCGTCGGTGAGTACCAGGTTGAGTGCAGCCTGGTCGCTGAACTGTACGCCGTGCAGCGATTTTACGGGCTGATGGTTCTGCAGCACCTGTACGTTCTGTATCTTGTCGGCCGGTATGTTCTTGTTGGCAACCCCGTATTGGGAGCCCATGAGGTCGAGTCCTTCAATGTAGAACTTGTTGATGGCCTTGCCTTGGAATTTAACAGAGCCGTCGCTCGACACCTCCATGCCCGGCATCTTGGCTATTACATCGCCTATGCTGCGGTCCTGCCCCTGACGGAAACCGGCCACGGAGTAAGTGAGCGTGTCGCCGCTGGCCTGTATGCGCTTGGCCCTTACGGTTACTTCCTTGAGCGTGAACTTGTCTTTCCGGAGTACAATGGTCATGCTGTCCTTCATCTCTCCGGGCGGTATTACCTTGGTTTGGTAGCCTAAATAGCTTACCTTAAACGCCTGCAACGTGTTCTCTTTCAGCGTGTCGGGTACAGAGAGGCTGTACTGCCCCTGCTCGTTCGTCGTGGTATAGGCCAGTATCCGCTCTGCTCTGTCTATGCCTACAAGGGTAGCTTGCACCAGGGGAGCCCCGTCACTCCCCTTTACCGTGCCGGTGAATACTTGTGCACGGGAACTGATACTTATCAGGCAAAGGAGTGTTATAGGGATGTTAGTTTTCAAGGAAAACCGGAATTCTCTTCTTGTAAACAATTGGTTTGCCATCTCTTCCTATTGGGTGGTCAATGATGCCAAACCGTTTGACGTATTCCACGGGGTTGGCAGCGCTTTCTTCTTTCAGGCGTTTTAACTCCTGCTTGGTGCATTTGATGCTTTTATCCAGCGACGGGATGGACACCGTACCCTCCCCTTGCCTGATTTCGAAACATTCGAAAGAGAAGATGCCGGAGTCATCATGAGCATAGAGAATGAGCCCCGGCAGTCCTTGCAGCTTCCACGGGCCAGCCTGAACGGGGATGGAACTTGTGAAGCACGCCGTCCATTTGCGGTTTCCGTACGTGCAGGTGGCAAACTGGCACGGCATATTCAAAATTGTGGTGTCGCGGGGTTGGATGGTCCACGTTATGGGAGCGATGGGTTCTTTATAATAGAAACTTTTATATTCTCTGTCAGCGATCGTCCTCTGACCTTGTATAGGGTAATTGTTAAATACATATTCAAATGACCGTGGAGTAGGATATTGCCCTATGAGCCTCAAAGCCTCCTGAACACTCCCATGCGCTTTCGTGACGCTGTCAGCAATTTCCTCTCTTCTTTTTTGCCATCTTCCGTAGTATGCCGTACGGTGTTGGCCAATTTCAAGCACCTTTTCCTCCGTTTTCAAATCCTTTTGGTCGGTGTACGACTTGAAACTGTACAGGTAGTAGGCACGCATGCGTACAGAGTCAACTTCTTGCCCCTGCACATTTGTGCTAAGTGTAGCAAGCAGTGTAAATAAGAAGAATTTATTATACATCTGTACAAAAGTTTCTAAGTTCTGATTTCATGATGAATTATAAACGAGGCATGGGGAGCATTCCTCCCCTGTCTTTTACATGAGTGATAGATTAAAGCATGTCAAATATATTGAATATAATTGATAGTTGCAAATAAAAAACGGTTCTTTAATAATTTTTATACAATAAATATTCAAGGGCGGATTCCATAAGCAAGTGCAAAGTTAGGCAATTCTTTCCTTAATGAGGTCTTTAGGCTTCCCAAATCCGTTTTTCTTTCTTGGCCTGTTGTTCAATTTTTCCATCACGTGTCTGATATACTGCTTTGTTATTCCCCTGAAATCCGTCTTCTTGGGTATATACTGCCTGATGAGTCCGTTCATGTTCTCTATGGCCCCCTTCTCCCATGACGAGTATGGATGTGCGAAGTAAACGGTCGTGTCCAGTTCCCTTGCGATGATTTGGTGTGCGGCAAACTCAGTGCCGTTGTCAGTCGTTATGGTCCTTACGGGCACCCCGCATCCTGCGAGCAGCCTTACCACGGTCTTGGCCAGTGGGACCGCCCTCTTTCCCGTCTCGAGCTTTTCCATGAGCATGTAGCCGCTTTTCCTTTCCACCAGGGTCACTATGGCCCCCTTGCCGTCCTTTCCGACAATGGTGTCCATCTCCCAGTCACCCAGGGTCTGTCCGTTGGCCCCAGCCGGCCTTTCCTCAATGGATACGCGGTCGGGAATCGGCGACTTCACCTCCCGGGCCGAGCCCCGTGCCTTCCTCATGCCATGCCTAAGGTACCTGTGGATGCTGTCCTTGTAGTGGGGAGGGAGGGCTGCTATCCAGTTGTAGATGGTTGACGTCGATACCCTCACCCCCTCCTCCTTCCTAAGCCACCCCGAGACCTGTTCGGGCGACCACTGCTCCCCTCGGATGAGTTCAAAGACCCTGCCGCGCACATAAGGGGCTATCGATCGGTTGCCCGGGGTCTTGGCCCTGCGGCGTCTGGTCCTCAACACGGCCAGGCGGCCGTCATACACACCATCCGCCTTGGAGTTGCGCCTGCGTTCGCGGCTAACCGTGCTCACGGACACCCCAATGGTACCCGCGATGAAACTAAGTGAGCATTTTCTTTGGAGTAACACACTTATTGTGTATCTTTGCTCCGGGGTTAATTGTTTATACATACGCAATACAAAATTAGTTAATCCCAGGGAGGGGGACGAAAGTTCCCCTCCTTTTTTGTATTGCTTAAGTTATCCGACGATGCTCTTTGGGGGCTTCGCGCCCCCAGCCGCAAGGCAAACCTCCGCGGTGTTTTTCATGGGTTATTCACCACGGAATGTTTGCACTTCTAAGTGGAAAGAGCA
>FZRE01000015.1:0-28784 GCA_900199655.1 Prevotellaceae bacterium KH2P17
CTCGAGAGTGTAAAGTAAACTGTGTCAGGCACCAATAAAAAAGTAGTTTAACACGTTTATTTTAAGATGGCAAACGAAGAAATAGATTACAAGTTGGCAGCCGAGCAATTACGTACAGGCAAGCCTTTATTTGGAAAAGACGGTGCTTTGGCACCGATGTTGGAGCGTATATTGAATGCAGCTCTTGAAGGTGAGATGGATGCTCACCTGAGTGTAGAATCCCGTGAGTCTGGCAATCGGCGTAACGGGAAGATGTCCAAGACAGTTCAGACACAATATGGTGAAGTGACCGTTGAGACTCCCCGTGACCGTGATGGCAGCTTTGATCCCCAGACTGTCCGCAAGCGTGAGACGATTCTTGCAGAAGGGATGGCAGACCAGATTATTGGCATGTATGCTTTTGGTACAAGCACCCGTGAGATTAGCCGCTACTTTGAGCGTGAGTTTAACACCAGACTGTCTGCAGAGACTATCAGTGCGATAACCGACCGTGTTCTGCCTGAGATTAAAGAGTGGAAGTCGCGTAGCCTTGATGCCGTATATGCTATCTGCTGGCTTGACGCCATCCATTACAAGGTCAAGGATGATGCAGGTCGTGCAGTCACTCGTGCCATTTACAATGTTCTGGGCATAAACAAGGAGGGTCATAAAGAGTTACTTGGCATGTACGTCGCAAAGAGCGAAGGAGCCAACTTCTGGCTTGAGGTGCTTACGGACTTGCAGAACCGTGGCGTGGAGGACATTATGATATGCTGTGTGGACGGTCTGAAGGGCTTCCCTGATGCTATCCAAAGCGTATTCCCACATACTGCCGTTCAACTCTGTATAGTGCATCAGATACGCAATTCCATCAAGTATGTTGGCAGCAAGCACCAGAAGGAGTTTCTGAAAGATCTGAAGCGTATCTATGGAGCCGTCAGCAAAGAGGCTGCGGAAACGGAACTTGACAACCTTGAAGCCAAATGGGGCGAACAGTATCCTATCGTCATCAAGTCATGGCGTGACAATTGGGAGCGCTTGGCGGAGTTCTTCCAGTACACCAAGGAAATCCGACGTCTCATATATACGACCAACACCGTCGAAGGCTACCACCGCCAGATACGCAAAGTTACGAAGAACAAGGGCGTATTCCCATCTGATACAGCCTTGGAGAAACTGGTCTATCTGGCATATCGTAATGTCAGCGAAAAGTGGACCATGCCCCTTGCGAACTGGGCACTCATCTCACAACAATTGGCAATAAAATTTGGAGATAGATTTGAAATTATGTAACTTCGCAACCAGAAAGGCTCCTCATTTGGAAAACACGATTAAAAAGCGTGTTCCTCATCTGAGGTTAA
Source organism: Prevotellaceae bacterium KH2P17 (assembly GCA_900199655.1). Lineage (GTDB taxonomy): Bacteria > Bacteroidota > Bacteroidia > Bacteroidales > Bacteroidaceae > Prevotella. The sequence goes on from FZRE01000015.1 coordinate 1,341, forward strand.
TATAATAAGGAAAATGACCTTGACACAGTTCTATTTACACTACCGAGCTTCTCAAGAAACCAACAGTCTATCTTCGTCAGTTCATGAATCTGTTTTACGGAATAGCCCATCGCCATGGCCTTAGCGACTGCAAAAACACGGATGTCCGTGGCATGCCTGAGAGCTTCGATGACGTTCGGAATTTTAATCTCATGGTTATCGACAAAGCCATGCATGCCCTGTCCAATCATGCGCAAGCCCTTTTGGATGGCCTCTTCAAAGGTGCGGCCGATGGCCATCACCTCACCTACGCTCTTCATGCTTGAGCCCAGTTCGTGGTTCACGCCGTGGAACTTCGAGAGGTCCCAACGCGGAATCTTACAGACGACATAGTCGAGGGCAGGTTCAAAGAAGGCGCTGGTGGTCTTGGTGACGGAGTTCTTCAGTTCGAAAAGTCCGTAACCGAGTCCGAGCTTGGCAGCGACGAAGGCCAAGGGATAGCCCGTTGCCTTTGATGCCAAAGCAGACGAGCGACTCAGGCGAGCATTGACTTCGATGACACGATAGTCCTCGGAAACAGGGTCAAGAGCGTATTGCACGTTACACTCGCCCACGATGCCGATGTGACGTATTATCTTGATGGCAAGGGCACGAAGTTTGTGGTACTCACTGTTCGAGAGCGTCTGCGATGGAGCCACAACGATGCTCTCGCCCGTATGGATGCCGAGAGGGTCGAAGTTCTCCATGTTGCAGACGGTGATGCAGTTGTCGTAGCGGTCGCGCACCACTTCATATTCAATCTCTTTCCATCCTTTCAGCGACTTCTCTACTAACACTTGAGGAGAGAAGGCGAAAGCTTCCTCTGCCTGGGTCAGCAGTTCCTCATCGTTGTCACAGAAGCCCGAGCCAAGGCCACCGAGGGCATAGGCTGCACGAAGGATGACGGGGAAGCCCAGTCCGTGAGCGGCCTTCTGTACTTCCTCAATGGTATTGCAAGCTTCGCTCTTGATGGTCTTCACGCCAATCTCGCCAAGACGCTTGACAAAGAGGTCGCGGTCTTCGGTATCGATGATTGCCTGAACGGGTGTGCCAAGGACTTTGACACCATATTTCTCAAATACACCTTTCCTGTAAAGCTCCACGCCGCAGTTCAAAGCTGTCTGTCCGCCGAAACTCAGCAGGATGCCGTCCGGCCGCTCCTTCTCTATGACATGCTCCACGAAATCAGGCGTGACAGGCTGAAAATAGATAGTGTCCGCCACGTCCTTCGAAGTTTGGACAGTTGCAATGTTAGGATTGATGAGCACCGACCTGACACCTTCCTCTTTCAAGGCTTTCAGAGCCTGAGCACCGCTGTAGTCAAACTCTCCCGCCTGACCGATCTTGAGAGCACCGGAGCCAAGAAGGAGGACGGATTTAATAGTTGACGAGTTGACAAGTTGACGGGTTGACAAGACGTTTGATTCTACATCCAACTTGTCAACTTGTTTACTCGTCAACTTATTTACTTTTGATATAAACTCATCGAACATCCATTCCGTATCTGTTGGTCCTGAGCAGGCTTCGGGATGGAACTGTGCAGAGAACCATGGCATTGTCTTGTGGCGTATGCCTTCATTGGAGCCGTCGTTCATGTTGACGAACAGAGGTTCCCAGTCGGCAGGCAACGTCGAGGCATCGACGGCATAGCCATGATTCTGGCTTGTGATGAAGCAACGGGTGGTGCCCACAAGCTGCACCGGCTGGTTATGACTGCGATGACCATACTTCAGCTTGTATGTCTTTGCACCTGCAGCCCTTGCCAAGAGTTGGTTGCCGAGACAGATGCCCATGAGGGGCCGCACATTCGGATTGTTGAGGAAGGTGCGGATGAGCTCCACGGTCTTATTGCATTGCTCAGGGTCGCCAGGACCATTCGCCAGGAACAATCCATCGAAGTCAAGTTGGTTGAAGTCATAGTCCCACGGAACCCGGATGACTTCAACGCCTCTATTCACCAAGCAACGGATGATGTTTGCCTTTACACCACAGTCAACAAGAACGACTCTTGGAAATGAAGAATGAAGAGTGAATAATGAAGAATTTGCTGCCGCCGTAGGGTCTGGCTTGTACGTGATGACCTCCTTGCAGCTCACTTGCTCCACCCAATTGATGCTACCATAGTCAGAGTGTTCGAAGTAATCAGAGTTCTCAGAGATGATGATACGACCTCGCATCACGCCAGACTCCCTGAGCCGTTGGGTGAGCCTTCGCGTGTCGATGCCCGTAATGGCAGGAATCTTTTCCCGCTTTAGCCATTCGGCAAGCGACTCCTTGGCATTCCAATGGCTGTACCTCTCGCTGTAATCTGCCACAACGAGACCCTTGACGTGAATCCGCTCGCTTTCCATGAACTTGGGCAAGGGCTCGCCTCCTGTTTCAGGCACGCCATAGTTTCCTATCAAAGGATAAGTTGTCACCAGTATCTGGCCTGCATAGCTCGGGTCGGTGAGGCTTTCTGGATAGCCAGTCATTGCCGTGTTGAACACCACTTCGCCCACGGCATTTGCTTCGTAACCAAACGACCATCCGCAGAACTCTGTGCCGTCATCAAGTATCAGTCTCGCTTCTTTATTCATCTTATAGTCAAATTGTAAATTGTCAAATTGCTAAATCCTAATAAGCTTGTTTGTGAATCCCCTTGACAGCTCTTCCACTTGGATCGTTCATGTTCTTGAAAGCAGCATCCCATTCAAGGGCGATGGCTGTCGAGCACGCCACGCTTGCCTCTTGGTTTACGCTTCGCGCAGCAGACTCGCTTGGGAAATGCTCGGCGAAGATGCTGCGATAGTAGTACTCCTCCTTGTTGAGCGGCGGATTGATGGGGAAACGTTCTGCCGCATGTGCCATCTGTTCGTCGCTGACAGCTTCGGAGGTAATCTTCTTCAATGTGTCAATCCATGAATAGCCCACGCCGTCGCTGAACTGCTCCTTCTGCCGCCAAGCAATCTCTGCCGGCAACATATCGGCAAAGGCTTCGCGGACTATTTTCTTCTCAATCGTTGAGCCAGGGCACATCTTTGCTTCGGGATTTGTACGCATGGCTACGTCGAGGAACTCCTTGTCGAGGAAAGGCACACGTCCCTCTACGCCCCAGGCCGATAGGCTCTTGTTGGCACGGAGACAGTCGTAGTAGTGAAGCTTGCTGAGCTTGCGGACTGTCTCCTCGTGGAATGCCTTTGCGCTCGGTGCTTTGTGGAAATAGAGATAGCCGCCAAACACCTCGTCTGCTCCTTCGCCACTGAGCACCATCTTGATGCCCATCGATTTGATGACACGGGCAAGGAGATACATCGGAGTGGAAGCACGGACAGTCGTCACGTCGTATGTCTCGATGAAGTAGATGACATCGCGTATGGCATCAAGCCCCTCCTGTATGGTGTAGTTGATTTCGTGATGTACGGTGCCGATATGGTCGGCCACCAGCTTTGCTTTTGCCAAGTCGGGAGCCCCCTTCAAGCCTACCGCGAAGGAATGCAGACGAGGCCAATAGGCGCGTGTCTGCGAGTTGTCCTCTATGCGATGCTCGCTGAACTTCTCGGCAATAGCAGAGATGACAGAAGAGTCAAGTCCGCCGCTGAGTAGTACGCCATAGGGAACGTCGGACATCAACTGACGCCTCACCGAGTCCTTGAGAGCATCACGAATAGCATCGACGCTTGCTTCGTTATTCTTCACAGCATCATATTCAAACCAGTCACGATGGTAGTAGCGTTTCATACCAGGCTCTTTGCTCCAATAGTGATGCCCTGGCAGGAAGGGTTCGTATCGCTCACATTGACCTTCGAGTGCCTTCAGTTCGGAGGCAACATACACGGTGCCGTCGCTGTCATAGCCTATATACAGAGGTATCACGCCGATGGGATCGCGGGCTATCAGGAAGGCATCCTTCTCTTCGTCGTAAAGGGCGAAGGCGAAGATGCCGGAGATGTCCTCCAGGAAGTTGATGCCCTTGTCGTGATAGAGCGCAAGGATGACTTCGCAGTCGCTGCCCGTCTGGAAGTCGTAACGTCCGGCATATTGGCGGCGAATCTCCTGATGATTGTAAATCTCGCCGTTGACGGCCAGCACAACCTTCCTGTCGGGCGAGAACAAAGGCTGGCCGCCGCTCTCGGGGTCGACGATAGAGAGACGTTCGTGGGCAAGGATGGCCGTGCCGCCACAATAGATGCCGCTCCAGTCCGGACCACGGTGTCTGATTATCTGACTCATGCGCAAAGCCTTCTCGCGAAGCTCGTGCGTCTGCTTCTTGATGTTGAAGATTGATACTATTCCACACATAATGTTATTTACTATTTAATCATTTCCCATTTACCATTTCTCCCTCTCCCACGGGAGAGGGGTAAGGGGTGAGGACATTCTCAGCGTGCGGCGATTAACTTCGTCGCACGCGGAAATTCGAGATGCCGAGGTCCGCTTTTCTTCATTCCATTCATGTCTCTGTGGCTCAAAGGCTTTTTATTCCACCGTTACGCTCTTGGCAAGGTTCCTCGGGCGGTCAACGTCTTTGCCCTTGCAGACTGCGATATGGTAGGCCAGCAACTGGAGGGGTATGCTGGCGATGAGTGGCTGGAAGCACTCGAGCGTGTCGGGAAGGGTGATGATGTGGTCGGCAAACCTCTGTATCTGCGTGTCGCCTTCAGTGACGATTGCCGTGATTCGTCCGCCTCGCGCCCGCACCTCTTGGATGTTCGAGATGACCTTCTCGTAGAGACGGTCGCGGGTGGCAATGACGAAGACGGGCATTTCGCTGTCGATGAGGGCGATGGGGCCGTGCTTCATCTCTGCAGCGGGATAGCCTTCGGCGTGAATGTAGGAGATTTCCTTCAGTTTCAGTGCACCTTCCAGGGCCAGGGGATAGTTGTAGCCGCGCCCAAGGTAGAGGCAATTCCGGGCATAGGTGAAGATGGGGGCAAGGAGGGCTATTTGCTCATTGGTCTTGAGGGCTTGCTCCATCTTGGCAGGAATCAGGGTGAGCTCCCTGACCATCTGCCGATACAGCTCCTCGGAGATGGTCTTCCGCTCAGAAGCCAGGCATAGTGCCAGCATGGTGAGCACGGTCAGCTGTCCGGTGAAGGCCTTGGTGGATGCAACTCCGATTTCCGGGCCGACATGGATGTACGTCCCCGTGTCTGTGGCCCTTGGGATGCTGGAACCAATGGCGTTGCATATGCCGTAGATGAAGGCTCCTTTCTGTTTGGCAAGCTGGATGGCGGCCAGCGTGTCGGCGGTCTCACCGCTCTGCGAAATGGCTATCACCACATCGTCCTTCGTCACGACGGGGTTACGATAGCGGAATTCCGAGGCATACTCCACTTCGCATGGGATGTGACACAAGCTTTCGAAGAGCTGTCCGGCTATGAGTCCGGCGTGCCAAGACGTGCCGCATGCCACGATGACGATACGCTTCGCGCCAAGCAACTGCCTGCGATGGTCGATTATGGCCGACAGCGTCACATGATTACCCTCGACGTTGATGCGCCCTCGCATACAGTTCTTCAGGCACTCGGGCTGCTCGAAGATTTCCTTCAGCATGAAGTGTTCGTAGCCGCCCTTCTCTATCTGTCCGAGGTTGAGGTCCACGGTGCTCACCTTCAGTTGCTGTTCTTTGCCGAGGATGCTCAGCACCTTCAGTTCCTCGCCCAAGCGGATGACCGCGATGTTGCCGTCGTCCAGATAGACCACCTTGTCGGTGTAGTCGATGATGGGACTGGCGTCGGAGCCCAGGAAGAACTCGTCCTGGCCGATACCCACCACGAGTGGGCTCTGCTTGCGTGCTGCTATAATCTGCCGGGGCTCGCGCTTGTCGACGATGGCGATGGCGTAGGCTCCTATCACCTGATGGAGTGCCACCTGCACGGCTTCGAGCAACGGGAGGTTCTTCTTCACCATGATGTACTCCACGAACTGCACCAGCACCTCTGTGTCTGTGTCGCTCTTGAACTCCACGCCTTTCGTCTGCAGCTGCATCTTGATGTCGGCGTAGTTCTCGATGATGCCATTATGGATGATGGCAAGGTTCTGGCTCCGGGAATAGTGAGGGTGAGCGTTGCGGGCCGACGGCTCGCCATGCGTCGCCCAACGCGTATGGGCGATACCCACGCAGCCCGTCACGTCCTTGTCGCTGCAATAGTCGGTCAGGTTGTCAACCTTTCCTTTGGTCTTGTACACGTTGAGCTCGCCGCAGTCGCTGATCATTGCCACTCCGGCACTGTCGTAGCCACGATACTCCAGGCGTTTCAGGCCCTTAATCAGTATCGGATAGGCTTTCTTCGTTCCGATGTATCCTACAATTCCACACATAACTTTATTTGTTGTTTAACTGTTTCCTGAAGTTCCGAATGCCCTGTGCACGGAATCGTCGCAGGGCGTGGGAAATAACGCTTGACCGTTGTCGGCATAACGCTTGACCCTTATCGGCATAATGGCTGACCGTTTCGGAGATAACCCTTGACCGTTATCGGCGGCGGGCTGTACGGAGGGTCTGCGCATGGGTTTCCGTGTATGTCCGAGACTTGAATCATTCATCGTTTTCTGTTCTTTTTCCCCTCTCGCGCGGGAGAGATGTCATGCGCCTGAAGTCCACGAATGCCTGGTTGACGAGTCGGTTTCCGCCAGGAGTAGGGTAGTGGCCTGTGAAGTACCAGTCGCCTTGGTGCTCAGGGCAAGCGGCGTGCAAGCCTTCGATTGTCTGAAAGACGAACTCCACCGGTGCTTGCATTCCTGCGGGACGAAGCATTTCGGCCATCTTCCCGTTGATGTCTTCAATGCAGAACGGTTCGTAGATGGCACTGACGCAGTTGCGTTGCTCTGCTGCTGGCTTACGGAGCTCAGAAAGACATGACTCGTAAGTGTCTGTGATTAGTTGCCACATACCACGCTCTTCGATGAGGGCGATGGTGGCACGAAAAGCACAGAACTCCTCCAGGCGCGCCATGTCGATGCCATAGTAGTCGGGGTAGCGAATCTGTGGCGAACTGCTCACCATTACTATCTTCCGAGGATGCAAGCGGTCGAGTATCTTGAAGATGCTTTCCTTCAAAGTGGTGCCCCGAACAATGCTGTCGTCAATGATGACAAGGTTGTCTTCGTATGGCCGCAGGGAGCCGTAGGTGATGTCATAGACATGCGAGGCAAGGTCGTTGCGCGAGCCTGCTTCCGTGATGAAGGTGCGCAGCTTGATGTCCTTCCATGCCACCTTTTCGCTCCGTACGTTTAGGCCTTGGCTTCGCAAGCCCTCCATCATTCCATAAAATGCAACCTCGGCTGTGTTAGGAATGAAGGAAAAGACAGTATGCCCGGTGTCACCGTCGATGGCCTTGAGGATGGGTGCTGTGAGCTGCTGCCCAAGTTGTTTGCGCTCACGGTAGATGTCGCGGTCGGAACCACGACTGAAGTAGATGCGCTCGAACGAACATCTCGTCTGCTTCTTGGACTCCAGGATTGTTTCCAAAGCAGAGGTGCCGTTCTTATGCACGACGAGCGCCTGGCCTGCTGGCAACTCCTGAACGTCATCGCAGGCGAGGTCGAAGGTCGTCTGCAATACGGCACGCTCACTGCTGGCGGCCACAACCTCATCGTCACTATAGAAGAAGGCAGGCCGTATGCCCCAAGGGTCGCGCATAGCAAACATCTCGCCGCTGCCTGTCATGCCGCACATCACGTAGCCTCCGTCGTAGTCGGCCATCGTGGTGCGCAATACATTTGCCATCTGTACGCCTGCTTCGATGTAATGGGTAATGTCTGTGCCTTCCAGTCCTTTTGTTTTAGCTTCGACAAAGAGACGTTCCACTTCTCGGTCCAGACGATGCCCCATCAGTTCGAGTGTGATATAGGAGTCGCTGTAGATGCGCGGCGACTGTCCCTGCCTGACCATCTTCGTGAATATCTCGTCAATGTTCGTCATGTTGAAGTTGCCGCAAAGACAGAGATTCTTTGCCCGCCAGTTGTTGCGGCGCAGGAAAGGATGAACGTATTGCAAGCCGCTCTTGCCTGTCGTGCTGTAGCGCAGGTGTCCCATGTAGAGCGAAGCCCCTTCCCATTCCTGCGTCACATGGTCGAAGACTTCTGTGATGGCATCTTTGCCCATTGCCTTCTCACGAAACATGTACTCCGAGCCAACGGGTGCATTCATGTCAACGCAGGCAATGCCTGCACCCTCCTGTCCGCGGTTATGCTGCTTCTCCATCATCAGATAGAGCTTGCCAAGGCCATAGGACGCTGTGCCATACTTTTCTTTATAATAGTCTTGCGGCTTCAGCAGCCTTATCAATGCCACACCGCATTCATGTTTTAACTGTTCCATATCAGATGCAAGCTTTTATAAACGACATGAACAAGGGATGTGGATGTAGCACCGTTGAGGAGTATTCAGGGTGGAACTGCGTTCCGATGTACCAACGTAGGGACGGTATTTCCACAATCTCGACAAGGTTTGTGCCGGGGTTGATGCCCACGCACTTCATGCCCCTGACCTCATATTCCTCTTTATATATATTATTGAACTCATAGCGATGCCGATGCCTTTCGCTAATCTTTGTCGTGCCTCCGTATGCTTCACAGGCACGGCTGCCTTCGGTGAGTTCGCAATTGTAAGCGCCAAGTCGCATGGTGCCGCCCATCTGCGTGACAGACTTCTGTTCTTCCATCATGTCGATGACGTTGTGTTCGGTCTGATTTTCCATCTCACTGCTGTTGGCATCCTCGTAGCCCAGCACATTCCTCGCAAACTCAATCACCATCATCTGCATGCCCAGACAGATGCCGAAGGTTGGGATGTCGTGCGTTCGGGTGTATTTGGCGGCGACAATCTTTCCTTCGATGCCACGCTGCCCGAAGCCCGGACAGATGATGATGCCTGCCAGGCCTTCCAGCTTCTCCGCTACGTTCTCATCGGTGACACCTTCGCTGTTAATGAAGTGGATCTTTGTCCTCACGCCATCGTAGATGCCTGCCAGGTTCAGACTCTCGCGGATGCTTTTGTAGGCATCTTGCAGGTCGTACTTGCCGACCAAGCCGATGTTGATTTCACGTGTAGCACGACGCCAGTTGTTGAGAAAGTTGCGCCAAGGTTTCATGGCAGGAGTCTCGCCGCTGGGTATGCCTATCTTACGCAGGATGGCAGCATCGAGTCCTTGCCTCTGCATACTCACAGGTACTTCGTAGATGCTTGCCATGTCTTCGCTCTGCACTACGCATTCCAGGCTGACATTGCAGAACGAAGCCACCTTCAGACGCAATGCGTCGTCGAGGTGGCGTTCGGTTCGCAGCACAAGGATGTCGGGCTGGATGCCCATGCCTTGCAGTTCCTTGACGGAATGTTGGGTGGGCTTCGTCTTCAGTTCGTCGGCAGCTTTCAGATAAGGAACGTATGTGAGGTGTACGCAGACAGCGTCGCGCCCCAACTGCCACCGAAGCTGACGGATGGCTTCCATGAACGGCGCGCTCTCTATGTCGCCGATGGTGCCGCCGACCTCTGTGATGACGAAGTCCAACTCCTCTTCCTCTACATCTTCGCGAAGCATTCGCCGCTTTATCTCGTCCGTGATGTGCGGCACCACCTGAATGGTCTTGCCCAGGTAGTCGCCACGGCGTTCGCGGTCGATGACGGTCTTGTAGATGCGTCCCGTCGTGATGCTGTTGTGGCGGGTAGTGCGTATGCCGGTGAACCGCTCGTAGTGCCCGAGGTCAAGATCTGTCTCCATGCCGTCTTCCGTCACATAACATTCGCCGTGCTCGTAGGGATTGAGCGTACCTGGGTCGATGTTGATGTACGGGTCGAACTTCTGGATAGTGATTTTGTAGCCGCGTGCTTGCAGCAGTTTGCCGATGCTGGCGGAGATGATTCCCTTCCCGAGAGAGGAAACCACGCCGCCAGTGACGAAGATGTACTTTGTGTTCATGTGTCTGAAGGTTTTTTATATAGAGAATGATGTGCCGAAGATGATGTAGAGCTTCTCTGCCCTTGGGTTGCCCGTCAGACCTGCAAATACTGGCAGATGCCATTTCTGCTTGATGATGAAATCCTTGGTGGCACGCAGGGAGATGTTCGTGACGCAGAAGCCGTTGGTATCGTAGGATGTTGTGGCATAGGGCACGGCTCCGAAGGTGGCAGTCCAGTCGAGTTTGGCAAGACGGAAGGGTGCCACAATCTCGAAGTAACTGCTGTAGGCTCGCTTGCCGCTGCGGTTCAGGCCGTCGTTGCCGGCAAAGTTCGTGAACCACTGCACGCTGAGGAAGCCGAAGTCGTAGCCGACGTTTGCTTCCCACACATGGGTCGTCTGGTGAGCTTTATAGTTGAAGTAGTTGCCTTCAGAGAACCAATAGTCGGTCAAACCAACGTTGAAGCCTTTGAATTCATAGGCCAACGTGAAGTCAAGCTCTTTTGCATCGTCCGAATTGAAGCCGACACTGCCCCAAGAGGTCAGGCTCAAGCCTTTGTAATTGATGCCAAGTGTGGGCTGCAGGCTGACGTTACCGAGCTTCTGACCACGCCAGATGTACTGGCTGACGAAGTCGCAACCTATCGTCGCTCCTACTTTATCTTTTGCTCCCGCCGCAGTCAGGCAGACTGCGGACAGGAGTATCATAATCAATCTTTTCATGTGCTTTTTATGTTTAATGTATGTGTTGCGAATAAACTACTAACGTGTGGTTTGTAATTTACTAATGAGTAAATCGTCATTTACTAACGAGTAATTTGCCATTTACTAACGAGTAGTTTGTCTCTTTAATTGTAACATGTCTCTCCGTGCTCATATACATCCAGTCCTTCGTCCTCGATGCGGGCATCGACGCGAAGGCCGTGAAGCCGCCTTATTCCGTAGAACAGGACGAAGCCACAGGCTGCTGCCCAGAGGTCGATGACAAGGATGCCGAAACACTGTGCCCCGAAGAAGCCCCAGCCACCGCCGTACAGAGCGCCGCCCGATGTGGAGAGCAGACCTGTCAGCAAAGTGCCCAGGATGCCGCAGACGCCATGAACGGAACTGGCGCCAACAGGGTCGTCGATGTGCAACTGATGGTCGATGAACTCAATGGAATAGACAAGTATGGTGCCACACACAAGTCCGATGACAACGGCTCCCACGGGCGAGACGAGGTCGCAACCTGCCGTGATGCCCACCAGCCCTGCCAGCACGCCGTTGAGCATCAGGGAGAACGAGGGCTTGCCATACTTCAGCCATGTGACGAACATTGTCGCTATGCCTCCGGCAGCTGCGGCAAGGTTTGTGGTCAGAAGCACGTGGCAGATGGCCTTGCGGTTTACATCGCCCGAAGCTGCCAACTGTGAGCCAGGGTTGAAACCGAACCAGCCAAGCCAAAGAATGAATACTCCGAGGGCAGCCAACGTCAGTGAATGGCCGGGAATGGCACGGCTGCTGCCGTCCTTTGCATATTTGCCGCGACGGGCACCAAGTGCCATCGCTCCTATCAATGCCAGCACGCCGCCCACGCTATGAACAATGGCAGAACCGGCGAAGTCGTGGAAGACGGCACCGAAGGTCTGCATCATGAACCCGTCCTCTGCTTCATTACAGAGCCAACCGCCGCCCCAAGTCCAGTGTCCCTCAATGGGGTAGATGAACAAAGATATGACAGCGCTGTAGATGACGTACATCGAGAACTTGGTGCGCTCTGCCATTGCTCCGCTGACGATTGTTGCAGAGGTGGCGCAGAAGACGGTCTCGAACATCAGGAAACCCTCTACGGGCAGGTCGCCATGATAAAAGGATAGGTCGCCCCAGTTGGGCATACCGATGAAGCCCGCGCCGTCTGAGCCAAACATGAAACCAAAGCCGATGAACCAGAACAGCAACGAGCCGAACATGAAGTCCACGAAGTTCTTGAACAGAATGTTTGCGGTGTTCTTGCCGCGCGTGAAGCCTGCTTCGCATAAGGCAAAGCCCGGCTGCATCCAGAAAACAAGCATGGCTGCCAGAAGCATCCATACGGTATCGAGTGAAAGTGCAATGTCGTTCATAATTAAATAATGTGTTGTGTTTCGTTAACTCTGATTATTTCTTGTCTCTCAGCACTGTGTCGCCGTGTTCGCCGGTACGGATGCTCCATGTGTCAATCATGTCGCTTATGAAGATGCGGCCGTCGCCTACCTCGCCTGTATGTGCTGTTTCGATGATCACCTTCACGGTGGGTTGGACAAACTGGTCGCGACAAACGATGGTCAGTGCTACACGTTCTATGACGTCGGTCGAGTATTGAACGCCACGATAGATACGCTCTTGTCGGCTCTGACCAATGCCATGCACGTCGTGATACTCAAACCAGTCGATGTCCGACGAAAGCAGCGCTTCCTTGACATCCTCAAACTTCGTCTTCCTGATGATAGCTTCAATTCTTTTCATACTTAAATAAGTGTTACCAATGAGCGTCCTATTTTTACACATTGCAATGTTTTCGATGCAAAGTTATGACAATATGTTCGATTAAACAAGAACAGACGGTCAAAATGATATGTTTTGATATATTTTACTTGATATATGTCAATTAAAACATCGTTAAAGTGTGCTTTTGTTTGCGAAATTAGGTTGTTTTGTTTCAAAATGCTTACCTTTGCATCAGAATTAAGCAAATATGTCAGTCAAATAAAGAAATTCTATACAAAATGGAACATAAGATTCATTTCACAAAGATGCATGGTGCTGGCAACGACTATATATATGTTGACACATTATTATATTATAATATAGAAGAGCCCGAGGAGTTGGCACGCCGGTGGAGCGACAGGCATAAAGGCATCGGCTCCGACGGACTTGTACTGATAGGACGCAGCCCCATTCCCGAAGCTGACTTTACGATGCGCATCTTCAATGCCGATGGGTCGGAGGCCATGATGTGTGGCAACGCCAGTCGATGCGTGGGGAAGTATGTATATGAAAAGGGACTGACGACCAGCAAGGAAGTCAGATTGCTCACTCCCTCCGGCATAAAGACAATCCATTTGAGTGTCCGTGATGGTCTCGTCGATGCCAGCACAGTCGATATGGGCGAGCCTGTCTTCGAGAACCCCTTGCAGTTTCTGCCACAGGGAACAGGTCTCAGGGAGGGAACGTTCGTCTCGATGGGCAATCCCCACTATGTCGTTTTCACTGAAGATATAGATGCCGTTGAGCAGGAAGGTCGTGGACTGGAACATCATCCCGCGTTTCCCGAACGCTGCAACATCGAGTTTGCCGAAATGCGTCCTGACGGCATTCGAGTGCGCGTTTGGGAGCGCGGCAGCGGCATCACCCAGGCTTGTGGCACGGGAGCCTGTGCCGTGGCTGTGGCAGCTGCATTGACTGGACGTGCAGAAAGAAGGAGTCGCATCCTCATGGATGGTGGCACGCTGGACGTTAAATGGTGCCTTCAGGACAATCACGTCTATTTGACGGGACCGGCCGAGTTCGTGTTTGAAGGAGAAATAGAACTGTCGTGATAACGAAATAACGTAATAACGAAATAACGAAATAACGAAATGATCAGCGAAAACTACTTAAAGCTGTCAGAGTCGTATCTCTTTGCAGAGATTGCCCGGAAGGTAAACGACTATAAGAAGAAACATCCGGAGGCGGACATCATTTCATTGGGAATAGGCGACGTGACTCAACCTCTAGCCTCGGCTGTTATTGAAGCTATGCACAAGGCCGTGGACGAGATGGCTGTGGCAGCATCGTTCCGCGGCTATGGCCCTGAACGTGGCTATGACTTCCTGCGCGAAGCAATTGTAGAGAATGACTTCCGCAGACACGGCATCGACGTTGAGGCGGACGAGATATTCGTCAGTGATGGAGCGAAGAGCGACACAGGCAACTTCCAGGAACTGCTTTCCAAGAAGTGTGTGGTGGCTGTCACGGACCCCGTTTATCCTGTCTATGTAGACTCCAATCTGATGGCAGGCAGGACAATCGTCAAGCTTCCTTGCACGCCGGAGAACGGCTTCGTGCCCGAACTGCCCAGTGACCATGTGGACGTCATCTACCTCTGCTATCCCAACAATCCGACGGGCACGACGCTCACAAAAGCGCAGCTGAAGGCGTGGGTGGACTATGCCATTCGGGAAGAGGCGCTCATCCTCTACGATGCAGCCTATGAGGCTTATATCCAGAGTGAAGATGTGCCGCACAGCATCTACGAGATACCTGGAGCAAGCAAGTGTGCCGTAGAGTTTCACTCCTATTCAAAGACGGCAGGCTTCACTGGCATCCGATGCGGGTACACCGTTGTGCCGAAGACCTTGAGAATGCCGCTGAATGCGTTGTGGAACAGGCGTCAATGCACCAAGTTCAATGGCGCGAGCTACCTCTCCCAAAGGGCGGCGGAAGCCATCTACACATCTCAGGGCAAGGTTCAGATAAAGGAAACGACTTCCTATTATATGAAGAATGCGCACGTGATGCGGGCGTCATTGACAGACATGGGCTTCAAGGTCTATGGCGGCATAGATGCACCTTACCTATGGGTCAAGACACCTGGCAACATGATGTCGTGGGAGTTCTTCGACTGGATGCTTCAATCAGCCCACATCGTCTGCACTCCCGGCGTTGGCTTTGGCGACAAAGGAGAAGGCTTCGTACGACTTACGGCCTTTGGCACACACGAGAATACAGTAAAGGCGCTTCGCCGAATAAATAGTAAATTGTAAAGACCCCCTAACCCCCTTTAGAGGGAATAAATTGTAAATCGCAAATCGTCAAATTGTAAATGAATCAAGGTTTATATCAGGAAGCATACGAGCACGATGCCTGCGGCGTGGGCATGGTGGTACACATTCACGGAGGCAAGAGCCACGAACTTGTTGACAACGCATTGAAGGTGCTGGAGAACATGGAGCATCGTGGTGCAGAGACCAGGGACAAGACGGGCGATGGTGCAGGCATCATGGTGCAGATTCCGCATGAGTTCATTCTCCTGCAAGGCATTCCTGTACCTGAGAAAGGTCGGTACGGCACGGGGCTTGTGTTCCTTCCAAAAGACGAAAAGGCCCAGCAAACAATACTGAGCATAATGATAGAAGAGATTGAGCGCGAAGGACTGGAGCTGATGCATGTCAGGACTGTGCCGACATGTCCCGATGTTTTGGGCGTGGGAGCGAGAGACGTTGAGCCTGACATTAAGCAAATCTTCGTGACAGGAGCGACTGAAGAGCAAGCTCCGAAGCTCGACGGCATATTATATAAGATAAGGAAGCGCATAGAGAAACGCACCGACAACGAGGACTTCTACATCTGCTCCCTTTCTTCGAAGAACATCATCTACAAGGGCATGTTGACTTCCGGTCAACTGCGAAGATACTTCCCCGACCTGTCAAGCCCATACTTTACAAGCGGACTTGCCCTCGTACATTCTCGTTTCTCTACCAATACCTTCCCGAAGTGGAAGCTGGCGCAGCCCTTCCGCCTGTTGGCACACAATGGCGAAATCAATACCATTCGAGGCAATCGTGGATGGATGAAAGCAAGGGAGAGCGTGCTCAGCAGCGAGGCTTTGGGCGACATCAAGGACTTGCGGCCTATCGTTCAGGAAGGAATGAGCGACTCGGCAAGCCTTGACAATGTCTTCGAGTTCCTTACGATGAGTGGTCTCTCGCTGCCACAGGCAATGGCAATACTTGTGCCCGAAAGCTTCAGCGACAAGAATCCGATAAGCGAGGACCTCAAGGCTTTCTACGAATATCATTCCATTTTGATGGAGCCGTGGGACGGACCTGCTGCACTACTCTTTAGTGACGGACGCTATGCAGGCGGCATGCTCGACAGAAACGGCCTTCGTCCCAGTCGCTATACGATTACGAAGCAAGGCATAATGGTAGTGGCTTCGGAAGTAGGAGTGATGGACTTCGAACCAAGCGACGTTGTCAGCAAAGGACGCTTGCAGCCTGGTAAGATTCTGCTTATCGACACGCAGGAAGGAAAGATCTACTATGATGGCGAGATAAAAGAACAACTGGCAAAGGCGCACCCCTATCGTGAATGGCTCCAGGCGAACCGTATCCAGTTGGAGAAGCTCAAGAGCGGTCGGCATGTCGAGAATTCTGTCCCGAACTACGAACGCAAGCTCATCAACTTCGGCTTCGGACAGGAGGACATCGACAGAACGATCGTCCCAATGGCAACAGCAGGACAGGAACCTGTGGCAGCGATGGGCAACGACACGCCGTTGGCAGTCATCAGCGACCGTCCGCAGATTCTCTTCAACTACTTCCGTCAGCAGTTCGCCCAGGTAACAAACCCTGCCATCGACCCCATTCGCGAGGAACTGGTGATGTCGTTGACGGAGTACATAGGAGCCGTAGGCACAAACATCCTGACGCCCGATGCCTCGAACTGTAAGATGGTACGCTTGCCACAGCCTGTGCTCACGAACACACAACTCGATATATTATGTAATATAAGGTACAAGGGGTTCAATACTAAGAAGCTCGCTATTTTGTTCGAGATACAGAAGGGAGCAAGTGGACTTCGCGCAGCCATTGAAGACCTATGCAAAGAAGCCGAGCAGAGTGTAAATGAAGGTGTTAACTACATCATTCTTTCTGATAGAGACATCGATGAGACACACGCCGCTATCCCATCATTGTTGGCAGTAAGTGCTGTTCATCACTATTTGATTTCCGTCGGTAAGCGTGTACAAACGGCTCTTATCGTAGAGAGTGGCGAAATTCGCGAAGTGATGCATGCCGCCTTGTTGTTAGGTTATGGCGCGAGTGCCATTTGTCCTTACATGACTTTTGCAGTCTTGGACGACCTCGTGAAGAAGCATAAGATTCAGGAGGAATACGCCACCGCTGAAGCCAACTATATCAAGGCGGTCGATAAAGGCCTGAAGAAGGTAATGAGCAAGATGGGCATTTCTACCATACGCTCGTATCGGGGCGCAAAGATATTCGAGAGCATCGGACTTGGCGAGGATTTGCTCAGGAGGTACTTCGGCACAGAGGTAAGCACCATTGGTGGCATCGGACTGAAGGAGATTGCCCGTGATGCGACTCGCTTACACGATGAGGCATTCAAGCCTGCTGATATTAACGAGTTCTTGCCAAACAACGGTCAGTTCTCTTGGCGAAAGGATGGCATCCTACACGCATGGCATCCCGACACGATTGCCAACCTGCAGATTGCCACAAGGCTTGGCTCGTACAAGAAATTCAAGGAATGGTCTGCGATGGTGGACGAGAAGGAGAAGCCTATCTTCATCCGCGACTTCTTCGGGTTCAAGAAAGTTGCAAAGCCAACGCCCATCGACGAGGTAGAGCCGGTGGAAAGCATCGTCAGGCATTTTGTGACGGGTGCCATGTCGTTTGGGGCATTAAGCATCGAGGCACATGAGGCTTTGGCGTTGGCCATGAACAAACTTGGCACACGCAGCAACACTGGCGAAGGTGGCGAGGATAATGCCCGCTATCATTCGGAAGTGGATGGCGTGTCGCTTTCCAGCAAGACTAAGCAGATTGCATCAGGTCGGTTTGGCGTGACGGCAGAGTACCTTGTGAATGCTGAGGAGATTCAGATTAAGGTGGCACAAGGTGCAAAACCTGGCGAGGGCGGACAGTTGCCCGGCTTCAAGGTGAACGAGATTATAGCCAAGACGCGTAACGCCATTCCGGGCATCAGCCTCATCTCTCCGCCACCTCACCACGACATCTACAGTATCGAAGACCTTGCGCAACTCATCTTCGACCTGAAGAACATCAATCCGACGGCTGCGGTCAGCGTCAAGTTGGTTGCCGAAAGTGGTGTTGGGACCATTGCCGCTGGTGTGGCAAAGGCAAAGGCCGACCTCATCGTCATTAGTGGTGCAGAAGGTGGAACGGGTGCAAGTCCTGCAAGCAGTATGCGCTTTGCTGGCATCAGTCCTGAGATTGGACTGGCCGAGACACAGCAGACACTTGTAAAGAATGGCTTGCGCAATCAGGTTCGCCTACAGACTGACGGACAATTGAAGACTGCCAAGGACGTCATCATCATGGCGATGCTTGGTGCCGACGAGTTCTCGTTCGGTACGTTGCCGCTTATTGTTTTGGGTTGTGTGATGATGCGCAAGTGCAATACCAACACCTGCCCTGTAGGCGTGGCTACGCAAGACGAACGCCTTCGTGCCCGTTTCATGGGCAAGTCGGAGTATGTGGTCAACTTCTTTACCTTCCTCGCCCAGCAGGTACGAGAATATCTTAGCGAGATAGGTGTTCACAAATTGAAGGACATCATCGGCCACACGGAGCTGATAGAGATACAATTGTCAAGTGTTACAGACAAACAGAAGACCATCGACTTCTCCCGTCTCCTTTATCAGTCCGCCACAGATCTACCTCTCTATTGGGACAGAAGCGAGTTTACAAAGGTCTGCGGAGTTAAAGATGAGGAGATAATAAAGGAAGTGCAGAAGAGTATCGACGAGCAGGAAGAGACGACGCTCGACTTCGCCATCAAGAATACTGACAGAGCTGTGGGCACGATGCTTTCAGGCGTTATTGCCAAGAAATATGGTGAAGCAGGACTGCCGGACGGGACTATCAACATCAAGTTCAAGGGTTCTGCTGGGCAATCGTTTGGTGCATTTGCTGTGAAAGGAATGAGCCTGAGGCTCGAAGGAGAGGCTAACGACTACTTCGGCAAAGGTCTGAGCGGAGGACGCATCAGCATCTTGCCTTCTCGTGGAAGTAATGCTGAGTTCCATGCCGAGGACAACATCATAGCTGGCAACACGGGGCTTTATGGTGCTACAAGTGGAGAACTATACGTCAACGGACAGGTCGGCGAGCGCTTTGGCGTGAGAAACAGCGGAGCGATTGCTGTCATCGAAGGCGCAGGCGACCATTGCTGCGAATACATGACAGGCGGACGTGTTGTGGTTCTTGGTAAGACTGGGCGTAATTTCGCAGCCGGAATGAGTGGCGGTGTGGCTTATGTCTATGACCCAGACCACACTTTCGACTACTTCTGCAACATGGATATGGTGGAGATAAACCTTGTGGAGGATACGGTTAGCCGCAAGGAACTGCTCGAACTCATCCGTCAGCATTACCTCCACACAGGTTCTGCCCTCGCAGGACGAATGCTCGATGACTGGCAACGCTACGTCGAGGATTTCATCCAGGTTGTACCTATCGAATACAAGCGTGTCTTGCAGGAGGAGCAGATGGCAAAGCTTTCGCAGAAGATTGCAGAAGTTCAGAGAGACTACTAATGTTCAATGTTCAATTATCAATGTTCAATAGATAAGATGGGAAATCCGAAAGCATTTCTGACTGTGCCTCGCAAAGAGGCTGGATACAGACCTATTCACGACCGCATACATGACTTTGGCGAAGTGGAACAGACGCTCAACACGCGCGACAGGCAGGAACAGGCCAGCCGTTGCATGGATTGCGGCGTGCCTTTCTGCCATTGGGCTTGTCCGCTTGGCAACAAAGACCCTGAATGGAATGACGCACTTTATCATGGCGAGTGGGAAACAGCATATAAGTTATTGAAGAAGACCAATCCCTTCCCCGAGTTCACGGGCCGCATTTGTCCGGCTCTTTGCGAGAAGGCTTGCGTGCTCTATCATACCACGGGCGAGGCTGTCACCAATCGCGAGAATGAAGCCGCCATTGCTGAGCGAGCCTTCCTGGAAGGATATGTGACCATTGAGCACCCCAAGCGCAACGGACATCGTGTAGCTGTCGTCGGTAGTGGTCCTGCTGGGCTTGCTGCTGCGAATGCCCTCAACTATATGGGCTATGAGGTGACTGTCTTTGAGAAGAACGAAGCCGCTGGCGGACTCTTGCGTTATGGCATCCCCAACTTCAAACTGAACAAGAAAATCATCGACAGGAGAATTGAGGTCATGGAGCAAGAAGGCATAACCTTCCGCTATGGCGAAGCCGTTACGTCTATTGCGATGTTATCGCAACAACAATTCTCCGCCATCATCCTCGCTACCGGCACACCTGTCGCAAGAGATTTGAAAGTTCCTGGCCGCGAACTTAAAGGCGTGCATCTTGCTCTTGAACTGCTCTCTCTGCAGAACCGTGTCCTTGCTGGCATGGAGTTCTCAAAGGAAGAGCGCATCACGGCAAAGGGCAAGGATGTCCTCGTCATCGGTGGCGGCGATACAGGAAGCGACTGCATCGGCACGGCTCATCGTCAAGGCTGCAAGAGTGTGACGCAGATTGAGATTATGCCCAAGCCGCCAGTCGGTCACAATCCCTCTACGCCTTGGCCAAGCTGGCCTGTCATTCTCAAGACGACCAGCAGCCACGAAGAAGGTTGTACACGTCGTTGGAACATCAATACCCTCGAGTTCCTCGGAGAGAATGGAAAGGTGACAGGTGTCAAGGTGCAGGAAATAGAATGGAAGCCCAACCCAGAAGGCGGACGACCGTTAATGGTGGAAAAGAACGAGCCGGAAATCATCAAGGCCGACCTTGTCCTGCTGGCGATGGGCTTCCTTAAGCCCGAACATCCCGAGTACCCTGAGAATGTCTTCGTCTGTGGTGATGCTGCTAATGGCGCTTCGCTTGTGGTGAGAGCCATTGCATCAGGACTTCAGACAGCTAAACGAGTTAACGAATACTTGAGTAAACAATAATCATTCACCCTTTAACAAAACACAATTATGGCAAACGATTTGAGATTTCAGGTTGTCGGCGAGGCGTTCAAGAAGAAGCCTCTTGACGTAAAAGCACCAAGTGAAAGACCTTGCGAGTACTTTGGCAAGCACGTCTTCAACCGCGAGAAGATGTACAAGTACCTGCCGAAGGACGTTTATAATAAGATGGTAGATGTCATCGACAATGGCGCTCGCCTCGACCGCCAAGTGGCCGATGCTGTGGCTGCCGGCATGATGGCGTGGGCCAAGGAGAACGGCGTGACGCACTATACGCATTGGTTCCAGCCCCTCACGGAAGGCACGGCCGAGAAGCACGACTCGTTCATCGAGCACGACGGCAAAGGCGGCATGATTGAGGAATTCAGCGGCAAGCTCCTCGTTCAGCAGGAACCTGACGCCTCCTCGTTCCCTTCAGGAGGCATAAGGAGCACCTTTGAGGCTCGTGGCTACTCGGCATGGGACCCCACAAGCCCCGTCTTCATCATCGACGACACACTCATCATCCCCACAGTGTTCATCAGTTATAGCGGCGAGTCGCTCGACTACAAGGCGCCCCTCCTGCGTGCCTTGAAAGCCGTCAACATGGCTGCAACTGAGGTCTGCCATTACTTCGACCCGGCTGTGAAGAAGGTGACAAGCAATCTCGGCTGGGAGCAGGAGTACTTCCTCGTGGACGAAGGACTCTATGCCGCACGTCCCGACCTGCTGCTGACAGGCCGCACGCTCATGGGGCACGACTCTGCAAAGAACCAGCAGATGGACGACCACTACTTCGGTTCCATTCCCGAGCGTGTGGCAGCCTTCATGCGAGACCTCGAGATACAAGCCCTGATGCTCGGCATCCCTGTGAAGACACGTCACAACGAGGTCGCTCCCAACCAGTTTGAGGTGGCTCCTATCTTCGAGGACACGAATCTGGCCGTTGACCACAACATGCTGCTCATGTCGCTCATGAAGCGTGTGGCCCGCAAGCATGGTTTCCGTGCTCTGCTGCATGAAAAACCCTTTGCTGGCATCAACGGCTCGGGCAAGCACAACAACTGGAGCCTCTCGACAGATACAGGCGTTTTGCTCCATGCACCAGGCAAGACGGCGGAACAGAACCTTCGTTTCGCCACCTTCATCGTGGAGACGCTGATGGGCGTCTACAGGCACAACGGACTGCTGAAGGCCAGCATCATGTCGGCCACCAATGCCCATCGTCTCGGGGCAAACGAAGCGCCGCCAGCCATCATCAGCTCGTTCCTCGGGAAGCAACTCTCCGAACTGCTCGACCATATCGAGAAGGCCGACAAGGAAGACCTCTTCTCCATGGATGGTAAGCAGGGCATGAAGCTTGATATTCCAGAGATTCCAGAACTGCTCATTGACAACACCGACCGCAACCGCACCAGTCCGTTTGCCTTCACCGGCAACCGTTTCGAGTTCCGTGCCGTGGGCAGCGAAGCTAACTGTGCCAGCGCCATGATTACGCTCAACAGTGCAGTAGCCGAGGCACTTGTTTCGTTCAAGAAGCGCGTAGATGCCCGCATAAAAGAGACAGCAAAGGATTTTGAGCATTCAGGCCACAACGCCACCTACCACGCCATCATCGACATCCTCCGCGAGGACATCAAGGTGTGCAAGCCCATCCGCTTCGATGGCAACGGCTACAGCGACGCGTGGAAGGCAGAAGCCGCCAAGCGTGGACTGGACACAGAAACTTCCTGCCCCGTCATCTTCGAGCGTTATCTCGACGAGGACAGCATCCGTATGTTCGAGAGCCTCGGTGTGATGACAAAGAAGGAACTGGAGGCTCGCAACGAAGTGAAGTGGGAAACCTACACCAAGAAGATTCAGATTGAAGCTCGTGTGCTTGGCGACCTCTCCATGAACCACATAATTCCTGTCGCCACCAGCTATCAGAGCCAGCTCTTGAGGAACGTTGAGCGCATGTCGGGCGTATTCCCGAAGGAGAAGGCCAGCCAACTGAATGCCCGCAACCTCAAGCTCATCGAGGAGATAGCAGAGCGCACAGCCACCATCGAAACACAGGTGGAGGAGCTTGTCGAGGCCCGCAAGGTCGCCAACAAGATAGCCGACGAGCATCAGAAAGCCATCGCCTACCACGACACCATCGCCCCGATGTTCGACAAGATTCGCTACCAGATAGACAAGCTCGAACTCATCGTTGACGACGGCCTCTGGCCACTGCCCAAGTACCGCGAACTGTTGTTCATCAGGTAAGTCCAACACCTAAACTCTATATCAAAGGGAACCAAGTTTGCTTGGTTCCCTTTTCTTATGACTTTCTTTTCCCCTATATTTTTCATCCTTTTTGAATTAAAGCAACTTTAGACAGATTCGTTCTCATATAGGATTAAAATTCATCTTAAAAGATTGACAATAAAACAGACCTACTGATTATTGACGACAAAAGCCGACAGTCAGTAGGTTTGTTATACCCCAAATGTTCCCATTTACCCATGTCGTGGGGAAATGTATGTGTAGTATATTGTTAAGAAAGATTTTTGTAAGTTTCATACGATACGAATCATTTGTTTGTCCGATTAACCTTTCAATCGCTCCACATCGTCTTTGATAGTGTGGTATGTTTGGCTAATAATATCAAGACGAGTAATATCAGTAATATGAGTAATACGCTCCTAAATTTGCTTAAAACGCAAATAAAAAAATAGAATACCATAAAAATATGTGGTTATTTCAAAGAAAAGCAGTACCTTTGTGCCTTAAATAGAAATAAATAGGTATAATGGCACAGGACATCAATCGGCTGAAGGTGGTTTTGGCAGAGCAAAAGAGGACGAATAAGTGGCTGGCTGAGCAGTTAGGGAAAGATCCTGCTTCGGTGAGCAAGTGGTGCACCAATGCTTCACAACCCAGCTTAGAGACTTTGGTTGAAATCGCCAGAAGTCTTAATGTGGATGTGAAGGATTTGCTTTGGTCAACCAAAGAGCGATAAACAAACAGCTGAAAATATGAGACTACCAATCAACATAGAAGAACTTCTAAGCGGACGAGCTGTAGAAGGTGACCGCATCGAATACAAGACGGGATGGAACCCTGATGCTATCTACCGTACCATCTGTGCATTCGCCAATGACTTTGACGAAACAGGTGGCGGCTATATTGTGGTGGGAGTTCAAGAAGAGAACGGCCATGCCATAAGACCTGTTATTGGTATAGACCCTAACCAGATAGAGCCTATCGAGAAGGATATGGTTGGATACAATAACCTGATGCGCCCGTACTATCAACCCCGATTGTATATAGAAGAGGTTGACGGAAAGACGATTCTTGTTATCAAGGTTTCTCCTGGTGAGCGCAGACCATACAAGGTTCCTGACCAGATAATTGCTAAGCAAAAGGCGTATAACTACTACATCCGCTACAATAGTAGCAGTATCGTTCCGAAAGACGAATACGAGCGCGAACTGATAAACCTTGCCAATCGGATGCCCTTTGATGACCGTGGAAACGATGACATCAAGTTGACTGACATTTCGCCGTTGCTCCTACATGACTATCTGGTAAAGGTCAAGAGTAGTCTGGCTGACATCTCATTGACCGACCACATGGAAGATGTGCTGGAACAGATGGACTTATTAGAGGCTGTGCCGGAAGGATGGCGCATCAAGAATGTTGCAGCAATGATGTTCTCAGAACGGCCTGACCGTTTCTTCCGTCAAGCGCAGATAGAAATTGTTCTTTTCCCTGAAGGTAGAGAAAAGAATCCCAATAACTTGATAGAGGTAGAACCCATCAGGGGCAGTGTGCCACAGATGATTGAGAAGACATTAAGCTATCTGAACACTAACATCATCAAGAAACAGATTATTAAGCCCAAGGACAGAGCGCAATCCATAACATTCTTCAACTACCCCTATCAGGCTCTGGAAGAAGCTGTTGTCAATAGTCTGTATCATAGAGATTGGACGATTCGGGAACCAGTTGAAATCACCGTTGAGCCGGAGCGTATTTCGATTCTGAGTTTTTCTGGCCCAAACCACACCATCCCGATGGAGGCTGTCCAAAAAGGTATATCGTTACGTTCACGTCGTTATCGCAACCGTAGGTTGGGAGAGTTCCTGAAAGAATTAGACCTAACGGAAGGCCGAGCTACTGGCATTCCTACTATTCAGGATGAACTACAGGCCAATGGATCTCCACAGGCAACCATTGAGACGGATGAAGAACGTACATACTTTCTGATTGACATTCCGTGCCACCCGGATTTCATAAAAGAACAGTTCGTTCTGAACAAGGATGTCGTAAAAGAATTGTCTGAACGTCAGAAAGTTATTATTGAAATGATTTCTGCCGACCCATTCTTATCCGCAAAGACTATTTCGGAAAAGATTTCGGAAAAGACTTCGGAAAAGACATCGGAAAAGACTTCGGAAAAGTTTACTGTTTCAGACAGGACCATTGAAAACGACTTGGCACAACTTAAAAAGAAGGGCATCCTTGCTCGTGAAGGTGGTCGTAAGGAGGGCAAATGGGTAATCATTAACAAGAAAGAATAATATGCCAAAGTGGTTTCATATAACGATTTCCGTATTGCTTGCATTATTGGCTATCGGATTTTCCATCCTGATATGCGGTAAGCATCACTGGGGATATATCCCGTGTGCCGCCATAGCAATATTATTGTTTGGTTGCTTCTATGGATTCCTTCGATTGTGCTTCTGGGCGGGTGCAAAGATAGCTCTTTCCTATGTTGAGGCATACCAAAAGCATGTCCGTCCTCATATAGAGGTGGAGGCGATACAGAAATACATCGCCGAGCATCCGGTTGAAAAGCCAGTTCAAAAATCTCCCATTGAAGAAATGGCTGAGCATAACCAAATCCTCAATCAAGAAGAACGCCTACGCAGATTCATGGAGACTTGTAAAAGAGAACGTAAACAGTTCGTTGCTATAAAAGAAAAGGCAGATGAAGAAAAGTTAGCAAAGGTTCAGGCGTATGTGCGCCAAACCTTGATGCCTTTCGACTTCACTGACGAAGAACTGTTCCAAGTGAGCGAGTGTGTTGTTTCATTAGTTATCCACGGCGTTGTCGTGCCCACGCTTCCAATCAAGATTGAGAAGACTGGCAAGAAGGAGCAACTCACACAGCATGACTTGGCAAACCTCAGTTGGAACATTGCCAACCAGTACAACCTCCCAAACAAACTGGCAGCACAGTTTGCACAGTACACCTTCCCTGCCTGGTTCTGGAACACCACAACAGAAACTCTTGCCAAGAAGCTGAAGCACAGGTCCGGCGACCACTACATCAAGATTGATGAGAATATCATATAGTTAAGTGAAATACAATAATCAAAAATAGAAGAAAATGTCATTAGTAATAAGCGTTTACGTTGGTGAAGGCATCGTTTTGGCTGGAGATAGCCGGAGTTCATTCAATGCAGCATATAAAACCATCGGAAAAGACGGACACCCAGAAAAAGAAGTTCATCACCATTCGATACATGTTTCAGACACAACTTATAAAGTTTTCGTCACAAACAGCCATGTTGGAATCCTAACATGTGGAGACGCATCGGTTTTAGGAATACCAATAGTGCAGTTTATAGAAAATTACATACGACTGCATAATGAAGATGATGTTGATAAAATAGCCCATTCAATTGGCGATTATTTTCACGCAATAGATTCACATTTGAATACACATTTTATAGTTGCAGGGTATATTCAAAATGAAGACTCTACATTTGAGCAACGCGTTTACCAAGTTTTTACGGCAGAAGAAATGGTGAATCCTCGGAATGAAGTCGGAAGACAAGGAGCTATATGGGATGGTATCACGGATATTTTAAGCCGACTAATGCAAAATATAGCGTACAAAGTTGAAGGAAAATACATAGATGGTGAGCCTGTAGAAATAATGTGGAACTTTTTTACACTCCAAGATGCTATCGATTTTGCTCAATATGCGATTAAGGTAACAATAGACACTTTAAAGTTCCAGAAGCGTGAAAAATCTGTTGGTGGACCAATCGATATATTAGTCCTTAAACCAGGAAGTCATCAGTGGATTGCTCATAAAGAGTTACATTTATAAGTGTCTAAGCGATAACATTCAAGATGGTTTTCAGTAGAATATATACATCATATTTGTACCAAGTATTCACAACTAATTGATACTCAAATATGATTAGATTAGAGGAGGTGAAGTAAATAAATATATTCTATTTAAATAATCGCAGTAATTTTCAAAAATTACTGCGATTGCTATTTAACACACAGGCTATATGTCTAATTGCGTCTTTATTTTGGGAAATGGCTTTGATTTGAGAATGGGGATGCCTACTGGATATCCTGATTTCATAAAATATTATGAAAAACTATCCTCCGATATAGATAGTGTAGACTCAACAGAAAGATTATTTCTTGCCAAAGTCAAAGAAAAAATAAACAAAGGCGAAATACAGTGGAAGGATTTAGAGATAGCTTTGGGGCTATTTACTAAAGAAGTGTCAGATATAGAAGCATACAAAGAATTTTATCGAGACATTAATCTTGCTTTGGGAAAGTATCTTTCTGTTGTTGAGCAGCAAAGTGCCTCCATTTCAGAAGAAGACAAGAAAAAGTTTTGGAACGATTTGATGTATCCTGAAAATTATCTCCATACAGATTTACAGAAAATCAATTTTGAGAAAATTGCTTCAAAAAGTGAGATCAACGCCGACATCATTAGCTTTAATTATTCAAAGACGGTTGAGAGTCTATTAAACGACTATCTTGATAAAGATAATTATTATCACTAGTGTTATTTATTAAGAAACGATTTGCTTGAAAATTTGTATCTTTGCGGTAGCAATAACAACA
>FZRE01000015.1:30525-101887 GCA_900199655.1 Prevotellaceae bacterium KH2P17
TAACTGATTTTTAAATAGATAAAAGGTTATTTAGAGAATTATAAAATGATACCGCAAAACAAAATCCCATTCGATAAGAGTGGGATTTTCGTTTTCTATTGGATGCGAGATTAGAATAGTTCCAATTGTTGACCAGGAGTATTAGGAGGCTTTTGTTTCTCACCATAGAAGAGTTGGATGTTAGCAAACTGCTTATCTGTGATGCACAAGATACCGACTTTTCCCACTTTGGGCAATAATGAACGGACACGCTTCATGTGAACCTCGGCATTCTCCATACTTGCACAATGACGTACGTAGATGGAAAACTGGAACATTGTAAAGCCATCTTTCATCAGAGATTTGCGAAAATCAATATAGGCTTTCTTCTCCCTCTTGGTTTCCGTTGGCAGGTCAAAGAATACAAGAATCCACATAATTCGATATTCACTGAAGCGGTCGAAGCTGGTCATATGAATCTACATTTCTGGAAAACTGATGTGACGAGTCTCGCCGGCAAAACATTTTGCAAGGGAAGCGGTTGTCTGTTGAGTGGCAATCATCAGCGGACTGCGCTTGCTATTCACCACGACATCTAACATCGGAATACCCAGAAGCTGCATTTTCAGTTCTTTGGTAATTACCGAAACGTCGTCGTTATGGTTAATGATGTCGATAACAAGCTGGTCTACATACGGTCGATAGGGTTCCATTATGTCGTCAGCCAAACAGTAAGCGTTGTAACGGTTGTGATGATGAATGCCCAGAGTTGGAAGCAAGCCACTACCCACTAACGACCGGGCAATGACTGCTCGCAAGATGGCATAGCCATAGTTGAGAAGATTGTTTGGTGGTATACCTTCGCGGTCGCGAACAAAGCCGGGATAATCTGCGAAGATATTTCGCCAGTAATAGACTGCTGCTCTTGCTTCAAGGTTTCCGGGGTCTCCGCTGCGCACGTCGTTTGCCCATACACGCATGCAGTTGGTTTCTTTGTCTGTGTTGGTTCGTAGGATATGCTCCTGATTGAGAATTTTCTGCTTCACAGTCTGTTGCCAAAGCTGTTTCCGCAATGGCAGCGAGGCATCCAACTGTGAACGAAACCGCTCGTTCTGTGTATTGTTACCACATAAAGGGAGAAGCAGACCAACAGGCATACTTTTTTGGTCGCAAGTGATAACGGCACAGTTGTTCTCCAACAGTGCTTCCAGTACACCCGAAGTTACCGTTATGCGCCGATTATCAAGTATAACCACCCCGATATCTTCTATCGGGATGGTGCGCTCAGCTTCTTTCTTCATCGTTTCAGGCAATGTGCCGTTGTCCTCCACTTCGGGCAAATGTAATACTAACTGGGCATTACGCAGACTCAAGTAGATGGGGTTGCTGAAACATAATGTTTTCTTAATCATAGGAAAAGAAATTTTATTTAATTATTCTAAGAATATTTCCCAGACGATCTACTTCCATTTTCCAGCAGACAGTCTTTATCATTTCGCCAGATAAAGCTCTACCTATTTTATTCATTGCTTCAAATTCAAACTTATCGTAAATAGGTTTAGCTATATAACATGGTAAGAAATGACATTGATTCCCTGTAGAGCTTACCATTTTATAAATCCTTTCCTTATTCAATCTGCATTCCTTCGTAATCATTTCATCCTCTGATGGTACATAGACCAGATCATTAGGCGAGATATAGAACTTCAACGGCACCCCCTCCTCATTCTTCTCTGGCACTGGAGGCAGTTCTTGTTTCAGCCGTTCTATCACCTCGTTCAATGGCATTGTTTTGTATGTTCTTTTTCCTTCTTCATCTTCGTAGATGGCAAAGTAAAGGTTAGTGCCTTTTTGAGCTTCAACAAACTTATCAGCCTTGTTGCCTATTTGTCCTACCGGATACTTCGCACCCATTGGTTCAGACACTCTGACCTTCAAGATTGGTTGATGCTTCTTACCGCCGTTATAGTCAGCTATATGCTGATTTAACTCAGTAATTCCCTCTGGCGTAAAGGCTACGGTAGGGTTTCCTCCTTTCGTCTCAAGGTAGGTAAGGAGTATTTTCTGGATGCCTGTATCTGTGATAGAAGCAATGCGCTTGGCATCAAATGATATATCAAGTGTTTTCCTCGTTGCCACCATCTTTTCTTTCTCATCACTGAATTGCCAAACCTCCACTTTATCCACATGCTGCTTGTTCCAATGATAACCGATGCTCTTGAAATGGGCAAGCAACTGTTTGGTATTGAAATGTTTCTCAACCAAGCTGTTGATGTAGTCACGCAAATCCTTGTTGCAAATAGACGGGATATTCTCCAAAGCATCTTTAAGCTTGACCGTTTCTTTCCGCCGAAGATTGACATGACCAAACACCGTTTCCTTGTGCATTGGCTTTCTTACTGCCCACATTTCCTTACTCTGCTGTTCCGCCATAATCTTCTTACCTTCTGCATCATACCGCTCATAATAATTGGTGGCTTTGTTGATAACACGGACATAGCTCTTGAAGCTGACTATCACATTTTCCAGTGCAGCACAGGCATCCTGCGTGAAAGTGTCCCACGGCTTACGGATAATTCGGTTCTTGTCACAAAGCTGCCGCCGCAGGTCTTCCCGTTTATCCAGACTGTTGGCAGACTCATTGTTAAGGTAGTTGATGATGTTGCGGGAGGCACATGCTATCACCAATGCGTCCATGGCATGGTGACGGTGATCGATGCGTTTCTTACTAAATCCAACCTGCAACTTCAGCGGGAGAGATGTCTGGAAGACCCTTTTGCCTTCCTTGTTTTCCCAATGGCCGAAAACTTCAGACTGTGTAAGATCATTGAGCCGTTCAAAACGTGGGTAAACGATATGATTCCATACATCATTCAGTCCCCAGTCTTTCTTCAGTCTGTCAGTTATGCCACCCGTACAAGGGATGACAAACTTTGAAGTGGTTTCCATTTCCTCCTCCGTCCGCACGATATTTGAAAGCAAAGCCATTACCACCTTACTTATATATCGGCTGTCGTTCATCTGTCGGTTCAGGAACTCCTGAGGTATGTCTTCCATCAGTAACTTATCTTTCTTTGCCCGATTGTTAGCGTAATGGTCCAATACGAATGCCTTGTACTCGTTCTCGCTTAGGATTTTGACATCACCTAACATCGTGCAGTGGACTATCTCTCCACCATGATTTTTGATAAACTCGTAGCCCAGCATATTGCTCTTCTTGGTGTTTACCTCGGCCTCACAAATCACTTTATTATTAAAAGAATCGTCAAAGTAACGGCTCTGTGGAATAACATGTTCTATCTGATATGCCGAAGTGAAGAGCTTCGACAGCGAAATGGGCTTCCCGGTATAAGGCGAACGATATTTCTGTTCCAGCCAGAGCTTATACCTTAACAGTTCGCTTGCCGAAGGCTGCGCCATTTTTGAGATTTTAGAAATCTCGGTAAAGTCCTTATCATCCTTGGTCAGTTCCTGTAAGGCTCCTTCCTCATAAATACGCAATATCTCCTGCTGCATGGGCGAGTAAGGACGTACATCCTTGATATCCGCATCATTCTTCAGTTCCATCAGTAGACTCTTGATGCGCAGATTGGTATTTTCGTTCTTCTGAATATTCTGCGTCATGCGGGCGCGCTGATCCGCTGTACTCTTCATGCTTCGTCCTAATTCAACATGAATTTCGTCTATTCGTCCAGACTCTTTCCATATGTCGTGAACTGTCCGAAGAGTTTCGAGAACACATTGCTCTACGATGGGATTGCGAAGCGAGTGCTGCTTGAAACCATTTATATATGCCATCAAGCTTTCCGGAGTCTCCCAACGTTGAATCTCCGTTGCTTCAGAATGACGCCCATACACAACATAGCATGCCAACCATTCGGGCAGTCCCTGAAAGTCAGAGAGCTGACCGAAAGAATAGGCTGCATGGCTCATTCTTTCTTTTATCTTTTCATCCATATCTCCTTGCAGAATACTCACTATCCTACCTCTCGTCTCTTCACAGATGTTTGCCTCGTGCCACAAGCTACCCATACGCATGACAGCCAACAGCTTTTTCACGGCTTTCTCAGAGTAGGCACCGTAATCTTTCTTAAACGGCTTTACTTTTAGGAAAGCACTAACGAAAACATTCTCATCATTGACAACAACCCGTTTTGCTGCCTCTATCTCTTTTCCTTTCTCTTTTTTATTTGTATCTGCACACAGTTTCTGCAACGCTCTTTCTACCTCATCCTTGGTTTCTACAGAGTAGAGCAAATGCCAAAGGCGATATTGTCGTTCACCGTCATCCAGCCAACTGTGTTCCAAACTTGCACGATCGAGTGCCATAAGCAGTTCATATCGCGTCTCATTGCATGGATATTTCTTCTCTTTATCCTCTATGTAATTCCAACGGATGGGAAACTCTTTCTCTGCACCCGGTGCCTTTACTTTTTTCAGACCAAAGAAATCTTTCAGTAATGTCTCCTGATTGATTTCCTTGCGGTCGTTCAGATAAACAAACAACCGTGCATAATCTTCCCGTGACTGCAGGTACTCCGCAGTAACTTCCTTGTCGTCCGTTCTGTCATAGAGCCGAAGATTGAGGATGAACTGCCACAACCGGAACTCCTGATAATACGGGTTTGACTTCGCAATACACTTGATACCCTGCTGCCTGATTTCTCCTGTCTCCTTGTCTACATATTGATAATGTTCGTATGGACAATCTGCAATCAGCGACTTCTTGCTCTTCAGCGGTCTCTGATAGAAGATAAGGTCAGTCAAGAGCAGATAGACCATATCCTTCTTCAACAGACTATCCCGGTGAGGCTGATTGTTCTGATAAAGTTCCCTGGCACAAGCAGCAAGTATTTCCTTACTCCGCAGTTCCTCATGATATTTGCATTGCTCACGCAGAATGGCTTCCAGTTCTGCCTTATAGTATTTGCGTTCGATGGTACGGATGAAGTTTCCGCGAATTTTGTCAGCAGGTTCAGCCAGCAGATGATCGTAGATGAACGTTCCTACAGTTTTGCCCGATGCTTCCAGTTGACTCTCCGTACGTTTCTTCCGCAACCCCCAATCGTCTTCTTTTGGGGCCCGGAACGACCGTTTCACCTCTCCGGCTTTGTCTTTCTTCGGTGTTGTGCCATCCTTTTCATATTCAGTCGTAACGATAAACTGCCTGGTCTTGCCCACCCAGTCATCAAGAGAAATCTTGCTGCTGCGACGATAAATCCATCCGTTTTCCAACCTGACATTATACCACACTTCATCACCTTTCCGCTCATCTGTTGCTTCCACACCGGTCACTTTCAGCTCATAGAATTCCTCACGCTTCGTCGGATCCTCTTCTTCCTCTTCTCCACGCAACTGATAGTAGCCACGCTTCTGGTTGAAGTTGAGCAGTATCCACGCCAGTTCCTCTTTCCGGATGGCTTGCGTAAGGGCCTTTTTCCGCAGGTAATAGAGTGTCCAGTCCAGTGGTATCTTCCTTCCGTCAGCAACCAGGGCTGGCTGATAACGTTCGAAATCAGCCATCATCTCATGAAACGAATCCATGAAGAGGAACCGCATTGAGCCGTCTGCCTGCCGTTCCCAAGCCAGCTTCGGTTCGCCATGATTGAGGAACTTGCCGTATGTGATCGCCTCCTCTCTGTTCCATCCGATGGCCGAGTCGTAGTGAGGAGGCAGGAAACCCATCACATGCAGCACTCTGTGCAACCGCTCGCGACGCTGCAGGGAACGTTCCCGAATTCTCCGCACACCCCGAAAACCCGTCCGAATGGCTGTCTGCGACTCTGTTACTCCTTTGTCGAAGTTACCCAGTGCATCCTGGCTCATCGGAATAATGCGGCTTCCAAGTTTGATGTCATGCAAGTAATTACCATCGTCGTCAATAGAGACTTTAGCCCAACCAATACTATTGGTTCCCAAGTCTAATCCTAAGATTGTTTTCATCTTTTTGATAGATTTATTTGGTTATTAATAATTAAGTTATTATATTTGCAACAGAATTTTCAAGCAAATCACAATAAGGATTATTCCGTTGTGAAAACAAACAAGGCGGGGCAACTCGCCTTTTTCTTTTTTTCCGAAATCCTTAGCATTTGCTTGTAATATCCCGACTGTCCGTAGATGGAGTTCCAGACTGGATTGGCAGCGATTACAAACGCATGGGTTCACAATTGTGAAAATCTTGCAGAGATTTTCAGTAGACCTCATCTGCCCCATGTCTCTTTCAGTGAGAACTTCTTTTATTCTGCTGGTTAGCTTTTCCATAGGTATTGTAGATTATTTGCAAATATAGCAAATAATATACGACAAAGCGCACAAACGGCATCAATTTATTAAATATAAGGGCTTAAATTCTCGCTCTATTGCTGGTTTATTGGGTGCTCCTATCAAAGCGTGTATGTCTTCCTTCAATCCTTCTTGCCCTTTCCGTTACTCTTCTGGCTTAAATTTTCCCAAGCGAGCATTGGACGGCTGCGCCCGCCACCTTTTAACCTTGAACAGCAGGAGGGCGGCAGCTTGCTGATAGGAGGCAGGATAGCAGAGGGTGAGGACATACCAGCGGCCGCTGCGCAGGATGT
Source organism: Prevotellaceae bacterium KH2P17 (assembly GCA_900199655.1). Classification (GTDB taxonomy): domain Bacteria; phylum Bacteroidota; class Bacteroidia; order Bacteroidales; family Bacteroidaceae; genus Prevotella. The sequence continues at coordinate 37,083 of FZRE01000015.1, forward strand.
AGTGGGAGCAGTAGCGGTAGCCCTCTACAGATGCCACGGAGCCGGAGTCCACCACATCGGCTGTGCGGAAGCGGTACTTCCCGGCAGGTTCAACCCTGCACTCCATGACCATATTCATGCCGTGGGCATGGTAGCCGAACTGCACACGGCCCGCCCCATCGCCGGCAAAGGTTTCCTGTTGGAAGAAGGAAGGATAGCTGAAGCTGTAGTCCAGAGCCGTATCGGTGTAGGTGTTGAAGTACACAAAGTTCATGCCTTCCTGGAACACTTCCTCGAACGGACGCTCATCGCCCACCGGGATGGTGTATTCGGCCACGATGACGGCAAACACCAGAACTGCCAACAGCACCAACAACTTCCTCATACGCCTACATGATGCCCGTTTGCCTGTCCTCGTTTTTGAGCTGTCTCTGCACTTCGCGGAACTTCCGTCCACGGCTCAGGCGCCACGCCACGTTCAGCATAAGCGCGTTGCCATAGTCGGTTCCGCGCATCATAATCTGCTTCCACACGTAGCGATTCACCACTTCGTCCTTCATCATCATGGGGTTCTTCTCCAGCGGATGCTGCCAATAGGCCGACAGCGTGAGATTACCTGCCCGGTAGGAGCAGCCCACGTAGGTTGCCGCCCCCTGCCGGCTACGCGTCTCACCCTCCATAAAGCGCCAGCCGTTGTCGGCATAGGCCGTCAGTGTCCACCGTCCCAGATAGGCCTGCATGCTGCCCTGCACGTTGTAGGCCGTGAGATAATGGCGGTAGTCGTCGCCGCGGTTGAAGAAGCGGTAGATGCCGGCCGAGGCCTGAAAAGTCAGCTTCCGGGGCACGATGTCCCAACGCACGTCGTCCGATACGTAAAACATATCGATGCTGCGCTGGTTCTTTTGCGTGTAGAGAAACTCGTTGTTGTCCGTCCGGGTGTAGCTTGCCATGTTGGGATGGCGGTTGAGTCGCTGCACAATGTTGATGGAGTTAGACAGCCGGGGCACGTTCCAGGCTATGCGCAGGCTGTGCTCCAGGCGACTTGTAGGCTTCAGGTAGGGATTGCCCACCGTCCATTCCATGCTGTTCTGCCTGATGCGCGTGTCGCTTACCATGGCCACCTGCGACAGCCGACTCTCCACACCAGCCATGTAACGCACCGAGAGCGAGGGCGCAAACTCATACGTTAGCGTGAGCCGGGGCATGAAGAGCCAGCGGTTATAACTGTAACCGCCCTGGCGGTAGCGCTCGTTCGTGGCCCCCAGACCGGCCACGTAGGCCCACTTGTGCCAGTTACCCTTGACCTCGCCGAAGAGGTACAGCGAGCTGTTGTGCATGCAGTTGAGCGACTCCACGCTGCCTGTATAGGCGTTGCGGGTATATTTCCACTTGTGGCGGGCACCGAACGAGAGCGTGAGGGGCCGCAAGCGGTGTTCGTAAATAGCCTCGGTGAGCAGCGACCACGTGCGACCCTGCACGTCGTAGGCATAGGGCGAGCCCTCCGTATTGAGCCGGTGGCTGCGTGTGCCGATGGCTGTACCCACGATGTTCACCGTTACCGTTCGCCCTCTGCCGATGTGACGGAATGCGTAGAGGTCGGCAACGGGCGAGAAATTGCGGCCATGCGAGCGGATGAATGCGGTGCTCCCGGCCGAGCCGTCTGCTATCCTGCGCTGCTGCCAGTCGCCGGGCATCTGATTGAACGAACCGTACAACGAGGCCTGAAGCACGTTGGAGGCAGAGTCGGCGAGGCTGAATTTCAGCTCGGCCGAATGCCTGTAGCTGCGCGAGCGTGCGGCCTCGTCGCGCCGCGAGATGTCGTACCTACTGCCGTCGGTCAGCAGGTAGCTGGCCAGTTCCTCGTACCGGCTGCCCCTGAAGTCGCTGTAGCCGAAGTCGTAATTGAAGGCTATCTCCGCATCTCCGCGGTTCAGGCGCCCGTACACGGCGTTGTCGCCATACCGGGTGGTAACGGCGTTGCTTGCATCCACGCCCACTACGCTGCCGCTTACGGCCCGCTGTGTGCGGATGTTGACCACATAGGCCACTCCCTGTCCGTACCTCACGCCCGGATTGTCTATAAACTCAACGCTCCTGACCGTGCCTGCATCGAGCGCAAGAAGGTCTTCCCTGGAGGCTATGGCTCCGTTGAGCCGCAGCTGGAGTTCGCCTCTGCCGTCCAGCACCACCACGGAACGCATCACCTCATCTACCCTCAAGCCGGGCAACTGCAGCTTGGCCAGCAAGCTGTAGCCATTGGTCGAGGCCCGTTTCTGCGCCTCCGAAGGTATGAGCAGCTTGCCATCGGGCTTGTTTACCACGCGGGCGGCCTCAACCGTTACGCTGTCCAGCTGCACTTCCTTTTCCGTTTGGGCCTGCAGGGGCAGGGCTATGAGCCACAGGCAGGCCGCCATCATCATCTGTTTTTGCATCTTCCTTCGTTTTTGAAGCGAAAATACGCAAAAGCATAAAGACACTACCTAAAAGCCAACTGACATTTTACTGACATCTTGCTGACACCGCCCCGTCGGCCTGCCGACAAGCCCCGGCGCCGCGAGAAGGCTATTCCGTAATGATTTCCTGCACGCCTTCGCTTACCGGTCGTAGTTTGATGTGCGCGCAATACTTATCGTAAAGGGGCTTGAAGTACGGCTGCGGATGCTTTTCATAGGCGTCTTTCAGTTCAATACCAAAGGTCAGGAGGTCTTCCTTCGGCATGTTTTGACCCATCAAGTGCTGCAACATGCGGTAGCTCCACGGCTCGGGATAGGCCAGCAGCACCGGAATAAGATACGTGTCCGACAGCGCTGAAGGCTCTCCATCAATGGCTTCGCGGCATTGCTCCTGTACAAACCATGCGAACGACTTATGGGGCCAGTTCTCAACAGCTGCCAACCCGGCTATCGTTTTGTCGTAACTCTCCGCCCGCATGGTTTTCAGCACCCGCTCTATAAGCGGTATATCCGCCGTGCGGTGGAATTTGGCAAGGGCTGCCACGGGGGCATAGTTCCCCTTTGCCACCTCCGTCCGCAGCTTGGAATAATAAACTTTACGGGGCCGGAGTGTGCCGAGAAACCAGGGATTTTGCAAGAGGTCGGCCTGCCGATTGGAAAAGAACTGCAGGCTGTCCAACTGGTTCTGCCACACCGCAGCTAAGGGAGGCTGGTCATGGTCCATTGAGTTAACGGCCTCAATGGCCTCTACAAACGGGGCATCGTACACGATGCAGCCCGACTGGAGTGTGACTTTGACGCTGTCGTTGATGTGTTCTTGGTAGAAGTGCACGGCCTTTTGGCCCGACTTACGCCGCAGTTGGCGATACGCACACAGCCGTACAACGAGCGAGCTGTCGGTGCCGGCGAGCCAGTAGAGCACCTCGGTGCCGGCATGTCGGCCCAACCGGTTGCACCACTCCCACTGTGGCTTCTCCGTGCCGGCCATGCCCACGCCTCTGGTAAGATAGAAGGTGGAATCCTGCCTGATGCTGTCAACCATCATTATGGTACTGTCGTTCATCTGCGGGCGGCTCTTCAGCACGTTGTCATGGCAGCCGGCGAACAATAAAAAGCACGTGGCAAGCAGCGCGAGTGCGCAAGCCGTCTTTCTCCGTTTATCCATCATCGCATGTGTTTGGTATTACTTTGGCAAATATACAAAATAATCTCACACTCGCAATACAAAGGAGCAGGAAAAACGAATGCCGGTTTCAACAACGGCAGCTGCTACCCCCGGCACATCCTCTCCGGATGCTCAAGCCCGCTGAAACGGCTGTATTACGATACGCCGGGGCTCGATTTGCGGGCTTTAGTCTTTCAGGCAACCTATCGGCACTACATATACACCATCCGTACGCCTGTAGGCATAAGCGCCCACTCCTGTGAGAACCATCATAAAGGCGGGTGCTTTCATTCTTGTAGTATCAATCTTCTCGCTTAATGCAATCAGGTTCTTTGCTCCTTCGTCAATCAGTTTATCGCCGCCCAACTTAATTTCTATCAAGCCATAAGACCCGTTGCGCAGATGGATAACGGCATCACACTCCAATCCGTTTTTGTCTCTGAAATGGTAAACTCTTCCGTCTAAAGCGTCTGCGTAGACACGGAGATCGCGAATGCACATGGTCTCGAAAAACAGCCCAAAGGTATTCAAATCGTTTATCAGGTCATCAGGACCAAGGCCCAAGGCCGCACATGCAACAGACGAGTCAACGAAGTAACGGGTGTCCGAAGTCCTGATAGCCGTCTTGCTCCGCAGGTTCGGGTTCCACGCCGGCATGTCTTCAATGACAAAAATCTTCTTCAGGGCATTCAGATAAGAAGCAAGTGTGGCAGAACTCATTTCCTCCGTGTCATTAACTACTATGTCATCCAGTATTGTCTGCATGCTGGCTTGCGTCCCCTGGTGCCTGGCATAGGAGCGCATCAGGCGTTTGGCGCGTTCTTCATCACGCCGAACATCATCCACCCTTGATATGTCGGACCGGGTAATTGCTTCATAGTATTCTGCTGCCTGCGTAAGAGCAGCCTTTTCGGTCTTTGCCCACAGCGAGTTAGGCCATCCTCCTCTGCACACCAGGAACGCCAAACGTTCCATCGTGAGGTTGGCAGAACTGCCTATCTGTTCTGGCGACCTGAAGACTTCCGACAGGCTGATGCCGCCGTTGGAGTCGCCCGTTTCCCACAGACTCATTGGCCGCATGGTCAGCCACCCGTAGCGACCGGTGCCGGTGTGGTGTATGTCTTTCGTTTCAGGTGGAACGGCCGAACCTGTCAAAATATACTGACCGACTTCGTTGCGATGGTCAACCTCGAACCTGATGGCATCCCAGAACCTGGGTACTACCTGCCACTCGTCTATCAGTCTGGGTGTTGTGCCCTGCAAAAGGAAACGAATATTGGTTTGTGCCATTTGCAGATATTGTTCAGAACGTTCCGGGTCGTCCATGTAGAGCACACTCTTTGCCTGTTGTTCTGCCGTGGTTGTCTTGCCACATCCTTTGGGTCCTTCTATCAGAACCGCTCCCATTGCATCCAACTTGTCCATAAGCAATCGGTCTGCAATGCGTTTCCTATATACCTTTTCCATGTTTTCTCAGAATAAAAGAATATGCAGCAAAGATAACAAAATAACCTTATCAACGCAAATTATCAGCCATCTATTTAGCAATTTGGCCAACTTTCGTTTAGCAGTTTGGCTAACTTTTAGTTTGTAGTTTGGCCAAAATTCACCTTAAAAATTGTGCTGTAACAACCCTGGTTGTCAGGAATGTGGGGGCTGCTTGGTGGGTTCATTTGGCTCCGTCGCCCTTTGCAGCCCCACCCGCTGTAAACAGCGCTCCGCACGGAGCTATGGTTCGAGGCCCTTGAAGGATACGTTCAATGGGCTTGAAGGTATCGGTCAAGGGGCTTGAAAGGCAGCTTCGGTAAAGCTGTTATGTAAGTATCTGATAATGAGAGGGATGTAATGGCGGGCCTGCTGGGCTGAAAGGGAGTGACTAAAACGGGTTCGACAAGCCTCCGGAAAGCCACTCTGATGGTGCAAAAGCAAGGAAACCGTTGCTGCAATCATCCCCTCCTAACCTCCCCTTTCTAAGGGGAGGAACCGCTGCTGTGTGCGTTTAAAGACAGAGTAACAGAGTAATCTTTCGGCTGCTGCAGGTTTGCTGCTTCATAGAAAAAGGTAAACAACGCTTGGAGAAAGGTCAAACCGGTATCCTCCCCTTAGAAAGGGGAGGCGGAGGAGGGGATGACTTGATGGCATGAAATAGCGATGCTGCTTAAGAAATCATCCCCTCTTTCATTGTGAATTGTGAATTATGAATTGTGAATTAGGAGCTTGCTGCTTGCAAAATCATCCCCTCCTAACCTCCCCTTTCTAAGGGGAGGAACCGTAGCTGCTTGCATCTAAAGACAGAGTAACAGAGTAATCTTTCGGCTGTTGCAGGTTTGCTGCTTCATAGAAAAAGATAAACAACGCTTGGAGAAAGGTCAAACCGGTATCCTCCCCTTGGAAAGGGGAGGCGGAGGAGGGGATGATTTGATGACACGGCGGAGAGAAATAATGCTGCCGGCTGCATGCCGTTTCGGCTAAAAGCGCTATCTTTGCATGAACAACTGATAACGAGCATGCAAAATCCTTACCTCAAGCAATACCCTGACCTCATGCAGGGCAAGAAGATACTCTACATCCACGGCTTCGGCTCCTCGGCCCAGTCGGGCACCGTAAAGCTCATTCAAACGGTGCTGCCCTCGGCCGATGTCATGGCCTACGACCTGCCCCTGCATCCCGAAGAGGCCCTGGCGCTGCTGCGCCGGGTGTGCAGCGAACGGCAGCCCGACCTCATCCTGGGCACCTCGATGGGCGGTATGTACGCCGAGATGATGTACGGCTACGACCGTATCTGCGTGAACCCGGCCTTTGAAATGGGCGAAACCATGCACAGCCACGACATGATGGGGCGCCAAACATACCAGAACCCGCGGCAGGACGGAGTACAGGAGTTCTTCGTAGACAAGCCGCTCGTAAAGGAGTACAAGGCCATTACGGAACAGTGCTTCGGCGGTGTGACGGCCGAAGAGCAGACCCGCTGCTACGGTCTTTTTGGCGATGAGGACGACGTGGTGAACACTTTCGACCTCTTCCGGGCACACTACACGCAGGCCATACGCTTCCACGGAGGCCACCGGCTGGACGACCGCTCCTTCATGCACGGCGTGCTGCCCGTAGTGAGATGGATTGACGACCGCCAGCAAAGGCGCGAACGGCCCATCGTGTACATCGACTTCAGCACCCTGCACGATGGATACATGAAGCCGCGCTCCAGCATGGCCAAGGCCTACGCCATGCTCTGCGAGCGCTACCAGGTGTACGTCGTGGCCCCTGCTCCTGCCAACGAGCCGGCGCAAATGGCTGCTGTGCAGGCCTGGGTGGAGCAGTATCTCAGCACGCCGGCTTACGACCGCGTTATCTACACCAACCGCAAGGCGCTGCTCTACGGCGATTATCTCGTCGATACTGCACCCGATGACGACGCCATGGCCACAACTATCGCCTTCGGGAGCGATGAGTTCAAGACCTGGGAAGAGGTCATCACGTACTTTAAAAGGTTAGGAGGACAGTAGCTGCTTTGCTCTAATTGATAATTTATAATGGATAATTGATAATTATGATTAGTCTTAATTGAGAATGGAGAACTGGGTAATTGAGAATGGAGAACTGGGTAATTGAGAATTGAGAATGGACAATTGAGAATTATGATTCGTTTTGTGGACAGGCTCTTCTGCCTGATTTCGCGCTGCGCTACGCCCTGTTTTCTTCCTTTATTCATACGGATTAAAATTGCCTGTTATCAATCATCAAATGTCCATTCGGACCAATCATAATTATCCATTGTCCATTATCAATTCTCAATTCGGACTAATCATAATTCTCAATTATCCATTATCAATTATCAATTAATTAACTGTGCTTTTGTTGAATCAATAAAATTGATTACTTTTGCCACATCAAATTCATGAAGACATGCAACAAGAAAAGTTCAACAACATCGTCTCCCGTTTCCTCACAGAGGGGACAGTGGAAAGCGTGGAGCCGTTAGGAAACGGACTCATCAACGACACCTACCGCGTGACAACTACCGAGCCCGACGCGCCCGACTATGTCCTGCAGCGCATCAACAACGCCATCTTTACCGATGTTGACCTGCTGCAGCACAACATCGAGGCCGTTACAAGCCACATTCGCCGCAAGTTGGAGGCTGCCGGAACGGCCGACATAGACCGCCGCGTGCTGCGCTTTGTGCCCACGGGCGAGGGCAAAACCTACTTCAAGGATGCCGACGGCACCTACTGGCGGCTGTCGGTGTTCATCCCGAGGGCCCACACCTACGAGACCGTAAACCCGCAGTATTCCTACGATGCGGGCAAGGCATTCGGCCAGTTCGAGGCTATGCTCGTCGACATTCCCGACAAGCTGGGCGAAACAATACCCGACTTCCACAACATGGAGCTGCGCATGCGCCAGCTCAGAGAGGCCGTGGCAGCCGACCCCTTGGGCCGGGCGGCCGAGGTGCAGGAGTACATCGACGGCATTGAACGCCACGCCGAGCGCATGTGCAAGGCCGAACGCATGTTCCGCGAAGGCACGCTTCCCAAGCGCATCTGCCACTGCGATACGAAAGTAAACAACCTGATGTACGACGAAGACGGCACCGCCCTCTGCGTCATCGACCTCGATACAACCATGCCGAGCTTTGTTTTCTCCGACTTCGGCGACTTCCTCCGCACGGCCGGAAGCACCCTTCCGGAAGACGACCCGGATACAGAGCGCGTGGACTTCCGCATGGACATCTTCCGTGCTTTTGCCCGCGGGTACATGGAGTCGGCACGTGCATTCCTCACGCCCGTGGAGACCGAGAACCTGCCTTATGCCGCCGAGCTGTTCCCCTTCATGCAGTGCGTGCGCTTCCTGGCCGACTACATCAACGGCGACACCTATTACAAGATTAAGTATCCGGAGCATAATCTCGTCAGAACCCGCAACCAGTACCGCCTCTTTGAGCGCGTTTGCTCGTACGAGAAGGAAATGGCAGAGTTCATCGAGAGCTGCAAGTAAGAGCTTGAAGACATGAAGACGTTATCCGTTCGCAAAATAGCAGCGGCCCCGAAAGAGGCTGCCGAGGTGCCTGCCCTGCTCGACCGCGATGGCGTGGAGTGGCAACCCATAGACTGCGTGAACTGGCCCGAGGCCTATCCCTACGCCCCTCGGGTGGCTTTCCGCATGGCTCACACGGGCCCGCTGCTGCTTATCCACTACCGTGTCAGGGAATACAGCGTGGCTGCTGTGGCCCCTCACGACTGCGGCCGCGTATGGGAAGACTCCTGCTGCGAGTTCTTCTCCGTCCCTGCTGCCGACGGTTACTATTACAATATGGAGTGTAACTGCGCCGGAACGCTGCTTGTTGCGGCCGGCACCGGGCGCGAGGGGCGCGAGCATGCGCCGCAGCCGGTGCTCGAGAGGGTGCTGCGCTGGTCGTCGTTAGGCCGCCGGCCGTTCGCCGAACGCATAGGAGAAGTGGAATGGGAGCTGGCACTCGTTGTTCCTGCTGCCACCTACTTCAGGCACAGCATCACGGCTTTCGACGGCCTCACCATGCGGGCCAACTTCTACAAGTGCGGCGACAAGCTGAGCCGACCGCACTTCCTGTCGTGGAATCCCATTGCCGTCGGCAAGCCCGATTTCCACCGGCCGGACTTCTTCGGGACCTTGGTATTTGCGTAATCCGGGCCCGGCAGGGCAGCTATTACGCCCTTTTCATCCAACTACTCCACGCGGTCGGTCAGCTCATAGCAGCGTCCGCGGTCGGAGACTATTCGCAGGTTGCTGTTCTGTTCCACAACAGGCTTCAGCCTGCGAATAAGCGTATAGAGGGTTTCTGATGCGTCCGGCTTCTTCGGCCACAGTGCTTCGCAAATTTCCTTTTTGCCGAGCCGGTGTGCGGGAGCGGCGAAGAAGAGCTCCATGAGCTGCTGTTGCATGGGCGTGAAGGGAATGAGCGCGTGGTCGGCATCGTAGAAGCGATGCTCGGTCCGGACGTAAACCATCCGCCCGAAGACGGCTGCCGGCATGGCATGTTTCCTGAAGTAGCCCACGGAGAGCACTGCCCACAGCGCCGCCAAGGCGCCCAGCGAGAGCGGTAACCGTTGGTCCGACATGCCCACAACGGCTGCAACGGAGCAGTTGGCGTAGCTCTGGAACGCCACCGCACGGCGGCTTCTGCGCCACTGCATACGGCGGCTGCACAGAGCGCCTGCCTGGTTCTCCAAGGCGTAATACACGAAGGAGCGGTCGCGCAGTGCCGCTATGTTCAGGTTACTGCGGTAGGTGAGTATCGTGTCGGGCGTAATCCAGCTTTCCTGCTTGGCCGCGAGCGTGCGGGCCAAGGCCTGGTTCATGTCCTCCACAATGTACGCTTGCATGCGGTGATAGCTGCCAACGCCCGTGACGACTGCACTGCACACGATGACCAAAAAGATGATAACAGCATGGTAAGGTTTCATAATTACACGGTAAGATTGCAGGAGCAAAGATAGCAAAAATAGCTCATTCCGCCGCCTCTTCCGGCAAAATATTGCCTCAAAAGATGCAGCTTACCTTGTTACATGCCCGGCCGGTAACCTCCGCTCGGGAAAAGAAACGATGGAGGCGATGATTACCAGAGGGCTTGCTACCTGCATGCAGCGGTGCAGCAGGATACGAGGAGGAACTTTCGACAGGTGTCAAAAGATTGTGCGACACCTGTCAAACGATTGTGCGACAAGTGTCGAAAGTTCCCGAAGCACACATGCAAGAACCCCGCTTGCCCACTACGCGACCCCGTGGAGGCAGCTGCAGGACGGCATCAGCAGAGGGATGAAACAAAAAAACGGGACGTTTAGGCTAAAAACATCTGATTTATGTGCAAGATTTCTTATTTTTGCAGTTGAATGGTTAAATAACTTCGAAAATGAGAAAAACGACTTTCTTTTATCTTCTTCTGTTCCTTACGAGCCTCGTAACGGCAGGATGTGAGATAGCAGACAACGGCACCAGCTCCGACACAGAGTACCAGTCGCCCGGCCGGCAGGTCTATTCGGGTGTGTGGAAGCATGGCGACAAGACCATGGAAACAGCCTTGTGTACGTTCTTCAACAACCAGATAGCCTTCTCGTCGTTCAACACCCGGTTCCTCTTCGAGCAGGTGGGAACCGACAAGTTTCCCTACCCCATCGACCAATACGTGGGCTCCACCGTCACGCTGAACTGCATGCGGCAGGGCATATCGGATGCAAACGACTACTACACCATCAACGACACCGTGATAACTGTGGGCGGGTTTTACGACAACTCCACCCTGCCGGAGCTCACGACGGTGGCCGAGCCCCGTCTCGACCTCCATCTGCACGGCTCCGTGTTCTACGTCACAAGGAGCCCGGCCACGCTTACCGCCATCATCCGCATCAGCCAGATAGACTACAATCCCGATGGTAAAGCCGTGGAGAGCAGGAAGTTCAGCGAACCGATTGAAATGCAGTTTGTAGGCAAATAGCCGCGAGGCACGTTCGTAGACATGACGGAGCAGCAGATACTGAAGGCATGGAAACATGACAGCCGCGGAGCGATGAGGGCGCTCTACGACTGCTATGCGGGCTGTGCATGGACGGTTGCACGCCGTTATCTGGCCGACGACGGCGACGCGGAGGACGTAATTCAGGACTCGTTCCTCAAGGTCTACGACCACATAGGCCGCTTCAGCTACCGCGGCGAGGGCTCACTCAGGAGCTGGCTCATGAGCATCGTGGTCCACGAAGCCATCGACCTGCTCAAGCGCAGGCAGCGTTTGGTGTTCACGGAGCAGCCCATCGAGACCGGCGAAACGGCCGACCCGCAGCCTGCCAACGTGCCCATAGAGGCGCTGCTGGCCATGATACGCCGCCTGCCTGCGGGCTACAGGGCGGTATTTAACCTCTACGTGTTCGAGCAACAGAGCCACCGAGAGATTGCCGATACGCTCGGCATCAAGGAAAGTAGCTCGGCTTCTCAATTCCACAGAGCCCGGAAAATGCTGGCTCAGATGATAAACGAATATACGAAAACAAAAGAACGATGAAGCAAGACTGGACAGATGAACTCAGAAAGCGGATGGGCAGCCATCACGCCGAGGCGCCGGCAGAACTCCGCGCGCGGCTGGATGCTGCCCTCGACGAGCACCTGCGCCGCCGTGCCATGATAGTGCGGCTGCGCCGGTTGCTGGCCGCTGCCGCCGTGGTTGGCGTCATCTCGCTGGGCGCGGTCTGGCTGTTGCCGTCGCAGCAGGAGCCCGTCGTGGGCCACAAGGCCGGCGGCCGGCAGCCGGAGCAGCCTGTTCCGGCCCCTTCATCGTTGCCGAAATCAGATACCGGCGCACCCGTGCAGGACGGTTCCCCGCTCCTGGCCAGGCTGCACGAAGCCCTCACCCGGCGCGCGGCAGCCGTGCAGCCAAGGGCTCCGCAGCATGCTGCCGACGGCCGGCAGGAGCCCCTCTTGGCGCAGCAAGGCAGCGGGCACGACAGCCGGAACACGCCCGGCGGCCAGCCGGAAGCCACCCCCGTGCAGCCCGAAGGCCACGAACAGAGCCGCCAGAAGCCCCAACGCAGCCAGCCGCAACCCGCCGGCACCACGACTGCCTACGGCTACAACCGTACACGGAGGCCTGCCGAGGGCGCGCGATGGAACGTTGACCTCTACGCCCAAAACGGCTACAACAGCAGCATGGGGGCACTGAACCAGACGGGAGTGCGCATGAGCAACGAGCTGCTGGCAAGCTACCAGCTGGCCAAACCGGCCTTGCGCGCCGACCAGCAGGAAACCGTTTACCTTGCCGGCTACAACGAGCAGACCAAGCACAGGCTGCCGCTTACGGTGGGCGTAACGGTGAGCTACCGCCTCAACGGGCGCTGGGCGGTTGAGTCGGGTGTGGTGTACAGCTATCTGTCATCAGACTTTACGCAGGTTATGCGCGATGCCCAGGTAACGCGCGAGCAGCGCCTGCAGTACGTTGGCGTGCCGCTGGGGCTGCGTTACACGCTGTGGGACAGCAGGCATCTCAGCGTCTACGCCACGGGCGGAGGACAGGTAGACTTCAACGTAAAGGCGCAGTCGGAAACCGGCGGCGTGAAGACCGGGATGAAGAAAGACCGTCCGCAGTGGTCGGCCCAGATGGGTGTGGGCGCGCAGTACAACCTCAACAGCCAGATTGGTGTGTACGTGGAGCCGGGCGGCAAGTACGAGTTCAACAACCACAGCGGCATCCGGAGCGCCTGGACCGATAAGCCCTGGAACCTGAACCTCAAGGTGGGACTGCGCTGGAACATCAAGTAAGCCCGCACTGCAAGCAGCATCGGGCAGCCTGCGGCAAACCGCCGGGGCAGCATCAGGGCCCTGCCGTCTGCTCCGCCAAGGAGAGGTGGCAGGGCTTTTTTCGGCCTCCGGGGCAGAGGGTGGCATGCGGCAGTTTGGGCGGAGCTATGCTTCGGGGCGCTTGATGCTATCGGTCAAGGAGCTTGAAGGTATCGGTCAAGGAGCTTGAAGGTATCGTTCAAGGGGCTTGAAAGGCACCTTCAAGAGCGTCGTTTGTATCTATCTGAAAATCAACAACTTACGAAATGCGTTTTTGGAGCTCATCTGATAGCCTGCGGCAGGCTCGTTTCCGTGCCGCCGGTACGCTGTTAACGCAGCGGCGGCAGCGGCCGGCGGAATTTTAAGTGGCGGCAGGATAATCTTTCGTTTTTTTCTTTTCACATTCCGAAAAAAGCCTTATATTTGTGCCATTGTTCTAAACTAATGTTATTACTATGAAGGTTCATGAATACCAGGCAAAAGCTTTTTTTGCAAGTTATCAACTACCCGTTGACCACAGCATCCTGTGCCGTACCGCCGACGAGGCCGTAGCGGCATTCCGACAGCTGGGCACCGAGAAGGCCGTAGTCAAGGCGCAAGTGCACACCGGAGGCCGGGGAAAGGCCGGAGGCGTGAAGGTTGCCACGGGCGAAGAGCAGGTGCGGCAGTATGCCTCGCAGATTTTAGGAATGAATATCAAGGGCTTCACCGTTGACAGAGTTCTCGTTGGCGAGGCCGTTGACATTGCATCGGAGTTCTATGTGAGCATACTCATAGACCGCAAGAGCAAGTCGCCGCTCCTCATGCTCAGCCGAGAAGGCGGCATGGACATAGAGCAGGTGGCGCGCGAAACACCGGAGAAGATAGAGAAAATAGCCATAGATCCGCTCGTGGGCATGACCGACTATCTGGCGAGGGAGGCTGCTTTCAAGCTCTTCGACGACATGCAGCTCGTTAAACAGGCCGTGCCGGTGTTCAAAAACCTATACCGCCTCTTTGTTGAAAAGGACGCCTCGCTGGCCGAAATCAACCCGTTGGTGGTCACGAAGGACGGCCGGCTGAAGGCCATTGATGCCAAGATGACCTTCGACAACAATGCCCTGTACCGCCATCCCGACGTGTTCGAACTCTTTGAACCCACCGACGACGAGCGCAAGGAGCAGGAAGCCAAGGACAAGGGGTTCAGCTACGTGAACCTGGGTGGCACCATAGGCTGCATGGTTAACGGTGCAGGACTGGCCATGGCCACCATGGACATGATTAAACTATATGGCGGCGACCCGGCTAACTTCCTCGACATAGGCGGCTCATCGAACCCCGAGAAGATTGTGGAAGCCATGAAGCTGCTGCTCAGCGACAAGCATGTAAAGGTGGTGCTCATCAACATCTTCGGCGGCATTACGCGCTGCGACGACGTGGCCCAGGGCCTCATCGAGGCCTTCCGGCTCATCAAGACCGACGTTCCTATCGTCATCCGGCTTACCGGAACCAATGAGGCAGAGGGCCGCAAGCTGCTCGAAGGCACCCATTTTACAGTAGGTACAAGCATGGCGGACGCCGGACACAAGGCCGTGGAGCTGGCCGGCAAGCTGTAGGAAGCAGCCCTCCGGCGGCCCTGCTGCCAAGGAGCACGGGCCGCGGAGAAAGGTAAATAACTGATTATTGATGATTAAAGACAATTTGAAATGAGCATACTGATAAACAAGAATACCCGACTGATTGTTCAGGGAATAACCGGTCGCGACGGCAGCTTCCATGCTGCCAAGATGAAAAACTACGGTACCAACGTTGTTGGAGGCACCTCGCCGGGCAAAGCCGGGCAAACAGTAGAGGGCATACCCGTGTTCAACACCGTGAAGGATGCTGTGCGCGCAACGGGTGCCAACACCTCTGTTATCTTCGTGCCGGCACCCTTTGCCAAGGATGCCATGATGGAGGCAGCCGACGGAGGCATCAAACTCATCATCTGTATCACCGAAGGCGTGCCCGTAATTGACGCCGTCGAAGCCCAGCGCTACATCCGCATGAAGGGCGCACAGCTGATAGGTCCCAACTGTCCGGGCCTCATCTCGCCCGATGAAAGCATGGTAGGCATCATGCCGACCAACATCTTCAGGAAAGGCGGAACGGGCGTCATCAGCCGCAGCGGCACGCTGACGTACGAGGTGGTGTACAACCTCACGCAGGCCGGACTGGGCCAGTCAACGGCCGTAGGCGTAGGAGGCGACCCCGTGGTGGGCCTCTATTTCGAGGATTTACTGCAGATGTTTGAGGACGATCCAGATACTGACAGCATCGCGATGATAGGCGAGATAGGCGGCGATGCAGAGGAGCGAGCCGCCCGGTTCATCAAAGAACACGTCACCAAGCCCGTTGCCGTGTTCGTTTCCGGCCGCCAGGCGCCCCCGGGTAAGCAGATGGGGCACGCCGGAGCCATCATATCAAGCGGCTCGGGCACCGCTGCCGAGAAGATTGCTGCTTTCGAGGCAGCAGGCGTACCGGTAGCAAACGAGACCAGCGAGATACCGGAACTGCTGAAAAAACAGCTGAACCGGTAACGTGAAAAGGCTCTCTACCCGCTGGGGTAAAGAGCCTTTTCTTCGTTTGGTGGAATAAACCGCCCGCTCCTGTCGGGGCAGGCAGTATGGCCGGTGGCCTTACTTGAGATTGAACTTGTAGCCTACCGTGAACTGGAACACGCTGTTCTTGCTGTCTGCCCAGTCAGCTACTTTGGTCACGCCGAAGTTGTAACGGGCGTCAAACACAAAGCGGTTCACTTCGTAAGAGACACCTACGGGGATGGCCAAGTCAACGGATTTGATGCCCGAAATATCGTCATCGCTTACGTTAAAGCCCGGTTGAAGACCCAACTTAACGGCCAGTCCGCGCGTTACATACACGTTGGCCAGGATGGGAGCATTGATGTAGTTCAGCTTGGCGTCGTCTTCACCCTGCATGGAGTACAGTGCACCGGCGGTCAGACTAAAGATATCAGTGAGCTGGAACTCAAATTCAGCACCCGTGACGAGGCCTATACGCGAGTCGCCCGGGGAGTCCGTGAGGTCTGCTACATTGAGTCCGATTTTAGGTTGGATAGTAATGGAACCAACCCTGTGCTGTGCGAAAGCCGTTACTGATGCCAACATCACCACTGCCATTAATACAATCTTCTTCATAATTCTCTGTTCTTTTTATAATGTTAATATTCTTGGACCTGACGGTCCGTTACCTTTAAAATTTTAATACCTGTGCAAATATAAGCCTATTTTTCGTTGTAACAAGTGTTTTTTTAATTAAAATTGTTTATTTAAAGTATTTTATATCTACGCCGGAGCCTGTCAGCACGGCGCCTGAAGGGCATGAACAAGGAGCTTGAACGGTACCTCTTCCGGAGTGCCCGTAAATAAACGGAAAGTCCGCCTGCCTCTCCTTGCGGAGCGACAGGCGGACAGCTGTGTATCAAGAGCTTGTTTTAGAGGTCGAACTTGTAGCCGAGCGTAATCTGGAAAACGCTGTTCTTAGCGTCCGAACCGTCAAATACTTTGGTCAAGCCCCAGTTGTAACGGGCGTCGAGCACTACGTTGTTGTACTCGTAAGACAGGCCTACAGGGATGGAGAAGTCTACCGACTTGGCGTCGAGTTCAGCCTTCTCGTCAACATCACCGATAACGGTCTTGCCGCTGAAGGTCTGCTTGCTGTTCACGTTAAAGCCCGGTTGGATGCCCAGCTTCACGGCCAGCCCCTTCACGACATATACGTTGGCCATGATAGGTACGTTGATATAGTCGAGCTTGGTGGTTGTTTTGATGTTCTGTTTCAGAATAGTCCGGTCATACTTAGAGCCCTGCATGGAGTATATAGCGCCACCGGAAAGGCTGAAGATGTCGCTTACCTGATACTCTAACTCGGCTCCGGCGGCCAGTCCTATACGTGAGTCGGCGTTGTCGAGTTCGGTCAGGTTAGCCACGTTCATGCCAACCTTGGGCTGCAGAGTAAACGAACCTACAGCGTGCTGAGCACTTGCTGCAACTGATGAGAGCAGTACTACTGCCATTAACATAATCTTTTTCATCATTCAAAAGTTTTTATTAAGTTCATGTTTTTAGGGCTTCATCGGCCCTGTTGTTGTTTCGTTTCAACGGGTGCAAATATATTTCGAAACTTTGAAAGCCACAAGGGTTTTGCAAAAAAAATACTTAAAACAGGCCATTTATAGGGAAACAGCACCCTTAGTAGGGTGTTTTCCCCCGCCTGATAGGGATTTCCTATACCTTATTAATATAGCCCCCGCGCTGGCGGATGTGGGCTATCAGGGCGGCAAAGAGCGCGTTACGGCCCAGCAAACGGGGGTTCCCGGTCAGTATGAGCTGCTTGCGGGCCCGCGTAATGGCTACGTTGAGCTTGCGGTCTATGGTGTGTCCGGCCTCAACGAAGCTGTTGGCGGTCAGGAAATCGAGCTGGTAAAGGTGCTTGATGGTGAAGGAGTAGATGATGATGTCGCGCTGGCTGCCCTGGTAACGCTCCACGGTATCGATGCTGATGCGTTCCAGCTGGGGCGTCCCAAGCCGCTCTATGTGCTTGCGTATCATGGCTATCTGGTTGCGGTAGGGCACGATTACGCCCACTGTACGGTCGGCATCGAAGGCCTGTCCGTAAAATCTGTGGATGCGGCGGAGCATGTCGGCCACGATGGCAGCTTCCTCTTCGTTCACCTTGTCGCCTGTTCCGTCAGTCTCATCACTGGCCGACGGGATGAACAACAGCCGGTTGCTCTTGAGCCGCTGGTCCATTTCGTCCTCGGCGGGGAGCGTGTAGGGCAGCTCCGTTTCAAGCTGATGGGCCAGCGGAACGGGCTCCAGACGCTCGCTGAAGTAGAACATCCGGTTCGGAAACTCGGCTATCGCGGGGTGCATGCGGCCCTGTTTGCGCAGTATTCCGATAAAGTCGGTGCGGCCGCTGCGCTGTTCCGTGCGGATTAACCGCTCGAAGAGGGAGTTCCGGCAGTTGTCAAGACCGATGCCGAGCAATAGCGACTCGCTCACTGCCGACTCCCTTTCGTCCTGCTGAACCACTGCAGGCAGCTGCTTGTAGTCGCCTATGAGGATGAATTTGGCTATGTTCTGGGGGGTGGTGGGTGATGGGTGATGGGTGTTAAGGGCTGGGTGATGGGTGATGGGTGATGGGTGATGGGAAGCCAAAAGGCCGATGATGTTGGGTTCGAGTATCTGACTGGCCTCGTCGATGATGGCCAGGTCGAAGCGTTTAAGCGCGAAGATGAACGGCCGGGAGACAAGCATGGAGGTGGTGCTGACGATGACCTGCGTTGCCAGAATGCGCTCGCGCAGGGCTTCGAGGGTAGGATGCTCGGCCACGATGCTGCCTATCAGATGGCTTCGGAACTTGCTGTCGCACGAGAACTCGTTGCCTATGCGGATGAAGTTGATGCCTGCCAAGACCAGCATATCGCAGATTTCGTCCACTGCCCGGTTGGTGTAACTCATCAAAAGCAGTGATGCAGCGCTGCCGCGTGAGGCCAGCGCCTCCCTTACCATGAACTGCAGGGCCATCGAGGTCTTGCCTGTGCCGGGCGGGCCCACCAGCAGGAAGTAGTCAAGAGCTTGCTTGGCACGCAGCAGCATGTCGTCGTAATCGGCACTGTAGCTGCGGGTCAGCGTGCGCGAGGCATCCCTCCGCGGCTCGCGCTGGCCCAGCAGGAGGTCGCGGCAGGGCTGCGGTGCCGTCATCAACTCGTGCAGGGAGAACACTGCGCTGCTGCCTCCGGCGTCGCTGCCGGCATGCTCTATGGCGAAGAGAGGCTTGAAGCCGGCTGCCGAAAGCGGCATTCGCTCTATCACGTCGGGGTTCTGCAGGCCGTCGGTAAGGTGGAGCGTGAGCGTTGCCGTATGTATTTCTTCCATCACGGCCTTGTACAGAAAGCTCTTCCTCACGTCGGGTTCTTGTCCCGGTCGGTAGGCATAGAGGTACACCATGTCGCCGGGACGGAAGTTGGGCAGGAAGTCTTCGCCCTGTGCAGGTACGCTCAGCGTGAGGGTATCGTAGCCGTTGAAGCCGCTGCTGCGTTCCTTCCGGCTGATGGTGAGCCCGGTGTAGATGTTGCCGGAGTCGCGTTTCTCGGCCGTGGGCATGCTCCACAGGTCGGCCATGCTGGTGCCCTGACTGCCCGGACCGCCCGTTTTGGCCACCACGAGTTCGGCCGTCAC
This sequence comes from Prevotellaceae bacterium KH2P17, assembly GCA_900199655.1. Classification (GTDB taxonomy): domain Bacteria; phylum Bacteroidota; class Bacteroidia; order Bacteroidales; family Bacteroidaceae; genus Prevotella. Next base: position 56,198 of record FZRE01000015.1, read on the forward strand.
GAAGCGCATCATGCGGCAGAAGTAGGCCCGTTCCAGCTCCGAGAGGTGCTGCAGGGGGGCCGTCACGGCCTCCAGTTGCGGCCGGAGAAAGGTCTCGTAGAAGTATCCTTGCATGCCGGCAGTGTTCAGCGCGGCCGGCGTAAGTGCGGGCAAGAGGGCCTCCATGCCCTCTTGGGCGATGCAATACTCGCCTGCCACGATGCGGTTACGCAGTTTGATGGCCTCGTAGAAGAGCTCATCGTAGGCGTGTTCTTCGATGAGTCCGCGCTCCAGAGGATAGCGGGAGTACATGAGATAGCTGTCTACGTGCTCCTTGCTGACCCCGAAGTTGTAGCGCAACACGCCCAGGTAGAGCAGCATCTGCACGAAGTGCTTCTCCAGATGCTGTGCTCCGTGGTTGCTGAAGTTGCGCTCTATGTAGATACTCTTGCCCGATTTCTGCTCTACCAGCAGCCGGAGGTCGGTCGTAAGGAGGTCTACGCGCCCCTGGAGTCCCAGCTTCTCGCATACAAAAGAGGGCTCCAGCAGCGCCTGCCTGCGGTCGTGAGAGCGGAAGAGGTCGGCCGTCATCAGCCTGATGTTCTCCACCTGGCGGGCCGCCTCGGCCTTGAAAGCCACCGGGTCCAGGTCTTCGCAGGTGGCGTACTCCATCGCTTTCTCCCTGAAGTTGCTCCTCACGGTGTCCTGCATGTCGTAGCGGGGGTTGTTGATGATGTCGTCCAGCGCGCTGCCGGCAAAGTTTCCGAGCACCGTGTGGCGGGTGTTGGGCTTGGCCTTCATGCGGTTCACGGTGTAGAGGAGCGGATGGTGGCCGTAGTCCTCGAAGCAGGCAGCCAGCGCGCTGATATCTATCAGGTAGTCTGGTTCTGCCACCACGAGCCTGGGTACGAGCCTGCGGCCGGCCTGCTCACAGCCCAACAGGTTCAGTTGCATGCCTTCGCGCAGCAGGCGGGGCAGGTAGCTCAGGTCTGCAAACTGTCTGCGGTTGGCTATATCCACTTCGATGGTGGTGTGCGCGGCGTCGATGTCGGCCTCTGCCGTAATGGTCTGGCCGTCCCAACTGCGCACGATGCAGCGCACGCACTGCAGGTCCAGCTTCAGCCCATGCCTCTCCTCGGGCGCGAAATGAGGGATGCGCCGGGCCACATCGGCCGGGATGGCGGTGCTGAACACGGCCGAGACGAGCCTTGCCACCGCCCCCGCGGCCTGCAGAGCCTGCCTGCAGGTCATGGGTTCGGGGCCTTTTGACTGCCTCCGGGCGGCTTGCAGGGCCGTGCGGTCGGGCTGCGGGAGGTGGAAACGGGTACAAACCTTGTCAACCTGCGTGATGAGTCCGCCCATGGCATGCCGCTCCCCCTGCAGTCCGGCCTGGCAGACAAGCTGCAGGGTCTCGAACACCAGGTGGTTGAGCAGCGTGCCCCCGCCGTCGCAACTGTCGGCAATGAGCGCCACCCTGTCGTAGAGTTCGCGTGCGGTAATATTGCTGTTGGGGTTGTTTTCCATCCGTTTTGCCATGCTGAGAGGGCAAAGATACGAAAAAACAAACGAAAAGCCTTCGCCATGTCTCAATAAATCGCTATCTTTGCCCACGGTGTATGGAATTTGCGCATGCGGGCAGCAGGCCGCAGGCCTTGTTGCCGTGCGCACTCCGGAAACCGCATTGCTATCAGCAGAACCTAAGCTAACAAAAATAAATGGATAAGAACGAATTGATGCGAAGGGCAATAGCTCTGAGCGAAGAAAGCGTGAAGAACGGCGGCGGACCATTCGGGGCAGTCATTGCCCGCAATGGGGCAATCATAGCCGAGGCCAGCAACAGCGTGACCACCGACCACGACCCGACGGCTCATGCCGAAGTTAACGCCATACGGAAAGCCGCATCCAGGCTGGACACCTTCGACCTCTCGGGCTGCGAGATATACACAAGCTGCGAGCCGTGCCCCATGTGTCTGGGCGCCATTTACTGGGCTCACCTGGACCGCATCTACTATGCCAACGACCGGAAGGACGCTGCACGCATCGGGTTCGACGACGACTTCATCTACCGCGAGATAGCCCTCAGCCCCGCCGAGCGGCACAAGAAGATGGAAATTCTGCTGCCCCAGGAGGCCCGCAGGGCGTTCGAAATGTGGCAGCAGAGCGCCGAGAAAACCGCCTACTGACAGCACCCGGCGGGCTGCTCGTTGCGGGCCGTTTTCCCGGAGCTATGCTTCAAGCCTCTTGATGCAGCCCTTCAACGCCCTTGAAGGTATCGTTCAAGGGGCTTGAAGCATAGCTCCGCCGCAGCGCCCGTAAACAGGCGCCGTGCCGAGGGAGCACCAGGCGTGCTGCCGAACGAAGAATTACAGCTTGAAATACAGAAGTTGCGGGGAGCCGTGAGCTCTCCGTGAGGCTACTCTGTGGCGTGTGCCACGGAGAACCCTTTCATCCACTTGCCGCTGAAAAGGCGGATGAGGAAGAGCGTGCCGCGGAACGTCAGTTCGCACGCCATGGCTATCCACACGCCCCGCAGACCGTAGTGAGGGGCCAGGAGGGCGGCCGTTGTGAGGCGCACAAACCACATGGAGAAGAGGTTTATCATGGCAGGGCGCAGCGTATCGCCCGCACCTATGCACACGCTTGCTGTCACGATGGCGGCTGCAAAGAACGGTTCGGCAAAGGCCTCGATGCGCAGCACCTGGGTTCCTAACTGCCTGATGCCCTCTACGGGCGAGAGAACACCAATCATCTCCGGGGCAAAGATGTACATCACCACACCCATGAAAGTCATCACGAGCATGCCGATGCCCACCGTCATGTAGGCAAAGTTCTTGCACAAATCGAGCCTGTTGGCGCCGTGGGTCTGGCCAACGAGCGTGGTGGCAGCGTCGCCTATGCCGTAGCCGGGCATGTAGCAGAGGCTCTCAGCCGTAATGGCAAAGGAGTTGGCGGCTATGGCGATGTTGCCCAGAGGTGCCACAATGAGCGTACTCACCACCTGGGCACCGCTCATCAAGAACGACTGCACGGCTATGGGGAGGCTTATCTTGAGCGCGTTCTGCACGTAGTTCCAGTTCCACCTGAAGCGTTCGCGGTCCAAGTTCAGCGCCAGTATCTTGCTTCGCCACATGGCCATGTAGGCCATGGGCATGGAGGTGGCAATGTAGGCGCAGGCCGTTCCGATGGCTGCTCCCATCACTCCCAGGTTCAGGATATAGATAAAGAGGTAGTTGAAGATGACGTCGAACACGCACATCAGTATGCTCAGCACGCTCGGCGTGTGCATGTTGCCGGCGCTCTTGAGCATCGACGCCGAGAGGTGAAACAACATGACGAAGGGCAGAGTGAGCGAGTAGATGAGGAAATAGCGTGAGGAATCGGGCGCTATGTCGGCCCCGCCGCCGAGCCAATAGGGCAAGGGAACGTGGATGCCTACGCCGATGGCGCATATCAACACGCTGACCACGGCGCCGCAAGTGAGCCCGTGGCGGAACACCTGGCGCGCTTTGATAAAGTCGTTGGCACCGATGAAGTGAGCCACCTGCACCGAAAAGCCCATCGACAGGGCACCCATCACGCTGCCCATGAGCCAGGTGGTGGTTTCTATCAGGCCGATGCTGGCCGACGCCTCGGCACCCAGATGGCCTACCATGGAGGCATCGATGAAGAACATCAGCACGTTGGTAATCTGCGCAAGCATAGAAGGAATGCTCAAACCGATTATCAGACTGAGTTTATCTGCATTCGTCAGAGGCCGTCCCTCACGAATACTGGCCAGTAAAGCGTCGCTCTTTTTGCTCATATTATCCCTTGAATTGCAAAGGTACTACTTTTTAAACATTGCCACAAACATTAACCCCATAATTGCCAAAGATTGTTGGCAGGCCGGCCTAAAGCTACGAAAAAAGGCAACCCCACTGATGTGGGATTGCCTTCCTCATATTCAAATTCTATGTTCTCTCTTATTAAATGGGGCTACCACTGTTCCAAGTTGTCTGCCCACATGGCAATTGCGGCGTAGGCCACAAACATGCCCAAAATCAATGTCATACTCATAATTTTTCCTTTCTTCTAATGATTATCCTGAAAAAGACGTTGTCTCACGACGGGTCGAATTCCTCTTTTACCTATACCTATCTTATCGTTGTCCCTTCTACAATCTTTAGTTTACCTTACAACTAACACCTTTTCCTGTTACAATCTTTATTTACCTTGCCTAATACCTTTACTCTCTTGTCAATCCTGAAGCTCTTTGTTACCTTGTTCTAATACCTTTGTTAATCCTGACTTCTTACCTTACTAACAGCCTATTGTTTCCTTTTGACGATGCAAAGATACAACCATCTGGCGTATCACGCAATACTTCGAGCCCGCTTTTTGCCAAAAACGGCCTTCTTCTTGACCTATATCAAAGATTTGTGTGCGTACACAACAACCGTTTGTACCTATTATATAATAAGAAGCGGAGAACCAACCAAGTGTCAATTCTCCGCTTACCGTTTACTCTGTTATCCATCTTCCGGCCTTTGCCTGTGCACCCGGCACCGTGGCATCGGGGCGGAAGTAGCTGTCGAGAGTTATGTCGAAAACCAGCGTGGAATATCCGGGAATGCCGCCGCTCGATGAACCCGTCGTGCCGTAACCCAACTGGTAAGGGATGTAAACGAGCCAGTGGTCGCCGATGTGCATGTTCATCAGCGCCGTTGCAAAGCCGTCTACGTTTTGCGAAACTAACCGTGTAGACGGCTTGGCGGTCTGCGGATTGAACTCTCCCGACCAGCTCTGGTCGAACACCAGCCCCTGGGTGTAGGTCTTGGAGGGCAAGAGCCGGCCCTGATAATGCACCCGCACCGAGTCCGTATAGAGCGGGCTGCCCGAGCCGGTGCCGCTCTTGAGCACCTCGACCACGATGTTGTCGAAGTTGTGAGTGGCCACTCCGTCGTTGAAAGACCAGTTACGAATAACCTTCAAGCCCTGACTCGAGGCCGAGGAATAGAGGTTGTTGAAGTACGTTTCGTTTTTGTTCTGCCAGTCGGCGAACTCGTTTTCGTCGTCGTTCGTCTCCGAGCAGGAGGCCAATCCGGCAACTGCGGCCAGGGCGAAGCACGTTGCCGCGAGGGCGTTATGTATGTACCTGATGTTCATGATTACTGCAATTTCTTTAATAAAGAGGTGATGCTCACGCGGTCTTCGATAATGGAGCGCAGGCTGCTCACGTCTACCCGCTCCTGCTCCATGGTGTCGCGCGAGCGCAGTGTGACGCGGTTGTCCTTCAGCGTGTCGCCATCTACGGTTACGCAGAACGGCGTTCCGATGGCGTCCTGGCGGCGATAGCGCTTGCCGATGGAGTCCTTCACCTCGATGTGGGTATTGAAGTGGAACTTCAACTGGTCTGCTATCTCCTGCGCCTTCTCGGGCAGTCCGTCCTTGTTAACTAAGGGCAGGACGGCACACTTTACCGGAGCCAGCGCCTCGGGCAGCCTGAGCACCACGCGCGAAGAGCCGTTTCCGAGATCTTCCTCGGTATAAGAGTGGCACATCACGGAGAGGAACATGCGGTCTACACCGATGGAAGTCTCCACGTCGAAGGGTGTGTAGCTCTCGTTGGTGTCGGGGTCGAAGTATTTAATCTGCCGCCCCGAGAACTTCTCGTGCTGCGAGAGATCGTAGTTGGTGCGTGAGTGTATGCCTTCTACTTCCTTGAACCCGAAGGGCATGTTGAACTCTATGTCGGTGGCGGCGTTGGCATAGTGGGCCAGTTTCTCGTGGTCGTGGAAGCGGTAGTTGTCGTTACCCATGCCCAAGGCCTTGTGCCAAGCCATGCGGTGTTGCTTCCAGTACTCGAACCACTCCATCTCGGTGCCGGGCTTGCAGAAGAACTGCATCTCCATTTGTTCAAACTCCCGCATGCGGAAAACGAACTGACGGGCCACTATCTCGTTGCGGAACGCCTTGCCTATCTGGGCGATGCCGAAGGGCAGCTTCATGCGACCGGTCTTCTGTACGTTGAGGTAATTGACGAATATACCTTGTGCCGTCTCGGGCCGGAGATATATTCTGCTGGCGCCATCGGCGGTAGAACCAACCTCGGTAGAGAACATGAGGTTGAACTGACGCACGTCGGTCCAGTTCTTGGTGCCGCTGATGGGGTCGGCGATACCTTCGTCGAGGATAATCTGCTTCAGCCCTTCAAGGTCCGGACCCTGCATGGCCTGGGTGTAGCGGGCATGCAGAGCGTCGCGCTTCTGCTGGTGTTCAAGCACCCGGGGGTTGGTTTCACGGAACTTGACTTCATCGAACGCCTCGCCAAACTTCTTGCTTGCTTTGGCCACCTCCTTCTGTATCTTCTCGTCGTACTTGGCTATCTGGTCCTCGATGAGCACGTCGGCACGGTAGCGCTTCTTGGAGTCGCGGTTGTCGATGAGCGGGTCGTTGAAAGCGTCAACATGCCCCGAAGCCTTCCACACCGTTGGGTGCATGAAGATGGAGGCATCGATGCCCACGATGTTGGAGTGCAAGAGCACCATGCTCTTCCACCAGTATTCCTTGATATTGTTCTTCAGTTCCACGCCGTTCTGTCCGTAGTCGTAGACTGCGGCGAGGCCATCGTAAATCTCACTGCTGGGAAAGACGAAGCCATACTCCTTGCAATGGCTCACTATCTTCTTGAAAACATCTTCTTGTGCCATAATCTCTTTTAATTCGATTTTTGCCTGCAAAGATAAGGTTTTTTGGCGAATTAAAGCGCATGGCGCGCGTTAAAATAGAGTAAATAGCGCCGCCCGGCGGGTTGGGAAGACGCAACTGAGGGGGCTGACCGGCCGGCTTGCGGGGCTTGAATGGGGTGAGCGGGAACTTTCGACACTTGTCGCACAATCATTTGACAGGTGTCGCACAATCGTGCGACAAGTGTCGAAAGTTCGCAAAGCATATCTCCGGGGAGACGCTTTAACGCTCCCGGGGAGCCGAAAACGCCCAAAGGCGGTTGATTTTTTTGCCGTCTCGAAAAATTATCTTATCTTTGCAAGGATAATTTGAACCGCACTCAATATGAAGGACAACGACAAGCATACAGACGACGAGACAACGGGAAGGGAACTGCCTGCCGACGATGCCGGCCTGAACGGGGCCGACGGCGGGGCTGCAGAGACCGCTGACGAGGCATCGGCAGCCGAAGAGGCCGGCGATGCCGACACCGACCGGCACTCTGACTACACACCTGCCAACAGGTTCGATGCCTCGGCCGTGCACCACCTATCGGGCATGTACAAGAACTGGTTCCTCGACTATGCCAGCTACGTGATACTGGAACGTGCCGTGCCTCATATAGGCGACGGACTGAAACCCGTGCAGCGGCGCATCCTGCACACCATGAAGCGTATGGACGACGGCCGCTACAACAAGGTTGCCAACATAGTGGGCGAAACCATGAAGTTCCACCCCCACGGCGATGCCTCTATCGGCGACGCCCTCGTGCAGCTGGGACAAAAGGACCTGCTCATCGACACCCAGGGCAACTGGGGCAACATACTGACCGGCGACCGCGCCGCAGCACCACGCTACATCGAGGCCAGGCTCTCCAAGTTTGCACTCGATACGGTGTTCAACCCCAAGACTACAGTGTGGCAACTCTCCTACGACGGGCGCAACAAGGAGCCCGTCACGCTGCCCGTTAAGTTCCCCCTGCTGCTTGCACAGGGCGCAGAAGGCATCGCGGTTGGCCTGAGTTCGAAGATTCTTCCGCACAACTTCAACGAGATATGCGATGCGGCAATCAGCTACCTCAAGGGCGAGGAGTTCCATCTTTACCCCGACTTTCCCACCGGGGGAGCCATTGACGTGAGCAAATACAACGACGGACAGCGCGGCGGAGTTGTCAAGGTGAGGGCCAAAGTGGAGAAACTGGACAGCAAGACGCTGGTTATCCGGGAGATTCCTTTTGGCAAGACGGCCGAGAGTCTGCAGGACTCAATCCTCAAAGCGGTAGACAAAGGCAAGATAAAGGTGCGCCGCGTGGACGACATGACGGCCTCGGAAGTGGAGATACAGGTGCATCTGGCGCCCGGAGTGAGCTCCGACAAGACCATTGATGCACTCTACGCGTTCACCGACTGCGAGGTTAACATCTCGCCGAACTGCTGCGTCATAGAGGACAACAAGCCCTGTTTTCTCACCGTGAGCGACATGTTGCGCCACTCCACCGACAGCACCATGGGGCTGCTGCGCCAGGAGCTGCTCATCCGCAAGGGCGAACTGGAGGAGCAACTCTTCTTTGCCTCGCTCGAAAAGATATTCATCGAAGAGCGCATCTACAAGGACAAGAAGTTCGAGGAGGCCAGGAACATCGACCTCGTGGTGCAGTACATAGACTCACGGCTGGAGCCTTTCAAGCCGTCGTTCATCCGCGAGGTGACGCGCGACGACATCCTTCGGCTGCTCGAAATCAAGATGCAGCGCATCCTGAAGTTCAACAAGGACAAGGCCAACGACCTCATTGCGCGGACCAAGAAGGAGATAGCAGGCATAGAGCACGACCTGAAGCACATGACCGATGTTACCGTTAACTGGTTCAGCTACTTAAAAGAGAAGTACGGAAAAGCCTATCCGCGCAAGACCGAAATCCGCTCCTTTGACACCATAGAGGCAACTAAAGTGGTGGAAGCGAACGAGAAACTCTACATTAACCGGCAGGACGGGTTCATCGGAACGGGCCTGAAGAAGGACGAATTCATCAGCAACTGCTCCGATATTGACGACATTATCATCTTCTACAAGGATGGTAAATACAAGATAATACGCGTTGCCGAGAAGATATTCGTGGGCAAGAACATCCTCTGGGTGCAGGTTTTCAAGAAGAACGACAAGCGCACCATCTACAATGCTGTGTACCGCGACGGCAAGCAGGGCAACTATTACATGAAGCGGTTCAACGTTACCAGCATGACGCGCGACCGCGAGTACGACCTCACGCAGGGCAAGCCGGGCTCGCGGGTGCTGTACTTCACGGCCAATCCCAACGGCGAGGCAGAGGTCATCAAGGTAACTCACGAGCCCAACCCGAAGCGCAGGAGCGACCACATCTTCATGGAGCGCGACTTCTCCAAGGTTGCCATCAAGGGCCGCGGGGCCAAGGGCGTGCTCCTGACCAAGCGCCCCGTGCACCGCATCTCGCTAAAGAGTCACGGCCATTCTACGCTCGGCGGCCGCAAGGTTTGGTTCGACCCGGACGTCAGAAGACTGAATTACGAGGAGCACGGACGCTTCCTCGGCGAGTTCAACGATACCGACTCCATCCTCATTATCCTTGCAAACGGCGACTTCTACCTCTCCGATTTCGACATCAACAACCACTACGAGGACAACATCCGCACCATAGAAAAATGGCTTCCGGAGAAAGTCTGGACGGCTGTTCTCTTCGATGCCGACAACCAGAACTATCCTTACGTGAAGCGGTTCCTCATGGACGCCACCAAGAGACACCAGAACTACCTCGGCGAAAACCCTGACAGCAGGCTCGTGATGCTTACCGACCAGCCCCACCCTCGCATCAACGTAACCTTCGGGGGCAACGATGCAAGCCGCCCGCCAATGGAAATCGACCTCGAAGAGTTTATTGCCGTAAAGGGCTTCAAGGCCAAAGGCAAGCGCCTCTCTACATGGGAGATTGACTCCATTGAGCTGCAGGAGCCGGCTCCGGAACCCGAAACCGAGGACGAAGAAGCCGACGACAGCCACGAGGGAGACGACGAAGAACAAGCTACAGAACCCGTTACGGCCGAGCCGGAAGAGAACTTCGACCCCGATGCAGGCAAAAGCGAGGAGCAGGTAGCTAACGAAATAACCGGTCAACTTGATTTGTTTGCCGATGAAGACCTTGAGAACAATTAGCCTCTGTGCCCTGCTCACGCTGCTTGCTGCTGCCGTGAGCGCACAGGAAACGGCGCAGCAAGCCCGCACCATCACCAATGCAAAGATGCTGGGCGTGGCCCATGCCAACATTCTTGACACGTATCTGTCGCCCGAGGAGTATGCAGGCCCCGAGCTGCGCTACATCTCCCACACCGTGAGGGAGAAGGAGCACAGCCGCCTGATGCGCGAAATCATACACCAGGGCAGCTTTGCCTACACCGACAACCGGGCGGGCAAGGGCCGCGAGATGGCAGGAAGCTACAACTTCCAGTACGGCTTCCACTACCGTGCTCTTGACATGCAGCTGGGCCCGGGACAGCTTACGCTCAGCGCGGGGGGCAATGCCGACCTCAATCTCGGCTTCATCTACAACACCCGCAACTCCAATAATCCGGCCCAGGCCCGCGCCTTTTTCAACATCACTCCTACAATGGTGGCCGCTTACCGGTTCACAATAAAGAACCACCCTCACACCTTGTGCTATGAACTCGGCGTGCCGCTGTTGGGAGTGATGTTCTCTCCAAACTACGGACAGTCGTACTACGAGATTTTCTCCGAGGGCAACTACGACCACAACATCGTGCCAACAGGCCTCTGGAATGCCCCGAGCATGCGCCAGCTGCTTACCTACGACTTCCCCCTTTGGCACGCCACGGTGCGCGTGGGCTACCTGGGCGACTACCAGCAGGCCCGCGTAAACCACCTGAAAAACCACATCTACACCCACGCCCTGGTGCTGGGCATCGTCCGGAAGTTCAGCTTAGCCAAGCTCCAACCATGAAAACGCTCCGCTCACTTCTCGCTTTCGGCCTCATGCTCACGGCCCTTTACCTGACCACTTCCTGCGTTCAGGAAGACGAATATGCCAACAATCCGCAGGGCAACTTTGAGGCCCTGTGGCGCATTATGGATGAGCATTACTGCTTCTTCGAGCAGAAAGGCGTCGACTGGAACGAGGTGCACGACCGCTACTCGCGCCAGATTGACGCCGGGATGAGCGAAACGCAGGAGTTTGAAGTGCTTACCAACATGCTGGCCGAGCTGAAGGACGGCCACGTGAACATCTATTCAAGCTTCGACGTGGCGCGCAACTGGAGCTGGCAGGAGAACTATCCGGCCAACGTATCGGACACACTGCTGCGCAAATACCTCGGCACCGACTATCGCATCTCAAGCGGAATGCGCTACCGCATGCTCGATGACAACACCGGATACCTGCGCTGCAGCTCCTTCGAAGGCGCGATGGGCGAAGGAAACCTGGACGACATTTTCTCCTACCTGCTGCCCTGCAACGGCCTCATCATCGACCTGCGCGGCAACAGCGGCGGCATGATAACCAGCGCCGAGCAGCTGGCCGCCCGCTTTACCAACGAGGAAACGCTCGTGGGCTACATGCAACACAAAACCGGAAAGGGGCACTCCGACTTCTCCGACATGGCCCCGCAGCGCATCAAACCCTCAAAAGGCATACGCTGGCAGAAGCCAGTCGTGGTGCTTACCAACCGCCAGGTGTACAGCGCGGCCAATGAGTTCGTGAAGTACATGAAGTGCTTTCCGCTCGTCAGCATCGTAGGTGACAGAACCGGAGGCGGCGCCGGCATGCCCTTCTCCAGCGAGCTGCCGAACGGCTGGGGCATACGTTTCTCGGCCTGCCCCATGTACGACGCCGACAAGCAGAGCACCGAGTTCGGCATCGACCCCGACCACCACGTGGCCTTGTCGCAGGTAGATTTGCTCATGGGTTACGACACCCTGATAGAATACGCCCGCAACCTCATCCGCCAAAAGCCATAGACCGCCCGCCCCATTGCAGGCCCTCCGCAGCCCTGCTGCCATGCGGCAGCCGCCGCCGACATGGCCGCAAATTTAGCGATAAATATTTGGCCGTGAGGCAAAAAAAGGCTAACTTTGCACCCGCAAAGCGCCCGTGGCGGAATTGGTAGACGCGTTAGACTTAGGATCTAATTGTTCACGCAGTGCAGGTTCGAGTCCTGTTGGGCGCACCACAACAACACAATGATGATGAAAGCGTTATGAGAAGCGGCGAGTTTCTCATAACGCTTTTTCTTTATCCCTTGCTTGCAAGGGGGCAGAAAGGGCGCCGGCGGGTGCCGGAAGCGGCAGGGTTGAGGGGCTGAAGATGGTTATCGGGAACTTTCGACAAGTGTCGCACATATCTGCGACAGGTGTCGAACAATCGTGCGACACTTGTCGAAAGTTCGCGATAGATACCTTCAAGCTTCCGGAACGGGGATTTCGGAGACCTGAAACAAGACGAAAAGGAGGGTGGAAAGACAGATTCCGCGACGATGAGGATGCCGTTGCTGCCGGCTGCAGCAGGCGAGTGAACGCAGAAAGGCTTGGCTGCCGGAGCGGGTTCCGGTGCAGCCAAGCCTTTGTCATCCTGACGATGCAACTACTTTACGTTGCCTGTCTTGAGCAGATATTCGGCTATCTGCACGGCGTTGAGTGCCGCGCCCTTGCGTATCTGGTCGCCGGTGAGCCAGAGGGTCATGCCGTTGTCCGAGGCCAAGTCCTTGCGCACGCGGCCCACGTACACGTCGTCGTGGCCGGCGCTCTCCAGCGGCATGGGGTAGATGTAGTGCTGCGGGTCGTCTTTCAGGGTAACGCCGGGGGCTTTGGCGAGGGCCTGGCGCACCTCCTCTACGGTGAGGGGGCGCTCTGTCTCGAACCATACGCTCTCCGAATGGGAGCGCAGCGACGACACGCGAACGCAGGTGGCCGAGGTGCGGACGTCGCTGTGCATAATCTTGCGCGTCTCGTTGAACATCTTCATCTCTTCCTTTGTGTAGTCGTTCTCGGTCATTTTGTCAATCTGCGGAATGACGTTGTAGGCCAGCTGATGGGGGAACTTGCTCACCGTTTTCACCTCTCCTGTCTCCACCATCTCGCGGTATTGCTGCTCCAGTTCGCGCATGGCGGCCGCTCCGGCGCCGCTGGCGCTCTGGTAGCTGGAAACGTGTATCTTCCTGATATGCGAGAGGCGGTCGATGGGGTTGAGCACTACCACCATCATGATGGTGGTGCAGTTGGGGTTTGCTATGATGCCGCGGGGGCGCTGCAGGGCGTCGTCGGGATTGATTTCGGGCACCACCAGGGGCACGTCGTCGCACATGCGGAAGGCGCTGCTGTTGTCTATCATCACGCAGCCGTGGCGGGTGATGGTTTCTGCAAACTCCTCGGAGGTGCTTCCGCCGGCCGAAACGAAGGCGATGTCGATATCCTTGAAGTCGTCGTTATGCTGCAACAACTTGACCTGATAGTCCTTGCCGCGGAAGTTATAACTGCGTCCGGCGCTTCGCTCCGAACCAAAGAGAACCATGTCATCCATAGGGAATTCGCGCTCTGCAAGTATGCGGAGGAACTCCTGACCCACGGCACCACTGGCGCCAACGATTGCTACTTTCATTTTAGACTCTGATGTTTTAAAATACAATTATCAGTTGCAAAATTACAAAAATATCATAACTCACAACCCTCAATCATCAACTTTTTAGTACCTTTGCACAAAAATAAGGAGCCGCTGCAGCCTCTCCGCGGAGCCAGCTCCGTGCGGGCAAGAGGGTGCAACCACTCTGCGAACCAAATACCGGAGCCCAGATGTTCGACATATCCCGTTACTTTCCCATCACTGACCCTACGCTGATATTCTTCGTAGTGCTGCTGATTATCCTGTCGGCACCTATCATCATGGGCAAGCTCCGCATTCCCCACATCATCGGAATGGTGCTGGCGGGCGTGCTGGTGGGCAGGTACGGGCTCAACATCTTGCAGCGCGACGCCTCTTTCGAGCTGTTCGGAAAGGTGGGACTGTACTACATCATGTTCCTGGCTGCACTGGAGCTGGACATGGAAGGGGTACGTAAGAACATGGCGCGCATGACGGTTTTCGGGCTGCTCACGTTCCTCATTCCCTTCTGCCTTACGTGGTTCATGGGTATCCATCTGCTCCATTACTCCATGATGGCATCCCTGCTGCTGGCCTGCATCATGGCTTCCAACACGCTCATAGCCTACCCCATTGTGGGCAGATACGGCATACAGCGCAAGCCGAGCGTCATGTTGAGCGTCGGTTCGTCGATGATTTCGCTGCTGCTGGCACTGGTTTTCCTGGCTACTCTTGTGGCTGCCAACGGCAACGAGGCCGGTTTTTCGTTCTGGGTGCTGTTCATCCTCAAGTTTGCCCTGTACTGCGCAGGGCTCATCTGGGCCATTCCGCGGCTCACGCGGTGGTTCCTCAGGCGCTACAGCGACGCCGTGATGCAGTTCATCTTCGTGCTTTCCATGCTCTTCCTGAGTGCCGCCCTGTCGGAGATGATTGGCCTGGAAGGCATCTTCGGAGCCTTTCTCTCGGGTCTGATACTCAACCGCTTCATCCCTCATGTATCTCCGTTGATGAACCGTATCGAGTTTATCGGCAACGCGCTCTTCATCCCCTACTTCCTCATCGGCGTGGGTATGCTCATCAATGTGCGCATTCTGTTCCAGGGAGGAGGCATCCTGTGGGTTGTGTTCTGCATCGTGCTGTTCGGCACCTTGGGCAAAGCCATCGCGGCTTACGTGGCCGCCATGCTGTTCCGCATGCCCGTATCGTCGGGCAACATGATGTTCGGCCTCACCTCGGCCCATGCCGCCGGCGCCATTGCCATGGTGATGGTGGGCATGAAACTGGAAACTTCGCCGGGCCATTACCTGGTGAGCGACGACATGCTCAACGGCGTTATCATCATGATTTTGTTTACTTGCATCATCTCGACGCTCGTTACCGAGAACGCCGCCAAGCAGATTATCCTGCGCGACAAGGAGTTTCCGAGCAACGAGGAGCCCGACAAGGACGACGAGCGAGTGCTCATTCCGGTCAAGTATCCCGAGTATGCAAACCGGCTGGTGAACCTTGCCATCCTGATGCGCAACCCCAAGTTGAGCAACAACATGGTGGCACTGAACGTGGTGTACGACGACATGAACATGCGCAAGAACCAGGAGGCGGGCCGTCGCATACTGGACATGGTGACGCAGTATGCCGCAGCTGCCGACGTGAAGATGGCCACCCAGGTGCGCATTGCGGCCAACATAGCCAACGGCATCAAGCATGCGTTCAAGGAGTTTCAGGCTTCCGAAATCCTTATCGGCATGCACATGCACCGCAATGTGTCGCCTAAGTTCTGGGGAGAGTTCCACCAGAGCCTCTTCAACGGACTGAACCGGCAGATTATCATGGCCCGACTGAACCAGCCGCTCAGCACTTTGCGGCGCATACAGGTGGCCGTTCCGTCGCGCGCCCAGTACGAGCCGGGCTTCTACCGCTGGCTGGAGAGGCTGGCAAGGCTGGCGGAGAACCTGGAATCACGTATCCAGTTCCACGGCCGAACGGACACACTGGCCCTCATCAACGAGTTTATACGGAACCGGCATGCCGACGTCAGGGCCGAATACATCGGCATGCAGCACTGGAACGAACTGCCTAAGCTGGCCGGAACGATAGCCTCCGACCACCTCTTCGTGGTGGTTACGGCGCGCAAGGGAACCGTTTCGTACAAGTCGGCGCTGGAGAGCTTGCCCGACGAAATCACCAAGTACTTCAACGGCAAGAACCTCATGATTATCTTCCCCGACCAGTTCGGCGACGCCATGGACACCATGACCTTTGCCGAACCGCAGCATCAGGAGGAGCAGAGTGCCTACGAGGTGCTGCGCGACTGGCTGCACCGCAAGCTGCGCAGGCCGTAGGACGGCTGCCGCAAACAAAGAACGAAAACATCAAGAGATATGATAACAATCAGCAATATCACCAAGAGCTTCGGCTCGCTGCAGGTGCTCAAGGGCATAGACCTGCAGGTACGCAAGGGCGAAGTGGTGAGTATCGTAGGCCCGAGCGGTGCCGGCAAGACCACTCTCCTGCAGATTATGGGCACGCTCGACAGGCCCGCCGGCGGCCGGATAGAGATTGACGGCACCGACGTGAGCCAGCTCTCGACCGACAGGTTGAGCGACTTCCGCAACCGGCATCTGGGCTTCGTGTTCCAGTTCCACCAGCTGCTGCCCGAGTTCTCGGCGCTGGAAAACGTCATGATACCGGCCTACATTGCCGGCAGCTCGCACGCCCAGGCCAAGAAGCGGGCCCTGGAACTGCTGGATTTCATGGGACTGAAGGACCGCGCCAACCACAAACCCAACGAGCTCTCGGGCGGAGAGAAGCAGCGGGTGGCCGTGGCCAGGGCGCTTGTTAATAACCCCGCGGTCATCCTGGCCGATGAACCATCGGGCTCGCTCGACACGAGGAACAAGGCCGAACTGCACCAGCTGTTCTTCGACCTGCGTGACCGCTTCGGCCAAACCTTCGTCATCGTGACCCACGACGAGGGCCTCGCGGCACTCACCGACCGCACCATACACCTCAAGGACGGCCTCATTACCCACACCACAACACGCCAAGACAAGGAGGAAATATGAACACCATCAAGCTGGGCGACTACAACCGCCTGACCATTACGAAAGAAGTTGACTTCGGACTCTACCTCGACGGTGGCGACGAAGGCGAAATCCTGCTCCCCAAGCGATATGTACCGCAGTCGTACCGGATAGGCGACGAGCTGGAAGTTTTCATCTACCTGGACCAGGACGAGCGGCTCGTGGCCACCACGGAGACGCCGCTGGCCAAGGTGGGCGACTTCGCCTATCTGGCCTGCTCGTGGGTGAACGAGTACGGAGCGTTCCTCGACTGGGGGCTCATGAAGGACCTCTTCTGCCCTTTCCGCGAGCAGAAACGCCGCATGGAGATAGGCCAGAAGTACATCGTCTACGTGTACATTGACCCCGAAAGCTACCGCATCGTGGCCTCGGCCAAGGTAGAACACTTCCTCTCCGACGACTTTCCGCCCTACCGGCGCGGCGATGCCGTAGACCTGCTGATATGGCAGAAGACCGAACTGGGCTTCAAGGTGATAGCCGACAACAGGTTCCAAGCGCTGGCGTACGATGACCAGATATTCAAATACGTGCACACCGGAGACCGCATGCAGGGCTACATTGCGGCCGTGAGGCCCGACGGCAAGATTGACGTAACCCTGCAGCCCGCCGGCCGACAGCAGACACTCGACTTTGCAGAGGTGCTCCTCCAATACCTCAAAGACAACGGCGGCTTCTGCGATTTGGGCGACAAGAGCGACGCGGAGGACATCAAGCGCCGCTTCCAGGTGAGCAAGAAGGTGTACAAACGGGCCGTAGGCGACCTCTACAAGCGCAAGCTCATCAGCATCACCGACGACGGAATACATCTCCTTAGTTAGGGAATTGATAATTGATAATTGATAATGGACAATGGATAATTATGATTAGTTATAATTGAGAATTGATAATGGACAATTGATAATTATGATTAGTTATAATTGAGAATTGATAATGGACAATTTATAATTATGATTAGTCCGAATTGAGAATGTAGCTTGATTGTGTAACAGCACGAAATCAACTATCCATCCTCCCCAACAAAGCCAATCATAATTGTCAATTGTCCATTTTCAATTCTCAATTACCCCATTCTCAATTCTCAATTATAACTAATCATAATTATCAATTGTCCATTATCAATTCTCAATTAGCCAGCATCAAGGGGCTGTTTTGTCAAATATTCATGCCTAAAAAACCTGCATCTGTTTTGCTCGAAATAGAAAACGGAAAGGCTGTTTTTGGCCTCTTCAATGCCCGGAAGCCACCTTTTTGAGTGCCAAAGATGGCCTTCAAGGCCCTTGAAGCTATGCTTTTGAGGCTAAGGAGCTATGCTTTTTAGCGTAAAGAGCTATACTCCTTACCGTAAGGAGACCATCTCCTTAGCCTAAAGAAGCCATCTCCTTAGCCTAAGGAGGCCGTCTCCTTAGGGTCAAAAAGCATGCAGAAGAAACAACGTATTAATACTCAATGAGTTACGAAAATAGCAATTTTAGCGCGTATTTGCGGCCAAACGGACGGTTGGTGGCAAATACGCGAAACTGGAGAGGGTGTTTGTAAAATTAAATAACAGTATTCCTTCCCTCCTCTCCCGTGCCCGGAAGTGCGGCTACAGATTGAAGGTGAGGCCGGCAGAGACGGCGAACTTGTCCTTGTAGAGCCAGGCATCCTCGGGGCTGCCGAAGGTCTTGAAGGCATTGTACTGCACCTGCAGGTAGCAGCCCACTACCTCGCCGAAGTTGTAGCGCACGCCTGCATGCGCATCGCCGACCTTGAACCCGAGCCCAATGCCGGCATAAACGTCGACCGGCGAGGGCAGGTGAAAGGCTTCCTGGCCGTGGGCGTCGAGGTGGAAGCCAAAGTTGTAGCGCTCTATCAGGTCGGAATGGTCGTCGTCGGAGCCATCGGACACGAAGAGCAAGCTCACCTTTCCGCCGAACGACAGCCAGTCGTTGAGCCCGTAGTCGCACCCAATCTCGGCCCCCGAGTGGCTGCCCACGAGCGTATATCCGCCATAGAGCTTCCAGTCAAAGTCGCCGTCAAAGGCCTGGGCCTGCACCCGTGCCGATGCCGTAAGCAGCAGGCACAGCAGCAGGAGGCCGCGCAGCATGGGCCATCTGCAGGCCGGGCATGGTGGCGTAAGTTTCTTCTTCATCATTTAATCGTATATTTCGTTACGGAGAAAACCTTGCGGCGCGAGCCGTTCTCCTTGTTTTTCACTATCTGCGTGCCGTACACCAGGAAGTTCTCTCCATACCAGTGCTGCGTGTTGGTTTGCTTGGCTTTGCGCACGGACTCCGCCTCGTTGTCGGTTTCCAGCCGTTCTTGATTGCGGTCCTGCAGCACGCTGCCGTCGGAATTGGCAAAGAGTTTGGAGACAAAATACTTGCCGTCGGCATACACCAGGTTCACGTTGTCGCCCTTGAAGCCTGCCGATACGAACCTCTTAACGTACATGGGGCGCGTCTTGGTGTCCATGGGGAAGCAGTTGTCCCACAGTATCTTGCCCTCCGGGTCGAACTTGGCGAGCACGGCGTGGGTGTATTCGTAGCCGTCGAAGCGCGTCTGCATGATGTTGCCCATCATGTAGGTGACGTACACGGGATAGTAGGCTTCGCCCAGGTAGAAGTAGTTGCGGCCGTCGGTCATGATGTCGTGCGAGGCCATGAGGTATTTGAGCGAGTATTCCTTGCCCTTCTTCTCGGCCTTCTCCTTGCGCCTTTCGACCTTTGCCTTGCGCTTGTCGCTCATATATTCGGTAAAGTTCTTGAGGTCGAGAAAGTTGTAGAACTTCACGAAACGGAACTGCCAGTCGGCCAGTTCGGAGAAGTAGATGCCCTCGGCCATGTCACCCTTGTGGGTGTAAGTGCCCGTAACGAAGTACTTTCCGCCTGCTTCGGAGATGGAAGCAGACAGGAGCTTGCGGTCTGTATCCTTGGTCAGACAGGTTGCCCCGAGCTGGTTTCCGTTTCTGTCTACGCGTACCAGGTAGACCTCTCCGTCTACATCCACGAGTGCATAGATGGTTCCGCCGATGACGGTGTTCTCCATGATGAATACCTTCCGGTCCTTTACGCCCTCGAAGTGCATGTCGGCAAAGCGGCTCTCACCGGTCTTGAGGTCGATGATGCCTATGCGGTCGAGCTTCTTCCGGGTAGAACTGAAGACCAGCAGGCCGTCGAAGATGTTCAGTGTTCGTATGCTTCCCTTGCGCGTGTACTCGCCGTCGGTAATGGCGGTGCGGCGGGTCGAGGGGTCGAAAGCCACGATGGAGAAGCCGCCGTCGCGTGCCCGCAGCACGGTGTAGTTCATGTGCTGCTCGTAGATGGAGCGATAGTAGTAAAGGTCCTTGTCTATGAGTACGGAGTCTACGAACAGACGTTTCATGTCGGTAGAATAGTACTCGGTCTTGAAGAAGCGCTTGCCGTTCTCGGAATCTTTGGCAAACGACTGGATGAGCAGGCCCTGCTCTTCCATCGACAGCACTACTTCGTCTTCGTAATCATCCTTGTTCGAGAACTCCAGTCGCCCCGTTACCTGCGCCGTGGCGAGGTTGGCTTGCATGCAAAGGAGCAGGATCAGGCTGCATACATTTTTCATGTTTCTTGGTTTTTAATGGTCCGGAAAAGGTTGCTACATGGCTTTTTAACTATATTAACGATGCAAATATAGCTTTAAACCGGCAAACACACAAGCGCGGGAAACGACAAAAAGGAAAATGAAACGTGTTTTTAAGGTTATTTAAATAAAAAAAGTGAGCAGGCGTCTGGTTATCAAACGCCTGCTCACTTGGCAGTACCGGTATCGCCGTATCAGAACTCGGCGTTCTTCGGTGTACGCGGGAAGGGGATTACATCGCGGATGTTCTGCATGCCGGTAACGAAGAGGATGAGCCGCTCGAAGCCCAATCCGAAGCCGCCATGCGGACAGCTGCCGTACTTGCGGGTATCAAGATACCAGCTGTAAGCACTCTCCTCCATGCCGCGCGACTTGATTTCGGCCACCAGCTTGCCGTAGTCTTCCTCGCGAACGGAGCCTCCTATAATCTCTCCTATGCGCGGGAAGAGCACGTCGGTGCCCTGCATGGTCTTGCCGTCGTCGTTCTTCTTCATGTAGAAAGCCTTGATTTCGGCCGGGTAATCGGTCATGATGACGGGGCGCTTGAAGTGCTCCTCCACGAGATAACGCTCGTGTTCGCTGCTCAGGTCCATGCCCCAGCCGGTGACGGGGAACTCGAACTGGCGGCCGTTGGCTACGGCCTGCTCAAGGATGTTGATGCCTTCGGTGTACGGAAGGCGCACGAAACGCTCCTTGACTACGGACTCCAGCGTCTGGATAAGGCTCTTGTCTATCATCTGGTTGAGGAATTCGAGGTCGTCCTTGCAGTGGGTCAGCGCCCAGTTTACGCAGTATTTGATGAAGTCTTCCTCCAGATCCATCAGCTCGTCCTTGTCAATGAAGGCCACTTCAGGCTCTATCATCCAGAACTCGGCGAGGTGTCTCGGGGTGTTGCTGTTCTCGGCACGGAACGTAGGACCGAAGGTGTAGATGGCTCCCAGGGCCGTTGCGCCGAGCTCGCCCTCCAGCTGTCCGCTCACGGTGAGGCTGGTCTTGCGGCCGAAGAAGTCGTCCTTGTAGTCGATGTTTCCGTTTTCGTCGCGCGTCAGTTCATTCAGGTTCAGCGTCGTAACCTGAAACATGTCGCCCGCGCCTTCGGCATCGCTGGCCGTAATGAGCGGCGTGTGGAAGTAGAAGAAACCGTGGTCGTGGAAGTACTTGTGGATGGCAATGGCCATGTTGTGGCGTATGCGGAACACTGCTCCGAAGGTGTTGGTGCGCAGACGCATGTGAGCATACTTGCGCATGTACTCAAAACTCTGCCCTTTCTTCTGCATCGGGTAGTCTGACGGGCAGAGGCCGTAAACCTCGATGTGCTTACCGGTTACCTCGACCGTCTGCCCCTTGCCCTGGCTTTCTACGAGTACGCCGTCTACGTTGAGGCATGAGCCGGTGGTGATGCTCTTCAGCACCTCGGCGTCAAAGGCCGTTGGGTCTACTACTATCTGTATGTTCTTGATGGTGGAGCCGTCGTTCAGCGCAATGAAGTCAACAGCCTTGCTGCTGCGGTGGGAACGAACCCAGCCCCTGACATTGATTTCCTTTCCAAAGTCGGTGCACTGTAAGGCATCAACAACTTTAGTTCTTTTCATTCTGTAATGTGTCATTAAGAATAATGAGCCATGTTGCCATCGCTCATTATTCCGGTTTGTTGTGTTCTCGTTATTCAAAAGCACCCATGCGGAGCATGTCTACTTCCTTCTCCGTAAGGAAACGCCAGTCGCCGCGACGGAGGCCTTTCTTGTTGAGTCCGGCAAACTGTACGCGGTCGAGTTTTACGACCCTGTAGCCCAGACTCTCGAAGATGCGGCGCACGATGCGGTTCTTGCCGCTGTGAATCTCGATGCCCACCTGGCTCTGATCACGGTCATCGGCGTATTCGATGGCGTCAGCATGCACCTCTCCGTCCTCCAGTTCCACGCCTTCAGCTATCTGCTGCAGGTCGTGCTCGGTAATGGCTTTGTCGAGAAATACGTGGTACACCTTCTTCTTGAGGAACTTGGGATGAGTGAGCTTGCTGGCCAGGTCGCCGTCGTTGGTGAGCAGGAGCACGCCCGTTGTATTGCGGTCAAGGCGTCCCACGGGGTAGATGCGCTCGGGGCAGACGTCCTTCACGAGGTCCATCACCGTCTTGCGCTGCTGCGGGTCGTCGCTGGTGGTAACGTAGTCCTTGGGCTTGTTGAGCAATACATAGACCTTCTTCTCCAGCGAAACCACCTGGTCGTGGAACTTCACTTCGTCGGAACGCAGCACTTTTGTGCCCAGTTCGGTTACCACTTCGCCGTTAACCGTCACCACGCCTGCCTGGATGAACTCGTCTGCCTCACGCCGCGAGCACACTCCGGCATTAGCCAGAAACTTGTTCAAGCGCAGCGGCTCGTTGGGATCTACGTTCTCCTCTTTATATTCTATGCGCTTTTTCAGACTGTATTTTGCGTTCGGATCGTAGTCGGGAGTGTGCTGGCGATAGCCGCCCTGGTTGTAACCACGGGGCTGATAGCCGCCTCGCGGCTGGTAACCTCCACGCTGATTGTAGCCTCCGCGGGGCTGATAACCGCCACGTTGGTAGCCACCTTGCTGCCGTGGTTGGTAGCCTCCCTGCTGCCGAGGCTGGTATCCACCCTCCTGCCGGGGCTGATATTCACCTTGCTGACGAGGCTGATATTCGCCTTGCTGACGAGGTTGATAGCCACCCGGACGGGGCTGGTAACCTCCCTGCTGACGCGGTTGATAGCCACCCTGCTGGCGTGGCTGGTAGCCTTCCTGACGCGGTTGATAGCCGCCTTCGGCATCGCTGTTGTTGTAGCGGGGGCGATATCCGGGGCGCGGACGGGGCTGATAGCCTCCGCGCGGCTGGTAACCGTCGCGCTGCTGATAGCCGCCTCCGTTGTTGAAACGGGGACGGTACGGGCGTTGCTGACCTGTCCCGGAACCCTGGAGTCCGGCTCCAAAGCCCTCGGGACGGAACCCGCCTTCGTCGTTATTGTTGCTACGATCGGTGCTGTAAGCACGCTGCGAATGGATACGAGGGCGCTGCGGACGACCCTCCTCACGATAATCTCTCTGATAATTGCCGGCTGGCTGGTAGCCTTCACGGCTGCTTTCATTCTGCTCAGCTGTTGAATCCTGAGTTTTGTTCTCTAATTCTGAGTCCATAATCAATTATTTTTTAGCCTCACGGCTGGGGTTAATAATATTGTATTTAATTAAATGCCAGTATAGTTACGGGGCGTAACAGCCATGAGTTCGGCCTTCACGGCGTCGCTCACATCAAGTCCCTCGATGAACTCGCGAATGGTTTCGCGCGTCATCTTCCGGTTGGTTCGCGTCAGTGCCTTGAGTGCCTCGTAAGGATGCGGATAGGCTTCGCGACGCAGAACGGTCTGTATGGCCTCGGCCACCACGGCCCAGTTGTTGTCGAGGTCGGCGTTGATCTTGTCCTCGTTGAGTATCAGTTTGCGCAGTCCCTTTAGCGTACTCTGTATTGCGATGATGCTATGGCCGAAAGGAACACCCACGTTACGCAGCACGGTTGAGTCCGTGAGGTCGCGTTGCAGGCGGCTAACGGGCAGCTTCTGTGCCAGGAACTGCAGCACGGCATTGGCCATGCCGAGGTTTCCCTCACTGTTTTCAAAGTCTATGGGGTTCACCTTGTGGGGCATGGCACTGCTGCCCACCTCGCCTGCTTTTATCTTCTGCTTGAAATACTCCATGGAGATGTACATCCAGAAGTCGCGGTCCAAGTCGATGATGATGGTGTTGATGCGGCGCAGGGCGTCGAAAACAGCACCCATGTTGTCGTAATTACTAATCTGCGTTGTGTACTGTTCGCGCTCCAGACCGAGCTTCTCACTTACGAAGCGGTTGCCGAATGCGCGCCAGTCGAACGTGGGATAAGCCACGTGATGGGCGTTGAAATTGCCCGTGGCACCACCGAACTTGGCCGACATCTTGCAGGCCTTGAGCGCCCCGAGCTGTTCGGTGAGTCGGTATACGAACACCATGATTTCCTTTCCCAGACGTGTAGGAGAAGCCGGCTGACCGTGAGTCTTGGCCAGCATGGGCACATCTTTCCACTCGTCGGCATAGGTCTGCAGCTGCGCGATGAGTTCCTCAATCTGCGGACAGAGCACCTCCTTCAGGGCCTCCTTGATGGAAAGAGGCACGCTGGTGTTGTTGATATCCTGCGAGGTGAGGCCGAAGTGGATGAACTCCTTGTACGAATCGAGCCCGCCTATCTTGTCAAACGTCTCCTTGATGAAGTACTCCACGGCCTTCACATCGTGGTTCGTAACCTGTTCAATATCCTTCACACGTTGCGCTTCGGTTTCGTTGAAGTTGAGATAGATGCTGCGCAGGGTCGGGAAACGCAAATGGTCGAACGCGGCCAGCTGCGGTAACGGCAGCTCGCAGAGCGCAATGAAGTATTCAATCTCCACGCGTACACGGTAACGAATAAGTGCAAACTCCGAAAAATAGTTGGCCAGTGGTTCTGTCTTTCCCCGATAACGGCCGTCAATAGGCGAAACGGCCGTCAGCATGTCTAATCCCATAAACGATTTCGTATGATTTGGGCACAAAGTTACAAATTAAAATCCACAATGCCTGCAAACATTTAGATAAAAAGTTTTAAGAACCGAAAAGTCCCGCAACTCATAAGAATTGCAGGACTTCCGAGTGGGCGTTGACGGATTCGAACCGCCGACCCTCTGCTTGTAAGGCAGATGCTCTAAACCAGCTGAGCTAAACGCCCCTACCACTGTAAGGCGAGTGCAAAGGTACAACCTTTTAGCGGAACGGCCAAATTTTCGGGCCTCTTTTTTTCTGTTTTTGCAGAAATCGGCCTCTCAACTCTGTCTTGTCACAGTTCTTTCTGCCTTTTCCGGAGGTGCTGTTGCCATCTGTTAGGAACTTTCGACACTTGTCTCACATATGTGCGACAGGTGTCACACAATCATGCGACAAGTGTCGAAAGTTCACGAACACCAACTTCAGCCCGGAAAACCATACCGCTTGAGGCCCCGAACTCACACGCAGAAACCTATGGGAACAGGCAAGGCAGAATACAGCAAAAGGTAGGGAAACAAAAAACCGCAACCTTTGCAGATTGCGGGCATTGGTGTATGTGGGCGTTGACGGATTCGAACCGCCGACCCTCTGCTTGTAAGGCAGATGCTCTAAACCAGCTGAGCTAAACGCCCTTACCACTGTAAGGCGAGCGCAAAGATACTGCTTTTGGACGGAACAGCAAAATAATCAGGCTGTTTTTTATATCGCTTCAACGGTTTTCATGCGGTTCCGCTGCGGTATGGACATAAAAAAAGTGCCTCCCGAAATCGGGAGACACCTTTAAATTTTATCTGTTGTGAGAGATTACTCAGCAACTTCAACAGTAGCACGACGGTTGAAGGAGATAGGAGAAAGCTCATCAACGCCACCATTACCCTTAGTAGTAATGTTGTCGCGGCTTACGCCCATGTTAACCAACTCGTTAGCAACAGTCTCAGCACGCTTCTCGGACAGCCACTGGTTGTGGTCGGGTTTGCCGGTTGCGCTGTCAGCATAACCATTGACAACGAGCTTGCGGTCGTTCTCCTTAGCATACTTGGCAACGGCCTCAACATTTACGAGGTCCTTCTTGGAAGCGATGTTGGTCTTGTTCAGGTTGAAGAATACAGATACCGGAGTGGTAACGAATTCCTTCACAGACTCGGCCGGCTTCTGGTTAGCAAGCATCTCTTTCAGGCGAGCGTTCTCAGCATTAGCATCGTTGAGCTGTGCATTGAGAGCGTCAATCTGCGACTGAGACAGAGCCTTGATAGCGTCAACATCGGGAGTCTTGTCCCATGTAGCGCGACCCAGGTTGAAGGTCAGACCAACTTCACCATAGAGGTTGTTGTCGTGAGAATCCCAACCACGGTTAGGACGGCCTACGTTCTCATTGCCATCAAGGTCACCCTCGTAGCGGTTCCAACCCAATTCAAGGTTGATGGCTACGTGACGGCTTACGTTGAACTCATTGAGGATACCTGCGCTCAGACCCATAGCATAGAGGTTGTGGGTCATCGTACGGCCTACGCCACCACCTGCGAAAGGAATGAAATTCCAAACACGGTTGGGGTTGTAACCCAGAAGCATGTTGCTCAAGTTGAACAGGATGTGCTCGTTGAGAATCCAGTACTTGTTGAAGTTACCTGCGTTCACGTCGTCGTTTACAGACTTACCCCAGATGCCCTGCAGCTTTGTACGGAGACCGAGACCCGGAGTAAACCACTTACCAATAGCAACAGCGGCACCAGGACCTGAACGGAAATCCTTGAAAGGACTCTTCTCAAGATCCATACCATGTTCCTGACCTGAATACCACGCATTCCAATCTGCACCAACTTGGATGAACCAGTTGCTCCAGAAAGAATTGGTTGCAACACTGTACTTTTGTACAGGATCTGCGTCCTGTGCCATTGAGCACATAGAAACGCCGGCAAATGCCAATACAATCAATAATTTTTTCATAACTTTTTATATTTAACAATCAATAAATTAATTCCTTAGTGCTTTCGCACATACATCTAACCAGCGGCAAAGATAATAATAAATTTTAAATCTTATCACATTTTCGGGAGAAAAACTGTTTTTTAACAAAAAAAAGATAGATATTTAGCAGTTTCGTGCCTCAAAACCAGCATCAGCTAAGCAAATGTTCGATTTCATCCTGCCTTAATATACACAGAATATTATTTCCATCCGGTGTGTAATTCACATTGGAGCAAGCAAAGAGACTGTTGATAATATTTTCCATCTCGTCATTGCTTAGAACCTGACCTTGGGGGATAGCTGCATGGCGGGCCATACTCAGCGACAGGCTCTCTTTGATGCGCGCATCAACGGCCGTACCCTTATCCATGGTATCGCTGACCATCTCCTTTATCAGGTTCACTACATTGAGTCCTTCGATGTCAGAGGGCACAGCATTCACGGCATAACTATTGCCACCGAGGTCTGTAAGCTCGAAACCCATCTGTTGCAGCTTCGGAAGTATCTTGTCCAGCAGCACGCTTTCCGAGGCCGGAAACTGCACTACTTCGGGAAACATCATCTTCTGAGGCGAGAAGCGGTGCGCCTCGAACTGCCGCAGATACTGCTCGTAGAGGATGCGGACATGGGCCCGGTGCTGGTCGATAATCATGAGCCCCGACTTGACTGCCGTCATGATGTACTTGCCCTTGTACTGATAGTGGCTCGGTGACTTCTCCTCAATGATGGTCTGCTCATTGCCCGCAGGCTGCTGCTCCTCATCGGGAGCAAACAAGCCGGCATCCTGCCGCGCCTCTCCCCCGAGTCCCGCGTACAGTTCCTCCCACTGGTCAGGAATCTCGCTGCGGCTGTTCATCTTGCTTTCCCTGAAGGGATTGTACTGCGGATTGTAGTTTATCTTAGGCGCCGAGGGGGCTGCCGACCGGCCGTCGAACACGGGAATGTCGGGCCGGCCCTGCGTATCGAAGTCGATGGAAGGCACTTCGTTGAACACGCCGATAGCCTCCTTGACCGCTGCAACGAGTATCTGCCAGATGGCCTGCTCGTTATCAAACTTGATTTCGGTCTTTGTGGGATGGATGTTCACGTCGATGTTCTCCGGCTCCACGTTGAAGTAGATGAAATAAGGCACCTGCTCGCCCACGGGAACCAGCCGGTCGAGCGCCGTAACCACAGCCTTGTTGAAGTACGGATGCTTCATGTAGCGGCCGTTGACGAAGAAATACTGGTGGGCTCCTTTCTTGCGGGCAGCCTCCGGTTTGCCCACAAAGCCCGTTATGCGGCACATCGTCGTGTCAACGTCGAGCGGCAAGAGGTCTTGGTTCAGCCGCTTGCCGAACACGTCGATGATGCGCTGGCGCAGGCCGCAGGCCTTGAGATTGAACATCTCGGCACCGTTGCTGTGCAGCGTGAAGGCCACGTCGGGATTCACCAGCACGATGCGCTCAAAGGCTGCCAGGATATTGTTGAGCTCCGTGGAGTTAGACTTCAGGAACTTTCGGCGTGCCGGAACATTGAAGAAAAGGTTCTCTACCGTGAAGTTGCTGCCCACGGGGCAAGAGCACGGCTCCTGACCGGCGAAGCGCGAACCCGACACCGAGAGGTGCGTTCCCACTTCGGCGGAGGCCTGGCGGGTCTTGAGTTCAACCTGCGCCACGGCGGCTATCGAGGCCAGCGCCTCTCCGCGGAAGCCCATCGTGCGCAGGGCAAACAGGTCGTCGGCCTTGCGTATCTTGGAGGTTGCATGCCGCTCGAACGACAGGCGGGCATCGGTTTCAGACATGCCCTTGCCGTCGTCTATCACCTGGATGGATGTGCGCCCGGCGTCTACTACCAGCACATGGACGTTGCGGGCACCGGCATCGATGGAGTTCTCCACCAGTTCCTTGACCACGCTCGCGGGCCGCTGGATAACCTCGCCGGCGGCAATCTGGTTGGCCACAGAGTCGGGTAAGAGTTGTATAATGTCACTCATCTCAGCTTAATTTACTAAACAATACCATATTACAAGGAGCAACGTAATGAGGCAAACGATGATGCCGCCGTCGCGAAACCACACCTTATTATATATAGGGCGACGCCGGCGGCGGAACGAGAAGATTTTGCCGCCGCGGGCGGAGCTATCCTTCAAGGGGCTTGAAGGATGCCTTCGGGCGCCCTGAACGATACCTTCGGGCCGCTTGTTTGGCATGTCCGTGTAGATGAAGGTATGGCGGAAGCCGCGCGGCCGGCGTTTTCCGAAGTACCTCATAGCCCGCTGCCGGCCTTCTCACGGCCCTCGGCGGCATTTTTGCCGGGCTCCGTGGCGATGTGCTGCAGCGGTGCCGCAGTGCGTTGCTGCTCCTTGAGAGTCTCGCCCGCGGCCTTGGGTTTCCAGATAAAGATATCGTCCTTATCCACCGGGCGGATGTAGTCGTACCAGGCAAAACGGTCGAGTTTATCCTTGCGGGGCGGTATCTGCGTCATCGGATACATGTCGCCCGTGGGCTTGTAGGCCCATATCCGCTGCAGTTTTCGGTCGGGTGTCATGTACATTCTCATCGTATCAGTCTCGATGTAGTTGAGCCCTATGAGCGAACTATCTTTGTCGCTGATGGGATAATAGACCGACTGCACGTTGCCGATGGCGTCCGACCGCCTGATTTTTCCGTCCGTGAAGTAAGCCATCATGTCGGTAGAAGAAATCTGGTTGAAGTGCTTCCCGTCGTCCATCTGCTCGATGGAGAGGGCCTGCTTGTCAACGTGGGCGTAGCGGATAGTGGAGTCGTTCATGTACACTTTTATCCTCTCGCCCAGCAGCTGGCGGGCTCCGTTCCACACGATGGGGTCGCGGTACATGGTCATACATGAGTCGGCGGAGTTGAATACCAGCGAGTCACAAACGGCCTGAACGTCCTTTCGGTAGGCTCGGACTTTGTAGAAGCAGTGCACTTTGCGGTAAACAGAGTCGGTGTTGATGTTGAACGTGTAGAGTTTAACGGAGTCGGCGTGGGCATAGAGCGTGTCGCCCTGCGAGAAATCCTTCATCACCGCGTTCCTTGTTGCGTAGCCGTAGCCCGTTGCCTCGTTGTAGTGCAGCACGTCGCAGTCCAGCTCGTTCTTGTTTTCCTTGTCCACGTAAATCACCCGTCCGTAGCCGTAGCTGTCGCCGTTCTTGGTGTAGAGCAGCGTGTCTCCTACGATTGACTTCTGTTTGTCCTCCATCATCGAGCGGCCGTAGAGCCTTGCCATGTCGGTTTTCGTATTGTAGTAGGCGTCGTTGGTGTGCACAACGCTCCCGTCGGAGGTTATCTTCGAGTTCGGTCCCACTACGTGCGCCATCGACGTTCGGGTGTCGTAATAGAGCGTATCGGTAGAGATTACGCTCTTGTCGCTGCGCATCCGCACGTTGTAATAGAACACCGACTGCCTTGTGTCGAGGTTGTACTGCCCCCAGTCGGCCACGAGCTTGCTCTTGCCGTCAACCAGCGTGCCTCCTTCTTCAAAGAAGGCGTAGTTGTAAAGGCGGTCGTAGTTCAGCGAATCGGTATTGAGCGTCTGCCCCCGATGCTTGAGCCACACCTTCCGGCGGGCCTCCATCATCTGCCCCATGCCGTCGTAATAGGCGTATTCGCAGGTCAGCGAGAGCGTGTCTCCTTGCCTGAACCTGACATGACCGAAGGCTTTGACCGAGTTGGATGCCTGGTAAAAGTAGGCACTGTCGCACCACAGGTGCCCTCCCTGATGGCTGAAGTGCACGTTGCCCTTCACTATCTGGGCATCGGGATTGTTGCCGAACTGGTCGAAAAGCAGCTCATCGGAGTGGATGAGGTAGATGCGTTCGTCCGATTTCGGCCGCTTCTTCACCGGCTGCACGGCCCATGCAAGGCACAGGCCGAAAAGGCATAGAACCGCAACTCCTGCAATCCTATGCCCCCACAGATAGCTGAATATGTGAGTTCTCGATGTCATTTAATCCATCCTTGGTATTCAAACTTGCAGTCCTTGTACCGGTCGTTAATCCTTACATACGTGTGTCTGATTTTGTCAACCACCCAGTTGTGGATGAATTCTTCACGCTTCTTGGCCAGCACAAGGTCCTTCATGACCTGATAGTCCTCTGTAATGGAGGCGCGATGGCCGTCGATGCGGGCCTTCAACTTGGCGATAACGCACACTTTCTTGCCCTTGCTGTTCACCATCTCAAAGGGTTTCGAGATGTCTCCAACCTTCATTCCTTCCACCTCGCGGGCTATTTCAGTGGGCAGGTCCTTCATCTGGAACTTCGACGTAAGCGTCTGGTTCTGGCGGTCGTTGTATGCCATGAGGCCGTGGTTGTTGCGGGTATCCTTGTCGTCTGATAAGAAGGAAGCGGCATCCTCGAACGAGAACTTGCCGGCCTTGATATCGCTCGAGATGGAGTCGAGCTGCAACTTGGCCTTGTCTACGGCATCCTGAGACACGTTGGGCTTGAGCAGAATGTGGCGTACATTTACGCGGTCGCCGCGTTTGTCGATAAGTTGGATGATGTGGAAGCCGAACTCCGTCTCCACAATCTTTGATATTTTCTTGGGGTCGGTGAGGTTAAAAGCCACGTTGGCAAAGGCCGGGTCGAGCGTTCCCCGGCCGGTGTAGCCCAGCTCGCCGCCCTGTCGGGCCGTGCCGGGGTCCTCGGAATAGAGGCGCGCCAGTGTGGCGAAGGTGGTCTCACCGCGCGTAACACGGTCGGTATAGCTGCGCAGCACCTCCTTTACCCGGTTTATTTCGTCCTGCGAAACCTTGGGTTGGCGGGTCAGGATTTCCACTTCCACCTCCGTCGGAACGTAGGGCACGCTGTCTTCGGGCAGCTTTTCGAAATACTTGCGCACATCGGCGGGCGTCACGGTGATGTCCTTCACCAGCTCCTGTCGCATCTTGGTGATGAGCTGCTGGTTCTTGAAGTCGTCGTGCATCTGCTGCCTCATCTGGGCTATCGACATGCCGCGGTATTCCTCCAGCTTCTCCTTCGAGCCGTTGGTCATCTGCAGCCAGTAGTCTATCTGCTGGTCTATGCTGCTTGTAACGTCCGACTCAGACACCTCGATAGAGTCCAAATCGGCCTGGTGAAGGAAGAGTTTCTGCACTGCTATCTGCTCGGGAATGGAGCAGTCGGGGTCTCCGGCCCACTTCATTCCTTCGGCCTGACCCTGCATGCGCATCACTTCAACGTCCGATTTCAGTATCGGTTCGTCGCCTACTACCCACACCACTTCGTCTATTACGGCCGACTCGGGCGCCTTGGGTTCCTCCTTGGCCACCACTGCAGTATCGTTGGCAGCAGCGTGCCGGCCCGTCTGGCGAGCGTTGGCACTCATTCCTGCCAGCAGCAGGCAGGCCATGCAGCCTGCAAAAAGTTTATATCCTTTATTCATATCTTGTATTTCTAATGATTGTTCACTGTAGCGAGAACGGCCTTATTGACCGTTACCGTGTATTTTCTACGCAACGACTGCACCCACTCCTTCTCGAGAGCATCCTGGTAATCAGCCACCACCAGCTGGCGTACATCGTCCATCTCGCGCGGTGACTTGAGCTTTTTACCGAAGGCGCCGCAGTAAGCAAAGCCTTCAACGGGCTTCACCGCCCCGGCATGGAACACCTTGCTGTCCACCACGTCGTTGCTTCCGGGCTTGAAGAGTCCCTTCTCCGCCCTTACGCGTTCTGTGCTCCCGGCATTGAAATGGTTGTTCAGCGCCTCCGTGAGCTGGCCGAAAGGCGTGCGTTTAACGATGCGTTTAACCTCTTTCAGGTCGCTTTTGCTGCGCGCATGGCAGGCAACGCCCTTGAAGCGAGGCTGCTCCCAGCGGTATTTCTTCTTGTTACGGGCGAAGTAGGACTGCAGTCCGGCCTCGTCGTTGGCGGCCTTTTCCCATACGGTACGGTTGCTGATTTCAATCAGAAGCAACCCGTCGTGATACTCCTTGATGAGGTATCGCAGGTTTGGATCCTCGGATTCCATCTGCCGCTTGCGGGCTTCGAGTATCTCGGCTGCCGAGAGATGGGGCTTCGAGGCACGTGAGAGCGAGTCGAGCCGCTCGTCGATGAGGGCCTCGCGCAGGTTGCGCTGGTCGATAAAGCGCATGATGTCGGCCTTCACGCTGTCGTAAGCAAAGTAGTTGCGCTTCTCCTTCAGCAGCAGGATATGCCAGCCCGCAGGCGACGTAAAGGGCCTGCTCATCTGGCCGGGGCGCAGGGCAAAAGCCTCGTTCTCGAACTCCGGCAGCGTCATGCCACGCTCTATCCAGGGCAGCTCGCCGCCATTGACGGCCGACTCCCGCTCGTCAGAACGCTTGCGGGCCAGTTCGGCAAAGTCTGCTCCGGCCTGCAGGGCACGGTACACGGAGTCTATGCGCAGCTTGGCAGACCGTTCTTCGTCGGCCGAAGCCTTCTGCGCCATGTGCACAAAGATGTGGCACAGCCTCAGCAGGCCGCCGTTGGCATCGACGCGGCTGCGCGATTCCTCGTAAATCTGCCGCGCCTTGCGCTCCACATCGGCATCGGTTATCATGGCAGGGCGAACCTGCTGGTCGCGATAACCTGCGAACTCGTCGCGAAACGACTGCAGAGTATCCAGCCCGGCAGCCTCTGCCGCCAGCACCTTGAGCTTGTAGTTGGCAAACATCTCGGCATATTCGGCCACGCTCTTGCGGTCTATTGCGCCCTCGCCGTTGTTCTTGTTGTACGAATACTCGAACTCCGAACGGGGCACGGCGTGGCCTCCCACGGTCATCACAACAGGGTCTTCCTGAGCCTGAACCGTAAGACCGAGCAGCAGCAAGACGGCCGACAACACTTTCTTCTTCATTCCATATCAGGTTTGCGAGCCGCGGGCTCGGCCGGCCTAAGCCTGCAGAACCGCTGCCGGCACCCACTACTCCGGGCGGGAGTAGTTAGGAGCTTCGCTCGTGATGGTGATATCGTGGGGGTGACTCTCAAGCACTCCGGCGTTCGTGATGCGCGTGAACTTGGCGTTGTGCAGCTGCTCGATGGTGGCCGAACCGCAGTAGCCCATGCCCGAACGCAGGCCACCAACCAGCTGGTAGATAACCTCCTGCACGGTGCCTTTATAAGGAACACGGCCGGCGATGCCCTCGGGCACCAGCTTCTTGGCCTCCTTGATGTCGTTCTGGAAGTAGCGGTCGCGCGAGCCGTTCTTCTGCTCCATGGCCTCCAGTGAGCCCATGCCGCGGTAGCTCTTGAACTTACGACCGTTGAAGATGATGGTCTCGCCCGGCGATTCTTCTGTGCCCGCAACAAGCGAACCTATCATAACACTGTTGCCGCCGGCAGCCAATGCCTTGACCACATCGCCCGAGTAGCGCAGTCCGCCATCGGCTATCAGAGGCACGCCGGTACCCTTCAGGGCCTGATATACGTCGTAAACGGCGCTCAGCTGGGGCACACCGACGCCGGCCACCACGCGTGTTGTGCAGATGGAACCCGGCCCGATGCCCACCTTCACGGCATCGGCACCATTCTCAACGAGGAACTTTGCGCCCTCGCCCGTGGCGATGTTGCCCACCACGACGTCGAGGTTGGGGAAGGCACTCTTCACGTCGTGCAGCTTGCCTATTACGCCCTTGGAATGGCCGTGGGCCGTATCAATGACGATGGCGTCCACTCCGGCCTCTACCAGGGCCTGCGCCCGCTCCATCGTGTCGGCCGTAACGCCAACGCCGGCGGCCACGCGCAGGCGCCCTTTCTCGTCCTTGCAGGCCATGGGTTTGTCCTTGGCCTTGGTGATGTCCTTGTAGGTAATGAGCCCCACGAGGTGGTTGTCACGGTCTACAACGGGCAGTTTCTCTATCTTGTTTTCCTGCAGTATCTGCGCGGCAGCAGCCAGGTCGGTTTGCTGATGCGTGGTTACCAGATGCTCGCACGTCATCACTTCGTCTATCAGCTTGTCCATCCGGCGCTCGAAGCGCAGGTCTCTGTTGGTCACGATGCCTACCAGATGGTTCTCCTCATCTACCACCGGAATGCCGCCGATGTGGTACTCCGCCATCATGCCCAGGGCCTCTCTGACGGTGCGACCCTTGAGAATGGTCACTGGGTCGTAAATCATGCCGTTCTCGGCACGCTTCACGATGGCCACCTGTCGGGCCTGTTCTTCTATCGGCATGTTCTTGTGAATAACGCCGATGCCGCCCTCGCGCGCTATGGCTATGGCCATGGAGCTCTCCGTTACGGTATCCATCGCAGCCGTAACAAAGGGCACATTGAGCTGAATGTGGCGCGTAAACTGCGTTTGCAACTTAACTTCCTTGGGCAAAACCGCTGAATAAGCCGGGATTAAAAGGACGTCGTCATAGGTCAGACCGTCCATAACAATCTTGTCTGCAATAAGTGATGACATAAGTACTTTAGAAATTTATTGCGTGCAAATTTAGCAATAAAAATCCATATTTTCATCCTATTTCGGCTTTTTCTTCGGCATTTAATTGTATTTAACGCGCGTGGCAGAGAGGGCTGTCCTGCGGGCTTCGGGCGCATTTGGCCGGCTCCCGCGGCCCCGCTCCTATGTTCCCCCGCCCCGCCTGCATTTCCGCCTGCCGGCGGGGGGCGACTTTCCGCCCGCTGACTGCGGGCAAAATGCGACGGTAAAAAACCCGACAAATCTGCCCGGCAGAACCCCTCCCGCCGGCTGCCTATTTCCTTCCCGCTTCCTGACCCATGCTTTCAAGCCTCTTGAACACGGCATTCAAGCGCCTTGAAGTTATCCTTCAACGGCCTTGAAGCATAACTCCGGTTGGAGCGAGGGGATGAGGCACCCTCTCTGCATGACGTAAACGACTGGCCATCAAGAGATAAGCTGCGGTTTCAGAACATCCGTAAGCGGCTGGAGAAAGACCGCCCCGAAATTACCGGTTGCCTCTTGCGAAACAAAAGAACGAGGCATACCCGCTTACAGGTGTGCCTCGTTCTGCGTTTTGTCTTGTTGCACCGGGCGTGCGTTACCAGCCCGGGTTCTGCTCCAAAGTGTAGCCGCGGCTCTTGTAAAGCGTCAGTTGGTCTTCGGGCAACGGGTAGAGATAGTCCTTCTCTGCATAGGTGCGCAGCAGCGCCTGGTCCGTAATGGGCACGATGTAGCCGGCATCTCCGGCCCTGTCGAGCGTGATGCTCTTCAGTGCATCGACCGTGATGGGCTTCCCGTGGCTGGCGTTGTACCAGGCCACAAAGCGGGGCTTGTCGAGCCAGGCGCCGCGGTTGATGTCGGGATTCAGCTTCATGTCGGCATACTGCAGCTTGCCCCAACGGCGAATGTCGTTAAAGCGGATGCCCTCGTAGGCCAGCTCGGTGCGGCGTTCGCGGCGTATCTCCCACAGCACGGCAGGCACATCGGCGTCGCGGTCGGGGTCGTTGATGACGGTGCCGTTTACGGAGAGGCTGCCTCCTGCAAGCTGTACGTGGGGCATCTGGGTGCTGGTGCGGTCGCGCAAGGTGTTGATGGTCTTGTCAAAGTCGGCCTGCGTGAGCGTGTAGGCGCCCAGTTCGGCCAGCTCAGCCGCGGCCTCGATGTAGTTCATCAGCACTTCGTTGTACTTCATCACGGGTGCGTCGGTAATGCAGGTGTTGCTCTTTCCGCCCGGCGAGTCAATCAGGTCGGGGTTCACGAAGCGGTTGGCAAAATAGCCGGAGATGGCCCACACGTCGGCCGCACCGACCAGGCGCAACCCCGTTTGGTCCACATTGGCCAGCAGACGCGGGTCTCTGTCGGCCATTTCGTCAAAGAACCACTTGTCTCCTTTGTACATCGTGTTGCCCTGTTGGTGAACGGGCAGGCCGTTCTTGGTGAGGAACGCGTTGACGAACGAGCGCGAGGGGCTGTCAATCTCGGCCTCGGTGTTCTGGAAGGCCATCAGACTGTGGGTCACGATACCGTCGATATAGGAGCGGTACATGATGATTTCGGGATTGCCGGCCAGGTCTACGGAGGTGGTGAGTGCCTTGTAGTCGGCACACAGCGAGTACTTATTCTCGTCCATGATGGCCTGGGCAAAGTCCTTTGCTGCCTGCAGATACTTCTTTGCGTAGTCCGTGTTCTTGGCGCGGTACTTCTGCCATGTACCCTCGAAGAGCATGATGCGCGAGGCGAAGGCCTTTGCCACGTCGCGGTTGATGACCAGCCCGGCCGTGCCGTCAGCTATCCGGATGTTCTGCGTAGCGAACTGTAAATCGGCCAGTACGTTGTCCATTATCGTGGTTCGAGGCTCACGCGGCTTGTACAGTTTGTCGTAATCGGTATTGCCCAAGACCTCGTCAAAGTAGGGCACATCGCCGAAGCGCGACACCAGCTTGGCGTATTCCATGGCTCGGAGGAAGCGCCCCACGCCCAGCCAATGGTTCTTGGGCTCGTCGCCAAGCGCACTGTTTTCAACGCGGTTGATAATCAGGTTGATGGTCCGAAGGTCGTCGAAGTTCCACGAGGAGCTTGCAGCAGTGGTGGGTGCAACCTTGGTAAAGAAGGTTGCCTGCTGCTGGGCGTTGTCATCAGTCCAGTCGGCAACGTTGGTCTGTGAGTAGAAATCGGCCCGTTCCCAGCTCGACCGGTAGCCGGGAAAGTAGGTTGTGTACAAGTCGTAGACCGACGAACGGATGTTCGACTCGCTGTTCCAGAATTCCTGCTTGTCGGTAACGGTGTCCATCGGGTCGCGGGTCAGGTAGTCGTCGCACGATGTCAAAGCCAGCGACAGCAGCGCTATGGTCAATATTTTTGTTTTCATCATGATTTTCATTTAATGTTAGAACACGATTTGCATGCCGAAAGAGAGCGTGCGCGAATAGGGATAGCTGCGCCCGAAAGACCACGATCCGCTGCCGTAACCTGCCTTGTAATCGGTCGATTCGGGGTCAACGGGAATCTTCATGTCGTCGAATTCGAACAGATTTTCGGCACTCAGATAGACCCGGGCACTGGTTAAATAAATCTTCTTGAGCCAAGTGGCGGGCACGGTGTAGCCCACCGTGATGTTCTTACAGCGCAGATAAGCCATGTTACAGAGAAAACGCGTCTGGCGAAGATAGTTCTGTCCGTTGCTTACCCAGGCCATGTTAGAGGGCCGCGGATAAAAAGCATCGGTGTGGGTAGGCGTCCAGTAGTCCATCTGATGCTCGAAGGCAGCGTCCAGATAGCCTGAACCACCGGCCGGAATGGCCACACTTCCGAAGGCCCAGAAGTCGTGTTTGCCCACTCCCTGGAAGAAAGCGCTGAAGTCGAAGCCGGCATAACTGGCCCCCACATTGAAGCTGTACTCGTAGTTGGGCAGTGAGTTACCGATGACCTTGAGGTCTCCGTGGTCCTCTACTGTATTGGAGCCGTAGCTTATCTTGTCGTCATCGTCGAGGTTCTTGTACTTCACGTCGCCCGGCCCGAACTTGAAGGAGCCGGTCTCATAGAGCGACTGTGAGGGGATGCCGGCCTTGAGCGTGCCGTCCGCATTGAAGTCGTCGGCCTGGAAGAGGCGGTCGGTAACGTAGCCCCAGATTTCGCCCAGGCGCTTGCCTTCATAGTTTCCGTAGATGTCGCGGTCCTGAGAATTGAACTTGGTGATGCGCTCGATGACGTGCGAAAACGATGCCCCGGCCTGCACACCCAATCCGTTGGCGAAGCGATGCTGATAGTTCAGGCCTATCTCGAAGCCGTTGCCGGTCAGCTCACCGTAGTTAACCTTGGGCACCTTGGCACCAAACGTAACGGGCAGAGCTTCGCCGGCGGTGTGCATATCGGATGTAACACGGTGGTACCAGTCGGCCGTCAGGCTCAGTTCATCATTGAAGAAGCCGGCATCGATGCCAAAGTCGAGCGTCGTGACACGCTCCCACGTAAGGTTGGAGGAAATGACCGTGGGCGCGCCAAGCGACAACATCTGCGCTCCATCCACTATCCAGCCGGAGTTGCCCGACGTCATGGTGGAGACGAAAGAGTTGGCCGCAACGTCCTGGTTGCCGATGGTGCCCCACGAAGCGCGCAGCTTCAGGTACGAAAGAGTTGGCTTGGCCCAGCTCATGAACTTCTCTTCGGAGGCACGCCAGCCGGCAGATACCGACGGGAAGAAGGCCCACTTCTTGCCTTTGGGGAAGCGTGAAGAGCCGTCGTAGCGGGCGTTCACCTCGAGCAGATACTTCTGCATGAAGTCGTAGTTGATACGACCGAAGAAGCCGGCAGCGGCAAAATCGTTGTGAAAACTGTAGTCGCTGTTGAACGAATACTGGTCGCCAACGGCCAGCGCAATCTCGGGCAAGTCCTGACTAATGAGCCCCCGGCGCTCCGAATAGTGCGCGAACGCCTCACGCGTCTCGGCATCGAAGCCCGCCATAACCTTGAAGTCGTGCCGTTGCTCGATGTTGAAGCTGTAGGTGGCATAGCCCTTGAAGATGTTTTGCAGCGTGTACCGGCTGGTCTGCACCGTGCGGTTATGGGTTGTGCCATAGATGTCTACGTAGTTACTGAACGGTGCCGTAGCAAACATGTTGTACGCCATCACGGTGCCGCCGTTGCGCTTCTGGGCGTCGTTAATGTAGCCGAAGGTGTAGTCGAAGTTCACTGTAAGGTTCTTGAGCGGCGTGAGTTCCGTGCCCACATTGGCCCTTACGTAGGTTGAGGCCAGGTTTTCGCGGTTGCCGTTCTTGATGTCCGTAACGGCCGAACGGAAGGGCTTGCCCTCGTAATCGGCATAAGGATACCAGCGGGGCCAGCGCATCAGGTAGAACCAGGCATCGTACTGGCCCGACGTGTAGCGGTAGGGCTGGTCGTTGTTGGAGCGTGTGAACAGCAGGTTTGTGTGCACTTGCCACCAGTCGCGGATGCTGGTGGTGATGTTGCTGTGCAGCGTGTAGCGGTCGTACTTGTCGGTATTGAACTTCATGATGCCCTTCTGGTTCAGGTAGCTCATGCTGATGTTGTACGTTGTGCGCTTGCTTCCGCCCGTTACCGAGAGGTTATGAGTCTGCTGGGGAGTCCAGTTACGGGTGAATTCCTTTATGGGATCGAACGACCGGTAGAAGTAAGTCTTGCCGTTGAGCAGCTCGAAGTCGCGGCCTTCCTGCATCTCGCCGAGCTCGCTCTGCGACATTCCGCCGTACTTGTCTTCCCACTCCTGGATTTTTCCTATTGAATACTCGTCGAGCGTATAGCCAATGTTGCTCTGCTGGGTCACGCCAAGACGCTGCATGATAGCCCAGATGAAGTTGGCATTGTCCGATGCAGATGCCACCTTGGGCATCTTCGTCGGCTTGTTCCAGGCAAAGTTGTTGGAGTACGTTACGCGCACGTTGTCGTTGGCGGAGCCCTGCTTGGTGGTTATCAGGATAACGCCCCAGGCTGCCCGGGTGCCGTAGATGGAGGCCGAAGCGGCATCCTTCAGCACCGAGATACTCTGTATGTCGTCGGGATTGACGAGGTTCAGGTCGGGCACCTCCACGTTGTCCACGAGGATAAGGGGAGCCGTTCCGGAACCCGCACTCAAAGAACCCACCGAGCCGCGGAGCCTGATGGTGGACTCTGTTCCTACTCCACCGGTGCTGTTGGTGATGGTAAGACCGGGCGTGATGCCCTGCAACGCCTTGCCCACATCGGTGATGGGGCGGCTGGCTATGGCCTTGCCCACGTCTACATTGGCAACAGCGCCGGTGAGGTCGGCCTTCTTCTGCGTGCCGTAACCCACCACCACTACCTCGTTGA
This sequence comes from Prevotellaceae bacterium KH2P17, assembly GCA_900199655.1. Classification (GTDB taxonomy): domain Bacteria; phylum Bacteroidota; class Bacteroidia; order Bacteroidales; family Bacteroidaceae; genus Prevotella. The sequence goes on from FZRE01000015.1 coordinate 96,405, forward strand.
GCTCGGTAGAAGCGTCTTTCATGGTAACGGTCATGCCGCTTTGAGGTTTGAGAACCTGCGGGTCAAAGCCCACATAATTGAACCTGAGCATGGCATCCGGATTGCGGAGCGTAAGCTCGAAGTTGCCCTCCATGTCGGTTATCGCACCGTTGGAGGTGCCCTGCTCCGTTACGCTTACGCCTATCAGCGGCTCGCCGTGAGCATCCACAACCTTGCCCTTGATTACTTTCTGCTGCTGTACCACTGCCACCGAAGGCCCCTGAAGGCCGGCAACAGGCCGGCCGGCATAGGCCGCCGGAGAGCCAACGCACAGCAAGAAGGCAGCTGCCTGCAGCACGCGTAGACCGTGGCAGGCCTCATCCTGTCTTCTGAGATGTTTCATGTTTGTTGTTCTTTTCATATAGGTTAGTTGATAAAGGATATGTTCTCTGCCTGTTTTCTGCGATAAATGTGTTTGATGTCAGGTTATATTTTGCATGCCATTCATCACAGATGTTGAATAAAGAAAGCCCCGGCTTTCGTCATGATATTGCTTAGGATACAAAAATAACGTATTTTCCAGAATTCGAAACAAACACGTTTCTTTTTCCTTTCTTTTTATTCTTTTTTAATAATTTGCCGCCTTTTGCGGTGCCGGAGGATAGGAGCGGGAACCTTCTGCGGCCGTCCGCCAACCGAGCAACAGGTATCCGCCAACCGAGCAACAAATAAGCAAAGTTGCAGGAGCATACTTTCAAGCCCCTTGAATGCCATGTTCAAGCGCCTTGAAGCTATCCTTCAACGGCCTTGAAGCATAGCTCCGGTTGGAGCGAGGGGATGAAGGGCAGTCTTTGCAGGTAATAAGTAATTGATTTACAAGCAGTAACGGCTGCTCTTCCGGGCTGCCTCGCAACCCGGCATTGCAGCCCCGGCAAGGAGGCGCCGGGGGCGTTAGTTGGCCATCTCGGAGAGGAACTTGATGCGCACCAGCCGTATCTCCTCCTCCGTGCAGTCGCCGCCGAGCTCGTCGAGTGCTGTCTCCAGGTCGTCGGTATCGCTCTCGCGGAAGTATTCATAGATTTCGTCAACGTGCTCCTCGTCCATCACGTCCTCCAGAAAATAGTCTATGTCTATCTTCGTTCCGCTGTAAACAATGTCCTCTATGTCGTCCAGCAGCTCGTCAAAGTCGAGCCCCAGGGCCGGTGCTATGTCGTCCAGGGCCACCTTGAGGTCAATGTTACGGATGATTTTAACCTTCTGCAACGAGCCTTTTGCTACGGTTCGCACGCGCAGCTCCTCGGGGCGTTCGATGTCGTTTTCCTCACAGTGGCGCTTGATAAGCTCCAGGAACTCGGCTCCGTAGCGCTTGGCCTTGCCGGCGCCCACGCCCTGTATCTGCTGCAACTCCTGACAGTTGACGGGGTACATGGTGGCCATCTGCTCCAGCGAGACGTCCTGGAAGATGACGTAAGGCGGCAGGTTGAGCTTCTGGGCCACTTTCTTGCGCAGGTCCCTGAGCATGGAGTAGAGCGCCGGGTCGAGTGCGCCGGCGCCTGCTCCGGTGGAGTCTTCCTCGTAGTCGTCGCTTGCATCGATGTCTTCCTGCACCTCGAACGATTCGGGATGCTTCATGAAGCGCTTGCCGGCGGCCGTTATCTTGAGCAGACCGTAGTTCTCCACGTCCTTGCGCAGATAGCCCGCAAGCAGTGCCTGGCGGATAACGGGGTTCCAGAGTTTCTCGTCCTCGTCGGCTCCTATGCCGAAGTCGTCCAACTCGTGGTGCTTGTGCGAGAGTATGTCTTCGGTCTCCTTGCCTTCCAGGAAGTCGACCACGTACTCCTGCTTGAAGTTCTCCTTCACGGCGGTGATGGCCTTGAGCACCATGACCAGTGCGTCCTTGGCCTCGCGCTTCTGGTGGGGATGGAGGCAGTTGTCGCACATTCCGCAGTTGTCTTTTGGGTAGGGCTCGCCAAAATAGTGCAGTAACAGCTTGCGGCGGCATACCGACGACTCGGCGTAAGCGGCCGTTTCCTGCAGCAGCTGGCGGCCTATCTCCTGCTCGGCTATGGGCTTTCCCTCCATGAACTTCTTGAGTTTGTCGAGGTCTTTGCGCGAGTAGAAGGCTATGCAGATGCCCTCTTCGCCGTCCCGACCGGCGCGGCCGGTTTCCTGATAGTAGCCTTCGAGGCTCTTGGGGATGTCGTAATGGATGACGAAACGCACGTCGGGCTTGTCTATTCCCATGCCAAAGGCGATGGTGGCCACGATTACGTCGATGCGCTCCATTAAGAAGTCGTCCTGCGTTTTGGAGCGAGTGGCGCTGTCGAGTCCGGCATGGTAGGGCGCTGCCTTGATGTCGTTGGTCTTCAGAATCTCCGCCAGCTCCTCCACCTTCTTACGAGAGAGGCAGTAGATGATGCCACTCTTGCCGGCGTGTTTGCGTATGAACTGCACTATCTGGGCGTTGGTGTCCTTCTCGCTGCGCTTCTGCCGCACCTCGTAGTAAAGGTTCGGGCGGTTGAAAGAGCTCTTGTACTCGAGCGCGTTCTCAATACCCAGGCTTCGCTTGATGTCGGTGCGCACCTTGTCGGTGGCCGTTGCGGTGAGTGCTATGATGGGGGCGCTGCCTATCTCGTCGATGGCATGGCGGATGTTGCGGTACTCCGGCCGGAAGTCATGGCCCCACTCGGAGATGCAGTGGGCCTCGTCTATGGCGTAGAAAGATATCCTGACGGTCTTGAAAAACTCGATGTTCTCCTTCTTGTTCAGCGATTCGGGAGCCACGTAGAGCAGCTTCGTAACGCCCCGGCTTACGTCGTCCATCACCTGGAGGATAGCGGCCTTGTTCAAGGAAGAGTTCAGGAAGTGGGCCACTCCTTCGCCTTCGCCCAGTCCGTTGATGACATCGACCTGGTTCTTCATCAGCGCGATGAGCGGCGAAACCACGATGGCAGTGCCCTCCATCAATAATGACGGCAGCTGGTAGCACAGGCTCTTGCCGCCGCCCGTGGGCATGAGCACGAACATGTCGTTGCCTTTCATCAGGTTGTTGATGATGGCTTCCTGGTCGCCTTTGAACGTATCGAAGCCGAAGTAGTGTTTCAGTTGTTTGGCAAGGTTATCTTTCTGGGTCATGTTAACAGGCAGATTTGCATTCTACTGTATTCGGGGGTTGTTTTTCAAGAGTGGAAGGAAGACCCTTGGAGGCCTGCGCCGCCCAAGGGCCTTGATAGGATTGGCTATGCCGACTCCAGCTTCTGCAGGTGCGCCTTGTCAAGTTGACGGCGGGCATAGTCGAGGGTCACCTCGAAGTGTTTTACGCGTTTGGAGGGTATCTCGAACATGGCATCCATCATCACTGCCTCCACGATGGAGCGCAGTCCGCGTGCCCCGAGCTTGTACTCCACGGCTTTGTCGACGATGAAGTCGAGCGCATCCTCCGCAAAACGAAGCTCGATGCCGTCCATCTCGAACAGTTTGACGTACTGCTTGATGATGGAATTCTTCGGTTCACTCAGTATGCGGCGCAGTGCCTCACGGTCGAGCGGGTTGAGATAGGTAAGCACCGGCAGCCGCCCGATTATCTCCGGGATGAGCCCAAAGCTCTTGAGGTCCTGCGGCAGGATGTACTGCATGAGGTCGCCCTTGTCTATCTTGGCCACGTTCTGCACCGAGTTGTAGCCCACCACGTGCGTATTGAGGCGCTGGGCTATCTTGCGTTCGATGCCGTCAAATGCCCCTCCGCAGATAAAGAGGATGTTTTTGGTGTCTACGTGGATGTACTCCTGGTCGGGATGTTTGCGCCCTCCCTGGGGCGGAACGTTCACCATGGTGCCCTCGAGGAGCTTGAGCAGGCCCTGCTGTACGCCCTCGCCGCTCACGTCGCGGGTAATACTGGGGTTGTCGCTCTTGCGGGCTATCTTGTCAATCTCATCGATGAAGACGATGCCCCGCTCTGCAGCAGCCACGTCGTAGTTGGCTACCTGGAGCAAACGAGACAAGATACTCTCCACGTCCTCGCCCACGTAGCCGGCCTCGGTAAACACAGTTGCGTCCACGATGGTGAACGGCACGTCGAGCAACCGGGCGATGGTGCGGGCCAGCAGGGTCTTACCGGTGCCGGTGCTGCCCACCATGATGATGTTGCTTTTCTCTATCTCGACGCCGTCCTCGTCCTTTGGTTGCTGCAAACGCTTATAGTGATTGTAGACCGATACGGAGAGGTAGCGCTTTGCCTCGTCCTGACCAATGATGTACTGGTCCAGGTATTTCTTGATTTCACGGGGCTTGGGAACCTTCTTCAGTTCTATGGGAGCGGCCTCCTTGCGTGCCGGCACGGCTGCCGAACCAAGCCCGGCAGACTGCACTATCTCATAAGCCTGCTGGGCGCAGTCCTCACAGATGTAGCCATTCAGGCCCGTTATGAGCAGGCGAACATCCTTTTCACTTCTTCCACAGAAGCTGCATACTTTCTTCGGCATTATGGTTTCCTTGTTAGAACGGTGTCTATCATTCCGTACTCCTTGGCCTCTTCGGCATTCATCCAGTAGTTACGGTCGCTGTCCTGCCATACCTTCTCGAACGGCGTATGCGAGTGGTTGGAGATAATGGTGTAGAGTTCTTTCTTGAACTTCTGTATCTCCTTGGCCTCGATTTCAATGTCCGAGGCCTGTCCCTGCACGCCGCCCAGAGGCTGGTGTATCATCACCCGACTGTGGGTAAGTGCCGAGCGCTTGCCTTCCTGGCCCGCTACGAGCAGCACGGCGGCCATGGAAGCGGCCATGCCGGTGCAGATGGTGGCCACGTCTGACGAGATGAACTGCATCGTGTCGTAGATACCAAGGCCGGCCGTAACGCTTCCGCCGGGCGAATTAATGTAGATGGAGATGTCCTTGCCGCTGTCGGCAGAGTCCAGATACAGCAGCTGCGCCTGCAGCGTATTGGCCGTGTAGTCGTCTATCTCGGTGCCAAGGAAGATGATGCGGTCCATCATCAGGCGCGAGAACACGTCCATCTGGGTGACATTGAGCTGGCGCTCCTCCAGGATATATGGGTTAAGATATTGTGCCTGCGACTTCACTACGTCGTCCAGCACCATACCATCCATTCCCAAATGTCTGGTAGCAAACTTTCTAAAATCGTTGTTCATATTTTCCTTTCTATTATCCGTCATGAAGAGAGGCGACATGCCTCGCTTCGTTTAGTTTCAAGAACAAAATTAATAAAAAAACTCGATAACCGTCTATAATTGAAGTTTTTTTTCCTTAAAAAGTCGCTTTGCCGGTGCTCAAAGACGGCCGCCGGGGTTACGGGGGCATAATTCGGAGGAGGCTGAAGGCATGCTCCGGGAACTTTCGACAAGTGTCGCACGAACGTGTGACAAGTGTCGAATAATCGTGCGACACTTGTCGAAAGTTCACGAAGCATAGCTTCAAGCCTGTCAGGACGTCCTGTCCTGGATTTAGTTGACAGTTTTTGTAGTTAAATGTTCTTTAGGTTGACAA
>FZRE01000017.1 GCA_900199655.1 Prevotellaceae bacterium KH2P17
GGAGTGCATGGGGAATTAGTCTGCCTTTCGGCAGGTTATGCCCCGGTTAAGGGAAGGTTGGATACGCGTTACTCACCCATCCGCCGGTCGCCATCACAGGTTGCAAGCAACCCGCATGATGCCCCTCGACTTGCATGTGTTAAGCCTGTAGCCAGCGTTCATCCTGAGCCAGGATCAAACTCTCCATTGTAAAATATGAATTCTATTCCCATGCCACGAAAGGCACGGAAAAGGTCTGTCTGTTCTCGGATGTCCGTCTATTCTCTTCAAGAAGTCTTTTCAATATATGAATTGAACGGTTCGTTTCTTTTACCCGGACGCTTCACTACCTATTGATATAAATAGAAAAAGCGCCCGCTTCTCGTACTACTTTTCTGTCTATGTAAATCGTTTCAAAGAACTCTTTTGATGGCCTACGGGATTACCCGAAAGCGGATGCAAAGGTAGAACAAAAAACAGTAACAGCCAAACAAAATAAAAGGAAAAATTCAAAAACACGCAAACTTTTCCGCTAAATTTACAAAAATAGGACTCCAGACATTTCTTCTCCTTATTATATAATGGGGATGCAGGAAGAGAGCGGACATGCAGCAACAACGCCCGAAGAGAAAAGACAGCGCCGCCGGGCTGAAAAAACGGCCGGCCGCCGGAGTCAAATAACCTAAAAAATTGGCATTCCTTTTGCTGATACGATTATTAAGCACTATATTTGCAAACGACATGCCGCGCTGCTGAAACAGGTTGGCAAGCCGCCAACCCACCCGCCGGCACGGTCTTGCAGAGTGAAACAAACAAAACAAGAAAGAATATGGAAGTAAACGAATTAGAAAGAATGATCAGGGAGAAAGAAGGCTCTTTGTCCATGGCTTTTCCGGCCTTGATGCGCAAAGTGTATGTATGGATGACGCTGGCCCTGCTTATCACGGCCGTAACGGCCTACGGCGTAGCCGCTTCGCCGGGCCTTGTGAGCACCATCTACAGCAGCAAGGCTGTGGTGATAGGACTCTTTGTGGCCGAGATAGCGCTGGTGATGTGGATTACAGCACGACTTGACAAGTTGTCACTCCAAACAGCCACGTTGCTGTTTATCCTCTACTCAGTCCTCAACGGAGTCGTGTTGTCGTCGGTGTTCCTGGCTTTCCAGCTCGGCACCATAGCCAAGGTGTTCTTCATAACGGCCGGAACATTCGGCGCAACGGCCGCCTACGGCTATTTTACACACCGCGACCTCACCCGCTTGGGCAGCCTGCTGATGATGCTGCTCATAGGCGTCATCATTGCCACAGTAGTCAACGTGTTCCTTATCAAGAGCACGATGTTCGACCTGGTGATAAGCTACATCGGCGTGGCAGTGTTCGTTGGGCTTACTGCCTGGGACACGCAGTCCATCAAGCGCATGCTGGCCATGCAGACCGACATGGGCGAGGGCGCACAGAAGATTGCCCTCTTCGGTGCGCTGAACCTCTATCTCGACTTCATCAACCTGTTCCTCTACATTCTCCGCATCTTTGCCCGCAGCGACAGCTAAGCAGCGGCAAACCCTACGCCAAGGTCTGTCCGGCTAATAATATCACCGTGACAAGGATGGAGTGAAGTTCTCCGACCATTGCGAAGTATGCTATGCCTGTCTGCACAACTGTCCGAAGACGGCTATCCACATGCCAATGGAGGCAGGTACACTACGGTTCAGAAACGAGCATGTAACCGTGGCCGACATCATTCGTGCCAACGGATAACCCCATACTACAATTACAAATACTGACTGGCATGAATATGATAGAACTGATTAGAACAAGGAAGAGCGTTCGCACTTTTGACGGGCGACCGCTGAGTGAAGAAGACGTGAAGAAACTCTCAGACTATGCGGCAACCATCACCAATCCGTATGGCATTTCCGTGAGCTTCGTGTTTCTTGATGCAAAGGAGCATGGGCTTTCAAGTCCCGTAATTAATGGAGAGCATCTGTACGTAGCAGGTAAAGTTCCGATGGTGGCCCATTGTGAAGAGGCTTTCGGCTATTCTTTCGAGCAGTTTGTGCTCTATGCGTGGTCTCTTGGCATTGGTACCACGTGGATTCGCGGTACGATGAAACGCGAGTTGTTCGAGCAGGCAGCTGAAACTGCGGATGGCGAACTGATGCCCACCGTCACCTCGCTGGGCTATCCGGCTACAGAACGAGCCGAGGCGGACATCAAGCTACGTGCAACCGTACACGGCGATGAGCGACTGGAACCGTCTGAACTGTTTTTCGACAAAACCTTCTCCACACCATTGAGTGCATCAGATTATGACGATGCCCTTGATGCTGTAAGATGGGCACCATCTGCTGCCAACCGCCAGCCATGCCGTGTTGTCAAGGATGGTAATGCCTACCATTTCTATCTGAAGCATTCGTCTGCCAATCGTAGCAGTGCTACTTGGGATGTACAGAAGATAGACTTGGGAATTTCCATCTGCCATTTCATGAACGTCACGGGTGGCGAATTCAGTATTGCCGACCCAAAGATAGGCACTGATGAGAGTACAGAGTACATTGCTACAGTAACAATAAAGAATAAGTAATAGTCAAACCGCAACAGTCTTATAAATCGGAATTTATGGAAACTATCAAAGTTTATCATTCTCTTTGGAAAAGCGGATTGCTCATTGCAGTCAGTTTGGGGTTTGCTGCCCTCGGCATATATATCATTTTTTCCGGTAATGACGGTATTGTAGCATGGCTAAGTACTTTATTTTTCGGCATTGGCGGACTCTTCGTGCTATGGCTTGTATTAAAAGAAAGAATAAATCATACACCATATTATGTGATTACTGACAATGGCATCATCATGAACAGTGGTTTAAAGACTTATGAAGTTCACTTTGCTGATGTAGAATATTTCTTTGTCACGGAAGTTGGAACAGCAAGGGGAAAAACAAAGTTGATTGGCATACAATACAAAAGAAACGTGGAGTTACAAAAATTTGAAGATGCTGGCAAGGCTGGGCATACCGTTCGTCACCTCAACATGAGTGTGACTGGTTCACAAGAAGCTCTCCCCGCAGATGGCTTGACGATTAAACCAAAGGACTTGTGCGAAATACTAAATGAAAGAGTAGAATCGTCACGAAATATCTGAGAGCAGAACAATTTCAAAAGAAATAATTTAGCTTAGATGTTTACAAGTAAACCTCTTTCGGTAGGTAAATTCCAATTTATAAATCCGTGACGATATATTAAAGTTCTACGAATTTAGAATAAAGCAAGTTATGTATCCATTGATTTTTGTACATGGATACACGACTTGAAGTCTCGAAAGATAGTTTCGGGAACTTTTGACACTTGTCGAATTCATGTGCGACAAGTGTCAAACAATCGTGCGACACTTGTCGAAAGTTCCCGAAGCATGCCTTCAACACCCTCGGCGCACGTCTTCGGCCACCCGTTTCGGGTCATAAAGGATAACGGTTAACATCCGCCCGAAGTTGCATAAATATCACTCAGGAGGAAAGAAAACGGAAAAATATACCATTAAAAACACAAAAATATACTTTTATATTTGGCAGTTGCATAAATAATACCTACTTTTGCAATCGCTAACGAATAAAAATTCACCCGCATGAAGATAAAGAACCAGAGGATGGAAGCCCTGAAGATGCTCATCTCGAGCAAGGAGATGGGCAGCCAGGACGAAGTGCTGAAAGAGCTGGCCAAGGAAGGTTTCACGCTCACGCAGGCCACACTGAGCCGCGACATGAAGCAACTCAAGGTGGCTAAAGCTGCCAGCATGAACGGCAAGTACGTGTACGTACTGCCCAACGAAACCATGTACAAGCGCGTCTCCAAACCCCAAACGGCCACCGAGATGCTCCGCTCGCCGGGCTTCGTGTCGGTCAACTTCTCCGGCAACATGTGCGTTATCAAGACCCGCCCGGGCTATGCCAGCTCCATAGCCTACGACATCGACAACAGTACCATACCCGAGATACTGGGCACAATAGCCGGTGACGACACCATCTTCATCGTCATCAGGGAGGGTGCCTCCAAGTCCGGGCTGCTCCAGGCGCTCGGTCTGGCCGTCCCGCAGATAAAATAGAAAGTCAGAAAATGGAAGAAATAAGCGTGATGGTGGCCGACCAGTCGCATGAGAAATACGTCGACACCATCCTGCAAACCATGGCCGAGGCCGCCAAAGTGCGCGGTACCGGCATAGCCAAGCGCACCCACGAGTACCTTGCTACCAAGATGCGCGAGGCCAAAGCGGTAATAGCGCTCGAGGGAGAGCGGTTCGCCGGCTTCAGCTACATTGAGACCTGGGGCAACAAACACTATGTAACCACATCGGGACTCATCGTGCATCCCGACTTCAGAGGCCGCGGCATATCCAAGCGCATCAAAGACCTCACCTTCACGCTTGCCCGCACCCGCTGGCCTCATGCCAAGATATTCTCGCTCACCAGCGGCTCGGCAGTCATGAAGATGAACACGCAGCTGGGCTACCATCCGGTCACTTTCAGCGACCTGACGGACGATGAAGCCTTCTGGCGGGGCTGCGAGGGCTGCATCAACGTTGACGTGCTGCACCGCACCAACCGCCGTTACTGCATCTGCACCGCCATGCTCTACGACCCCGAGGAGCATCTGCCGGCCAAGTTACCCAAAGACGTATTGGAGCGGATAAGGAGGATTGAGGGCCCAGCTCAGCCTCTCCCGAGGGAGGGGAGCATAGACTCATGAAGACTGAACGGCTGGCATGGCGCGGGCAATAGGCGAGACAAAGCGGAAAATACATGAAATCAAAGATAAACAAGAATACAGAATGATGGAAACAAAGGCGAAGAATTTAACAGGAACAAACAGTGGGCAGGCAACGCCATGCGGCCAGACAGCCGCAACACCCCTCACCGGTGAGGGGCCGGAAGTGGGCTCACACGCCGGCTCCAAGAAGTCGGTAGTGGTGGCGTATTCGGGCGGTCTGGACACTTCTTATACCGTCATGAAGCTCGCGCAGGATGGGTGGAACGTGTACGCAGCCTGTGCCAACACGGGCGGGTTCAGTCCCCGGCAGCTCAAAGCCAACGAGGAGAACGCCTACAAGTTGGGGGCAGTGAAGTACGTAACGCTCGACGTGACGCAGGAATACTACGAGAAGAGCCTGAAGTACATGATTTTCGGCAACGTGCTGCGCAACAACTGCTACCCCATCTCGGTCTCCAGCGAGCGTATCTTCCAGGCTATCGCCATCGCGCGCTACGCCAACGAGATTGGTGCCGATGCCATCGCACACGGCTCAACGGGCGCAGGCAACGACCAGATACGCTTCGACATGACCTTCCTGGTCATGGCACCGGGCGTTGAAATCATCACCCTGACCCGCGACCACGCACTCTCACGGCAGGAGGAAGTCGACTATCTGAACGCTCATGGCTTCGAGGCCGACTTCAAGAAGCTAAAGTACAGCTACAACGTGGGCATCTGGGGCACCAGTATCTGTGGCGGCGAGCTGCTCAACCCCACGCAGGGACTGCCCGAGGAGGCCTATCTCAAGCATGTTACCCGGCAGGATGAGAGCGAGCTGAGGATAACTTTCGAGAAGGGAGAGATTGCTGCCGTTAACGGCAAAACATTCGACGACAAGGTTGCGGCCATACAGAAGATTGAGCAGATAGGCGCCGCCTACGCCATCGGTCGCGACTGCAACGTGGGCGACACCATTATAGGCATCAAGGGACGCGTGGGCTTCGAGGCCGCTGCTCCTATGCTTATCATCGAAGCCCACAGGCTTTTGGAGAAGAGCACGCTCAGCAAATGGCAGCAATACTGGAAGGACCAGGTGGCCAACTGGTACGGCATGTTCCTGCACGAGAGCCAATATCTGGAGCCCGTCATGCCCGATATGGAGGCCATGATGGCCAGTTCGCAGCGCCACGTGAACGGCACCGCCATCCTGAAACTGCGCCCCTACGGCTTCCAAACCGTGGGAGTAGACTCGCCCGACGACCTCACCAAGTCCAAGTTAGGTGAGTACGGAGAGATGCAACACGGCTGGACGGCAGAGGAGGCCAAGGGCTTCATCAAGGTTACTTCTACCCCGCTGCGCGTGTACTACGGCATTCATAAGGGGGAGGAGAGGTAGAACCTCCCCCTTGCCCCCTCCGAAGGAGGGGGTGATTGCTGCTGGGGAAGATTAAAAGAGGGATGCAACTTTTAAGGTCTGGAGGGCGTCTAACGGGTAAAAGGACTTAAAAGAAGACTGAAATGAGCAATTACAAGAAACTGAAAAGGTCATCAACAGATGTGTGGATAGGTGGAGTTTGCGGCGGCATAGCAGAGTACTTTGACGTCGACCCCACGCTGGTACGGATTACCTACGTGGTGCTCTCCATCGGCAGTGCTGCCTTCCCGGGCATCCTGGTCTACCTGCTGTTGTGGCTGATAATGCCTAAATACTGACATGATAAGGATTGGAATCCTGGGCGGAGCCGGCTACACGGCGGGCGAACTCATCCGTCTGCTGCTCAACCACGGGCAGGCAGAAATCGTATTCGTAAACTCCGAGAGCAATGCCGGCAACCTGCTGACCGACGTACACGAAGGTTTATACGGCGAGACCGACCTGCACTTTACCGCCGAAATGCCCTTCCATGAGGTCGATGTGGTGTTTTTCTGCTTCGGCCACGGCAAGAGCAGGGAGTTCATGCAGAGCCACGAGCTGCCCGATAACGTAAAGATAATAGACCTGGCACAGGACTTCCGCCTTGCTGCCGATGGCAACGACTTCGTCTACGGGCTGCCAGAAATCAACCGGGAGCTGATAGCCAAGGCCCGCCATGTGGCCAATCCGGGCTGCTTTGCCACGTGCATAGAACTGGGACTGCTGCCTGCCGCGGCCATGGGAATCATCGACCGCGACGTGTCGGTGAATGCCATTACGGGCTCTACCGGTGCCGGACAGAAGCCCGGAGCAACCACTCACTTCTCCTGGCGCAACAACAACATGAGCATTTACAAGGCTTTCAGTCACCAGCATGTGCCCGAAATCAGGCAGAGCCTCTGCCAGGTGCAAGGCCATCTGGAGGCTTCCATCGACTTCATTCCTTATCGGGGCGACTTCGCCCGCGGCATTTTTGCCACCGAGGTGGTGCGCACCGATGCCAATATCGACGACATCACGGAGGCTTACAGGCGGTTTTACAGCTCGGCGGCCTTCACTCACTACGTTGACAAACCGCTCGATTTGAAGCAGGTAGTCAACACGAACAAGGCGCTGGTGCACTGCGACAAGTTCGCCGACAAGTTGCTCGTAACCTCCTGCATCGACAATCTGCTCAAAGGAGCGGTAGGTCAGGCGGTGCAGAACATGAACATCATGTTCTGCATTGACGAGCGGGAAGGGCTCAGACTCAAGGCGAGTGCGTTCTAAAACCTCCCCCGGCCCCTCCGAAGGAGGGGGGTGCCTGGCGGCTCTTTGTCTGCTTTTTCGGCTTCGCCTTTTTGCTTTCTCCTTATTATATATAAGGACTCTGCCTTCTCCTTGTCACAAAGCAAACCGGTATCCTCCCCTTAGAAAGGGGAGGCAGAGGAGGGGATGACAAGTAGAAGCGGATGAACAGGGAAAAGACAAAAGCAGACCAGCCGGCTCTCCTCACAAAAAGCGGAGTGACGGAAGCAGCCATTCAGCAAAGTAAAAACAAGCATTAAACAACAAACAAGCAAGCAGTGCCCGCAAGAAACGCGCCCCCGCGAGGCACTCCCCTCCTTCGGAGGGGTCGGGGGAGGTATCAACATGGAATTATTTAACGTATATCCGCTCTTCGATGTCAACATCGTCAAAGGCCGGGGATGCAAGGTGTGGGACGACAAGGGGCAAGAGTATCTCGACCTCTATGGCGGCCACGCCGTCATCAGCATCGGCCACTGCCACCCGCACTACGTTGAGATGCTGACCGCGCAGCTCGGCAAGCTGCCCTTTTACAGCAACTCCGTAATCAACAATCTGCAACGTGAACTGGCCCAAAGGCTGGGCTCCATCAGCGGCTACGACGACTACCAGCTGTTTCTCATCAACTCCGGAGCCGAGGCCAACGAGAACTGTCTGAAGCTCGCCTCGTTCTACAACGGCCGCAAGCGCATACTGGCAGTGGCCAAATCGTTCCACGGCCGCACGTCGTTAGCTGTCGAGGCAACCGACAATCCCAAGATTATTGCCCCCGTGAACGATAACAACCACGTCACGTTCCTGCCCATGAACGACCTTGAGGCATGGGAGCAGGAGCTCGCCAAAGGCGATGTGTGCGCCTGCATACTGGAGTGCATCCAGGGCGTTGGCGGCATCAACATGGCCACACCCGAGTTTGCACAGGGCCTGCAGGCCGCCTGCAAGCAGTACGGAGCCGTGCTCATCTGCGACGAGATACAGTGTGGATACGGCCGCAGCGGCAGGTTCTTCGCCCACCAGTGGCTCGGTATTCGCCCCGACCTCATATCAGTAGCCAAGGGCATAGGCAACGGCTTCCCGATGGCAGGCGTGCTCATATCGCCCCGGTTCAGGCCCGTTTACGGCCAGCTGGGCACCACCTTCGGCGGCAACCACCTGGCCTGTGCGGCTGCCTTGGCCGTTCTCGACGTGTTCGAAGAGGAACATTTGGTGGAAAACGCACGCGAAACGGGCGAATACCTCATAGCCCGGCTCCGCGAGCTGCAGCTCACCCAGCCCCACATACTTGAGGTTCGCGGCCGCGGACTCATGATAGGCATCGTGCTCGACGTGCCGCAGAAGGACGTTCGTGCCAAGCTCATCTACAACGAACACTGCTTTACGGGCAGCGCATCGACCAACATGCTGCGCGTTCTGCCGCCGCTCTGCCTGACCAAGACAGAAGCCGACGACTTCATCAACCGACTCAACAACGTACTCTCCGACTTATGAAAATAGCCATTATAGGGGCCGGCGCCATGGGCGGAGCCCTCGCCCAAGGCCTCATCAGGGGCACTGTATTCGCGCCGCAAGACGTCATCGTGGCCAATCCTCATGCCGACAAGCTCCGGCGCCTGGCCGACATGGGCGCCTCCACGATAACCGACAACCGGCAGGCCGTGGCCGATGCCGACTTCATTGCCATCGTCGTAAAGCCCTGGCTGGTGCAGCCGGTCATCGAGGAGATAAAATCCGGGCTCGACTACAGCCGCCAGTCGATACTCAACCTGGCAGCTTCGGTCCCCTCCGAGCAGCTCTTCAAGTGGCTCGATAAGGGCACGGGAAAGCCCTGCCTGCATCAAGTCATCCCCAACACGGCCATAGCAGTAAAATCGTCCATGACCTTCATCGCCCCCTGCCATGCCACCCCGCAGCAGACAGAGGCCGTGGCAGCCATCTTCAACGACCTGGGCCGGGCCATGATTGTTGACGAGCGGCTGCTGCCGGCGGGCACCATGATGGCCGGATGCGGCATAGCCTACGCCATGCGTTACATCAGGGCAGCGGCCGAAGGGGGCGTGGAGCTGGGCTTCAAGGCCGACGTTGCCAAGGATATTGTGCTGCAAACGGTCAAGGGAGCGGTTGACTTACTGCTGCAAACGGGCAGCCATCCCGAGGCCGAAATCGACAAGGTAACCACTCCCGGAGGCCTTACCATCAAGGGACTCAACGAGATGGAGCACGCCGGATTTACCAGCGCCGTGATACGGGGGCTCAAGGCAGGGCTGCAATAACAGATTAACACGAAAACAGCTCAAAAGGTTGCACACTCTAAAAAACAGTGTGCAACTTTTTGCGTTTTATCACCCAAGGGCGAAAGAAAACGAAAGCCGGCGGGCTGAATATGAAAGTTTTTTCGTACTTTTGACTCGAATTAATCAAATGAACATATAATGGCAGAAGAAACATTAAAGCAAATAGGACAGCGACTGAAGGGCTTGCGCGAGGTACTCGACATCCCCGAAGCCGAAGTGGCGGAGCTTTGCGAGGTTACATTGGAACACTACAGGAAGATAGAAGACGGCGATGCCGACCCCGGCGTGTACCGTCTCTCGAAGATAGCCAAGCGCTACGGCATAGACCTCAACGTGCTGCTCTTTGGCGAGGAGCCGCGCATGAGCGCCTACTTCGTGACCCGCAAGGGGCAGGGACTGAGCGTGAACCGCCGCAAGGACTACAAGTACCAGAGCCTGGCCAGCGGCTTCAGGCGCCGCAAAGTTGACCCCTACCTCGTTACGGTAGACCCGCTGCCAGGCGACGAGAACCACAGCAAGAACGCGCACGAGGGCCAGGAGTTCGACGTTATCCTGCAAGGCGTGCTCGAAATCACCATCGGCGAGAAGGTCATCACCCTCAACCCCGGCGACAGCATCTACTTCGACTCCTCCGAGCAGCACTGCATGCGCGCCATCGGCAACGAGCAGTGCCGGTTCCTCTGCGTAGTTATATAGGCCTCAAAGCCATGCTCCAACCGCCCGTCAGGCATTTTACCAACCCGTTACCAATATCTGGTAAAGGCATTACCACTATCTGGTAAAGGCATTACCAGCATCATGTAGAGGCATTACCAGCATCATGTAGAGGCATTACCACTATGCGGTAAAGAAATTACCAACGGCCTGCAGAGGCCGCGGAGGCAATCTGCGGGGGCGCAGGAAACACAATATGAACTTTAAAAAGCAATACAACATGATAGAAAGATTTCTCAAGCAGACTCACTTCTCTTCGGAGGAAGACTTCAAGGAGCACCTGCATTTCATCATACCCGAGAACTTCAACTTCGCTTACGACGTAATGGACGCCTGGGCGGAGGAGAAACCCGACAAGCTCGCCTTGCTCTGGACGAGCGAACGGGGCGAAGAGGTGCGCGCCACGTTCGCCGACCTCAAGGAGCAGACCGACCGCACCGCAGCCTACTTCCAGAGCCTGGGCATAGGGCACGACGACAAGGTGATGCTCATCCTCAAGCGCCACTACCAGTGGTGGTTGTCCATGCTGGCCCTGTGCAAGATAGGCGCCGTGGCCATTCCCGCTACCCACATGCTCACCGCCAAGGACATTGCGTACCGCAACCAGCGGGCAAGCATCAAGGCCATCGTGTGCTGCAACGACAGCTACGTGACCTCGCAGATACAGGAAGCGATGGCCGAGAGCCCCACCGTTCGCACCCTCATTGCCGTTAACTCCTTGGTAGAGGGCGACAAGCCCGTGCCCCAGGGCTTCCACGACTGGCACAAGGAGTGGCCCCAGGCACCCCGGTTCCACCGCCCCGAGCACGTGAACACGAACGAAGATACCATGCTCATGTACTTTACAAGCGGCACAAGCGGCGAGCC
The DNA here is from genome assembly GCA_900199655.1 of Prevotellaceae bacterium KH2P17. Taxonomy (GTDB): domain Bacteria; phylum Bacteroidota; class Bacteroidia; order Bacteroidales; family Bacteroidaceae; genus Prevotella. The sequence goes on from FZRE01000017.1 coordinate 11,294, forward strand.
GAAGATGGTGGCTCACGACCATCTCTACGCCCTGGGACACCTCACCACGGGTGTTTTCTGGCACAATCTGGACGAGAACAGCATCCATCTTACCGTGGCCGACACGGGCTGGGGCAAGGCTGTGTGGGGCAAACTCTACGGCCAGTGGTTCGCCGGAGCTACCGTCTTCGTGTACGACCACGAGAAGTTTACGGCCGAAAAGATTATGCGCGCCATGGAGAAATACCGCATCACGTCCTTCTGCGCGCCGCCAACCATCTACCGCTTCATGATACAGGAGGACTTCTCCAGATACGACCTCTCGGCCCTACGTTACTGCACCACGGCCGGAGAGGCGCTGGAACCGGCCGTGTACAAGAAGTTCTACGACCTTACCGGCATCAAGATGATGGAAGGCTTCGGCCAAACGGAAACCACGATGACGCTGGGTTCCTTCCCCTGGACGGAGCCCAAGCCGGGCAGCATGGGCAAACCCAACCCGCAGTACGACATCTGTCTGCTCAAGCCCGACGGCACTCCGTGCGAAGACGGAGAAAAAGGAGAGATTTGCGTGCACGTGGGCGACAGGAAGCCTCTTGGCCTCTTCAAGGGCTACTACCGCGACGAGGAGCTCACGCAGAAGGCCTGGAACCACGGCATCTACCACACCGGCGACCTCGCCTGGCGCGATGAAGACGGCTACTACTGGTTCGTGGGCCGCGCCGACGACGTTATCAAGAGCTCCGGTTACCGCATCGGCCCCTTCGAGGTGGAAAGTGCGCTCATGACGCATCCCGCCGTCGTGGAGTGCGCCGTTACCGGCGTGCCCGATGAGGTGCGCGGTATGGTGGTGAAGGCCACCGTCGTCCTGGCCGCCGAATGGAAGGACAAGCAGGGCGATGCGCTCATCAAGGAGCTGCAGAACCACGTGAAGCACGAGACCGCTCCTTACAAGTATCCGCGCGTCATCGAGTTCGTGGACGAGCTGCCCAAGACCATCAGCGGCAAGATTCGCCGCGTGGAGATACGCGAAAAGGACAGTGAAGCCAAGGCTTAGGCAACAGCAGTAAAGCGTAAGGAGATACTCAGGACATGAAACGCATAGTAGTAAAGGTGGGCAGCAACGTGCTCACGCGCGATGACGGCAAGCTCGACATCACCCGACTCTCGGCTATCGTCGACCAGACGGTATGGCTCCGCCGCCACGAGTACGAGGTCATACTGGTTACATCGGGCGCAGTTGCGGCCGGAAGAGACGAATTACGCGTTGCCCGAGGGCTGGACAATGCGGAGCAGCGGCAGCTGTTTTCCTCGCTCGGGCAGGTAAAGCTCATCGGTCTTTACTACAACCTGTTCCGCGAGTACGCCGTTCACGTGGGCCAGGTTCTCACGATGAAGGAGAACTTCAGTGCCCGGGAGCAATACCGCAACCAGCAGAACTGCATGGAGGTGATGCTCCGCAACGGCGTGCTGCCTATCGTGAACGAGAACGACACGGTGTGCATTACCGAGCTGATGTTTACCGATAACGACGAACTCTCTGGCCTCGTGGCCCACATGATGGGTGCCGAGGCGCTGGTGCTGCTCACCAATGTAGACGGCATCTACGACGGCATGCCCGGCAATCCGCAGGCACATCTCATCCCGACGGTAGCCTATGGCCACGACGTAAGCCGGTACGTGAGCGACGAGAAGAGCAGCCTGGGCCGCGGAGGTATGGCTTCCAAATGCCATACGGCAGCCAAGGCAGCCGCCGAAGGCATCAGAGTAATCATTGCCAACGGCCATGCACCGGAGATACTCATACGCCTGGCCGAGCATCCGGAGGCCACTCCGCACACCGAATTCATTCCTGCACCGAGAACGTAAAACAACACCACATGTCTTACCTGCAAACTTTCAGCAACGCCAAGGCAGCCACCAGACAGCTTGCCGCACTGACCGACGACCGCCGCAACGCCATTCTCGGCGCCGTGGCCGATGCCATCACGGCCCGCCGAGAGCAGCTGCTGGAGGCCAACCGGCGCGACCTGAGCCGCATGGAGGCCGACAATCCGCTCTACGACCGGCTCAAGCTAACGGCCCGGAGACTGTCGGACATCGCGGCCGACATGCGCCACGTGGCCACATTACCTTCCCCCCTGGGCCGAATACTCAAGCAATCCACGCTCGAGAACGGGCTCCGGCTGCAGCGCGTCAGCGTGCCCTTCGGCGTTGTAGGCATCATCTACGAGGCCCGACCCAATGTTACTTTCGACGTGTTCGCCCTCTGCATCAAGAGCGGAAACGCCTGCATACTCAAAGGCGGGCATGATGCTGACGAGTCGAACCGTGCCGAAGTGGAGCTGATACACGACGTACTGCGCCGCAACAGCATTGACCCGGCCGCGGTAACGCTACTTCCTTCGACGCACGAAGCCACAGCCGCCATGCTTGGAGCTACGGGGTACATAGACCTCTGCATACCGCGGGGCGGACAAAAGCTCATCCGCTTTGTCCGCGATAACGCCCGGGTGCCGGTCATCGAGACGGGAGCAGGCGTGGTGAACACCTACTTCGACGAATACGGAGATACGGAGATGGGCAGCCGCATCATCAACAATGCCAAGACACGGAGGCCCAGCGTGTGCAATGCTCTTGACTGTCTCATCATCCACCGGCAACAGTTGGCCCACTTGCCTGCACTCTGCCGGCCGCTCATGAGCCACTCGGTGCGCCTCTATGCCGACCCTCCGGCCTTCGAAGTGCTGGCGAACGAATATCCTGCCAACCTGCTGCAGCATGCCGATGCGGCAACTTACGGCACCGAATTCATGGACTACAAGCTCGCCATCAAGACGGTGGCATCGCTCGACGAGGCACTGGCACACATCGCGCAGTACGGCTCCGGGCACAGCGAAAGCATCATTACCGAGGACGAAAGCCATGCACTACGCTTCCAGCGTGAGGTCGATGCCGCCTGCGTTTACGTCAACGCGCCCACCAGCTTCACAGATGGAGCGCAGTTCGGGATGGGTGCCGAAATCGGCATCAGCACCCAGAAGCTGGGCCCCCGCGGCCCTATGGCGCTCGAAGAGCTCACCACCTACAAGTGGCTCATTACAGGGCAAGGCCAGATAAGGTAGCACCCACCGGCCCCCACGGGGGCAAATGGAACCGAAACATCAAACAAACAATGATATGAGAACATTCTTTAATGTAGCAGACATCGGTGACCTGAACCAGGCACTGCACGAAGCCGAGGAGGTGAAACGCAACCGTTTTGCCTACCGCAGCTTGGGAGAAAACAAGACGCTGTTGATGATTTTCTTCAACAACAGCCTGCGCACGCGGCTCAGCACGCAGAAGGCAGCCATGAACCTGGGCATGAACGTTATCGTGCTGGATGTGAATGCGGGCGCCTGGAAGCTGGAGACGGAGCGCGGCGTCATCATGGACGGCGACAAGAGCGAGCACCTGCTGGAGGCCATTCCGGTAATGGGATGCTACTGCGACATCATCGCCGTGCGCTCGTTTGCAGGCCTCGAGGACCGCGACTTCGACTATGCGGAGACCATCGTGAACCAGTTCGTGAAGTACAGCGGCAAGCCCGTGGTGGCTATGGAGACAGCTACGGTGCACCCGTTGCAGGCCTTTGCCGACCTCATCACCATCAGCGAGCACCGCGACCCGGCTGCATCGGCACGCCCAAAGGTGGTGCTCACCTGGGCTCCCCACTGCCGGGCGCTGCCCCAGGCGGTGCCAAACAGCTTTGCGCAGTGGATGAATGCAGCCGACGTTGACTTCGTTATCACGCACCCCGAGGGCTATGAACTCGACCCGAAGTTCGTGGGCAACGCCCGCGTGGAGTACGACCAGCGCAAAGCTCTGGAAGGTGCAGACTTCGTGTACGCCAAGAACTGGAGCTGTCCGGGTGTGAAGAACAAGGCCGACTACGGGCAGATATTGAGCCAGGACCGCTCGTGGACCATCGACAGCGAGCACATGAGCTGGACCCATAACGCCTATTTCATGCACTGTCTGCCCGTTCGCCGCGGCCTCATCGTTACCGATGATGTCATTGAGAGCAGCCGTTCGCTCGTCATCCCCGAGGCTGCCAACCGTGAGATAAGTGCACAGGTGGTGCTCAAGAGGGTGCTAACCTCCCCCTACCCCTCCGAAGGAGGGGAGCTTTAATGCCTGCTGTGGGCTTTTGGTGGGTTCTTTGTTTCGATTGAGAACCCACCAACCTACAAGTCCACTCATCATCACCCAACACCCATCACCTATCACCCAAAACTTCCACTCATCATCACCCTACACCCATCACCTATCACCCAATTCCCTAACACCTACCACCCTATGAAACAACTGATTATTGCTATACTGATGATAACATCCGTGGGAACAGCCCACGCACAAGAGATAACCGGCTCATGGAAAGGAAATCTCGACGCCGGACCACAGCAACTGGAGATGATTTTCAACTTCTCGAAGAGCCAGGACGGCAACAACCAGTGCACCATCGACGTGCCCGCACAGGGCGCACAGGGCATTCCGGCGCAGCTGCTCCACCTCTCGGCCGACTCCGTGAGCCTGCAGGTACCGGCCATCGGCATGTCTTACGCCGGCAAACTGACCAATCAGACCATCCGCGGCACGTTCCGTCAAGGTCCCGTCACGCTGCCCTTTGAGCTGAAACCGGGCAAGGCTGCAGCACCTGTCCGCCCGCAGGAGCCGAAAGCACCCTACCCTTACGCCACCGAGGAAGTAACCTTCAGCAACCCCGCAGCCAACGCCACGCTGGCCGGAACGCTCACTTTGCCCGTTGGATACAAGGCCGGCAAGCGCGTGCCCGTGGTGCTGATGGTTACCGGCAGCGGCCCGCAGACACGCACCGAGGGAGTGTTCGGCCACAAGCCTTTTCTCGTTCTGGCCGACTATCTGGCCCGCAACGGCATCGCATCGCTCCGTTACGACGACCGCGGCGTAGGCCAATCTACCGGTACCTTTACAGGAACAACCTCGCAAGGTTTTGCCGACGATGCCAAGGCAGGCCTCAACTACCTCCGCCAACGCAGGCAGTTTGGCCCCGTGGGAGTGCTCGGTCACAGCGAGGGAGGCCTCATCGCGTTCATGTTAGGTGCCGAGCGTGCGGCCGACTTCATCGTAAGTATGGCCGGACCGGGCATCAAAGGCGACACGTTGCTGGCCGAGCAGGTCAATGCCAACCTGCAACTGTACGGCCGGCCTGCCACACAGAGCGTGCAGAACCTGCGCAGCGAACTGGCTTCTAAACCGCAGGACGCATGGATGAACTACTTCATCGACTGCGACCCGGCAGTCTACATCAGCCGGGTAAGCATACCGCTCATGGCCGTAAACGGCAGCAAAGACCACCAGGTACTGCCCGGCAGCAACCTGAAAGCTATCCGCGAGCTGCAGCAGAGCGGCAACAAGCTGAACCTCATCAAGGAGTACGAGGGCCTGAACCACCTCTTCCAGCACTGCACAACGGGCGGAGCCGACGAGTATTACAAGATAGAGGAGACGATGGCAACGGAGGTAATGGCCGACATAGCGGCGTGGGTGAATGAGATAAAAGATAAAAGATAAGAGATAATAGATAAGAGATAAGAGATATTTTTGTTATGATTTCATTTGAGAGTGACTACAACAACGGGGCGCACCCCAAGGTATTGGAACATCTGATGGAGACCAACGGCAAGCAGAGCCTTACCTACGGGGCCGACGAGTGGAGCGATGCTGCCAAGGAGAAGATACGCCGGGCCTGCGCTGCTCCTGACGCCCACATCTACTTCTTGAGCGGAGGAACGCAAACGAACATGACCGTGATAGACGGCATGCTGGCCCACCACGAGGCCGTTATCAGTGCCGAGACGGGCCACATCAACGTGCACGAGGCCGGCGCCGTTGAGTTTACGGGCCACAAGGTAATAGCCCTGCCCGCCCACGAGGGCAAGATGAAGGCCTCGGAACTGGCCGACTACATGGACTGGTTTGTACATGACGAGAGCACGGAGCACCTGGCCCAGCCTGCAATGGTTTACATCACGTTCCCCACCGAGTACGGAACCATCTACTCGGCCAGCGAGATTAACGACATCTACAGCGTCTGCCGGCAGTACAGCCTCAAGCTCTTCATCGACGGTGCACGCATGGGTTACGGCCTTGCTGCAGAAGGAACCAACGTCGATTTGCCCTTCATTGCCGCCCACTGCAACGCCTTCTACATCGGCGGAACCAAGGTGGGAGCGCTCTGCGGCGAAGCTGTCGTATTCCCGACGGCGGCCGACGAGCCCCGCCACTTCTTCACTATTGTGAAGCAACACGGTGCCCTCATGGCCAAAGGTCGGCTCATCGGGCTGCAGTTCGACGCCCTTTTCACCGACGGCATCTATCTCGAAATCTCGCGCCATGCCATCCGCATGGCCGCCCGAATGAAGCAGCTGTTCGCCGACCGCGGCTATCGGTTCAGCATCAACTCGCCCACCAACCAGCAGTTCGTCATCCTGCCAAACGACAAGGTGAGGCAACTGGAGCAGCGGGTGCAGTTCACTCACTGGGCGCCCTGCGGCAAGGACGCCTTCGAGTGCCGCTTCGTAACGAGCTGGGCCACTACCAGCGACGACATCGAAACGCTGGCACAGATGCTCGACGAGCTCCGATAAGGCGCCGCGAAGGCATCAACCGGCCTTCGTGCACCACTCATTTAAAAATGCTGAAGCTATGCTTCGGGAACTTTCGACACTTGTCGCACGATTATTCGACACTTGTCGCACGATCGTTTGACAAGTGTCGAAAGTTCAGCGAAGATACCTTCAAGACAGAAACAAATAGCCTAAGAACGTGATGTTAATGACATGGAAGACCGTTGGAAGCGCCCAGGCCCAGCGGCGATGGCCCTTGCCGTAGAGCCGGACGGAGCAATAAGCGCCCACCAAGATAAGAAGTGAATAGCCATTAATGCCCGCAAAAGCAAGCCAGGCATACCACTCTACGCTCGGATTGTCGAAGAAGAAGATGCTCATAAACAGCAACAGGGGGGCTATGGCGAAAGGCACGAGGCTGAAAACCATCAGCAACAAGGGCACTCCTTTTTTGCGGCTGACATGCAAACACAGCAGGAAAAGGAACGCGTAGAAAAGTATCAGGGTAATCATAAGGGGATGCGGGGGCTAAGAAAAGGGTGACGTTGCGGGCTGATAAAAAGGCCGCCAAGTTCTAACTGCTTAGCGGCCTATGTGTTATTGCATACGAACTATTTGAGTACTCCGAGCTCCTTGCCCACCTTAACGAAGGCAGCGATGCAGCGGTCGAGCTGTTCGCGCGTGTGGGCAGCGCTTATCTGCACGCGGATACGTGCCTGTCCCTTGGGCACTACGGGGTAGTAGAAGCCCGTAACGTATATTCCTTCTTCCAAAAGACGGTTGGCATACTCCTGCGACAGGGGCGCATCGTACAGCATGACGGCACAGATGGCGCTCTGCGTGGGCTTGATGTCGAAGCCTGCATTGAGCATGCTGTTGCGGAAGTAGTTAACGTTTTCCACCAGTTTGTCATGCAGTGAGTTGTCTTCCTTGAGCATCTTGAACACTTCGAGGCTGGCTCCGATGATGGAGGGTGCCAGCGAGTTGGAGAACAGATAAGGCCGCGAGCTCTGGCGGAGCATGTCTATGATTTCCTTGCGGCCGGTGGTGAAGCCGCCGAGAGCACCGCCGAACGACTTGCCGAGGGTGCCTGTGTAGATGTCGACGCGGTCGTACGTGTTGCACAGTTCGCTCACTCCGTGGCCCGTAGCGCCCACAACGCCGGCCGAGTGGCTCTCGTCAACCATCACGAGGGCATCGTACTGTTCGGCCAGATCGCAAATCTTGTCCATCGGGGCCACGTTTCCGTCCATGGAGAACACGCCGTCGGTGCAGATGATACGGAAGCGTTGGTCGCGTGCCTCGATAAGGCACTGCTCCAGTTCGGCCATGTCGGCGTTGGCGTAACGGTAGCGTTTAGCCTTGCAGAGGCGCACACCATCGATAATGCTGGCATGGTTCAGCGCATCTGATATGATGGCATCCTCCTCCGTGAGGAAGGCTCCGAAGAGGCCGCCGTTGGCATCGAAGCAGGCTGCATAGAGGATGGTGTCCTCGGTGTGGAAGTATTCGGAGATGGCGGCTTCCAGCTCCTTGTGGATGTCCTGTGTGCCGCAGATGAAGCGAACCGACGACATGCCGAAGCCGCGGCGGTCCATCATCTGCTTTGCTCCCTCAATGAGGCGGGGATGATTGGAGAGTCCTAAATAGTTGTTGGCACAGAAGTTGAGCACTTCTTTGCCTTTTACCTGGATAGATGCGCCCTGTGGGCTCTCGATGATGCGCTCTTCCTTGTACAGTCCGGCCTCTTTCAGCTCGGCCAACTTGTTCCCTAAATGTTGTTTAATCTTTCCGTACATGTTATTAGACATTTAATGTTTCGTAACCGCAAAGTAACTCAATTTTCGCGATATGGGGCCGCTTCTTGTGTTATTTTTTATAAAACCGGGGGCAAAAAGCAAACTTTCCGGCCATCAGTTGACTGTTTATGAGAATTATTTGCTTATTTTGCACTTCAAATAAAGACTTTAAGTATAAGCATGAAAAATGTCTTGGTAATCGGTTCTACGGGACAGATAGGTTCCGAACTGACAAGAGAATTGAGGAAAACTTACGGTAACGAACACGTTGTGGCAGGCTACATCAAAGGTGCCGAGCCACAAGGAGAACTGCGTGATGCCGGCCCGGCCGAACTGGCCGACGTGACCGACGGCGAGCTGATAGCCTCGGTAGTGAAGCGGTACCACATCGACACCATCTACAACCTGGCTGCCCTGCTCTCCGTTGTGGCAGAGTCAAAGCCCCGGCTGGCCTGGAGGATAGGCATAGACGGGCTGTGGAACATCCTCGAAGTGGCCCGCGAAAACGGCTGCGCCGTATTTACGCCGAGCTCCATCGGCTCCTTCGGCCCCACCACCCCGCACGAGCTGACGCCGCAGGACACCATTCAGCGGCCCCGCACCATGTACGGCGTGACGAAGGTAACCACCGAACTGCTGAGCGACTACTACAACCTGAAGTACGGAGTGGACACTCGCTCGGTGCGGTTCCCGGGAGTTATCTCCTACGTTACGCCTCCCGGAGGCGGCACCACCGACTATGCAGTAGACATCTACTACTACGCCGTGCGCGGCGAGAGGTTCGTCTGCCCCATCAAGGAGGGCACACGCATGGACATGATTTACATGCCCGACGCCCTCAAGGCCGCCATCCAGCTCATGGAGGCCGACCCTTCAAGGCTCGTGCACCGCAACGGTTTCAACATTGCTTCCATGAGCTTTGGCCCCGAAACGGTGTATCAGGCCATCCGGAAGTACAAACCCGAGTTCGAGATGGTGTACGATGTGGACCCGCTCAAGCAGTGTATTGCCGAGAGTTGGCCCGACTGCATGGACGACAGCTGCGCCCGCCGCGAGTGGGACTGGGCCCCTGTCTACGACCTGGACGCCATGACCCGCGACATGTTAGACAAACTTTCGGTTAAGCTGAAGGGATGATTTTCCGGGAAGTTAAGGAAGGTAAGAAGATAAAGAAGGCAAAGGCCAATGGCCTGAAAACGACAAAAGGCAATGACACCTGTTGCTCTCAAAGGGGAGCGGCAGGTGTCATTATTTGCTGAAACGCTTGGTAACGGTGCCTTTGTAGGTGGCTATGGAAAGGTAAATCTGCGTTCCGGCCGGCCACACCTGCAAGGGAATGCTCACGTAAACGTTGCTGGTATAGTATTCGGGTACGCCGTTCTGGCTGTGCGTAAGGCGGCAGTGCACCTCTTGGGTGCCGTCGGCGTGGGTGTAAACGGCATCGGTCACCACGCCCACCTGCTGCTTGTTGTCGGCTTCCTCCTGCTTTCCGGTCTTCAGTCCGAGGCCTATGTTCAGGTATTTACGGTTCTTACCAACCCATGCACTTACGAATTCGAGCGGGTCGGTGTGAATGGCGCCGGCCTCGGAAGCCATTACCGGCTGCAACACAGGCACGCGGACAATGCTCACGGGCTCGGCTTCAGTCCCCACCTTATTATAATATAGCAGGGCCCGATACACCGAATCGGTCTTCGTAGCCCACTGGGCAGCGATGGCAGCAGAGAACTGCAGCTGTTCGTCGGCATCCGTCACGGCCCGCGCAATGGAGCCGGGAGAGGCAGAAAAAGCCTCTACGAAGTCGGACGTAAGGTAGGAGTACCTGCCGTCGCCGGCTTCGTAGTTGTCGTTGCTGCACGCTGCCAGCAGCACTGCTGCCAGCATCGCGAGGCAGAGGTCATGCCATCGGCGCGGTTGCTCCATCAGGATTTCTTGAACGTAAAGCGGTTCATGATGGACTTGATGCGGCTGTTATCGCCATCGCGTGCGGCAAAATAGTTCTTTGCCGGGTTGGCATACATGTTCAGGATGCACTCCCGGAGGAACTTCTCGTCCTTGTTCTCGATGTTTATTTTGGCCAACTGGCCGGCCAGATACTGCTCAAAGAGCGCCCGCTCCTTGGTCGAATACATGTCGGAATGGTCCTTGTTGCCCTGCAGCATGTCCAGAGCGATGTAGTTGTTGGCAAAGAGGCGGTAGTTGCGGTGTATCTGCATGTCGATATAAGCGGCGATGCTGTCGAACAGCTGGTTCTTGGGAGCATCGGCATTCTGCTTGCGCAGCCACTCGTCTATGCACGGTGCGCAGTGGTAGTGGATGTGACCCTTGAAGCCCTTGATGCCCGTCACCATGCTTTCCATATCGTCTCCGGAGGTCTTCTTCCAGAAAGGAACGTCGCGTTTGAGCTGGAACTCGCGCGCCTTGAGATAGTCGCACGGGTCGTACTCGTAAGAGATGGTCAGCGGAACGATGTGCAGCGCGATGAGCCGGTCTATGAGGCTGCCCTCGCCACCCATAACCATCATCTTCAGGATGGCAGGCTGCGTAAGGTCGTTAGAATCCTTGGCACGGCCTTCACGCTGGGCTATCCACACGTTCTCTTTCTTCTCCGCGATGGCAAAGTGCATGTAGTCCGACATGCGTTTGCTGGCCCTGTACATCTCGGCGGCATGGAGTGCGCGCTCTACGGTGAACGACTTGTTGATGCGCACCAGGTCTTTCACCCACGGCACGGTGAGCAGATTGTCGCCAATGGCTATCTCGCAGGTGGTGTCGAAGCCCACGTCAAGCAGCAGCTTGTCCAGGAACGCCGAGTCGAGAACGATGTCGCGGTGGTTGCTCACGAAGGTGTAGCGCCGCTTGATGTTCACGCTCGACGCATCCATGCTGCAGCCCAGGCTGGCCTGAGTGATGAGTTTCTGCAGGAAGGGGTAGCAGAATACCTTCTGGAAATCGAGGTTCGTCTTGCAGCGTCGCACCCTTTTTTCCACTTCCTCGAACGGAACTTCGGGGTAGAAGTTGGTTACCACCTTGCGAAACTGGTCGTCGGCAAAGAGCCGGTCATATACTTCAGGCAGCTCCTCGGGGTTAAAGGGCCTGATAGGGTCAAAATCTGACGGAATGTTCATATCTGTTTTGTTTTATGGGTTTAAGTGTAAAGGAGCCGCGGAGGTCCAGCTCACGTCGGCTATGATGAGCTCTATGCCGAGTTCCTCAATGCGATTGCGGTCGTTGGGCTTGATGTGCGAGTCGGTGATAATCATGTCCACGTCCTCCATGTCGCTGATTTTAGCAAAGCCCCTGCGGCCGAATTTCGACGAATCTGCCAGCACAATGGTGCGTTGGGCGGCCTGTATCATCTTCTGGTTGAGGTGCGCCTCGCGCATGTCAGTAGTCGTAATGCCGAAGTTGAAGTCGATACCGTCAACGCCGATGAATAGCTTGCTGAACGAGCAGTCATTGAGCAGCAGCTCGCTGTAGTCGCCGACAACCGACTGGCTGCTGTGCCTCAGCATGCCGCCCAGCTGGATAATGTCCACGTTGTCGTTCTGGGCCAGCAGGATGGAGGCCTGCAGCGAGGCCGAGACCACAGTGAGCCGCTGGGCCGGCTTGATGCAACGTGCGAAGGCGTGGATGGTGGTTCCCGAGGCTATGATGATGGAGTCGTTGTCCTCTATCAGCTTGGCAGCCTCAACGCCTATCTTGTACTTCTCTTCGGGATAGAGCAGTTCTTTCTCATTCACCGACCGGTTGCTGGCAAAGGGATTGATGGCTATGGCCTTTCCGTGGCTGCGGTAGAGCTTGCCCTCCTTCTCGAGTTCGGTCAAGTCCTTGCGTATCGTGACCGACGAAACATCCAACATTTCTGCCAACTCGGAAACTAGAACAAAGTCTTGCTTGAAGAATTGCTCCAGTATAGTTTTGTGTCTTTCTTCTTTAGTCATACATGTAAGGGCAGGACTTTGCGTGCCGACCGGCGCCGGCGGCTTCGTCCCGGAAGTATTTCTAACTGATTTAACGTGAAACAAAAATACGAATTATTTACTTACCAGTTTCGCTTCGCGGTACCTTTAACAATATATTAACATATTATATAAGTAGGTTTGAGACGAGAATTCTAAAGACCATGCTTTTCCTACCATATCTTATTTGCTACTTCTGCTTTTTACATGCTTGATCATTCATCTGAATTCAGGCGCATAATCCTAAAAAGACTGGGATAAGGATTACCTGTTTCATGTCCACAGTCTTATGAATTTTAAAAAGAATAACCCACACTGATATAAGGATAAATTACCGCATCACGGTCTACGCCATGATCATCGTCAAACTTGAATCCCGGGTTCAAGCCTGCCCTAACGGTAATTCCTTTCTCCGACTGATAACGGTAGCCAATATCGAAGAAGCCGAAAGTTCCGCTACGATCACGCTCAACGGTATACGCCCCCTCTTTGTTCTTGTAAGTGTATTGCCCGAAACTGACCCCAAGACCAAGCTCTACATGGTGGTTTTTGCGACCAAACAGGTAGTTTACTGCAACGGGCAGCGTCCAGCCCGTTGTGTGTCCAGTAGAATTCTGAAAGAAATCATCCGCGTGGGAATTGGTGTAGGCAACCCCAACTCGTCCGCCCCAGTTTGTATGAGAATTAAAACGCGTGTCGTAGCTTACACCAAATGTCGTCGAAGCACCAAGCGCCTCGGCAAACACATTGCTTTCTTTGAGCCAATGAACTACAGGATATAAATAACAAGGCAAGTAAAGTGAAATAATGCTTCATGTGATTTGAGGATTTATTTTAGTTTTGAATTCCAAATAAAAACATGATGCAATTATACAAAATATATATATAAACACGATAAAATCATATTTGTTTTTGTTTAAACTAAACACTAATTAACAGCAAACACTCGTCTTTGCAACATCCTCCTGCCACAGGGCGTTGCAGCGGAGGTGGCATTCAAGGCGCCCGAACGATGCCTTCAAGGGGCTTGAAGCATAGCATCAAGAGGCTTGAAAGACGCCTCCGGCAAAACCGCCCCGCAGCACCTGACCGGCGGAAGCTGGCAAACGGAGATTTTATTGTTAAAATAAACTAATAAAACTTGTATGTTTTCGAAATATAATATACCTTTGTTGCAAAAGAAACAAGTATGGGTTTCGTTTCGCAACTCACAACACCCGGCGCGTTTTGTTTTGCAAGCCACAACCCTGTCTACGACCTCATGCACGAAACAATGCACATGGAAACCAACAAAGAATACGACGTCATCATCATAGGAGGCGGCATCACGGGCGCCGGCACGGCCCGGGACTGCGCCATGCGCGGCCTCAGGGTGCTGCTCGTTGAGAAGTACGACCTCACCAACGGGGCCACGGGGCGCAACCACGGGCTGCTGCACAGCGGCGCCCGTTACGCCGTAACCGACAGTGAGTCGGCCTCGGAATGTATCAAGGAGAACATGGTTCTGCGCAAGATAGCCCGCCACTGCGTGGAAGAAACCGACGGTCTCTTCATCACGCTGCCCGAGGACGACCTCGGCTACCAGCAGCAGTTTGTAGACGCCTGCCACCGTGCAGGCATCAGCGCCACCATCATAGACCCCGCCGAAGCGCTCCGCATGGAGCCTGCCGTGAACCCCGCGCTCACGGGAGCGGTACGGGTGCCCGACGCGGCCGTAGACCCTTTCATGCTCACCACGGCCAACGTGATTGACGCCCGCCGGCATGGAGCCGACCTGCTGACCTACCAGGAGGTTACCGCACTCATCGTGCAGGGCGGCCGCGTGGTGGGCGTAAGCCTGCGCAACAACCGTAACGGCGAGGTGCGCGAGGTGCGCAGCCGCCTCGTTATCAACGCAGCAGGCATCTGGGGCCAAAGCATCGCCCGCATGGCCGGCGTGCGTATCAACATGTTTCCGGCCAAGGGAGCGCTGCTTGTCTTCGGCCACAGGGTAAACAACATGGTCATCAACCGCTGCCGCAAGCCCAACAATGCCGACATACTGGTGCCGGACGACACCGTGTGCGTTATCGGAACGACGAGCGACAGGGTTCCTTTTGAGACGGTAGACAACCTCGGGATAACGCCCCAGGAGGTGGACATCCTGCTCCGCGAGGGCCAGAAGCTGGCGCCGGCACTGGCCTCCACCCGCATTCTGCGGGCCTACGCAGGCGTGCGTCCCTTAGTGGCGGCCGACAACGACCCCACGGGGCGCAGCATCAGCAGGGGCATCGTGCTCCTTGACCACGAGGAGCGCGACGGGCTGGCCGGCCTCATCACCATTACCGGCGGCAAGATGATGACCTACCGCATGATGGCCGAAGTGGCCACCAACCTGGCCTGCCGCAAGCTGGGCGTAAGCAGGAAGTGCGAGACAGCAGTCACTCCGTTGCCCGGATCGGAAGAACCCGCCGGCACAGACACCGACTACACCCACAACGTGGCAGCCGGACGCCACGGCATCATGGCACGCGACATCAGCCACCAGACGGCCGAGGATCGCGCTCTGGTTTGCGAATGCGAGCAGGTGAGCGTAGGAGAAGTGAAGTTTGCAGCCGACAAGCTGCACATTCACAACCTCATGAACCTGCGCCGCCGCACGCGTACGGGCATGGGAACCTGCCAGGGCGAGCTCTGCACCATGCGTGCCGCAGGCGTTCTGTGCCGTGCTGCAAAGATACGGGCCGACCAGGCCGAGGCCGACCTGAAGGACTTCCTGCAGGAACGGTGGAAAGGCATGCGCCCCGTGGCATGGGGCGACACGCTCAAGGAAGCACAGCTCACGCAGACCATCTACGCCGGACTCTGCGGACTGGACCGCGTCGTTACACCTGATAAAGACAAGAAATTATGAGATACGATACCATCATCATAGGAGGCGGACTGGCCGGTTTTACCTGCGGCATCAGGCTGGCCGAGGCCGGCCAGCGCGTACTCATAGCCGCTGCCGGCCAGAGCAGCCTGCATTATGCCTCGGGCAGCATCGGGCTGATGGGCTACAACGAGGGCGGAGAGGTTGCTCTCAACCCCTTTGAAGTCATGGCGCAGCTGCCTGCCTCGCACCCTTACGCCAAGGTTACCGGCCACCGGCAGAAGGCTGCCGAGGCGCAGGAGCTGCTCTCGCGGGCGGATCTGAGCTTCGCGGGTGGCGGCGAGGGCAACCACTGCAGGCTCACTCCCATCGGCACCACCATGCCTGCATGGCTCACGCTCCAGGGACTGGCCACGGCCAACGCAGCCGGCGAAATGGCCTGGAAGCGCGCTGCCATCGTCAACATCGAAGGATTTCTCGACTTTCCGGTCGACTTCTTCCGCCACCACTTAGAACAAGCCGGCGTGGCCACAACCAGCCATACCGTTACCACTCCCGAACTGGAGTACGCGCGCCGGAGCCCCTCGGAGATGCGGGCCACCAACATAGCCAAGGTTCTGGACGACGAGGAGAAGCTGCGCAAGGTGGCCGCAGAGCTGCGCAAGATACCCACCGGAGCCGACGTCATGCTGCTGCCGGCCGTCATGGGCTTTGCCAATAGCGGCTGTGCCGACACGCTACGCGAGCTTACGGGCCGCAAGCTGGAGTTTGTGGTCAGCATGCCGCCCTCGGTGCCCGGGGTCATGATGCAGCAAAAGCTGCGCCGGCGGTTCTGCGCACTGGGCGGTACTTACCTCAACAACGATGCCGTTACGGGCGGCGAGCTTGGCCCGCGGCTCGAAAACATCACCACCGAGCACCTGCAGGACACCCCGCTCAAGGCCGACAACTACGTGCTGGCAACGGGTTCGTTCATGAGTGGAGGACTCACATCCAACTACAGGCAGATACTGGAACCGGTCTTCGGGCTCGACGTTGACGCCCATCAGGCCCGCAACGACTGGCAGGCGGCAGGCGTATTCGACGCCCAGCCCTACATGACTTACGGGGTGAGAACCGACGAAAACCTGCATGTGCAGAAGGCCGGGCAAACCATCGGCAACCTCTATGCGGCCGGCGACGTGCTGAGCGGCAATGCCCCCACCCGGCAGGCCGACAAGGAGGGCGTTGACATGCTTACCGCCCTGCAGGCTGCACACAACATATTAAGCGAATAAGAGCATGGCAGAAGAAACACAGATAAAAAGCATCAGCCGCCACAACCTCGAGCAGTGCCTCAAGTGCAGCATCTGCACAGTGTACTGCCCCGTATCGGCAGTGGAACCGACATACCCGGGCCCCAAGCAGTCGGGCCCCGACCAGGAGCGCTACAGACTGAAAGATGCGAAGTTCTTCAGCGAGTCGCTGAAGATGTGCCTGAACTGCAAGCGCTGCGAAGTGGCCTGTCCGGAGGGCGTACGCATAGGAGACCTCATCCAGGCAGCCCGCATCGACTACAGCACTCACACGCCGGGGCTGCGCGACCGCATGCTGGCCAACACCGACTTCATGGGCACGCTGGCCAACAAAGTGGCCCCGCTCGTAAACTTCTCACTGGGACTGAAGCCTGCAAAGGCCGTGCTCCACACGGTCATGAAGATTGACAAGCACCGCACCTTCCCGGCCTACTCGGCGCAGAAGTTCGAGACCTGGTTCAACAAACACGCCCGCGAGAAGCAGCGGGAGTACAAGCGGTTCGTGAGTTTCTTCCACGGCTGCTACGTAAACTACAACTATCCGCAGTTAGGCAAGGACCTGGTAAAGATTATGAATGCCTGCGGCTACGGCGTACACCTGCTGGAGAAGGAGAAGTGCTGCGGCGTGGCACTCATAGCCAACGGCCTCTCGGGGCAGGCCCGCAGACAGGGACTGAACAACATGAAAGCCATACGGAAATCCATTACTGCCAACGACGAGGCCGTAGTAACAACCAGTTCTACCTGCACCTTCACCATGCGCGACGAGTACAAGGAGCTGCTCAACATCGAAAACAGCGACGTGCGCAGCCACATCACACTGGCCACGCGCTTCCTGTACCGCCTCATCGACGAAGGCAAGGTCAAGCTGGCATTCCGCCCCGACTACCACCTCAAGGTGGCCTACCACAGCGCCTGCCACATGGAACGCATGGGCTGGGTGGTGTACAGCACCGAACTGCTGAAGCTGATACCGGGTATCGACTTCATGATGCTGGAGAGCCAGTGCTGCGGCATAGCCGGTACCTACGGCTTCAAGCGCGAGAACTACGAGCGCGCGCAGCAGATAGGCGAAGGCCTCTTCAGGCAAATCAAGGAGGTGGCACCCGACTGTGTGGCCACCGACTGCGAGACCTGCAAATGGCAGATAGAGATGTCGACGGGCGTACCCGTGATGAACCCCATCAGCATTCTGGCCGATGCACTCGACGTGGAGCAAACGCGGAAGCTGAACAGTTAAATCTTTGTGACCCGACGCGGACAAACCTCTCCGCGTTGCACGAAAAACCCGGCGCGCGGCATGCAACCAAGCAATAAATTCGTTAACTTTGTAACAGATATTAAAAAATACCAAGAAAATGTGGAACTTCTTAGCACCACCGGCCTATAGAGCCGAGCAGTCGGGGCCTGAAGCCGACGCCAGATACAAGAAACTGCGCTGGCAGGTGTTCTTGGGCATCTTCATCGGCTACGCCGGTTTCTATATCGTAAGGAAGAACTTCTCCATGGCCATCCCCATGCTGGCACCTTTCGGGTTCGAGAAGGGCGAGCTGGGCGTGGTGCTGTCGATGAATGCCGTAGCCTACGGGTTCTCCAAATTCATCATGGCCAGCGTCTCCGACCGCAGCAATGCGCGCCGCTTCCTGCCGCTGGGACTGTGCCTCGCAGCCCTGTCAATGATGTTCATGATCGTGCCGATACAGTGTATAGGCCCGGAGCACAAGACGTGGGCCATCGTTCTCATGGCCGTCCTGAACTTTCTCGTGGGCTGGTTCAACGGCATGGGGTGGCCTCCCTGCGGGCGCGTAATGACCCACTGGTTCTCCATCAAGGAACGAGGCACGTGGATGTCGGTATGGAACTGCGCCCACAACGTGGGCGGCGCACTGGTTGGCCCCATGGCAGTATATGGCGCAACGTGGTTCGGCGCCTGGTTCTACGGAGCCGACGAGCAGCGCTACTTCCTCATCGGAACCTATCTGTTCCCGGCCTGCGTGGCGCTGCTTATCGCCGTGATAGCCTACTGCCTCATACGCGACACGCCACAATCATGCGGCTTGCCGGCGGTCGAAAAATGGAGAGGCGACTACGCCAAGACCTACAGCGAGAAGGCGGAAGAGGTACTCTCGACGCGCGAAATATTCAAAACGGTACTTTCAAACAGGTTTCTGTGGTACATCGCCATTGCCAACGCCTTTGTGTATATGGTTAGATATGGCTGCCTGGACTGGGCACCTACCATCCTGACCGAGCAGGGCATCGACATCAAGAACGCCGGCTGGGCCTACTTTGCCTACGAGATAGCCGCCATACCTGGAACCATTATCTGCGGCTGGCTGTCCGATCACGTGTTCAACGGGCGGCGGGCAGTACCCACCATCATCTTCATGGCCATCGTAGCTGTGTGCATCGTGGTGTACTGGCAGAACTTCGACAACATCCACATCGTGCTGTTCTGCCTCATAGCCATCGGCTTCTTCATCTACGGACCGGTCATGCTCATTGGCGTGCAGGCCCTGGATTTGGCTCCCAAGAACGCTGCCGGAACGGCTGCCGGGCTGACAGGCTTCATGGGTTACGTGTTGGGCACGGCCCTGCTGGCTAATGTAGTGATAGGCTACGTGGCCGAAGCTGCGGGATGGAACTGGACCTTCATCCTGCTCATAGGCGCCTGCCTGCTGGCCATTCTCTTCATGGCACTGACCTACAAAGAAGAACAATACTTGATTAAAAACAAGAAATAAGCATCTAAAGCATCATGGAAAAGAACGACGTCTACAGTCCGCTGGGCTCACAACGAAAGGCTTTCATGTCATGGCAGGCGAGAACCATCATCGTTACCATGATAGGTTACGCCATCTTCTACTTTGTAAGGAAGAACTTCTCGCTGGCCATGCCGGGCCTTACAGCCGAATACGGCATTACCAACAAGAGCTTCGGCTGGATTATCTTCATAGGCTCGCTGGTCTACGGTTTCTCCAGATTCATCAACGGTTACGTGGTAGATAAAGTCAGGGGGCGCATTGTGATGGCCATAGGCTTGCTGCTCTGTGCCGTTGCCAACTTTGCATTTGGCTTCGGAGTCAACCTTAGCGCCTTGATAACAGGTAGCGACAGCGGCCCCGACTTCACCAGTACGCTCATCCTCGTGATGGGCATCACCATCATCTTTAACCAATACTGCCAGGGCATGGGCTATCCTCCCTGCGCCCGCATCCTGCCTCATTGGATTCATCCCAGTGAGTTGGCAACCAAAATGTCGGTATGGAACACGTCGCACTCCATAGGAGCAGCGCTGGCGGTCATCGTCTGCGGCTACATCATGGGGTCGTTAGGCACCAACATGAGCGCCGATGCAGCCGTGGTGGAGCGCATTACCGCCAACCTTACCAGCAACGACGTGGCCAATGCCACCACCCAGGCACTGGCCTATGCCGGCCATGTGGGCGCCTGGAAGTGGTGCTTCTGGCTGCCGGCATGCCTGGCCGTGGCCGGTGCGGTGTTTATTTTCATCGGACTGCGCGATGAACCCAAGGACGCCGGACTGCCCGACCTGCCCGACACTTCATTGGGTGGCTACTCTTCGAACATGAGTAAAAAGGCCCGGAAGAAGTTCGAAAGCGTCATGGTATGGAAGAACCGCTGGGTGTGGACATTCTGTATAGCCAACATGTTCGTGTATGTAGTCCGCATGGGTGTGCTCGACTGGGGCCCGAAGTTCCTCACCGAGAGCCGTGGTATGCAGATATCAGAAGCCGGATGGACAGTAGCAGCCTTCGAGATAGCCGGAATAGTGGGAACGCTCTTTGCCGGCTGGGCTACTGATCATATCTTCCATGGCAAAGGACACAGAATGTGTGTGATGTGTATGCTGGGTGCCGCCATCTTCATGACTATCTTCCGGTTCCTGCCCTCGAGTGCAGGCATCACGCTGACGGCCTCCGTCCTCGTTGGTGCAGGCTTCTGCATCTACGGCCCGCAGGCACTTATAGGCATCGAGCTGGGCAACCAGGCAACCAAAGAAGCATCCGCCCGAGCCAACGGAATCTCCGGAATACTGGGCTATGTGGGCTCGGGTTTCTCCGGTCTGCTGGTGGGTTACGTGGCCGATATCTACGGATGGACCAAGGTGTTTGAAACTATCATCGTTGTAGCCATTATCGGTATGTTCGTTCTGATCTCCATGTGGAAAGCTCCGCGCGACGGATACGAGCGCAGCCAGGCCATCAAGTACGACGAAGAATAAAACCATTCAGCGCTATGACTACAATCGACAAGTACATCAGTCCGCTATCAGAAAGGGAGCTGCTGCAGGCCTGCGCCAAGATAAAACACGTGGCGCTGGACATGGATGGAACCATTTACCTAGGCAATACGTTGTTTCCTTACACGCAGAACTTTCTCAGGACGCTGCACGATAACGGCATTTCCTACTCCTTCCTGACCAATAATCCCACCAAGAGCAGCAAGGACTACCTCTTGAAACTGCAGCAGCTGGGCATCAAGGCGACAGAAGAGCAGATGTACACCTCATCCATCGCCACCATTGATTACATCCACCAGCATCATCCGCAGGCCAAGCGCATCTTCGCCTTGGGCACACCAAGCATGCAGCAGGAATTCATGAAGGCCGGGTTCGAACTGGCAGAAGACTCTCCGACCGACCGACCTGACCTGCTCGTCGTGGCTTTCGACATGACGCTTACATACGCTCGCCTCTGCCGGGCAGCATGGTGGGCCTCAAAGGCCGATATTCCCTACATTGCCACCAACCCCGACTGGGTATGCCCCACCGACCAGGAAACCATCCTGGTTGACTGCGGCTCCATCTGCAAAGCCATTGAGGGAGCCACCAAAAGGCAGCCCGACATTGTCATCGGCAAGCCCAATCCCAACATGCTTTACTGCATACGAGACAAATACGGGCTGCAGTCGGATGAGATAGCCATGTGCGGCGACCGCATCTACACCGACGTGGCAACCGCCCAGAACGCCGGTTCGTTAGGCGTACTCGTGCTCTCCGGCGAAACCACTCTGCAGCAATCGCTCACCTACGAGCGGCAACCTGACATCACGGCCCGCAGCATTGCCGAATTCGGAGCATTGCTCGAAGCCTCGCGAAAGCCTTAAAACAACCGTTTGGAACCGTTAAAACCTTTAGTCTGATGAGGAAGAAAAGCCTACTGCTACTGATTGGCGCATTCATCGTGCAGCTTGCCTTTGCCGCCACACCGCAGCAAAATCCGCTGGTGTGGGGCAACAACCGCATGACGATTGTCACCCCTACGCTGCTCCGCCTGGAATATGCAAGGAACGGAAAGTTCATTGATGCGCCCACGCTTTTTGCCTCCGAGCGCAACAACAGGCTGCCGGCCGACCAGTTTACGGTCAGGGATTTAGGCGACGACTGCTACGAAATAACGACCTCGGCACTGCGAATATGGTTCAAACACGACGGCTATCCCTTCTCAACCAGCAACCTGGCAGTCTACTACAAGCGCGATGGCAAGGAGCAGAAGTTCACCAACCGCTTCATCCTGAAGAACAACTTAGGCGGACCGGTGGAAACTCTGGACCGCGTGACCCACGAAATTCCCATGAACGACGGCATCCTGAGCCGCGACGGATGGTACATGATTGACGACGCACGAGCCGACCTCGTGGTCGACGGCTGGCTCAAACCACGCGACACGAGTAACAACCTGCAGGACGAATACTGCTTCATCTACGGCAACGACTACAAGGCCGCACTGGCCAGCCTGGGCGCCATCAGCGGCAAGGTGCCCATGACGCGCAAGTACATACACGGCGTGTGGTACTGCCGCTACTGGGATTACACCTCGGAAGAGTTCCTCAATATCATCAAGGGTTACGACGATCACGACTTCCCACTCGACAACATAGTCTTCGACATGGGCTGGCATACCAACGACGCAACAGTTGGCACGGGGCACAACGGCCACAAGGAGTGGACCGGCTACACCTGGAACACGCAGCTCATTCCCAACCCCAAGGCACTCATCGACTCCATTCACCGCCAGGGCATCACCGTATCATTGAACGACCACCCGCACGACGGCCTCCGTCCTCACGAGCAGCAGTACGCTGCCTTCATGCAGGCAATGGGCGCGAAAGCCGACAGGCCGCTGCTCTTCGACCCCTCCAGCCGTACATACATGACCAACTTCTTCGACTACGCCCACCGTCCGTCGGAGCAGATGGGTGTAGATTTCTGGTGGCTCGACTGGCAGCAGAACTACCTCTACCCCTATGTGCCGGGCACGAACACCACTACCCTGGCCTGGCTCAATGAACTCTACTACCGCAACTCGCAGCAAAACAACAGGCGAGGTTGCAACTATTCGCGCTGGGCAGGCTTCGGCGACCACAAGCACCCCATCCAGTTCTCCGGCGATGCACAGTCAAACTGGGAGATGCTGGCCTTCGAGGTAAAGCTCACTGCATGCAGCGGAAACGGCGGCTGCTACTATTGGGCACACGACATCGGCGGTTTCCGCGGCGACCCCGACCCCGAGCTCACGGCCCGCTGGACCCAGTTCTGCGCCCTCTCGGCAGCGTTACGCGTCCACTCTACCAAGGACCCACGGCTCGACCGCAGGCCCTGGCTGGGCTCGGAAGCCATGACGCAGGCCCTGCGCAAGGTCTACCACCTGCGCTCACAGCTTATACCTTATATATATAGTAGCGTATGGCAGACCCACACTACCATGATACCGCTCAACCGATGTCTGTTTATAGACTACGGAAACCAGAAGGAATCCTTCCGTAACCCGCAGGAGTTCCTCTTCGGAGACCTCATTCTCGCCGCCCCCATCACCACACCCGGCAAGGGTGCCGACATGGAGGCATCGCAGAAGGTGTGGTTCCCCGAGGGCGAAGTGTGGTACGATTACTTTACCCACGAAGCCTGCAACGGCGGCCAGACCCGCAACGTAACCAAGCCGATAGACGAGTTCCCGATGTACGTCAAGGGCGGCTGGCTGCTGCCCATGCAGCCTTATATCAGGCGACCCACCACGGCTCCGCTCTCGTGTCTTGTGCTTCGGGCTTATCCCGCAGGCCGCGATGTAACCAATACCTTCAGCCTCTACGAGGACGACGGCATCTCTCTCGACTACGAGCGGGGGCAAAATGCCACCACTGCCCTGGTCTACAACCAGCAGGACAGCCACGTAACCATCACCGTGCAGCCTGCCAAAGGCTCCTACCAGGGGCAGCTCTCGCGGCGCTCGTACCAACTCCAGCTCCCCGCCTGCGGCCGGCTGCAGAAGGCAAAGGTAAACGGCCGCACTGTGAAGCCCGTGTTCGATGAGAGCCTGCAGTGCTACACCATCGCCGTGCCCGAGCGCAGCGTAAGGGAAGCAGTACGCGTAGAATACGAGCTGAACAGATAAAAAACCTTGCCGGAACATCAGAACAACCTAACCATAAAAACCAAAGCTTATGTAAAAAACCAAAATCTTATCTCTTTCTGCTGCCTTACAGAGGCAGAAGATTCATGTAATTCTATCAATAACCTAATTTAAAACAAAAGACATGAAAACCTTGTTTTATTCCTTATTGGCCATGATGACCTTTTCAACAGGAACAGCCAAGGCCGGTGACAGCATCGCCGCCAGTGACAGAAATCTGTCTCCGCTTATGGAGCCAGCTGCCATTCAAGCGAGCGAACCCCAAGCAGCTGTGGCCGGACAGACACAAGCCGAAGAACCCAGCGGCTGGCAAAAAGTGCTTGACAAGCTGCCCAAGATTTCCGGCTACCTGCAAACAGGCTACCAGTACAACAGCCTGGGCAAGCACTCCTCTTCTTTCCAGGCCAAGCGCCTGCGCCTGATTGCAGACGGCAACGTGAGCAAGAACGTTTCCTTCCGCCTGCAGATTGAAGCCTTTAACGGCATTGCCGGAACCACCAACGGCCGAGGACAGAAGAACCTGCAGGTTATGGACGCCTTTGCCACGATGAAAATCAGCGATGCCGTGAAGGTAAGAGCCGGACAGTTTTACCTGCCCTTGGGCTATGAAAATTATGACATCTCGCCCGCAACACTGGAGACAGTAGACTTCTCCGATATCTGTTACCGCATGGTTTGTCGAAACCCCATCGCTTATGATTGGGTTGACTACGGGCGCGACTTAGGTGTCATGATTTTCGGAGACGTTGCACCTTCCTCCGAAGGCTTCAATTACCTGTCTTACAACTTCTCAGTAACCAACGGTTCGCTGCCTTCCAAGGACGACAACAACAAGTCCAAGGATTTGGTTGCAGCCCTCACATTCCGCCCTATCAAGAACCTAAGCATCAAAGGAGCATTCAACTGGGGCCAGTATGCCGGTACAGTAGGCACCCAGACCTACGAGAACCAGGACATGACACGTTACGTGCTGGGTGCTTGGTACAACCAGCCGGCGGGTCTCGACCTGCGTGCAGAGTACGGCCACATGGTTTCGAGCCACGGCGGACAGAGCATTATCAAGGAAGACGGCTTCTATGCACTGGCCGCCTACCACTTCGGTCCATGGATGCCCATGGTAAGATACGCCATGTACCGCGACAAGGTGAACAAGTCCACACTCAACAACTACGACTCCGTGCTCTTCGGTCTCACCTACCACCTGAACAAGAACCTGAAGTTCCAGGCCAACTACATTCTGACCATGTACACCGATGAGGCCAAAGTGACCAACAACGACAAGGGCAGCTCCAGCAAGTTGCAGGTGATGGGAATCTACTGTTTCTAACCTGCCAACAGCCATCAAAATCAATTTCTAAACATCCAGTCATTATGAAAAAAACATTGATTCTATTAGCCCTCTGCCTCATGGGCATCGGCGCAAGTGCACAGCATCTGGGCACCGAATACCGGCTCAAGAAAGTAATACCCGTAGCTGGCAGGCAGGGTATAGCCATAGACAAGGACTATTACTACGTGAGCGACACCCGCGCCCTGTACAAATACGACAAGCAGGGCAACCTCGTGATGAAGAACGACCAGCCCTTCAACCATCCCGAACTGGCCAACCACTTTGGCGACATCGACATCTACAACGGCGAAATCTACACCGGCAACGAGAAGTTCGAGTTCGGACAGGGCCACAACATCTCCGTCGACGTGTACGATGCCAAGACTCTGAAGTGGAAACGGACCATACCCTGGGTGGCCGAATCGGGCCAGGTGGAATGCTCGGGCCTCGCCATAGACCGCGAGAAGAACATGGTGTGGATGAGCGACTGGGTCGACAGCCGCTACGTTTACTGCTATAGTCTCGAAACGGGAATGTACTACACCAAGATGCAGTGCCGCCCCACACCCTACTGGTGCCAGGGTATCTTCATTGCCGACGGCAAGATGCTCTTCGCTGCCGACGACGGTGAGTCGACCTTCGGCATTCCCGACAACGTGTACGTGGCCGACATCAGCAACGTTCCCTACACCGGACTCAAGGACGGCGTGCAGGTAAGCGTTGAGGACTTCAAGGCCGTGAAGAAGCCGGGCAAGGTGGCTGCAGGCGCCATGGCCGGCCGCGTAAACCTGTTCCGTGAGATGAGCGACTTCCGCCGTGCCGGCGAGATTGAAGGCCTCTCGGTAGACCCGACGAACGACGACCTCGTGGTGCTCAACAACCGCGGCAACCAGATACTGCTCGGCATGCCCATAGGCCCGTTCACGGAAGAAGGCTACACCAAGGAGATACACGAACTCTACGTTTACGAGAAAATCAAGTAAACCCCTCTCGGTCATCCAACGGGGCGCCTGCAACGTGCGCCCCGTTGGATGGATACGATGAAGACAGCTAACCGACTTTAAACATGCAGTATGACGCCACTTGCAGATCGGTCTCCACAGAGCTATGCCTCAAGGCCCTTGAACCTATGCTTCAAGCTCCCTGAAGGATAGCTTCAGCAGCCTTGAAGCATAGCTCCGCCAAAACCGCCGGGCAACCCGTGCTGCCTGCGGGCTTACAACAGCCCCGGCCGGGCAGCCCGTTCGCCCCCCGCGGAGCTCTCGCCAACAGGAACGCGCTGGCCCAAACAAGCAGGCTACAGGCGGTGCCCGGAAATGAATTTTAACACAATCGTAACAACGCGTGATGAACTGAAAAAAGTTTTTGCTATAACTTTGCACTCGCTCGCAACATCAGGCAGCGCCTGAAACAAATCATTAACTGCACCAAGAACATGAGAACGATCAATCTACATAACCGCATTATCAGCATCCTGATACTGCTTGCCACCATCGGATGGGCATCGGCAGGCTGTTCGGGCACCGACTCCAACGGCACCGAAACACCCCCCGGCACCGGTGGGCAGACTACTCCAACCACAACCATCCCCGACAAGGCGGGCATGACTCTCAAGGGTCAGGTTACCTGCAACGGCACGGGCGTGGCAGGCGTGGCGGTTTCGGACGGCATAGAGGTAACCACCACCGACAGCAAAGGTATCTACTACCTGCCCTCGAAGAAGAAGTTCGGCTACGTGTTCATCAGCACGCCGGCCGGCTACGAGGTGCCCGTAAGCGGCAACACGCCCCGCTTTTTTGAGCGCGTGAACAAGCTCAAGCCCGCAGAGACGGAGCAGAAGGACTTCAAACTCACCCGCACGGACAACGACAAGCACGCCGTGCTGGCCATGGCCGACTTCCATCTGGCCAACCGCAACGACGACATCGGGCAGTTCGGGCAGATGGCTGCCGACATCAATGCCACCGTACTCGAGCTCCGCAACCAAGGTTACAAGGTCTACGGGCTCAGCCTGGGCGACGAGAGCTGGGACCTGTACTGGTACGAGAACAACTTCTCAATCGCCGACGCCTTCCGCCAACTGCAGCAGATTAACTGCCCCTTCTACCACTGCATGGGCAACCACGACAACGACCCCTACTATGCAGACGACTGGCAGGCCGAGCAGAAGTTCATTGAAAACTTTCCCGCCTACTACTCGTTCAATGCAGGCAAGGTGCACTATGTGGTGATGGACGACATTGAGTACCTGAACAACGGCGGCTCCATAGGCACCGTGGGCGAACGGAACTTCAACGCCGCCATTGCCGAAGAAGAACTGGAATGGCTCAAGAAGGACCTGGCGCAGGTAACGGACAAGAGCCGGCCGCTCGTCATCGCCCTTCACGCTCCGCTGTACGACTATCCATCGACAGATGCTGCCGGCCACACCACCGCCGATTATCGGCTGGACAACGCGGCCGGACTGATGAGTGCCGTCAACGCCTTCAGGAACGTACAGGTGCTCAGTGGCCACACGCACGTTAACTACAACGTAAACCGGCCGGCCAATATACATGAACACAACACCGCCGCCATCTGCGCCACCTGGTGGTGGACGGGCAAGCTGACGGACGGACGGCAGCATATCTGCAGCGACGGCACGCCCGGCGGCTACGGCGTCTACCTCTTCAACGGCACCGACCTGAGCTGGTACTACAAGGCAAAGGGACACGACAGCAGCTATCAGTTCCGCACCTACGACATGAACCGCACCTACATGCTGAGCTCCGACATCAACGACCCCGACGCCCTGTTGCACACCTATGCCCACGGATACGACAAGATAACGGACAACAACGAGGTGCTTATCAACGTGTGGAACTACGACGAGAGCTGGAAAGTTGAAGTCTTTGAGGCCGGATTGCCGCTCGCCGTTACCCGCATGGCAGGCTACGACCCGCTCCATATACTGGCCTACGAGGTGCAGCGCATCTCTGCAGGCCACGCTCCTACCAAGTCCTTTGTGACCACCCGCACCGCCCACCTGTTCAAGGTCAGGGCCTCGAGCGCCACCTCCACGCTCACCGTCAAGGTTACCGACGGCTTCGGCCGGGTGTACACGGAAGAAATGGTGCGGCCAAAGGCATTCGGATTAACCATGAAATAATAACAACATTTACTGTAATATGATGAAAAAACTCATGAATCTCAAGAAAGCGGCATTACTCGTAATGGCCTTCGTGGCCACCCTGCCGCTGCTCGCACAGAGACAAGTCAAAGGTCAGGTGCTCGATGCCGACGGCACCACGCCTCTGGTTGGAGTAACCGTAACGCAGGTAGGCGTCAAGATGGGCGCCATCACCGATGCCGACGGCAACTTCTCCATCTCCGTCAGGGGCGACAATCCCACGCTCAACTTCTCCTACATCGGCTACGACGCCCAGCAGATTAAAGTGGGCAGGCGTACCGAACTCAAGGTAGTGATGCAGGAGTCGGCCCAGTCGCTCAAGGATGTTGTAGTAACCGCCCTCGGTATCAAGCGCGAGGAGAAGTCGCTCGGCTACTCTGTCACCAAGATGGCGGGCGAAGATCTCAACAAGACCGTTAGCGGCAACTGGCTTACAGGCATGAAGGGCAAGGTAGCCGGCCTGTCGATGGTGGAGGCCGGAACGGGTCCGCTGGGTTCCATGCGCGTTACCCTGCGCGGCGACCACTCACTGAACTACGGCAACAGCGAGGCCCTGTTCGTGGTCGACGGCGTGCCCATCAACTCCAGCAGCATAGCTACGGGCAGCGGCTCTACCTACGCCAACCAGGATGCTCCGGTCGACTTCGGTAACGGAGCGGGCGACATAAACCCCGACGACATTGAGTCGGTAACCGTGCTCAAGGGTGCCGCCGCCACCGCTCTTTACGGTTCCATGGCCGGCAACGGCGCCATCGTCATCACGACCAAGGGCGGCCGCACCGACAAAGGCTGGGGCGTAACGGTCAACTCATCGGTTACTTTCGAGCAGGCAGGCTACTGGCCCGACTTCCAGTCGACCTACGGCCCGGGCAGCGACATGGGTCTGGAGCCGTTCAGCTTCTGGTCTCTGAGCAGTGACGAGGCACCCGACGGCGTTGCCGTGGGCAGCCACATGTCACGCTACGCCTTCGGCGAGAAGTACGATGCCTCGAAGCTGCGCTATCAATACGCGTCGAAGAACTGGGAGACGGGCGAATACACTGCCCTGCCCTGGACGTACAACGACGACTGGTATAAAGGTTTCTTCGAGACCGGCACCACTTACCGCAACAATGTGACTGTAAGCGGAGGCAACGGCAAGGGAACCAACGGCCGCGTATCATTTACCGACACCCGCAACGACTGGATTATGCCCAACACGGGCTACGTAAGCGACGCCGTGGCACTGGCCTTCGACAGCCCCATCAGCAAGAGGATAAGCGTAAGCAGCCGCGTGAACTTCATGAACAAGCGGAGTGACAACCTGCCGGCTACAGGCTACTCGTCGCAAAACCCCATCTATGCTCTCTGCATGGCCTATACCAACCAGCCCGCGTCCGTATATGCCGACGAGTACTTCGGCGGACGGTACAACGAAGAGAACTATAATGGCGATGGCTCCAACGGCCGCAGTCTGGTGTATCGCTCCGACCAGCCGCTCAACCCCTATCGTACAGTTTACGAGGAGCTCAACGTAATGAACAAGAACCGCATCTACGGTAACGTATCACTGACGGCCAAACTCGCAAAGGGCCTCACACTGAAGTTACGCTCTTCGCTCGACTTCTCCGACCTGTGGAGAACGCAGCAGAAGCCTTTCTTCACTTCAGGCTACATGCAGGGTTTCTATCGTGAGCAGGTAACCCGCATCTATAACATCAACAACGACTTCCTGTTCAACTATGTGAACAACAAGTTCGTGGGCGACCGCCTCGGGTTCTCCGTTTCGTTCGGCGGCAACAGCATGAACTACAAGTACTACAACAACCGCGTGACATTAATCAAGTTGCAGAACGACGGCGTGTATAATGTCTACAATGTACCGTCAGGTTACAGCCCCGATGTGTTCAGCTACCATTCAAAGAAGAAGGTGAACAGCCTCTATGCCTTTGCATCACTGAGCTGGGACAATACCTACTACCTGGAACTTACGGACCGCAACGACTGGTCGAGCACGCTGAGCAGAGGCAACCGCTCGTATAACTACCCGTCGGTTTCGGCCAGCGTGCTGCTTGACAAGGTTTTCAACTTCGAAAACAAAGCCAAATGGGTGGACATGTTGAAGTTCAAACTCTCCTGGGCTAACGTAGGTACCGACACATCTCCCTACACACTGGACCGTTACTACAACTCTACCAGCTACTACGGCGGCTATACCATCGGCGCTACAATTCCTGATGCCAACATCAAACCGGAGAATGAAGAAAGCTGGGAAACAGGATTCGAAGGCAAGTTCTTCGGTGGAAGGCTCTCATTCGACTTCACCGCCTATTCTACCAGCACCACCAACCAGATTGTATCGGTAGCTGCCGACCAGATAACAGGCGCTACAGGCTTCACCATCAATGCCGGCGAGATTTCGAGCAAAGGCCTGGAGCTTACGCTCGGCTTTACTCCGGTAAGGACGCGCGACTGGGAATGGAACGTGAACCTGAACTGGTCGAAGAACTGGAACAAACTAGAACGCCTCCAGGACGACTGGGATCCGGCGACTCCCTACCAGACCGACATGGGTACAACCATCGGTAACCGCGTCTATGTTTACTCTTATGTGGGTCATGAGATGTACCACCTGTACGGTCACGGGTACAAACGCGCGCCCAAAGGTTCCTATTATCTCGACGAAAAAGGCAACAAGGTTGACTGCAGCGGCATGAAGATAATCAACAACCAGGGCTATCCTACTCTCGACAGCAGCGACCTGATGGATCTCGGTAAGGTTAATCCTGACTGGACGGGAGGCCTGAACACCAATGTAAGATACAAGAACTGGAACCTCTCCATGTCGTTCTCGGCCCAGCACGGCGGCCACTGCTACTCGGTTACCAACTTCGCCCTGGCTTACCAAGGCAAACTGAAGAACTCGCTCGAAGGCCGTTACGACGGCTTGGTTGTGGAGGGCGTGCAGGCCACCGGTGAGGAAGGCGTCTACACACTCAACAAGACAGTCTTTGCAAGTGCGCAAAACTACTACAACACTTATGTGTGGAACCGCAACAACTGCGAAGAGAACACCTTCAGTACCTCGTTCCTCAAGCTCAAGGAAGTGCGCCTCGAATACAGTCTGCCCAAAGCTCTCTGCCAACGCACCAAGTTCCTCATCAGTGCTTCACTGGGTGTCTATGCCACCAACCTCTTCTGCCTGACCGACTTCCCGCAGTATGATCCAGAGACTGCCATGGTTAACAATGCCGACATCCACGCCGGTATAGAAACCATGTCGTTCCCCATGACGCGTACTTATGGCATCAATGTTAAACTTTCATTCTGATAAAATCATGAACAAATCCATATATTCACTAGCCCTGCTGGCATGCGGTTTCCTGTTGTCGGGCTGTACCGACAACTTTGACCAGACCAACACGAATCCCAACAAGATTACAGTTGAGAGCGGAAAGCTGAGTGCCAGCTCCATGTTTGAACCGTTGCTCTACGGCGGAGCCAATTTCCTGACCTACTACAGCTACTCATGGAATAATGAGATAGCCCAGTACACCGCACAAACCGGCAACACGCTGGGCCGTGCCTACAAGTATGACATTGGCGACAGCAACTGGACCAGCGTGTGGAACACCTACGCCCGCTATGCCACCAACGCTGCAGAAATGTACCGGCTGGCCATCAAGCAGGAGGACAAACCGCTGGAGGCAATATCACTCACCATGAAAGTGATTTTCATGAACGGGCTGACCGACATCTTCGGAGATATTCCCTACGCCGAGGCTTTTAAGGCCGAAGAAGGCAACAGGACGCCTGTGTTTGACTCGCAGGAGCAAGTTTATCAGCAAATGTGCGCCGATTTGGAGACTGCCAACAAAATTTACGCCTCCAACCCCACGGTAAGCCAGTCCGTTATCGAGCTCGACGGCATGTACAAGATGGACATGGCAAAGTGGCGCAAGTTCAACAACTCGCTCTATCTGCGCCTGCTCTGCCGCATCAGCGGACGGCCTTCTACACTCGTTGACGGCGAACACAGTGTTATCCAAAAAATCAACCAGATAGTCAGCGAACCGCAAAACTATCCCATCTTCACTTCCAGTGCCGACAATGCCACCGTGCATTACTCGGGCACAGACCCCTATTACAGCCAGTTCGATCCCAGCAACTACACCAAGGCCGACTTCGATGCTTATCGCATTACGAAAAACCTCATCAGCTTGATGGTGGAGAAACAGGGAGAGAAAGTTGACCTCACCGTCGACCCCCGCCTGCCTATCTTCGCCACGCAGAACAAAGTTGGCTACTGGAACGGCTGCGGCACCAACATCGGTAACACCGACTTCGGCGGCGGCGCCTACCTCAATTACGCCAGCTACTGCCGCATCAACGCCGACGAATGGTTCATGGACTTCTCCGAAGTTGAGTTCATACTGGCCGAAGCTGCCATGAAGGGGTACATTGCCGGTGGTGAAGACGCTGCCCGCGAGTACTATATCAATGGCGTAACAGCCTCGCTCAAGAAGTGGTCAGACTACGGTGTAGCCACCGACCCGGCCCATCTCATCACCGACGAGGCCATTAGTGAGTACATGCAGTCGCCCCTCGCATCGTGGGACGATGCCGAGAACAAACTCCAGCTGATAGCCAACCAGCGTTACCTGGCAGCCTACTTCATCGGCATGGAGGGCTGGGCAGAGTACCGCCGCACCGGCTATCCAGTCCTTACCGTAGACGAGAGCTGGCTCAATGACGGCGTGCTGCCAACCCGCTTCGCCTATCCCAACACCACCATTGCCACCAACCGCGTGAACGCCGAAGCCGCACTGCAGCGCATGGGTGGCCCCAACGACATGAAGACACCACTCTGGTGGAGCAAGGAAGCGATACAGAGAGGTCATTAATCAACATTAACCGAAACAAGATGAAAACAAAAAACATATTCGCAATCGTTGCTTTCCTGGCAGCAGCTTTTATGGTTGCAGCCTGTTCCGACGACAATACCGGCAGCGGTGAGCCGTATCTGAACTTCGAGGGAAGCGAACAGACCGTGAACGTAGGCATCGAGGGCATTACCCAAACCAACCGAAAAGGGGTTGTCATCCGTTCCAACAGAGACTGGACCATCAGCCTTTCTGATGACGACAGCGCCTGGCTGCACATCTTTGTAGACGAAGGCAAGGACGACGGCATCTTCTACTACTGGGTCGATCCCAACCCTGCATTCACCGGCCGGACCGGACATATCAACGTTGTCTCGGGCAGTGAGACGCTCAACGGCATAGAAGTAATCCAGGCCGCCAGTGTTCCTACCGTGGCCATCGTAGGTGCCGAGAACGGCTACACGGCCCTACCCACCAAGAGCCAGCTCAAGGTTCCCGTAAGCGGCAACATCACCTGGACGGCCAGCCTGGAACAGGCAGACTGGGCAAAGATTGACTCTCTGGGCAAGGATACTGTCTACATCTCGCTCGAAAAGAACACTGGCGACAAGCGTACCGTTACCCTCACCGTACAGGGTGAGGGCCAGTTCAGCAGCCTCACCTCATCTACCGTCATCACGCAGTCGGCTCCCGGCATCATCTTCTACGAGCGTTTCGACTGGATGCAGGAAGGTAAGGAAGACTTCTACTACAACTATCCCGAGGTTAACTACACCAAGTGGAGCGATGCCGAGAAAGGACAGGGCTGGACAACGCTCGGCGATTGCTTCTACGGTGGCCGTGGTTACATCAAGATAGGCAAGACAAACGATGCCGGCGACGCCGTTTCGCCACCGCTCACGGCAATCAAGCAGCCCACCGATGTTGTCGTAACCTTCAAGTGCATAGGCTACATGGCCAGCAACGGAAAGGTAGACGACGGCGTGCTGAAGGTGGGACTCATCGGTCCGGGACAAATACAGAGCGACGCCATGGGCACTATCGAGATTGGCGGCACTAACTATAGCGTGGCCGACTTCACTGTAACCGTGTTCCCCGACTCGCCCAAGAACGAGCACGGCGAGGGCTACAACCCGTGGGCCGAACCCGGTGCAACCTTCCAGTTCCACATCAAGGGCGCCACTGCCGAGACCCAACTCGTGTTCGTAGGCGGTGCCAAATGGGGCACAGGCCTCAAGGGCACAGGCCAAGGTAAGAACCGCCTGCTGCTTGATGACATCCGAGTACAGGAAGAAGAATAATCCAACAAAACATTCAAGAGGAATCCAAGGCCGTGCAGCATGACTACTGCCCGCCTTGGATACCTTACCAACATCAATCTGAAAATGAACAAGATACGCATTTTAATCTTATCACTATTTGCCACGCTAACCACCGCCCTCACCGCCCAAACGGCATGGCACAACCCCATGGAGGGCGATGTTCCGGCACTGTTCGGCCGTGCCTGGAACCAGGAAACGGGCAAAGGTTCCTTTGCCAGGGTGCCGGAGCGGCTGCAGAAGGACCTGCCCAAGAAGGTCTATGAGCTGGCCCAAAACAGTGCGGGGTTGTCGGTAAAGTTCGTCACCAACTCGCGCAACATCAGCGTCAGGTTCAAGGTGGCCGACAAAGGCAACCTGCACAACATGTCGGACCTCAACGAATCGGGAGCCGACCTCTACGCCCTCACTCCCAAGGGCACCTATCACTGGGTGGGCAACCACCTGAGCTACAAGTTCGGTAAGTCGGCCCAGGACACCACCTACATCAACTTCAGCGGGCTGAGCGTAAACGGCGACATGGAGTACCAGCTCTATCTGCCCAACTACAACAGCGTTACGGCACTTGAGGTGGGCGTAGACGGCGGCTCCACCTTCCGCTTCCTCCGTCCTACAGCAGAGCGTCCCGTCGTGGTCTACGGTTCCTCCATCATCCAGGGAGCTTCGCCTTCGCGGCCCGGCCTGGCCATTACCAACGTGGTGCAGCGCAACCTGCGCAAGCCGGTTGTCAACCTCGGCTTCTCGGGCAACTGCCTCATGGAGCCTGCCCTCTTCCGTGCACTGGCCGAGATTGACGCCAGCGCCTACGTGATAGACCCCATCCCCAACTCCTACCGCCTGCAAGCAGACGAGATAGTGAAGCGCACCACGGAGGGCGTAACCCTGCTGCGGCAGAAGCGCAGCGCCCCCATCATCCTTGTAGAGTGCTACGCAGCCAGCGACAGCGTGATGAGGAACGACAGCTACGCCCGCTACCAGGCTGCCAACCTCAGCCTGCGCAAAGCTTACCAAACCCTCGTACAGCAGGGCGTCAAGGACCTCTATCTGCTCGGCCAGCAGTATCTCGACCTGGGCGAAGAGGGCATGATAGAGGGTACTCACCCCAACGACCTGGGCTGCATGACGTATGCCGAGGCCTACACCCGCATGCTGCGCTCCGTCATCGGCACCAAGACCATCGCCCACCGCGGCTATTGGGACACCGAGGGCAGCGCCCAGAACTCCATCGCCTCGCTCATGAAGGCTGACAGCATACAGACCTACGGCTCCGAGTTCGACGTGTGGATTACGCGCGACGGGCAGGTTGTGGTGAACCATGACCCCGAAATAAACGGCATCACCATAGAGACCACCGACTACAAAGACCTCAAAGACCAGAAGCTGCGCAACGGAGAGCGCATCTCGCTGCTCAAGGACTATCTGGCTGCCGGCACCCGCTGCAGCACCAAACTGATACTGGAAGTGAAGAAACACAAGAGCCAGAAGCGCGAAGACAAGTGCGTAGACGAGGCCATCAAGATGATAAAGGCAGCCCGGCTGGGCAGCGACCGGCTGGAGTTCATTTCCTTCAGCCTCGAGGCCTGCAAGCGTCTGCACGCCCGCCTCAAGGACTACAACGTGGCCTACCTCAACGGCGACCTCGCCCCGGCCGAAGTCAAAGCCCTCGGCTTGACAGGTATCGACTACCAGCAGAAGGTCATCAACCAGCATCCCGAGTGGGTGCAGCAATGCCACGACCTTGGCTTAACCGTCAATGTGTGGACGGTCAACAAGACGGCCGACATGCAGAAGGACATCAAACTGGGCGTGGACTTCATCACAACCAACAAGCCTGTGGAGTGCATGGAGTTAACCCGGATGAAGTAACACTCTGCTCCCGCCTTTTCATCCCGCACAACAAGCCCGCCAAAAGGCAAATCTCAACACCCCATACCCGCCGTGGTAAAACAGACGGATATGGGGTTTCTGCTTTCTCCTGCATGCTTATCATCTCCTCCTACCCTCCCTTTTCCAAGGGTAGGAACCGCTGCTACAGGTTTCCTGCTCATTAGTTGCTCATTTTTAAAGATAGAGTAACAGAGTATCTTTTCTGCTGCTGTTGATTTTCTACTGGTTAGTCCCTGCTTATTTAAGACAGAGTAACAGAGTAATTTTTCTGCTGCTGCGAGTTTGCTGCATAGCGGGAGCGAGTAAGCAACGGGTTGCGAAAAGGCAAACCGGTATCCTCCCCTTTCCAAGGGGAGGCGGAGGAGGGGATGACCTAATGGCAGGAAACAGCAAAGGAGCAAAAGATATCATCCCCTCCTAACCTCCCCTTTCTAAGGGGAGGAACCGCTGCTACAGGTTTCCTGCTCATTAGTTGCTCATTTTTAAAGACAGAGTAACAAAGTATCTTTTCTGCTGCTGTTGATTTTCTACTGGTTAGTCCCTGCTTATTTAAGACAGAGTAACAGAGTAATTTTTCTGCTGCTGCGAGTTTGCTGCATAGCGGGAGCGAGCAAGCAACGGGTTGCGAAAAGGCAAACCGGTATCCTCCCCTTGGAAAGGGGAGGCGGAGGAGGGGATGATTTT
This sequence comes from Prevotellaceae bacterium KH2P17, assembly GCA_900199655.1. GTDB lineage: Bacteria > Bacteroidota > Bacteroidia > Bacteroidales > Bacteroidaceae > Prevotella. The sequence goes on from FZRE01000017.1 coordinate 48,514, forward strand.
CAGCAAGTTTATGGGCTCTCTACAGCGTGTATCAAATCTTCTTATGAGCAAGCAACACCACGAAAGACGCCAAACTGCGGGGCTGACAAAATGATTTGGGCAGCTAAAACACCAACTCCGGGAACTTTCGACAAGTGTCACATGATTGTGTGACACTTGTCGAACAATCATGCGACACTTGTCAAAAGTTGCTGGACACAACATATCGGTACATGAAAAGACAACGGAAACTACGGGAGAACGGGGATTTTGCATTCGGCGAGCAGCCTTTATCAAACAAGAAAAGCAAACTACAAGGACAAAAGGGCATACAAAAACAGCAAGCCTTGTGAGCTTGCTGTTCTCTTGTGGTCGGGATGACCGGACTCGAACTGGCGACCCCTACGTCCCGAACGTAGTGCGCTACCAACTGCGCTACATCCCGCCGCTGGCGTTGAAAGAACGGAGTTTGTTCCTCAAACGCGGTGCAAAGATACGCTATTTTTCTGAAACAAGACAATTTTATGGGCAAAAATTTGTGTATATCGGTTAAAAACCATACCTTTGCACACGCAATTCAACGAGGTACCTTAGCTCAGGTGGTAGAGCAATGGACTGAAAATCCATGTGTCCTTGGTTCAACTCCAAGAGGTACCACACCGAAAACAACGAAAGGACAGATGACGAACCGCTTGGTTCCCGTCTGTCCTTTTTCGTTTCTCCCCTATTTACCGGGTCGGCCGGTCAGAGCAGCCCAGGCAGCTGCGCGAGGTTGATGCCGTTGCTGCCCTTGATGAGGATGCAACGCCCCCGGGGCTGCCTGCGGGCTATCTCGGCCTTTACCTCCTCCACGTTGCGGAACTTGCGGAAGCTGCATTGCGTGCGGCCGAACTCTTCACCCACCAGCCACACCTCGGTATCGGTAAGTTCGCCCAGCCTGTCGGCTATCTTCTGGTGCTCCTCCGCGCTGGCTTCGCCGAGTTCGCGCATGTCGCCCAGGATGGCCATCTTAGGGCTGCTGACCTTTATCTGCGCAAAGTTGTCGAGTGCGGCGGCCATGCTCGTGGGGTTGGCATTGTAGGCGTCAACTATCAGCTGGTTGTGGGCAGTCTGCTCGAACTGCGACCGGTTGTTGCTCGGTACGTAGTTCTCTATGGCGTGGCAGGCCTGGGCAGGGGTGATGCCGAAGTGCAGTCCCACGGCTATGGCAGCCAGCATGTTGTCTATGTTGTAGGCACCGATGAGGCGCGTCTGCACCTCCTTCCACTCTCCCCCTTGCTCGCGCCAGCGGAAACGGAGGAAAGGTTCGCAGCCCACGACCTCGCCCTGCACGTTCACCAGGTCGCTCTGGCCGTAGCTCACGATGCGTTCCAGCTCGCGGTCGGCAGCCATCTGCATGAGGAAATCGTTGCTCTCGTTGAGGAAAACGAGGCCGTCGTGGCGCTTCAGATAGTCGTACAGCTCGCCCTTGGTTCGCATCACGCCCTCAAAACTGCCGAAACCTTGCAGGTGGGCGCGGCCTACGTTGGTGATAAGACCGCAGGTGGGCTCCACGTATTCCACCAGGCGGGTGATGTCGCCGGGATGGCTCGCGCCCATTTCAACTACCGCTATGTCGTGCTGAGGGGCTATGCGCAGCAGCGTCTTGGGCACACCAACGTCGTTGTTGAAGTTGCCCTCGGTGTGCAACACGCAGAAGCGCTCGGCCAGCACGGCCGATACCAGCTCCTTGGTGGTGGTCTTGCCGTTGGTTCCGGTTATGCCTATAACGGGAATGTTGAACTGCCGGCGGTGCTCGCGGGCCAGCTGCTTGAAGGCTACGAGAGCATCGGCAACGAGGATATAGCGGCCGTTGCCGGGCTCGGTGTATTCAGGCTCGTCGACAACGGCATAGCTGCAGCCCTGCTGCAAGGCCGACGCGGCAAACTTGTTGCCGTCGAACGATTCGCCCTTCAGGGCCACGAAGATGCTGCCCTCGGGACAGTTGCGGCTGTCGGTCGTAACGACCGGATGCTGCGTATAAAGCTGGTAGAGTTCTGATATTTCCATCGTCAATCTGTTGAATTCATTCTTCCGAATTTCTATTTTGTGCAAAGTTACTGCAAAAATCTTAAAATGAAATTGATTTTACGATTAATATCGCTATCTTTGCAAAAGTCAATAAAACCTTTGGCAGCCGCCGGTGTGGCCGCTGCCCGAATTAAAAACACAAGATGGATTATACTGTCAACGTGGGAGGAAGGCTCCTCTCTACAACCGAACCGCTGGTAATGGGCATCCTGAACGTAACGCCCGACTCGTTCTTTGCCGGTAGCAGAGCCCGGGAAGAGAGCGAGATAGCTCGCAGGGCCCATGAACTCGCAGGGCAGGGAGCCGCCATCATCGACATAGGCGGATGCTCCACCCGCCCCGGAGGCGCCATAGCTACCGAGGCGGAGGAGACGGAACGCGTACGCAAGGCACTGCAGGTAGTGCGGCGGGAGCTGCCGGAGGCGGTGGTTTCGATAGATACCTTCAGGCCTGCAGTGGCGCGGATGGCCGTCGGGGAGTTCGGTCCGTGCATCATCAACGATGTTTCAACAGGTCAGGATGCCGACATGTTCCCTACCGTTGCCGCCCTGCGCGTACCTTATATATTAATGTCGGCGCGCGCCAACATCAGCGACATGCTCGTGGAATTTGCCGACAAGGTGCAGCAACTGCGCGACCTGGGGCAAAAGGACATCATCCTCGACCCCGGCTTCGGCTTCGGTAAGACCCTGGAAGAAAACTATACGGTGCTGCGGGAGATGCGCAAGCTGGAGGTTCTGGGGCTGCCCCTGCTGGCCGGACTGTCGCGTAAGCGCATGGTGCACCAGCTCCTCGGCACCACGGCCGACGAGGCTCTGAACGGTACCACGGTGCTCAACACCATCGCACTGCTAAACGGTGCCGACATACTGCGGGTGCACGACGTGCGCCAAGCCGTGGAGGCCGTGGCCATAACGCGCCAGTTGAGGGCGGGAGAAGAAACGAACTGAAGTGTAACTTTTAACTGACAAGACGTGTTTTTCGATTTTGGAATCAAGGACATCATCGACATTTTCCTGGTCGCTCTGATGCTCTACTACATCTACAGGCTGATGAAGGAGTCGCGTTCGCTCAACGTCTTCATCGGAATTCTTGTGTTCATCGTAGTCTGGTTGTTCGTAAGCCAGGTGCTGGAGATGCGTCTTCTCGGCTCCATGCTCGACAAGCTGGTGAGCGTGGGCGTAATAGGACTCATCGTGCTGTTCCAAGAGGAGATACGCAAGTTTCTCTATCAGCTCGGTGCCCACCAGCGTTTCAAGGCCATCACCCGCTTCTTCACCACGGGCAAAAGCCAGGTGGAGGAAGAAGACAAGCAAACCATTATACCCATCGTGATGGCGTGCATGAGCATGTCGAAGAGCAAAGTGGGCGCCCTCATCGTGATAGAAAGGAGCGTGCCGCTGGACGACATCGTCACTACCGGCGAGCTGCTGGACGCCAATGTCAGCCAGCGGCTCATCGAGAACATTTTTTTCAAGAACTCGCCCCTGCACGACGGGGCCATGATTATATCCAAGAAACGCATCAAGGCGGCAGGTTGCATCCTGCCGGTGTCGCACGACATGGACATACCCAAGGAGCTCGGACTGCGCCACAGGGCTGCAATGGGCATCTCGCAGGATTCTGATGCCATTGCCGTAGTGGTGTCCGAGGAAACCGGTCGCATTACTGCAGCCATCAAGGGGCAGTTCTATCTGCGCCTTTCGGCCGAGGAGCTGGAGAGCCTCCTGGCCAAGGAGATGGCATAAAAGCAACTTTCCCCGGTTCCTTCAGGAGAAGAAACCGGGGAAAGTTCAGTTCAACATCAAGCTCATTTCGGCATGTACATCCTTGAAGATGAAGTCGGCCAGTTGGCGGATATTCATCTTGCAAGCCTCCGCATCGGGCTCATCGGTCTTGGTAACGAGCCCGTTCCCAATGATGTAATAGGCGTTGTTCATCGGTATGTCCTTATCTCCCTGCACGCGGATTTTACACTGCTGCGCAGGATTTAGAGCCGCATAGAGCTGCAGGGCCTGCAGGGCGTTGATGACTCTCAGCATGCCCTGGATGTTTGTTGTGGCGGGATGATAGTCCTGCCCGGCCAGCCGGATGTCTTCCTGAATGATTTCCAGCCCGTCGGCATCATGCAGGAGCACGCATTCCTTTTCACGTTGGCGCCTGTCGAAGTCGGCAAAGCTAACGGTTGCTGCATCGGCCGGAGGCGGCGTGCAGACAATTCGTTCGGCGTAGCCGCACTTGCTGTACCAGCCGTAGAGCCACTTCTCGGCCGGTATGAGGGTGGCAAAGACCACGTTGCGGAAGTACAGCCGGAAGTGCGCCTGCCGCATCAGGTTATTTCCCACGTCCTGTTTGCGGTAGCCGGTATCCACACTCACGCCACTCATGTAGGCCGTCCTGACCTCCCGCCCGCGGTAAAGCAGCGTGTAGGGCAGCGTCTGCAGGGCGCCCACCACATGCCTCCCGATTTGGCAGGTTACGTTATACTCGTTTCTGTAAACACGTGAGAAGTAAAGCTCCATGAATGCTTCGGGGTCGTTGAAGGCTTGCTTCCACAGTGCCCTTGTTTCCTGTTTGATGCGCTCCTGGTCCTCGAAATCGGCCAGCGGACGCTTCTCCATGACCACGTTTTTCTCCAAGAGAATGTCCGGTTTGTATGAAAGTTTGGCAAAGCGGAGCCCCTCCTTGCCCATGTCTTCTTCGCGGTTGATGTAGTAATAGTGCTCAGGCAGATGGCGGACGAACTCCTGGTTGATGATGGTAAAGCCGCCTTCGTACTGCGTGTCGGCCTTTTCAACGCACACGTCGAACGTGTTCTGGTTGATGGGACAGCCGAAGGTGAAGGCCATGAGCTTGCCGTCAACGAAGATGGTGCCGCCCATGAGCCCCAGTTTCTCCCACCGGTTGAAGGCCCGCGTCATGGAGCGCAGCTCCTCCGTGGTATCGTCCGCGCCCTCCTGTTCGCTGCGCCACTGCTGTTCCAGGCGCAGACATTCGGGGATGAGGTCGGTCGTCAGTTCCCGGTATTCATAGCCGGGATAAAGCTTCTTGAACTTGTTGATGTGGTTGCGCTTGCTCTGCAGCTTCTTTCCCGACAAGCTGACGAGCTTCTCGCGGGTGTAGATGTAGTCGGAGTAGTTGCGGTCGGGCTTCATGTCGAACGTGTCCGGCATCACGTCCTCAATGATATCAGCCATCATGTTGCCCACACCAAGCATCAGGAACGGGTGCCCCATGGCGATGGAGTCTTCCCTCATGAGGCGCAGCACGTTCGTAAAGCCCTCTCGCAGCTCCTCTCTCCACTCGCCGCGGTACACCGGCGCCATGTAGGCCAGATGCCTGTCGGCGTAGAAACGGAACACGAGAAAGCCGTCGACAACGGCAAACTGCGTGTTGTAAAGGAACCGCCAGCTGATGATGTTGGCAAAGCTGAGGTCGCAATTCTGCCGGTCGCTGTAGAGTGTATAGCTCTGTATGAGTTCTTTGTCTGAAGTGCAGACATCCTTAAATCTAATCATAGAAGATGCCAATAATGGTTTCTCGTCGCAAAATTAGGAAAATTTATCTGATTACCAAGCGCTATATCGGTTATTTTTCTTACTTTTGCAAAGTGTAAATTGCAAAACAACAAGCATCCTTTTCGATTGAAACACTACACATCTTAAATACAAATTATGGATTTATTACAGCAGATTGTTGCGCGCGCTAAGGCTGACAAGCAGCGCATCGTGCTCCCCGAAGCAGAAGAGGAGCGCACGTTAAGGGCCGCTGACCACGTACTGGCTGACGACTTGGCAAATCTTATTCTCATCGGAAACCCCGCCAACATCAAGGCGCTTGCAGCCCAGTGGGGGTTGAAGAACATTGAAAAGGCAACCATCGTGGACCCGCTCAATAATCCGAAATCCGAAGAATATGCCACGCTCCTGGCCGAACTGCGCCAAAAGAAGGGCATGACCCTGGAGCAGGCACGCGAGCTTGTAACGAAGAATAACCTCTATCTTGGCTGCATGATTATCAAGACCGAGGAGGCCGACGGCCAGATTTCAGGCGCACTGAGCACCACCGGCGAGACCCTGCGCCCGGCCCTGCAAATCATCAAGTGCGCACCGGGCATTACCTGCGTGAGCGGCGCCATGCTTGTACTTACGCACGAGCAGCAGTACGGCGAGAACGGTATCGTGGTGATGGGCGACGTGGCCGTGACCCCCAACCCTACCGCCGACCAGCTGGCACAGATAGCCTACACCACCGCAGAGACCGCCAAGAGCGTGGCCGGATTTACCGATCCGCACGTGGCCATGCTGAGTTTCTCGACCAAAGGCTCTGCCAAGGACGCCATCGACAAGGCTACCGGCAAGAGCGTTTACATCATCGACAAGGTTGTAGAGGCCACGAAGCTGGCCAAGGAGCGCTTCCCCGAGCTCAAGATTGACGGCGAGCTGCAGGCCGATGCAGCCCTTGACCCCGCCGTGGCTCTCAAGAAAGCGCCCGATTCTCCTATCGCCGGCAAGGCCAATGTGCTCATTGTACCGAACCTCGAAGTGGGCAACATCGGCTACAAACTCGTGCAGCGCCTCGGCGGAGCCAGTGCCATTGGCCCCATCCTGCAGGGCATCGCCCGCCCGGTTAACGACCTGAGCCGCGGCTGCTCCGTAGATGACATCTACTACATGGTGGCCATCACGGCCTGCCAGGCACAGGATGCCAAGCGCGCCTAAGCCCTCACGGCACGCTCTCCCACCCGCAGGGAGCGGCCTTACAAGCATTTACAAACAATCAAATAAACAGCAATCACATGAAGATTTTGGTGCTGAACTGCGGCAGCAGTTCCATTAAGTACAAGCTCTACGACATGAGCAACGAGTCTGTTCTGGCACAGGGCGGCGTAGAACGCATAGGTCTGGACGAGGCATTCATCAAGGTGACGCTCGATAACGGCGAGAAGAAGCAGATTATGGCCAACCTTCCAACCCACAAGGAAGGCGTTGCGCTGGTGTTCAAATGCCTGATGGACCCCGAAATAGGAGCCATCAAGAGCCTCGACGAGATTGATGCAGTGGGCCACCGCATCGTGCAGGGCGGCGATCTCTTTGAGAAGAGCTGCATCGTTACGCCAGAGGTGGAGAAGGGAATAGAAAGCCTCATCGACCTTGCTCCTGTCCACAACGCCGGCCACCTGCGCGGAATACGCGCCGTAGACGCACTGATGCCCACCACGCCGCAGGTTACCGTGTTCGACAACGCTTTCCACAGCACCATGCCACCGTATGCTTACATGTACGCCATACCCTACAATCTCTACGAGAAGTACCACGTGCGCCGCTACGGCTTCCACGGAACAAGCCACCGCTACGTGAGCCAGCGCGTGTGCGAAATGCTGGGTGTAGACATCACGAAGCAGAAGATTATCACCTGCCACATAGGCAACGGCGCCTCCGTGGCTGCCGTGAAGTACGGCAAGGTGGTTGATACATCCATGGGACTCACCCCTCTGGCGGGCCTCATGATGGGCTCCCGCTCGGGCGACATCGACCCCTCGGCCGTTACCTACCTCATGGACAAGCTCGGCAAAAAGCCGCAGGAGATGGCCGACTGGCTCAACAAGGAGTGCGGAGTGCTCGGCATTACGGGCCTGAGTTCCGACATGCGCGAGATTGAGAGCGCCGACCGCGAGGGCAACGAACGCGCCCACCTGGCCATGCAGATGTACAACTACCGCATCAAGAAGTACATCGGAGCCTACGCGGCAGCAATGGGAGGCGTAGACATCATCGTGTGGACGGCCGGCGTTGGCGAGAACCAGATAGACACCCGCATGGAAGCATGCTCCGGACTGGAGTTCCTCGGCATCAAGATGGATGCCGAACGCAACAAGTGCCGCGGCGTAGAACGCGTGATATCTGCCGACGATTCCAAGGTTAAAGTGGTGCTTGTGCCCACGGACGAGGAAATTGTCATCGCCCGAGACACCATGAAGCTGGTGCAGGAAGCTCGCAAGTAATACACCAACAAAAGGCCTGGCCGGGTTGCGATTGCCCCGCCAGGCCTTTTTTACGTTTCAATCGCCACGTCGGTTTGTCAGGAAAACAAGCCCCGAACGAGCGTTTTTCTTTCTCCCAACGCATGTTTCGCGCGGCAGAAAGCGGCATCACAGCCCAACCGGAAAGACCGTACAGCCTACAGCCCGAACTTGTATCCAACCGTAAACAGCAGCGTGCGGTTCTCCGACTTGGAGCTGGAACCACTGCCCCAACCGGTATCTCCGCCCTTGCGCAGGTCGGTTACGCCGAAGTGATACCTCAAGTCGGCCACTATGTTCCTGTATTCGTAGCTCACGCCTACGGGCACTGAGAGCGAGAAAGTCTTTATTCCGGCATCAGTGTTGCTGGCAACCGACGCCGACTGGTCTTTGTAGCTGATGGTTACGTCGCCGCTCGTCTTCTTGCTGACAGTGAACTCCGGCTGCAGTCCGGCTTTCACTGCAAGGCCCTTCCACACATATACATTGGCCAGAACGGGCACCGTTATGCTGTTCAGCTTAATCTTCAAATCATCGTTAAAATCAACTTTCACCCCATCACTTGACGTATAGGGGAAGCCTTTTGTATCGTACTTGGCGCCCTGCTGGGTGTAGAAGGCTCCGAAAGAAAGGCCGAACACATCCGTGAACTGGTACTGTGCCTCCGCTCCTACGGCGAAGCCGAACTTCTGCTTGCTGTCATCAAAGCCTACAACTCCCGCTTTCGTAGTCTCATCTCCAGTTACTATGATTAGCCCCGGCGACCCGCCAGCCGGCATCTGGGGCAGCACTGCGTAGGCTACACCTGCCGGCATCTTGCCTGAGAAGTTACTTACGGTAACACCAACTTTAGGTGCAAGGGTCCAGGTGCCGGCCTCCTGCTGGGCACATACACCGGTTGCAGCCATCAGAAAGGCTGCCGAAAGGATGAAATGTTTTTTCATTATCGTCGTATTAAATATGCTGTTGTTGCGTTGTTCATTGCTGTTTCAACGTCATCACAGCATGCAAAGTTACTGTGTTTTCGCCTAACGACCAAATTCCCGACCTGGAAAAACAAGGCTGAAACGGAAAACCTGCCAAACCGGAGCTATGCTTCAAGCTCCTTGAAGGATAGCAGCAAGCGCCTTGAAGGATACGTTCAACGGCCTTGAAGGACACCTTCAAGAAACAGAAAGATAATGATTAAGCTAACTGTTTGTTATACAACGGATTACAGACACTGTAAATTTACGGTCTCATCCGTACGCTCCGCTTTGCCGCGTTGCCTGCGCCAGGCCCGCAAGCCGTAGCACCCCACCACGACGAAACAAAGCAGCGGGAGTACGAACGACATGTTGACGGCCGGCTGCCCCAGCACCGTGCCGCAGTCGATAACCAAGCCCTGCAGCGGCGGCATGATGGCCCCGCCCACTATAGCCATGACTAAGAAGGCCGCACCCAGGCTGGTGTCCTGGCTGTCTACATCCTCCAGGGCGATGCCATAGATGGTGGGAAACATCAAAGACATAAACACGCTGATGCCAATGAGGCTATACAGCCCCGCCATACCAACGATAACGACGGCTCCGAGCGTACAGGCGGCGGCCCCGACGGCAAAGAGTGCGAGCAGCTTACGTGAGTTTACGTACTTCATGAGCGCCGTACTCACAAAGCGACCGCACAGGAACAGCACCATGGCCACGATGTTGTAGTTCTGCGCCGTGGCCTTGTTGATGCCCAGATGGTCGGCATAATGGATGATGAACGTCCACACCATAATCTGCGCAGCTACGTAGAACAGCTGCGCCACCACGCCTTCGCGGTAGGTCTTGTTGCGCCACAGGCGGCCCACAGTAGAGCGGGCATCGGTCGGCAGCTCTGTGGCAGTCTCCCGCGGGGGCACCTTCTTCAGCGCTATGACAAGCAGGATGAGCAGCACCACGCAGCCTATGGCCACGTAGGGGTTGCGTATCACGTCCAAGTCATGTATGCGGATGGAGGCCTTCTCGGCGGCAGTAAGGGTTGGGAAGATGATGTGCCCGGCCGCGTCACGCCTGTCGGAAATGAGCTGCGGCAGCACAACGAGCGAGGCCACGGCCATGCCCGCCAGCGAACCTAAGGGGTTGAAAGCCTGCGCCAGGTTCAGTCTGCGGGTGGAAGTGGCCTTGGTTCCGAGGGAAAGAATAAAGGGGTTGGCCGTTGTTTCGAGAAAAGCCAGCCCGAAGGTGAGGATGTACAGCGACAGGCAGAAGTACGAGAAGCGCTGGCAGGCGGCCGCGGGAATGAACAGGAAGGCGCCCGCCGCGTAGAGTGCCAGGCCCAGCATGATGCCGCTCTTGTAGCTGTAACGGCGAATGAAGAGTGCAGCAGGGATGGCCATGGTGGCATATCCGCCGTAGAAAGCGAACTGGATGAGCGATGCCTTGGCAGCAGAAATCTCCATGACCGTTTGGAACGCCGCCACCATAGGGTTGGTTATGTCGTTGGCAAAGCCCCAGAGGGCAAACAGGGCGGTAATGAGTATGAAGGTAAAGAGGTACCGGCGCTCTACTAATCTGTTTTGTTGCATGGCTGCATATCGTTGTCTCTGTAAGTAAACGGAGCATTTGCACCTTTATTGCCCCATGCCCTTTATATGACTGCCGGGCGTGCCGGGCGTGGCCGGAGCAGGACTCTGAAACGCCGGCATCCCGCATTTCTGCCCTCGAAACACGGGATGCCTGTTGTCCGGAGCATGGCTCCGGCGTTAGTTGAAGATGCCCAAGGCAAGGCCGAAGGTGCTGAAGTGGCGGCTCTGCTGCGCCCGGATGGTGGCTGCATAGGCCCGCACGTACCACGTGGAGCGCACCTTCTTGATGGTGAGCGGGAACTGCCAGGTGGCCTGCAGGCGCCCGTGCCAGTAGTTGGCGTTGTAGAACGAGAGGTCCGGCAGCAGCACACTGCGGGCGTAGTCGGTCGTTTCGTCGGCCAGGTGCATGTCGGCCTTGGTGGCAAAGGCATAGCCCGTGGCGGCATCTACAAGCAAGCGGTGGCCGAAGAAGCCATGTCCGCCCTCGATACCTATGTCCATGCGGCCGTATGAAAGTTCCGATGCGTCGAGCAGGTAGCGGTTGGCGGCGCGCTGCAGGGCAGCTGTAAGGCCCACGTAGCTGTCGGCCTGCCGCTCTCCCCGGGTGAAGCTGGCCCGGTAGTGCAGGCTAAGGTCGGCCGTGCGCACCTGGTATCGCTTGCGGAAAGTTAGCTGGCGGTCGTATCGGTAGGAGTTAAAGCCGCGTACGGAGTCGCGCTCTATGACCAGCTGCGAGCGGTATTCGTCGGCATAACCCTGCTCGTAGCGGGCGCTGATGTCCAGCTGGTGCACGGCTGCAGCCGTGTAGAGGCGGTTCTGCGTGGCTGCTGTGTAGATGTAGTTGTAGTAGTGTCCGGGCTCAAACTTGTACTGTCCCATCACTCCCTCCGACCCTCTTTCAATGCCGATGGTGGTAACGCTGCCCACCCGTTGGCTGCTGTAGCCGTACGAGAGGGCTGCACCGAAGTTGTGGTTCACCCACTCGCGCTGGTATCCTCCATAGCCGCCGGTGGTTCCGGTGGCGTTTTCAAGGCCCGTCATCAGATAGTATTTCAGCGTTGCATCGCTCTGCACGGTCGTCAGGTTGGGTATTTTCTCCTTGCGGCGGTTATAGTGCGCGGCCAGTCCAAGGGTGTGGCGGCCGGCTGTGTAGGTAACGGCAGGCGTGAGTTTGTAGTCCAGCAGCTGCGAGCGGGAGCGCGGGTCGCGCAGCCGGCTCAGGTCTCCCACCTTGTAGTCTATGGTTAGTCCGAAGCGCCACCCACTGAAGCTGACGGTTCCCACGGCTGCCTTGAGGCCGATGTTCTGGTGGTCGTACTTGCCTGCTATGCTGCTTCCGGAGAAGTAAGGGTCAGCGTTGTAGGGCCTCATCACGTCGGCCCAGGCCCTGTCTTTGGTCCGTCCGAGGCCGAACTCAAACTTTCCGTAGCCGTAGAGGTAACGACCCAGGTGCTGGTAGCGCTCGGTGAAGAAGCGCAGGCGGTTGGTCATGCCGCCCTCCTGCACGCGGTGGTAGTTGCCGCTGCCGTGCTCCAGTCCCATGAAAGTTACGCCGCGGTTGCGTGCGGAGTCAATGGTAAGGCCGGCGGCGTTGCCGGTGTTGCGCCACAACTGCGTGGCGTCGTCGTATCTGTAGCGGCCTTCGCCCGGCTGGTTCTGCGCCGTCACGGGCGCCGAAAGCAGCAGGAAGGCTATTGTGAGCTTATTCATCATATTCCCGAATGCCTATAGTTGTTGACGTTTTGAAATCATCAGACGAGTTGTTCGTATCCTTCAGGATGCCGTGACCGTTGCTTCCACGGCGTCCGGAGGACTTCCGGTACACCACTTCGCCCGTATATCCGCTCGTTGCCTCAATGTTGGTGTAGCCTGCATCGACCGTGTGGAGCAGCACCTTCTTGCCTACCTCCACGCCTGTTCGCTTGTTGGCAAGCACCTCCACGCCGTCGATGATGTGCCTCACAGGCAGCATCAGCCACTGCGTTCCCTTGGTTTTGCCGTATGCGTAGACCTTTTGCCAGGCCGTGACGTCGGCATCAGTGCGGAAGATAACGACCGAGCAGGGGCCGCCTTGTATGAGGTTCATGTTCGAAATGCCGCTGAAGGCGGTGTAGACCAGCTCCATGGCCGGCGTTGCAGGGTTGTTCTGCGTGCGCCCCTGCTGGTCCTTGCACTCGAAATCGGCCTGCAGCAGGTTCTTCTCCATTGGCCCGTTAACGGTGTGGTCGATAGCACTGTTGGTTATGACCACGGTTCCGCCGGGCTCCACCCAATACTCCCGGTCGGCCGGAATGCGGAATATCTGCTTGGCCATCACCACCGTATCGGCGTACAAATCATGCAGATTGGCCAGCGAGTAGGCCGGAGTACTGCCCGAGTCGAGCAGACCAAGGTAGAGACCGGCCACGTTCACGGGGGCGTCACTTTGGTTGTAGAGCTCTACATAGCGCCCGGCCAGGTAGTTCTTGTTGTTGTTATCCTTGCTGCCGGCATAATACAGCTTGCCTATTACTAAGGAGCGGTTGATGGATAGGCGCGTGGCAAGGGTCAGGATGTCGCCGGCACCGGCCTCGGAGATAAGCTGGTTGCTGATGCTTCCTGACACCACGGCCCCTTCGTTGACCACATCGTCGCCCGTGAGGGCGGCATATTGCTCCGGCGTAAGGTTCCAGGAGGCAGACAGGTCATAGACATCGGGCACGATGCCGCTAAATGCAGCCACGCCGGAGGCATCGGTCACGGCGCTTAGAGTTCTGCTCCCGGACGTGAGCGTAACGGTGTGGCCGCTTAGGTCGGCCCCGTTTACGAACTCAACGGGCAGGGTAAGCTGCACTTTAGCCGACACCGGGCGGGTTGCGTCGCCATAGTCAACACACGAGGCGAGCACGAGCAGCAGCGCTGCCAGCGGCAGGAGGGCTGCGTGATTATATGTTATCATCTTCATATTCATGTCCTTTTGGGTTGCTCATTACAGGTTGAAGAACAGCTCGACGCCGTAACTGAAGTTGCCGGTGTTGCGCTGCACGAGCGTTGTAGAGATGTTGTTCTTGAGATAAGGCTCGTAGAAGAGCATGTTGTTCACGTAGAGCGAGAGGCCTCCTATGCGCCCCAGCTCCTTCGTAAGGCGGAAAGAAAGGTTCCAGTTAACCGTGTTCTTGGTTGGCACAGCATCGGTCGACCGGATTTTCAGGTCGCTGATGGCCACGCTGCGCTGACCCGCCGGGGCCGTTGCATAGTACAGTCCGTCCATGCCGAGGTAGCCTTGGAGCATGTCGGAGGTAAGGTCGTGGCGCTGCAGACTGGCATTCAGCCAGGCAACGGGCCACTTGTCGGCCACGTAACTGATGTTCCAGTCGTACCAGATGGCCTGCGCCGTGAACGATGCCACCATGCGCAGGGAGGGTATGTTGGTAATAACGCGCAGCGTGTTGACCAGCCGGCGGAACTTGTCATAGTCCAGTGAACCGGGATAGATGAGCTTGAACGGCGTAACGTTGTAGGCCGACAGCTCCGGCGGAAGCAAGCTCGAAGGCACGTCGGCGTACCTTACGTTGTTCTGCCAGGTCTTGGTTTCGGAGTAGGCTCCGCTGAAATTGAACGTTGTGCGGATGGGTTTGATTTCGCCGAGGTCGAAGTCGAACTCGATGCCCCGGTTTACCGTGGAGTTCGTATTGCCCACCCGGCCGGTCGAGATGAATGCAGTGTAGCTGCGGGCAGGGTCGGAATAGTCGATGACAGTGGCCGCTCCGGGCGTGAGGACGAGGCCGTGCGTGGGGTCGAAGTAGCTGTAGTTGTACGTTGAATACTCGGAATAGGGGCCGAACCCGTTGGGAGTGCGGTCGCGATAGGCCAGCACGCTGAGCTTTCTTCCACCCGGCAGCTTGAAGTCAAGGCCCACTTCAACCTTCGTGGTGGTAGCGTTCTTCAGGTCGCGCGAGAACTTCACGTCGTACACCTGGGTGTGGTAAACCAGCAGCTGGGCAGCCGGGTCGTCCTGGGGCATGTAGTTGGCGGCCACGCGGTCAACGTAGTTACGGTCCGGATAGAGGTAGTCGAGGCCCGGCGTCTTGGAGTTCAGGCCGATGCCTCCGCGCACATCGAGCCACTTGGTGAGGCTGAAGAGGAGGTTGAAGCGCGGGCTCAGGGCATAGGTAGCCACGTTGCCGAAGGGCTGCATGGCCGTAAAGCGCAGGCCGAGGTTGGCGCGCAGCAGGTTCACATGGTTGATGTTCCACGTAAACTGGTCCTCGGCATAGGCGGCAACCTGGTGCAGTCCGGGCACGTCGGAGAACGCCCGGGGCCGCCCGTTGGCGTTAGGGCGCAGGGGGCGGGCGTCGTCCAGGTTGTAGTAACCGCGCCCGCTGTTCCAGTCGTAATGGTAATCAACGCCCAGCTTGAAGCTCTGGCGGGTCTTTCCGGCCTTGAAGTAGAAGCTGTCGTTCACCTTGGCAAACACGCTGCCCGGGCGGCTCTGGGTCTTGCCCGTTGCCAGGTACGACTGCGTCATCCAGCTTACGGCGTGGTAGCCCGTCTGGGTTGCCGTGAGTATGGGCAGCAGTCCGCTGCTGTTGGTCACGTAGGCAGAGTTGGTGTTATCCGTCTTGTTGAGGCTTACTCCAAGCGTATAGGAGAGCGTACGCATAAGAGGCAGGTCGAGACTCACCTTTCCGTTGTGGGTGAGCGTTACGCCGAAGTTCTTGTTCTTCATGTAGGTACCGTCGTCGAGGGCATCGGGGTCCTTGCCGCTCCAGTCCTTGGCGTAGAGCAAGCGCAGCTTGGTATCGGTGTGCCAGCGGCGGTTTACGTCGTAGCTGTAGCCCAGGTTGAGGCCGTAGCGGCCGTAGCTGCGCGTCTTCTGGCGTGGGTCGCCCCAGGCCTTGGCATAATCCGCGCCGAAGTTAAGTATGCCCGCGCGACCCAGGTTGAAGCCTTTGCCGAGCGAGTAGTTCTGCAGTTCGGGGTTTATCTTGCCCTTTACCTGCCACGGAGTGACGCCAACCTTGGAGTGAACCACCACGAGTCCGCTCGTCAGGTCGCCGTACTCGGCCGACGGGATGCCACGAATAATCTCTATGTTGTCTATGTCGTCGGCGCTCACCTGGCGCAGGTCGGTGCCCGTAAAGGCCGTACCGGAGAAGCCGCCCTGGCTCAGCGTGCCGTTGTTCGACATGGGCACGCCGTCTACAACCACGCTCGAGCCGAACGCGCTGGTGGTGTTGTTCACCAGCGTGCGCAGCTGCAGGTTGCTCTGTGCGGTGAGGTCGGTGTTCTGGATGAGCTGTCCGGGAATGAGCTGCATCACGTCGGCCAGGCTGCTTGCCTGCAAGTGGTCTATGGCCTGGCGGCCTATGAGGCTGGTGGTTGAGGCTCCCGAGGCCTTCTGTTGGGCCGTTACAACCACTTCCTTGAGTGAGAGAGAGGTCGGGGTGAGCTGTATGCGGAGGTTGAGGTCCTTGTCTACCTGCAGCGTAGTGGTGTATTTCTCGTAGCCCACGTAGCTTATCTCGAGCGTGTACTGCCCCTGCGGGATGTTGCGGATGGTGGCCTTGCCGTCTATGTCGGTAACGGTGTAGGCCGCGAGCGGGTTCACCACGCACGTTGCCATCATGACCGCATCCTTGCTGTCCTTCTCCGTTACGGTCATGCTGACGGAGAACCGGCCGGTGCCGCCTGTCTTCTGGGCCCTGGCGTCCTGAACAATGCCCGTGCTGAAGAGCAGCAGCAAGGCCAAAAGAGTGATGCTTTTTTTCATTTTCCTGCTGTCTGTTTGTCTGCTTGATACTATCAATAACGTAATCAGAGTGCAAAGGTATGAAAAAAAAAGAACGCAGACAATACTTATAAATAGGTATTGTCTGCGTTTGGCAGCTTAAAAGCAGACTTCCGTCTGCAATCCTTCCGCAGCCCGCCTGCCGGCCTGCGGAACTGCCGCTTGCCGGCACCGGTTTTGGCGGAGCTATCGTTCAAGCCCCTTGAAGGTATCGTTCAGGCGCCTTGAAGGTGCCCATCAAGGGCCTTGAACGACAGCTCCGCCGGAATGCCCGCCGGCAGGGGCCTGGCGCGCCTACAGCAGTTTGCTGACCACGGGCACGATGAGAGCCTCCATGACGGCATAGCCTGCCAGGTTGGGATGTACGGTCTCGGGGGTGTACTCCTGCTTCATGCCCTGCCCGTCGGCCGAGAGCATGGCTGTAAAATAATCGACATAGGGTATGTGGTTGGCCTCGGCGTAGGCCTTTACGCGGGCGTTCAGGTGGCGTATCTTGGCCATTCCGTCCTTTATCTGCGGCCTCCAGCCGAAGCTGCGGGCGGGCAGACAGGAGGTGAGCACTACCTTTATCTTGTTGTAACGGGCCAGTTCGACCATCGAAACTACGTTGCCGAAGGTTGTTTCTTCGTCGTAGGGGCCCGTGTTCTCGGCTATGTCGTTGGTGCCGTAGTTGATGACCACCACGCTGGGATGCAGGTTGATGACGTCCTGGCGGAAGCGGAGCAGGAACTGGTAGGAGGTCTGCCCGCTGATGCCACGGCCCGTGTAGCCGTGCCGGCTGAAGAATTCGGGGTGCATGGAAGCCCAATTGTCGGTAATGGAATTGCCCAGGAAGACCACGCGCTTCTCGCCCTTGGCGGGCTTGGCAAGCCGGGCGTTGGCCTCTGCATAGCGGTCGAACTGCGCAAAGGTGTGGCTCTGCGCCCGGGCGCCCGTGGTGCTCAGGACGAGCGAAAGAATGAGGAATAAGTTTCGGAGGTTTGTTTTCATGTTGCTGTTTCAGGTTTTATGCGGTCATGGTTGGCTCTCTCCTTCCACGTATTGCTCAAGGAACATGTGCTCGCCGTCGAACACGGCGTAGGTGAACTGCCATATCCAGTCGCCCAGAATCATCATGCGCGTCTTGCGGTTCAGCATGAGGTCGAGCTCTATGTGGCGGTGTCCGTAGATAAAGAAGTCGATGTCGGGGTGTTCCTTCATGTACTCCTTGGTGTAATTTACTAAGTACTCACGGTCTTCGCCCATATAAGGCGGCTCCTTGCCGTCGGCCCGTTTCAGCCTGCTATGCTTGGCCCAAGTGAGTCCGAGCCACATTCCCCAGCGGGGATGGATGGCGTTTAGCAGCTGCTGGCACGTGCGGTTGTGGAACATCTTGCGCAGTATCTTGTAGTTGTTGTCGGGGTCTCCCAGCCCATCTCCATGCGCCAGGTAGAACAGTTTGCCGTAAATTTCGGTGGTGAGGGGTTTCTTGTGCACGATGAGACCGCACTCCTGCTCGAGGTAACCGTACGTCCAGATGTCGTGATTGCCCGTAAAGAAGTGCACCTCTACGCCCATATCGGTAAGCTCGGAGAGCTTGCCCAGGAAGCGGGTATAGCCCTTCGGCACCACGTAGCGGTACTCGTTCCAGAAGTCGAACATGTCGCCAAGCAGGTAGATGGCGGCAGCCTTGTGCTTGATACTGTCGAGGAAACGAACCAGGCGGCGCTCCTGCGTGCGCTTGTGTTCGATGGCAAGGGAGCCCAAGTGGGCGTCCGAAAGGAAATAGATGTTCTTCATCAGTCGAATCCAAGTTCTATCCGAGCCTCTTCACTCATCATGCTCTGGTCCCAGGCAGGCTCGAACACAAGGTTCACGTTGGCCACGCTGATGCCTTCAACGCTCTCGAGCTTGGTGCGGACGTCCTCGAGTATGAAGTCTGCTGCGGGGCAGGAGGGGGCCGTGAAGGTCATGTCGACATCCACGGAGCTGTCGTCCTTGACGTCAATCTTGTAAATCATGCCAAGGTCGTAGATGTTGACAGGTATCTCGGGGTCGTACACCGTCTTGAGCACATCAACTATTCTTTCTTCCAACAGAGTCTTTTGTTCCTGGGTCATAGCTTCTTTTTGTGCAAAGATAAGTAATTAATTTCAAACCCGCAACGGCTCTCGCGTAATTTTGCTACAGTCTTCCGCGTTCGCGATAGGAATAGTATTGGCCGTCGGTAATGATGAGATGGTCGAGGAAATGGATGCGCATGATGTCGCAGGCTTGCTTCACGCGCTGCGTCAACCGGTCGTCTTCGGCCGACGAGAGGGGGTTGTTGCTGGGGTGGTTGTGGCACAGCGCCAGCACGGTTGCGCCCGAGAGCAGGGCTTCCTTGAGGATGATGCGCACGTCGACGGCTGTCTCGCTGATGCCTCCGTGGCTGATGCGCCGGGCCTTGATGAGCTTGTAGTTCTGGTTCATGAGCAGTATCCAGGCCTCTTCTACGTCCAGGTCCTGCATCCGGGGGTGCATGTATTCGTAGATGGAGGCGGCCGACGAGAGGTCTGCCCGCTTCTCCGGGCTCTCTGCCTGGCGGCGTTTGCCCAGCTCGCAGGCGGCCAGTATGGTAACGGCTTTTGCCGGTCCGAGGCCGTTGTACTGCTCCAGTTCGCGAATGGTCATCTTGCCCAGCGTGTTCAGGTTGTTGCTGCAGTCGCCCAACACACGCTTCATCAGCTCCACGGCGCTTTCCTTCGTCGAACCCGACCCAATGAGTATGGCCAGCAGCTCGGCGTTGCTGAGCGCCGCGGCACCCAGTCTTTCGAGCTTTTCTCGTGGCCGGTCTTCCTCTGCCCAGTCAGCTATTGACAATCTTTTCATTGGTAATTGAGAATTGAGAATGGATAATTGATAATTATGATTAGTCCGAATTGAGAATGGAGAATGGAGAATTGATAATTATGATTAGTTTGAATTGAGAGTTGAGAATGGATAATTGACAATTATGATTAGTCCGAATGGAGAATTGAGAATGGATAATTGATAATTATGATTAGTCCGAATGGAGAATTGAAAATTATGAATTGTGAATTATGAATTATGAATTTAAAGCCCGGAAACGCCTTTGGCTGACTTGATGATAGAGGTCAGCAGCTTGATAATCTCGATGTTGTCGGCATTCAGCGAAGCAAATCCGGACTGGTCGATGTAGCCTGCCACGAAGAGTTTCCGAAGCCAGTATTGGGTTTCGTCGGCTTCTTTTAGGGCGATGCTCAGTTTGTTCACGAAGTCTGCACGGCTTTGTGCGTTCTGGCTTTCCACAGTGTTTGCACCTATGCTGGTACCGCTTCGGAGTATCTGGTTGCACATAACCGGTTCGTATCGGTTGACTTTGAGATGCTGCACCAGCTTGATAATGCGGTCGGAGAAAGCATCCGTCTTGGTCAAAATAATGTTTTCCTTTCGTGTCAGCATGAATTCACGGTTTTAGAAGTCTAACTACAGAAAGTCGTTTGGCTTTTAGTCGCAAAGATAATGATAAATCTCAATCCGCAAATTACTGTTCACCAAAAATCTTTCCGGGCACCCTTCAAAAAGCAAATAATGGTTACCCATTCTCCACTTTTTGCCCAAAAACCTTCGCTTAAGCCCCCACCCACAAAACTAATCATAATTATCCATTGTCCATTATCAATTCTCAATTGCCGCAATATCAATTCTCAATTGTAGAAAGTCTTTTGGAACGCGGAGTATTCATCTTTGCCCCGGACGCACCGTTTCCACCAGGCAGCGATGAAACCGCAGCCATATCCCATGAGCTGAATAAAGGAGGAAAAGACGGAAAGGAGGCCTATCTTCTCGCTGTTGTTCCTGATGGTGGAGTCGAAGAAGATGATGGCAGCGTAAAGAACAAGAGGAACGAGGGCGGCGATGCTCACCGCCAGACCCAGTGCCTGCTGCATGCCGGCGGGCAGAAGGAAGAAAAGAACGATGCCGAAGACAAACAGCAGGAGCAAGCCAACTACGCCCACGGTGAACAAAGCGGGCAACAGGTGAACCATCTTGAGGCTGTCAGGGTACTTCTTGTACAGGTTGATGCGGGCGATACCGCTGTTGTATACTTGCCGCCAGAACTTGCGGAAGTCGGTGCGGCGCTTGTGCCACACCCATGCTTCGGGGAAGAAACGGCACCGGCAGCCTGCCTGGAAGATGCGGATGCTGAAGTCTATGTCCTCGCCGAAGCGCATTTTGGAGAACCCACCCAGCCGCATATAGACGTCGCGGCGTATGCCCATGTTGAACGAACGCGGGTAGAACTTGTCCAGCTTCTTCTTTCCGCCGCGTATGCCGCCCGTGGTGAAGAAGCTCGTCATGGAGTAGGAAATGGCTTTCTGCACGTCGGTGAACGAGGCGTTGGCCCTGTCGGGCCCGCCGAAAGCATCGGCCGGCTCGCGCTGCAGCTCGTCTTCCACCGCCTGCAGATAGCCCTCCGGCAGCACTACATCAGAGTCCAGAACGATGAGATACTCGCCTTTGGCCAGCCCGGCACCGTAGTTGCGGCTCTGTCCGGGGCCGCTGTTGGTCTTGGGATAGTAATGAAGGTCGAGCTTGCCTGCATAGGTATCGCACACTTCCTTGCACGTAAGCTGCGACCCATCCTCAACAACAATGACTTCAAAGTCCTTGAAGCGTTGCGTGGTAAGGCTCTCCAGGAGCTCTCGGACTTCGTCGGGACGGTTGTAAACGGGAACTATCAGACTGTATTTCATGAGCAACCGAAAGTTGAAAAGGTATCAGCGTAAAAGGGTGGAGGCGCAAGGCCCGAAAGCCAAAAAAGGCAAAAGGGCAAAAAAGTAAAGCCGCGGAAAGCGCCCTCCGGACAGTTCCGGCCGGCATGCCTTTCCTTTTTTACTTTTTTACCCTCCCGCCTCTTGATTGCTGTTTATGCGTTCACGCGGCCCAGATAGCTGCCGTCGCGGGTATCGACCTGTATGGTTTCGCCCTCGTTGATGAAGAGGGGAACGCGCACTTCGGCACCGGTCTCCAGCGTGGCAGGCTTGGTGGCGTTGGTGGCAGTGTTGCCCTTAACGCCCGGCTCGCTGTGAGTAATCTTGAGCGTGGTCTTGACCGGCATCTCTGCCAGCAGCACCGTGCCGTCGGAAGTATCGGTTACAACCTCCACGATGTCGCCTTCCTTCATGAAGTCAACGCCCGTAATCTGGTGCTTTCCGATAGGAATCTGCTCGTAAGTCTCCTGGTTCATGAAGATGCAACCCGTGGAGTCTTCATAAAGATATTGGTAAGGGCGACGCTCCACGCGTACGTCTTCGAGTTTGAACCCAATCTGGAATGTACGCTCCAGCACACGGCCGTCGGCAACATTCTTCAGCTTGGTAATCATGACGGTGTTGCCTTTGCCCGGCTTCCGGTGCTGGAAGTCGATGCAGGTCCAAATCTTTCCGTCCATGCGGATACATGTTCCGATTTTGATTTCCTGTGAATTAATCATTGTTGTTCTTATGAATTATATTGTTGTTATCATCGCTTTGCGGCTGCAAAGTTACTACATTTTTATAAAAAATCATCAAAACAGGTCCGAAAAATGGTTCAATTCTTTGTCATTTCGAAAATTATCAGTACTTTTGCAGCCCAAAAGGCAGAGAATAATAACATAAAAATAGAATATCAAAATGAAAAGAACATTTCAGCCGCACAACCGCCGCCGCGTGAACAAACACGGTTTCCGCGAGAGAATGGCAACAAAGAACGGCCGCCGCGTACTGGCTTCACGCCGCGCCCGTGGCCGCAAGAAGTTAACGGTTTCTGACGAGAACCACGGCAAGTAAGCCTCCGTTCTCCGTCCGGAAATTAAAAGCAGCAAAGAGCAAAAACCTCTTTGCTGCTTTTATTTTATGTGCATCGGGCGCCCTGCCGCGGTGCTTCTTTCGCCTTGAAGCACTGGTTCAGCAACTTTCGACACTTGTCGCACGATTGTTTGACAGGTGTCGCACGATTATGCGACAAGTGTCGAAATTTCCCGGAAGCATCTTGCAGCACCGCATCCGCTCTCCTGTCCTAGATTTAGTTGACAGTTTTTGTAGTTAAATGTTCTTTAGGTTGACAATATATTTCTTATGTGGAAATCTGGTTGTCAGGTTTTTCTGTTAAGTGCACTTTAGGTTGACAGCTGTCTTCCGGGTGCAAAGTTAATCATTTTCTGTTTTCTGCGACCTCTTTGACCTCCTTATTTTAAGTGGAACGTTGAATTGATGAAAAACACCGGGGGGCGGCCTTGCGGCCGGGGGCTCGCAGCCCCCGGGAGCCTCTGCGGCTGTCATGCGGCCAGGGAAAGGAGCCGCTGCATCTCTTCCAGGGGCGTGCGCATGTCCAGACTCTGGTGCGGACGCACGGTGTTATAGAGTTCGACGGCCCTGGCGAGGAGTTCCTCTACCTGCCGGAAGGTCTTGTCCTGAGTCTCGAAGAGCCAGCCGTTCTTCACGGTGTTGTTCACTCTCTCGGCCAGTGCGTTGTGCAGCGGGTCGCCTGTCTGCGTCATGCTTATCCTCATGCCGAGGCTCTTGAGCAGGCCGGTGTACTCGTTGCAGCAGTATTGAACACCGCGGTCGGAGTGGTGTATCAGGCCTTCCGTAGGCACGCCTTGGCCGGTGTAGAAGTCAGCGGCCATCCTCATGGCCCTGATGGGACCTTCGCGGCAGAGCGTGGGGCAGAGTGCCCAGCCCACGATGAGGCGTGAGGCTGCGTCAGTAACAAGCGAGAGATAAGCCCAGCCGCTCTCTGTGGCCACATACGTAATGTCGGCCACGCAGAGCTGACCGAAACGTGTGGGGCGGAGCTTGGGCGTGGTGTTGAGCAGGTCCTCATAGATGTAGTAGTTGTGGTTGGAACAGGTCGTCCTGGGCCGCTTGCG
>FZRE01000018.1 GCA_900199655.1 Prevotellaceae bacterium KH2P17
CTCCTGCCGGTTTGCTGCTTATTTTTAAAGACAAAGTAACAGAGTATTTTTTCTGCTGTTGCAGGTTTGCCGGTTCATGGAAAAGTGCAAGCAACGGTTTGCAGAAAGGCTAACCGGTAACCTCCCCTTGGAAAGAGGAGGCGGAGGTGGGGATGATGTGTGAGCAGGCTGTTGGCAATCTTTCGGTGTCATCATCCCCTCCTAACCTCCCCTTCCTAAAGGGAAGAAACCGGGCTGCAGACCAACTGCTTGCACCGCGGAGCTATGTAATAAACAAAAAATAAGCGTAAAAACATCTGCCAATACGGGATTTTTCACTACCTTTGCAGCACAAATACCGGAACCTGCTTCCAAGCTCTGCTCACGCCGCCACAGCCGGCTAACAGGGTGGAAAAACACAAGCCGGGTTCCGACGAAAAACAGTTAATGGAAACAAACATTACCAAGAAACACGCCGGATGGGCAAAGCTCGTGGCCACAGTGTTTGCGGTTGGCATGGCGTACAGGATGCTGGCCGGGCTGCAAGGCGTGGATCATGTAGACGCGGGCTTCTGCAACACGTTCTACCAGCTCATCTTCAGCCGTCCCGATGCCAACGAGTTCAACTTCATCTACTACCTCACGGGCTTTCTCGGAGGACTGTGGGAGCAGGCCTTCGGCCAATTTGGGCTGGCCGGGTTCCGCTTCCTCGAAGCGCTCACCCTCTCGGCAGCCGTGGCCATGCTTTACCTCACGTTCCGCGACCTGATGCCTCGCCGCTATTCGGTGCTGGCTGCAGGGCTCAGCTTCCTGTTCCCCGTCATCGTCGTTACGTTCCATTACGACACACTCTCGTATCTGCTCATGGCTGTTTCGGCCTGGTGCTACTCGCGGTTTGCGGCCAGTGGCAGGCGCCGGTGGATAGTGGCGGCAGGCGCAGCCGTGGGGTTTGCGTTCTTTGCACGGATGGTTAACCTCTCGCTGTTGGCGCTGCTGGCCGTGCCGCTGGTTAGCGGATGGAGGCGGAGCGGATGGCGCCGGGGCTGCGCAGACGCGCTGCGCATGGCGGCGGGCATGGCGGCAGGCAGCCTGACCATGCTGATGCTGATAGCCGCAATGGGCCACATGCCCCACTTTACAGGCGGACTGCGCGAGGCGTTCTCCGCCTTCAGCGGCCATTCGGCTACCCATAGCCACGACAACCTGATAAGGGTGTACTTCGCGAGCATGGTGAACATGGGGCTGCAGATGGCCGTGGCAGGACTGTTCTGGTATGCAGGCAGCCTGGCGGACCGACGGCTCGGCGGCCGGTTACGGCACATCGCACTGGGCACGCTGGCTGTTGCCTACGCGGTGGTGGCGCTTTCGAGCCTTCCCTACCTGTCGGCTCTGGCCCTTAGCCTGGTCATTGTGGCTGCGTACACAGCCACGAGGGAGGCCGCGCAGGGGGTGCTTCACGTTACCACGGCCTACCTGTTCTTGTCGGTAATGCTGTTTCCGGTGGGCAGCGACATCGGCATTCCGGGCATCTTCAACTGGTGCGCGGGGCTCATGCTGTTTCCCGCTGCGGCCTGCACGGCAGCCCTGCCGGCACGCTGCAACAGGCGGGTGGCAGTAATGCTGCTCGTGGCAATGGGGGCGGGAGCCATGGTCAAGAGCGCAAAACGGGCCTACGGCGACACCGCACCACGCACGGCGAGCACCACCCTGATACAGCCGGGCCGGCTCAACGTTTATACCAACGCCGCCGATGCTGCCCGCTACCGGCACTACATTAATATAATAGGCCGCTACGGCGGGGCAGACAAGCCCCTGCTGCTGGGCAACCAGTTCTCCGAATTATATTATGCAACGCGCATGATTCCCTTCCTGGGGCACACCCAAACCGTGATTTACCAGGGCGAGAGCCTGCGCAGGAGGCTGGAGGAAAGGCGCAGCAGCTTAGGCGAATACCCGCTGGTGGTGTTTCTGAAGCATGACGGCATGATGGCCGAAACCAGCGGCGTGCAGACTGTTGTACGGCAGTGGATGGCCAACAACGGCTATACGGCATGGTATATGGACAAGGACATGCAGGTTTACGGCAGGAAGCAGGGCCGATGAAACCGTCGGGGCGGCAGGCTGTTCAAAAGCTCTTGCCGCCCTGATGCGTACATGTACCCACACTTGTACCCACAAGGGGGCTTGACAAAGGGGAGGCCAAGCGTTATCTTTGCATCGTGATTCAGAAACAAACGGCCGTATTCTCTCACATGTAACATCATTAACCAACTAAAAAAACATTATCATTATGGCTATTTTGTATAAGCTCTTTCAGGACAACAGACGCAACAGCTTGAACAACGGAAAGTTCTACGCCCGCGCCATTCACCCCGGCACCATCGACACCAAGGGGCTGGCAGAAATCATGCAACGCAACTGTACCGTCAAGTACAGCGACATCCTGGCCGTGCTGGCCGAGCTCTCGGAGACCATGCAGACCATGCTCCAGAACTCCATGCGCGTGAAGCTGGACGGCATAGGCTCGTTCAAGATTGGACTGCACACCGTGGCTGCCGACACGGCCAAGGACTTTGACGCGAACACGAACGTGAAGGGCATGCACGTGAACTTCATGCCCGAGGTTACCATCACCCCCGACCACAAGCGCCACTTCGCCCTGCTGGAGGGCGCCAAGGCACAGGAGACGGCCTTTAACGACAACGAGGCTGCCAAGCCCAAGGCCAGGGCGTAACCCCCGGAACCTTCTCTCTGCCCTCCCCGGCCCCGCAAGCGTGGGGCCGCCGGGAGGGACTTTAACCAAACGCACGGAACCACTAAAGAAACAAGAACCATGAATAAATCGACCCATTCATCATTCAACTGGAGCCTGATTTTCAAAATCATCGCCGCCATAGCTTCTGCCCTGCTGGGCGTAATCGGAGCTAACAAGGCAGAAAACTGATGCTGCACGCTCCGCGGGCGGGAGGAGCCGGACCCTCGTGGGACGGCTTGCTCCCGCCCGTTTTTTGTAGGCAGATTTCTTGGTCGTTCAGATTAAAACTGCTATTTTTGCCGTTGAATATCAGAAAAAGCATACAATGAAACTGAAAACACGCCTCATCACCCTCTTCTGTCTGGCTCTCGCACTCACCGTAAGGGCGCAGGAAAAGTTCACGGTAGATTCGGTCGACGCGGCCGAAACTGTCGACGGCCTGCGCATCCGCGGTGCCCGCGTAACCTTTCCGCAGGACTTCTATGTCGGCAAACTGTCGGAGCACGGAGACCGCATGGCCGTTTTTCTGCGCCAGCAGAACAAGAAAGGCACCAAGTGGAAGAACAAGGGGCAGCTGCTGATGACCGATACACGCAGCTGGAACACGCTGTGGCAGAGCGAGATGAACTACCTTACGCAGACTGCAACCATGACCGGAGCCGGCGTGATGCGTACCGACGGCAACACCTGGACGGGCAAGCCGAAGGTTGAAATGCTGGATACGGAAACGGGACAGCTGCTGTGGAAGGGCGCCTTTGCACCGGCCTACAGCAACGAAAAGTACAATTACGTGATAGGATACGACGGCTCCGTGCCGGGTGAGTTTACCGCCTTCGACCTCTCAACGGGTGCTGCAAAGTGGAACAACAGCTTCAGTCAGCACTACGGATACGGCTGGAACAACGCCTTCCTGACAGACAGTACGCATCTGCTCATGGTGGCCGACGACGTGGTGAAGCTCAATCTGGCCGACGGCTCGGTAACAACGCACAAGGGAAAGACGGGCATCGCCGACACCAAAATGAACATCCTGAGCGGCGTGCTGGCCGTGGCAGGCGGCGTGGCGGGTGCCATGGCAGGCGGATATACGCCCATACCGTACGGCGTTGGGGGCAATGTAATCGTAGGGTTGCACTCTAACGTGCTACTGACCGACTCCTCTTACTTCTTCTCCGACCGTGACCACGTGGCCCGACTGGATAAGGAACTGAACGAGGTGTGGCGCTACGACATGCCTGCACGCACGGCTTCGGTTGCCCGGCTGTTTGCAACGGACAGCACGCTCTACATGCTCAACTACGGCTACGGCATGCGCGGCTATCGCCAAATCAAGTGCGGAAGGCCGTTCATGGCCTCCTTCGACCGGCAGACGGGGCGCAACCTGAGCTTTACCTACCTGTCATCGGGGCGCGACATCCTGCGCGGCGGGGTGATTGCAGGCAACCACGCGTACCTCATGTTCGATGATGGCATCACGTATCAGGACATCAACGACTCCACGGTTAACATGACTCCGTGGGACAAGGAGAAGTATGGCAGGCTGGCAGGTATTGTAAACGACACGCTGTACGCTTATCACGAAACCGACAAAGCCTTTACTCTCGTGGCCTTCGACGGGCAGAACTGCCCCGTTTATACCGACAAGGGATACGTTGTTATCGTAGATCCGAGGCTCAACATCGTTGATGCCTACGCGCCGGAGAACATCTACTGGCCCTTTACGAAGTACAACGGCTACACCTGCGTGGGCTGGCGGAGAGAGGGAAAGAGCGACTTCTGGCTGGTTGACGACCTCGGATTGCCCATTTCGCACATCCTGTTGCCTGGCGTGCAGGGCGTGAGCAGCGCCGACGGCCGCCTCTATTTTATCCTCGACAAGCAACTGGTGTACTTAGATAACAGATAATAGATAAGAGATAATAGATAGGGAGGAATGAGTTGAAAATAAAAAGGGGTAGAAGGAAGTGATGCTTCTTCTACCCTTTTTCGTTGTTATTTCTGCAGCTTCCAGGTAACACCGTCCTTGGTGTCTTTTACCTCGAAGCCGGCATCTGCAAGCTCATTGCGTATCCGGTCGCTTGTAGCCCAGTCCTTGGAGGCCTTGGCCTTGGCGCGCAAGTCAAGCACCATGTCAACCACCTTGCCGTAGGCTTCCTCGCGCGCGGCATTGTTCGCGCCCTTCTCACTTTGCAGTCCAAGCAGCTCAACGGTAAACAGACGCATCGTGCTGGCCAGCTCCTGCAGGCAGTCGGCACATATCCGGGCCTTGTGGTCGAGCAGATTGTTGATGAGATGGCAGGCCTCGAAGAGGTAGCTAATTACGAGTGGCGTTTGCAGGTCGTCGTTCATGGCGTCGTAGCAACGCTGTCGCAGCGCCTTTACAAACTTCTCGGTGTCGGCATCGCAGGCCTTGTCAACGGGCACGCGGTCCAGGTCGGCCAGGCCGTTCATCAGCCTCTCGTAGCCTTTCTGGGCAGCAAGCAGGGCGTCGTTGGAGAAGTCTACCGTGCCGCGGTAGTGCGCCGAGAGGATAAAGAAGCGTATCGTCATGGGCGAGTAGGCCTGGGTAAGGCTCTCGTGTTGGCCGGTGAAGAACTGCTCCAGCGTGATGAAGTTGCCCAGAGACTTGCCCATCTTCTGCCCGTTGATGGTTATCATGTTGTTGTGCATCCAGTAGTGAACCATCTGGTCGCCCTGACTGGCCACAGCCTGGGCTATCTCACACTCGTGATGAGGGAACACCAAGTCCATTCCCCCGCCATGAATATCGAAGTGGTTGCCAAGGTATTTGCGGCCCATAGCCGTGCACTCGCAGTGCCATCCGGGAAATCCGTCGCTCCAGGGACTGGGCCATCGCATGATGTGTTCTGGCTGCGCTTTCTTCCAAAGGGCAAAATCAGCCTGGTTTCTCTTCTCTCCCGTGCCGGCCAGTTCGCGGCTCTGGTTCACGATATCGGTGAGGTTGCGGCCTGAGAGGATGCCGTAATGGTGCTCCTTGTCGTACTTCGCCACGTCAAAATACACGCTGCCGTTGCTCTCGTAGGCATATCCGTTGTTGAGGATTTCCTTCACCAGCTTCTCTTGTTCTATGATGTGGCCCGTTGCGTGCGGCTCAATCGACGGCGGGAGCACGCCCAGCAGCTCCATTGCCTTGTGGTATCGGTTGGTGTAATACTGTGCAATCTCCATCGGCTCCAGCTGTTCAAGGCGGGCCTTTTTCTCTATCTTGTCGTCTCCTTCATCGGCATCGTGCTCCAGATGGCCCACATCGGTGATGTTGCGCACGTAACGCACCTTGTATCCTAAGTGCCTGAGGTAGCGGAAGAGGATGTCGAACGTGATAGCGGGACGGGCATGCCCCAGGTGCGGATCGCCGTAAACGGTTGGTCCGCAGACGTACATGCCCACGTTGGGAGCATGCAGCGGCTTGAAAAGTTCTTTCTGGCGGGTGAGCGTATTGTAGATGATTAATTTCTGTTCCATATCTTTTTGTATTCTGAAATATCGTGCAAAGTTACGTGAAAGGCGGCAAAACGCAAAATTTCAGGTCCGCATTTTGCCCAGTCCTTCTTTGCGGATGCACTCCGGACAGAGTCCTTTCACCATGTAGTTGATGGTTTCCATGTGATAACCTTCGGGCAAGTCGACCTCCGGTATCGGCGTATCGTACAGGCAGAAGGTTCGATGACAGCGTTCACAAAAGAAGTGTACGTGCATGTCCTCGTCGTCTTCATCGTCGTGACTCAGGCAGAGTTCGTAGCGCGTACTGCTGCCGTCTTCAAGCACGTGCACCATGTGGTGGGCCTTGAAGGTGGCGAGCGTGCGGAAGATGTTGGACTTGTCGATAGGATAAACGGCGTGTTCCAAATCCGCGAGCGACATCGGGAATTCCTCTGCTGCCAGCGTTCGGGCTATCACGATGCGGTTGGCAGTCGGCTTGATGCCATGCTCCTCGAACAATTCCACTATTCTTTCTGTTTCCATCTTATTCCTTATTTAACAGTAGCTTACGTGCAAACTCCCACACCACGATGCCGGCCGTTACGCTCACATTGAGCGAGTGCTTGGTTCCGAACTGCGGTATTTCGAGGCAGCCGTCGCTCATGTCGACCACTGTCTGCCTCACTCCCTTTACCTCGTTGCCGAAGATGACGGCGTAATGGGTGATGGGTGATGGGTGATGGGTGGTGGGTGAGGGGGGCAGAACCAAGTCCTGCAGCTTGGTGGAGCCCTCCACCTGCTCGATGCTATAGACAAAGTAGCCGCGCTGCTTCAGCTCGGCAACGGCGTCTTCGGTATGCTCAAAGTACTTCCACGACACGCTGTCCTCGCCTCCGAGCGCCGTCTTGTGTATCTCGGCATTGGGCGGTGTGGCCGTGATGCCGCACAGGTAAACGGCCTCAACGCGGAAAGCATCGCACGAGCGGAACACCGAACCCACGTTGTAGAGCGACCTCACGTCGTCCAGCACGACAACAAGCGGCAGCTTGCTGGCTTCCCTGAACTGCTCTACCGACAGCCGGTGCATCTCTATGGTCTTGAGTTTGCGCATGCTATTTGAATGCTATCGTCTTGTTGCTGTTGTCTACGGTCACCTGCCGCCACAGCCTGAAGAAGTCGAGCCCCAGCCTGCCGTCGCCCGAGAGTACGGTTTGCTTCTCGGTCGACAGCGTCGTTACGGGCACGTTCTTCAAGCAGCAACGGTGTCCGCCGATAGTTAGACAGAGCTCTGGCATGCGGAACACGCTGCTGTAAAGCACGCCGCCGTAGCCCGACGAGCCTGTTATATCCCACTTGCCATAGCGGGCTATCTCGGCCTGAAAGGCTTTGTAGTACGACGGCCCCAGCGTAGTAGCGGTGGCGCCGGTATCGAGCGTGAGGCTGAAACGGTGCCCGTCTTTGGTTGCCTCCACGCTCATGATGCCGTAGTTGCTCACCTGCAGCGGAACGGCACCGGCCGTTCGCGTTACGTGCTGATGGAAGATGATGCGCCTGCCGGCGAAGTCCAGCGTGTAGCCTCCCCACCTACGCAGCAGCGTTTGGCCAATGACAACCCGCAGGGCGGCCATGTTCTCGGCCGCCGACTCGTTGCCCCGGCCGATGTCGAGCACCACAAACTCCACGTCCTTCACTACCTCACGGCCCAGACTGAGCGAGGATGCCGTCGCCAGACGTCCCTTGGTCAGGCGCGTTCCCTTGGAGACAACGCTGCGGTTGCTCACCTTCAGGCCGTAGAGTCGGGCCAAGTCGGGCGTGATGACATTGTAGGAAGCGCCCGTGTCGAACACCAATTCCACCTTTCTGCCGTTCAGTTTTCCGTCTACCATCATGAGTTTCTGGCCCGCATCACCTATCGGTTGCAGGCGGAAAGCACACTGGGCACCCAGCCCGAGGCATGCCATGAGGACACAGAAAACCATCATCAGCCGCTTCATACGCTACCTTTTAACTTTCCATCTGATAGGTCAGGGCGTAGGCCTTGATGCGTTTCACCATGGCCAGCAGCCCGTTGCTGCGCGTAGGCGACAAGTGTTCGCGCAGCCCAATCTTGTCGATGAAGTAGAGGTCGGCATCCAGAATCTCCTGCGGAGTATGCCCGCTAAGCACCTGAATGAGCAGGGCAATGATGCCCTTCACGATGAGTGCGTCGCTGTCGGCCGTAAACACGAGCTTGCCATCAACCCTATCGCACTGCAGCCACACGCGGCTCTGGCAGCCGTCGATGAGGTTCTGCTCCGTTTTGTACTTCTCGTTCAGCGCCTTGAGGTCGTTGCCCAGGTCGATGAGCATCTGGTATTTGTCCATCCAGTCATCGAAGTCGGCGAATTCCTCCACGACTTCGTCCTGCAGTTCGTTGATGGTCTTCATTTCTCCCTGGCCGGAGGAAGTATTCAGTCGATTGTCTTCCATTATCTTTTTCCTTTCTTTTTATGCTTCAGTAACCAGCTTGAAGAGCTTGTCGTTGGGCCTTACCTTGCCTTTAACCGGTATGCTCACGCGCGTTGCCTGCCGTGCCTGTTCCACCGGCTGCAGGTCGTAGCGTATCTCGTCGGCGGTGAGATACATCACCCCCGTTGTGTTTCCGGTAATGAGCAGCTTGTCTCCCTTCGCAAAGGGTGCGGCCTCCACGGCCACTTCTGCTACGTTCAGCTTGCTGAAATACTTGATAACCTTGCCCACCAACACCTTCTTCTCCGTAGCCACCGAGCCGTAGTGGGTGTTCCACTCGCCCATAGTCTGGCCCTGATAGTAGCCGTCCCAGAAGCCCCGGTTGAAGACTGTGGCCAGCCGGCGGTCCCATTCGTCCTTCTTGTCCTCGGTAAAGGTGCCCTCGAGTACGCTCCTGATGGCCTCTCGATAGCAGCTAACCACGGTGTACACGTACTCCGGTCCGCGCGCCCGCCCTTCTATCTTGAACACGCGCACGCCAGCATCCATCATGCGGTCGATGAAGCGCACGGTCTTCAAGTCCTTGGGGCTCATGATGTACTTGTTGTCTATCTCGAGCTGGTTGCCCGTCTCGTTGTCGGTCACGGTGTACGAGCGGCGGCATATCTGCACGCACTCGCCCCGGTTGGCACTGCGGTTTGCAGCATGCAGACTCATGTAGCACTTGCCGCTAACGGCCATGCAGAGGGCGCCGTGGCAGAACATCTCGATGCGCACCGGCCCGCCCTTGGGGCCTGTAATGTGCTCTTCGGCTATCCGGCGGTGTATCTCCGCCACCTGTTCCATGTTGAGTTCGCGCGCCAGCACCACCACGTCGGCAAAGCGGGCGTAGAACTTCAGCGCCTCTATGTTGGTGATGTTGAGCTGCGTGGAGAGGTGAACCTCCATGCCCTTGGCGTTGCAATAGCTCATTACAGCTACGTCGGAGGCTATCACGGCCGTAATGCCGGCCTCGCAGGCAGCGTCAACTATCCGGCGCATGGCAGGCAGGTCGGCATCGTAGATGATGGTGTTTACCGTCAGATAGGTCTTGATGCCGTGCTCCAGACATGTGGAAGCAATGTCGTGCAGGTCGGCTATATCGAAGTGGTTGGCCGAGTGCGAGCGCATGTTCAGCTGTCCGATGCCGAAGTAAACGGAGCCTGCGCCGGCCTGGATGGCGGCGGCCAGACTCTCACGCGAGCCCACCGGAGCCATGATTTCAAAATCTTCAGGGTTCTGTTCTATCATGCTGCAAAGTTACAAAAAGATTGGTTATTACGCTTCGTGCGCGTTTATTATTTATGTCTCTTTCTTGTCCGGAACGCAAGAAAGTGGTATTTTTGCGCCGGAGTTTCGAACTCCGTTCTTCTAAATCGCAATCTGCACATGCACAAAACTTATCTCCTTCTGGCTGTACTCTGCCTGGTGGGCTGCGCCAAACCGGCCAGGCAGCCGGCCGGCCAACCCCTTCCCTTTACCGTGGAGTGCCGCATCAAGACCACGCCCGTGAAGAACCAGGGCAACAGCAACCTCTGCTGGCTCTACGGCATGCTGGCTACCATCGAGAGCGAACACCTCATGGCGGGCGACAGCGTG
This sequence comes from Prevotellaceae bacterium KH2P17, assembly GCA_900199655.1. GTDB lineage: Bacteria > Bacteroidota > Bacteroidia > Bacteroidales > Bacteroidaceae > Prevotella. The sequence continues at coordinate 10,262 of FZRE01000018.1, forward strand.
AACCTCTCGCCCGACTACCTGGCCCGCATGCTGCTGCGCGAGGGCACCACGCGCTATTTTTTCTCGCGCCGGCAGAGCGACCTCTCGTTGCGGGGAATGGCCCCGATGGCATTGTTCTACATGACGCGTTACGGCATGGAACCTTACGACAGCTATCATGGCGACAGCACCGACTACCGCCTGCTGGCCCGCAAGCTCATGTATGCAGCCCGCACCAGCCGCTCGTTGAGCCTGCTCGCCAGCCGCACCGAGACCCTGCTCGATGAGCAGATAAACTTCCTGCCGCGCCTGGTATTCATGCTCGGAGCCCAGTACACGCCCCTCGAATTTGCCCACAGCGTGTACCGCCGCGGCGAGTATGCCTCGCTCACCAGCTTCAGCCACCATCCGTTCTACCGCCCCTTTGAGCTCGAAACACCCGATAACCGCCTGCACCAGCAGTTCCTCAACCTGCCCCTCGACTCACTCATGCGCCGCGTGGAGCGTGCCCTGCGCAGCGGCCATCCCGTTTGCTGGGAGGGCGACATCAGCGAGCCGGGCTTCTGCTTCGAGCAGGGAACGGCCACCGTGCCCGCCCGCAGCGTGACCCAGCAGAGCCGGCAGCGGGCCTTCGAGCGCCGCCTTACCACCGACGACCACGTCATGGAGCTCGTAGGCATAGCCCACGACGCCGCCGGCCGGCGCTTCTACATAGCCAAGAACTCATGGGGCACGGCCAATCCCTACGGCGGTTTCATGTTCCTCTCCGAGGCTTACGTGCGCCTCAAGACCATTGCCGTGTGCCTGCCTGCAGAACTGTAAGCGCCCATTTTAGGGCTCCTTATTTCCTCATACCAATTATTTTTGCTACTTTTGCACCGTCAATTACCAGAACAAAGAAACAGAGAAATAACATGGGAAAGATTATACTAACGGGCGACCGCCCCACCGGAAAGCTCCACCTGGGCCACTACATCGGCTCTCTGCACCGCCGCGTGCAGCTCCAGAACGCAGGAGATTACGACCGCATGTTCATCTTCATGGCCGATGTACAGGCCCTGACGGACAATGCCGACAACCCTGAAAAGATACGCCAGAACATCATCGAGGTGGCGCTCGACTACCTCTCGGCCGGCCTCGACCCAGCTAAATGCACCCTCTACATACAGAGCTGCATCCCCGAACTGGCCGAACTAACCACTTACCTGATGAACCTGGTCAGCGTGTCGCGCGTACAACGCAACCCGACGGTAAAGACCGAGATAAAGATGCGTAACTTCGAAGCCAACATCCCACTTGGTTTCTTCTGCTATCCTGTATCACAGGCCGCCGACATAGCAGCCTTCAAGGCCACTACGGTGCCCGCAGGAGAAGACCAGAGCCCCATGATTGAGCTCACGCGCGAGCTGGTGAACCGCTTCAACAGCACCTATGCACCCGTGCTCGTGGAGCCCGACATCATGCTGCCCGAGAACGCCACGGCACGCCGGCTGCCCGGAACCGACGGCAAGGAGAAGATGAGCAAGAGCCTCGGAAACTGCATCTACCTCTCCGACGACAGGGATACAGTCTGGACAAAGGTAAAAAGCATGTACACCGACCCCACCCATCTCAACGTCTCCGACCCCGGACACGTGGAGGGAAACGCCGTGTTCACCTATCTCGACGCCTTCTCTACCGACGACGACTTTGCCGAGTTCTGGCCCGAGTTCCATAACCTGGACGAGCTGAAGGCCGCCTACACCGCCGGCGGCATAGGCGACATGAAGTGCAAGAAGATGCTTAACAGCGTGCTCGACAAGCTCTTGAGCCCCATCCGCGCACGCCGCCACGAGTTCGAACAGGACATTCCCGAAATCTACAACATCCTGCGCAAGGGTTCCGAAGCCGCCCGCGAGGCCGCTGCCCAGACCATGGACGAGGTTCGCCGGGCCATGCGCATCAACTACTTCGACGACGCCGAGCTCATCCGCCAGCAGTCCGAGCGGTTCAAACAGTAACCCCCTCCGCTGCTGCTGTGGGCTAAAGACAAAGTAGCTCCTTTTTAAGGACAGCGTAGCTCCTTTTTTAAGACAGCGTAACAAAGTGTTTTTTTTGCTGCTTGCACTTTCCTGCTGGCTTGCTGCTGCGGGTGAAAGACAGCGTAACTCCTTTTTAAAGACAGAGTAACAGAGTAATTTTTTTGCTGCTGGAGGGTTGTTTGTTGGGTGCGATGAATAAGGAACGATGAGCAGAAAAGCTAACCGGTATCCTCCCCTTGGAAAGGGGAGGCGGAGGAGGGGATGACCTATCAGCAGATTAATGATTTCTTGTTGCGGGTATCATCCCCTCCTAACCTCCCCTTTCCAAGGGGAGGAACCGCTGCTGATAGTTCCTAAAGACAGCGTAGCTCCTTTTTAAAGACAGCGTAACAGAGTAATTTTTTCGCTGCTGGAGGGTTGTTTGTTGGGTGCGATGAATAAGGAACGATGTGCTGCAAGGGTAACTGGTATCCTCCCCTTGGAAAGGGGAGGCGGAGGAGGGGATGACCTATCAGCAGGTTAATGATTTCTTGTTGCGGGTATCATCCCCTCCTAACCTTCCCTTTCCAAGGGGAGGAAAGGCTGCTGATAGTTTTTAAAGACAGCGTAACAGCGTAATTTTTTGCAACTTGAAAATACTCTGTCACGCTGTCTTTTTTCTTTTTACACGCCGCGAGAAATAATCAGCTAACAGTCTGGAGCTGCTCTTCAAGCTCCTTGAACGATAGCTTCAAGCCTCTTGAAAGTGCCATTCAAGAGGCTTGAAAGCCACCTCCTGCTCTTCTGCTCATAATTTGTTGATTTTTAACAGCTTATGAGCAGAGCTGCAAAAGGACTTTTCCTGCCGCAATCATCCCCTCCTAACCTCCCCTTTCTAAGGGGAGGATACAGGTTTGCCATGTGGGTATTCATTGCTGTTTTTCCATCTATCACTTTCCCGTTTTATAAATCAAGCAGCGAAAAAAATACTTTGTTACTCTGTCTTTAAAAAGGAGTTACTCTGTCTTTCATCCGCAGCAGCAAGCCAGCAGGAAACTGCAAGCAGCGAAAAAAAGCCCGGAACGGGGCCTTTGCAGGCACCGCTCCGGGTCACGGATGTTATCCTGAGATTACCATCCCGGATTCTGAACCAGCGTAGGACATACCTGTATCTCCGTGTTCAGGATAGGGAAAAGATAGTGCTTGGGCGTCTCGAAGGCGCGCTCTTCCTTGCAGAAACGCTCCATGCGGTAGTGCTTGCCGTCGATTTCTATGAGGCCTGCGGGGTCTTCTACGGGCCTCATGCCGTTTATCATGCGCTGACAACGTGGGTAGGAGCCCTTGTTCTGCTTCCAGTAGTTGATGGAGCGCTCGGTGTTGTTGCTGCCCATTGACAGGAAGGTTTGCTCCTTGGCCAGCTCTTCGGGGCTGGAGGGTTCGAGGTAGAGGCGGCAGTCCCAGGGACGCTTGTTCTCGTAGAAGAATTCCACGCGGCGCTCGCGGCGGATGTACTGGCGCATGAGGTCGCGGTCGGTGAGGGTCTGTGGCGGCATGGGCGACATGAAGGAGCGGGCCCTCACGCGGTTGATGAGGTCGTAGATTTCCTGGTTGGGGCCGTCTGTCTCATTCACGGCTTCGGCATAGATGTAGATAAACTCGGGCAGACGCCATATAGCCGGGCAGTTGAGTTGGAAGTCGCCGCTCTTGTTCCAGCCGTCTTTCATGAACTTGCGCAGGTAGTAGCCTGTGGTTGTAGCGTTGGTGGCGCCAATCTTGTCGGGGCCGTCGGCGGTGTTCATGGGCCTTGCGTTATTGGAATTGTCACGATAGGGGGCGCCGTGATACAGGATGTCGCGGTAGAAACGGGGGTCTCGGTGCACGTAAGGGTTACTGTCGTCGTAGCCTGCCGTGCGTGCTTCGGGGCTGTAGACGGGGTATCCATAGCCGTCGGGGGCCATGTACTCGTACTCGTCTACCTGTTCCTGCACGGGTTGCTGGCGTGAGCTGCCGCCGCGGCTGGGGGCATACTGGTCGCCCTGCCATGGTGCATTCTTGTCGCGGGCCACAAAGAACACGGCCTCGCTGGCCAGTGCATCGTAGTCGAAGAACATGTCCCACAGGCGGTGATATACGAGGGAGCCGTTGAGATTGCGGTTGCCGTCGTCCATGAAGTCAGATGCGTCGTACTTGTCATAGAGCTTGTAGCGCTGCGTTCCGTTAACTTTGAAGTCGAGCACGGCCTTGGCGGCCTCCTTTGCCTTTGTCCAGCGGGAGGCGTCGTAGGTGTATTCGCTCTCGAAGACGCGGGTTCCCTCGTAGCCGAACTTATCCTTGGCACCGTTGTAGAGCGGCGTGGCAGCTGTCCAGCGGGCAATGGCCATGAGGCCCAGGCAGGCGCCCTTGTCTACGCGGCCGAAGTTTTCGTCGTTGCGGCTGTAGACGTCCTGCACCCTGTCATAGGCTGCCTGGGCGTCTTTGATGATTTTCTCGACCACGGCGTGTACGCTCTCTTTCTGGAAGTTCTTTTCCGCATTAGCCGGTATGGAGTGGTCTATGTAAGGTATCTCTCCGTACGCCCGCACGAGCAACCAGTGCAGGTAGCCGCGCAGGAAGTAGAGTTCGCCGATGCGTTTGTTAAGGTCGCCGGGGCTCATGGCATTGTCGGGAGTGTTGTACTTCTCAATTCCTTCGAGGGTGACGTTGATGTGGCGGATGGCTTCATAGAGGCTGCTCCAGAACTGACGCACGTTACCCGGGAAGTTGGAGTTGGGGTTCCAGGCTCCCTGATTGTACAGGTTGCCGATGTTTCCCTCTACGTTGGTACTCTCGCACTCGTCGGTAATGGCGGCAGAGGAGAAGTGCTCCAGCCATACCAGTGGTCTGTTGGCCGCTTTGGCCAGGTAGTAAGCCTCCACGACGTTCTTGTCTACCTCCTCATAGCGGGTGTAGACATCTTCTTCTGACTTCTTGTCGTCTTCCTCCTTGTCCAGAAAGCTGTCGCTGCAGGCGGTCAGTCCGGTGAGCAGGCACAGTGTCCAGAGCAGTATGTTGATAGTTTTTGTTCTCATAGCCGTATGTTTAGAATGTTACGTTTACTCCAAAGTTAATAGTCTTCTGTATGGGATACCAGGTGCCGTTGCTGCTTGTTTCAGGGTCAACGTCAACATCATCGAGCCTGTCCCACGTGATGAGGTTCTGTCCCTGCACGTAGAAGCGCACCTGCTGCAGGTTAGCCACGCGGATGATGTTGTGGGGCAGCGAGTAGCCTATTTCGATGTTCTTCAGCCGCACGTACCGTCCGTCGTAGAGGAAGAGGCTGCTGTGCGAGTTCTTGTTGTTCAGATGGGTGCCCAGGTGCAAGGCCGGATACTTGGCGGAGGCGGCGTTGTCGGCCGTCCATCGCTGCAGGTGGATGCCCTTGACCTTGCCCATCTTGTCCTGATCGAAGTTGGGAAAGTCGTAGATAGCAGCGCCCGTGAGCTGTATGGAGGTGTTGGCGGCGCCCTGGAAGAGGATGCTGAAGTCGAGTCCTTTGTAGGAGAAGCCTACCGGAACGCCGAACATGATTTCGGGACTGCGTGGGTATCCGGTGGCTGCACGGTCCTTGTCGTCGATGACTTTGTCGCCGTTCATGTCCTTGTAAACGGCATCGCCCGGTATCAGTTTACCCGCCGCAGCCTGTATGCCCAACTGGTTGAGGGCGTCGGCTTCGGCCTGGTCGGCCACGAAATGGTCGAACACATAGCAGAAGTTGGTGTACATGCTCTTGCCGGTGGCCTTGCGCCACGTGTTTGTTCCCCAGTCAATCTCGTTGGTAAAGATGATTTTGTTGCGGGCGAAGGTAAAGTTCGGCTTCACGTAATACCTGAAGTCCTTGCCTATCTTGTCCATCCACGTCATCTCGATGTCGAATCCGTGGTTGCGTACTTTGCTGGAATTGATGTACGGCGACGACTTGCCTACGATGCTGGGGTAGTCGATGCGCTGAATGTCATCACCCGCATTGGTGTGCAAGTTGGTCAAGATGTTGTAGCGATTCTCGATGAAGAAGTCGAACGACATGCTCAGTCGCTGGTTCAGCATGGTGATGTCGATGCCGAAATTGGTCTTCTTGGCTTTCTCCCAGGTAAGTGCCGCGTTGCCCAGACGGGCTTCCCTGTTGCCGTCGAGCCAATTGTCGAGCGTGGGACCGAAGCTGTAGCGGTCGGCTCTTTCATAATAGGAAAGGTATGCAAAACGGTCGCCGGGCAGCTTGTCGCTGCCCACCAGTCCGTAGGAAGCTCTCACCTTGAGGTAGTCGAGCCATGACTGGGTGCGCTCCATGAACTTCTCATTAGAGATAACCCAGCCCACCGAAGCCGACGGGAAGAAGCCGTAACGCTGGCCGCGGGCAAAGTTCTCGGAGCCGTTATAACCGAAGCTGAACTCCGTGAGATACTTGCGCATATAGTTATAGGTGGCATGGCCCGTCATGCCTTGATAGCGGTAGTAAGGCTGGTTGCCCACGGTACGCTCGCTGCGGTTGGCCAGGAAGAGGGCCGAAACCTCGTGCACGCTGTTGAAAGTGCGGTTGTACTCCAGCTTGAACTGCGCGTAGTAGCGTGATTCCTGGTCGCGGTTGTCGACGCTGTTGTTGCGGTTCTGGTCTATATTGTATTTGTTTCCGCCTCCGTACACACCCGTGTACTGCTGTGTGGGGTCCATGTAAACGTCGATGCCCTGTACGGGTTCAAACGTAGCATAGCCCGGGAAGTTCTTGTAACCCTCACCGTAGTAGGGAATATCTCGCTTTATCCAGCGGCATCCATGGAAGTCGTAAGAGAACGACCCCTCAACTTTGAGGCCGGGAGTGATGAAGTCTAATTTGTGTCCTAAGGTCAGGGTGCCCTCGAAGTAGGTGTTCTTCTCGTTCTGATAGCCCGTACGCGTCAGCTCGCCAAGGATGTTGTAGCGGTACGTCTGCGTGCCGAAGAGCACGCCGCGGGGATTGTCGACGAATATCTTGTCATTGGAAGCGTCGCCTGTTGGGTCGAGTGTGATGGGCAGCATGGGCGGTTGTGTGTTGGCCAGGGTTATCACCTTGTCGGCTGAAGTGCCCGGAGAGGTGCGGTCGGTGATGCGGCCGCCGATGTCGAATTTGGCATAGAAGTTCTTTGTTATGTTGATGTCGATGTTTGAACGGATGTTGTAACGGTCGAATTTACTTCTGGCCCCGTTGTTCTCCTCGGATGAGTATTTATAGTTGGTGCCCTGGGTGAAGTAGTTGGCCATTACGAAGTACTGCACCTTGTCGCTGCCTCCCTGGATGGAGAGGGTGTAGTCTTGTTGTGGCGCAGTCTTGAAGGCATAGTCAAAGTAATCCCAGTTGTAGCCCTGCCCATTGCGGAAGGCGTCGATTGACTTCTGCGGGAAGAGCGGCAGACGGTCAATTTCCTCCTGCGAGTAGCCGTTCATCAGCGCATCGTTTCTCATGGCTTCGTTGAACAACATGGCATAATCGGCCGAACCGAGATACTTCGGATACTTCACTGCCTTGTCGAAGCCGAAGGATGCCTTGAAGTTAACCATGGCGCGTTCGTTGGCTTGTCCGCGCTTTGTTGTGATGACTACGACGCCGTTGGCACCGCGGATACCGTACTGGGCTGTGGCCGATGCGTCTTTCAGAATGGTGAAGGTCTCAATCTCATCGGGTGAGAGATAGCTCATGTCGCGTTCCACCCCGTCCACTATCACAATGGGTGACTGGTCGTTGAAGGTAGCTTTGCCGCGGATGAAGATTTCGGCCTTGTCCACGCCAGGCTCTCCTCCGCTGTACTGGTTGGCTATTAATCCGGGCAAACGGCCTGCCAATGCGTTGTTGATATTGGCCGTGGGGCTCTGCGCCAGGTCCTTGGTGGTGATGGTGGCTACGGCTCCGGTAAGCGTCTCCTTGCGCTGGCGGGTGTAGCCTACGGCCACAACCTCCTCCAGCGCCTTGGCATCTTCGGTCATGGCAACCTCTATTTCGCGACGCCCCTCCAGGTGAATTTCCCTGGGCTGGTAGCCTACATACGACACCACAAGAATGGCATTGGCGTACGGAACGGTGACGGTGAAGTTGCCGTTCACGTCGGTCACGGCTCCGGTATTCATGCCCTTTACCGTTATGGAGGCACCTATTAGCGTCTCGCGTGTAAGTTTGTCGATGACGCGGCCGTGAACCGTCACGTTTTCATCTTTGACCGGAGGCAGTGCGGTCTTAACTGCCACGGGCTCCGACCTCCTCACGCCCTTCCTCTTATACAGCGTAACCTGCCGCCCCATGAGCTTGTAGGCCACGTTGGTGTTGTTGAGCAGCACGTCCAGGGCAGCCCCGATGCTTTTGTCGCGCAGCTGTACGGAGATGCGCTTGCGCAGTTCCTTTCTCACCTCTTCGGTGTAGATGAACACGTAGCCGTCGCTTTTCTCAATCTTGCTGATAGCACTTTCTATCGTGGCATTGTTGACATTGAGCGTGATGTTGGCGCTTTGCGAATAGGCATTGGCCCCAAACACATTCATCACGCACACGAAGAGCAGAAGGATGGACAGCCACAGGCTTCTGCCGATGTTTCTTGCTCCCCCGTTACTGATGGTGGGGAGCGTTGTTTCAGGTATGTACATGTGCATTAAATTTATGATTATAAAAGAATGGTAGTAGAAAAACAGAGTAAGGTTTCAGCATGTGGAGGGAGGCCTGCAGGCATCTCTCGGCCGGCGTGTTTTGTGGTTAGTTCTTTTCATAGGTTCAATTATTGTTTGTCAGTCAGTCTTACCGTGTTTCCGCTGCGGGTGTAGTGGGTCGAGGTGAGCAGCGAGATGGAGGTCAGCACGTCGTCGATGTTGCCCGATAGCAGCAGCTTGCCCGTTACGTGCTTGCCCGACAGGGCTGCCGCACGGGCGTCGAAGCTCACGTTGTAGTACTTGCTCACGCGGTTCAGCACCTGTGCTATGGGCGTGTTGTCAAAGATGAAGATGCCGTTCACCCAGCTTGTGTAGAGTTCCGGGTCCACGTGTTGTTTGGCCAGCCGGCCGCCGTTAAGCGATGCCATCTCGTTGGGCTTCATCTCCACGCTGCTGCCGTTGGCGGCGCGTACGCTCACCTTGCCTCTCACCAGAACCACCGACGAGTTGCCCTCGCCCGCGTAGGCCGACAGGTTGAAGCAGGTGCCGTGGACCGTTACGTCGAGCTTCGGAGTGTGCACGATGAACGGATGACGGGCCGACCGGGCCACGTCTATGTATATCTCCCCGTCTACGCGGATGTGGCGTTCGCCGCCCGCGAAGGTGCCGGGGAATTCCATCTCCGTGCCCGAATTTATCCACACACGAGAGCCGTCGGCCAGTGTAACGAAGGTGCGCTTGCCGTAGGGCACCACTATCCGGTTGGTCTTGCCGCCGGCTATCACCATTTTGCTGGCCTTGCGGGCGCTGTCGGTGCAGGTAATGTGGCCGTTGGAGAGCTGCAGCTGCGTGTTTTCCTGCAGCTGCACGGTCTTGTTTCCGGCGATGAGCAGGATGTCCTCGTCGGGCTGTATCTGGCCTACTATTTCTTCCCTCACGGGGTTCAGGCTCCTGTCGTGTGCAAAATACAGATACAGGGTGGCCGAGAGCAGCACCACCAGGCATGCCGCCACGCCTGCCGCACGGTAGATGCGCAGCCGGCGCCGGCGCCTGTCGGCCGCTGCCAGGTGCTCGCAGATGCTGCGGTACAGTACGTCGGTATCCGCAAAGGTGCGCTCGTTGATGCGTATCTGGTCGCAGGCAGCAATGGCCTCGTCGAACTCTTGCTGTTCTTCGGGGTGGCTGCGGATGTAGTTCTGCCAGTATTCATCCTGCTCGGGAGTACGCGTGAGGCGCCAGAGGATGAAGCTCCTGTCTTTGGAATTGAGGAAAGCAGAATGGCTGAATGTATGTTGTCGTTTGTCCATTTTCATGTAATAACAACCTAAGGACAATCACACCCGGAGATTGTAGACACGCGGCGGTACGGAAAGAAGGGTGATTTAACAAACATTAAGTCTCCCTCCGCGGTTCCTGCAACTATGAGAAATCTCTCAGGTAGGCGAGGAACATGACCACCACGAGCGGCATGTCCATCTCCGAAGCCTTGCGTCTCATGGTCTCCAGGGCGCGGTACACCAGCTTGCGTACCGACCCGTTGGTCATTTCCAGCAACCGGGCAATGTCGTCGTAGGCCATGTTCTGCATGTAACGCAGATAGATGGCCTCGCGCTGGCGGGGTGTAAGTTCGCGCAGCAGCGCTGCCACGTTGTCGCGCAGCAGCGCCCGGTCTTCCTCGTTGGTCAGCGTGTCGAGTATCGTCACCTCGGTGGCAAAGGGCAGTTCTTCTATCTTCACGTCCTTCAGCCGGGTGTTGCGCAGGCCGGTGCTTATCAGCCTGTTCCTGAACGAACCGAACAGGTAGACCGTTATGTTGCCTATCTCGTAGCTGCGGCCTGCATCCTGAAAGAGGCGGAAAAACAAGTCGTGGGCCACGTCCTTGCACGTTTCCTCGTCGAAACCGAGGCTGCATCCGTAAGCCAACAGGTCGTGAATGTTCAGGTCGTAGATACGGGAGAAGGCCTTCTCCCTGTCCACGCCGCTTACAAAATTGCTCCAATAGGCATTCAGCTGCTCCTGTTTCTCTTTCGTTCGCATGTCATCAGGTTTTCCCGTTGGCTGTTTTTCCTTTTTATATATAAGGCCGGCTGCGGGGGGATGTCACGAGGTTTGTTCTTTGCAAAGGTACAAAAAAAATGAGAATGGCAAGTTTTTCGGCTCATAAGTAATCTGAATATCTGCCTCCGGAGGTGTCCTTCAAGCGTCTTGAAAGCATCCTTCAACGAGCTTGAAGATGCCCTTCAAGGGGCTTGAAAGGCATCTTTTTCTTCCTTACATGTAACCTATTGATTTGCAGATGGTTGCAAATTAAACTTATGAAGAGCCATTTGCAGGGCCATCATCCCCTCCTAACCTCCCCTTTCTAAGGGGAGGAAAGGCTGCTGATAGTTTTTAAAGACAGCGTAACCGCGTAATTTTTCTGCTGCTGTTGCGGTGTAAAGACAGAGTAACAAAGTATTTTTTCTGCTGCTCTTGCAGTGTAAAGACAGAGTAACAAAGTATTTTTTCTGCTGCTCTTGCAGTGTAAAGACAGAGTAACAAAGTATTGTTTTACTGCTGTGGGGGTGTTTATACGTTAAGAAAGAATAAGCAACAATGTGCTGCAAAGCTAACTGGTATCCTCCCCTTGGAAAGGGGAGGCGGAGGAGGGGATGACCACTTGGCAGGCAGTTGACAATCTGCCGGCAGGCTGTTGGTAATTTCCTGGTGTAATCATCCCCTCCTAACCTCCCCTTTCTAAGGGGAGGATACAGGTTTGCCATGTGGGTATTCATTGCTGTTTTTCCATCTATCACTTTCCCGTTTTATAAATCAAGCAGCGAAAAAATTACTCTGTTACTCTGTCTTTAAAAAGCATCTACGCTGTCTTTCACCCGCAGCAGCAAGCCAGCTGTGCATGATTATGCGGCGAAAAAGATGGCGGCTGGTCCGTTGCTCGTCCCATGCGGACCTGCCAATTCGGACAAGCTGCTGTGGGGAAGGCGCGGTTTCTGGCAGCAGAAAGCTGAAGATTAAGGTACGAAATTACATATTCTTTCTTTTTCGAGCTTAAATATTAAGATTTATTGGTTAAACTCTTGCTTGTCTTAAAAATATTATTATATTTGCAAAAACAAGTCAAAAATACGAAGTTTACATACTTAATACCAACAACTATGAAACAGGCAACGCTCAACACCGACCCGGCCACCGGTCGCGCAACGGCTAAACGACTGTTTGTAACGGGCGTGCTCACCCTGATGATTGCGCTCCCGGCCGTGGCTCAGAAGACCGTTACGGGCACCGTTACCGACGAACAGGGCGAACCGCTCTACGGAGTCAGTATCGTGATGAAAGGCACGGCTCGCGGGGTAACGTCAGATGCCAAGGGCCAGTTCAGCCTCAAAGTGGACGACGAGAGCACCATTCTCGTATTCCGCTACCTTGGTATGGAGCCCCAGCAGGCATCCGTCAGGGGGCGCACAAGGCTTGAGGTAAAGCTCCGGGAGTCGTCGTCCACCCTCTCGGAGGTGACGGTGGTCTCCACGGGTTACCAGCGGCTGAGCCGCGAACGCTCCACGGCGGCCTTCGGTTTCGTGGACTCCACGCGCCTGAACAACCAGAACTTCCGCAATCTGGAGACGGCTCTGGAGGGCCAGGTGGCCGGTCTGAGGGTGAATACAGTGAACGACGGCACCTCTCAACAGCCCATTATACGCGGCGTGGGCACGCTTTCGGCCGACGTGGGTACGCAGCCGCTCATCGTTATTGACAACATGCCGACGGGCATGTCGTTAACTGACATCAACCCGTACATCGTAGAGAGCATCACTGTACTGAAGGATGCGGCCGCTGCCAGCATCTACGGAGCGCGCGCGGCCAATGGTGTTATCGTGGTGACGACGAAGAGCGCCCGCAACGAAGGGGTGCACGTGAGCGTGAATGCCGACTGGTTCCTGACCTCGAAGCAGAACTTCGACGCCCTTCACCTGCAGTCGGCAAGCCAGATGATTGACTTCCAGACGCAGCTGTTCGACTCCTACGTGGCCGACGCCGGCAGCATCGATGCCTACTTCGACAACCGTGGCGCTGCCTACTATCAGCCCCTCTACCAGCTCTACCGCGACCGGCATGACGGCAAACTCACACAGGCAGAGGTTGACGCGCAGCTGGCCGGCTGGCGCAAAAACGACTACTACGCCCAGTATCGCGACCATCTGTGGCGCACGGCCGTGAACCAGCGCTACAATGTACGCCTCTCGCAACGCGCCGGCAAGAGCAACCACTCGCTCACGTTCAGCTACTCCAACTCCAAAGGACAGGACAAGGCCGACTTCGGTACCAATGCCTTTGCCGTCTACCTGCACAGCAACTACAAGCTCGCTAAGTGGCTCAGCGTTGATGCGGGCATAGACGTGAACCTGGCACAGGGCCGGCAGGGAACCTCCTACGGCTACAACTCACAGGAACGCTACCTGCAACTGATAGACGCCGAGGGCCGCAGCGTGACCTATCCCAACGCCTCCTTCGGCGGCTATGCGGGGCAGGGCACGAACCTGAACGCCATCGCCGCCGTGGCTCACCCCGACCTCTACATGCCTTTCTCGTTCAATGCCATCGACCAACTGCACGAGAGCATGACCAAAACAAAGAGCGTGAGCCTGCGCCCCTTTGTAAGTATCGACGCGCAGTTCCTCCGATTCTTCCGCTACACCTTGAGCTACCAGTACGAGTGGAACCAAAATAAAACGGAGCTGTTCGACGAGCAGAACTCCTATGCCATGCGCATGACGCACAACGGCATGATAACGGCCGACGGCAAGAGCCTGCTCCCCACGGGCGGCAGATACCGCCAGACGGAGCTCGGAAGCAACAACTACACGCTGCGTAACCAGCTGGGGTTCGACCGCACCTGGCTGCACCACGCCGTCAATGCCATCGTAGGCATGGAGTTCAGGCAGAACCACAGGCCCCGCATCATTGAGCAGCTGATGTACGGATACAATCCGCAGACGCTCACATCCGTCAACATGGACTGGGCCACTCTGCACGACACGGGCTGGGAGAGCGAGCTCTACGGCCGCAACATGACACTGGGCGGGCCCGCCACCCGGCAGCAGATCACGCGCCACCGCTATGCTTCGCTCTACGCCAATGCCGGCTATACCTTCATGCAGAAGTACAACCTCACGGCCAGCATACGCTGGGATGAGGCCGACCTCTTCGGTCTCGACACCAACGAACAGAAGCATCCGCTCTGGTCCTTGGGTGCAGGATGGCTGCTGTCGGAGGAGAAATTCATGAAGACCGTGCGCTGGATAGACTATCTCCGACTGCGTGCAACCTACGGAATCAACGGCAACGTGGACCAGGCTTCTGCCACTTACTTCGTTGCCACGTACAAGACGCAGCGCAATCCCGTGACCTCCACCTACCTTGACTACGGCGACGACGACCTGCCCAACCCGCGACTGCGCTGGGAAAAGACCGCCACCACCAACGTGGGTGTCGACTTCCGCGTGCTCGATAACGTGCTTAGCGGAAGCCTGGAGTATTACAACCGCCGCGCCAGTGACCTGCTGGTGAAGCGTTACCTGGACCCAACGCTCGGCGCGGAGAACCGAGTTGTGAACAACGGAGCCATGCGCAACCGCGGCGTTGAGCTCACCCTGAACGCCAACATCTACCGTAACCGCGACTGGAAGGTGGCTGCCAGCCTCACCTACTCGCGCAACTCGAACCGCATACTCGAAGTAGACGTGAACCAGAACGCCACGGCGGCCGACTTTATCCGCGCCCCGCAGAACAACTTCATCAAAGGAACAGCCTACAACACCCTGTGGGCCTACAGGCTCGGAAGGGTGGAGAACGGCTATCCCGTGATACTTGACGACGAGGGAAACGACATGGTTACCTTCGGTGCTGACGGCGACGTGGCCTCCATTCGCTACTCCTCGAGCCTCAAGGGCACCGCTGCGCTGAAGAACTGCGGCACCATCACGCCCAAGTACAACGGCGGAGTGGGGCTGCAGGTGGGCTGGAGAGACATCGAACTCAATGCCATGTTCATCTTCGCCGGCGGCAACAAGTTGCGCATGCCCACGCCTTCGCTCTCGCAGGGAGGCGACAACACGCGCGAAAGTCTTACGAGCTGGAATGGCACCAGCGGCGTGCGGCTGTATCACGACATGTCGGTAACGGCACGGCAGTACGCCTCTGCCTTCGACGAATGGTGGCAGTACAGCGACGCCCGGGTAAAGAGCGCCGCCTTCATGAAGCTGCGCAACGTGAGCATCAGCTACCACCTGCCGCGCCCGCTCTGCCGTAAGGCAGGCATGAGCGGCATCGCCCTGCGCCTGCAGGCCAGCAACCTGCTCTCCTGGTCGGCAGCAGGCGACGACATAGACCCCGAGACCTTCGGCCTCAACGGCGGCTCCCGCTCCATGAAGAGGCCGCGAACCTTCTCCATCGGACTATCGGCTAACTTCTAACCTAACCCCACACAGAACATGTATATGCGCAAGATAATCTCCCTCCTGGCGGTACTCGGGGCGCTCCTTTGCACCTCCTGCGACCACTACATCGACATCAAGCCCACCGGCGACATAACTATAGACTCCGCCCGGCAGTACCTCCAGCTGGTCGCCATCCCCAACCGGGCGTACTATCCCACGGCCTTTGCCATGCTGACGGACAACAGCTGGATTAAGGAATCGACCGTTTTCGGCAACGAGAACATCTCCTTCGACGGCATCAACACCACCTTCAACGAGGCTGCCGACAGGCTCGTGCTACGCGACAACAACCTCTACGAGAACTGCTACGACTACATCCTGCGGCAGAACATCGTGCTCTCGGAGGTTGATGCCAGCATCGGAGACGACGCCACCAAGTGGCTGGCCAAGGCCGAGGCACGCACCATGAGGGCGTGGGACCACTTCGTGGCCGTTAACACCTTTGCCAAAGCCTACGACCCGCAGACCGCCGGCACGGACGGAGGCGTGGCCATCGTGAGCGAATACAACCTGGAAAAGAACCCGACGAAAGCCACCGTGGCCGAAGTGTACGACTTCATTCTCCGCGAGATTGATGAAGCAGCGCCCCAACTCTCCGCCAATCCCATGGACGTGTACCACCCCTCACGCGCCTTCGGCTACGCTTTCCAGGCGCAGGCCCACCTCTTCCACCACGACTGGCAGCAGGCCCTGGAAGCTGCAGAGAAGTCTCTGGAACTGAACAACCGGCTGGTTGACTACGTTGCCCTGCAGGAAGCCGACCCGCAGTCGGACTGGAAAACGGCCACGCCCTATGCCAAAGGCGACAATCCCGAAGTGCTTAACTACGCCGGCATGGGCGGGGTAACGGACAACCTGACCTACACCTACGGTATGATAAGCCCCGAGCTGGTGCAGCTCATGGGGCCCGACGACTGCCGACTCTCGCTCTTCTTCAAGACCACCGGCAACTCGTCGTACTACTTCGACGAGGGTTCGGGCGCCGCGCTGTGGAACTCCCGCGCCACCTACACCCGCTTCTACTACAGCTCCGTGGGGCTCCGAACGGCCGAGGTGTACCTCATCAAGGCCGAATGTCAGGCCCGCCTGGGCGACCTCGCCGGCGCCACGGCCACGCTCAACCTGCTGCGTGCCAAGCGCATCAGGGGCGACTCGGCCCTCATCTCGCAACCCGCAACGGAGCAGGAGATGATGATGCAGGTCATCACCGAGCGCCGCAAGGAACTGCTCTTTGGCTTCCACCGCTTCTGGGACCTCAAACGGCTGAACACGGAGCCGGCCTACGCCACGACCGTTACGCGTACCTTCCCGCTCGTTTCCACCGACTTTGCACACCAAACCTACACGCTCCGCCCCGGCTCCAGCCTCTACATCATCCCCTTCCCCGAGAGTGTAAGGAGCATGAACCCCAACATCACCAACAATTATTAGGTCGTGGGGGAAGCCTGCCCCGGCCCTCACGAAGGGAGGGAGCACTGTTGTGAGCGGCGGGTGGATAGGAGTAAAGACTGCCGTTCTTGCCCCCATGCAATCCATACCATAAGGCTCCCTCCCCTTGGGAGGGTTGGGGTAGGCTCCCCTTTATCATCCCCTCCTCCGCCTCCCCTTTCCAAGGGGAGGATACCAGATACCCTTTCCGCTGTTATTATATATGGAGTTAGCTGGCGTATGCGTACAGGCGCCAGAGTATCCTCCCCTTGGAAAGGGGAGGTTAGGAGGGGATGATGGAGGCAGGAAAGGTTCTTTTACGGCTCTGTCAATAAGTTATTAAAAATCAACAAGTTATGAGCAGATGAATAAAAGGTGCCCTTCAAGCCTCTTGAAAGCCACCTTCAAGGACGCTGAAGGATGCCTTCAAGGAGCTTGAACGATAGCTTCGGGAAAAGTGGAGATATAGGGCAAGTGCGGCGAGGGGTGCCCGGGGCTCTGCCGGAGGCGGGGAGAAGGACGGACGGAGGGCGCACGGGGGCGTTATGCCTGCCCGTGCCTACTCCAGCGAGTCGTAGAGGGCGCGCTTGAAACGGCCGAAGATATCGAGGCGGTTGTACTTCCAGTTCCACGGTACGGGCGACACCCGGTTGGTGAGGAACACGTAAACCAGCTGGTTATCGGGGTCTACCCACACCTCTGTTCCCGTAAAGCCGCTGTGGCCGAAGGTGCTTAGCGGCAGGAAGTTGGCGGCATCGTGCGCATCCGGACGGTCGAACCCGAGGCCCCGGCGGCTGATGTCGCTCTGCGTGGTCTCGAAGAGCCGGCACGTTGACTGGCTGAGATACCGCCGGCCGTTGAGCTCTCCCTTGTTGAGGTACATCTGGTAGATGAGCGCCAAGTCTTGGGCCGTGGAGAAGAGTCCGGCCTCTCCGGCCACGCCGCCCATGAACGATGCCACCTCGTCTTGTGTGTAGCCCTGCATCTCGCGCAGTCCTCGCAGCACGTCGTTCTGCACCGTTGGCACTATCTGCTGCCTGCCATAGCGGCGCCGGGGCAGGAAGAGGGTGTGGCGGGCGCCCATGGGCAGGTAGAACGACTGTTCCACATAGTCGGACAGCGACTGCCCCGTAATGGCCTCCACGACCCACTGCAGGACGATGAAGCCTATGTCGCTGTAGCTGTACCGGCGCGGTCCCAGCTCCACGCGCGCCACCCTGGCGCGCAGTGTATCTGCGTAGCGGTCGGCAAACCACATGCCGTCGTAAACGTGCTGGTGGTGAGTAGCGTCCTCAACTGGGCTGAACGTGCCGGGCAGGTAGCTGAAGTGCGACATGAAGAGGTGCTCCTCCAGCTGGTTGGGGTGGCGTTCGTCGGGTTGTTTCTGCGTGAGGGGCGGGGCGAAGGAGCTGCTGTCTACGGCCGCTTCGTAGAAGGGAATGGTCATGGGAAAGCCTGACTGGTGGAACAGCAGGTCGCCGATGGTGATGCCGCTCTTATCGGCCGTGCGCAGGAAAGGCAGGTAGCGGGAGGCCCGGTCGTCAAGCCGCAGGCGCCCCTCGTCGTAGAGTTTCATTACTGCCAGCACGGTGGCAGTGGTCTTGGTGACCGAGGCCAGGTCGTAGAGGTCGGTGGGCTGCACCTTCCGGTGCACGCGGTCGGAGTGGTAGCCGTAGCATTTGCTCAGCACCACCCGCCCATGCTGCGCCACTACTACCTGGCATCCGGGAAATGCTCCCATACGGATGCCGTAGCCGGCTATGGAGTCTACGGCCGGCGCAAGTTTCTCTACACACACCCGTTTCTGCGCCGCACAGGGCAGAAACAGCAAACCGAGCATGAAAAGTAGGTTCTTCATCTATCTTAATTCCTTATCTGTCAAAACACTCCCAAAGGCCGATGGCCTTCAGGTTCCTTGTCTCCTTCAGCTTCCGTAATTACCAATGGCCTTCAGGTTCCTTGTCTTTCTCAACATTCCTGCAATCCAATGGCCTTAACTTCTTTATCTACCTTAACTTCTTTAACTTCTTACATCCGACGTTTCTCCTTGCAAAGTTAGCGAAAAAACATGAAACCGCCGTCCTCTGGAGCCATGAATTACGCCCCGGCACAGACTGCAGGCAGCGTTCGCGGCAGCGCCGGCAAGCGGATTTTCTTCATTTTTCTGCTCCACGGGTTGATGGTATCAATCGTTTTTGCTATATTTGCACGCATACCATTATGCCAACGGCAGGAGGCTGCCAGGAACGCAACAACCCCACCTGCGGCGGCAACGCGAAAGCCGGGGCCACGCACCCGGCGGCGTTCTCCGCGCCCTGCCGGCTCTCCGGCCCACCGCTCCAACCAAACCAACGAAGCTAAGAACATGAACCCAAGACACTTTTCAATCTCCGCAGCCGTCCTCTTTCTCGCGCTGCTTGCAACGGGATGCGGCAACAAGACCACCGACACAACCGCACTGGTGCTGCAAAGTCCCGAGACAATGTACGGACAACTCTTCTACGACGTGATGCAAACCGACTCGCTCTTCGGCCCCGGCAGGCTCTTTGCCGACTCGAAGGACTTCCTGGACTGCACGCCTAAACAGGACACCGACGACATTCTGCGCGCCTACGAAGCGCAGCAGCCGAAGGGCGCCACGCAGCTGGCAGCCTTCCTGAAGGCGCACTTCGCGCTGCCTGCCGATGAGGCCAAGGCCTTTGGCGACAGCAGTGACATCGGCACGCACATACGGAAACTGTGGACCGTACTGCGCCGCAGCTCCAACGACCTGCCCCATCCCGGCACGCTGATACCGCTGCGGCACAGCTACATCGTGCCCGGCGGGCGCTTCCGTGAGATATACTACTGGGACAGCTACTTTACGATGCTGGGCCTGATAGCCGACGGCGAGACGGAACTGGCAGAGGAGATGACGGCCAACTTTGCCGACCTGATAACCCTGGTGGGCTTCATTCCCAACGGCAACCGCACCTACTACTTGAGCCGCTCGCAGCCTCCGTTCTTTGCATACATGGTAGACGCCATTGCCGACAGCAAGGCCGACAGCACCGTGTACACCCACTACCTGCCGCAACTGCAGGCCGAGTACGACTTCTGGATGGCGGGGCGCAAGTCGCTCTCGGCTGCTAACCCGGCCAGCCTCCACTGCGTCCGCATGCCCGACGGCGAGATACTGAACCGCTACTGCGACCGTTTGGACACGCCGCGTGGGGAGATGTACCGCAACGACATGGAGACCGCGCGCCAGCTGCAGGCCCTCCATCACCCCTCACCTAACACCCATCACCCCTCACCCAACATCCAACACCCCTCATCCACCACCCACCACGCCCTCTTCCGCCACCTCCGTTCGGCGGCCGAATCGGGCTGGGATTTCTCTTCGCGCTGGCTTACCGACGAGCGTAACCTGCACACTATCCATACCACCGACTTTGTTGCCGTTGACCTCAACGCACTGCTCTGCCACCTGGAGCAGACGCTCGCCAAGGCTTACGCCCTGCAGGGCGACCGCCGGCAGGCCGACTTCTACGCCCTGCAGGCCGGCAAACGCATCAGCGCCATCGGCAAATACTGCTGGGACAGGCAGCGTGGCGCCTTCTTCGACTACGACATCAGCCGCCGCGAACGCAGCCGGCGCCTGACTGCTGCCACGGCTTTCCCGCTCTTTACGGCCATCGCCACGCGGCAACAGGCAGAGCGCACGGCCGCCGTTATCAGGCAACAACTGCTGCGACGGGGCGGCATCGTGACCACAAACGTGAACTCCGGACAGCAGTGGGACGCCCCCAACGGGTGGGCACCCCTGCAGTGGATTACCTTCAGAGGGCTGATTAACTACGGCATGCAGGCCGATGCCGTAACGCTGCGGAAGCGCTGGACGGGCATGGTAGAACAGGTTTACGCCCACACCCACAGGCTGCTTGAGAAGTACAACGTGGTGAACGTGAGCGATACGGGCGGCGGCGAATACCAAAACCAGGACGGTTTCGGCTGGACCAACGGCGTGTACCGGGCCATGAAGACGTGCAACACCGGGCCCCGCAAATAGTTCCCGTTACCCCTGACGGGGGCGGACGGGACAAAACAAAACCGCCGGACAGCACATCTTGCTTGCTGTCCGGCGGTTTTTCAGGTACGGTTCTGGGTGCCCAGTTTCTTCACCTTGCGCTCAAAGTTGTCGCGGTCGGCCACGGCCCAGTTCTTCACCCGCGCCCTGTAATTGTAAATGGTGTTGACCGAGTAGTGCAGAAACTCGGCTATCTTAGAGCTGTCCTCTATGCCCACACGTATGAGGGCGAAGATGCGGAGCGACACGGGCATGTGGCCATCGTCCGTGAGCTGTATCTGTTGTTGTGGCAGGAGCAGGGCGTTGAACTCCTCAACAAAGGTGGGGAAGAGGTGCAGGAAGGCGTCGTCGAAGTTGTTGTAAAGCTCGTCGAGCTCGCGCTCCTTGAGCGTGGTGGAACGCGTTTCCCGGAACAACTCGTCGTACTGCCTGTTCTTCATCATCTTGTTGACCTTGCGGCGGAAGGACTCTATCTTGTCTACATAGAGCGAGCAGAGGCTCATGAAGCGGCCGATGTACTCCTCCTTGACGCGGTTCGACTCGCCCAACTTGAGGTTGCTGCTGGCCAGCTGGCGGTTGAGTTCGGAGAGACGGCTGTTGATTTCGGACAGCTGTGCATTGGAGTGCTTGAGCTTTCGGCCTGCAAGGGCGAGCTTCTTGCGCTGACTGTTCACGTAAAAAACCGACACCAGCAACAGCAAAGCCAGCACGGCACTGAAGAGCGCGGCCACCATCACCAGCCGCGTTTTGCGCTCGTTCTCCTGCTTGTAGCGGTTGGCAATGTCGGCCAGCAGGGGCGATATCTGCCAGCGGCGCTGTCTGGAACCGAAGCGGTTGGCACTCTCGCTGGTGAAGGAAATGTAGCGGTAGCTGCGGTCTACATCGCCCTGAAGCATCAGCTGGTTTGATATTTCCCACATGGAGCCCTGGTCCATCACGCCGTTACGTACATCGGCCAGGGCCGACTCTGCCAGCCAGTACATCATGCGCGTAGTATCGTTAACGGCTTTGTACTCCAGGTAGCGGTACAGTGCTACCATGGCATAGCGGTGGGAACCCTTGCGGACGGTCTTGAGCCACTCGGTGTTGAGCCGCATGGAGGCCGCATGGTCGCCCTGGTTCATGAGGTGCAGCTCGCGGGTGCGGTAGCTCAGGTCGGAGTGGGGCGATATGTGAGCCAGCATGAGCTGCTCGAACTTGTCGGCCTCCGCGCGGTAGTGGCGCTTCAGTGCAGCCACGGAGGTGTAGTAGGCCAGCTCGTTGTTGCGGTTGTAGCAGGCATGGAAGTACTCTCCCACATCGTCGGGGCCGAGCAGGTTCTGGTCTACCAGCTGCAGGTATTCCTGTGCTTCGTCGTAAAGACCGGTGTTCGAGCAGCAGAGCGACAGCAGGATGTTGCAGCGGTTGCGCCTGCGGGCGTCGTTCATCTGTGCGGCTATCTGCTCGCAGCGCATGAGCCAGTCCATGGCCGAGTAGTTCTCAAACGGCCGGTACTCCTCGTAAAGCTGGTAGCAGATGGCGTACTTGAGCTCGTTACTGACCGCCCGCTGCAGTTGCTGCTTGAGCTGGGCGATGCTTTTCTCCTTGCGCGCCACGTAAAAGGACGAGTTGTCGATGGCTTCGTCCAGGCAGGCGTAGATGGAGTCGAGGTTGTGCAGGGGTTCGGCTGCCCGCACGCAGAGCGGCGCGAGCAACAGCAGGAGGGGCAGGAGATATTGTTTCATGGAGCTGTCGGTAAGGGATTGGACGGTACAAAGGTAATGGTTTTAGGTCTATCGGCAAAGAGCTGCGGACAGAAAAAACCTCGCGGGCAGGCCTGGCTGCCGGCATCGTCTCCGCCGAAAATCAGGGAGACAGGGCCGACGGCAGGCACTGCGCCGCGAGGCTGTTATCCTACATCATCCTAAATCATATAACCTTAATATACAGTTTTATTTCACAAAGCCCGCCGGCTTGCTACAGTGTTGTTGCTATTTCTGGTAAACGCGCAGGTAATCTACCTCCATGGTGGCGGGCAGTACGCTCTCGTCTACGCCCTGCTGGCCGCCCCAGGCTCCGCCCCATGCAAGGTTGAAGATGGGGTAGAAGGCCGAGTCGAAGGGCCAGGCATCCTTGCCCGTACCATCGTTCTGGTAGGTGAGCAGCTTTTCACCGTCAATGTAGAAGGTCATGTAGTCAGCCGTCCACTCCATGGCGTACACGTGGAAGCCGTCGGTAGCACCGCTTACCTTGCGGTTGGCGCTCTCTGTGGCCGTTCCGGTGTTGTTGTACTTGTTGCAGTGAATGGTGCTGTAAATCACGTCCTGGTTAAAGCCCACGTGCTCCATGATGTCGATTTCGCCGTCGCCGGGCCAGCTGCTGAAGTTGACGGGCATCATCCAGAAGGCCGGCCAGGTGCCCTTGCCCTTGGGAAGTTTGAGCTTGGCCTCGATGTAACCGTAGCGGTAGCCCGTCTTGACGTTGGCATATACGCGGCCCGAGTAGACCTTGTCGTCCAGCTTGAAGCAATGAATGAGCATCTTGCCGTTGCGCACCTCGGTCACTCGGTGGCCGTCTATCTGGCCGTTTACATAGGCTTGCAGCTCGTTGTTTACCCAGTAGGGGTCCTTCACCTCGTGCGTCCAGCTGGCAGCAGAGAGCTCGCCGTCCTTGTCGAATTCATCATGGAAAACGAGTTTATAGTCGTTGCCCAAGGGGCATTTCAGTGAGTCAGGTTTGGCTCCGGCTGCCTGTTTGACGAAGAAATAGCCCCGGCCCGTTCCTGAGAGCAGCGTGAGGGTGGCTATACGCTCCTTCTCCGTGGCGTTGCTGTCTACGGTTACGATGAGCGTACCCTTACGTGTTGTTCCGTTGTTGGGGCTTACCTTGGCCCAGGCAGCAGAGCTGATGACTGCCCACTCCTGGTCGGTGGTGAAGGTGACCGAATCTTGGCCGCCTGCAGGGGATAGGAAGAGACTGTCTGCTGAGAGCTTGATGTTGGGGCTTTGCGTTCCTATGGGCTCCACATCAGCACCATTGTCGTCGCTGCTACAGGCGGTGAAGCCTGCAGCCAATGCAAAGAGAAAGCTGGCAAATATCATTTTTTTCATATTCATTGTTCTTGTTTTTTATTCCGTTTTCTTGAGTACAATATCCTTGACGATAACCTCCGTGTTGGCAGGATTTCCGCCGAAGTCGAGATAGAGGTCAATGGACTCCATGTCGTCGGGTGCCACCTGTGCCGGGAACTTGATGACATTATCCTCTCCGCCGGTGAGGTTTACCTGCTTGGCAAAGAAGAAGATGCCGTCATTGTCTTTGCCGTGCTTCACGAGTTTTATGGTTACATTGGTCAAATCGACATTAGGAGCCATCACGCAGCCAAAGTCGAAGGTATCGCCCTTGGCGCAGGAGAGCGGCGTAAAGAATGCTACCTGGTTCTGCCATTGCAGGACTGTGGGCTGTGGGAAGGTGAGGGTGTAGACATTGCCCTCATGTTTAAAGCCCTGATGTTCGGCATAGGGGGCCCAACTTCCGTCGGTGTAATTGAAGAACATCTCGCAATCGGTAGCGTCGACCGTTTTCCACAGGTTATTAGGTGTATCGTAAGCGTAGGGCGTGTTGTCTTCAGTTGGAGGTGGGGCAGGATGACCAGCGCCGTCATCGCAGTCGTGCTCCTTGAATACTACGTCACTTACTCTGACTGTTGTGCCTGCTGGATTTCCGCCGAAGTCGAGAACAAGGTCTACGTTGGCCATGTCAATCCCTTTCAGATTGTCTTTATAGAACACAACTTCGTCTCCCCCAGCCAAATCTACATGGTCTTCAAAGAAGTAGTTGTTGGCATCATCGTGGTTGACGAGCTTTATCGTAGCCCCTTTCACATCCTTCGAGGCTTCTATCTTGAGTGAGAAGTCGTATCGGGTGGCTGCATTGGAAGTCATGTCGGTAAAGAACTTGACCTGTGCCTGCCACAGTTGCGACGAAGCATCGGGCAGGGTAATGGTGTAGGAACCACTGCCGTTGTCGGCAAATCCAATGGGGTTGGGGTTCGTTGTCCAATCGTTACCGTTGGCATAGAAGAAGTCGTTGGTGTAGTGCATGGACTTCCACATGTTGCAGTTGCTGTCATACTTGTAGCCACTGAAGGTAGGCGTGGTAACTACATCGTCCGTGCTGGTGAGGATAAAGTGCCAGGCAATGGAGCCGTTGTCGTAAACCAGCACCATCTTTCGGGAGGTAAGGTCTTCTATCCGGAAGCGGGGATGCTCGTATTGGTCGGCAGTGGAGAGGTAAGGGAACAGCGTTTTGTCGGCCAGGACGAGAAACTTCTGCTCGCCGTCCATCACAACCTTGTAGGTTGACTGCTGCGTCTGCACCTGTGCCATGTAGTCGGAACCGTTGTTGGTATTGAACTCATTGAAGAGTCCACTGCCCGTATTGACGAACACGGTGCCGCCTTCGCCCGGGTTGTAGGTATATCCGCCTTCGGCTGTAAAGGTAATCCGGTCGTCGTAAAGTCCCATGTCGGCTTTCTCGTCGGCAGCAGCACGCCACCAGTTGGTGCCGTCGGTGCCCGGTTGGCCACAGGCCATGTGGGCAGGCTGGGCATGGTCGATGCGCCACTCCTTACCTACAAGGCGGGTGATGATGGTCGGGTCGAGTAAGTCATTATCCACTTGGAACTGCTTACGCAGGCCGGCACGGCTGAAACCGTTACGGTTGGCCACGTGGAGTTCTGCGGAATAGGTTCCGCGAGTGCTGTAGATTTTGGTCAAATTCGTCAAGGTTGAGTAGAAATCAGGTGTGCCGTCCATGTTCGTATCGATAAACCACACGGGATAACAACCGGTCGGCAGCTGGCCAACCGACATGCTTACCTCGTTTGTGGTCTGGTCTACGCTGACCGTACAGTCCAGCCCTTCGATGGTTGGCAGGCCGTTTTCGTCGGCTCCCTCGTAGTCTTCGGGCGAGCAGGCCGTCATTGCCAAGCCTGCCAGAAGCGCCATGGCCATATATTTAAAACTGTGTCTTTTCATATTGCTTTGTGCTGATTAAAACATTAATAGTCTGAATTTTGCTTCAAGGTGGGGTCTTTCGATATCTCCGTATAGGGTATGGGCTGATACTTCCGGGCCGGAGTCCACGAGTTGGTGCGGTACTCCTGCCGTGGACCGAGTACGCTCGCGGCCTTGTCGGTACGCACTAAATCCCAGTAACGCTTGCCCTCGCCGAGGAATTCCAGATGCCTCTCGTTGATTACATCGTCCGCGGTGACGGTTGCCAAAGGCTCTATGCCGGCACGCTGACGTACTTGGTTCACGTAGTCCCTGGCCGTGGCATTGCTGCCGCCGGTCTGCAGGAGCAGCTCTGCTGCATTGAGCAGCGTCTCTGCATAGCGGTAAATGCGCAGGTTGTTGTTGTAGTTCAGCTGCTTGTCACCCGTAGCCCGCTCCACGTTCTTGGAGTAGGCAGTGAACTTGCCGCACCAGAAACCGGTGTTCTGATAGCGCGGTTTGAAGTTCGGATTGGCATCGGTGTAGCTGCGGATGTCGAGCACCGAGGCATCGCGACGGCTGTCCCCGTCCTCGAACATGTTGTAAGCCGACTCGCGGACAGGGCAGAATCCCCAGCCGTCATCTATGCCCAGCTCGGGTATTCCGCCCGGAACGGAGGCCAAACGGGGCAGCACCGTGCCGCCGGCAAAGATGGCATCGCCCGTTCCCCAGCCGCGACTTGTCTTGTAATCAGAGTAGTTTACCTCGAAGATACTTTCCTCGCACCACTCTCCCGCGGCTGTAAACAGGTCGGCATAGCTGCCGTGCAGGCCGAACGACCCGCTGTTGATAATCTCCTGCATGTAGCCCAGTGCTTTCTGGTAACGTGTCTGGTCTTTCTGGTACATCACCATTTCAGTAAAGAGCATGTAGGCCGTTGGCTGTGTTACTCGTCCCAGATTGTTGTCGTCCCAGCGGGTGGGCAGCACCTTCATGTTGATGACTTCTTCCAAGTCCAGGATAACTTTCTCGTACACCTCGTCGGCAGTCAGCTGTGGTGCCGTGAACGGTTCGGAAAGGTTCTCGAAGTAGAAGGGGATGTTGCCCCAGAACTTCCACAACATATTATAATAGTAGGCGCGCAGCGTGCGGGCTTCGGCCGTCCACAGCTTGAATGTGTTTTCGGACAGTGCAGCCTTATGTTCGTCGGCATACTTCAACAGGTCGTTGGAGCGTTTGATGCCCGAGTACATGTTACTCCACATGCCGCTCATGCAGTTGTTGGGCTGAGCTTCGTAGTTGGCCATCAGATGCCAGAACTGATTATCGGTCGCACTCTGTCCTCCAACGAGAATGTCGTCGGCCATGATGTCGCTCATCACGTTCTGCGGATTGTACTGTATGCCGTTCCAGTCGTTCCACTGCAGCGGGCTGTAGGCTGCTATGAGCGACTGGCTGATGTGTGTGGAGTCCGTATAGTAGGTCTCCACGAAATCCTGGGTATGAGACTTCACTTCCAGGAAGCTGTCTCCGCAGCCGGTCAGTACAGCCAATCCTGCCAGCATGCCTGTCTTGATGATATGGTTGGTTTTCATGTCTTTTTCTGTTTAAAGAGTTGAAGATTGATGCTTTTCTCCGTTGCCTGTGGTCTAAAAGCTGATGTTGCAGCCCACGGTCCATGTGCGGGCTTGTGGATAGATGCCATAGTCAACGCCGAGCGAGGTACCGTTGTTGCCGGTAGGTATTTCGGGGTCGAAGCCTGCATACTTGGTAAACGTGAGCAGATTCTCCGCTGCCACGAACACGCGCAGGCGCTGTAGGCGAACCTTCTGCGTCAGAGTACGCGGCAGGGTGTAGCCCAGCTGGATGTTCTTCAGGCGCAGGTAGCTGCCGTCGGTCAGGTAAAGGTCGGACGAGCGCCAGTTGTTCGACGTGTCGCCAATGCGGAAGATGGGATACTTGTTGGATGTTCCCTCACCCGTCCAGCGGCCCAGCATCCAGGTTGGCAGGTTGATGAAGTCGATGTCGGTACGGCGGGTGGCGTCAAAGATGTCGTTGCCTGCCACGCCCTGCAGCATCAAGCTGAAGTCGAATCCCTTCCAGTCGGCCGTGAAGTTGAGGCCGAACGTCCAGTCGGGCATGCCCTTGCCAATCTTGGTCTGGTCGTCGTCGTTGAGTACGCCGTCGCCGTTCACGTCCACGAAGCGTACGTCGCCCGGCCTTGCGTTGGGCATCAGCAGCTCGCCGTCCTTGTTCACGTAGGCAGCTACCTCGGCCTCGTTCTGGAACACGCCATTAGTTTTGAAACCGTAGAAGAAGGGGAACGGCAGCCCGTTCTCTGCCCGCGTAATGGTTCCTACGATATTGAAGTTGTCCAGATTGGCCATACCCGTCTCGTTGCCATACGTCACGAGCTTGTTCTTCAGATAAGCTGCGTTGCCGCTGACGCGGAAATGCGCGTCGGCAATGTGCCACTTATAGCTCATCTCCAGCTCGATACCCGAGTTCTCCATCACGCCCACATTGCCCATTGGCTTGGTTTCGCCAACGTAGTCGGGTATGTTCATAGCCATCAGCATACCGTTGGTTTTCTTGTAATAGTAGTCGGCTGTAAAGGTAAGGGCGTTGTTTAGGAAGCCGAGGTCAAGCCCCAAGTCGGTCTGCACGCTCTCCTCCCACTTCAGGTCGGGGTTAGGCAGTCCCGAGGCCTTACTGCCCGTTTGCGAGTGGTCGTCGCGGCCCAGAATGTAGTTATTATTGTTGCCCGTGGCAGCCAGCACGGTGTAGCGGAAGTTTCCGATGTTCTCGTTACCGTTCTTACCCCAGCTGAAACGCAGCTTGCCATTGGAGAGCCAGCTGCGCTGAGCCTCCATGAAGCGCTCGTTGATAAAGTTCCAGCCCAGCGAGAACGACGGGAAGGTGGCGTAGTGGTTGTTACTGCCGAAGCGCGAACTGCCGTCTCTGCGTACGGTAGCCTCGGCCATGTAGCGCTCGTCGTAGTTGTAGCTTACGCGGCCGAAGAGCGACGAGAGCCTGGCTTCGTCGTTGGGCGCGCCGCTCACGTACTGCTTGCCGTCGGCCGACTGGCCTGTGGCGGCGTCGATGTAGGGGCGGGCCAGGTTGATGATGTCATCGCGGCTGCCGCTCAGATAGGCGCCGCTGCTCTCCTTGGCACTCTGTCCCAGCACCACGTTTACATGGTGCAGGCCGAACTGGCGGTCAAAGGTGAGCGTGTTCTCTACCTGCCATACGGTGCCCCGACTCGATGAAGAGCTGGCGTTGGTCTTGTCGGAACTGTAACCGGCGCGTATATAATAAATAGGTGTATAGCCGTCGGAACCCCAGAAACTCTGGTCGGCACCGTACGAGAAGCGGTAGGTCAGTCCTTCCCACAGCTGCAGGGCGGCACTGAAGTTGGCCACGAACTTGTGGCTCCAGTTCTTGGTTGGGGGCAGCGCCAGTATGGCCAGCGGGTTGCCCATCTCGTTGTAATCGCTGCCGGGGTTGGTGTACACCTCGTGATGTCCTTTCGCGTCAACCCGCCCGGTGTAGAAAGGAACGTAGAGATTGTACTGCCTCTGGTTGGCCAGTACGTGCGCATCGGCCGCCTCACCACCAATAGTAGGCGTGAGGATGGGCGAAAGCGTGAGGGCCGAACCCAGTACCGAGCCCCAGCCGGAGTTGGTGTCGATGCCGGTGGAGTGGATACGCGCGTACGAGAGGTTGGCCGTAAGGTCCAGCTTGTTGAGCCAGCTGCGCTCCTTGGTGGCGTCGAACACGTTGTACTTCGTGTTGCTGCGCAGGGTCAGGCGGTCGTAGTTAGAGCGGCCGTAGTTGCCGCCCACGATGCCCTCCTGCTTGTAGTAGCCCATGGAGAGGTAGTAGTTTATCTTCTCGCTGGCGCCGCTCAGGTTCAGCTCGTGGTTCATCACGGGCGCGTTGTCGTTAAACACCTCGTCCTGCCAGTCGGTGCCCTTGCCTATGCGGTTGCCGTAAACATCGGTCAGCTGATAGGGGTCAGCGTACTTGGGAGCACGCCCGGCGTTCACCAGTCCCTCGTTTATCATCACGGCGTAGTTGGTGGCATCCAGCACGTCGCGGTGCTTCCACGGGTTCTGCCAGCCGTAGGAAAAGTTGTAGTTCACCTGTACCTTGCCCATCTTGCCGCCCTTGGTGGTTACCAGCACCACGCCGTTGGCAGCGCGCGCACCGTAGATGGCGCCCGATGCAGCATCCTTCAGCACCTCCAGGCTCTCGATGTCGCTGGGGTTCAGGTAGTCGATGCCGCCCTCAATGGGCATGCCGTCGACAATGTAGATAGGGTCGGAATTGTTGATGGTACCGATACCGCGCACGCGGATTTGCGACCCCGAGCCCGGCTGGCCCGAGCTGGTGGTAACGGTAACGCCCGAGGCCAGGCCCTTCAGGGCGTTGTCCATGCGCAGCGGAGCCGTAGAGGCCAGGTCGTCGCTGTTTACCTTGGCGATGGATGCCGTTACCACGCTCTTCTTCTGCACGCCGTAACCCACCACCACGACCTCGTCGAGCGACTCCTGGCTGTCCTTGAGCACGATGCGCAGGTTGTCGCTTGCAGGCACCCGCTGCGTGTCATATCCTATGTAGGAGATAACCAGCGTGGAGCCCGGTGCTACCGAGACGCTGAACCTACCGTCTATATCAGTGACGGAACCCTGTGCAGTTCCCTCCTGAACAACGGAAGCTCCAATGATTGGCTCACCCTGGCTGTCGACTACGATGCCCGTATAAGTCTTGTTCTGGGCAAACGTCAACGCCGAAACCAATAGCGCCGCAAACAGTAATAGTAATCTGAAATGTTTCATGTTACAAGCCTTTGATTAACAGTTGTAGGTTTAGTTAGTTGTCATTAACACTGCAAATATAAATCAAAAAAGGCTGAATGGTTTCGCACAAAGAATGGAAAGTGGACGATACAGCCGGCTGTTGAAACATAAAAACATGATAATCAACACGTTCCGTTCTGCCCAGTATAAACTAAAAGTGGACGGTATGTAGACGTAACAACACCCCTCCGGGCTCTTTTACGCACCCTTTCAGGCGGCCTGCCGGTATGCCGCAGCCGCAGCTTATGCCTGCAACAAACCTGCGGGAGGGTGAAGAACGGCCTGCCGTTAAGCCGTCTTCACCCTCCCGCAGCACCATGCCAGCCGTGCCCGGTGCGTGCAGTTACTGCCCGGGCATGGGCCCCACGCGGGTAGCAGAGAGCACTTCGACCAGGCGGAACTTGTCGGTATGGTTGTTCACATAGTTCGTGGGCTTGGCCTGCGGGTACACTTTAACCTTTACCCGGTACTGCCACAGCGCGTCGGGATTGTTGGGTCTGAAGCCTATGATTTCGCCCCGGCACAGGGTGAACTCCTCGCCCGTAGCTTCGTTTCGGGCCTTGTAGTAAAGGCCGTCTTGGTCAACGGCGTCCTCAAGGAGCAGCGTTTCCTCGTGCGCTTGGCTCTCGTCGATGCCCACATGGCGCTTGCTGATGACTTTGAGCAGCTCGTATTCGTAGGCCGGACCGTCGCCCGCCACGTAATCCCACTTGTTTGGCGTGGCATGAATGCGGATGGTGTAGGCATTGCCTTCCTCGAACGTGAAGCCTTTAATTTCCGTTGTGCCGAACGTGTAGGTTTCTCCCTTGTCGTTGGTGCCGTAAAAACAGGTTACCAGATAGTTCCGCGGACCCATCACAACGCCCGTGAAGCCCAGTTCGGGCTGCACCTCCAGCGTTGTGGTATAGGGCTTGCCGACGTAGCCGTCCCAATCGTCACTGCACGCGGTGGCGGCCGTCAGGAGCGTGCAGGCCAGTAAGATGCGAAGGCAGAAGTTCCGTTTCATTTTCTTTCGGGTTAAAAGTTGATGTCCTATTCCTTATTATATATGTTGTAACTCCGGCCGGCCGCAAACCTTGCAGCAGTTTTTGTTAAATCTGCTTCTTTTTCTTTTGCTGCGCCACGCAGCCGCTACAATGCCGTGCTTCGATAGTGCCGGCCGGCTTGCAAGCCCTTTTTCCGGTATGAAAATGCAGCGCACAGGATGCCCGGAGACATGCTTCGGGAACTTTCGACAAGTGTCGAACGATGGTGTGACAAGTGTCGAATTCATGTGCGACACTTGTCGAAAGTTCCTGAACGATACCTTCGGGGCGACCGCCTGCGGCAGGCGGGAACGCGGCAGGCGGCCCGGCAGACCGCTGAACCTGCGGCCGACAGCGGAAAAAAATAACGTGCCGTACAGCAGGAATTCTGAATTTAATCGCTATCTTTGCCGCCGACACAATGGAAAAGACCATCGACATAGCCGTAGTGGGCGGGGGGGCAGCCGGTTTCATGGCCGCCGTTACAGCCCGGCAGCAGCTGCCCGGAGCGCGTGTAGTCATTCTGGAGCGCGCCCGCAAGGTGCTGGCCAAGGTGCTGATATCGGGCGGCGGGCGCTGCAACCTTACCAATTCGTTTGCCTCTGTGAGTGACTTGAGGCAGGTGTATCCGCGCGGCCACAAGCTCATGAAGCGCCTCTTCAACACCTTCGGGCCTGCAGAAGCCCGGCAGTGGTTCGAGAGTCGCGGCGTTCCCTTGGTGGTGCAGGCCGACGAGTGCGTGTTTCCGCAGTCGCAGGATTCGCACTCCGTTACCCGTTGCCTTACCGACGAGGCGCGCCGACTGGGCGTTGAGGTGCGCACGGAGCACACGCTCACGGCCGTGCGGCGGCTGGACGACGGCCGCCTGCAGCTGCTTTTCAACGAGCAGGAGCCGCTCTGCTGCCGCCGCGCCGCCATCACTACGGGCGGCTCTCCCACCCTGCGTGGCCTGCAACACCTCATGGACATGGGGCACGCCATCGAGCTGCCGGTGCCCTCGCTCTTTACGTTCACCATCGAAGACACGGCCCTGCGCAGCCTCATGGGTACGGTGGCAGAACGCGCCTCGGTAGCCATACCGGGCACCAGGCTGCGTGCCGAGGGCGAACTGCTCATCACTCACTGGGGCATGAGCGGGCCGGCAATCCTGAAACTCTCGTCGCATGCCGCCCGCATCATCAGCGAGCGGCAGTACCGTTTCCCGCTTTCGGTCAACTGGCTGCACCAGTCCAACGCCGCCGTGGTGGAGGAGCAGCTGCGTGCCATCGCTGCTGCCAACGCCCGGAAGCAACTTTCCTCGGCCCGTCTGCAGGCCCTTCCCACCCGTCTGTGGCTCCATCTGCTCACGCGGGCCGGCCTTCCGGCCGAACGGAAATGGGCCGAAATGGGCTCCAGGGGCTTCAACCGGCTCGTTGAAACGCTCACCAACGACGTCTATCAAGTGAGTGGCAAGAGCGCCTTCCGCGACGAGTTCGTTACCTGCGGGGGCGTAAGTCTGCGCAGCATCAACCCCAACACGCTCGAGAGCAGGCACTGCGAGGGGCTCTTCTTCGCCGGAGAGGTGCTCGACATCGACGCCATCACCGGCGGCTTCAACCTCCAGGCAGCGTGGACAACGGGCTACGTGGCAGGCCTCAACATGGCTGCCGGAGCGCGCAGTGAGGCCGAAGAGAACCGTCATCGGCCACCAACCGCGCCGTAAAAGCATCGAAACAACCATTTACACCCAATAAAACAACATGAAAAAATCAGTCTTGGCAGGGTTGTTCCTGCTCTTGTCAGTCTCTGCGAATGCCGCAGAAGCAGACACCATCCGGGTTAAAACATTCGAGTTCGAACCCTTTATCGGCGCCACGTACGGCCTTGCAGGCAACACCGGCAGCCACAAATTAGGCCCCTCGTTGGGGCTGGAGGCGCGCTGGAACCTGCGCCGCGTGC
The DNA here is from genome assembly GCA_900199655.1 of Prevotellaceae bacterium KH2P17. Taxonomy (GTDB): domain Bacteria; phylum Bacteroidota; class Bacteroidia; order Bacteroidales; family Bacteroidaceae; genus Prevotella. Next base: position 43,675 of record FZRE01000018.1, read on the forward strand.
CGCTCGACGTGGGCATGCAGCTCTACCTCGGCTCTGCATGCAGCCACTACTACGGTACCGATTTGGCCTGCAGAACGTTCTCTTTGATGCCCGTTTGCGACTATAACTTCCGCCGGGGGCATGCGGTTGCGCCCTTCGTAGGCCTGGGTGTGGGGCTCAATCTGTACGACATGATAAGCGGAGACTATAACGACTACGAGGGAGACAAAACCGCCGGCGTGGGCGTGATGCCGCGTGTGGGCGTGGAACTCTTCCGCCATTTGCGCCTTGCCCTTAGCGCCCACGTGGGCAAGAAGATATACAGCACCGTGGGACTTACGGTGGGTTACGCCATCGGTGGCGGCCGGAAGAAATGACGCCAACGGCTTTCTGCACCCCTGCTCCAACGGCTTCCCGGTTCGGGAAGCCGTTTTCTTTTGCCCATCCTGGCAGCCCCGGGCAGGCGGAAAGCGGCACATTTGTGGCCACTTTCACGGCCGTAAAGCGGTGGCATGCCTTTTGCAGCCTGCTTGACAGCAAAGAGCAACAGTTCATTACTTTAAATATAGGAGAACCAAACAATGGCAAAAGCAGAAAAAGGAAAGGTGTTCAGCGCCAACGAAACGATTGATTACGCCGACGGCGGAGTAGTAAGCAAGGAGCTCATACACACCGATGCCGGCTCGGTAACGCTCTTCTCGTTCGACGCCGGACAGGGTCTGAGCGAGCATTCGGCACCCTTCGACGCGCTCATCAGCGTCACCGACGGCGAAATGGCGCTCTATGTAGAGGGGCGGAAAAACATCATCAGGGCCGGCGAGAGCTTCATCATACCCAGCGGCGCGCGCCACTCGGTAAAGGCGGAGAGCCGCTTCAAGATGTTGATAACCATGATTAGGGGATAATGGCTGCGTGCAGCCAACCGGCTGCCGCATCCATCCAGTATTGTAAAACGAATAAACAGAAAGAATATGAAGACATTGGTAGTTTACGGTTCAACAACCGGCACGGCTGAAGACATAGCCAACCGAATAGCACAACAGGCAGGAGGAGCCGACGTGGTGAGCGCCGCCGACCTCACTGCTGCCGACCTCACCGACCACGACTTGCTCATCCTGGGCTCCTCGACATGGGGCGCCGGCGACCTGCAGGACGACTGGTTCGACGCTCTCCCCACACTCACGTCGGCCCCGATAGGCGGCAAACGCGTGGCCATCTTCGGCGTAGGAGACTCTGCGGGCTATCCCGACACCTTCTGCGGCAGCATGAAGGCGCTCTACGATGCAGCCACACAGGCCGGTGCCACGGTGGTGGGAGCGGTTCCGACCAACGGCTACAGCTTCGACGACTCGGAGGCCGTGGTCGACGGGAAGTTCGTAGGACTGGCTCTGGACGAGACGAACGAGAGCGACAAGACCGACGAGCGCATCGCCTCCTGGCTCGCTGCCATCGGGGCGTAGATCCTCTTTCGTGGCTTCACTGGACGGTAAGGGGGCCGGCAAGGTTCCTCTCCGCCGCCTGCAACAACAAATAATAACCCTTAAAACAACAAGCAAATGAAAAAGTATGTATGTAATGTGTGCGGCTATGTGTACGACCCCGCGGTCGGCGATCCTGACAACGGCATCGGGCCGGGCACAGCTTTCGAAGACCTGCCCGACGACTGGACGTGCCCCGTGTGTGGAGTGTCGAAGGACGATTTCAGTGTAGCTGATGACTAAAAGGAAGCTGTCATGGCAAAAAAAATCACTGACCTCGTATCGTGGGTGGGCAAAGTAGACTGGGAGCTCACTCACTTCCATGGCGACGAATATTCCACCCATCGCGGCTCCAGCTACAATGCCTACCTCGTGCAGGATGAGAAGACGGCGCTCATCGACACCGTTTGGCGTCCGTATGACAAGGAGTTCGTAAGCCGCCTCAAGCAGGATGTGGACCTCAAACGGATTGATTACATCGTCATGAACCACAATGAGCCCGACCACAGCGGTGCATTGCCCGAGCTGATGCGTGAGATTCCCGACACTCCTATCTATTGTACGAAGAAAGGGGAGGCCATTATCCGCGGCCATTATCACCGTGACTGGAAGTTCGTGAACGTAAAAACGGGCGACAGACTCAGCCTTGGAAAGTCGACCCTTACCTTCATCGAGGCCCCCATGCTGCACTGGCCCGACACCATGTTCACCTATCTCGACACCGGAGCGGTGCTCTTCAGCAACGATGCCTTTGGTCAGCACTTCGCTACAGAGACGCTGTACGACGATACGGTGGACCCAAGTGAGCTGATGTACGAGGCAGAGAAGTACTATGCCAACATCCTCAACCTCTACAGTCCCATGGTATCGCGCAAGATAAACGAGGTGTTGAAGCTCAATCTCCCGCTCAACCTGATTTGCCCCAGCCACGGAGTTATCTGGAAAAACCGCCCTGCCGACATCGTTGAGCGGTACCTGAAGTGGGCTGACAACTACCAGGAGAACCAGATAACCATTGTCTATGACACGATGTGGCAGTCTACCAGGCTCATGGCAGAGGCCATAGCAGAGGGCATACGCAATGCTGACGCCGAGGTGAAGGTAAAGATACTGAATGTTGCCCGGGAGGATAAGAACGACATCCTTACCGAAATCTTCCGCTCCAAGGCCATTCTCGTGGGCAGCCCTACCATCAATTACGGCTTCTCGTACGCCACGGCAGGCATCCTGGAGATGGCACGCGGACTGAAGTTCAAGAACAAGAAAGCGGCTGCCTTCGGCTCCTTCGGCTGGAGCGGAGACGCTCCCAAGATGATAGCCTCGCGCCTGGAAGAGGCCGGTTTCGAGCTTGTGAGCGACAGCCTCAAGGAACTTTGGGTGCCCGATGCTGATGCCCGCGGGCGCTGCGTGGCCTATGGAGAGGCTTTTGCCAAAGCAGTTTAGGATGTCCGGGCTCCCTGATAAGGGGAGTCCGGATTTTTTTTTGCTTCTTGATAGGCCATAGGAGCCAAGGTCCGTCGTGGTAACGGCGGCCTGCGGAAGAACGGGGCGGCCGGGCGGAGAGTCAGGTATCGCGGGCTGCGGATCCTGTTCCGGCCGTACCGGAGGCAGCCGCGGGCGGCGCCGGTCGGTTCCATGTGAGCAGCGTCTGCTGGCCTTTGAGGCTGCGTATATGGGTGCAGTCCTGCATCATCTCCAGCACTCCGCGGAACCGTCCGTGGGCATCGCGCACGGCGATGTAGTCAATGTGGATGAATAGCCCGGGCTTATTAATCCAGAACTCGGCCTTATCCTGTTCGCCGTTTCTAAACTTTTGGATGATTTCCTGCACCACCTGCACGCTCTTTCGGGGGTGGCAGTTCACCACTTGGCGGCCTATCACGTTCCTGGAGCGTGGGAAGATGCGGTGCTGAGTATCGGAGTAGAACCTTACCAGTTCGTTTTCGTCAACGAAAGAAATATCGACCGGCAAGTGCCGGTATATCAAATTGATTTGTTCCAGGGTAAGTTTGCCGGTGCTGACGTCGAGCTCTTGCTGCGGCCCTGCGCCGTAACCGTGCCTCTGCAGCACCGCCCGGAGGTCGCGCACCAGCTCATCGGGGCCGGCCGACGGCTTTCCCGCCTCTTCGGCAGCGGCCTCCGGGGCTTCCGCATCTACGAAGAAGCCTATTTCGCGGTCGCCTTCCTTCATGCTTTCAAACTCCTCTGGCGATATCAGTGCTGCGGAAGTGGGATAGAGTACGTTCTCTTCCTTCTCCATCAGGTTGCGCAGATGCTTGATGAGTACATGCTGCCTGGCTATGAACTCGTCGTCATTGCCTGCCTCGAGGAGCTGCAGGCTCTCCTTTAGCTCATTGCGTACGATGTTGTCAAGGTTCCACATCGCGGCCGTGGGGCGCTCGAACCCCTTCCGTTCCAATACGGGGTAGAGCTGGTTCTGCTTCCGTACAAGGTGTACGGGATAGCGCTTCAACTCGTCGTACAGCCCGAACCACTGGTTCCGGATAACAGGATACTGCACCAAATCCTCTATCATCAGGAGCAGCCTGTGCATGCGTTCGTTCTCCCGATAGTAGCACATGAGGGGGTGGGCCACGGGCAACTGCGGGCGGGTGTAGTCCAGGAAGCCGTCGAGCAGCTGCATTACGGTACGCATGTTTACGCGTCCGCGCTCGCCGGCACCGCCGCTCTTGACGCTCTGCTCCAAGCAGGCAACGTGGTAGGGATAGGCTTTCGCCACCCTTGCAGCTACCTGCGCCCGGGCCTCCGGGAGGCTTATGAGGCCTGCCTCATAACGTTCGGCAAGGTCGAGGATAATCTCCAGTTTCTCCACCTCTGCGGAGGGGAGGAAGTCTTTCATCTTATTTGGCATGGCGGTTGGGTTGTTTGAGGATTAATCTCTGTTCAGGATGAGGCGCAGACTCTGCCGGTAGTTGAAGTAGTTCCACATCCAGTTGAGCAGCACCACCGTCTTGTTGCGTACGCCGAGGATGCTGCGCAGGTGGACGACGAGCCACAGCAGCCACGCCGGAGTTCCGCCGAAGCGGAGCCGACCAATCTCTGCCACGGCTTTCTTGCGGCCGATGGTGGCCATGGTACCCAGGTCGCGGTAGCTGAAAGGCTTGAGTGGGCGGTCTCGTTGCAGCGCCTTGAGGTTGGCGGCCAGCGTGCGCGCCTGCTGTATAGCTACCTGCGCAAGCTGCGGATGGCCCTCGGGATAGGCCTCGTCGCCCTGCACCAAGGCCTGGTCGCCTATGGCATAAACGTCTGTCAGGCCCTTTACGCGGTTATAGCGGTCGGTCAGCAGGCGGCCGGCCCGGCCCACGCTGGCCGCCGGAATGCCATCCGGCACGGTGGCCCTTACGCCGCTCACCCACACCACCAGGCGACTCTCGAGGCGCCGGCCGTCGGCTAACAGCACCTCGTTGTTATGACATCCTGTCACCATAGCATTCTGCATCACCCTCACGCCGAGGCGTGTGAGGTCGCGTTCGGTTCTTGCCGACGATTCTGCCGAGAAGCTCTGCAGCAGTCGCTGGCCTGCATTGAGCAGATAGATGTTCATCTTCGCCGCATCCAAGTCGGGATAGTCGCGTGGCACCACGGTTCTTTTCATCTCGGCCAGAGCCCCCGCTATCTCCACTCCTGATGGTCCTCCGCCCACGATGACGATGTTGAGCAGCTGGCTGCGCACGGCCTCGTCGTCCTCCGTCTCGGCCAGTTCGAGGTTGTGCAGTATCGTGTTGCGCAGGCTCATGGCCTCGGCCACGGTCTTCATGGGCAGCGTGTTGGCCTGCAGCCCGTCGTTGCCAAAGTAGTTGGTGGTGGTTCCTGCGGCCAGCACAAGGTAGTCGTAGCGGATGGCTCCTATCGAGGTAAGGAGCTCTTTACGTTCTGCGTCAACCCCGTTTACCTGCGCCATGCGGAAGTAGAAGTTCTTCTCGTCCTGAAACAGGCGGCGGAAGGGGAAGGCGATGCTGCTGGGTTCCAGCCCCGCCGATGCCACCTGGTAGATGAGCGGGGGAAATTGATGGTAGTTGTTCTTGTCTATCAGCACTACCTGGCAGTTGGAGCCGCGGAGCCGGAAGGCCAGTTCCAGACCGGCGAACCCGCCACCTACGATGACCACTCTCCTGAGATTGCCGTGAGCGATGTTTGCTTTTATCATATCCGTGAATGTTTGCAGGGCGTCCGGAGCCCCTATATTATATAAGGTGGAAACAGCAATAACCATACCATCCACCTGCCGGCAGCCCGCCGGTATCATTTGTTAGGGGCCGCGCTGCCAGCCTGTCAGCCGCCCGGCGGCGGCAGGGAGCCGGAAAGAAATGTAGGGATTCCCCCCTTCAGGAATAGGAAAAACTCCCCTGCCGCTATACTCCGGATTGCTTACCTTTGCCCCAGAAACCAAAACGCAGAGGTATGAAGAAGTTTATGTTATCGGCTTTGGCGGCCCTGATGGTCGCACTGCCTGCGGCCGCCCAATACTATCCCGACGGCCGACCCATTCCGCCGCGCCACCGTGCGGCCTACTATGCGGCGCCCTACAACAACACGTACTACGGTTTCAGGCTCGGACTGGGCGTGGCGACGGTTAATTCCGACTCGCCCGTACTCGATGCCAACAAGGCCAAGACGGGCCTCAACGCGGGCTTCGTGGTAGGAACCCAGCTCACGAGACAGGCTCCCCTCTTCTTTGAAACGGGCATCTACTACACCGAGAAGGGCGGAAAAAGCAACTACCAGGGCAACAAGTTCACCTACGGACTTAACTACGTGGAGCTTCCACTGCTGCTTAAATACAAGTATTATGCCGACCGCGACTTCAGTATAGAGCCCTTTGCAGGCGGCTATCTGAGCTGTGGAGTGGGCGGAAAGATAAAAGACTTCGGCAATAGAAAGGCTTACGGCAGCTTCAGCGACGACTACGACGAGAACTTCAAGCGCTTTGACGGCGGACTGAAAGTAGGCTGCGGGCTCGGGTTCCAGATGCTCTATCTCGAAGCCAGCTACGACATCGGACTGGCCAACGTGGGCAACGACGAGTTCGACGATACCCATACAGGATGTTTCAATCTCACTTTCGGAGTTAATTTTTAATACTCCTTGTTTCATATAATAATGCTTGAGGATGCGGATCTGCGAAGAACCGTGTCCTTTTTTCTTGTCCCGCAGCCTCCCGCTTGCCGCTCGGCGCATTGGCGGAGTTATGGTTCAAGGGGCTTGAAGGGTATGTTCAAGCGCCTTGAAGATGCCCTTCAGGGCCCTTGAAAGCCACCTTTTACCGCCACGCCCGTAACTTGCTGATTGGCAACGGCTTGCAGGCATAGGCACGGGAATGTGATTCCTGTGCTGTCATGCCTTCCTCCGGTTCCCCTTGCCAAGGGGAGGAAAAGCGGTTACAAGTCTCCTGCTGGATGGTTGTTTATTTTTAAAGACAGAGTAACAGAGTATCTTTTTAGCTGCTGCAGGCTTGCTGGCTTGTAGAAACTGGTAAGAAACAGTTTGCAGAAAGGGTAACTGGTATCCTCCCCTTGGAAAGGGGAGGCGGAGGAGGGGATGATGTGATGGCAGATTAACTATGGCGTATCAGCAGGATAACCGTTTCTTGCTGCGGGTATCATCCCCTCCTAACCTCCCCTTTCCAAGGGGAGGAACCGCTGTTGCAGCTCTCCTGCTGGCTTGCTGCTTATTTTTAAAGACAGAGTAACAGAGTAATTTTTCTGCTGCTGGGAGGTTGACTGTAGGGAGCGATAAATAAGGAACAATGAGCGAAAAGGGTAACTGGTATCCTCCCCTTGGAAAGGGGAGGCGGAGGAGGGGATGACCATATAGCAGGTTGTTGATAGTCCGCAGGCAGGCTGTTGGTAGTCAGTAGGCAGGCTGTTGGTAATCTTTGGGTGCAATCATCCCCTCCTAACCTCCCCTTTCCAAGGGGAGGATACCGGTTTGTCTTGTGGATATTATCAACCGTTTCTTCGTCTTTTATCCGCCCATTCACTACCTCACACAGCAAGAAAACTACTCCGTTACGCTTTCTTTAACCCCCAACAGCAACGCAGCAGCAAGCAATCAGCAGCGAAAAAATTACTCTGTTACTCTGTCTTTAAACCGCAGCAACAAAGCAGTAGGAAACTGTCAGCAGCTAAAAGAATACTCTGTTACTCTGTCTTTAACCCGCAACAGCAAATGCACAGCAAGCAATCAGCAGCAGAAAAACTACTCTGTTACTCTGTCTTTTAACCCCATCAGCAGCGAAAAAACCATTCAGTTACTCTGTCTTCAATCATCAGGCGCCAATCAGCGGGTGACCAGCTGCAGCGGTTCCTCGCCTTGGAAAGGGGAGGTCAGGTAGGGAAGATGAACCCGCAACTGCACCTTTCAAGCGCCAATAGCTAAACGGCAGAAAATCAGCTGGTTACGAATGAGGGTGAAAAAGATGCCTTTCAAGGCTCTTGAAAGGCATGTTCAAGCCCCTTGAACGTATCGTTCAGGGAGCTTGAAGGATAGCTCCGGGCGCGGAGGTGCATTGTATCAGCATCGCTGGTTGCACCAAACCGCGGCTCTGTTGTTCCGTTGTAAAAACACAAAGACACAACAGCAGCGCCGTTCAAGCAACTTGAATTTGCGCTGTTACTGTGTCTTCGGAATATCAATACGCAGCCTGCGACCGGCCCGTTACTGCTTCAGGGCGCGGTTGAGCAGCAGCCAGCAGCCGGCAACCTGCAGCAACATGCCGGGCAAACCGAGGCGGATGTCCTGCATGGCGGCCTGCAGACTGCCCGTTAGAGCCCACTCGCCGAGGCCTCCCAACAGCTGGTAAGCTGCCACGACGCCTGCCAGTATGAGGAGCGAAGCCTTGTGGTAACGGGCTGCGGCATAGCCGGCAACGAGCGCCAGAACGACCGATTTGAGCATGATAGCCGGCAGTACGGCCACTGCGGGCATGCCGAAGAGGGCCGAGTTAACCAGTGGCGAGAGCACTGCCGTGAGCAATCCTACCTTCCATCCGAACTTGTACGCACCCAGAAGGGTGAAGAAGTAGATGGGCAGGAATATCATTCCGCCCTGCGGGAGCAGGTGGAACAGCTGGGGTAACAGGATGTTTCCGGCCACGAAAGCGGTGGCCCAGAGGTACGTCTTCTGTTCAGTGAAGCTGAGACTGTAGAGCTTAATCGTTGTTTCCATCATCTTTTGTTGTTATCGGGTTATTTCTTTTTCATCTCTTCAAAGTGCCGGCGCAGCAGCCGCACCACTTCTTCGGCGCTCTTGGCCGGTTCCACTATCTTCTCCAGAGGGCAGCGGTCGTCGCCCTGGGGTATCACGATGCGGTCCACCAGCAGGCTGTACGTGTAGCCGATGCCGGCCTTCTGGAGCAGCGGAAGTGCCAGTCGGCTTATCACTTCGGCGTAAACCTCGGTCACGCCGCCTACTACCAGCAGGCCTGCTGCAGCCTTGCCTATCACCTTGTCGGCCACGGCGGCGCCCTTGAGCGTGTCGGGTTCGTGGTCGAGCAGGTCTTCCAGGTCTCTCAATCCTTTCTTGTAAAAGGTGCGCACGTTGCCGGCGCGGTCCTGTAAAACGAGCGAGCAGTTCTCAGCTCGCAGCTGTCTGATGATTTGGGTGTTCATAATTGTTGTTTCTCTTTGTCGTGATGGGCGCGGCGGTTGGTGCCGTCAGATAGTAAACTCCACGCCGGCCATGAAGGTGGCGCGGGGCATGGGGAAGCCTGCATTTATCTCGTAGCGCTGTGCCAGCAGGTTTTCGCCGTGCACGTAGAGCCGCAGCGCGCTGCTTGCTGCGTACGAGGCAGTGGCATCGAGCAGGGTAAAGGTCTCCTTGCTCTCGTTGCTGCCCAGCGCCGTATAGAGTCCGCAGACCTGCTGCAGGCCGGCACTCAGGCTCCAGCGGCCCTGCGTGTAGTCGGCTCCTGCATAGCCTTTGTAGGCCGGGGCGGCCAGAACAGGGTTGTGCATGTGCAGCCAGCTGTGGTTTGTATGCAGGCTCCAGCGGCGGCCCAGGCGGCAAGTGAGCTCGGCCTCCATGCCGCTGTTCTCTATGGCTCCGGTGTTTACGTTGCGCGGGCGGCCGTCAACGGGCACGGTTTGTATCATGTTGTCGCCCTTGATATAGTACAGGTTCACGCCGTAGGTCAGTTTTCCGCCGCCCGTGGTGTGGCGCCACGAGAGCTCGTAGTTCATCATCCGCTCCGGCCGCAGGTCGGTGTTGGAGGGCGGATAGAGGTAGAGTTCGCGCATCGAAGGATTGCGGAAGCCCTTGCTCACCATGCCTTTCAGGGTGCCGCCAGGCGTTGGGCGCACGGCTATACCGCCTTGCGGAATCCACTCGGTGCCCGTAATGGAGTGGTGGTCGATGCGCAGTCCGGCGTCAATCGTGAGCCACGAAGCCAGCTCCTGGCGCACTTCCACGTAGCCGGCCACCTCGTTACGGTGCGAGTGGGCACTCTGTTTGTTGGGCGTGTTGAGTGTTTCGCCGGTGGCGATGGAGGTGTAGTAGGCCCGCCCATAGATGTTCTGCCAGTCGAAACCCACCGTAACACGGTTGCCCTTGAGCAGGGTTGCGCTCTGGAAGAGCGACAATCCGGACAGCGCATCCTTTGACCTGAAGTACCTGGACTGCGGGGCAGCGGGGTCGGAGGTGCCGTCGTTTATCTTGTGACGGCCGAAGTTGCTGTACAGACTCACGGCTCCGCTGGTGCTGCCGTAGTGGTTCTCGAGCGCCAGACTTACCTCTCCGCGCGTTATCCACTGGCGGGCGTCGTAGAGAGGAGCCGTTACCAAGCCCGGGTTAGAGGCGTTGAAGTGGGTGATGTTGGCACCGGCAGAGGCGTTCCAGTGGCCATTCAGGTCGTATGCAGCCTTCATCATGCCGCCGTACTGCTCAAAACCCATGCGCGGCCTGTGGTTGTCCGACCGCCCGTACTGTGCCCCCACGGTGCTGCCAAAGCGCCCCCGGCGCAGCTGGTTGGTGGCTTCGGCTTTCACGGTGCCGTAGCTCCCGGCCGCCGCATGTACCGTTGTAAGCACGCCGTCGCGGTGCATGCCGCGCGTAACGATGTTCACCACGCCGCCCATGGCGTTGCTTCCGTAGAGCACGGAGGCCGGTCCGCGGAGCACCTCCACGCGCTCTGCCATGAGCGTTTGGTAGCTGTCGGCTATCGGATGACTGTAAACGCCCTGGTATTGCGGGTGCCCGTCGATGAGCACCAGCATCTGTCCGGCTCCTCCGCTCACGCCTCTGAGGCTGATGCTGCCCGCCGCTCCGCCCGCTACTCCATAGCCCAGCATGCCGCGCGAGGTAAGCATGAAGCCCGGAATGCGCTGTTGCAGCGTGGGCAGTATGGACGACTGGCGGTTGCGGGTGAGGTCGGCGCGGGTAACGATGTTTACCGTCATGGGCAGCTGTCGCACGTCTACGGCGTTGCGCGTACCCGTAACAACGACCTCGTCGAGGTGCTGCACGCTGTCTGTCTGTGCACTTACAGCTGCCGGGAGCATGGCTGCGAGCGCCAGCAGAATGGTCTTTAGGGTGTCTGTCATTCTCTCCTCTGTCTTGTGTTGACCCTACAAAGATAATGATTTTCCGGTTTCCAACAATTATATTTATTACAGAAAAAAGTCTAAAGTGACTGAAATTGTGTTTTTTGCGGGAAAGAGAAGGGAGCCTACCCCGGCCCTCTTGGAGGGAGGGGGCGGTGAGGTGAGGAATCCGTTCAAGTGTTCCAAAGAACATCTACGAGGCTAATTGGTATCCTCCCCTTGGAAAGGGGAGGCGGAGGAGGGGATGACCAAGTGTCGTGCTGATTACAACTTGTTGCGCAAATCATCCCTTTCCAACCTGTGAATTGTGAATGATGAATTGTGAATTAACAGCCTGCGGCCTGCTAAATCATCCCCTCCTAACCTCCCCTTTCTAAGGGGAGGAACCGCTGCTGTTATTCCTTAATAGTAACCTTTACCCTATTCTATACCTGCGCACAGTCATACTCCCTCCCTTTAGAAGGGCAGGGAGGGGCTTTTCCTCCCCTTAGAAAGGGGAGGTTAGGAGGGGATGATGGAGGCAGGAAACATCAATTTTGACCACTGTTCGTAAGCTATTGAAATGCAATAACTTACAAGCGGCAAAGTAAAAGGTACCTTTCAAGCCCCTTGAGAGGCATCTCCAAGGGCCTAAAAGGTATCGTTCAAGGAGCTTGAAAGGCATCTCCGTGCCGCGCGGTGATAATTTGCTGCACTGGGGGGAGATAAAAAAGACAGCGTAACAGCGTGTTTTTTCAGCTGCTGTTGTGGTGTAAAGACAGAGTAACAAAGTATTTTTTCTGCTGCTGTTGGGGGTTAAAGACAGAGTAACAAAGTATTTTTTCTGCTGCTGTTGGGGCTTAAAGACAGAGTAACAAAGTAATTTTCTTGCTGCATGTGGTAGGGAATGGGCAGATAAAAGACGAAGAAATAGCAGATAATGCCCACAAGACAAACCTGTATCCTCCCCTTAGAAAGGGGAGGTTAGGAGGGGATGATTGCACCAAGAAATTACCAACAGCCTGCCTGCAGATTATCAACAGCCTGCTATGTGGTCATCCCCTCCTCCGCCTCCCCTTTCCAAGGGGAGGATACCAGTTAGCCTTTCCGCTCATTGTTCCTTATCTATCGCTCCCAACAGTCAATCTCCCAGCAGCAGAAAAAATACTTTGTTACTCTGTCTTTAAGCCCCAACAGCAGCAGAAAAAATACTCTGTTACTCTGTCTCTAAGAATGAGCTACCCTGTCTCTCCCCCTCACCTACTCTGTTCTTCTCGGCGGGTGGGGGGAGCGGGAGGGGTGGATGGAAGGGCGGGAAGAAGCTGGCGGGCGGGAACGGTGAGCAGGTCGCGCAGCTTGTCGTAGCTTATCAGCACCTCCGGAGCGCCGTAGGCGTAGGGTACTATCTCGTATAGCTGGTAGACAAAGAGCAGTCCGTGGGTCGTGAAAGCAGGCTTCATGGCCGGTAAAGGCACTACGGTGCTGCCGTCATCGGTGTAGGCTTCGCTGACGATTGCCTGCAAGGCGGAGTCTGACTCAGCCTCAAGGGCCGCCTTCAGACTGTTGCGCAGTAGGGCGTTGAGGTGCGATGGATCCTTTTCTCGGAACATCTCCCAGCCGAAACGGCGCCCGTCTGACTTGCGGAACGTCTGATAATCGGAGCTGTAAAAGCCGTGGTACCAACGGAAATCCCATCCTTTGATGCAGCTGTAGGTAATAAACTGGTCGGTCTCGGCGTACACTCTAATCGTTATGTTCATAAAAACGGACTTTAACCCTCTGTCTTTCGCCGTAGCTGCATCTATCCGCCGCAGCGAGTCGCGGTACTGTTGGGTGTAGTGTTGGCGTAGCGCCGTGCTGTCTGCCAGGCTGCCCTCGTAGGTTCCGCCCAGCTGTTCGCTGATGTATTCGCGTATCGACTGCTTCAGCGCTTCGCCTCCCGAGGTGGGATAAGCGATGGAGAGAGTGAAGTAGATGGAGTCGTTGTCGATTCCGTCTGTTAGCCGGCAGAGGGCCACGGTGTCTCTTTGCGCCCACGAAGTGAGGGCTGTAACGATGCCGATGAAGGCAAGCAGGATTCTGTTTTTCATGTTTTGGGGGTATTGGTTGTTGTTAGCGAGCAGCGTATTGGTTACTTGGAGCCGAGCCGCTTCTCAATGATTTTGGCCACGAGCAGGAACTGGTAGTAGCCGTCGAGCATGCTGTTGATGAACCCGGGCACACCGTTACGCCAGCCGCCGCCCATGACGTACGACTTGAAGAACCGCCACGCGGGCCGCCACAGCAGCGCTCCGGCGCCGTAATGCTTGCCGGCGCGCTTCACTACTTCGCCGTCGGTATAGCGGTTTCCCTTCTCAACAACCTCGCTGATGGTGTTTTCGGCCAGGTGGATGAGCATCACTCCGGGCAACGGAGGTATGGTTTCCACGCGCCCCCTGACCGTAGGAAAGGTGTGAACGTAGGGCGGCCACTCCGTTCCTTCGCGTATGAAGAAGCGCAGCTGGTGGTCGCCAACGCGCCCTTTGTTCAGTACGTTCATGAACCGATTGCGCCTGGGGATGTACAAACCCTGCGGACAGCCGGGCTCGCTGATGCGCCGGTAGAGGTAAGTCCTTAGCTCCGGCGTTACAATCTCGTCGGCATCAACCACCAGAACCCACTTGTTGGAGGCGCTGCGGATGGCGAACGTGCGGGCCGGTTCGGCGCAAACGTGGTTGCCCTTGGGAAAGGTAACAACCTTGCAGCCATGCCGGCGGGCGATGTCGAGCGTGGAGTCGGTGCTCTCCATGTCGCAAACAACAATCTCGTCGAACCCTTCAACGGCCTCGATGACCTGTTCCAGGAACTTTGCTGCGTTGTAGGTGTTGATGACTACTGATATTCGGTTTTCCTCGTTCATAGTGGCAAATATACGAATTAATTCTTTATCTTTGCAGAATGACAATGAAAAAAAGCATGATAGTGGGCTTTGATGCCAAGCGGGTGCTGCGTAACGGCACCGGACTGGGCAGCTACGGGCGCACGCTTGTTAACTCGCTGCCCGCTGCGGAGGGCGGAATGGAGCTGCTGCTCTATGCTCCCGACGAGGGTCGCGACGACCTGCGACGGCAGGTGCAGCTGCGTCCGGGCGTGCGCATCGTGTGTCCCGAGGGGCTCAGGTTCCGCCTGCAACGCGACTGGTGGCGCTCGCACGGCATCGTGAAGCAGCTGAAGAGCGACGGCGTAAGCCTGTATCACGGCCTCTCGGGCGAGCTTCCCTTCGGCCTGCGGGCGGCCGGCATACCGGGCATTGTCACCATTCACGACCTCATCTTCCTGCGGCATCCGGAGTATTACAATTGGATTGACGTGCAAATATACAAGCGCAAGTTCCTCCACACGCTGCGTGAGGCCGACCGCATCATTGCCATCAGCGAGTGCACCAAGCGCGACATCCTGCACTACGGCAGCTTTCCGGCGGACAGGATTGACGTGGTTTACCAGAGCTGCAGCCAGCGTTTCCGCCAGCCGGTGAGTGAGGCAGCGCTGCGCGAGGTGGCCTCCAGATACCGCCTGCCGCAGCGTTACGTGCTCAATGTGGGCACGATAGAGGAGCGCAAGAACGTGCTCCTGGCCGTCAGGGCGCTGCAGCAGCTGCCCCAGGACGTGCATCTGGTGGTCGTGGGGCGCCGCACCCGCTACGCCGACCGGGTGCAGAAGTACATCGAGAGCCACGGTCTGGCCGGCCGGGTGAGCTTTCTGCACGGCGTGCCCGATGCCCACCTGTACGCCATCTACCGCGGGGCAGAGTGCTTTGTCTACCCCTCGCGCTACGAAGGTTTCGGCATTCCTGTCATCGAGGCCATACAAAGTGGCCTGCCGGTAGTGGCCTGCACGGGCTCTTGTCTGGAGGAGGCGGGCGGCGACAGCTGCCTGTACGTTGCCCCCGACGATGTGGGCGGCATGGCCGCAGCCATCGGTCACAGTCTCCAGGGCAGCGAGGGGCGCGAGCAGCGTGTGGCCGCCGGCCTGGCCTATATTGCCCGTTTTGAGAACAGCGACATAGCTGCACAGGTGGTGGAAGAATATCATAAGGTGCTGCGCGGGCGGCAGTGAGCCAGCTGGAGCCCAGTTCGGGAAACGCAAAACCCCGGATTTCATCGTCTGAAATCCGGGGTTCTGTGTTCTTGGCAGACGGTTCTCACTTCTCTGTATGCAGGATGTGTTCCACCCGCTCCACAATCAATTCGGGCGTGATGTTCTTCAGGCAGGCGTAATCTCCGCGCATGCAAGGCTTGTCGCCGTAAATGGAACAGGGCCGGCAGGGCAGGTCTATCTGTACTGCATTGTCTGGATTCTGGCGGTAACCCATGAAACCGGCGTAGGGATGGGTGGCTCCCCACACGCTTACTACGGGCGTTGCAACGAGCGAGGCCAGGTGCATGTTGGCGCTGTCCATGCTTATCATTACGTCCAGAGCACTCATGAGGATAAGCTCCTCATGCAGTCCGCCAAGAATGGCCGAGGCGTTGGTGCAGGCTGCATGGCGCTGCACGAGGTCGTCCAGCTGCCGCTTTTCGTCCTCACCTCCGCCGAAGAGGAAGATGCGGCACGAGGGGTGGCGCTCCAGCAGCTGCACGATGACCTTCTCCATCTGCTGCAACGGGTATATCTTACCTACGTGGGCGGCGAACGGAGCAATGCCTATCCACGTCTGGAAGGCCTTTTTCTCACCCGTCCTGTCGGCTATCAGGCGCAGGTTTCCGCCTCCTTCGGGAAAGAGGGAGGTAAAGGTGAGCTTGCTGATGGGGTAGCCCAGGCTGGCGAAAACGTCGAGGTAATTCTTGAACGAGGTAGGTTGCTGAACCTTCACCTTATTATTAAGGGCGGTGAGTTTGCGCTTGCCGCCGCGGTGCTTGTTGATGTGGGCCACGTGGTAGCGGCCGATGTTGAAGCGCATGCGCAGGTAGTGGGAGCGCAGGATGGCGTGAAGGTCGGCCACGGCGGTAAAGTGCTTGGCCGCCAGACGGCGGTACAGGGCGTTCAGCCCGCGGATGCCGTGGTACTCGCCCATGAGGTCGGCCTCCATGAAACTTACGTTGGGAGCCAGATTCTCGAAGAAAACACGGGCAAAGGGACGGCTCAGCACCGTGATGCGCAGGTGCGGATACTGCTGCGCCAGCGAATAAACAACGGGCACGGTCATGGCCACGTCGCCCATGGCTGAGAACCTGATAACGAGAATGTGCTCTGTTTTCATGATGCCGCTCTTCCGGAATAGCGTTGCGGGTTACTTCTTGCCGTAGAGTACGGGGTTGGTAGAAGGGTCGTTGTACATCTTCATCTGGCGGTACACCTTCATGTACTTGCGGCCGGCAGCTATGTCCTCCAGCAGCTGGTCGATGGCTGTGCCCAGGTCCTGCTGCTGCTCCAGCAGCACGTTGAGCTTGGACTGGCACTTGGCGCGGTGCTCGGGCAGGGCGTCGGTACGTTCGGCCTGCTCGCGCATGTGATAGATCTTGAGCGCCAGAATGGAGAGGCGGTCAACCGCCCAGGCCGGACTCTCGGTGTTGATGCGGGCATCCGGCAGCACCGTTACGTCGCTGTACTGGTGGCGGAAGTAGGAGTCAATCTGCTCCACAAGGTCTGTTCGGTCCTGGTTGCTGCGGTCTATGCGCCGCTTAAGGGCCAAGGCATCTTCCGGATTGATGTGAGGGTCGCGGATGATGTCTTCAAAATGCCATTGTACAGTGTCTATCCAGCATTTCAGATAGAGCCTGTTCTCGATAGAATCCCTGTCGTAAGGATTGTTGATAGGCGTATCGATGTTGTCCGTAATATGGTAATCGCGGATTGCCTGATTAAAAATCTGGTTGCATTGTTGGGTAAATGACATTTCCATGTGTATCTTTTAAATATGTGCAAAAATAAGTAATTAATTTGGAAGCGGCAACTAAAACGCCCTTTTTTTCCTCCTTCAGCCCCTCTGCCCCTGGCTTGCAGCTGCCTGCAGCGGGTGCAGCAGCGCTGCGAAGGAGGATGAGCAGGGTCGGCAGCAGGCTGCGCAGCGGGTAGTAGAAGACAATGCAGCGGGTGGCAGAAGGCTGTGCAGCGGGTAGCAAAAGAGTGCGTAGCGGGTGCCGAATGATGCCTTCGGGAACTTTCGACAAGTGTCGCACATGAATTCGACACTTGTCACACCATCGTTCGACACCTGTCGCAAGTTCCCCATCCCGTTCTTCGGCACCCTTGGTGGGAGCAAAATACACGTGCGGTGGTGCTTCATCAAGCGGTTGAAAGATTGCACACAATGGGGTGGTGTGTGCAACCAAAAGTGCTTTTTTTACAAAAATATTTGCCAGAATGAAAGAAAATGTGTTCCTTTGCAGGCGATTTTGAATTAGAATTCATTTATAAACAATTTAAAAACTTACAATTATGTCAGAAATTGAAAACAAGGTAAAGGCTATCATCGTTGACAAACTCGGTGTTGATGAGTCAGAAGTAAAGCCAGAGGCAAGCTTCACCAACGACCTGGGTGCTGATTCCCTGGACACTGTAGAGCTCATTATGGAGTTCGAGAAAGAATTCGGCATTTCCATTCCAGACGATAAGGCTGAAACCATTCAGACTGTTGGCGACGCCATCTCTTACATCGAAGAGAACGCAAAGTAACAGCAGTTTTTTGCTTATAGTTGATGGTTTATAGTTAAATGCTTAGGCAATTCCACCCGGAATTGCATGTAAGCCATCAACTATAAGCCATTTTTGTTTTATTATAAGAAACCAAGATAATGGAGTTAAAAAGAGTAGTAGTAACAGGTCTTGGTGCCGTAACGCCGCTGGGAAACAATCCAGAGGACACTTGGAACGCCATGTTGGCGGGCAAGAGTGGTGCCGCTCCCATTACTCATTTCGACAGTTCTAAGTTCAAATCACAGTTTGCGTGCGAGGTGAAGGACCTGGACGTGAACGAGTGGATTGACCGCAAGGAGGCCCGCAAGCTCGACCGCTACACCCAGCTGGCCATGATTAGCGCCATGCAGGGCGTGAAGGACGCGGGAATAGACTTAGAAACTGAAGACAAGAACCGTATCGGCGTCATCTACGGCGTGGGTATCGGCGGTATCAATACCTTTGAGGAAGAGGTGACATACTACGGCCAGCACATCGAAGACGGGCCCAAGTTCAACCCCTTCTTCATCCCGAAGATGATTGCCGACATCGCCTCCGGCCAAATCAGCATCCACTTCGGATTCCACGGACCCAACTATACAACGACCTCGGCCTGCGCCTCTTCCAGCAATGCTCTGGCCGATGCGTTCAACCTCATACGCCTGGGAAAGGCCAACATCATCGTGAGCGGCGGTGCCGAAGCTGCCATCTGCGCCACCGGCGTGGGCGGTTTCAACGCCATGAAGGCCCTCTCCACCCGCAACGACGACCCTGAGCACGCCAGCCGTCCGTTCAGTGCAAGCCGCGACGGGTTCGTCATGGGCGAAGGCGCCGGTTGCCTCGTGCTCGAGGAACTGGAGCATGCAAAGGCCCGCGGAGCCAAGATTTACGCCGAAATGGTGGGCGAGGGAGAGAGTGCCGACGCCTATCACATCACCGCATCGCACCCCGAAGGCCTCGGTGCCAAGCTCGTAATGCAGGCTGCCCTTGAGGATGCAGGCATGCAGCCCGAGGACATCGACTACATCAACGTGCACGGAACATCGACCCACGTGGGCGACATTTCAGAGGCCAAGGCCATCAAGGAAGTGTTCGGCGAGCAGGCCTACAAGCTCAACATCAGTTCCACCAAGTCCATGACGGGCCACCTTCTGGGTGCCGCAGGTGCCGTGGAGGCAATGGCCTGCGTGCTCTCGGTGCAGAACGACATCGTTCCGCCGACCATCAACCACGAGGAGGGAGACGATGATCCGGATATAGACTATGACATGAACTTTACGTTCAACAAGGCCCAGAAGCGCGAAGTGCGTGCTGCACTGAGCAACACGTTCGGCTTCGGAGGCCACAACTGCTGCGTAGTATTCAAGAAGTATGCTGAATAACATCATCGACCGAATAAGGCTCCCATTCCGAAAGGATAAGGAGCTTTATTCGTCTCTGTACCACATCATCGGCATGTATCCCCGCGACATCAGCTACTACAAGATGGCGCTCATGCACAAGAGCGTGATGCACCGCAACAAGAAAGGCAAGCCGATGAACAACGAGCGGCTCGAGTTCTTAGGAGACGCCATCCTGGATGCCATCGTGGGCGACATTGTTTACCGCCATTTCCCCGGCAAACGCGAAGGATTCCTCACCAACACGCGCTCAAAGCTCGTGCAGCGTGACACCCTGAACAAGCTGGCACAGGAGATGGGCATCAATCAACTCATTCTTTCGTCAGGCCACAGCTCCTCCCACAACAGCTACATGGGCGGCAACGCGTTCGAGGCACTCGTAGGAGCGCTCTACCTGGACCGCGGCTACAACGCCTGCATGCACTTCATGCGCAAACGTATTCTGGCACAAATGATAAACATCGACAAGGTTGCCTACAAGGAAGTTAACTTCAAGAGCAAGCTCATCGAATGGAGTCAGAAGAACCGCGTGCGCATGGAATTCAAGCTCATTGAGCAGCAGAAAGACAAGAGCGGCAGCCCGAAATTCAACTTCATGGTTGTACTCGAGGGTATTGAAGGATGCAGCGCCACGGGCTTCAGCAAGAAAGAAAGCCAGCAGATGGCCTGCAAGCTCACCCTGGAACGGCTGAAGAAGAAACCCCAGTTCATAGACCAGGTGTTCGCCGCAAAGGGCAATCGCACCAAAATGGAGGAAGAACCGGTGGAAATAGTGCCCGATACGGAGGTGAAAGAGGACTTCATCATCGCACAGGACGGCAATGAGGCAGAGCCCGAGAAGCACGAAACCATCTTCAAGGAAGAGGTGTTCGACGAGCACGAGAGTGCCCGCGACGAGGCGCCTGCACCTGCTGCCGAGCATGTGGAAGCCGCTCTGGAGGGTGATGAGTTTGACCTGAGCGACATCAGCGCCAAAGAACAGAGCCGCGAAGAAATCATCGCCGCCGCCGAAGCCGAGGCGTTCAAGAAAGAGTAGTAATAAAGCCCACCCCCGCCCCTCCCTTGGTGAGGGGAGCCAGGGGCAATGCGCTTGCGCGTATGCTGCATGCCGGTTTCATCCCGGCTGCCGGCGATACGCGCAAGCGCATTTGCTTTTTCTTTCCGCTGTTTTTACCTTTCTCTTCCTCTTTCTTCCTCGTTTCTTACCTTGTGCAGGTGCCTTTCCTGCCCTCTTTTTCCTCCTTTTTCAACCGCATACATCATCCCCTCTTAACCTCCCCTTTCTAAGGGGAGGAACTGCTTGCCGTATTTCTGCCAATAAGTAGTAACCAACAAGATAATGACAGCAGCAAAACAAGCCGGTATCCTCCCCTTGGAAAGGGGAGGCGGAGGAGGGGATGACACCTGCCCAGGCATTATCCACGGCTGCTGAACATCATCCCCTCCTAACCTCCCCTTTCTAAGGGGAGGAACTGCTGGCCGCATTTCTGCTAATGAGTGGTAACCAGCAAGATAATGACAGCAGTAAAGCAAGCTGGTACGCTCCCCTTGGAAAGGGGAGGCGGAGGA
>FZRE01000019.1 GCA_900199655.1 Prevotellaceae bacterium KH2P17
GGGGGCTTCGCGCCCCCAGCCGCAAGGCAAACCTCCGCGGTGTTTTTCATGGGTTATTCACCACGGAATGTTTGCACTTCTAAGTGGAAAGAGCACAAGTGTTGGAATGAAGAAGCCGGGTGGACAATCAGTGCTTTTGATTCCTTGCTGCATGGGAAAAGAAAGGCTGATGGGATGCTTCGGGAACTTTCGACACTTGTCGCACAATCATACGACACTTGTTACACAATCGTGCGACAAGTGTCGAAAGTTCTGGCATCTAATCTTTAAATTGTCTTAGGCATTGTCAAAGACATGTATTGCTTATTTGCCGATGTGCCGGAAAGTTTGTATTTTTGCGGGAAAGAATACGAAGAGATGGCTTTAATCAAGGAAGTGAACGGCAAACAGCCCCAGTGGGGCGAGCGTTGTTACGTGGCGGAGAATGCCACGCTGGCCGGCGACATCGTGATGGGCGACGACTGCTCGGTGTGGTTCGGAGCCGTGCTGCGGGCCGATGTAGACGCCATTCGCCTGGGTAACCGCGTGAATGTGCAGGATGGTGCCTGCCTGCACCAGACGCATGGCAGCCCCGTAGTGCTGGAAGACGACGTATCGGTAGGCCATGGGGCGGTGGTGCATGCCTGCACCGTGAGACGTGGTGCGCTGATAGGGATGAACGCAGTGGTGCTTGACGATGCCGAGATAGGCGAGGGCGCCATCGTGGCAGCCGGCGCGGTGGTGCTGAGCGGTACGCATGTAGGTCCGTACGAGATATGGGCGGGCACGCCGGCCCGCTTCGTTAAAAAGGCTTCGGAGGATGCTGCCATCACTTACGCGCAGCATTATCAGGAAATAAAGGAATGGTATCGGTAAGGTATGCGGATAATGGCAGCTAAGACAGAAGAGGAAAAGCAGACGGTAAGGCTAATGGTGGAGCTCTATTGCAGGCACAAGCTCAAGTGCAAGGAGATGCCGACTGCATACCGTGAACTGGCCGACTATGCGTGCCGCAGGCTGGACCACTGCCGGTGGAAGGCCTACAAGCCCACCTGTAGACGGTGCCCGGTGCACTGCTATTCGCCCGAGAAGCGGGCGCTCATCCGTGCCGTCATGCAGTGGACTGGGCCCCGCATGATTATCTATGCGCCGATGGCGGCTCTGCGTCATCTATTCTCTTGATGACGCGACAGGGGTTGCCGGCGGCAAGCACACCATCGGGCAGGTCGTGGGTAACCACCGATCCGGCGCCAATGGTTACGTTGTTGCCTATCGTTACGCCCGGTACCACCACCGTGTTGCCGCCTATCCACACGTTGTTGCCTACGTGTATGGGCAGTGCATACTGCATGCCGGCGTTGCGGAGCCTGGGTTCGAGCGGATGGCCGGCCGTATAGAACGAGCAGTTGGGCGCTATGAAGACGTTATCGCCGAAGGTTACTTTGGCCTCATCGAGGATAACGCAGTTGGTATTTGCAAAGAAGTGTTCGCCCACTTCGATATTATATCCGTAGTCACAAAAGAACGGTGTAACGACGTTGAACAGCTTTCCGGCACGACCGAAGAGTTCCTTCAGCCGCCGGTTGCGTTCCTCTCGCTGCGAGGGCGGCATGCGGTTGATTTCAAAACACGCTTCTTCACAGCGGAGCAGGTCGGCTATTACAGTCGGGTCGCTGGCCAGATAGAGCAGTCCTTGCTGCTGTTTCTCTTTCTCGGTCATGGGTTACGAAGTCTGAAAAGAGGCCACTCTTCACCGTAAGCAGTAAGAAGTGGCCCCTGATGTCTATAAAGTTTACGTTGCTGTAGTTTCACTGCAGGGAGTAGGTTTACTTAAAGGTGCCAACGAAATAAATGCTGCCGGTGGTGTTCTCGGTAATGATGTAGATAAACGGACGGTTGGCATGGAACACTGCCGTGGGAACCACATAGGCTGTATCTCCAACGGTGCTTATCGTTGCAGTGGTGGCCTCTGTGCCTTTCTCGTTAACCTCAATGGTACATTTTTGCTTGAAAATACCAATGAAAGTATCTTTATCGCTTAATCGGGAGAAGTCGGCCTTAGTCTTGTCAAACATATCTTCCATGCCAAGAGCTTTGAGCACCGATGGCATGTCGACACTGTATTCGAAGGTAAACTTAGGCAGCTGGACATCCACCTCATAATCACGCATCGACATCATGGTCTCCTGCCAGTCGGTACTCTTTAGCGATGCGAGAACTTCTTCTACCGTTACACCCTCTTTGGGCAGCAGCACCTGCATGCTGTAACCGTTGTTGCCATAATCCAGGTGCAGCATGTCAAAATTGGCGAACGAGCCGTAGAGATAATTCTCTTTTATCTGCATCATGTCTGTCTGCTCCTTTTCGCCGTCGGCATGGGTAAATGTTTCTTTTGTTGTCTTTTTGCTGTCAAACTCTTTATTCCAAATTCCTTTAAAGTAAATAGCGTTGAGTGCCATCATTCTTGTATTGTCCGGCATGTCGGTTATGATGTTGGATATCTTGCCCTTTGTCTTGTCACTTGTCCAGCTGTTAACCTCCTTGAGCACTGCCTGCTTGTCGCTGAAGTCGAGGTTCTTTACTTCTGCTCCATAGGTCTGCTTCATAGACGTAATATAGTCGTCCTTAATGGGGAATGGTTTGTCCAAAAAGAGTCCGTTTGCAATGCTCACCTCGGTGCTTGCATCTACTTTCGAGGCTCCGCTTATCAGCTTGCTGCAAACGCTATTCATGTTCGTCTCGCTGTCATAACGTAGTGCATTCAAAATCTGTTGTTGAGTTTCGTTGGCACTTCCATTCTCAAGCATGGCGAGTACATAGGTGGCGCTTAGGGGCGATATCAAACAATTCTGTTCGTGGTTCTGCTGCAGCACTTCGCGTGACAGGTTAAAAGCAAAGTCGTTGTTTGCCTGCACCTGCTGGTGTTCAGCTTCTGTTAGTTCTATCTTTATGAGTGGTGGCAAGGGTCTGTTGGTAACGGTATAACCATCGTCAGAACACGATGTGAAAGCAACCAAAGCAATGATTGCAAGCTGAAAAATAGTTTGGTGTTTCATGATTTATGTTATTAGTAAATGTTGATAATGTCTGTTCTTCTTTTAGAATGGTGAATGATGCTGGTCATTATATCATCTATAAAGCAAAGATAGAAAAACTAATAAAGGCTGCCAAACAAGTTCTATTAATTGTTTTTAAAATATTCAATCAGAGATATACAATGATAGGGAGCCCTTGGAAAGGCTCCCTAATATCGCAGTTCCTTTATTGTAAGATGGCTGCTGCAACGGAATTGGCCACATAGGAGCGTAGAGCAATGCAGCTGCCCTTGCCGTCGGGATGTACGGCATTGGTGAGGAGGATAACGCTGATGTCGTTTTCAGGGTCGATAACGATGCTGGTTCCGGTGAAACCTGTGTGCCCGTAGGCGGCATCGCTCAGCAGGTCACCCTTGTTGGTAGCATAGTCGGTGAACACATCCCAGCCGGGTGTACGGCCAATGTTGGCCACACGACGGGGCACGGTGCGCATGCACTTAACGGCCAGCGGGCTCAGGATGCGGTGCCCGTTCCACTCACCGCCATTCTGCAAGGCGGCACAGAGAATGGCTACATCGGCTGCTGTGGAGAATACACCGGCGTTACCGGATATGCCACCGTTCATGATGCGGGCCAGTGGGTCGTGTACAATGCCCTGCAGCACCTTGCCGTCGGGCTGCTTCTCGGTGGGAGCGCACTGCCTGGCCAAGGCCGGCGAGGGGTTGTAGTCGGTATGGCTCATGCCCAGAACATCGAAGATATTCTCCTTGGCAAAGTCGCGCAAATTCTGTCCCGATATGGTCTCGATGATACGTTGCAGGGTGATGTAGTTCAGGCAGCTGTACTGGAAATCTGTTGTAGGTTCAAAGTCGCGCCGGCAGTGGGCTATGTAGTCTATCATGCCGTCGCGGTTGGGCGCTCCGTATTTGGCCTTGAGCATGTTTACATCGGCATAAGGAGGCAGACCGGAGGTGTGGGTCATGAGGTCTACGATACGGATGGAGGTCTGGTTTCCCTTGTCATCTTTCCAGTTCTCAAAGCCCGGTATGTAGGCGTCGACCCTGTCCATGAGCCGCAGCTGACCGCGCTCTATCAATATCATGGCGGCAACGGCCGTGGACATGGACTTGCTGCACGAGGCCATATCGAACACCGTTTCAACGGTCATGGTCTCCTTCTTGGGATAAACGGACTTGTGGCCGTAAGCTTTCAGGTAGGCCATCTTGCCGTGACGGACTACAGCCAGAACGGCTCCGGGGATGTCGTGGCGGCTGATGGCCCGGTTGATGGCCTGGTCGGCATATGCCAGTTTGGCGGCATCCAACCCTACGCTGGCCGGTGCTACCTGCTCCAAAGGCTGGGCCCGGAGGGCGAGTACGGCACAGAAAACCATGAGAAATATGGAAAAACGCTTCATATCAGTTTATTTTAAATCGTCGTTTTGATAGGCATCAATGGCTGCCTTGACCGAACCGTACATGAGGAGAATGCGCTTGGCGTGGTTGTATTCCAGCCCCAGCTCGTCGACTATCATCCGCGTACCGCGGTCTATGAGCTTCTGGTTGGTGAGCTGCATGTTTACCATGCGGTTGCCCTTGACGCGGCCCAACTGAATCATGACGGAGGTGGAAATCATGTTGAGAATCATCTTCTGCCCAGTGCCTGACTTCATGCGAGAACTGCCCGTAACGAACTCGGGACCTACTACCATCTCAATGGCCACATCGGCTTCTGCCGCCATCGGTGAGTCGGGGTTGCTGGTAATGCAACCGGTGAGTATGCCGTGGGCACGTGCCTGGTGCAGGGCACTGATAACGTAGGGCGTGGTGCCCGAGGCGGCTATGCCGATAACGGTATCCTTGCTATTGATGTGGTGCTCCTCCAGTTCCTGCCAGCCGCGTTCGGTGTCGTCTTCAGCATTTTCTACGGCATTGCGCAGGGCTGTGTCGCCGCCGGCTATCAGTCCGATGATGTGGGTGGGCGGTACGCCGAACGTGGGTGGAATTTCTGAGGCGTCGAGCACGCCCAGGCGTCCGCTGGTGCCGGAACCCATATAGAATATCCTACCACCTTTGCGCATGCGCGGCACAATCTGCGTGACGAGCTTCTCTATCTGCGGGATGGCCTTCTCAACTGCCAAGGCCACCTTCTTGTCTTCAGTGTTTATGTCGACGAGCAGCTCGTGGATGGACTTTTTCTCTAAATCGTCATACAGCGACGACTGCTCTGAAATCTTAATAAAAGCCATGTTGGTGTGAGTTAAATTCTTCCGGTGTGATAAGCTACCAGGCCTTCCATCGGTGCCTGGATAATTTGGCCCAAGGTCATGCCTTCGGCTTTGAGTGCATCCTCAAGCGGCCGACGGTAGTAGTAGGCGATGGAGCCGTTGAAGCCTATGGGCAACGTGTTCCAGCCCTCGTACTGTCTGACATTGCGCACAAGGAAGCGGCGGAAACTGTCGACAACAAGACTGTAAATGGCAGGCTCGTCGATGTTCTCGGCCAGGAATGGTACAAAGCTGGCCAGGAAACGGTTGGGCAACTTCTGGCGGTACACGCGGTCTATGATTTCGGCATTGGTAAAGGGGAACTTCTCATGGAAGCGGTCGATAACCGACTGGGGCAACTGATTCTTGAGAACATCGCCCACCAGCGTCTTACCCAGTACGGCTCCACTGCCTTCATCGCCGAGGATGAAGCCCAGTGGCGATACATTCTTTGTAATCTTCTCTCCGTCATAGGCGCAGGAGTTGCTGCCGGTGCCGAGTATGCACGCGATGCCCGGCTGGTGACCACACAAGCTGCGGGCAGCAGCCAGCATGTCGGTGGCGACCTCGCAACGACCGGTTATGTTGAGATGTCGTTTGAGGGCTGCCTCCAGAATGGGCAGTTTCTCCGGCGTGCAACCGGCTCCGTAGAAGAAAACATCTTCTATGTTTGTTGTGGGAAGTTGCGGAACGAGTGACGTGAGGATTTCCTGCGAGATTTCATCTTCTGTCTGAAAGAATGGGTTGGTACCGCGTGTTTTGATTTCCTTGATGCTTTGTCCGTTGTCGACTACGCACCAATCGGTTTTTGTAGAACCGCTATCTGCTAATAATATCATAACTTTATAAATATGTTTTTCTTGAATAAAATAAGTCCTATGCACCAGTTGATGCCCACGTAGAGCAAAGCCCAGAGCAGTGAAGCTGTCTTGATGCTGAACACGGGCAACAAAATGCCGTTGCAGACCATAGACTGAACCGTGTCACCGGCTAATGGAACGATGCTGATAGGAATGAGCAACAGATCGGAGAGAACGTAGAGTGCCAGTGGATTGACACCGAATACCTGAAAGAAGCGGGTTGCGGCATCCTGGTGGCTCTGCTTGTCAATGAGCCATGTGAGGAGTGCCAGCAGCGTTGAGCCCAGTCCGCAAGTAACTATAGCGAAAGTAGGAGTCCACAGCTTTTTGCTGATGGGGCAGCCGTAGGCCAGCAGGAAGCCGGCAAAGGTCAGCAGGGCACCGATAATGAAAAGGCGCTCTATCTTGTCGTTCAGATTCTGCAGTTCCATGACATATTTGCCCACGCAGAAGCCAATGAGTACATGAGCCAGGGCGGGCAAGGTGCTCAGGAGCCCTTCAGGGTCAGGCGTCTCCCAGCGGTACACGTGACTGTGGCCTAATATTGCGTCGTCAATAATGGCAAGAATGTTGGAAGCATCGTGAGCATAGCCGTTGCAACACACCAACAAGATATAATAGCCAATGAAGATGACGGCGACGAGCCAGGGAATGAGTTTGTGCCTGACGGACAAGGCTATGACAGCGGCAAGTCCGTAGCAGATGCCCAGACGGGGCAGCACGCCGAGAATACGGATATGGTCGAAAGTGTTGGCCGAAACAAGCAGTTTCTGCGGTAACGACAGAGCTGCGTTGTCGGGGCTTATCATGCCGCGTGTGAACATGATGAGCCACGAAATGGCAAGTCCGATGAACCAAAGCAGAAAGGCACGCTTGAAGATTTTACGGGCACACAGTACGGACCATTGGAATTTGAACTTCTTGAGTGACAGATAGGTTGTTATGCCCATAATGAACATGAAGAACGGGAACACCAAATCGGTAGGGGTGAGTCCAAACCAGTCGGCATGCTCTAATGGTGCGTAGGTCTGGTCGAAACCGGGATTGTTCACCAGTATCATGCCGGCTATGGTGATGCCTCGCAGGATGTCGAGAGCGAGAATCCGTTGTTTGGGGTGAGCCACTGTTGTTGCCATTTCCATTTATTTATATAGGTAATATTTCTTTGCTGTCTGCCTGAAAGTATCAACGTCTTTATCCCAATAGGGCTTTGCGTCAGACCACAGATGGCGCTTCATGAACAGCTGACGTATCTGCTTGGAGCCGCAAACCTTGTCAATCATGTCCTTACGGTTCTGTGATGCCTCGGCCAGAATATCGTGGGAGGGATAGAGTTTATAGAGTTCCTGCAGGATGTAGAACTGTGTATCACAGAGCCGGGCTCTTCTGTAATCAGTGAAGTAGACCTGCACACCCTGCAATTCCTGCCCTTTGCCTGGGCCATAGAACGGTGTGTAGTAGATGGGGCGGAACCTGACGCCGGGCAGACGGAGAGAGTTCATGCGCCCGGCAAATGCAGAAGCCTCAATCCAGGAGGAACCAAAGAGGCGGAAGGGCAGCGTGTAGCCAACGCCGATGGAAAAGTTGTCGAGCTCACCTACTATGCCCGATACAGCGTAGAAAGGTGCGGTGGCAGCTTCGGGGATGTGGGGGGAGGACAGCACCCACGGCAGGCCGGTGTCTTCGTAGGTCATCCGTCGCTTCCATTTTTTCATCTTGATAACTTCAAGGTCGCATTTCGCGCCGAGAAGGTTCTCCCCATTGAGCAGCAAGGCCAACTCGCCCGGCGTGAGACCATAGATGTAGGGAACCTTGATTTGGCTCACGAATGAGATGCAATCGTCCTCAACCAGATTACCCTCTATCTTCTCACCACCCAACGGATTGGGACGGTCGAGCACTATAACCTTGATGTGGCTTTGGGCTGCAGCTTTCATGATGTTGGCCAGTGTGCTGATATAGGTGAACGAACGGCAGCCAATATCCTGAATATCATACACAAGCACGTCGATGCCTTTCAGCATTTCGGGCGATGGCATGCGGTTCTTGCCGTACAGTGAATAGACTGGCAGACCTGTTTCCGGGTCGGAATTGTTGCCCACGGCAGAGCCGGCATGAGCGCTGCCACGGAGTCCGTGTTCGGGTCCGAATAGTGCTACGAGTTTTACATTGGGTGCAGCAGCCAGAATATCAATGTCTGATTGCAGGTTGTTATCTACACCTGTAGGGTTGGTAACCAATCCTACCCTAAGTCCATACAGTGCCTTAAAGTCCTGACTTTTCAGCACTTCGATGCCCGTCTTGACCCTTTGGGCAGAAATGCTGCCCGTAAGGAATAGGACAAGTGTCAATAAGCATAATCTTTTCATTGGCTGTTGTGTTTGCGTCCGTAGTCCTTATCTATTTTCTTTCTCACGAAGAATGTGACGACTACCGTTGCGAGGCAGCAAAGCATCACCATCCAGAAGAACAGCTCGTAGCCAAGCCATTCCTGAATATAGCCAGCCATCATGCCGGGTATCATCATGCTCAGAGCCATGAAAGCCGTGCAGATGGCGTAGTGGGCAGTGGTGAATTCGCCTTCGGAGAAGTACATCATGTAGAGCATGTAGGCCGTGAAGCCAAAGCCATAGCCAAACTGTTCGATGGCAACACAGGTGCTGATGACGGTTAGGTTTGTAGGGTGGCTCATAGCCAAGTAAACAAAAGTGGCACAAGGCAAGGTCATACAGGCTGCCATAGGCCACAGGGATTTCTTCAATCCCCATCTGGAAGCAGTGATGCCACCAACGATGCCGCCGATAGTAAGGAACAGAACTCCAATAGTACCATAGACAATGCCCACGGTATCTGTAGCCAGTCCCAGGCCTCCCGTTTGGGTAGATGCCAACAGGAAGGGGTTTACCATCTTTAGCAGAAAGGCTTCAGGCAGACGGTAGAGCAGCATGAAGACAATGGCAAGCAGCACACCCGGCTTATTAAAATAGGTAACGAAGGTTCTGCCGAACTCGTAGATGATTTCCTTTGCCTTACCTTTGGTATCTCCTGATATGTGAGGAACATCCGCCGCCGGACGGGGTATGACAAAGGTATGGTAAATGGAGATAACGGTGAAGAGCACGGCCGTAATGGCCATTGTTATCTGCCAGGACATCGGGATGTTGCCGGTTTTGCGTTCCAATGCGCCTGCAATGTAAACCAGAACGCCTTGGCCGAAAATAGAGGACAGCCTGTAGAATGTGCTGCGGATGCCAACAAAAAAGGACTGGTCATCCTGTTTGAGAGCCAGCATGTAAAAACCGTCGGCGGCAATGTCGTGCGTAGCCGAGGCAAAGGCAGTGATAATAAACAGCAGCAGCGTGAAAGTGAAAAGACTTACGGGAGTCTTCATCCCCTCGATAACGGCTGCATCAGGATGCGGAATGGAGAGTGTGAGCAGGACAAAGGCAGCACTCATCAACAGCTGCATGCCCAAAATCCACCAGCGTTTGGTTTTAATGATGTCTACAAAGGGACTCCATAGAGGCTTGATAGTCCATGGCAGGTAAAGCAGACTTGTGAACAGAGCCATTTCTCCATTGGGAACACCCATCTTGGTGAACATGGTCACCGAGATGTTGTTCACAATGAAATAGGGTATTCCTTCTGCAAAATAGAGCGTGGGAATCCATGCCCATGAGGAACGGTTAATAGTTTTGCCCATGTTCTTTTATTTTACGGCTTGCTTGTTCAGGGCTATGCGTGCCTGTAACTCCCAAGTGCGAATGCGGTCCTTGTACAAGTTGTTGCGGTTCTCTTTCTCAATGCTCAGGTTGCCGTCAGAGTTGTCGTCCCAACGCCGACAGTTGTACAGCGCGTCGAATATTCTTCCTATCTGGTATTTCCGCGAGATGGCCAAGCCTAAGGCGTAGTCTTCGCCATAGTTTACATTGGGCAAGTTAATCTGCCGGATGACAGGAGTAAAAAATGCACGAGGTGCCCCCAGTCCGTTAATACGCAGGGCATTGTTGCGTCCGTTCTCAGGAGTCCATTCCTTGTGATCTACCTTTCCCGGTGGCAGAATGTTCAGGTTGATGTCGGTTAGCATATATGAACCGATAATCATGGCACAGTTCTGCGCATAGAAAGCATCGACAATCTTCTGCAAAGTGTCCGGACCGGAATAGAGATCGTCACTGTCGAGCTGCACGATGAACTTTCCGCATTTTGGATGGTGGGCAGCTATGTTCCAACTACCACCTACACCCACATCCTTACGTGTGGGAATAATGTGAATCAGCCTGTCATCTTTGATTTCGTCAATGGCTTCTGTCGTACCGTCTGTTGAGTGACACTCAGGGCCGTTCTCTACCACAAAAACATTGTATTTGAAGGTTGTCTGTTGGCTGAGTGCACTGTTGATGGCATCCTTGATGGTGCGAATACGATTGCGAACTGGTATCATGATGGAAGCCTCATATTCGAATTCAGTTTCTTTCAGCGGAACATCGGGAAACTCAGGCTTCAGGTATCCGCCCACATTTTTCAGGTATTCTGTGCAGGCTTGCTCCATTTCTATTTGCGAAGCGCGGTTGCGCGGGTCAACGTAATCAAAGAGCTTCTCGCCGGTTTTCCGGTTGTCGAGTTCAACTTCGGAATAAAGGAACTCGTTGATGTGTACAAAGGAGACTTGCTCTGATAGCTTGAGCCGTAAATCGTAAAGTCCGGCAGCCTTGTAGTTGCTCGTCATGCGAGCGGCTGCTTCTTTCAAAGCAGAGGTTCTGATGAGAAGAACGGAGCCGAAGTCGAAGTCGTCTCGCAAGCTGCCCTGCTGGTAATCGATAACCGGAGCTTCTGTCCGCTTGCCGTCGGCAGAAATCTGATAATGGTCGGCGTACAGCATACCGGCGCCTGTGGCATCCGCAATCTGCAGCATGCGCTCCAAGGCGTAGAGGCCAATCTCCACATACTGCTTCTTGATATAGAGCAGGGTGAAAGGAGCTTCGGCCTGAGCGGCAATCTTACGCATCGTGTCGCTGCTCTTGAGAGTGTCTATGGTCATAGTCTCGTCAGCATCTGCCACCTCTTCTGGTGATGATTGCATCACGATAATTCTGTTCACCAGCTCTTGCCCCTTGAGGCTACCGAGCGTCTTTATCAATTCTTCTTTTCCGGCCATAGGCAGGAAGCAATCTACCATTTTTTTCATTTATTCTTATTGTTTAGTTGTATATACTTGCTTGTTTATATGCAGTTTTCCTATCAGTCCGTCTTCATTGGTAAACAGAACTTCCGTTTTACTCAAAGGAACTACTGTGTTTACCAGTGTGTTACCGATTTTATGTTTCCAGTAGACTTTGCCAGTACGACCGTCAACAGCGAAGATGAGACCGTTTTTGGTTGAACTGAACACAATTCCGTCTTTTTCTGTCAGCATCACGGTTGCATGCTCATAACCAAATCCTACGTTTGCTGCCCAAAGCTCTTTGGGCTTTTCCGTTGCGGCCGAGTAGCATACAGTGCTGTCCTGCATGGTTTTGGCATAAATGCGTTTTAGGTCTGATGAGATACCGATAGATTCTCGGACTTTACTCTGATATGTTCTCCAAATCTGCTTGCCAGTATGTAAATCCAATGCCGTCATGGCTCGTTCCGGGTCTACGATGAAGACTTTGCCGTTGCTGCTAACAGGCCATACTGCCGCCGGTGAATAGTGCATGCCTTTGTCTTGGCATGTAACCCATTTCCAACAAAGAGCACCAGTTTTTTTATCCAATGCGTATAGCGTGTTGTCCCAAGCACCGAAAATGATTTTGCCATTAGCCACCAAAGGCTTGGTCTCGATGTAACCGTGGGGCGAATGATTGCTCCATCTCACCGTTCCATCCTTTAATCTGATGGCTCTGAAACAGCTGTCGCTGCCTCCGATATATGCTGTGCCACACTCGATGGTGACAGCGCTGACTACAGGTCTTCGCGTCTTGACTTTCCAAACGAGTTTACCGGTACTTGTGTCAATACCGTAGATGTTATTGTCTACTGACCCCGCAACAACCATATCTTGTCCTACGGCCGGCGTTCCCACAATTCGGCCGCCCGTCTGGTAGCTCCATTGTTTTCTGCCTTCTTGCAAGGAGTAACAGCTGATACGCCCCAGATTGTCGGCAACATATATCCTTCTTTTACTGACAACAGGCGAAGAGTATATCCCGGCATGGGAAGCAATGACCCATTCTTCCTTTACCTGCGGATATTGTTGGTTCACAGAAAAGTCCGGCCGTGCAGCAGTTGGACGGCATGTAGTGTAGTCTGGCTGCAATGATATGGCTGCCCAGCGGAACCGAGGTTTGCCTACGGGGTGGGTATAAACAATCAGCGAATCGTTCGTTACATCGTATTCATTGTACTGTCCGTAGGCTTGGTCTTGCTGTCTGAGGTTCGAAACATTGATAATCCCAGGTATGCCGTCATAGCAGAAGAGGTGATTCTGGTGGTAATGTCCGCCCAGGAAGGCGACAATCGGATATTTTCGCACAGCATCTGTCACGTCGTACCAGTTGTCGATGTCCTGCGGCAGCAAGGGCATGTGGGTAATCAGGAAAACGGGCTTGTCCTTTTCACCGTTGCCGGTAAGCTCTGTCTTTAGCCATTCTATATCTTCTGGTGCCACATGTCCTAATGCCATGCGCATCAAAGGACCGCTGCTAAAACCTAAAAACAGGTAGCCTTTATGGTCGAACTCGAAGCGTTCGTAACCGAAAATGCGCTTAAAATCCATGCATCCGCTTTCGCTCCATTTCTGGTCATGATTACCCATGATGATGTAGTAGGGCACGGTCAGCTTATCCAGTTCCTCTTTGGCAACGTGCAGCGAGGCGTAATCGCCTTCATCGGCTATGTCTCCTGTAACCAGAACGAAGTCCAAACTGTCCGTGGAATTTATTTGGCGGATAGATTGTTGCAGGTCTTCCGTTGGCGCATTCTTCTTCACATTGATGTGAATATCGGTAAGCAAGGCAAAGCGGAAAGGCTCGCCGGCGCATGCCGGTGCTGTGCCTTTGAGCACTGACCATAGCAACACGGCCAGCAGCATTCCGTATATATGCTTGCTACGTTTATTCATTTTCATTTACACAGGAAAAGCAGAATGTTCTGCATCAGCGCATCTCGCTGGTCAGAACTTTTGATGGATTCAAACGGGAAACCCAGTACAACGGTTTTCCAATGATCTTTCTCCGAACCTCCGAATACGACTCCTGCGCTTAATTTGTTTTCCGAATATCTGAACGCAGTGTAGGCGCATGAGTCTGCCGGCTCAATGGCATCGGGCGATTCTACCACATAGGATTCCTCGTTGGGCTTGTTGTAATAGATTAAGATAACTTTCTTTTCGGTAAAAGGCGAAGCAACGGTCTCTATGGTTCCCTCTACAGCGGCCCTGTTGTTGCGCCACTTGTATTTCAGAATGTTCTGCGCAAAAGCCTTGTCGTTGTCCTTGGCAGTGGAGAGAGAATTGAACCAGAGGTCGCTGCCCACATAAGAACCCGAAACAAACACCTTGCCTCCGGTTTGGCAATAGTTGGTTAATGCCTGTTGCAGGTCGTCGTCGAAAGTCTTGAACCGCAGCGGCACAACTCCCGGCCGTCCCATTTTTGTTTGTTTCTCTTTGCCCAGTATCAGGTCAATGGCTGCATATTTGTCGGTATCAGCCAGCTTCTTTTCACATGCTGCGGCTTTGCTGGCTGAAACAAAGCTGTAGCCTGCCTTCAGGATTGCCTCGCCGTGCAGAGCCGGATAATCGAAGTTGTTGCCGGCGATAACGAGCTTTTCGTAATTGCCATAACTGTCGCCGAAGCCTCCCGAGTCGTCATCGGTCCAAGGAATGGAGCGGCGGAACTCTTTCATCCTGCCCGTGTAGCTTATCAGGTTGTTGTAAGGTACGCCGTTGTCCTCATCGGCCAAGAAGCCCGCCCACTCATCATTGGCCGAAACGAAATCGTCCGGGCCGCTCACGCGGTCAAATCCGTTGATGACAAGTACTGGTTTCTGAACAGACCGGGATGAAATTCCTACGGAGAGAATTTCGGAAGGGAAACTCTGTCCGCCCTTGTTCAGGGCTGTTACCTTGAAACTCACAACCTGATCTTTGGGAATTTCGCAGCGATAAGTTGTCGCCTTGACCACGGTGCCGTTGTCAAAGTCACCGTTGCCTATACGTTTGTAGACAATGTATTTCTCGGCCGTTGCAGTTGGTTCCAGTGAGTCTGCAACAGGAGTCCAGCTAAGCCGAACCCTCTGCTTCTCATCCAATACGGCTGCAAAATGGCTAACCGGCAGGGGCTGCACCACATATTCGTAACCATGGGAGTCACTGAGAAACCGCAACATTCCTTTATAGATGGCCCTGCTGACGCTGAACTGAAAACGCGGGTCGAGTCCGTAGCGCATGTCGGCAAAGTTTTCGTGCGATAGCAGTTCCAACAACATAGCCGGTACGCGTGGCTGCCAGGCCTCGAAATAGCGGGAGTCCCACATGCCTCGACGCGTCCACTTGGGTTCGTGCAGGGCTCTGATGTCGCGCGTAATGCTTGTTAGCACCAGGTCGCACAAGTCATGGTTGGCTTCGCGTGATGTGCCGTCGGCAAACTTGCCTCCGTATTGGCTCACCTGATAGATACCCAGTGTGCCGATAATGGAATCGCCGTAAACCGTCCCCGCGTCGCTGTGAAAGGCAAAGGAGAGATCAATCGGGATGTTGAGACCTTTGTACTCCGGCGCAGCCTTGGTGCCTCCTGCCAGATAGTTTACCCATGCTCCGCGGTTTTTATAGTCGTCTGAATAATCATCCAGCCCATGAGAGGGGGAGTAAATGCTGTCAGGTATTCCAGCCCACTGCAGCCAGTAACGTGCTCCCTCCTCAAAGCGCGGATAGCCGCTCACCTCGTAGGGATAATTGATTTTTGGCTGCCAGGCATTGCGAGCCATGCGCTTGTTGCTCCTGTCGGTTTTCGTGTTGGGCGAGATACTGTCGGCCTCGGCCCTGCGGGCGATGTTGCCCATGCCTCCGCCAAATCTTACTCCGTCGGCTGTTACAATCTCGCCGGCCTTGGCGGTGTGGTTAGTCAGCACGACCTTGCCTTTCGTTCCTTTGTAAAAAGCGAATGTTCCGAGATAAATCCACGTGCCGCCGCCCATCTTCTGGTTAACGGAGAACGTGGTTTTACCGTCCTTGTGGTAAACCGTATAACGGGCATCAGCCGCACTGTTGGGCAGCGTCTTGTACGATACGTACACCGCATACTGCCGCTCCCGGGGTATATCGGGCGTCCAGCTGATGGTGCTCTCGTCCTTGCTCTTGCTTACCGTTTCAGCCTGGCGGTAGGTTCCGTCCGTAAAGGGGTTGTCAAACTCCGTGTAGCAGTTCTTGGTGTAGGCAAATCCCTTACCGCTGCCTGTTGTCCAAGGCTTGCTGCCGGTGGTCTCCTGATAAGGTGATGTGGCCAGCTGCTCATCGTTGTCAACAACAACCTCGTAGGGATTGGCGTCCCGTTCGCGCGGCGTCAGAGTAATGGCTCCTGCGTTTTCGAGCATGGGAATGAGGAAAGGCAGCACATAGCTTTGGGTATATTTGTCCTCTACAGTCTGTAGCATGCGGGCACGTTGCCACTCCCAACGGGCCAGTCCTTGTTCATAGTAGGCTCCGTGGCTTTGCCACAAGGCTATGTGCCTGCCCTCCAAACCTTTGGTAGCTTTATAGGGTTTGTCCGTATTCTGTACCAGGGGGATGTCGCTGTCGTTAGTGAAGGCGGGGCGTTTGTCCCGCTTGTCCTGCTCTGTTCTGGGTATGAGGCTGCGTATATCCTTGCCGTCGGTCAAAATACGAATATCCTCCCTGCCTGGCTGCTGCGGCAAGTTTTCCCTGAGTGCCTGAAAAATCTGGTTACAGTTCGTTTTTCGGAACGGAACGTAAGAGAAATTACGCGAGGCAAAAATCGTGAGAACGCCGTCCTCCTGTCGCGTTGAGTCGACGCTTACCTTGCCCGTCTGCACGCCTTGGGTGAAACGGTTGAGCACCGTCTCAACCGTTGTTTTCTCTCCCGGGGTCAGTGCCTGAGCTCGTAGTATGGCCGGCATCATAGCCCCGATAAACATACATCCGCATACAATTCTGTTCATTTCTCTCGGAATACAGCTTCAATTATTAGGTTTATAGCTGCAAAGATAACGAAAAAGCACCGAAGTGCAGCGACTCCGGTGCTTTTTTACATTTATTATACCTCTTATTTATCCCAGTTCGGATTTTGCTTGATATTCTTGTTCAGCGAAATCTCGTTGGTCGGAACCGGATAGAAGTAATACTTGCTTTCAAACGTGCGCGTCTTCGATGTTGCAACGATGTAGTTCTCAGCGTTCACCGTCGAGCTGTTGTCTGTTACATTGGTAAGGTTGGCACCCAGGTTGATGTTGGGATACTTCTGGCTGTCCAGCTTGTCCAGCTGGTGCCAACGTACGAGGTCCCAGTAGCGGTACCAGTTGTCGGCCATGAGCTCGCAGCGGCGGCAACGACGAATTTCCCATATCAGATTGCTCACGTTCATGTTGTTGGCAGGGTCGGCAGCAGGCTGCAAGGTCAGGTTGGGCAATCCGGCACGTTTCTCCAGCAAGTTGACAGTGTTGTCGAGGTCGGCCTGGGTAATGGTTCCTAACTCGGCCTTGGCCTCGGCTTCATTCAGCAGGATAACTGCATACCAGTACAGCGGAGCATCCGTGTAGTTGGTATTGGTATTCGTACGGTAATAGGCTTCTACAGAGGTATTGTCGTATTTCCTGATGGTATAGCCGGTAGACGAAGTCATCTGCGCCGAGCCTGACGGCAGCCCTTGTTCATTCAGCCGGGCCCAGCCGTGGCCTTTAAAGCAGATAATGGAATCCAGCAGAACACTCAGTCGCTTGTCGCGGTTGTTCAGTATCTTGGCAATGGAGTAGTTGCCGTTGGCGTTCTTCACGGCCTTGTCGTCCTTGTCCATGCTTGTTGTTGCCAGCGGTTTGCCGTCGGTGAAGAGGAAAGCGTCAATGGCATCCTTCGTAATGCCATATTGCTCTGAAGAACTGTTGGTGTAGTCGCAGAGGCCGTGCATGACAATGTCCTTCTCGTAGTTGCGATAGAAGATGATTTCCTTGCTCTCGCCTAAGCTCAACGAATTGTAGATGTCTCCGTAGTTGTCGCTCAGTCCGAAGAGACCGGAGTTCATGATGGCTTCCGAAGCTGCCACCGATTCCTGCAAGAACTTCTGTGCGCGGCTGGCATCGGCGGCCTTGCCGTTGTCGGCCTGCGTGCGGTATTTGCAGTAAGTTCCCTCGTAGAGGCAGATGTCGCTTTTCATGGCCAGTGCCATTTCCTTGCTCCAGGCCGTTTTGTCGCTCACCGAGGGCAAATTGGCAATGGCATAGTTCAAGTCGTTGAGCACCGAGTCCATCACAACGTCGCGGTCGTCGCGGTCGCCCGAAACCTTCTCGTCCTCCGGATCCAGGATGGGGTAGTCTATCCACTCCACGTCTCCGTATTCCCTCACCAGCTGGTAGTATTCCCAGGCTCTGTTCAACCGGCCTATGGCTATAAAGCGGTTCTTGTCCTGAGCGGCAAGTGTAGAGCCCTGCAGGCCCTGCAGCATGTAGTCAATGCGCCTGATTTCGGTGAACGGTCCCGACCAGTTTGTCGAGGTGTTGGGAATGGTTTTGTAGGTCCAGTCCTCAAATCCGCCGCGTGCCTGGTCGTCGCTGAGGCTCTTGAAGTAGAACCATCCGGCGCCGCCAGCCTGACTGAAGCCTACATAGTTGTCATAGAACTTGTTGCTGTAGCTGGTTACGTCGTTGAGGTTGCTCCAGAAGGCGGGGTTATTGGTAAACGTGTCGCGCGGCGATTTCTCAAGAAAATCGTTGCAGCTCGACAACAGCAGCACCGAAGCTGCGAACATATATATTACAGACTTTTTCATATCATCAATGTTTTGAGATTGTTCTGATTAGGTTAGAGAGTTACCTGTACGCCAAAGGACCATGTGCGCGTCATTGGGTACGTGCGCCCCCAGGTTCCATACGTGAGGTTGCCTTGCCCGGCATTCATCTCCGGGTCGATGGGCAGGTCGCCGCTTCCCTTGTGCAGTAGGCAGAGGTTATTCACGCTGGCGTAGATGCGCAGCTTCTGGATATAGAAGCGTTTGGTGAGTTCCTGCGGCATGGTGTAGCCCAGGGTGATGTTCTTCAGGCGCAGGTACGACATGTTAACCAGGTACTTGCTCTGCGGATAGTAGTTGTGGCTGCCACCGTAGGACGACAGTGCCGGTACGTTACCTGCGGATTCGTTGCCGGAGTACAGGCAGGGGAAGTCGTTGTTCTGGCTGATGTTTACGATGCCGTTGTCGGGGTCGTAGATGTTGTAGCTGGTCTGGTTGGCATAGATGGCCACGTCGGCATCACGCATTTCGGGGAATACGATAGATGAGAGTGTCCACATGTCGCGCTTGCCCACACCTTGGAAGAAGAGGTCGAGGTCAAAGCCTTTGTACGTTCCGCCTACGCGGAAGCTGTACTCATAGCGCGGCAGGGTGTTGCCTATTACTTTCAGGTCGCCGTGGTCATCCACAGTTCCCTTGCCTCCGTCAATTACGCCGTCGTCGTTCAGGTCCTTGTACTTGATGTCGCCGGGCCCGTAGACGAAGTTGTTGGTCTGTATGCCTGTCTGGTCGGCTATACCTTTCTTATATATCCAGGAGCCGTCAGGGTTCTTGCCATCGAAGTCGTCTTCGGTAAAGTAGCGGTCGGTCTCAAAGCCCCAGATGTCTCCCCAGGTCTCTCCTTCGTAAGCGTAGGCCCTGGCTTCGGTGTGGCCTATCAGCTTGGAGGTGTTGTTCCATTTGGTAATGGTAGACTTGGAGTCGCCGATGCTGAAGTTGGCATAAAGCCCCAAGTCCTTGTTAAACTGCTTGCGCCAGTTCAGACTGATTTCCCAGCCGCGCGTGCGCAGCTGTCCCGCGTTGGTAAAAGGTGCTGCTGCACCAATGGCCGACGGCAGTGCGTTGCCCGGAGCGAGCATGTCCTTGGTAGTGCGCTGGTACCAGTCGGCTGTCAGCGAGAGCTCATCATTGAGGAAACTCAAGTCCAGACCCACGTCTAATGTGTGTATGCGTTCCCATGTCAGGTTGGCCG
Source organism: Prevotellaceae bacterium KH2P17 (assembly GCA_900199655.1). Lineage (GTDB taxonomy): Bacteria > Bacteroidota > Bacteroidia > Bacteroidales > Bacteroidaceae > Prevotella. The sequence continues at coordinate 19,326 of FZRE01000019.1, forward strand.
ATACCCAGCTGGGCATGTCAAACTGATTAACCTTTCCGCCCTTTCCGTCGAGCCATGTGAGCTTATCGGGCGTGATGGGCGATATGGTTGAGAGGAACATGTTGCTGCCTATGGCTTCGTTTCCTATCTCTCCGTACGAGAAGCGCAGCTTACCGTTTGACACGTACTGGTGCAAATCCTTCCAGTAAGCCTCCTCGGTGAAGCGGTAGCCCAGCGAGAAGGAGGGGAAGAAAGCCCACATGTCGCCTGTCGGGAAGTGCGAGCTGCCGTCGTAACGGCCGTTGAGTTCCAGCAGGTAGATGCCCTTGTAGTCGTAGTTAATGCGGCCGAAATAGCCTGCCGAGGCACGGTCGCCGGTCTCGGAACCGATGGTGGCCTTAGCCATGTCGCCGTAGGCGAGGTTCAGTTCGGGATAATTCTCGTCGTAGAGTTGTGTCCGCTCCACGTCGAATTCATCCGACCTGTAGTTCTCGCCGTTGATACCAACCATCACGTTCAGGTTGTGCACCTCGTTCCATGTGTGTGCGTAGTTCAGGTAGGCGTTGGCGGTCCACCTGTTCATCTTGATGTTCTGCCTATATACGGCAGTGGTAGAAGGCTGCACGATGTAAGTGGGCGTTGTGCCGGTCCAGTTCATTCCGTACACGCTGTGGTCGCTCGACTTGTAGTTGAAGTTGTCAATCTGGTAAGTATAGTCGGCATTCAGCGTCAGGTCCTTGGTGAGGTGAGCCGTGGCGAAAGCGTTGAGGCGCAGGATGTCGTGCGTGTTCTTGATGCGTGAAGCCTGTTTCTGCATGGCCACCATGCGGTAGTCGTACTCCGTTCCGTCCTCACTCTGCATGATGCCCGAGGGGATAAAGAACGAGCCCCAGCGCCACAGGTACTGGTAAATGGAGCTGCTGTTGGCACGGCCCATGTTGCGGCGCGTGAAGTTGATGCGTGCGCCAACGGTGAGCCAGTCGGTAACGTCGGTCTTCAGATTAACGGTAGCACTGTATTTGTTCAGCTTGCCGGGGTTGAATTTCATCACATCCTGCTTGTATTTGTAGCCGAACGAGGTGTAGAACGTGGTTCTGCCGCTGGCACCGGAAATGGAGAAGTCGTGGCTCTGCGACGGAGCTGCGCTGTCGTACCATATCTTCTGGATGTCGTAGTCGGCATAGTACATGGGCTGTCCGTTGATGAAACGGAAGTCGCCCACGTCGCTGTCGTCCTTGTAAGGGCGCATGATGCTGTAGCCCTTCTTGCCTCCGTTCTGCTCCTGCCACTTCTGTGCGTAGGGCAACAGCTGGTCGAAGTACATGCCGAAGAGCTCAACCGAGGCGGCGCCACGGCGGGCCTTGGCTCTCATGGCAGCCTCCAGCTGGGTGGGAACGTCAGGGAAATCGGGCAGATAGGTGGAGTTGTCCCAGCCAAAGTTGTTGTCGTACTTCACCGAGATGCGGTCGCCTTTGTTGGCCTGTTTCGTTGTGATGAGTATCACTCCAAAGGCAGCGCGGCTTCCGTAGATGGAAGACGAGGCAGCATCCTTGAGCACCGATACGGATGCTATGTCGCTGCCGTTAATCATGGTGAGGTCATCGGTAGGCACACCGTCAACAACGATGAGCGGTGATGAGTTCTGGCTGTTGGACAGCGTGCCCAGACCGCGGATGCGGATAGAGGGCTGTCCGTTGATGTCGCCACTCGTGCTGGTAATGGTCAAGCCCGGAACGGCACCCTGCAGAGCCTTGGCCACGTCCTGTTCCGGACGGCTGGCGAGGGTCTTCTCCAGGTCTACGTTCGACACGGCACCCGTCAGGTTCACCTTCTTTTGCTGTCCGTAGCCTATAACCACGACCTCATCAAGCAGGGCGTTGTCGGGTTCCAGCTGTACTTTCATGCCGTCGGAGGCTTTCAGGGTTACCGTCTTGTAGCCCAGGAAAGTTATTTTCAGTCTGGCTCCGGATTCCACACTGAGGCTGAAGTTGCCGTCAGCATCGGAAACGGTACCGCGTGTGGTTCCCACTTCTGCAATGCTGGCACCGATTACGGGCTCGCCTTTCTCGTCAACAACACTGCCCTTTACGATAGTGCTGTTTTGCGCAATACTCTGTGGTTCGGGCGTGGCAAGCACGAGGTTGCCCGTCGTTCCACATGCAAGAAACAGTGCTCCAAGGAGAACTAATTGTCTTTTCATAAGCGTGTTTTTTGATATTATATGTTATGTTCTGTAAGTTTTGTCCATGGTTCAGATACCGGCCCGGCTGCAACCAGCCATTGGCAGCGATTGCGTTTAGGCCTGCATTCTGATGCAAATTTATATTTTTTTTGTATAACTGCAATGGATTTTCGCGTTTTTCTTTATCTTTCGTTCCATTTACTCAATATTCTTGGAAATTTTACAGGTCTATCCTAACGGTGTTGCTCCACGCAAAAGGCTACCTGCCGCGGCTGCTCCGGCAAGCCGGAATGTCAAAAAAACATGCCTGAAAACGCTGCTGTCTCTCCACAGCAACCAGCAAACGGGAACGCCGATGTTGGCACTCGAAACCGGCAGAGAGGTGTATCAGCAACCCTGATTGATGCCTCCGGTGAGCTTGAAGGATAGCTTCAAGGCTGCCGGAAGATGCTTCCGGGCGGATCGGAAAGCCGTTTCGGCACTGCTGGAAACACGCTTCAAAGCCGCTGAAAAATGTCAGGAAAACGCAAACTGCTGATACCCAGCCGTTTAACAGCGGGCCTGTTTTTGCGTAGGTACGCCCGGGTACGCAGCCGGTTGCAAATAACGCAAGCACGGAGAGGCTTTTGTCAAACAAATTACAACCATCATCCGGTATCTTCGCTTACCCCTGTTGCCGGTCGCAGGAACCACAGCTTGCTGCGTTGCCTCATGCCGGGTGGTGTGCCCGGGCTCGTTGGCTGCCGCCGGCTTTGTGGCCTTTTGTTATGCCGGGCCGGTGGCTTTGCTCTTTCTGCCGGGCCTGCCGTGGTGTCCGTGTGGGCGGCCAGGGCTCGGTTCTCACCGCGTTTGCTGTTTCATAATGGTAAAAAAAGAAAAATTGCTGCAGGCAGATGTAACCGCCTGTCGATGATTTTTTGTATCTTTGTGGCAGTCAGTAGAGAAACTGAAAATGGAAACGATTTACACCTTATTTAAACAGCAGGTGGCCGAACGGCCCGATGCGCTGGCCGTGGCCGACTGCCGGCGGCAGCTCACCTACAGCCAGCTGGACGCCCTGGCCGATACCATCGCCTCGCGGTTCCTGTGCAACCGGCCCTCGTTCGTGGGCATTGCGATGGATCACGGCGTGGAGATGACGGCCGCCATACTGGCCGTACTCAAGTCGGGAGCCGCCTACGTGCCCGTAGAACCCAATTTTCCCGTAGAGCGCATACGCTTCATGATGAAGGAGTGCGACGTCGACTTCCTGATTACTCACCGCAAGTACGCCGCCCATATAGACAACGGGTTCCGCAAACTGCTCATAGAAGAGGGGCTGGAAGTGCGGAGCGACATCCAGATAGACGACATGTCGCGGCCCGACCGGCTGGCTTACGTGCTCTATACCTCCGGCACCTCGGGCGAACCCAAGGGCGTAAAGGTTACCCATGCCAACGTTTGCCACTACGTGCATGCCTTCAGCAACGAGTTCCACCCCAAGGAGGGCGACCGCATGCTGCAACATTCGGTGTGCTCGTTCGACATCTTCGTCGAGGAGATGTTCACCACGCTGCTCTCCGGCGCAGCCCTCTTCATCCCCCCGGAGGAAACCAAGGCCGACATGGGGTTGCTGATGCAGTACGTTGAAGAGCATGCCGTTACGGAGATGAGCGGTTTCCCCTACCTGCTGCTCGAGATGAACAAGCTGGAACGGATACCCCGTTCGCTGCGGCTGCTCATCAGCGGCGGCGACGTGCTGCGCGAGAAGTACGTGGACCGGTTGCTCCCGCAGGCGATGGTGTACAACACCTACGGCCCGTCGGAAACTACCGTCTGCGCTACCTATTATAAATGTAACGGCGGCCGGCCACTGCCCGACGGCACCTATCCTATAGGCAAGCCGGTGCTGGGAACGGCCATAGACATAGAGGACGAGGACGGCAACGTGCTCCCTCCGGGCCAGACGGGAGAAATCTGCATCTACGGCCGAGGCGTGTCGCAGGGCTATGTGGGCGTTAAACCCGAGCAGGTCAACTTCGCCGAAGACAGCCGTGGGCGCCGCAAGTACCGAAGTGGCGACCTGGGATACGTGCTGCCCGACGGCAACATCGCTTTCCTGCACCGCAAGGACAAGCAGGTAATGATACTGGGCAAACGCGTGGAATGCGACGAGGTAGAGAACCTGATAAACACCTGCAGCGAGGTGGAGCAAGGCGTGGTGGTGCCCTATACGGACAGCAGCAACCTCTCGTATCTGGTTGCCTACATCGTACCGCGCGACGTGCGGAAGTTCAGCTATGCCGAACTGCGGCGCAAGCTCTCCATGTATCTCGCACCGTACATGATGCCGGAGTTCTTCGTTGCCATGCACGAACTGCCCATGACGACCAACGGCAAGACCGACCGGCAGGCACTGCCTGTGGTACTGAAAGAATGGAATCTGTAAGATGATGGATAACGGAAGACTGGAAATAAAGGAAGCCACGGCTGCCGACGTGGAGCTGCTGATGCAGTGGCGCATGGAAGTGCTGCACGAGGTGTTTGCCATTCCGGCCGATGCTGACACGGCGGAGCTGGAGCATGCCAACCGTGCCTATTACCGGCAGCAGTTGCGGGAGGGCGGACATGTGGCCGTGCTGGCGCAGGTTAACGGCGTAACCGTGGGCTGCGGCGGACTGTGCCTGCAGCAGGAGATGCCTTCGCCCGACAATCCCGACGGGCGCTGTGCCTATCTGATGAACGTTTACTGCCGGCAGCCCTATCGCCTGCAGGGCGTAGGCCGCGAGATTGCCGGCTGGCTGGTGGCCCGCGCCAAGGCAATGGGCATAGGCAAAATCTATCTCGAAACCTCCGCTGCCGGGCGCCGGCTGTACCGCTCGCTGGGCTTTGCGGAAATGAAGGACATGATGCGCTTGGAGTTCTGATATGTTTTTGTACCTTTGCAGAAAAGCTGAAACAAATGACGATAAACGGTAAGGAAATTTACGTTTACGGTGCTGCCGACAAGCCGCTGCCCGTAGTTTACCTGCACACCTTCGGCAATGAGGGCGAACGGGTGTGGGAGCAGTGCCGCAAGGTGGGCACGCGCCAGTTCGTGCTCGTGGCCATCAGCGGGCTCGACTGGAACGCCGACATGTCGCCCTGGCCCATAGACAGGTTGTTCGAGGGCGACGAACCCTGCGAAGGCAGGGGCAGGGAGTGGCTCCGCACGCTTGTAGAAGATGTGGTGCCGCAGGCCGAAGCGGGCTTGCAGGTGGCCGGCCGTTACCTGGCAGGCTACTCCTTGGCCGGGCTCTTTGCCTATTGGGCTGCCTGCCAGACCGATTGCTTCGACGGCATCGTGTCCGGTTCGGGCTCTTTCTGGTTCCCCGGCTTCATGGATTTTGCCGCCTCCCACAATTTCGTAAAGCCGCTGCGGGCTGCATACTTTTCGTTGGGCGACCGCGAGCGCATTACTCGCAACGAGGTGCTGGCCACCGTTGAGGACAACACCCGGCAACTGGCCGACCGCGTAAAGGCGCAAGGCATAGCCACGGAGTTCCGCCTCAACAACGGCAACCACTACATGCAGGCGGACTGGCGCATGGCTAAAGGCATACAATGGCTGCTGACTGAAACCAAGAAAAAGATATGAATATAGAAGAAGTAAGGGAGTACGCGCTGACCATGCCAGGCGTTACGGAGGATATGCCCTATGGTCCCGACTGGCTGATATTCCGCATTGGCGGCAAGATATTCCTGCACTTGAGGCTCGAATCGCCCGAACCAACGTGTGCCGTGAAACTGAATCCGGATGAGGGAGCCGACCTGCGCGAACACTACGACGGCATACGGCCGGCTTATCATCTGAACAAGATGCACTGGAACGACCTTTATCTGGACACGCTGGACGATGCGCTGGTGAAGCTGCTCATCGGGAAATCGTACCGCATCGTGCGCGCCCGCCTGCCCAAAAGGCTGCGCTCGCAGTACGGTGAAGGGTAAAACGAAAGGAGATAGAAAGGGATGAATGTAGAGGATTTGCGGGCTTACTGCCTGTCGCTGTCGGCAGATGTGGAGGAGAAGTTTCCCTTTACCAAGTTCAGACAGGCACAGGATGTACTGGTGTTCTACATCGGCGGCCACATGTTTTGCTATTTCGACATCAACGACCTGAGCCACGTAACCGTGAAATGCCGGCCCGAACGCATTCCGGAACTGCAGGAACGGTACGACTGGATAGGCAACCCCTACAACGGCAATGCCCGGTACTGGATAGGCATCAACGCCCTTGAGGCCGACGGCAAGGTGCTGCGGGAGCTGATAACAAACTCGTTCCAACTGGTAAAAGGTGCCCGGTGAGGCCGCAGCTTGGCTGTTTAGCGCTTCGTTACACAGGTTGGTGATAAAGTAAAACCTCAGACTTCGGCTTTCGAAATCTGAGGTTTTATCGTTTCAAATGCTGTTTGCAGCTGTTGCAAACGCACCGTTTTTATTCCTGATTGGAGTCCCACCAGATGGGCAGGGTGCGTATCTGCTCGGAGTTATACCACACTGACTTCACGTTGGCAGTGGTAGGCAACGGCAAATCCAGGGCTCCCGGAACTTGCGCTCCGATGGCTTCCAGATTGGCGGAGTTGTAATCGGTCTCGTACGAAGCCTGCGGCAGGCGGCGCGGAGACTTGCCGTCGGGGCAGTAGGTCTTGGCCGAACCGGTTACGTTATACCAGTGGGGCTTGCCGTAGTTCATGAAGATGGCCGGGTCGTAGTCAAAGCGGCGCATGTCGTTCCATGTCTCTGTGCTCCACAGCATGGACATAATCTTCTGCGTCATGATTTTGCTCATGCTGATGTCGGAGGCCGTTCCGATGGCATTGTCGAGGAAGTTGGCAATGTCGGCAGCCGGAGCCGGGGCAAACGAGGGGCAGCTGGCCAGCGTAGCATCGCCCTTTACCCAGTCCTTGCATTTGTCTTCTACGGCTTGGATGTTGGCCTCAATGGCAGCCTTGTAGGCTGCAAAGGCACCGGCCTTGTCGCCCTTACGCATCAACACCTCGGCCCGGATAAAGCATGCCTCCCAGTAGGAACCGAAGAAGGTGGGCGTGTCGGGGCGTACAGAGAACACGCCGCTCACGGCACTCTCGTCGACTTCGCCCACACGGAAGAGCAGGTCCTTGTTGCTGTTGTAGCCCTTGGAACTTGACTTACCGTGCACGTAGATGGTGTCGCCCTGCCGCTCGCTGTTGCTGGTATTACAGTACCAGGAGTTGGCGGGGTAGGTTATGCCGTTATTGGTGGTTCCGGTTGCCGTGAACGCGATAGGCGTGGGGCCGCCGCCATTGATGAAGATGTCGTTGTGGATGATGTCGATGCCCAACGAACGGCGCCATGTTCCGTTGGCGTTCCACTTGATTTCGGCCGGCGTGCTGGCCGACTTATGGGAGCGAACCCAGGGGATGAACTTGTCGGCACGGGGGTCTTCAATGCCCTTGTTGTCGAAGTTCGTCAGGTTGTCGTAGAAGGTTTTTGTCACGTAGTAGCGGTTGTTGTTCATGCCAATGCAGGAGAAAATCTCGTTGAAGTCTACCGTCTCGTCCCATCCCTCCACGTCGTGCGTGCTGCCGTTGGTGTCGGTATGGTAGATAACAGTATTGTCGGCATTGCTCTGCTGCGCCTTGTCGAGGCAGGCCAAAATCTCGTCGGCGTCGTATTTTCCTTCCTTGTAGCTGCCGGGCTGCTTCTTGGTGAGGTGGTTGAGCCAGCGTGCCTTGAGCAGGTAACAGAATTTAAGCCACTTGCTCACGTCGCCGTTGTTCCAGTTGTCGCCCACAGAGAGGGGACTGGCTCCAGCCTCCTGCGTCCGCGAAAAGAGGTCGATGGCCTCTTCAATCTCGCTCACGCAACCCAGGAAAACGGCTTTTCCGGTATCGTACTTGGGAGCGGTGGCTTCGCCCAACGCCTCGGTGTAAGGGCATTCTCCAAAGTGGTCTATCTCGTTCATGAAGCCGTAAGCGCGCATGAGCTTGGCACAGCCGGCGTAGTGATAGGCTCCGGCAGCCATGGCCTTGTCGTAGAGGTCTTTCAGGTTGGATGCACACGGCACCAGAAACCACTGCTGGAGGTTCGATATTCGCGTGCTGGCATTTAAGTTCCACCTGGCTGCTCCGCCTTCGCGGGCTGCCGGGGTGGTGAGCAATCCGGTAAAGTAGGTGTCTGTGCTGGCGCCAATCTCGTAGCATGCTTGCAGGTAATGGAGGCACCAGGGCAACCGGTACTCGTAGCTGGCCGAGTTGGCAGTGGGGGTGTTCGGGTTTTCGTTAATGTCCAGATAACCATCACAGGCATTGAAAGTCAGCATGCCGGCCAAACCGATTATGATTGATTGATAGAGTTTCATAGTCATGTGTATTTATGGGTTGGGTGATTTAGAAAGTGATGTTGATGCCGAAGGTGAAGCTCTGCGTTGCAGGCACGCAGCAGTAATCCATGCCAACGGAGGACGAACCGATGGAACCGGAACCGGCATAGGACACTTCGGGGTCGCCGTCGTAGTTGGTGAAGAGGAGCAGGTTGTTGGCAGCAAAGTTAACCGATGCAGCCTTGATGAAACCCGTCTTTTGCAGCCAGGCAGCCGGCAGGTTGTAGACTAAGTTGAGAGAGCGCAGGCGGAAGTAGTTCACCTTGGTGATGAAGTTGCGCGATTCGCGTGGGTAGTAGGTCTGATAGTAGCCCTCTATGATGGCATCTCCGGAGGTAGGCTTGCCGTTGTAGTCGTAAGTCTTGCCGCGTTCGAAGGTGTAGCTGGCCGGTACATAGCTGTCGCCCTGCTGCTGGAGGCCGTCAATGGTGATGGATTCTCGGTTCTCGCTCAACTTACTCATGCCCGCAACGGTCATTGCGTATTGAGTTCCGTTGAACACGTCGCCGCCAAAGCTGAAGTCCCAAAGCATGTTCAGAGACAGGTTTTTGTACGTAAACGTGTTGTTCCAGCCGCCACGCACCTTGGCTTCTCGGTTGCCCACCTCGTGCTTGTCGGAACCATCATAGGAGGGCATGCCGTTCTTGTCGAGAATAACCTGCCCGTCTTCGGCTCGCGACCACTGACTGCCGGAGATGGCCATGAAGTGGCCGTCGTTGAACGAAGCTGCCCTCACGTTGCCTATCTGTACATCGGTAACGTAGAGAATGTCTACCCCGTCCATGAGATTTTTAACCGTTCCGCGGTTTCCGCTCAGGTTGATGCCGGTCTCCCATTGGAAATCCTTGGTCATTACAGGCGTACCGCTGATGGAGAGCTCCATACCTTTATTATATACATCGCCGGCATTCACATCGCGCAGAATGTAGCCGATGTAGTTGGAAAGGCGCGGACTCATAATCTGATTGTAGGAGTTGTTGGTGTAGTAAGCATAGTCCAGGCGGAGCCGGTTCTGAAAGAAACGCAGCTCAAGGCCCAGTTCCGTAGACTCTGTTATCTCGGGTTTGAGGAACGCGTTGCCTGCTGTCCAGCTGTTACCCATGCCCGTCTTACCGCCAATGAATGTGCCTATGGGCCACAGGCTGGTGTTGGTGGAATAGGGGGATGCGTCTTTTCCTACGCGTGCCCAGCTGGCACGAACCTTACCAAAGGTGAGAATGTCGTTCTTGGGCATGAGCTCGGTAAATACCAGGGCACCGTTGAAGGACTGGTAAAAATAGGAGCGGTTGGCCTTGGGCAGCGTTGATGACCAGTCGTTGCGGGCAGAATAGGTGAAGAAAGCGATGCTCTTCCAGTCCAGACGGGCTTCTCCGTAAAGACCCAACAGGCGGTGCTGCGACTTTACATTCTTGAAGTTGCGGTCGGTGGAGTTTGAGTTGTCGAAGGAATAGAAGTCGGGTACGATGAGGTTCCACGCCATGCGGTAGTTGGATACGGTCTTGGTATCCTCCGAGGTGAAGCCCAACAAGAGGTTTCCGTTAAAGTCGCCGATGGAATGACTGAGGTTGGTCATGATGTTGTTGGAGAAGTAACGGTACTTGTAATCGTTCTCGCTGTACATGCCTTTCTGCCAGTCAGATTTCACGACTCCGCCCCGTGCAATCCTCTTATAGTTGTTGGTCTCGTGTTCGTCAATGCCCAGGCGGTAGCTGACCCACCACCACGGAGTGATGTCGGCACGTACCTGGATGCCTCCGGTGAGGCGCTGGGTGCTGTCCTTAATCTTGTTTTTGTTCACAATCCAGTAGGGGTTGTCGCGTTCATCCCAATATTCGAGCGCATCGCTCACGCCGGGTAGGCGGTAGCGGGAGCCGTCTTCGTTCATGTAGTGCGTCATGTCGTCGAAGGCCGACCAGCGATACACGCTCGTCATGGTACCCGACCCGGCTGAGCCATAGAGGGCAGCACTGGTCAGGGTCTTGTCGGTATGGGCAACGGAATAGGCTACATTGGCACCGAAGGTAAGCATCTTCCACTTCTGTTCTCCATTGAAGCGGAACGTAGCCTTGTCGTACCCGGTGTGCGGAATGATACCACTCTGGTCGTAGTAGGAGCCGGAGAGAAAGAAGTTTCCCTTGTCATTGCCACCCGAAATGCTGACGTTGTTGTCGGTTGCAAGCCCCGATTTGAAGAAGTTGCCGATGTTGTCGTACGTCGGTTCGCCTGCTTCAGCCTTCTCTCCCCATGAATCGTAGGAACGGTTGTCATAGTCGGTACGCAGATAGTTGCCCGCGGCATCGAATACATCCTGGGAGTATCCGCGCTTGTAAGTTTGCTGGACATCGGGCAGTTGCCATACATGCGAAGTGGTCAGCTTGCTGGAGAAGTTCAGCTCAACACGCCCGGACTGTCCCTTCTTGGTGGTGATGATGACGGCACCGGCTGATGCGCGGGAGCCGTAGAGGGCTGCTGCGGCAGGGCCTTTGAGCACGGAGATGTCGGCAATGTCTTCGGGATTGACGTCCATCACACGGTTAGCATTGGTGGAAGCAGCCGAAACTGTGCCGTCGAAAGCGGAGTTTCCGGGTACGGTTGTGGAGTTATCATAGATGATGCCGTCGATGACAAAGAGCGGCTGATTGTCTCTTTCGAGCGAAGTTCCGCCACGTAGGATAATCTCGGAACCGCCACCCGCAGCGCCTCCTCCTTGGGTAATGGTGACACCGGCAATCTTTCCGGCGAGCGAGTTCAGGATGTTGGTCTGCTTGTTCTTCATCAGCTCGTCGGCTTTCAGGTCGGTGATGGCATAGCCGAGCGCTTTTTTGTCTTTCCTGATACCCATGGCCGTTACAACAACTTCGTTCACGGTACGGGCGTCTTCACGCAAGGTAACATTGTAAGTTCTGCTGTTGCCAATCTTTACTTCTTGTGTTTCAAAGCCGATATAGGATATTTCGATGACTGAACCCACCGGTGCATCAATGGAGAAGTTGCCGTTCATGTCGGTAACAAAGCCTTTGGAAGACCCTTTTATCACCACGCTTGCACCAACAACGGGTTCTCCGTTGGCGTCGCGTACGCTGCCTGTAATGCGGTTCTGCTGCTGTTGCAGAGACTCGGCATGCAAGGTTCTGCCGGCTGAAGCCACATTGGCAGAAGCTGTTCCACTGCCTAAAACCAAGGCACTCAATACCGCTGCTGCCCATAGAGTACGGGGAGCGGTGTTCTTTTTCTTGTGGTTTTCATCCATAATCGTAAAGAATTAAATGAAACTTATAGGTTGATGTTTTGTTTAAAAGCGTAGAGTGAGCGTGTAGTTTCCGTGTACCGGCTGTTGCGAAAGACACGAGCAGGGCAGCGGGAACTATTCTTTGTATAGCAGATATTTGCGGCGTTGGCGCTTGAACTTCTCCACATCGGCCTGCCACATGCGGCTGATTTCGGCTGCACTTTTACCTTGCTCAATCATGGGGCGCACGTAGTCAACGCCAATGAGCTTCTCAAAGAAACCGGTGAAGAACCTGTCTCCCATGTTCAGAGTTCTGTAAGCCTCAATCAGATAGCCGAGGTCTATCTTCCTGTTCCAGATGGCTGTGTCGCTCAGTTGGCTGAGATTTCGCCCCCGACACAGTTTTCCGAGCTGCGGAGGGTTCTTTGCTCCCTCCACACTTTGCGGCGTAAAGGAATGTGAGTAACCTGTCATGTCGGGATGGCCGAACTGCTGGAAGGGCAGACTTGTTCCGCGTCCGAGGCTCACCGGAGTGGCTTCAAAGTAGCAGAGCGACGGATACAGATAGACAGCTTTCATGTTTGGCAGGTTTGGAGAGGGCGCTACAGGCAGCCGGTAGCGTGTTTGGTGCGTGTAGTTCTTGCACTTGATGACCGTGACTTTGCAGCGGATGCCGCCCGGAAGCCACCCTTCGCCGTTAGCCATGAGTGCCAATTCGCCCAAGGTAAGGCCGTGCACAATCGGAATGGGAAGGCTTCCTACTCCCGATTTGTACTTCATGTCCAGGATGGGTCCGTCTACATAGAAGCCGTTCGGGTTGGGGCGGTCGAGTATAACCATCGACTTACTGTAGGCAGCGCATTGCCCCATAAGCTTTACCATGGTAATATAATAGGTGTAGAAACGCAGGCCCACGTCCTGAATGTCGCTAACGAGCACGTCAAACTTCTTCATTGCGGCCTCGTCGGGTATGCCGTCTTTGACGCCGTAAAGTGAGTAGATGGGCACGCCAGTCCTTTCGTCTACACCGCTATTTACCGTTTCACCGGCGTCGGCCTTGCCTCTGAAGCCGTGCTCGGGCGAGAAGATGGTCACAACCTGTATGCCGTTTTCCAGCAGAACATCAAGCGTATGCTTGTTGCCTACGATGCCCGTCTGGTTGGAAAATAGCGCCACGCGCTTGCCTTTCAGCAATCCGATATATTTATCTGTTCGTTCTGCCCCGGTAATGACACGGCCTTGGCTTCTGCATTCGGCGTGAACGGAGAGACAAACCGATATCAGGAGCAGGGCGAGAAGATGGGTGCGGTGTTTCATGAGGTGCTTGTTAAGGTTGTTTCTTGATGAGCAGACAGAGCCCGAGGAAAGTGAACAGGGCATTGAATATCAGCAATTCGTAGCTGAATTTATAGCCCCCGAACCAGCTCTCGGAATTGGATTGGAGGATGTAACAGAGAATAGGAGAGAGCACAGCGACCAGCGGAATGTACTTGTCGCGTACTTTCTGCTTGGTCAGTATGCCGAAGGAGAACAATCCCAGGATAGGTCCGTAGGTATAGCTGGCCAGCACGTAGACGGCATCTATTACGCTCGAATTGTTCAGCAGGCCAAAAACAAAGATGACAATTCCCATCAGCACGGCCATTCCGGCATGTACTTTGCGCCGCGTTCCGGCCAGCACTTCGTCCTTGTCGGCCTTCTTGTCGGCGCCCAGAATGTCGATGGTGAACGATGTGGTGAGTGCAGTCAGGGCAGAACCTGCGGCAGAATAGGCCGACGAGAACAGTCCGATGATGAACAGCACGCCCACTACTACCGGCAGAAAGTTGCTCGTTGCAACGGCCGGGAACAGACTGTCGCCTTTGGCGGCAATGCCTGTCTTGGCTGCAAACTGATACAACAGTACGCCCAACATGAGGAAAAGCAGGTTGATGATGAACTGGCAGAAAATGCTCACCATCATGTTCTTTTGCGAGTCCTTGTAGTTCCGGCAGCTCAAATTACGCTGCATCATGTCTTGGTCAAGTCCCGTTGTGGCTATCATGGTGAATACTCCGGCCAGGAACTGTTTGAAGAAATAGCGCTTGTCATTGATGTCATCGAAGAAGAAAACCTGGCTCATATCACTGTCGGAGATTGACTTCAGCATGCCGGCAAAGTTTAGTTCAAGTCGCCCGGAGATGTAGTAGATACAGAGAACGACCGACAGGACGAGGCAGAGAGTTTTCAGCACATCGGTCCAGATGATGGACTTCACGCCCCCGCGGAAAGTGTAGAGCCACACGAGGAATACCGTGACTACCACATTAAGAATAAAAGGCAGGCGGAGTGGGGCGAAGACCAGCAGCTGCAAGGTTAGGCAGACGAGGAACAGCCTGACCGATGCGCCTAACATCTTGGAGATGAAGAAGAACCACGCTCCTGTCTTGTAAGACTTCGCGCCGAACCTGTCTTCCAGATATTGGTACACCGACACCAAGTTCATCTTGTAGAACAAGGGAATAAGAATGAAGGCTATGACAAACTGACCCACGATGAAACCCATCACCATTTGCAGGTACGAGAAGCTCTTGTCGGCCACCATGCCCGGCACGGAAACAAAGGTAACGCCCGAGATAAACGACCCCATTGTGGCTACTGCCACCACATACCACTTCGATTTGCGGTTACCTACAAAGAAACCTTGGTTGTCTGCCTTTCTTCCACTTAGGTAGGAGACGGTGAAAAGCAGCAAAAAGTAGGCTACAACGGTAATGATGATAGTTACAGGGGTCATTTTTCAGGATGATTGATAGTTATGGATTGATGTTTTAAAGTTCAGTAGAGGTGACGTTGATGTGCCAGTCCCATTGGTCGAAGTAGAGGTTTCCGCCGGCCCATTCCACTTCTCCGCGCTGGAAGTCGACGGTCTCGCTGCGCGGAAACTTCTTCTGTGGAAACAGCGGCATGCCGTAGTCGGAGTTTACAACCATGCGCCAGGAGTCTATGCCCCCCAAGAAGAAGTAGCGCTCCTCCTCGTTGGCAGCGTAGGAGGGGATGCCGAACGACATGTCTGCCGGCACCCAGCCGGCGCCTTCAAAGTACAGTTCGCCCCAGTCGTGCAGGTTCTCTGCGTGCGGATGCAGCATGAAGCCGCTCTCGAACCGGGCCGGAATGCCGCTGATACGGCACAGCGTCAGGAAGAGCAGCGTTACCTGTCCGCAGTCTCCGTGGCGGTTGGCCAGAACGTACTCGGGTATGTTGTCTATCGTAGAATACTCTCTGGCCGAAGCCCAGGGGAAGTTGTCGTCCACCCACTTGAATATTTTCTTGGCTTTCAACAGCGGATTTTTTTCGCCTTCGGTGAGGCTGTCAGCCAGCTGTCTGAGCCGTGGTGTGAACAGGATATGCCGGTCGCGTTCCGATGTGTACTGCCTGTAGAGCGCCGTGGAGGTGTCGTAGGGCTTGATGTCTTCTGCCTTGATTCCGTGCCAGCTGCCGTAAGAGGTGAACTCGAAGGTCTCGGAGAAAACGGTGGGTTGCCCCTTCCTTGCGCGCTGCTCCATGTAGAGCGACGAGTGCGCACAGCTCATGGGGGCACGTGATAGCGGCTTGATGTTGGTCGATATGAGCCTGACATCCTGCTGCCTGTCTATGTCCGTGCGTGGGAAAGGCAGCCAGCATCTCACAGTCTCGCTGTCAGGTACGGCATCGGCCTTTACCGTTATGCTATAGTTTACGCGTATGCGCTTGGGTTCAGCCAGGTGTTTGTGGCTCCGTTTGCAGGCCTCAATGATGCGCGGCACGTTCACCCGGTCCACCTCCTCACTGCCTTCTGGGGTCTTGCCGTCCTTTTGTTCCTTTATCTTTCGGCATGTTGCGTCAATGCGGAAGAGGTTTGGCGCGGCGTTGTGGAAGTACAGTTTCTGCCCGTCTACGGTTCTCGACTCCAGTGCGCCCGTCTTTTCCCAGGCGTTCATCTGCGCTTCCGTCACGTCGGGAATGTACTTTCGGATATAGGCCTTCACCTCTTCATGTGTTCTGTTGAAGTCAACTGACAGCCTGTGATGCAGGTCGGCATCCCACGAATAGCCTTGGGCAGCGGCCGAAAGAACCCCTGCCAGCATGGCTGCCGTTGCCGACAGCTGCTTATGTTTGATAGTTATCTTCATTCGTTGTACCAACTCTCTCATCTTCACAGTTTTGGTTCCGTTGCGTTATCCGTTCTTTTTCTTCACCACGCCTATGCCGGGGCGGTCGGGCAGAGTTATCTTTCCTTTCACCACTTCCATGCCGCTAAAGCGGTCGTTGGATATCAGCAGGTTGCCGTCCAGGTCGGCAAAGTCGACTGCCGGCGACAGTTGCGCGGCTGCACTCACGGCACAGGAGGTTTCCGTCATGCACCCCATCATCACTTTCATGCCACGGGCGCGGGCGTAGTTCAGCATCTTCCAGGCTTCGCGCATGCCGGTACACTTCATCAGCTTGATGTTAATGCCGGAGTAGGCGCCCTCAATGTCCTTGATGTCCTTGAGCCGCTGGATGGCTTCGTCGGCAAAGATGGGCAGCGGACTGTGCTCGGTTATCCAAGCGATGTCGTCCTTCTGCTCTTTGGGCATGGGCTGTTCAACCATTACGATGCCGTGTTCCTTGAGCCAGAAAATCATGTCGAGCGCTTTTTCCCGGTCTTTCCAGCCCTGGTTCACGTCAACGGCAATGGGCAACTGGGTTACGGTTCGGATGGTTTCTATCATTTCCTTGTCGTTGTCGCGGCCCAGTTTCACTTTCAGAATGTTGAACTTGTCGGCACATTCGCGCGTCTTCTGCTTTACCACATCGGCCGTATCAATGCCGATGGTAAAGGTGGTAGAGGGCGCTTTCTCCCTGTTCAGCCCCCATATTTTGTACCACGGAGCGCCCAACAGCTTGCCCACCAGGTCGTGCAGGGCTATGTCTACGGCAGCCTTGGCAGCGGTATCGCCGGGCGAGAGACTGTCGACATAAGTTAGGATATCGTCCATCAGGAACGGATCCTTGAACCTGCTGAGGTCCACTTTCTGCAGAAACGCGCTCACGCTCTGCACCGTCTGCCCCAGATACTGTGGCATGGAGGCCTCGCCGTAGCCCACTATGCCGTCGTATTCCAGTTCAACCTGCACGTCGGGAGTCGTGGTGCGGGAGTAGGAAGCTACGGTAAATACGTGCTGCAGCCGCAGTTCGTAGGGGAAGAAGCGCAGCTTGAGCGTTTTGCCCGTTCCCTTTCGGTTGATGTTGAACAGGGGTGCAGCCACTTTCTCCATGGCCTCCACCTTGCTCAGAGCCAGTGCGGAGCCTGCTGCAGCGAGTGCTGTTTTCTTCAGGAAATCTCTTCTGTCCATGCTGTTATTTGTCTGTTTTCGTTGCTAATCTTTGTCTTCACCATATCCCACTGTGGTCAGCAGCAGCCCGTTAGCGGTAGAAGTTGTTGCGGTCCGTAGTGTTCATGCCCTCCTCGTGGTTGATGTAGGGCAGTATGCGTTGTGCCCACAGCAGCCTGCCCAGGTTGTATTCGTCGTACTCGGCATCAGCAGGATTAAAGCTGCTGATGTGTACCCAGCCCAGTGAGTGAATGAACTTCTTGTTACCTATATATATACCTACGTGCGAGACATGGGCTGGTTTGCCGTCCATAGCCTTGCGGCCGAAGAACACGAGGTCGCCCGGCAGCAGGTTGCCGAAGTCGGGCGCGATGTCGATGTGCTGCCCCTTGAAGGCTTGCTGCGAGGCATCGCGCGGTATGATGATGTCGTGTTGCAGCAGGGTGGTTCGCACAAAGCCGCTGCAGTCAACGCCCTTGGTGCTCGTGCCACCCCACATGTAAGGCACGCCGATGAGCCGCTTGCCTGTCTCTATAATGCTGGCAGCGTCGTGCCTCACGGCTCGGCGCCACTTCTCTACGGGCTGTCCGTCGGCTTTGGGCAGGTAACCTGTGCGGCCGTCGGGGTAGGCCACGTGGTAGAACTTACGCTTGGTGCCGAGCAACTTCAGTCTGTTGCCGGCCACGACGTCGCTTACCGTCTGCGCTCTGGCGGTGGCTTTGCTGTACACAAAGCCGTAGATGGCTGTTACCACCACCTGCTCTGCACGGTTCCACTGCTCCAGTTCGGCACGCGTAACCAGCCGGAGCGAGGCGCCGAGTACCCACGAACGGTAGTTGTCGGGTGTCTCTATCTCGTACCATCCGTCTTTTTGCAGCAACTTTACGGGCATGCCGAGCAGGGCCTGCGAGGCCATGCCGGCGTCGTAGTCGTTGGCTTGGCGCAGGTTGCATACCGACACGTTGACTATGGCCCACTGCTTTTCGCCTAACGTGTCGGCCGGCAGCGTCGTGCTGTCAGGCTCGCTTGCCATCGCGCCCACATGCAAAAAGAAGAGTGAGCCAATGGCAACAAGCACCCATCTGAATATAAAGTATTCTTTTGTTTTCATTTTCTGCAGAATGTATTTATCATGTCAGGCTTCATGGTTGTTACGGTTTTATGATGCCTCAGCTTACAAAATCACGTTCCAATCGCACTTTATGCTGCAAATATATATATTTTTTGCGACTAACAGCATAAAATATCAAAAAAGCTGCTCCTACGGCCTAAAAACAGCGAAAGCCCTGAATAGGTTTTCGAAATCTATTCAGGACTTGTGTGTTTCGGATTGTTTCGGAACTCTTTGTTATATGGATTACGCCCAGCATTTTATTTTGACAGCGTTCAGTTTGCTGTTTAGAAGCTTTTTCTCTGTCTGGTTTTTCATGCGACTAACATCCCGTTTCACTGCAGCTTTAGTAGGATAACCCACGGTTTCTTCCCAACCGCCAAAGACGCCTAACTGTATTTTATTGTCGTTAGCCCCCGTGTAGGCTGCTATCCAATGGAGAAAAAGCCCCGGATTTTTCTTGTACAGGCTTGCCAGAGTATAGTCCACGTTATCTGCAACAGCGCCGTCGACAAACAAGTACAGTTTGTTCCATTCGTTCAGTGCAGCGCTGTCAAGCGGTTGATGGCTCAAGTCGCTGATGACAGACTTCCACTCTTTTTCGCTCTTATCGTTCACCTTGTTAGGCAGCATGACTCTCTTGCCACCAATAGCGATGGTGCCGAACGGCAGGTATTTTATGCTAATAGTAGGGTCGGAAACATCAGTCAGAGCCAGGGTGTCGCCGACGAAAGAGATAATGTTTTGCATCATGTCTCCTAAGTAGGCCATGCAAAGCGTATCTCCCCGCAGTTCGTACCTATCTGTACGTTCGGGTGAAGCATCCACCCAGATAACGGAATCGCCTGTGAAGTATAGTTCACAGTAAGCGTCATCGCCCACACTGTTCCATGAGCCTTGCAGTTTCTCCCTTATGGAACTTGCTGTTACAGGGTGGTTTGGGTTGGTTTTTTCCTTGCAACTCATGAATATCAGCAGTAAGCTGACTATAAAGCATAAGGATTTTTTCATGTCTTAGTTTTCTTGATGATGTGCAAATATAATGTGAAATCTTTATTCTGCAAAGGTTTCTTCGCCTTTTTATTTTGTAGTAGTGGGATATATGCGAGGCATGACCGATGCCGTTGCGGTAATTAGTGTGCCTTTTTCAGGATGCCGAAGCTATGCTTCAGGAACTTTCGACAAGTGTCAAACGATGATGCGACACTTGTCAAATTCATGTGCGACACTTGTCGAAAGTTCCTGATTGTGGTGAATGACGCCTCCGGCAGGCGTTTGCAGAGAACTGAAAACGCGCGTGTGAGCCCGGCGGGGCGGGATAACAAAAAAGCCTGACGAACTATGCGGAGGCTGTCAGGCTTCTTTGCTGCGGGATTGCCGTCGGCAACCGGTCAGCGGATAAAGTGCATGGGCGCCCACGGCTCGCTTTTAGGCAGGTCGCTGGTGCCGTCGTGGTGCAGCTTCTTCAGCATCCAGGACATGTTATAGGCCAGTGTTCGCATGGTCTGCATGCCCTCTATATCCTGCGCTGTCTCGCCCTGTTGGCGGCCGTAGGCTATGTTCCAATACTGCGAGGATACCACGGGCATGTTCATCATCTGGAACATCATGTTCATTGCCTGGAAGGCAGCAGTGGCGCCGCCCCGGCGACATACGGCCACATTGGCTACGGGTTTGTATTGCAGGTTCTGCCCGTTGGAGTAGAGTATGCGCTGCAGCACGGCCATGAGTGCGCCGTTGGGCTGGCCGTAGAACACGGGGCTGCCGAAGACGAAAGCATCGGCCGAGGCGCATTTCGCCGACAAGCTGTTGCATACATCGTCGTCGAAGATGCAGCGGCCGGGGTTCTTCGTCTTGCAGTTTCCGCATGCCGTGCAGCCGCGAACGGGCCGGGTGCCCAGGTTAAAGATTTCGGTCTCAATGCCTTCTTGCTGCAGCGTGCGGGCTATCTCGTTAAGTGCGGTAAAGGTGTTGCCGCTCGGATGCGGGCTTCCGTTCACTAATAAAACTTTCATTTCTGTTCTTCTTGTTTGCTAAGTTTCGGTTTCCATTGTGCGCGGAACGTGTGTTCCGCCTCGTAAAGTCAAAAAAACGCGGCCTGCAGGCACCGGCATCAGTGGCCGTAACTTGCATGCCGCGGGTTGGCGGTTGGCCATAGGGGCAGGCGCAGAGGCCTGCTCCGGCCGGCTTACTTCATGCACATGCGGTAAATGGCAGCCACGTCTTCCTTGGCCAAAGGCTTGAAGGCGTAGGCCGTTCCGCCGTTCTTGACGGCTTTTTCGGCCATTACGTCGAAGTAGGTTTCATCTATTCCCACCTCCGGAAGTGTGCGCTTGAGGCCCAGAGTCTGGAAGAAGAAATGGTCCAAAGCCTCTATTCCTTTGCGTGCAACATCCATCGGGTCGCCTTCGGGGCTTATACCAAACACGTTGGTGGCAAACTGCACGTACTTGCTTACATTGGTTTCGTCGAGGCAGTACTCCATCCAGCGCGGGGTGAGGATAGCCAGGCCCAGTCCGTGGGTGATGTCGTAGATGGCCGAGAGCTCGTGCTCCATGGGGTGACAGCTCCATGCCTGCTGCTTGCCTCCGTTGACAAAGCCGTTGATAGCCCATGAACTTGTCCACATCAAGTTGGCTCTCGCCTCGTAGTTTTCAGGCTCGCGGATGGCTATGGGGGCGTACTTGATGATGGTCTTCATCATGCCCTCCATGAACGTATCGAGCATGTAGAGGTCCTGGTTCATGTTGAAGTAAACCTCGATGATGTGGCTCATGATGTCGGAAGAGCCGCAGGCAGTCTGATAGGCGCTCACAGTGAAAGTGTTGGTAGGGTCGAGGAACGATGCCTTTGGCAGCAAGATGGGTTCCATGCGGCCTATCTTGTCCTGCGTGTCGGGATTGCTGATAACGCCTCCGCTGTCCATTTCGGAGCCTGTGGCCGACAGGGTGAGGATGGTGACAATGGGCAGTGCCTTCTCAATAGGTGCCCACTTCTCGTTGAAGAAGTCCCACGGGTCGTGGTCAACGCAGGCTGCCGCGGCTATGAATTTGGAGCAGTCGATGGTAGAACCGCCGCCTATGGGCAGGATGACGTCGATGTGCTGCTCCTTGCAAAGGCGCTGTCCTTGGCGTACGGACTCCACACTGGGGTTCGGTTTCACGCCCGGCAGCTCGAAGAGTTCAAGCCCCGCGGCCTTTATCTCTTTCACTGCTTTGTCGTAAAGGCCGGTTCTCTTGATGGAACCGCCGCCATATACCATCAGCACTCGTGTGCCGTACTGCTTTAACTCGGGGCCAAGATGCTTCATCTGGTCCTTTCCGAAGTAGACCTTAACAGGCAGGTCGTAAATGAAATCGTTAATCATGTTGGTTTTGTTTTATGTGAAATGTATGTCCAAAGACGGCAAGCCGGACTGCGGCTGCAATCCCCGAACGGTTGAAAGTCATGTTGCAAAAGTACCTAAAAAAGGCGAGAAGGGCATCGTAGCCATTGTGGCAATGCTTACCAATATTACAGATTTTGACCCAGAGAGGCTTCTGCAGAGTGGCAGCCCGGGAGTAAAGCGGTTGCCGGTGACTGCATTCATTTGGTGAGTTCGATTGTTTCCATGACCCGGCAGGCCGTTTCGAGCAGGCTGTAAACCATCGGGTAATCTTGTTCTCTCCACGCTTTGGCGAAGCATTCGAACTCTGCCGTCAGCCTGTTCGCGGTGTCATCGAGGGCGAACTCCTGCCGCTCGCCGTCCGTGCAGAGCGTGAAACTCGGCATCGTATTGACGGGTCCGTTCACCCGCAGCCAGCCCTTTTCGCCTTCGATGAGGGCAAAGTTGTCGCCGTCAGCATCCTTGGCAGCCGTACAGACGGCAACCATGCCGGGATACTCGGCCACGAGCGTGCCCGACGTATCAATGCCGTTGTAGCCCCGCACGGCATGGTAAGCGGCCTTAGTGGGTGTGCCGAAGAGGCCTGCTACAAAGTTCAGGTTGTACACATTGAGGTCGAGCAGGCTGCCGCCGGCACACTGCGGGTCGAAAGCCGGCATCTTTTCGCCGGCCAGATAGCGGTCGTAACGGGACGAAAACTGGCTGTAATTGCAGATAACATGGTGGATGTTGCCCAGCCGGGGCAGCAGTTCGCGGATTTTGAAGAAGTTCTTGAAGTGCAGCGTTGTAACTGCCTCAAAGAGCAGGAGATGCCTCTCCCGGGCCAGCCGGACCAGTTCCTGCGTTTCTGCCAGCGTGGGGCACATCGGCTTCTCTACAATTACGTGCTTGCCGCAGAGCAGTGCCTGCCGTGCCGGTTCGTAGTGGGCGCTGTTCACGAGGGCTATGTACACGATGTCGGTATCGGCCTCCAGAAACTCATTGTAGTTGCCGGTGGCCAGCGGAATGCCGTAACGGGCGGCCAGTTCTTGTGCCTGCGGGAGACTGTGAGGGCGGCAGCAGAGTGCCGAGAGTTCATATCCGGGCATGCCGGCGAGGGCCTTCATGGTCTCTGCAGCCATTCTGCCGGTGCCCACGATGCCCGTTCTCATTTTCTTGCCAGTCATGTTTTCGGATTTTATTTACAGTTCCTGGTCGGGCTGAAGAATGTCGTTTACCTGCTGCGTGTAGGCTTTTTTCAGGGTGAAAGCGGCCTGGCAGCGAATGTCCTCGACATTGGCGCCGAAGAGAACGGCATACTGTCCGGCGTCTGCTATCCACTGGCTGGCAGACTCGTCGAACGAAGCGAGCGCGTAGCGTGACACGGCGAAGCTGAGCGTCTGGCTCTCTCCGGGTGCCAGCTTGCGCGTCTTGGCAAAGGCGCGCAGCTCCTTCGCGGGTTTCTCCAGCTTGCCTTTGGGCGCCGAAACGTACAGCTGCACGCTCTCCTTGCCGGCAACCTTGCCCGTGTTCTTTACCGTGACGGTGGCTGTGAAGCCGTCTTTCGTGGCCTTGACCTGCGGCTTGGAGTAAGCGAAAGTGGTGTAGCTGAGCCCGTAGCCGAATGGATAAGACACCTCCTTACGGGCAGTATCGAAGTATCGGTAGCCCACATTCAGGCCTTCGTGATGGAGTGAGACCTCATCGTTGGTGCCTTTCCGGGTGGGGAAATTCTTGCTCGAAGGATGGTCCATCACGTCAATGGGCCACGTCATGGGTAGCTTTCCCGATGGATTAGCTTTGCCCGTAAGCACGTCGGCGATAGCATTGCCGGCCTCGCCACCGGGCTGCCAGGCCATGAGAATGGCGTCGGGACGGGCTTTCCACGATGCAGTTTCCATCACGCTGCCCGAGTTTATGACCACCACAACTTTCTTTCCGGCAGCGTGGTAGGCCTCGGTAACGTTCTTAATCATGTCGAGTTCGTCGGCGGTGAGGTTGAACCCGCGCCATCCCTCAATCGGGCGGTCCCAGCCTTCGCCTGCTTCGTGGGCAATGGTGATGATGGCCAGGTCTGATTTCTTGGCCTGTTCATCGGCCAGATAGCGGCTGATGGCAAGCTCGGGATACTGCGTGCGGCCGGCAGCTCTGTCCCAATTGCTTTTCTGGAGCATCTTGCTGTGGGCGTCGTCGAAGTCTCTGCCCATCTTGTAGAGGTCGGACAAATCTGCCGTATGGTTGATGCCGGCGTTTGAGAGGCCCTGGGCAAGCGACACGGCAGAGGCTATGTTGACGCAGCCGGAGCCTAATCCACAGGCAAGAGTTGCGTACGACTGGGCACCGAAGAGAGCTACGGTCTTAACACCCTGCATGGGCAGGGCTGCGTTCTCATTCTTCAGCAGCACCATACCCTCGGGAGCACTCTCGCGAACCAGCCGTGCATGAGCCTCGAGGTCGGGCCGGTTGCTGTACTTGTAGCCACGAAACGCGGGCGTCTTGACGATGTATTGCAGGATGCGTTTTACGCAAATGTCCACGTCCTCCATAGCCAACGTGCCGCCCTTCACGGCTTCCACAATCTGTGTTACCTGCTCGTTGTTGCCCGGTTCCATCAGGTCGTTGCCGGCGTGAACCTGCGCCACGGTGTTGCGTGTGCCCGTCCAGTCGGTCATGACGATGCCGTCGAAGCCCCACTCCTCGCGCAGCAGCGTGGTGAGCAGCTGTCTGTTCTCCTGCGTGAAGGGGCCGTTGAGCCTGTTGTAGGAAGACATCACGGTCCAGGGATGCCCCTCTCTGACGGCTATCTCGAAGTTACGAAGGTAGAGTTCGCGCAGCGTTCGCTTCGATACCACTTCGTTTACGCTCGTGCGCTCGGTCTCCTGACTGTTCACGGCAAAGTGCTTCACGCTGGTTCCTACGCCGTTGCTTTGGACGCCGCGCACCGTGCAGGCGGCCATCTTGCCGGCCAGCAGCGGGTCTTCTGAATAGTATTCAAAGTTACGCCCGCACAGAGGAGAGCGGTGGATGTTGAGCCCCGGCGCCAGCAGTACGTCGCATCCGTACTGCAGTACCTCGTCGCCCATGGCCCTGCCAGTCTGCTCGGCCAGCTCCACATTCCACGTGGCAGCCACCAGCGAGCCCACGGGAAAGGCCGTGGTGTAGTAGGTCCGGGCGTCGTCCTTACGCGTTGGGTTGATACGGAGGCCGGCAGGGCCGTCGCTCAGGATGGTCTGCGGAATGCCCAGTCGCGGTATGGCGGCGGTTGCTCCGGCAGCTCCCGGAACTTTGGTCTGCCTCTCTCCGACAAGCAGACGTGCCTTTTCTTCCAAGGTCATGGCCTTGAGCACGGCGTCGATGTTGCCAGCCGTGAGTTTTACTGATTGTGCCGCAGCAGGCAGCAGGCCTGCCAGCAGCAGTGTGCTGATGAAGAGTGAACGTATTTTCATGTTGGTATCAATAAATGGTTGATTATACTAAGGAAAGCTGTTGGGTGTCAGTATTGTACGGGATGGGTAACTCGCTTGCACTTGCCGCTGAACTCCGTGAAGTCTATGCGGATGATATCCACGCGGTGAAAGCTCTTGTGGGCGTACTTGTCGCCCAGCTCCCTGAAGCCGGGAGAGAGCTTGTCGATGAGCAGGTGCAGGGCTTTCATCTTCTCCTCCTCGGTCAGGTTGGCCCTGGCCGTGCCCTTGCAGACCACGCTCTCGTACTCGGTGGTGAAGCTGCCGGGCATCAGGTTCACGCGCCCCACGATGCAGAAAGACACCTCGGGGTGGACAGCAATGGCGCGGAGCTTACGCCCCTGGGGCGCACAATGAATGTAGATGCTGCTCTGCCCGTCCCAAACGTAGTTCACGGGGATGCCGTAGGGCTCTCCGTTCTCGGCGGTCATGGAGAGCACGCCGTACTCTGCCGTCTGCAGAAGTGCCCTTGCCTGGGCTTCGTCCATTAGCCGGTCTTGGCGGCGGATGCCGCTGTTGTCGAATTTCATGCGCTCCTGTTTTTCCCACAAAGTTAGCAAAAGATTTGGAGAAACCGTTATTTTTCACGTCTTTTTTGCGTAATTTTGCGACATAAACCCATAAAGATGGAACTCAAACCGATAGCAACTTTTCGTTCGCCTTTTACTTCCAAGTTCGGCATTCCCAAGCAAAGTAACCTGGTGGAGGAACTGGAAGGCGAAATCATCTTTGAGCGGCAGTACCGCAACCGCGATGCACTGCGCGGCCTGGACGGCTTCGATTACATCTGGCTGATATGGGAGTTCTCGGCCAACAGGCATGCTGGCGTGAGCCCGGTGGTGCGTCCGCCCGTGCTGGGAGGCAACGAGAAGGTGGGCGTTTTCGCATCGCGGTCGCCCTTCAGGCCCAACAACATCGGCCTGTCATGCGTCAGGATAGACCGCATAGAGTGGGAGACAAGCCGCGGACCGGTTATCCACGTGCGCGGCGCCGACCTGATGGACGGCACGCCCATTTATGACATCAAGCCCTATGTAGCCTATGCCGACAGCCATCCTGGTGCTCGCAGCGGGTTTGTGGACGCCCGTCCCATAAGCCGGCTGCACGTGGAGATACCCGATAGGATTGCTTCCGGCTTCTCCCGCCGGCAGCTGGAGGCGTTGCGAAAAACGCTGGAACTGGACCCCCGCCCGCACTATCAGGACGACCCCGGCAAGGTTTACGGTATGCCGTTCATGGGCAGCGACATCCATTTCACTGTCCGTGGCGACCGCCTGCAGGTACAGGATGACTGACTGCTCGTAACAGTCTGTCTTATAGATAGTTTGGAGCAAGATTGCTGAACGTGTCCTTCAAGGGGCTTGAACGTGCCTTTCAAGGGGCTTGACCGTGCCCTTCAAGGGGCTTGAACGGCACCTCCGCCAGGATGCCGGTTCAGCGTCATGGATTTTGAGGGTGTGAAAATGCAGCCCTGGCGGTTTGTTGCAGAGCTGTAAAAAGAAAAAAGGGAGGCTCGCGGTAGAGTCTCCCTTCATGGTTTATAGCAGGTCTTGCTTCAGTTCCTCCACGTAGTCGGCTATGTTGTGGAGCTCGTCCGGTATCTGTATCTTCTGCGGACACATGGGCACGCAGGTACCGCAACCGATGCAGTGGTCGGCCTGCCGGAGCTTTGGAACGCTGCGGTCGTAGCCTACCAGGAATGCACGGCGGGCCTTGGCATACTCCGGGTCCTGTGTTGTCTGCGGGACGTTGCTCTCGTTGAGGCACTTGTTGTAATGCACGAACACGCCCGGAATGTCGACTCCATAGGGGCAGGGCATGCAGTATTTGCAGTCGTTGCAGGGTATGGTCTTGTAACCCACAATCTGTTTAGCTATGTCTTCTTCCAGAAAAGTCATTTCTTTAGCGGTGAGAGGCTTGAGCGGACAGAGCGAAAGGAGATTGTCTTTGAGGTGTTCCATGTATGTCATGCCGCTCAGCAATACCAGCACGTTGGGTCTGGTTGCAGCGTATCTGAAGGCCCAGGAGGCCACGCTGCGTTCGGGTTCGCGCTGCTTGAGCTGGTTAACCAGCTTGATGGGCATGTCGGCCAGACGGCCTCCGAGCAGCGGTTCCATGATGACTGCGGGGATGTTACGCTTGCGCAGCTCCTCGTACAGGTACTCGGCATCGGTGTTGCGGTCGTTTATTTCGTTGGCCCAATGCCAGTCCAGGTAGTTCAGCTCTATCTGTACGAAGTCCCAGTGTACCTTCCCCTGGTCCATCATCTGCAGCGCATGGTCAAACACCTTGACGTCGCCGTGGTAGCTGAAGCCGAGGTTGCGTATCTTTCCTTCTTTCTTCTTCTGGAGTATAAAGTCCAGAATGCCGTTCTTGATGAAGCGTGCATTGAAGAGATCGATGGCATCCGGGTACTCGTCATTGCTGCCGCCGATGGAGTGGAGCAGGTAGTAGTCGATGTAATCGGTCTGCAGTTCCTTAAGCGAATGGTTGAACATGTCGATGGAATCCTGCCTTGTGTAGGAGTGCATGTTGGACATCTTGGTGGCTATGTAGTAGCTCTTGCGCGGATGGCGGTGCAGGGCGATGCCCGTGTGGTGCTCGCTCATGCCCTGCGTATATACGGGTGAGGTGTCAAAGTAGTTCACTCCGTGAGCCAAGGCATAGTCCACCTGCTTGTTTACCATGTCCTGGTCAACCTCTTCGTCGCCTACCTGCCGGCCTCCCAATGTCTGCCCTTTGGTGGGCAGTCGCATCATGCCGTAGCCCAGGATGGAGACTTTGTCGCCCGTGTTGTGGTTCAGGCGGTAGGTCATCTTTCCCACCGGGGGTTCCTGACGGGCCTTGGTCGTGTTGTCATTGTTCTTGCATCCCACCACTGCTGCAGTGCCCGCAGTGAGCGTTCCTGCACCAAAGAGCTTCAGGAACGAGCGTCTGTTTATCTTGTTACTCATCGTTTTTCGCTTTTAAATGGTCTTGTGAACTTCGTGGCCTTCGACATAGATGGCCGAGAATGGACTGGCCGGACACAGATGCTCGCAGGCTCCGCAGCCAATGCAGCGTGCTTCGTCAACGCTTGGTATCTGCACTTCGCCGTCCTTGGTCTGGTAAGGTATCATGCTGATGGCACCGGTTGGGCAGTGTCGGGCACAGTTGCCGCACTCTACTCCGTCGGTTATGGGAACGCAGTTCTTCTTTATCCACACGGCATGGCCTATCTGGATGGAGGATTTCTGTGCCTTGTCAATGAGCCTGATGGCGCCCGTTGGGCACACCTCCGAGCAGCGCGTGCACTCCGGCCGGCAGAAACCGCGCTCGTAGCTCGACTCGGGTTGCATCAGTCTTGTTAGTTCCGTAGACGGGCGCAGCACGCCGTTGGGGCACTCGGATACGCAGAGCTGGCAGCCGGTGCAGTGCTTCGCCATGTTCGCAAGACTGTAGGAACCCGGCGGTGTGATGTGGGTGGTGCGCTTGGGTGCCACCTTGTTCACGATTTCAGCAAGTCCGCCGTCAACCTTCTTGTCCTTTTGAGCCATTGCGGTGGCGGTGGTTGCTAGTGCTGCAGCCATCAGGAAGCTGCGGCGGGAGGTATCTACGCTGTTTTCCGTCGTGGTTTCCTGCTGTGCCGGTTGCTGCTTTTGCTCCTCGCGCTGGCGGGCTTTTTCTGCCTTTTCGGCCATCTTCTGCTTGTTTGTCTGCCTGATGTCAGCCGACGGGTGGCCGTAATGCAGGGCTCCGTATTCGCAATGCTGCAGGCAATCTCCGCAGGTTACGCAGCGGCTGTAGTCAACACTCAGGTTCTTGAAGTCTATGCACGAGGCCTTGCAGTTGCGTGAGCAGAGCGAGCAGCTGCGGCATTTGTTGCCGTCGAAGTAAATCTTGAACCACGAGAAACGTGCCAGGAAACCGAGCACGGTGCCCACAGGACAGATGGTGTTGCAGTACGTTCGGCCGTTTCGCCATGCCAAGACAACGAGCACAACGAATGTTACGGCAGCAATGATGAACGTGGGCAGGCTCCTTATCCATACGTCGGCGCTGTAGAAAGCGTAGCTGTCAACGCTGGCGGCAATGGCTGCCAGCACGTTGTTACCCCACAGGTAGAGCGGCTGGAAGAGGTTTCCGGCCATGCGGCCGTAGGCCGAATAGGGCGCCAATAACGCCACCACGGAGCCTACACCCAGTACAAAGGCAACGACCATGACGGCCAGCATGAGGTAGCGCAGCCAGCTCACGGCCTTGGAGTAGGTATAAGGCAGCTTCTTGCCGCGCTTGCCGAACCAGGCTGCAATGTCCTGGAACACGCCGAGCGGGCAGATAACGGAGCAGTAAATGCGGCCGAAGACGAGCGTGAGCACCACTAAGGCGGCTATCACAAGGGCGTTGAGTGCCAGCAGAGCAGGCAGAAACTGTATCTTGGCCATCCAGCCCAGCCATGTGTGAAGAGCGCCCGTGAAGTCCAAAAACAGCAAGGTGATGCCGACGAAGCATACACTTGCCAGGGTGATTCTGATTTTCCTGAGCATAAAGTTAATGTTTTTGTATGTTTGTAGTCTTAACTATCCAGATGCTGGTCTCGTAGAGCAGCCAGATGGGCAGCGACACGATAGCCAGCGTGAAGGCATCACCGGTAGGCGTGATGGCGGCCGCAATGATGATGACAGCCACGAAGGCATGGCGCCGGTAACGCTGCATCCACTCGGCCTTGAGCAGTCCGAACACGGCCAGCAGCCAGCTGATGACGGGTATCTCGAACACAACGCCGAAGAGAATGCTCATCAGCAACAGCGTGTCCATGTACGACTGCAGCGACAGCATGTTGCCAACGGCCTCACTGACCTGATAGTTTCCGAGGAAACGGACCGTGAGCGGGAAGATGAGAAAGTAGTTGACGAGCACGCCTACCATAAACATGACGTAGGCGCCTCCCACTATCCGGACAGCGTAATGCTTCTCCCGCTGGTACAGAGCCGGCGAGATGAACTTGTAGAGCAGGTATATTATATAAGGTGAAGCAACCAGAATGCCGAAGCTGAAGGCTGTCTTCATGTGAATCATGAACTGCTCCGTGAGCCCGATGTTTACCAGATGGATTTTGAAAGGAGCGGCATGCAGCAGCCTGTAGCTGATGAAGTTGGAACTGGCGGGAGCCAGAACGATGTCGAACAACTGCTCCTTGAAGCAAAAGGCAATGGCTCCGAACAGGGCAACTACCACGATGATGCGTATCAGATAGGCGCGCAATACGTCGAGATGTTCCCAGAATGTGAGTTCTTGTCCTTCGCTCATAGTAGGTTGTGCGGTGCTGCGAGCTTAGTCCTTCTTCTCTTCCGCCTGTTGCAGAGGCTTCTGTTTGTCGTCTTCTTTCATTACGTCTTCAACACCGCTCACGCCGTCCTTGAAGCTCTTTACGCCTTTGCCGAGCCCTTTCATGAGCTCGGGTATCTTTTTGCCGCCGAAGAGTAACAATACAATGAGGGCGATGATGATAATCTCAGTTGAACCAATCATGTTTCTGTTCTTTTATGACAGCAGAAGCGGTACCGTGTACACAGCCGCCTGCAGCTGGTTATTTGTCAATGTTTACGATAGTATATTTCTTGCTGCCCAGGCCTATTTTCTCGGCCCAGTCTATGGTGTGGGTGCCGTGCTGCTTGTCGATGCGCTTGAGCAAGTCGGTCGGGTCGTTCTCTGCCTCTACCTTCTGACTGTTGATGATGTCGACGCAAGCCTGGTCGAGTGCCACGGGGTCGGTGGATGCCAGGATGCCGTAGTCCTTCAGCTTGACCGGAGCGGGATGGGCAACACAGTCGCAATCGATGCTCATGTTGTTCATTACACTGATGTAGATGATGCCTCGCTCGGCCTTGAAGTAGTCTACCACGGCCTGCGCAGCTGCCGCCATGCTCTCCAGGAAGCCGTCTTGGTTGCCGATGTTCTCGGGAGTCCAGAGGTTTTCAGGTGTCTGTATCTTGCCTGCGGAGTGGATGTAAGCCTTGCCGTTGCGACTGGCCACGCCGATGGAGAGGTTCTTCAGCGCACCGCCGTAGCCGCCCATGGGATGGCCCTTGAAGTGGTTGAGCGCCACCATGAAGTCGTAGTTGGCCAGATGGCCGCCTACGATGTCGTACTTGATGTGGGTGCGGTCCTTTACGGGTATGCGTATTTCGTCGTACTCGTCCATCAGGTCAACGGCAAAGAGTGAGTCGAACCCGTGCCGGTGGATGACGTTCCAGTGGTCCTTCGTTTCCATGCGGTCGCCTTGGTAGGCCGTGCGGCACTCAACGATGGTACCGTTCACCTCTTCCACCAGGTTCTTGATGAGTGCCGGTTTCAGGTAGTTGGGGTTGGTGCCTTCGCCCGTACTCACTTTCACAGCTACGCGCCCTTCGGCCTTTACGCCCAGTGCGCGGTAGATTTTGACCAGAGCCTCGGGCGATATTTCGCGCGTAAGGTAGACCTTGGACTGTGCAAAGCCGGCCATGCTCACCATGACGGCCGCAACGATAACAAGTAGTTTCTTCATACCTTGATTTGCTATAAGTTTGTAATTTGCCAAATGTTAGCGAGGCAAAAATACGAAGAAATATCCGAAAAAACAAGATATTGAAGCCCGAATTTGTTACCTTTTTCGCTGAAATCGATGAGCACGGGGTTTTTACCTTGCAACGGCTCCGTTCGCGGGCGATGCGTTCCGGGGTTTTAGAAGTTTTAAACCGGGGTGCCGAAGGTGTGGTTCGGGAACTTTCGACAGGTGTAGCATATATCTGCGACAAGTGTCGAACAATCGTGCGACAGGTGTCGAAAGTTCCTGAGTGATGCTTCCAAGCACGCTGAAACATGCTGCCGTTACCCGTGTTTAGGCGCTGCGGAGGGCAGGATGGCGAACTTTTGACTGAAAAGGAGCCGGAAAATGCCGGCCGAAAGTTAGGCCGTGTGGCCGAAATGTTGTACTTTTGCGCCTGCCTGCAGCCGCCAACGGAGGTGGAGAGACGGGCTTCTTATCAATCTGCAACCAAAAACCAAAGATGGAAAAACGTATTTCTTTTGTCGATTACATCCGCGTGGTGGCCTGTTTCATGGTGATGCTGGTTCACGCAAATGAGAATTTCTACGGTGCCGACACGTCGGGGCTGGCCGGCAACATGTCAATGCTGGCCACGGAGAGCAACCGTTTCTGGGTGGCGTTCTACGACGGCGGCGTAAGCCGTACTGCCGTGCCGCTGTTCATAATCGTGTCGGCATTCCTGCTGGTGCCCATGAAGCCGGGCGTAACTATGGGCCAGTTCTACCGCCGCAGGTTCCTGCGCATCCTGCCGCCGTTCGTCTCGTTCCTGCTGCTTTACACGTTTCTGCCGCTGGCCTGGGGCGGCATGACGTGGCAACAGTCGCTGGCGGACCTGAAGATGCTGCCCTTCAACTTTCCCTCCATGGCCGGCCATCTGTGGTTCATGTATCCGCTCATCAGCCTGTACCTTATCATTCCCGTCATTTCGCCGTGGCTGGAACGGGCTTCGGCCAGGGATGAGCGCATCTTTATCGGCATCTTTGCCTTCTCCACACTTACGCCGTGGCTGCATCGCTACGTGTCGGCCGAGCTGTGGGGCGAGTGTTTCTGGAACGGCTTCTCGGCTCTTTGGTATTGCTCGGGCTACATCGGCTACCTCGTGTTGGCCCATTACATCCGCTTTCATCTTAATTGGGAGCGTCCGCGCAGGCTCCGTGTGGGCGCCCTGTGCTTTGTGGCAGGAGCGGCTTTTACGGCGTGGTCGTTCTGGTGGAAGGGCGTGCCCGGGCAGCTCATAGATACTCCGATGCTGGAATGGGCGTGGGAGTTCTGTACGCCGAACGTGCTCTGTGCCACGTTTGGAGCTTTCCTGCTGTTTACCTGTATAGAGGCTCCGGTGGCTCCCAAGGCCGTTACCGGCATAGCCAAACTCAGCTACGGCATGTACCTGATGCACCTGTTCTTCCTCGCGCCCATAGCCCAGTTGCTCATTGGCGGCGACGTGGCGCATCCGTTGTTGCCCGTTTACGTAACGATACCGGCCATCGCCGTGCTCACGTTTGGCTGTACGGCGGTAACATCCAAGCTGATATCGTACCTGCCGGGGAGCAAATATGTGATAGGATAAACAAACAAAAAACCCGGCCTCTTGCGAGAACCGGGCTCATGAAAGGAGGAGTGGTACCTCTTGGAGTTGAACCAAGGACACATGGATTTTCAGTCCATTGCTCTACCACCTGAGCTAAGGTACCAGCGTGGTTTGTCTTTTTGCGGATGCAAAGGTAAGGCATTTAGTTCATAATCTGCCATGCCTCGCGCGTAAAATCCGCACTGTTAGTGTTTTTTAACAAACTTACCAATACGGCGGAAGGCCAGCGGGGCATGGCATGACGGCCGCTTACAGGAGGGCGTTCCAACCCTGCGCGGTTATCTCGAATTCGTTGCCGTCGCGCGCAATGAGCTGGTATCCCAGCGCTTCTTTGGTGATGTAGCCTATCTGGCGGACGCCTTCCAGACCCTCGATTTTCTCGTGGTCGCCTATTGGAACGGTGAAGAGCAGCTCGTAATCCTCGCCTCCGTTCATGGCGCAGGTGGTTACGTTCATGTTCAACTCTTCGGCCATGACGGCTGTCTGGTAGTCGATGGGAATCTGTTTCTCGTACACCCGGCACCCGCAATGGCTCTGTTTGCAGATGTGGAGCAACTCGGAGCTGAGCCCGTCGGAAATGTCCATCATGGCCGTAGGCCGTATGTTGAGTTCGCGCAGGCGGGCTATGATGTCGCCGCGGGCCTCGGGTTTCAGCTGCCGGTCTATGATGTATTCCTTTCCGGCGAAGTCGGGGCGGAAGTCGTTGAGCGTGTTGAGGTCGGTCTCCAACGCCTTCAGGTTCTGCGCGTTGCCTGTTTTCTTGGCCTCGCTTACCTTTTTTGCCAGCGCGTCATACTGCTCGTAA
Source organism: Prevotellaceae bacterium KH2P17 (assembly GCA_900199655.1). Taxonomy (GTDB): domain Bacteria; phylum Bacteroidota; class Bacteroidia; order Bacteroidales; family Bacteroidaceae; genus Prevotella. Next base: position 53,331 of record FZRE01000019.1, read on the forward strand.
TAAACTGTTTTTTCCCTTTCCAGGAGCTGCAGACCCATGTAGGCGGCGCCGAGGTCGCCCGTTACGCAGATGAGGTCGGTCTCCTTGGCTCCGTTCCGGTACACAATGTCGGCCTTGTCGGCCTCTCCAATGAGCGTGATGCTGATGGCCAGGCCCGTGCGGGTTGAGGTAGTGTCGCCTCCCACGATGTCGATGTTCCACTTGTCGCAGGCTGCCCGCAGTCCTGCATAGAACTCGTCCATGTTCTCAATGCTGAACCTCTTGTCCACGGCGATGCTGACTATCAGCTGCCGGGGCGTGCCGTTCATGGCGAAAATGTCGCTGATGTTCTCCATGGCAGCCTTGTATCCAACCTGTTCCATGGTGGTGTAGGTGAGGTCGAAGTGTATTCCTTCCATGAGCATGTCGCTTGTCACGAGCACTTCTTTATTGGGATAATGAAGTACGGCGCAGTCATCGCCCACGCCGTACACTGTAGATTCGTTTTTGGGTTTGATGTTCTTGGTGAGCCGGTCAATGAGACCAAACTCGCCAAGTGTTGATATTTCTGTCATAAAATGTCGTTGGTTGCTGTGTTGAAAGTTGTTATCGGCCGCTTGCGAGCTACGTTACGAGCGGCTTATCATCTCGCGCATAATCTCTGTCATCTTGGGTTGGGCGGCGTTGGCAGCCTCCTGCACCTCCTCGTGACTTACCTCTACGGGGGCATCAAAACCGCCTAAATCGGTAATGACGCTAAGGCCGAAGACCTTGATGCCGCAGTGGCAGGCCACGATAACCTCCGGTACGGTGCTCATGCCTACGGCATCTCCGCCCAGCAGGTGGTACATGCGGTACTCGTGAGGCGTTTCAAACGTAGGTCCCTGAACGCCAACGTAGGTTCCGTGAACTACGCGGATGCCTTTCTCGCGGGCAATGGTGTCGGCCAGATTGCGCAGCTGCAGGTTGTAGGCTTCGTGCATATCGGGGAAGCGGGGGCCCGTTGGGAAGTTCTTGCCGCGCAGCGGATGCTCGGGAAAGAGGTTGATGTGGTCGTCTATAATCATGAGGTCGCCAATCTTGAACTTCGGGTTCATGCCGCCCGAAGCATTCGACACGAAGAGCGTCTGGATGCCTAATTCGTACATGACGCGTATCGGGAAGGTTACTTCCTTCATGTTGTAGCCCTCGTAGAAGTGGAAACGGCCCTCCATGGCCATGATGTCCTTGCCGCCAAGTTTGCCGAAGATGAGCTTTCCGGCATGCCCTTCGACGGTCGAAACGGGAAAGTTGGGGATGTCCTTATAGGGAAATTCGCAGGTGTCAGTTATCTCGGAAGCTAATTGTCCCAGGCCTGTTCCCAGAATGATGGCGGTCTTTGGACTTGTTGTCATCCTTTTTTTTAACCAGGATGCTGTTTCTTGAATTCTTTCGTACATAGCTTATGATTTTTTGATTGAAGTTTTCTTCTTGGCCGAGCATGAAGCTCACGTGGATGGGGAGCACATAGAGGCTGTCTCTCACCTCGCTGCTCAGCCCCTCAAAGGCCTCCAGCCGCGCCGCGTCTTTCTCCGTCGTGATGAGCAATTTGGGTGCAGGCAGGGCGGCGAACTTCTCGTTGATGGTCTGTGCATCGCGCTCCCGGAACTGGTGATGGTCGCCGAAAGTGAGTGGGGTAATGGTCATTCCCATTGCCGAAAGGTCGAGAAGCATCTGCCGGGGCGATGCAATGCCGGTGAGCAATGCCACGTGCGAGCCTGCTGCTTCGGCTATCTTCATGCGGCGGTCGGGGTCTCCGAAGACGGGACGCAGGTCGTCATAGTCGATAGTAGTGAAGTAGAGCTCCTGATAAGCGTACAGATCCATGGCCTTGGTGAGTACGCGGAATTCCATAGGTTTAAGGTCCTTGGGGCACTTGGTGATGATAACAACGTCGGCCCTTGCCTTGCCTTCCTTCGGTTCCCGCAGCCTTCCGGCCGGCAGGAGCTTGTCATAGATAATCAGCCGGTGGTAGTCAACGAGCAGGATGTTGATGCCCGGCTTTACGTATCGGTGCTGGAAGGCGTCGTCGAGCAGGATAACATCAACGTCCTTGGTATCCTCCAGCGAGGTTAGCATCTCTATTCCGCGAACGCGGTCTTTGTCAACAGCCACGTAGATGTCGCTGAATTTCTTTTTCATCTGGTAGGGCTCGTCGCCTATCTCGGGCATTGTGGTCTGCTCGCCGGCCAGCACAAAGCCTCTTGTTTTGCGCTTGTAGCCGCGCGAAAGCACGGCCACCTTCACCTTGTCATGCAGCAAGTTGACGAGATACTCCACGTGAGGAGTCTTGCCGGTGCCGCCTACCGTGATGTTGCCAACAGAGATGGCAGGGATGCTGAAGGAATGTTCCTTGAGCACGCCGACCTCAAAGAGCTGGTTGCGAAGCCGCACACCGATTCCGTAAAGCCAGCTAAGAGGCTTCAGCCATTCGTTGATATGTATGAGGTCTCCTTCTGTTCGCATTACTTGATGTTGAGGTAGAACGGGATACGTGCCTGTATAACGTCCTGCCGGTTCATTGTTTTAAGGAGCAGGAAGGGTTCATAGTATTCGCCCAGGAAGGCGCGGAGCTGCTCGTCCAGATAGTTTCCGCCGCCGGTTTCGGCCAACAACTGGTCGGTGAAACTTAGCGGAGCAGGATATTCGGAGGTGTAGTATTCGTTGATTTTAGCCAGCTTGGCAGCTTTAGCCACGGCCTTGTCCAGGCCTCCCAGCTCGTCTACGAGCTTTATCTTGAGTGCATCCTGACCGAGGAAAACATGCCCTTGGGCGATGGCTTCCACCTGATCAGTCGTCATCTTGCGGCCTGTTGCCACGCGCTGACGGAAGAGATTGTAGCCGCGGTCGATGTAGGCAGTCATGTAGGATATTTCTTCTGCGTTCATAGGACGGGCGCCCGTGCCGAACAGACTGTTCTTGTTGGTCTTCACTTCGTCGAACTTGATGCCGAGTTTCTGTGTGAGCAGCTGGCTGCGGTCGGGTATCATGCCGAAGATACCGATGCTGCCGGTGAGCGTGGTAGGCTCTGCAACAATCCAGTTGGCACCGCAACTCATGTAGTAACCGCCCGATGCAGCCATGCCGCCCATAGAGACAACAACCGGTTTCTTCTTCTTCAGCAGTTCAATCTGGTGCCACAGCTGTTCCGAAGCGTAAGCACTGCCGCCGCCGGAGTTCACGCGAATGACCACTGCCTTTACGTCGTCGTCCTCCATCAGGCCCTCCAAATCCTTGTTCACATCGGTTGCCACAATCTGGTGAGCACCGCTGAAGAGGCCTCCCGGCAGCTGACTTTGCACGATATCGCCGTAAGCGTAGTAGACTGCAACTTGCTCACCGTCGTGCTTCTCCTTCACGTTCTGCATGTCGGAGATGCTCAGCTGGTTGATTGCAGCATCCTGTTCAACGCCAAGCAGTTTCTTTACTTCGCTTTTTATTTGGTCAGCGTAGAGCAAACCGTCCACAAAACGGTTCCTTACATACTCCTTGGGGTCGCCGAAGATGATAAGATTATCGGCCTGCGCGTTGAGCTGTTCGGTGCTGATATGGCGACTCTCGGAGACTGCCTTCAGCATGTTTTGCCACAGTCCGTCGATGTATGCCTGCGTCTGTTGGCGGCTCGGTTCGCTCATCTTGTCCTCGGTAAACGTCTCGGTGGCACTCTTGTACTTGCCCACCTTGAGCACTTGCATCTTGATACCGAACTTGTCGAGCAGGTCCTTGACGAAGATGGGCTGTGCTCCGATGCCTGCCCAGTCAATCATTCCCTGCGGATTGAGATATATCTTGCTGGCTGCCGAGGCCAGATAGTAGGTGCCTTGGGTGTAGGTGTCGCCGTAGGCAACAATCCATTTGCCGCTCTTCCGGAAGTCGAGCAGTGCGTTGCGGATTTCCTGCAGCTGTGGGTAGTCGGCGCTCAGCATGCCCGCCTCTATGTAGATACCTTTCACGTTGTCGTTCTTCTTGGCCTTGCGGATGGCCGAGAGCGTCTCGTTGAGGCCTATGGTGTTGGCCGAATTACCCGCCAGCATCGCCAGGATGTTTTCGTCGGCCTGTTCTTTCATGACTCCCGAGAGGTTCATGACGAGTACCGAATTCTTACTTACGTTTTTCGTGGCCTGGGCAGATGAAATCATGCCTACAATGCTCATGGCGGCAAAGATGCCCATGACAACCAGGAAGATGATGATTCCCACAACGGTGGCAAAGGCGTACTTGAAAAAATCTTTCATACGTTGATACATTATTATTTAGTGTTGCAAAAATAAGGTAAATAGCTTGAAAAAGCAAATTATTTGGTCTATTTTGTGCTTGCAACAGACTTTTTTCACTAAATTTGTGAGTATGAAAAGAGCCATTATCATAGGAGCATCCTCCGGATTGGGGCGCCGGATAGCCCTCATCCTGCTGCACCAGGGCTGGCAAGTGGGCATAGCGGCCCGCCGGCTGGAGGCGTTGGAAGAAGTGAGAAATACCTGCCCGGAGCGGGTAACGACTGCCCGTATAGACGTAACGGCGGCCGATGCGCCCGAACGGCTGCTCGAGCTGGCAGACCGTATGGGCGGCATGGAGCTGTATTTCCACGTATCGGGCATAGGAAAGCAGAACATCAGGCTCGATGCCGACATAGAAGCCGACACCGTGGAGACCAACGCGCTGGGGTTTACCCGCATGGTCGGCGCGGCCTTCAACTATCTGGCCACGCACGGCGGAGGCCACATTGCCGTCATTTCCTCTATCGCCGGAACCAAGGGACTGGGCCCTGCACCCTCGTACAGCGCCACCAAGGCCTTTCAGAGTACCTATATCCAGGCGCTCGAACAGCTTGCCAACAGCCGCAGGCTGCCCATCTCGTTCACCGATATTCGCCCCGGCTTTGTAGACACGCCGCTGCTTGCAGGCAGCCGTTACCCCATGTTGCTCGACGCCGGAAAGGCCGCCCGCGAGATTGTTAGGGCCCTAAACAGCCACCGCCATGTGTGGATAGTGGACTGGAAGTACCGCATCCTGACCTTCTGCTGGCGGCGGATGCCCAACTGCGTGTGGCGCCGTTTGAGGCTGGTAAAGACCGAGTAAGCTGTAAAGGATTGTGCAAGAAATAAAACTATTCTTGAACTTTTTACACAAAAAGTTTGCATGATTAAAGAATAATTTTTACCTTTGCAGCGGATATTAATCAGTATGTATTCAAAAAAGCATATATTTAACAGCGGGATGCAAGTATGTAACGACTTTCTTGCATTTTTTATAAACAAAAATCACCCCCTTTTTTAACCCTCAAAAACGCAAAAGCGGCTTCCGACTGTTCAAAAGCCAGTCGAAAACCGTTCAACTATCGTTCAATCAGCGTTTTAGCTGTTCAAACTTATCACTTTTTTGTCACTTTCGAGCGGATAAGTTCCCCGGCCATTATGCACGCCTTTTTATTCAATATAACGCCTCCTTTGCTCAGTCCTGCACGCTCCAACGAGCATTGCTTTATACCTATTTCCTCCGCCGTCAGAACACTGTATATCGCAGGTATGGAGCCGAAGTAGTAGTTCTTTCGTCCCTGTATCAAATGCACATGTATAACCTTGGTCATAATCGCTTTATTTTGCTGCAAATATACAAAATAATAACTATATACGATATTTTTATATAATATATAATTTCAATTCTGATAAAAAATAACGGAACTTGACACGATAGCCCCATCATTCTAAACCACTTCAGAAGCCCGTCTAAGCCCCTTCTTTTCGCCTGTGTCACCTTTGCTTGGTTTCCACCGCCACACACCCACTACAGCACAGAAATCGCCCCATTTTGCCTCAATTTGCCCCCGATGTAACATTTATCACTCAAACACCGTTCAAACGAGCCTCGAATGTAACACAAATGTAAAGCCAATGTAACATTTCGTTTTGCAATCGTTCCAACCTCTATTATCTCATAACTCTTTGATATACAAAGCAAATCACCCCTTTATCCTATCTTCAGTTTTTTCACATTTCGTTTTACCCCCTATATATGGCTTTCGGACACAAAGGTATTCCTACACGTGTAAGTACTGTTGACAGATTTCAAGGAAAGGAATGCAACATCGTTATTGTCTCCATGGTGAGGAGTAATATCATTCAAAGTTCCATGAATCGGCAGCCAGACAGGAAAAGATATCCGAAGTATGGCTATCCAGAACAGCATTCTTTAAGTTTCGCTCAATCTCCTAACAGACTTAACGTAGCATTGTCCAGAGCCAAAAGACTGTTAATAATACTCGGGAACAGAGAACATTTTTCCAATTTGGAAATTTATAGAAGACTGTTCTTAACTATAGAGTCGAACAAAAATAATCACGTCGTAAATCAAGAAGAAGTATGAAAATCACAGATAAAATAGCGAATGCAGAATTTATTTATTCAACCCTGACTAAATGGGGGGTGAAGAAATATACTTGTGACATTTTATACTTCACAGAAGAACCTCTTGATGATTTATATGACGTTATATGTTCCATCCTGGCAGCAAGCGATGGTTTCTATGACAAGCGTAGTCTTGGAGTTCTCCTTGGATTCAGCATGGTGAACCAGGAGAACGAAGGTAAGCCTGAAATATATTTTGATATTGCTGAAGTCAGAATGTTTGAGGACATTTTAAAGAAGGTAGAAGATGAACATCTAATCAAGGTGGTGGAGCATGATGTCATCTTAACAAATCTTGGTAAAATATCACTTGAAGAAAAGAAGCACTTTAAGTTCTTCTCTGGAACCAAGTATTTATTTGAGCATCAAAAACTGAAATCCGATACACCGACAGCACTTTCGATGTTCCCATTTTACAAAGATATGGGAATTTATAGTGACATGGTTGAAAAGAAGCAGATATGGCCAGATGATGAAATAATTGATTCTATAATTCATTATGAGATGACACCTCTTTTGAAGAGGTTGGAATATCAATCAAAGGAAAAGGCAAATATTTATCAAGCCGAACAGCAGGAGTATTTTGACCTTGATAACAGAAATCTATTCATATATTCCATCTTATAAGGGAAATCTGGATTGGCCTGTTTTAACTGAACGTGCAGAAGACCAATTTCTCATTGATCATTTTTTTGATTATCCATGGGATTTGGAGGTGTTGTCATCTGATTTAGGCAGGAACATAGAAACTATAGAGCAATTAATATTTCAGCAAAAGGACACACTGGACGAATGGAACTGGGAAGAATTGGAGAAAATTCTGCCGGATGCTTTTGTTTTGTCTAATCTTAGCATCGTTCAGGTAAATCTTGCTCGTTACACTAAAAATACATCGGAGGTTCAGAACGCTGTATTGTCAAATCCTGACAAACGTTGGGATTGGAATGTAATAGTAACAGAGTTTCCTATAGAGTACCTATATGAGAACTTGGAAGTATTGCAGGAAAATATTCTGTGCATCCATTTCTTTGACAGGATATTTGCGGATGCCACATGGGGCATTAAATTTGCTACTAATGATGTCTTTATAAATGCCATTAAAGAAGCCAGCAAAGATGAAGGTACATTATCTTCCTGTATTTTGAATGATAAACACTACATTTGGAGTCCACAAGTTATTGATGCTTTTACGGAATGTGGTCTCATTAGTTGGCCTACCACTCCATATATGATTGGATTCGAATGTATTCAGAGTATTACATGGAACAAACGATTCTTTGACAGATACGCTCAAAATATCACTACTGAGGAGGGACGAACATTTGTTTCCAAATCAATTCGTGATTTAGAGATTTTATCTGCCCATCCTGAGTTTGAGTGGAACTGGCAGGCAATTTCATCTAATGATTTGCAGCTTTCAAACACTTTGCTATATAGCAACTTCGGAAAAAAGCTTGATTGGAAACTCGTCTTCGATAATAATGATAATATAGAACAACTTCAATCTATTGAAAAGATTGATTCTTATATCGGTGACGATGGAGAGGCTTGGACTAAATTCTCGTCCGTAGCTTCGTTAGATTTTGTTATAGCCAAATACAAAGATTCTAAATATCCATGGGATTGGATTATTTTAACTGAAAGGATGTTCTCTAAGTTAAAATTAGAAAACCTCGGAAATCCTCTGTTTGTCGAGAAATGGGATTGGATATGCCTTTCTGAGAATGTTCCAACAGGTTTTCTTTATCCTAATCTTGATAAATTCAAAAATTACTGGAATTGGAATGTCATTTTTGGAAGAATCATAACTACATCGAACAAGTTTGATTATAATTTTCTTGATAAAATTGCACTTGTTATCACAAATATCACTCCTAACTTAAAATGTAAAGAAGCGTGGACATCACTCACTTCACAATATTCATTCAAGGAACTTAAAAAAGTTCTCAAGGAAACATCTACAAAAAAATCTTATTGGTGGGATTTGAAATATTTCTGTTTACACAAAGACTTTAATGTATTCAGTGATATTCTTGAATGCCGGAATTTTGTGGACTGGGACGCTTTATCAAGTTCAGAAGCCGTAGACAACAGTTTGAAGTTCAATCCTAAGCTAGGGATTAAGCCAAAATCATGGACTAATGATGTCATGACGCTGATTGGTGACACAAGAAATAAATGGAACTTTAAATTGCTTTCTTCTTTTGAGAGCTTGAATGATCAGAAATGGTTTCTTTCTCGTTTTAAAGATAAGATTGACTGGGAAGTTATTTCCATGTCAAGTAAGTTATTCTGTCAGCCAGACAAGCAAAAACTGAACGAAATTATTGAGTCATACAAAGATAGACTGGATTTTAAGGTCTTATCAGAACGTGATGACGTAAATATTGAGCAAATCATCAAGATAAATCCTAAGGGCGATTATGATTATAATGCTCTTATGGATCGACATGTCATTAAAGTTACGATGGAGCTTGCTGATTCTATGCCGAACTATGCATGGAATTGGTTTGCTGTTAGTTCATCGAAATCATTTTATCCAACGAAAGAATTTCTGCAGGATAAAATCAATGAAAATTTGAATTGGTCACTTTTGTCTAAACAGGACAATAAGAGAGCATGGGAAAGCGAGGAGGTCATTATCTCTATTGCACAAAGGAAAAATATTTCTGATTTGATTGATTGGAAGTTTTTGTCAGATTTGCAATATTTCCCATTAAGTAAAAGGGTTCTTGAATATGTACCTTTAGATAAAATAGACTTGTCAAGTCTTTCTGGTAGGAAAGTAATTCTATCTTTGATTGATGACTATGAAGAATATATAAATTGGACAATTCTTTCTGATAAGAGCCATTTTATCTTAGACATTAATGCCCTTGAAAAGTATAAAAACAGACTTGATTGGCATGTTGTCTGCAAAAGACATGATTTCATATTTACAAACGAAATATTAGAGCAGTTCTGTGATTATATTGACTGGACAGAGGCTTCAAGTTCCTTAAATATTAATTTTACGCAGAGGCTGTCATCTGAACTGTGTCAAAGACTAAGACAATAAGATTTATCATTGCTCTGTTTATAGAGCATAAAGATTAGTACAATGACACAAGAAGAGTACACAAAGATGCTTGCTGTAGCGAAAGATCAGTTCAAGTCCGGCAAGCCCCTGTTTGGCAAGGATGGTGCATTCCATCAAGTATTGGAGGATTTCCTTAACGCTGCCATGGAGGGTGAGCTGGAGAGTCACCTTGAGGCAACCAATCCGGTAAGCGGTAATCGTCGTAATGGCAAGATGCACAAGCTGCTCCAAACGGAGTATGGTCCCGTAGAGATCGAGACACCTCGTGACCGTGATGGCAGCTTTGAC
>FZRE01000022.1 GCA_900199655.1 Prevotellaceae bacterium KH2P17
CGTTTCTTCACCGTTTCGGGGTCAAAGCTGCCATCACGGTCACGAGGTGTCTCGATCTCTACGGGACCATACTCCGTTTGGAGCAGCTTGTGCATCTTGCCATTACGACGATTACCGCTTACCGGATTGGTTGCCTCAAGGTGACTCTCCAGCTCACCCTCCATGGCAGCGTTAAGGAAATCCTCCAATACTTGATGGAATGCACCATCCTTGCCAAACAGGGGCTTGCCGGACTTGAACTGATCTTTCGCTACAGCAAGCATCTTTGTGTACTCTTCTTGTGTCATTGTACTAATCTTTATGCTCTATAAACAGAGCAATGATAAATCTTATTGTCTTAGTCTTTGACACAGTTCAGATGACAGCCTCTAATAAAATATCCGTAGATGGCAACATCACCCAGACTGGAGACAGAAACGTCCTCAATATGGATAGTGGAAACATGTATGTAACGAATAATTACTACGGTTTGAATGCTAACGATGTGCGGCTATTGTTAACTATGATCAGACGGCAACAGGAGCAGATAGATAAGCTTATGTCTTTGTTGAATGTGGAAATTAATCAGGATGCAAAGAAGATAGAAACAATATCCAGGCGGTTGGAAGTAAAGTAACACACACTTTTACATAGGGGGAATCCCCCACCCCCCCGAAACCGAAACCACGGACGGCTTGTGCTCACCTTCAAAAAATATTTTTCCCATTTTTTGTCAGGCAAAGTGCACTTGCTCCAGTTCATGGGCAAAGGCATGTACGGAGTTCTGTATTTTTTTTATGGTTTTCTGTGACGGTGTGCGTCTGCCCGTTACATAGTGGCTCAATTGTCCCTGGTTAATGCCGGTGATGCGTGAAAGCCCTGCCAACGAGAAAGCCTTTGTGAAGTATGAGAGGAACGACGCTATGTCGTATTCGTAATTGAATGTAACCTCCTCAAACTTTCTGTTTTCTTCCTCATAGAACCGCTTGGTATCTTCATATCCGGCCTTAAAACTTTCTATTGCCTCATCAACTGTTTTTCCTGTCCCTGTTACGAGATAGTCCAAGTTGTCTGCATCCATATAAACGCTGTAATTGCCGTCAGAGGCTCTTTCAATGATTGCTTTTATCTGTTTCATAATCTTATCTTTTATTTGATTCCTGCTGCCTTTAGAATGGCGTTTAGAGTGCCTGTAGCGACTTCTTCGCTGCTGTGATTGCTCATGCGGAAATACTTGTCCGTAGCCGGGCAGTACCATAGCGGATGCCCTCCCATCTGCCTGTGGGTGTCGTAGCATCCGGCCCGTTTGACTTTCTTTTCCAGCTCTTTGTACTTCATGCTGCAAAGGTACGAAAATTAATATCATAATCCAAATAAAAGACATTAAAAGATATTAATCCCACTACTGCACCAAATTGGGCGGAATATTGCATATTATGCACAAAACGAGGTCAAAACAGTTAAATAATGTTTAATAATCAAGAAAACTGCATAAATACTCATTAATTCGATTTTAAGTTTGTATATTTTCTGCATAAATACTTAAACGCAAAGAAGATGGATAATATTATGTTTGTTAATAAGGATGACCTGCGGCAGGTGATTGCCGAGGCAATGAACGAGAAAAACATATCATCCGATAGAGAGGATGATGGGTACTACACCACAGCAGAGATGTGTAAATTACTACACATAACGCGTGTGACGCTGTGGCGCTTATGTAAGGATGGCATAATTAGAGGAGTGAAGGTTGGAAAGAAGAATCTGTATCAAAAGAAGTATATAAATGAACTGATAGCTGCCGGTAAGTTGGGTTAAGGATGAATAAAGAACCACACAGAATACGCGACATTATAGAGGAGTTTATAATTAGGGATGATGCTCCGCTATGGGTAGGATTAAGGGCGTATAGAGCAAAGAAAGGAGGCTGCAATGAGAAATAAAGATGCGCATTTTGCTTTTTTTGAAAGTTATCATCGAGCACTATCACGACTCGACAACGAGATATATGGCAGATTGGTACGTGCTATGAGTGAATATTACTTTAATGAGGAGTCGCCAAATTTGGATAGTCCTACCGATTTGCTTGCCTGGGATTTGATAGAGCCAATATTATCAAAAGGGAAAAAAAATCTCTAAAGTGCGTGCGATGGCTGGAAAGTCAGGAGGCGTTAAAGGCAAGGGAATTAGCCGTAATGTTGGTAATAGCAATGCACAGATTATCAGCGAGTTAGGTAGGTCAAAAGCAAACAATAACAAATCAATAGCAAAACAAAAGCAAATCAATAGCGGAATAGGAATAGGAAATAAAGAAAGTAAACCAAAGAAAGACGAGCTTTCTTTGCCCTCTCCTCCCCAGTCGGAGAAGTTCGTCCAGTTCAATCAATGGCTGCAAGCAAATTGTCCTCACCTGCTGAAGATGCAGGAACAAATCACAGAGGAACAACTTAACGCCCTATTGCACAATTATGAGAGTGAAGATATATTTGACACGTTGAGAAGCATGGAAAATTACAAGCCTATAACCAAGAACAACAGAAGTGTGTATCGAACTTTACGCAACTGGCTCAACAGGGACAACAAGAAGAAGGGGGGTGCCAAATGAACGGATTACCATTATCTGATGAATTATGCGAGAAAGTCGTAATAGGCACATTGCTCAACTACCCAGCAGAATGGGCAGAGAATACCGACCTGCTTTGCCCAGAACTATTCACTGACTATAAATGCAAAACTATCTACACCGTATCTAAGGGGGTGGTAGATAGAGGCGAGAAAGCGGACATCATCAGCGTAACCGCAGAACTCGCCAAGACCAAGGCACAGGGTGTCTCCACAGTGGACATCCTCGACATCAGCAACCATGTAGCTCTATCATCGATGAGGCAGCAGGTATCAAGACTTGCAGAACTCCAAAGGCGCAGGGAGATATGGCGTATTGGCCAGCAGATGATACAGGCAGGGACGGACGAGGGAGAACCGATAGAAACTATCCAATCCCAAGCATTGGACCAGTTGTCCAACCTCTTCGCCTCAGCCTCCACAGAGATACAGAGCATTGCGCAGGTAGCCACCAACTACACACAGAACATCATCAACGCCAATAGGGAGGGTAGACGCTTACAGGGTGCGCCTACAGGTTTTGGTATGATAGACCAGCGGGGCGGATTGCAGCCGTCCGATTTGTTTGTGATTGCTGCTGACAGTTCGCAGGGCAAATCATCCCTCGCACTGAATATGGTTGTTAGTGCTGCTAAGACAGGCTATCCGTGTGCTTACTACTCCATGGAGATGACAGCCGACCAGCTGTTTGCCCGCATACTGGCCACAGAGACGGGATTACCGTCAAATGTGCTGAATACTCGCCCCCTCACAGATGAACAACTGTCACGGTACCAGTTGGCAAGTGCAAGCGTATCACAGTTGCCCCTTTACTTCGACGAACGCTCTACAAGTTCGCTTGACGGCATTCTCTCCAGTATTCGCACAATGGTTTTTCGCAACCATATCAAGGTCGCTGTAGTTGACTACTTACAAATCCTCAATGTGAATATGAAGAACGTCAACAAGGAGCAGGCTATGGCAGACGCAGCACGCCGGTGCAAAAATCTTGCCAAGGAGTTAAATATCTGTATTGTCTTACTCTCACAGCTCAACAGAGACAGGGACAACCTACAGCCGAGTATGGCACGATTGAGAGATAGCGGGCAAATTGCTGAGGCCGCAGATGTGGTTTTGCTTATCTATCGCCCAGAGGTTTATGGAAGCCGATACAAGTATCCAGATGAACTCTCTAAGGTCTGCACGCAGGGCACTGCAATGCTCCACGTATGCAAGGGACGCAATATCGGTACATTCCGCTTCGTCGTTGGCTTCAATGCCTCTCTAACCAAGTTCTTTGAACTTGATACTATACCAGAGGCAGAACCAAACACGGATATAGACGATAATAGACCATTTTAGTATAATTTTTTTAATTTAAATCATTATGTCAAAATTTAAGAAAATCAAAGTAACTAAGGTAATTACAGTTGAAACCTCAATGGATGAGCATCTTACCATCCAAGCTACGAGGTGCCGTTTGACCGATTACACCGGCACGCATGAGATTGCCTCTGAAATCATGCTTGGTATCACAGATGTAGATGAGGAGCAGGATATGTATGTCTCCCTCACCACCAGCCAGGCACGCAAGTTTATTGAGCAGTTACAGGGCTTAATCGCAGAAACAGAAGTTTATAACCTCAAATTCAGGCACAAATGAACACAGACAAAAGAATCTACAAAGCAGAAGACGCTCTAATAGAGAGCCTCGCTGCCCTGGCCCACGCCGTAGCGGAGATGCTCCAGCAAATGGAGAACATCGCCAAAGCGTCAACAGACAAGTACACCCGTTTGCAGTTACGTACTATGCGGGCCGCCAAAAGAAAAATAGATGAATTAATTTGGGACTTAGAAAATTAAGGAGAACAACCAAATGATAGACATAGGTAAGATGTGGTTTGAGATGGGCGTCAGGGACAGAGTTTCCGAGCAAATCAAGCAAGCCCAAAAAGAAGCTGAAGAACTCGGCAAGAAACTCGACGAGATAACCGGCAAGAAATATCACATACGGGTAGATGTTGACGGAGACGCCATCGATAAACTGCATGCGCAGCTTAGCAGTTTGGACGGCTTAATAGGGCTCAATAAGGCCCAACAGCAGATCAATGAAGCTGCGCAGAATATACTAAAGACAGCACAGGCCCTCGTAGAAGCCCAGAAACAGGTCTCTAACGCGTTCTCGCATAAAAAATAGTAAAATAATATCAAGAAGAAAAAGAGAGCGTCAGAACGCAAATTTCGGGCTATTCGGAGTTAGTGTCATCCATAGATGCTGTCATGGGTACCCGTGAGCAGAATATCCGACAGATGATACAGGAGCAGAATGCAATCCGCCTCATCAATGAGGAGTTGAAGCTCATCAACCGCTCTCGCGCCCATCATGGCACTCTAACGGAGGGGGAACGGAAACGGAAACGGCTTAATCAGCTCACTGCCTCACTTATGACACACAAGGCCGCTTTGGCCGAAATACGGCGGCAAGTCAACAATAATACGAAGCTGGGTATTGCGGCAGAAACGAGCATGAACGCCCTGGCGCAGTCGCTGGCAAGAATGCGGATGGCATACCGTTCTTTGTCGGAAGAGGAGCGTAACAGCAAGTTTGGCCAAAATTTATTGGCGGAAATAAAAAAAGCAGATGCCGAAATAAAAACCCTTGAGGCCTCTATATGCAACCATCAGCGCAACGTAGGCAACTATGCGTCCGGCTTTAATGGCCTATCTATGAGCATACAGCAGGTAATACGTGAGTTGCCATCCGCAGCAGTAGGCCTCAACACATTCTTCTTGGCCATATCGAATAACATTCTAATCCTCATTGATGAGATTAAGCGAATGAGGGCTGTTAATGAGGGATTAATCAAATCCGGCCAGATGGCCGTTCCGGTATGGAAGCAGGTTATACACTCTATATTCAGCTGGCAGTCTGCTATGGTCGTTGCTATTACTGTTTTTTCTATGTACGGCAAGGACATTGCCAACTATGTTAAGGGATTATTCACTGTTCAGGATGCCCAGGAAGAAGCAAGAAAAGAGGCCGAGGCATTCGCCAATGCTATAAAGAAATCGCATGAGGAATGGCGTAACAGCGTGGCACAGACGGCAGCACAGCAGATTGCATCATATCGTAAGATGCAGCGAGAGTGGAACGCCTTAGGCACCAATCTAAGCGAAAAAAAGAAATACATTGAAACCAACAAAACAGCCTTCAATAACCTGGGATTTGCTGTAAATGGTGTATCTGACGCAGAGCGTATTATGACCGGTAACACGAATGCCGTTGTACAGTCTATCATGGCCAGAGCCAAGGCAGCCGCCTATTATGCCCAGATACAGGAGGCAACGGAAAGATATATCAAACAGACAGAATATAACAGAGGTACGGTTAAGGGTGGCGGATATTTTCAGAAATTCCACCCAAAGAATAACCAGACAACGGAGGTGTCAGAGCTCAAAGGACTGAAAGAGGGCAAGGATTTTACCCGTCAAATGGCAGGAATGGGAGCCAACGTACAGCTTATCTACACTCTCACAGACAGCGGTATAGCCAAGGTGAATGCACGCCGGGAACGGGAGGCGGCAAGGACACTCGCTGAAAACCAGAAACAAGCTAAAGACCAATTGGATAAGCAACTTGCTTCATTGCAAGGCGGGCTGGATGCCGCAGAAAAGGAAAACAAAGCTCTTCTGGACACCATAGGTGTTAAAGGCTATGTCAACGACAAGGAGAGCAAAGCAGGTAAGACCACAGGAAAATCCAAGGCTGAACTACAGGCCGAATACAAAGAACTACTCGACAAGCAGGCGCAGGAGCGGAAGAAAAAGCAACAGGAGGCTGAATTTGAAGTACGCCAGAATGAAATAGACATGTTGCAGGAGAGCTCAGAAAAGACCCTTAAACAGCTGGAACTGAATAAGGATAAAGAACTGGCCGCAGTAACTCAATATGAGGATGATCTTAAACGGGCTAAGATACAGGCAGCCAAGGAGAGGTTCAAGAAAGACACCAACAGAAATAAAGGCTCTGTATTTGATATGGCAAGTGTTGACGTGTCTATGACATCACAGGAGCAGCGGGTAGCTTCTTCGAGAATAAATAAAGCTCTCTCGGACTATGCCAAAGGGTTGGCACAACTGGCTGAAAAAGAGAAATCCTCAATGAATGAGTATCTCAAGCAGTACGGCACCATGCAGCAGCAACGCGCGGCTATCGCAGCCGAATATGACCAGAGAATAGCAAGGGAGAACAATAAATGGGTAAAGAGCACCTTGGAAGAGCAGAAGAAGCAGGCATTATCCGCGTTTGACTTCCGGCAATTTCAAGATAGTATTAATTGGAATGCCGTATTCGGAGACCTCGATAAATACACCAAGAAAGCGTTGAGGCTCACATTACAGCGCATAAAGCAATGGCGCAAATCGAAGCAGTTCCAAGACTTTTCCGTAACGGACAAAAAGGCCTATGTAGAGGCTCAGGGCAGGCTCGAAAAAGCCACGGGCGGAAATGTATTCAGTGACTTTTCCAAGGCTATGGAGGCACTCCAAAAAGCCCAGAAAGAGTTTCAGAATGCAAAGCTCATCCAAAGCATTGTCAGCAAGCCTAACAGCATCTTACAGACACTGCAAGGAAGCAGGCGGATGAACGTGTTATATTAGCCCAGAACGAACTGAACGACGCACAGGATAATGCGTGGCAAAGCGCCAAGAGACTGGAGAGCGCATTGTTATCGGCAAGTTCCGCAATGGCACAACTTGGCAAATCTTCCCATCAGTCACTCGCAGAAGTTGGAGGCACCGTTGTAGGGCTTTTAACTGACCTTGGAGTGATAGGTAAGAAAGCAGGAGGTATTGTCAGTGCCATAATAGAGCTACTCGATGTTATACAGAAGCAAGGCTTTGCAAAGTTCGTCGGCAATGTACTCGGCAATGTTGCCGGTGCAGTCGGCAGTGTCTTCCACGATATAGGCTCTGTCTTTGGCCTCGACTTATTCGGTATGGGCAGCGAAAGAAGACGCCAGCAGAATTACCAGAATACCGTAAACAAATATGAGGAACTGAAAGATATATGGCAGGAACTTATAGACAAGAAAAAAGAATATCTCAACATGTCATGGGGTAAGGAAGCAGCCGGCACGCAGGTGGAGATAGACAGGCTATATCAGTCTCTCATCAAGGGAACGAGAGCCGAAGCCGATGCCCTCCTGAACACCAAAGTAAAGCATCATGCCGCCTCTCATGGTTTGGGTACATGGGAGAACACATTCTGGAGTAATGGCGGCAACTACAAGAAGCACGCCCCAAGCAATCCGGCCTTCTGGCAGAGCCTAACCAATGAGTTAAGAGGCCAGGGATATATGACGGACTATAACGGCAACCAGCTCAACATAATAGCCGTTGAGGACTTCTTCAACCTTACCAAAGAAGAACTTGAGTATATCAAGATTCACTATGCGGAGCTGTGGGCAACGCAAAACAGCAACGTGAAAAAGTATCTCGAGGCCTACATAGATAATCTCTCGGCAGCAGAAAACGCTACACAAGACAGGATAGATGCCATTGTGGGATCTATATCTGACCTCACCGACACCCTCGGCAACCTTGCTAAGAAATCTCAATCATCACTTCTTGATGTGAAAAACTCTTTTGCAGACACGTTCAACGCCCAGATATGGAAATCCCTAACGGAAAAAGGTTCTGACTTCTACGAGCAGATGGAACGATACCAGAAAGGGTGGCAGCAGGCTATATCGGACGATACGGTAACGGATGACGAAAAGAAATCTTTATATAATGCCTATCTTTCTGCTTACCAAGGTGTAAAAGGCAAGTATGATGCGTTGGCAATGCCAGTAAATGACGCCAGCTCGCTAACCAATATGACTACCGGAATAACGGAAGATACGGCCAACTTGATAGCCAGCTATGTAAACGCCATACGTGCCGACGAAAGCGTAAGCCTGAAATATCTCCGCCAGTATGTGGAGGAGCTCTATCCTATGGGCAACAACCTACTGGCGCAGCAAGTGGCCTTACAGAAGAGCATTGAGGCTAACACGCGAAGAAATGCAGACGCAGCCCAGAATATAGAGAATATCTTGGATGCAGCAACTAAGGGAACTAAGAAAATAAGTATCAAATGATACGAGTTTAATAACAAAAAAATAAGTAATTATGAAACAAGAAATCGAAGACCGTAAACGCGCGCAATTAGAGCGCATGAAAAGTTCGGAGTATCAACAGAAATTGCGGGACCAGGCAAATGCTTACTGGAAAAGAAAGGCACGCCGTGAGGGATGGGAATGTAGTATTAACACCACTAAAACAGGAGAAGATGAAACAGACTAGCAAAAATGCTCTTGGCGAGAACTATCTCGACCGGAAGAAGAAAGAACAGTTCCTTGATGAGGCTCTCAATGATGAGACCACCATCAACCAGAATGTAGAGTTATTGGCAAAGGATGAAATCATCATCCAGGATGCGGAAACGCTCAAAAAGGTTTCCCCAGCATGGCTACGCAAGTTCGTGGATGACAGCAAGGTCACATTCTACGGCAGCACAAAAGGCTATACCCCTATCAGCATCAGGCAGAAGTTTGAGGCTGACTTTGAGGCCGTGTACAGCAGGAATCCCCATACGTAACGCTATGAGAAACCGCAACGTGAAGATAAAAAAGGACTCCGAAGGGTATTTCCGCTTCGATAAGGACGGACTGGAAAAGGAGGCTATCAAGTTCGCTACGCGCACTTTGATGCCGACACGCAGGAGTATTACTCCCTTCTGTCCGAACTCGTCGAACATATCAATGAGGTTGCCGCATGGGAGAAAAGCCACTATCTTCATAGTTTTACCACAAAGGGATATTTCGTACAGGGTTTCAATGGCGCCATGTCTTTCACGCAGTCTATGCAGGAGATATTATCTGTAAAGGACAAGGATAATAAGCCTACGGGGCTTCTTAGGATTGACAGGGAGGCATTTGTTAATCTTATTACAAGAGGAGTAATCGGGCCCAATCCGCAGATATAAACCTAAAATGTGTTGTCGGCATTGTTACTGACTTACAGGAAATAATGCCGGCAGCACTTTATATTATTCAAAGACAAAGTTATGAGCAGATTTTTTGAAGGCGTTTTAGAGCAGATGGAGAAAAACAAGCCATTATACAAAATATGCACGGATGAAGAATTTACATACCGTGAGGTTATTATTAACGATGAGGCTTTAATGTACCGGCAAAAGACATTGAGGCCTGACGGCCGGCGCATGTACCTGATGAACGATGTAACCGCAAGGACATTGGGATATGGGAATATATCAGACTTCATAAGCATGTTTCCCGACATGCAATACTGGCGCAGGTTCCTTACACCGCAAACAATTCGGAAGGGTATGTTGTCCGAGCGTTAAAAGGCTGATAGAACCACGCTATTCGACAGGCAGAAATAACAACTCTTTTATAAGAATAGAGGGCTGTTTTTAAATTTGTTTGAATTTTGTGTGGGGAAAACATGTCGTTTTAACAAATAAACAGGTGAGATGCGGCGACAGCAGGAAAAGACAAAAAATATTTTTGGCAGGGAGAGAATTTTTAACATTTCATTTTTGCATATCCCTGAAATAATTACTACCTTTGCCATCGCTTAACATTCTTATTTCAGTAGGTGGACGATACCACCCTTCAAAGGTGGTTTTATTGTTTCCACAGATTGGAACTGCAGCCAGATATTGGCGGTGTGTACCCCCGTGTAACGTCTGTAATGGACTTACAGCCTACTGAATGGGTGTTAAGCAGCGGGACAGGCGCACCGTTTTTTTTGTGCCTATAAAAAATTATAGAATATGGAAACAGAAAGTATTAAAACTCTAAAGAACCAGCTAAAGCGTATGATACAGAAGTTCGAAGTTGAAAAGTATTGCAAAAACGAGGCTTACTATTTCATCCTGTCACATGGGCTATTAGACCAATTTTCAGAATTTTCCATTAATTACAATGTCGATGATCCACATAGGGACTGTGTTGAATATCTGTTAAGTAAAGTATTGGAACAAGAAGTATGCAAAGAATTTGAACGCGAAGTTAATTGAAAACAGTATTTTAGGTAATAGGCGTTTTAAGAAAGTATTTACCAGATGTTAGGTGCTTCCTTTTTACCCTGCTTGATATCGGCTATAAACTTAAAACCGTATCGATTTCGTTCCAAATCCGTTCCAAAAAGTAACATATAAGAAATAGAAAGTCCTTATAAGTCTCTGACCTATAAGGACTTGTCTTTTTGGGTGGAGGGTGGGACTCGAACCCACGACATTCAGAACCACAATCTGACGCTCTAACCAACTGAACTACATCCACCGTGTTGGTTCGCTTAAGCTGTTTAAGCGGGTGCAAAGTTACGGGATTTATTTGTATTGCGCAAATAAATCCCGAGTTTTTTTATCATTTAGTTTATTTTGCCGGGCTGGTAGGAGCCTTCGGTGCCGTAGGAGTTGCATTCTGCGAGCCAGCAGCAGGTGTTTGGCCTGCGCCCTGCTGTGTTGCAGGAGCCTGGCTTGCGCCGAAACCTTGCGTATTTACAGGGTTAGTGGTCTGGTTCTGGGTTGCACTCTGCTCGAGAACGCTCTGATCCGTAACGGCCGTAGGGGCTACGTAAGCGCAGATAACGCTGATTACAACCATGGCGCCGGCCAATGCCCAGGTTGCTTTCTCAACGAAGTTGGTGGTCTTGCGGACGCCCATGATGGCGTTGGAAGAAGAGAAGTTGGAAGCGAGGCCGCCGCCTTTAGACTCCTGGATGAGCACGATGAAAATCATCAGGATTGACACCAGGACAATCAATACAACGAATAATGTGTAAATCATTTTGTCTTTTTATTTGTTTTATTATTTAATATCAATTTCTCCAAGAAACGAATTTGGTCTGCAAAGTAAGCATTTTTTTTTGGATAATTCAAATTTAAACGCCTAATTATTTCCAGAGCTTTCTCGTATCTGCCCTGCTTGATGTAGATTTTAGCCAGCGTTTCGGTAAAGTAACCCTCATTGTCCTCATGCTGTTCGGCATCCTGTTCTTCCTCGATTTGCGGCAAGAATTCGGGTTCCTCCTTAAGTTGAATCTTGCCGTTCCCGTTGTTGATGAAGTCGTCTATCAAGTTCTGGCCCTTCATCTGCGGCGTTGCCAGCTCCTCGCTTTCATGCTCTCCGATGCTTTCTGTTTCGAGGAGATACGACACATAGTCAACAGCAGCGTCGGCGGGGGTGGGCTTGCGCTTCTTTTTTCCGTCCGTATCGTCCTCGTCGGGGATGGATTCCAAGAAGCTGTCTATGAGTGCCACCGTGCGGCTTGGCGACGGTTTGGCTTCCGGCTGCTTGGCTTTGGCCTTGGTGCGCAGTTGATAATGGGCGGCTTCTACGAGGTTGAAGAGCACGCGGCGGTCGGTGATGTAGATGGCGGCCCTGCGGAGTTCCTCGTCGAAAGTGGCGTCGTGGAGCAGATAGAGGTTACGGAGCATCAGCAGGCGAGCCGTCTGGTAGTACGGATGGAGCGCCAAGAGGCTGCGGAGGTCGTAAAGAGTCTCCTTGTCCATCTGCTCGGGATGCTTGATGAGATACGTTAGATCCATTTTCTGCTCTTGCTGTTACAGGTTACCAATTGGCCACGGTGGCGTTGAAAATCTGGTCTACCAGGTCGTCAACCATCTGCGATACGAGCTCTTCCTGAACCGAGGTAAGGCTCCGGGTGGTCTCGTACGACTGCGTGGCAGTGAACTGCCGCTCAAAGTCCTCGTTGTGGTTGGCGTTGTTGGTAAAGCGCACGTTGACCGTCATTGAGAGCTCCGTCTGGGCCGAATGGCCCTCGCTCGTCACCGACTTGTTGCGTTGAGAGTACTGGGTTATCTCGCCTTCAATCTTCATGTCGCCGTTGCGGCGCACCTGAATGAGGCGGGTATGGTTGGCAAACTCATCCTTCAGGGCGTTGTTGAACATGGGAGCCATGGGCCCCCACACGTAACTGCTGCGGATGGGGAAGTCTGTTATCTGTATGGTCTTGGTCTTGCTGTAGTCTATACTGGCGCCATTGAACTTATAGCTGACCTGGCACGACACCACGAGGAGCGTGAGCAGGCACGTGAGTATGAACCCTGCACGGCGGAAACCGCTGCAGGCAGCCCTGCCTGATATGTGGTTTATGATGTTCTGTTTCATTCTTCAGTCAACTGTCAGTCAATTTTTTTGCCTTCACCTTAATATATATGGCGGCTTTGGAACCTCCTTGATGCGGCTATGCCTTGTCCAGTCCGTATTGTTTGATGCGGCGGTACAGGGTGCGGTCCGATATGCCCAGTTCCTGTGCGGCCTTCTTTCTGTTGCCGCCGTTGCGCTCCAGCGCCTTCTCCACCATCTGCCTGCCCAGGTCGTTCAGGTTCAGGGTTTCGGGCTCTCTTATTTCTTCCGCTTCGGCTTCCTCGGCCTGCAGCGGCGCCTGCTGTGCGTACACCGGCGTTGCGGCGCTGCGGTTGCTGCGCTCCGGCAGGGTTGATGCAGCCGGTGCGTCGATGAGACTGCGGAACCCGCCGGCCCCGTTCAGCTGCCTTGCCTCGTCCAGTTGCTTGCGCAGCGAGTTCATGTCGCGGCGCAGGTCGCTCACGTTGCCGCGCAGTTCGTACAGTATCTTGTACAGTATCTCGCGCTCGCTCTCGTACGAATGGGAGCCCGACGGGCTGATGGGTGCCAGCTGCGTGCTCTCCGGATCCTGCGGGATGAAGCGGCGCAGCGTGTCGGCATCAATCTCGCGGCCCTCGTTCAGCACCGACATCTGCTCCGTTATGTTCTTGAGCTGGCGCACGTTGCCGGGCCACTTGTACTTCAGCATGATGGCCTTGGCATCCTCCGTGAGCGTAATCTTGGGCAACCGGTACTTCTCGGCTATCTGCATGGCGAACAGGCGGAACAGCAGAACGATGTCGTTACCGCGGTCGCGCAGGGCCGGCATCTGTATGGGAATGGTGTTGAGGCGGTAGTACAGGTCCTCGCGGAAGCGCCCCTCGCTGATTGCCTTGCGCATGTTAACGTTCGTGGCGGCCACAATCCTGACGTCGGTCTTCATGATTTTCTGTCCGCCTACGCGTATGTATTCGCCCGTTTCGAGCACTCGCAGCAGCCTGGCCTGCGTGGCAAGGGGCAGTTCGCCCACCTCGTCCAGGAAGATAGTTCCCTTGTTGGCCACGCCGAAGTAGCCTTCGCTCTCGCCGATGGCGCCCGTGAAGGAGCCTTTCTCGTGCCCGAAGAGCTCGCTGTCTATCGTTCCTTCGGGTATGGAGCCACAGTTGATGGCGAAATATTTCTCCCGTCGGCGGGGCGAATTGTCGTGGATAACGCGCGGAATGATTTCTTTTCCCACGCCGCTCTCGCCCACAATGAGCACGGATAAGTCGGTGGGCGCAACCTGCAGGGCCACGTCCAGCGCACGGTTCAGCCCATCGCAGTTGCCTACGATATTGTACCGTTGCTTAATCTTTTGCAGTTCAGAGGTGTTCATTGGGTGACAAAATTACTCATTTTATTCCAAATGGCTGCAATTTTGGCAGAGTTTTTACAGTTGCAAGGTACGAAGAAGAGGTTTTTTAAGAACTCTTTGCAGAATGAATATCGGCTGCGGGTGCCTTGTCCGGAGCCTGGCGTTGTTTCTGCTCCGTACCTCCTTACATGCAAAGATGAATGGTCGCGGCACTTGCCGATGATAAAGAACGGCACTCCCGCCGTCGGTTTCTTTCTCCCTCATAACGATTTTCCGCCGTCCGCCGTATCGTCTTGGAAGTGCCATTGGCGTTGGCGCCGCAAGCCCTTTTCTGGAGTGCGAAAACAGAAGCTATCGTTCAAAGCCCTTGAAGGATAGCTCCAAGGCCCTTGAAAGATACGTTCAGGCCTCTTGACCGATAGCTCCGGCAGAATGCCCTGTACATGGGCGTTCCGCGATAGCTTGCAAACGGGCGTGCGGAAGCGGCAAAGCGAGGCGGTTTCAGTCACTCCGTGGCATCGGTTTTTCTTCCTCTTTCTGTCGCTTGTCGAGCTTGATGAGCAGCAGGCCGATGCCCGTCCACACCAGCTCTCGTATCCTGACGATAAGTGCAACGAAGATACCGGCGCTGGCGGTGATGCCCAGTCCGGTGGTTGACATGAGGAAGCCGCCCTCCCGTCCGCCCAGCTGCAGCGGCATGAAGAACAGCAGGTTGGCAAACAGAGTGGTGAAGGCGATGATGAGCACGCACTGAACGTAGTTTACGCTCGGCATGAGTACCAGCAGGATAAACAGCACTTCGAGCGCCGAAGCAAACCTGCAGCCTATCTCCAGCAGCACGGCGGCACAGAAGGTCTTGGGGTTCTGCCTGTGCAGGGCTGCTATCTGAGCGTCGATGGTGTCCAGTTGAGTCTTGTGTTTTTCTACGAACGGCTGCGCCCAACGCTTCACAACGGGCAGGTGGCGCAGCAGGTTGAGGATGCGGTTGGCCAGCCCCTTGCGGTAGCCGGCTATGAAGAACCACAGCCCCAGCGTGCAGAAGGCGCCCGCGGCCAGCAGGAGCATGGCCATGAAGAAGTTCACCGGCTGCGTGAAAATGTACAGGAAAATGCAGATGAACCAGAACGAGAAGTGGCTGAAAATGTGCGTCATGACGTACAGAATGACCGATGACGAGGCCCGCTCGGTGCCTATCTTGGGTGCCAGTTCCATGATGCGGTAAGGCTCGCCGCCCATGAGGCCGCCCGGGGTGGCATAGTTCAGGGCGAAGCCTGATATGGTTACCTTGTACAGCCACCAGAACCCAACGTGGCGACGGGGGTCCTGGCGGTCGGCCGGAGTATCGGCCGAGTGGATGATGAGGTACCAGGCGGCCGTGTTGAATAGGTACAGGAAGACCCACAGTGCGACTACTGCAAAGAACCAATAGCCGGCATGTTTCAGCCCCTGCCATACCTCACGAAAGTCCAGTTGGGTCATCATGACGGCCAATACGGCCAGACCGAAGACGAAAAAGCCGTTCTGATACTTCTTGTTCACGCGCTTTTACTGTTGCTTTTCCTTGTTGGTGTTCTCGTGTTTCTTGGGGATGGCGAACCTCACCTTGTCGCTCTCGTCGCGCTTCTCGTGGTAGAGCTTCTTCAAGGGGTTGCCCAGCGGCTCGTCGTAAGAGGCGCGGTTGCGGCAGATGTCGATAGCATCGTAGATGGCGGTGCGGAACGAACTCTCGTCTGCTACGCCCTTTCCGGCTATGCCGAAGCCCGTTCCGAGCGCCGGGGCGGTGCGTACAAGGGGCAGGCCGGTGGTGAGTTCCACGCCATCGGTAACCGACAGCGTCATAAAAGGCGTGATGCCCTGGTCGTGGTACATGGCCAGCACGCCGTCGAACGACCTGTAGAGGCCCTTGCCGAAGAAGCTGTCGGCCGGATAGGGGCCAAAGGCGTTGATGCCCTCTTCGGTCAGCTGGCCGATGGCGGGGGCTATGATGTCCTTCTCCTCCTGCCCCGGCTCGTTGCCGGGATTGAGCGACAGCACGGCTATACGCGGGTTGGAGATGCGGAAGTCGCGCTTCAGGCTGCCCGCGAAGAGCCTTACCTTGGTTTGTATCTTTTCCGTTGTGATGGCCTGGATAACGTCCTTAAAGGGGCGGTTGTCAGTGAGAAGCCCTATGCGCAGCCTCTCGTTGAGCAGGATGGTGAGGGCTTCGGCACCGTCGCCGATGCACTTCTGGATGTACTCCGTTTGTCCCTTGAAGTCGAACCCGTCGGCTTCAACGTTGGCCTTGTCAACGGGCGCCGTTACCAACACGTCGTAGAGGCCCGACCGGAAGTCGGTCATGGCCCGGTCGAGTGCCATCAGCGCGGCCTCTCCCGACTCCCTCGAGGGCTGTCCGAGCTCAATCTTCACCTCCTCGTCGAAGGTGGTGAGCAGGTTCAGGCGGTCGTCCTTGGCCTCCTCGGCACTGCTGATGATGCTGAAGTTGGTCTCCAGGTTCAGCGCTTTACGATGGTAGGCAGCCGCCTTGGGCGACCCGTAAACGATGGGGGTGCACAGCTCCAGCATCTCCGGAGCTTCAAAGGTTTTAAGTATCAGTTCATATCCGATACCGTTGGTATCGCCGTGGGTGATGGCCACACGAATTCTTTTATTTTCCATAATGGTTGGGTTTAAATGTATATAGCGAGGCTTCCAACTGCCTCATGATGTTTCTTTTCTTGCTTGCGGGTGCGTAGACAAAGACTTCTACGATAAGAAAACCGCCCTTGGTGCGCACGGCACGGCTTGCGAAGGGGCCTCCCATGGCGTCGCCCTGCATCTCCCAGAGGCCGCGGGTCAGTAGTCCGCTGTCGTTCTCCATGACGTAGAAGGTGGGCGAGTAGGGCACCGTGCGCATGTACATGTCGTCGGTTTCGCCCTTGATGTTGGCCTTCATCACGCTGTCGCGGTACTCCATGCCCGCACTGAGACTGCTTCGGCTAACCTTGTACACGCAGAGATTGCGCATGGCAGCAGTGCCGTTGTCCGACAGCCAGATAAAGTCTTTGCCGCGTTTGCTAGCTTTCAGCTCGGCCGGAACCTGCAACCGGGCGCCGAACATGCGGCTGATGGTTTGCTCGGCCTGCAGGTTCCGCCGCCTTTGCAGGTAGGAGAGGGCCCGCTGCCGCTCCGCTTTATCGAAGACGGAAAAGATGTTTTGCCCCACTTTCTCGCTCTTCAGCGCCCTTGCCGAGGGCATGCCGGCGTGCAGGATGTACTGCGGCACGGCGTACCGGTCGCGCTCCAGGCGCAGGCTGGGTCGCGGATGGCGGGCGGAGTCTATGTCAACAACAACGATGTTGCGGGCGTATCGGTACAGCCCCTTGTAGTCCTTGCGGGCCAGCTGCTTTACGTCGAACTCCGGTTCCGCCTGCGGCAGCCCCTCCGCATCGGTGCTCAGCAATCGCCATACGGTGCTGTCAGCATCGCCCACAACCACTACTTCGTAGGGACGGCCGCCACTCTTGGGCCTCGTGGCACTGCCTGTGCAGCCTGCCAGCAGCACGGCAGCGAGGGCGATGGTGAGCCTACAGGCCTTCATCGGCTGTCTTCTTGGCCGTGCTCAGCAGTCCGCAGGCGGCGTAAATGTCCTCTCCGCGGCTGGCACGTATGGTGGTAAAGATGCCGTGAGCGGTCAGGTAGTCTCTCAGAGCCTCCATCTTGCGGTCGTCGGCACCGTGAAGCGGCACGCCGGGTATCTGGTGGAAGCGGATAAGGTTGATGCGGCAATCGAGTCCGTGCAGCAGTTTTACAATCTCGCGGGCATGCTCCGGCGAGTCGTTCACGCCTCCGAAGACGATGTACTCGAACGAGAGGCGCCGCTGGTGCGAGAAGTCGTACTGCTTGAGCAGCTCCACCACGTCGACAATGGCCATGCCCCGTTCGGCCGGCATGAGCTGTGCGCGCTGCTCGTGGATGGGCGAGTGGAGGCTGATGGCCACGTGGCAGTCGCTCTCTTCGATAAACCGCTTGAGCTTGTCCTTCAGCCCCACCGAGCTCACCGTGATGCGTTTGGGGCTCCAGGCCCATCCGTAGGGGGCGGTGAGCAGGGCGGTGGCGCGCAGCACATTATCCAGATTGTCCATCGGCTCGCCCTGTCCCATGAAGACGATGTTGGTCAGTTTGTCGTGCTCGGGCAGCGAGTAGACCTGATTCAGGATGTCGGCAGCCGTGAGGTTGCCGTCGAATCCCTGCTTTCCTGTCTGGCAGAAGAGGCAGTTCATCTTGCATCCCACCTGCGACGAGACGCAGAGCGTGGCCCTGTCATGTTCCTCGGGAATGTACACGGTCTCAACAAAGCGGCCGCTCCGGGTGGGGAACAGATACTTGACTGTGCCGTCCTTGGAGTGCTGGGCGTCGATGGGAGCAGCGCAGCCCACGGTGTACGCCGCGCTCAGCCGGGCGCGGTTGTCTCTCGATACGTCGGTCATCTCGTCAATGCTCCGCACGTGCCGGCCGTAAATCCACTTGGCTATCTGCCCTCCGGTGAATGCAGGCATGCCCACACTCTTGGCCAGCGCCTTGAGTTCTTCTAAGGTCATGCCCAGCAGCGGCATCTTGTCAGCATCCATAATCTTTAGCTTCATCTTTAATTATGCAAAGTTAATGAATTTTTGAAGAAAAGGACTCTTTTTCACGCAATTTGTGTTATATTTGCAGCTAAATAGCCTGATTGCGGTCTGCTGGCAGGCAGCAGCACCTCTGCCGGGCTGTTGCGCCACGCCGGGCAGGCCGGAGCAGGCAGCTGTCGGGAAACTGGCAGGAGGCTTTCTGCAGACCACCGTGCAAGTGACTGTAAATGAGCAGCTTAGCCGGAGGTGCCGTTCAAGGCGCTTGAAGGATGTGTTCAAGACGCTTGAAGGTATCGTTCAGGCCCCTTGAAGCATAGCTCCGGGAAAACGCGCCGGCACGAGGGCGGTTGCCGGAGGGCGGAAACAGGCTCCAGGAAGGCCTAAATCGGCCGGCTTGCAGAGCCGCCCGCAAATACCAACATGAACGTATCAAAAACCAAATACGATGAATACTGACACGAAGAAAAACTCAATCCTTACGGCCGGAGACCTCCCGGCCGCCGCATCCTTACCAGCTACGGCCCTGTACGAGCATGAACCCACGGTAACGGTGGGCATCGTGAGCGGGGAGCAAATCAGCTTCGTGCTGAACCAGCCTTACCGGGTGGGGGAGCAAGAGGCTGCGGGGCAGCACACCGTGCAACTCTCTGCAGGCAGCATACTGTGGCAGGGCAGGCGCTACGATGAGCTCGTCTTCCGGCCGAAAGCGGCCGGAGCATCGTTCTCGCTCCAGGATGTCACGATAGGCGTAAACTTCCACTGGGAGCGCCGCGAGACGCAGACGTTTCTCGGAACGCTGCATCTCATCGTGCTGCAGGGCCGCATCTGCGCCGTAAACGAGCTGCCCGTGGAGAGTTACCTGGCAAGTGTAATCTCCAGCGAGATGAGTGCAACCTCGTCGGTGGAGCTGCTCAAGGCGCATGCCGTTATCTCGCGCAGCTGGCTGCTGGCGCAGATGAAGAGGCGGCACGACCCCGCAGGGGCGCCGGCAGTGGCCTCCGCCATGACCGAAAACGAGGAGCAGCGCATCCGCTGGTACGACCGCGAGGACCATACGGCCTTCGACGTGTGTGCTGACGACCACTGCCAGCGCTATCAGGGCATTACGAAAGAAACCAGCCGGCACGTTTCCGAGGCCGTGGAAGCTACGCGCGGACAAATCCTGATGGCCTGCGGCGACATCTGCGATGCCCGCTTCAGCAAGTGCTGTGGCGGCGTTTCGGAAGAGTTCCAGTACTGTTGGGAGGACGAACCCAAGAGCTATCTGCAGGCCGTGCGCGATGATGCAACGCCCGGAATGCCCGACCTCACCGTCGAAGAAAACGCCGACCGGTGGATCAGGAGCAATGCTCCCGCCTTCTGCAACACCACCGACAGGCACGTGCTGGAGCAGGTGCTGAACGACTACGACCAAGAAACGGCCGACTTCTACCGCTGGCGCGTAAGCTACACCCAGCAGCAGCTGGCCGGCCTCATCAGGCGTAAACTGGGGCTGGACTTCGGCAGCATCGTCGACCTTGTGCCCCTGGAGCGCGGCAGGAGCGGCCGCCTCTCGAAGCTCAAGATTGTGGGCACGGAGCGCTCTCTGGTCATCGGAAAGGAGCTGGAGATACGTCGGGCCCTGAGCGAGAGCCACCTTTACAGCAGTGCTTTCGTGGTTGATACGGCCGACTTCATACGTGGCATTCCGCAGAAGTTCGACATCATCGGTGCCGGATGGGGTCACGGAGTGGGTCTCTGCCAGATAGGAGCGGCCGTGATGGGCGCGAAAGGCTACCGCTACGACGAGATACTGCTGCATTACTACAAAGGTGCCGGAATCCGGAAGATATACGGATAGGCTGTAACCGTTATTCTCTGAAAGGTGAATAAGATGAACAACAGAATGCCGAAAACTCCCTGGGCGTGGGTGCCCTCTCTCTATTTTGCCGAAGGCTTGCCGTATGTGGCGGTGATGACGATAACCATCATCCTGTACAAACAGCTGGGCCTGAGCAACGGAGAGATAACTTTTTATACCTCGTGGCTGTACTTGCCGTGGGTTATCAAGCCGCTGTGGAGCCCTTTCATCGGGCTTTTCAGGACCCGGCGGTGGTGGATAGCGGCCATGGAGCTGCTCATCGGGGCCGCTTTCGGCGGCGTGGCGTTCACCATTCCCACTGCTTTCTGGCTGCAGGGTTCGCTGTTCTTCTTCTGGGTTATGGCCTTCTCGTGCGCTACACACGATGTTGCGGCCGACCAGTTCTACCTCCTCGAGTCGAACCAACACCACACCCGGCTCTTCGGCATACGCACGGCATTCTACCGGCTGGCCACCATCTTCGGGCAGGGATTGCTGGTGATGATAGCCGGAAACCTGCAGGTTATCTACCGTAACAGCATCAGTTTCTCGTGGAGTCTGCTCTTTTACGGCGTTACGGGGCTGTTTATTGTCCTGTGGCTGTGGCACAGCTACGTGCTTCCCCGGCCCGAGCAAGACGTGCCGCGCACCGGAGTGGGCGTGCGGACGCTGTGGGGTGAACTCACGGAAAACATCACCTCCTTCTTCCGCCAGCCGCAGGCAGCATCGGGACTCATGTTCATGCTGCTCTTCTGTGTGCCCTTGGCGCTGCTCTCAAAGGTAGCTCCGCTCTTCCTGATAGATGCCGCCCATGCCGGTGGTCTCGGCCTTTCGCCGCAGGAATTCGGCCTGGTGCAGGGCACGGTGGGCGTAGTCGGACTGTCAGTAGGCAGCATTGTAGGCAGCGTGAGCGTTGGGCGCGACGGGCTGAAACGGTGGCTCTGGCCTATGGTTGGCGCCGTCTGCCTGTCTGCTTTGGTGTACGTGGCGCTTAGCTATGCACTGCCGGGCAGCTTTCTGCTTATCAACCTGTGCGTTTTCTGCGAGCAGTTCGGCTGCGGGTTCGGGCTTACGGCCTATATGCTCTACCTTATTTATTACAGCAGGGGCAACTTCCGGCAGGGCCATTACGGGCTCTGCACGGCCTTCATGTCGCTCTCCATGATGCTTCCCGGCCTGATGGCAGGCTGGCTGCAGGAAGCTGTGGGCTACCGGATGTTCTTCATCATCGCGGCTGTTTGCTGCATCTTCACTTTCGGCGTGGCTGCTCTGGTGCGCGTGGATGCCGACTTCGGCGTGAAAACTGATGACGAGGAAACGGAGGAGGAAGGCCTATGAAGATGTATGCTATCTGCGATTGCGACAACTGCTATTGCAGTTGCGAGCGCGTGTTCCGCCCCGACTTGGCCGGTAAACCTGTCGTTGTGCTGAGCAATAACGATGGTTGCGTGATTGCGAGGTCGCGTGAGGCCAAGGCTGCCGGCATCCCCATGGGGCTTCCCTACTATCAGTTGGCAGAGCGGTTCCCAAGCCTCGACGTGGCTGTATTTTCCAGTAATTACGAGCTCTACGGTGATATAACGCGGCGGGTGATGAGCATCATCCGCAGCGAGTGTACCGAATTTTACCGTTACTCCATTGATGAGGCTTTCTGCGTGTTGGAGGATATGGACGGCGAAGCCCTGAAGGCATGGGGCGAAAGACTGTCGAGAAAGATACTGAAGTGGGTGGGCATGCCCGTCAGTATCGGCATCGCAAGTACCAAGACGCTTGCTAAATGCGCCGATTACTTTGCCAAATACTATCCCGGATACAATCACTGCTGCGTCATTGACACCGAAGCAAAGCGCGAAAAGGCCCTGAAGATGTTCCCTGTCAAGGAGGTGTGGGGCATTGGCCGCAGGATGCGGAGGCAGCTGGAGGATATGAATATCAGCACGGCATGGGACCTCCTGCAGAAGCCGCAGTTTGTAGTAAGAAGGCAATTCCACCTTCCCGGCGAGCGTACTTGGCTGGAGTTGAAAGGCGTTGACTGCGTTCCGCTGGACGAGATGCACGGAAAGAAGAGCATCTGTACCAGCAGGAGCTTTCCCGGAACGGTCAAGGACTTCGATACACTCAAAACTCACGTGGCCAACGATGCCGCCAAATGCTCCGAGAAGCTGCGGAAGCAAGGCAGCGTGTGCAACAATGTAATGGTGTTCATTGATACCAACCGCTTCAGAGACGACCTGCCCCAATATGCCAACAGCACCGACCTGACGCTGCTGACACCCGTCAACAGCACGCAGGAAGTGGTGGGGGCAGCGGTGCAATGTCTGCGCAGCATCTACCGCGAAGGCTACCAGTACAAGCGTGCCGGCGTGATAGTAACGGGCATACAGGATGCCTCCGCCATCCAGACCGACTTCATGGACTTCGACGCCCTGCGGCATGAGAAGATGCAGCAGATAACCACCGCGACCGACGGCATCAACCTTTCCAACGGCAGCGAGACCGTTTTCCTGGGCTGCCAGCAATACAGGCAGCGCGATGAGCGCGGCAAGAGCATCGGCTTCCGCGATGCCATCAAGCACCAGTTCCGCAGCAAGAGCTACTCGTTACGCCGCAAGGAGTTCCTTGAGGTGCGTTGAGCGGGGCGCCGAGGGCAGGCCGTCAGTCGTTGAAACGGTTCAGGATATCGCCGTACTTGTCTATCCTCCGGTCTCTGAGGAACGGCCACCAGCGGCGCACCTGCTCGCTGTGGTCGAGGTCGATGTTCACAATGGTGCTTTCTTCTTCATTGTCCGAAGCCCGGTAAAAGAGTTCTCCCTGCGGCCCGGCCACGAAACTGGAGCCCCAGAAATTGATGCCTTGGGTCTGTCCGGAGGGGTCGGTCTCAAGGCCAACCCTGTTTACTGTCACCACCGGCAGTCCGTTGGCAACGGCATGCCCACGCTGTACGGTGGTCCAGGCCTCACGTTGCCGCTGCTGTTCCTCGGGCGTATCAGAGCTCTCGTAGCCAATGGCAGTGGGGTAGATGAGCAGCTCGGCGCCCTGCAGGGCCATGAGTCGGGCGGCTTCGGGATACCACTGGTCCCAGCAAACGAGCACCCCCAGCCGGCCCACCGAGGTGTCGATGGGATGGAAACCCAGGTCGCCGGGCGTGAAGTAGAACTTCTCGTAGTAGGCCGGGTCATCGGGAATGTGCATCTTGCGGTACTTTCCGGCAATGCTGCCGTCGCGCTCCAGCACCACTGCCGTGTTGTGGTAAAGGCCCGGAGCGCGCTTCTCGAAGAGCGAGGTCACGATGACTACGCCCAGACTCTTGGCCAGCTGGCCGAAGAAACCTGTCGAGGGGCCGGGTATGGGCTCTGCAAGGTCGAAGTTGCCGACATCCTCCACCTGGCAGAAATACAGCGAGTTGTGCAGCTCCTGCAGCACGATGAGCTCGGCGCCGCGGCGCGCCAGGTCGGTGATACCTTCGGCCAGACGGCGCAAATTGTCTTCTGTTGATGCAACATTGTGCTGTTGCAGCATTCCTATCTTCAGTTCTTTCATCTTCTTGTCGTTGTCTTTATCTGATTACACCCTGCGGGTATTGCATCGTGATGCAGTGGATGGAGCCGTGCTGACGGATGATGGTGCGGGCATCTACGCCGTAGATTTCGTATCCGTCGAAGGCCTGCGCCACGCGCGAGAGCGCCAGCTCGTCGGTCTGCGGCTGGCCGTAGGTGGGCACGATGACGGCCCCGTTGATGACCAAAAAGTTGGCATAAGTGGCCGGCAGACGGTCTTCGCCGTTGTAGATAGGTGCCGGCATGGGCAGTTCCAGCAGCCTGTAGGGGCGCCCCTCCATTGTTCGCAGCCGCTGCACCTGCTCTTTCAGCAGCCCGAAGTCCTCATACTGCTCGTCGGCCGGGTCGTTGCAGGCCATATATAATAAGGTGTCGGCCGGCGCGGGGCGCACGATGGTGTCTATGTGGCCGTCGGTATCGTCGCCTGCAAGGTTGCCGTGGTCGAGCCACACCACGCGTTCGGCGCCCAGTTCGCTCTTGAGCCGCCGTTCAATCTCGTCCTTGCAGAGCGGCTGGTTGCGGTGGGGAGCCAGCAAGCACTGCGAGGTCGTGAAGATTGTTCCCTTGCCGTCGCTCTCGATGGAGCCGCCTTCGAGCACAAAGTCGCCCGCATCCTTCAGCCTTGCATCAAACACTCCCTGCCCGTAGAGGCAGGCAGTGATGGCGTTGTCGAGCCTGGAAGGGAACTTCTCTCCCCATCCGTTGAAGCGGAAGTCGAGCAGAACAGGCCCGTCGCCGCCCACGAGCGTGATGGCTGCATGGTCGCGCGCCCACGTGTCGTTGCTCCTGCATTGGCAAATGACGATGCGCTCCATTTGTGCCGCGTCGAGCCTTTCGCGCAGCAGGTTGTCCACAGCCTGCGGTTCGGGTGTGGCGATGAGCACCTTCTCATGGCGCGAGATGATGCCGGCCAGTTCAACATACGTGCGGGTGATGGCGTCCAGGCAGGGCGCCCAGTCGGTCTGTCGGTGGGGCCAGGTTAGCTGAACGCCGCTCTGCGGATACCACTCCGCCGGCATCATGGGCCTGTTGTTAGCTGAATGAGGGGTCATAGAAACGTTGTCAGACTGCAAAGATAGCGAATGTTTTTCATGCCGGCAAATGTTGGAAACACAAAAAACGACTGGTCCCGTGCAGCCCTGCGAGGCTGTGCCGCCCAAGGTGCCGGCCGGCGAAATGCACCACCCGCTGACTTTGGCGGAGGCAGGCGCGTAACTTGCTGTGTATCAGTGCGCTTGCTGAAGCTATCCTTCAAGCGCCTTGAAGGATAGCTTCAACGGCCTTGGATGTGTGCTTCAAGGGGCTTGAAGGATAGCTTCGGCAACGTGCTTTTGTAAAAGTGGCAAGTGCAGAGGTGGTTTGCGGCCGGAACCGGGCAGGCTGTTAGCCGCCGTACAGCTTACCCGCCACGGCGCCGGACGGGCGTTTAGCGCCGCGGGAAGGCAGCTCCGGGCGGGCAGGAGTTTAGTTGCCGGTCTTGGAGTAGTTCCAGCGCAGCTTCCCGTTCTTTACGTTCAGTATAAGTTTGGAGTCCGAACAGCCTACATAGGCGAATGACAATACATCGTCGCCCGCCACGAGGTGCAGGTTGTGATTGGTCGTTGAGAGCACGTCGCCGGCCGGGTAAGTGGCCGAAGGCAGCAGGTTGTACTTGCCCGTAGCTTCGTTGTAGGAACCCATGCGGTAGCCCTTGAAGGTGTTGTCGGTGCCGAATTGCAGTGCGAAAACGGCCTTGGCGTCAAGCTCCCTGGCATCCCTGATGTCCACTTTCTGCCCGTTCGGGTCGGTTCCCGTTATGCTGTCCAGCTGCCAGGTGCCTGCCAGGCCTTCGATGTCTTTCACTTCTTTGCACCTTACGAGCTGCCATGTAAGGGTTGTTCCGTTGTCTGTATGCGTACAGAGCATTGTTTCACGGCTTATGCTCTTGATGTGCAAGGGCAGCGTAAGCCCGTTGCCGATGACTTGCAGGCTGCTGTCGGCCAGGACGAAGTTCCCTTTTTTCAGCTTGTCTGCTCTCTGCAGCTGCGTTGCTTCCATCCGATAGCCTTTGAAAGTCATGTCGCCTTTGAACGTAAAGATGTGGGCATCCATGTCTTCAAAGTCTGTTATCGTAAACTGACTGTGGTTTTGGTCGTAGCCGATTTTGTTGGTCAGAAGCCATGTTCCTGCGAGGTTCTGCACGTTAACGGCCTGTCTGTCGCCGTCATTGTCCTCGTTTTCGCTGCTGCATGAGCCGAAGACGCAGGCCGAAAGCAATGCAGCGAGTAGGCATAAATACTTTTTCATTCCTTTTGTATGATTAGCGTTCAATTCTTGCTTTTAGGTTCCGGCCCCCCACTAAGAGGTGAGAGACCGCTTGCTTTGATGTGGGAAACTGCGGTACCGGCAGCATCTGTCGGCAAAGATATGGCTTATTCAGACATAAAGATAAGCCTTCTTCTTTTTTTATTGTTTGTTAACAAGCCCTGTGTAGCCGACCTTTTGGATGAGCGGAGGTATGGCCGGCAATTCCCGGACAGCAACGTTTATGTCACGTTTTCTTCCTTTTCTATGTAGTGGTCAGTAAGAAATGTCGCGTAAGCAGCTGCTTATTTTCCTGCTGTTTATCATCCCCTCCTCCGCCTCCCCTTTCCAAGGGGAGGATACCAGTTACCCTTTCCACTATTATTATTTATACAGTGAGCTGGCAACAAAGTGTAGGCGCCAGCGTATCCTCCCCTTAGAAAGGGGAGGTTAGGAGGGGATGATGAGTCCTGCTTCTTTGCTCATAGCTGCCAACAGGTCATCTTCTCCTCCGCCTCCCCTTAAAAAGAAGATGGTACCGGATGGTCTTGTAATTTGCTGCTTGCTGCGAACCGCCGCCATGAGCCATTGAAGGCAGGCGACAGCTTGTGCCTTATCACGGTCAATAAACCTTATATTTGAGCAGAAACTCCATTATTCTTTCTTTTTA
Organism: Prevotellaceae bacterium KH2P17; assembly: GCA_900199655.1. GTDB lineage: Bacteria > Bacteroidota > Bacteroidia > Bacteroidales > Bacteroidaceae > Prevotella. Next base: position 27,055 of record FZRE01000022.1, read on the forward strand.
TTTTGTATTCCGCACAAGTTCCATTATCTTTGCTGAAAAGAATGACTTATGCTTGAATTGAAGGATGTTTGCCTCAATCTCGGAGGGCGGAAGCTCGCAGACAAACTCTCGACAGGTGTGAACGCCGGCGAAACTCTTGGCATTATAGGCCCTGCGGGCAGCGGCAAGACGGCCCTGCTGCGTGCCATCATGGGGCTGCAACCCGTGGAGAGCGGCTATATATCGGTTGATGGAGAGCTCGTTACGGCAGGCTCTGCGGGCTACTTCAGGCAGATGATGGCCTACGTTCCGCAAAATCTGGTGCTGCCATACGACAAGGTGGCAGAGATGGTGAACGACCTGATAGGCCTGAAAACCAACCGTACATCGGGCTACACGCAGGCCCTGCTGCTCCGTGAGTGGGAGCACCTGGGCATAGACAAGGCCGTGCTGGAGGACTCCTTTACCGAGGTGGGCGAGGCGCAGCTGCGACTCATCCTGCTCACCGTGCTGCAGCTGCTGGGCAAGCAGATATTCCTCGTAGACACGCCCGCGGCCGGCTACGACCTGGAAATAACCCTCGACTACCTGCGCGGGATAGCCCGCAGGGGCTGCGCCGTGGTCATCATGGCCCGCTACGACCGCTACGCAGAGTTCTTTGACAATCGTATAAACTTATCAACTGAAGAATAATGGAAATCTCGATAGTAGGTATCGTGCTGGGATTGCTGCTGCTGGTGGTGCCCGTTTACCTGGTTTACAAGTTCCGCCTCGGCCTTTTGGACCAGACGCTGGTAGCCGTTGTCAAGCAGATAGCGTTTCTCAGCGTGCTTGGTGTGTGCCTTTATTATGTTTACAAGTTTGACAGCGTGCTGCTCAACATCGCCTTCGTAATCCTGATGGCAGTGGGCAGCGGCGTGCTCACGGCCCGCAGAGGGCGCATCAGGCAGGCCCGCTTCGTGGTTCCCGTAGTGGTGGGAGTGCTGCTCTCGGCACTGGTGGTGGGGCTGTACTTCCTGTTCTTCGTCATGGGAGCAAAGAATCCGTTCAGCGCGAGGTTTCTTATCCCGGTGCTGGGACTGCTCATGGGCTGCATGATAGAGGTGAACGCAAAGGCGCTGAGCACGTACTACATGGGCCTGGCCTACCACCACCAGCTCTACGATTACCTCACCGGCAACGGTGCGAGCCATGAAGAAGCGGTGCGGTACTTTGTCCGCAAGGCGCTCGGCAGGTCGTTTACGCCGTCGCTCTCACGTATGGCATACGTCCTGGTAGGCACCACCCCCGTTATGCTTTGGGCCCTGCTGCTGGCCGGAGTGGGCGTGGTGACGGCCGTGGAGCTGCAGATAATGGTCACGATAGCCTGCTTCAGTGCCAGCGTGTTGTCGCTGGCGGTGACGCTGCTCGTAGCCCGTCGCTATTCGTTCGATGAGTACAGCCGGCTGACAAGCCCCAAGCCGATAGGTTGATATAAGTCAACCCCGTTGACGTAGGTCAAAAAATGCGCCGTTTTGAGCATTTTTTAGCCTCTCGATGCCCGCCTTTTGACCGGCGGGCATTAATTTTGCAGTGTCTTCAATAAAATCGCTTCAAATCGAAACACAGGTAAAAAGATTGCAAGGAAGGGTGTGAAGAGGCACCCCGCTAAGTGTAAACACCAAACAAAAAGGAAAGGAAAAAAGATGTTACGGACTATGGTAAGAAAGATTGTGGATAACAAGAAGATACGACACTATCTGATTGACGCTATGCAAATGTACAACTTCGGGCGGGTTTCACTGCCCATGTAAAGTAGGTAAATATAAGGAAGCCGGACTAAATTCATCATGAATTTGGCCCGGCTTTTTCGTGTTCACGCTTTTTTGTGTATCTTTGCGGGCGTATAGCCGAACTCAAGCGGCACGGCCAGACAACAAAGCGTAAAACTTAAACAGCAGTATATGAAGAAATTATTTTTAGGCGTCTGCGCAGCCGTATGGATGCTCACGGCCTGCAGCGGCAGCACGCTGAAGGGCAACAATGCCGACAGCACGATTGTGGCATCGGGCCTGATGGCCACCGAACCGGCCCTGCCCGCCGGCCATACCAGCAGCCAGAGCGTTGCGGAGTATGAGATTCCGGCCCGGCTCAAGGACCGCCCCGAGCAGATACTCAGGCGCAGGGGCTACACCGTATCGTACAACAAAGATACCCGGACACCCAACTGGGTGGCCTGGCACCTTACCAAAAGCCACACCTACGGCAACCATCAGCGCAACCGCGACATGTTTAACGAAGACGAGACCGTAGCCCGGCCGCGCGCAACTGACGACGATTACTACAACTCACGCTACGACCGGGGCCACATGTGCCCAGCAGGAGACAACAAATGGGACGCCCAGGCCATGCGCGAAACGTTTCTGCTGACCAACATCTGCCCGCAAAACCACAACCTGAACAAGTACGAGTGGAACGACATTGAGATACTCTGCCGGTCGTGGGCACGGCAGTACGGAGCGGTCGACGTGGTTTGCGGCCCCGTGTACTACCGCGGCGAGGCCCCGCGTACCATAGGCCGTAACAAGGTGCGCGTGCCCGATGCCTTCTTCAAGGTGGTGCTCTGCCGCAACAGCGGCGCCAAGGCCATGGGCTTCGTGTACAAGAACACGGGCAAGAAACAGAACGTGTACGACTGTGTGCGCAGCGTAGACGAGATAGAAAAGCTAACGGGCATAGACTTCTTCCCGGTGCTGCAGGACGACGTGGAGGCAGAGGTGGAGGGCCAGTCGGAGCTCAAGGAGTGGAACCCCTCATATCCCACGCGGTACAAATAACGGCCCTCGGGCTGGCGGTGGCGATGCTCCCCGAGTGCCGCCATCGTCACCCGGAGCGCCGCCTGCATACCCCTCTGGGAACCGCCTCTTAGAGGGGCCCGGCCCGGAGCTGTCCTTCAAGGCGCCTGAAGGTATCGTTCAAGCCCCTTGAAGGTGCCCTTCAGGCGCCTTGAAGCATAGCTTCAGCTAACCCGCTGCTGCCGAGGGGCTTGGCTGCAGCCGTCAGGCGTTGCCGCAGAGGCACCCCGAAGGCTGTGCCGGCAGCAGCGCCTCCGTGCGTTCCGGAACCCGGACCGACATAGCGGAGGCCATCGGCCGGCCGGTTGCCGATTTGATTTCCCCGCGCCGGAGAATTGCTAAAATTAGTAAAAACAATAGGGGAGAGTGAACATATATCCCGTATATTTACTATCTTTGCATCCTAAACGTAATTTTGAGCGTGAAAATAAAGGATGTAGTCAGTGCCCTTGAACGATTCGCGCCTCTGCCTTTGCAGGAAGACTATGACAACGCCGGCCTGCAAATAGGATTGACAGAAGCGGAAATTTCAGGGGCTTTATTGTGTCTTGACGTAACCGAGCAGATAGTTGACGAGGCCCTGAGCCGAGGGTGCAACCTGATAGTTTCGCACCATCCGCTCATCTTCCGCAAGCTCAGTCGCGTAACGGGCGAGGACTACGTGCAGCGAACCGTAATGAAGGCCATCAGGAGCAACGTGGCCATCGTATCCATGCACACCAACATGGACAGTGCGCGAGGCGGCGTGAACTACAAGATAGCCGAGAAAATGGGGCTCTCCGGCCTGCGCTTCTTTGGCGAGACGCAGCTCGTGAACAACGGAGAGACCGACGCCGAGGGCAACCCTGTTGGTGTAGAAGGCGGCCAGGGCGTAACGGGAGAGCTGCAACAAGCCATGGCGGCCGACGACTTTGTGCGCATGCTCAAGCACACCTTCGGCCTTGAGTGCGTGATGTGCAACCAGCTGCTGCGCCGCCCCATCAGGCGCGTGGCCGTTTGCGGCGGTGCCGGGGCGTTCCTGCTGGGCGATGCCATCAGCGCCGGAGCCGACGCCTTCGTTACGGGCGAGATGCACTACCACGACTACTTCGGCCACGAACAGCAGATTCAGATTGCCGTTATCGGGCATTACGAGAGCGAACAATTTACGAACGAAATATTTAAATCAATCATCGAGGAACGGTGTCCCGGCGTGGCGTGTCATCTCGCCCAGACCAACACCAATCCCATCATTTACTTATAGATTATGGCAAAGAAAGACCCAACAGATTTGTCGGTAGAAGAGAAGCTGAAAACTCTTTATCAGCTACAGACTACCTTGTCGGCTATTGACGAGAAGCGTGCCCTGCGCGGCGAGCTTCCGCTTGAGGTTCAGGACCTGGAAGACGAAATTCAGGGACTCACGACGCGTGCGGAGAAGATAGCAAGCGAGATTAAGGAGTTCCAGAGTGCGATAGACCAGAAGAAGGGCGAAATAACCACCGCAGAGGCCAGTGTGGCCAAGTACAAGTCGCAGTTGGACGATGTGAAGAACAACCGCGAGTACGACACGCTGAGCAAAGAGATAGAGTTCCAGACGCTGGAGATAGAACTCTGCAACAAGAAAATAAAGGAGGCAACCGTCCAAGTGGCCGAGAAACAGCAGGAACTGGACGAAACGCAGGCGCAAATTGAGGACCGCCGGAGCGACCTGGAGCAGAAACGCAGCGAGCTGGATGCCATCATGCAGGAGACGCGTGAGGAGGAGGACAAGCTGAAAGAGAAGGCTAAAGACCTGGAAACGAAGATAGAACCCCGGCTCCTGGGCAGCTTCAAACGCATACGCAAGAGCGCCCGCAACGGACTGGGCATAGTGACCGTGCAGCGTGACGCCTGCGGCGGCTGCTTCAACAAGATACCGCCGCAGCGCCAGCTCGACATAAAGATGCACAAGAAGATTGTGGTTTGCGAGTATTGCGGGCGCATCATGATAGACCCGGAACTGGCCGGCATCAAGACCGAGACGGCTGCCGAAGAGAAGCCGAAACGCAAGCGCGCCATCCGTAAGACGGCAAAGAAAGCTGAGGAAGAATAACCTCACCTTTATATATACTGTAAGAGGGCAGGCCCAAGTCGCGTTACTTGGGCCTGCCCTCTTTGGTTTCAGGCGGCGGGGTTACAGTCCCCGGGCCTTGTAGATGCGCTCTTTGGCATCGTTGATTTCCTGGAATTTCTTCTCTGCTGCCTTTTTTACGTCGTCGCCGAGCGTGGCTACGCGGTCGGGATGGTGCTTGAGCGCCATCCTGCGGTAGGCCGTCTTGACCTCGTCGTTGGTGGCATCGGGCGAGATGCCCAGCACCTTGTAGGCCGAGTCCAGATCGTTCTCCTTGAGGTGGAGCATGGAGTCGAGCTCGCCGGCCGAAAGTCCCAGGTAGGCACAAACCTCGCGCAGGGCGCTGATTTCGGCTTGAGCTACGCTGCCGTCGGCCTGCGCAATCATGACAAGAAAGTTGAGCAGCTGCAGCCGCTGGTAGTAGTCCATGTGCTGCGCTATCTGCTCGCAGGCGCTGCGGATAACGCTCTGGTACTGCCGGGCGCCTATCTTCTTCTGCTGTTCGAAGAGCTTCAGCATGATTTCCTCGCCCTGTCGGACGGCTATCTCGCCGAAGTTCTGGCGCAGAAAACGCCTCACCGTCTCCATCTCGGAGTGCATGACGCGGCCGTCGGCCTTGATGATGTAAGTGGCCAGAACGAGCAGCGAGAAGCGGAAGGAGTTGCGCTGGCCTTCGTATTCGCGCTGCCGGTTGTACTGGTATTGCCGTTGACTGTGCTGAAACTGCTGCTGTTGGGAGCTGCCTGGGCCGAAGGCGTCTTCACGATTGAATGTTCCGCTGTTGTCGGGGGTGTTGACGGCGTCGAGTCCGGAGTCGAAGAGAGAGCCGAGAGCGAAGCCTGCCAGGGCGCCGAGGATGCTCCCGGTGCCGATGAAACCGAGAAATCCGCCTATCCATTTGCCTATTGCCATGTGTCTGTTTTGTTGTTAAGTTGTCTTGATGTGGCCTGCCGGCAGCTGTGCTCCGTCGTTTTGCGGCGGCTGCGGGCCGTGGGCAGGTTGGTTGTTGACTTGCAATTACCGTGCCAGAAAGCTGCCAGGTTACCGCTCGTCGCCGCTTCCGTGAATGCGTCCGCGCTCCTTACGGGAGGCTATCTTGTCCAGATTCAGGCGCGCAATGTCGTCAAGCGCGAAGCCCAAGTCGCCCGCGATGGCCGCGAGGTACCACAACACGTCGCCTAATTCCTTGGCTATCGCTTCCTTGCTTTCGGGCGTAAAGACGCCGTGATGGTCGCGTAGCACTTTCTTTATTTTCTCTGCAACCTCGCCGGTCTCGCCGGCCAGTCCGATAAGCGGATAAACCGTCTTCATGTTTTCGGGGTAAACGGCAGTTTTGGCGGCCGCTGCCTGGTATTCGTTCAGTGTCATAACGGAGGGTTTTTCGTCAAATATTGTTGTAATCGGGAATATCTTCAAGGAATAAATATTTTTGGTTCTCATAGTCCATCTTGCAGCAGTAGTGTTCAAGCCCGTTGCTGATGACGAGGTAATCTACATGCAGCAACAGGTTGTAGACGGTAATCTGGTCGAATACTTTCTGTGTGATGGGAATGTGGGGAGCCTTGTATTCAACTATCATCCGGGGCTTCAGCTGGCTGCTGTACAGCACGCTGTCGGCCCGTAAATCCTTGTCACCCACCTTGAGTTTCACCTCGTTGGCCAGCAGTGATGCGGGATAGCCCTTGTGCTCGACCAGAAAATGGACGAAATGCTGGCGCACCCATTCCTCTGGTGTTAGCGCAACGTACTTGCGGCGCAAGATATCAAAAATGGTGGGGCGCTCCTTCGTGCCCGACAATTTTATCTGGTAACTTGGTAGGTTTAATCGAATCATTTTGCTAACTTTGCATTCAACCGCAAAGATAATAAAAAAATGGCAGACAAGAAAGCAGGTCCGACCTTTGAAAGTATCATGCGCGACCTGAAGGCACGCAACTTTTCACCTATTTATATATTAATGGGCGAGGAGTCGTATTATATCGACAAGATTTCAGACTATATCCAGGAACATGTCCTGGAGCCCGAAGAGCGCGATTTCAATCAGTCGGTTGTCTTTGGTGCTGACGTGAGTTCGGCGCAGATAACCGACATGGCAAAGGGCTATCCCATGATGGCAGACCATCGGGTGGTGATTGTCAAGGAGGCGCAGGCATTGAGGAACCTCGATGCTTTGGAGCAATATGCAGAGAAACCGCTCACGTCCACCATTCTTGTAATTTGTCATAAGAACGGTTCCATTGACCGAAGAAAGAAGCTGGTAGCCAAGGCCGCCGCTACGGGAGTGGTGTTTGAAAGCAAGAAAAAGCGCGATTATGAGCTGCCGGCGTTCATCGAAAGCTATCTAAAAGCTAAAAACGCAACGATAGAAAACAAGGCTGCACAGATGATAGCCGACCATATCGGGGCGGATTTGAACCGCTTGACATCGGAACTCGACAAAGTTCTCATCTCGTTGCCCGAAACGGATAGGAGAGTGACTCCTGAAATTGTAGAGGTTCAGATTGGTGTAAGTAAGGACTTCAATGCCTTTGAATTGAGAAGCGCCATTATCCATCGGGAAGTTTACAAGGCCAATCAGATTATCAAATACTTTGACAGTAACCCGAAGGCAGGTTCCATCTACGGCTTCCTTCCAATGCTCTTTAATTACTTCCAGAACCTAATGGTTTCTTATTATGCACCCAACAGGAATAACGAAAACGCCCTCGCGCAATATCTGGAACTGAAGTCAGGCTGGGCGGCACGTGATTACGTGACGGGAATGAGAAACTACACCGGCGTGAAAACTATGCAGATAATTTCTAAAATCAGAGAAATAGATGCCAAAAGTAAAGGGTTAGACAACCCAAATACACCTCCCGGCGACCTCATGAAAGAGCTTCTGTTCTTCATTTTGCACTAAAAAAGCCCTCTTTTTGGCTCGTTTTTGACTTAGATTGCAAGTCAAGACGAGCCTAAATTTTAACCTTAATTGGCTGAAAGTAGGAGAGTTAACCTCCTTTTTACCCCCTCTATTTTCGCGTATTTTCAACCAGCTAAAGCCCTGCTCCTGTAAACGCGCTGTTTTTGAAATCACATCCAGTTTTGCTGTTCATAATTTATCTTTCACTTTTATTATGATTTCAAACTCTTAATTTTTAATATTCAAATATTTAAATCGCTAAATACAAGGCGCTTTGTTTTATGTTTGAATATTAAAACTTGTAGCAATTCATAATGTTGTGTGAATGGGTTTTCAAATTAAAATATCCGTTTTAAAGTTCTATATTCAATATTTATACACCGCTGTAAAGTTCATTTAAGGAGCTTGTTATCAGCTGTTTAATTCATATTATGCCATTTATACGATAGTATAAGACGGTTTTATGCCCTGCTGGATATGTATATTCAGGCGTTTAGAGTATCAAACCATGTAATTAACCTGATAGAAGCCAAATTATTATCTCAAAGGCCTTTATTATTTGATAATGGCCTTTTGACGGCTTGGAATTTAAGTTTGCGTTTCTGAACCGCATTATGCAGCCGGTTGTCTTTAATGTTTTAGAATTCAACTTTGATAATTCAATACTTTAAAGGGATATATTTCTCTTTGAAAAGTTGCGCCAATCATTTTTTTGCTTTATCTTTGTAAATTGATTGAAAAATGGAATTTTCACCCCATTTTGTAACGAATGACAGAAATGAAGGACAGAATTAAGATGATAATGGACAGCCAGCACATGACCCAAAAAGTGTTTGCACAGTTCACGGGAATATCAGAAGGAACGCTGAGTGGAATTTTCAACGGCCGCACTCAACCAACTCTGAAAGTGATAGATTCCATCAAATCCAAAATTCCGAGCGTCTCTACCGACTGGCTCCTTTTTGGTTTGGGAAGCATGTACACCGACAACAAGGAAACCGATACAGTCACCGACCCCAATCAAGTGGCTCCAGGAGAAGAAGGATTCCTTGATTTCGGCGATGACACTGCTACCCCATCCCAGGGCTCTACAGGACAAGGAGGGTATGCGGGAGTGTCTGCCAAGGTTGCTAAATCTGTTATCAAATATGTTGACAAACCCCAACGGAGGATTGAACACATAACAGTATATTACGACGACAAGACCTGGGAGACCTTCGTTCCGCAGAAGTAAGGTCTCCCTTGGATTGTTTCCTGTTAGCCGGCAATCTTTCTCACCGCCGAAAGACGTAAGAACGGCAATTTCTTGAGGTGGCAAGCACGAAATCAGGAAAATTTTGTGTAAGTTTGCATTATCAATCATGTAACAGCCAAAATGAATAAGTCGTGTTTAGACCTGACGGTAAGTTCGGCCGAGCGCATCCATGAGCGGTATGTCCTTTTGCGGCTCACAGACGACCGACCGTTACCCGAGATGCTCCCCGGACAATTCGCTGAAGTGCGCATTGACGATTCGCCAACCACTTTCCTGCGCCGTCCTATTTCCATTAACTTTGTAGACCGGGCAGCCAACGAGCTGTGGTTGCTCGTGGCAACCGTGGGCGACGGCACCCGCCGTTTGGCCCGCCTGCGCCCCGGCGGCAAGCTGAACTGCCTGCTGCCGCTGGGCAACAGCTTCACCATGCCAGCCAGCCCGGCCGACAAACTGCTGCTTGTGGGCGGCGGCGTTGGCGTGGCCCCGCTCCTTTTTTTCGGTCAGAAAATCAGCGAAATGGGTGCCGAGCCCACCTTCCTGTTAGGTGCACGCTCCGCGAAAGACCTGCTCCAGCTCGATGAATTCAGCCGTTACGGCCGCGTGCTCGTTACTACCGAAGACGGCTCCAAGGGCCAGAAAGGGTTCGTGACCAATCACTCCGTGCTCGGCACAGAGCACTTCAGCCGCATTTCCATGTGCGGACCAAAGCCCATGATGATGGCCGTAGCGCGTTACGCCAAGCGTGCAGGCATAGACTGCGAGGCCTCGTTGGAGAACATGATGGCCTGCGGACTGGGTGCCTGCCTGTGCTGTGTAGAGAAGACCACCGCAGGCAACATCTGCGTTTGTAAGGAAGGACCGGTGTTAAATATTAATCAACTCACATGGCAACTTTAAATGTAAAGATAAATAATCTGCAGCTCCAGAACCCCGTGATGACGGCTTCGGGCACGTTCGGTTACGGTTTGGAGTTTGCCGATTTGGTGCCACTCGACAGGCTGGGTGCCATCATCGTGAAAGGTACAACGCTCGAACCGCGCGAGGGCAACGACTATCCGCGGATGGCCGAGACGGCCTCGGGCATGCTCAACTGCGTGGGACTGCAGAACAAGGGAGTAGATTACTTCTGCCGGAACATCTATCCCCAGCTGCGCGACATAGGCACCCACATGATAGTAAACGTAAGTGGATCGTCGCCGGAGACTTATGCCGAGTGCGCCGCCCGCATTGATGAGCTGGACCGCATACCGGCCATTGAGCTCAACATCTCGTGCCCCAACGTCAGGCAGGGTGGCATGGCGTTCGGCGTAACCTGCGAGGGAGCCGCCAGCGTGGTGCGTGCCGTGCGCGCCCGCTACCACAAGACGCTTATCGTGAAACTGTCGCCAAACGTGACCAACGTGGCCGACATTGCCCGCGCCTGCGAGGCCGAAGGAGCCGACAGCGTGTCGCTGATAAACACGCTCATGGGCATGGCCATCGACATTGAGCACCGCCGGCCCAAGCTGAGCATTGGAACGGGCGGACTGAGCGGCCCTGCCGTCAAGCCCGTAGCCCTGCGCATGGTGTGGCAGGTGGCCCGGGCAGTCAAGATACCCGTGGTGGGCCTGGGCGGCATCATGACGGCCCAGGACGCCGTGGAGTTCCTGATGGCCGGCGCAACGGCTATAGAAATAGGTACGGCCAACTTCATTGACCCCACCGTTACGATAAAAGTAATCGACGGACTCAACGCATGGCTCGACGCTCATGGTTGCCGGTCGGTGAGCGAAATCATCGGAGCACTGGAAGATTAGGCGTGCAGCACCACCTTGCCGGGTCGTTCCGCGCACCGGTACCGTCCGTCTTCCGGCGGCCAAAAGATGAGAGCGGGCACTGTTTCCTCAACGCACGAATGCGCCGGAAGCAGTGCCCGCTCCTTTTTGTTTGTCAAGAAAACATGCCGGAAAACAGTGCAGCGATTTCATGCGAAACAGCGAGTGGGGAGGCTGAAAACATGCTTTCCGGCGCTCGTAAACATGCACCGGCAGCGCCGGAGCTTTGCCTTTAAATTCTTGAAGGATAGCTTCAGCAGGCTTGAAGGATAGCTTCAGCAGGCTTGAAGGGCAGCTTCAGCAGGCTTGAAGGATAGCTTCAGCAGGCTTGAAGGATAGCTTCGTCAGGCTTGAAGGATAGCTTCGGCAGGCTCGAAGGATAGCTTCGTCAGGCTCGAAAGATAGTTTCGTCAGGCTTGAAGGATGGCTTCGTCAGGCTTGAAGGATAGCTTCGTCAGGCTTGAAGGATAGCTTCAGCAGGCTTGAAGGATAGCTTCGTCAGGCTTGATGGATAGCTTCGTCAGGCTCGAAGGATAGCTTCTGCAGGCTTGATAGATAGCTTCGTCAGACTTGAAGGATAGCTTCGGCCATCTTGAACGATAGCTCCGAGCCTGCAGAAGCATGCCTCCGCAGGTTCCAAAAGCATGCTTTTTGGCCCTTGCAGGCATCTTTCAAGAAGCTTGTTTTTGTCCATGAAAACATAAAATGTTGATTATCAGCGGTTTAATAAACAGCCCTGGTTTTGCGTATTTGCGGCCGAGAACAAGGTTGGTTGCAAATAGCGCAAGCACGCGAGGGTATTTGTCGGGATATTTCAGCTTACTGGCAGGGTGCCTGGCCGGGAGTGTCAGGGGATGAGACTGGTGCGCAGAAACTCGTTGAACACGTCCTGGTAGCCGTTAAATACGTTGATGTCCACCTCTCCGTGTATGCCCCGCACGCGGCCGTCGGGGCTCAACTGCCAGTAGCTCAGCTTGATGTCGGGTTTGTACTCGCCGTAACGCGCAATCCATACGTGGTAGTTCTGCTTGATGTCGGGTGCCAGGGGCAGGTATTTGTTGACAAAAATCTGGCTGATGTAGAGTATCGGACGTACGCCTGTACGCCGCTCCACGATGTTCAGCCAGGTGCGTACGCGCGTCCACATGGCCTCCGGTCCGCCCATCTTGGCTATCTGGCTGGGGTATGGTTCCAGGTCGAGCACGGGCGGAAGGTCGCCCTTCGAGAAGAGCGAATGCTTGATGAAGTGGGCTGCCTGCACGTTGGCCGGCGTGGTGGTGGAGAAGAAGTGGTAGGTGCCCACGTGCAACCCGTACTTGCGGGCGGCGCGGTAATCGGCCTGGTAGTATTTGTTCAGCACCGTTGTGCCTTCGGTCGACTTGATGTAAAGGAAGCTCACGGGGTAGTCAACCCGGCCGCTGATGGTCTTCTTGCTCAGTGTTCCGAGGTGCGTGATGCGCAGGTTGGCCCAGTCGATGGCGTATTTCTTCTTGCCGATTTCGTGCTGGTACTTCGATATGTCGATGCCGTAGATGCGCTCGGAGGTGTAGACGAGGCGCTCTCCGCGGTAGATGTCGTTGCGCCATTCGCCCGCTTGCAGGTACTTGTGGGGGGCGAGGGCGAAGCCGAATCCCGTGCGCCGGTCGTTCAGCCACTTGCCTTCGTAGAATTGGCCGGCCGCTGTCAGCTGCGTGCCGTGGCCTTGGGCAACGCCGTGCCGGTCCATGTGGCCGTTGTAAATGCCGCTTGTATCGCGGCGGATGCCGGTGTATAGCGTGTCGGCAGCCCATCGGCCGTCAATGGTTCGCCCCTGGTTGTCGATGGTTTGGCCACTTCCTTTGCGCTTGCCTGCCTCCCACTGGCCTGCGTACAGCAGCCGGCCGCCCTCCGAGAGCACGCCGTAGCCCTGCCGCAGGCCGTTTTTCAGCCCGCCGGCGTAGCGTTTCTGTCCGTCGGTCTGTACGCCCATGCCCAGCTTCTCCTTGGCTTCGGCGGGTGTGCTTACGCCGAAGCTCGCAGCTATCTGCGGGTTGCGGATGGCCTGGCGGCCTATGTTGCCGTAGGCGGTGGTGAAGATGTAATCGGGAATGTGCGTCACCCAGGGCAGCAGACTCACGGGGATGACGCCCAGCGGGGTGTGCCTTGAGCGCAGTTGCAGGAGCTTGTAGCCGTTGGGCTGGGTTCTGTAGAGGTTGCAGTCGGCGGTTTTCTGTTTGCCGTGCAGGCCACGGTAGATGGCGCGGTAGCTGTTGGTGCGGGTAATGGTTACGGCAGCGGGAGAGGCGCTGCGCAGCGTTTTCAGCGTCCGGCTGAGCGAGTCGGCTTCGCGGCGGATGTGCTGCGCGTAGCGTGCCAGCATGTCGTAGCCCTCATCTTTCACGTTGTGGCGCCGCAGATAGTAGGTAAGTTCGGCCTTCTGGGCATTGAGTCCGCGCAGGATGGAGTCGTCTTTCGCAATCTCGGTCTTGAGCATGTGGGCTGCTTTGGCTCCCGTTATGCGGGCTTCGGTGCCGTCGGCGTGGGTGGCCAACCTGCCGTGGCACGAGGGCAGCAGCCACCACTTGTTGATAAAACAGGCTGCGGTATAGGTGCTGTCCTGCCTGAGCGTGAGCAGCGTATGGCCGTTTGACTGCAGCTGCCAGCAGCTTCTGGTCTCCACTACGGCGGCACTCTGCATGAGCCGGAACCTGCCCGGAGGCCAGCAACGCCATGCCATCAGGGCCAAGGCGAGGGTTGCCAGTGCTATTGCGATGTAGCAGTTACGTTTGTTTCTCATTGTTTCCGTTTCTCCGCTTGTCGTTAAGTGAACCGTTGTTCAAAAAGAAGAGGGCGAACACTCGTTCGCCCCCAACCAACACAAAAACTAAACTAGACTTAACTAAAACATAATGAAGGATTTTCGCAAACACTCCATTAGTTGTTTGCAAATATACGACTTTATTTTTATATGCAGTGTATATTTTCCTTAAAAATATTAGTTAATCCTCAAAATTTATATTTTCGTAACCTTATTTAGAAGGTAGTTGTCGAGTATTACGAGGGCTGCCATGGCTTCAACGATGGGTACCGCGCGGGGCAGAACGCACGGGTCGTGGCGTCCGCGGGCCGTTAGCGTGGTGGCGTTGCCCGCTGTGTCGACCGTTTGTTGGGGCCTTAGCAAGGTTGCCACGGGCTTAAAGGCAACGCGGAAGCAGATGTCCTGCCCGTTACTGATGCCCCCTTGTATGCCTCCGCTGTGGTTAGTAGCGGTGGTGACGGCGCCGTCGCGGCTCACGAAACCATCGTTCTGCTGGCTTCCGCGCTGGCTTGCGCCGCCGAAGCCCTCGCCGTATTCAAAGCCTTTTACGGCGTTTATGCTTAGCATGGCGGCACCTAACTGGGCGTGGAGTTTGCCGAATTCGGGCTCTCCCAGCCCCACGGGGCAGCCTTGTATCACGCCCGTTATCACGCCGCCTATGGTGTCGCCGTCGGCTTTTACCTGCCTGATGAGGGCTTCCATCTCTGCAGCCTTGGCCTCGTCGGGGCAGCGCACGGCGTTAGACTCAATCTTCCTGAAGTCGTAACTGCAGTAATCGCGCTCTAGGCGGATGTCGCCCACCTGCGATGTGTAGGCCGTAATGCTCACGCCAATCTGTCTCAGGGCGAGCTTGGCGAATGCTCCCGCCACGCAGCGCGACAGCGTGATGCGGGCCGAGGAGCGGCCTCCGCCCCGGTAATCGCGCACCCCGTACTTATTATAATAGGTGAAGTCGGCATGCGAAGGCCTGAAGATTGCGCGCATGTTCTCGTAGTCCTGCGAGTGCTGATTGGTGTTTCGGACCAAGAAACCGATGGGGGCACCGGTCGTTCTGCCCTCGAACACGCCGCTCAGTATCTCCACCCGGTCGGCTTCCTTGCGGCTGGTGGTGATGGCGCTCTGGCCCGGGCGCCGCCTGTCGAGCTCGTGTTGGATGAACTCCATGTCAACCTCAACGCCGGCCGGGAACCCGTCTATCACGCCGCCTATGGCCTCTCCGTGACTTTCGCCGAAAGTGGAGAGGGTGAGAATGTTGCCGAAAATGTTGTGCATTCAGATGATATTGTGCCGTGCGTAGGGCGCCGGCAGGTTATTCCTTGTCGTGATGGTGGCAGCAGTGGCCCTCTTCGTGATGGCCGCAGTGGCCGCCGTCGTGGTTGTGGCAGTGGCCTTCGCCGTGGTTGCCGCAGCACTCTCCGTCGTCTCCGCAGTTGCCGCAGCCGCCTTTGCACGGGTGTTCGCCGCCCAGCATGTTGGCAAACTGCTCCAGCTCCTCGTTGGTTGCATCGCGGCTCTCGATAATGTGGCCCTTGAAGTTCAGCGTCTTTCCGGCCAGCGGATGGTTGAGGTCCATCCTCACCTTGTCGTCTCCGATGGCGAGCACGTGGCCCATGAAGCGGTTGCCGTCTTCGTTCTGCAGCGGCACGATGGCGTCAACGTAGATGTTGGCCTCGTCGAACTTGCCGTCTACCACGAACATCTCCTTGTCCAGATCGAGCACACGCTCGGCCTCGTAGTCGCCGTAAGCCTGCCCCGGAGTAAGCGTGAAGTCGAACTCCTCGCCCTGTGCCAGGCCGGCGACGGCGCTCTCGAAGTCCTCCAGCGTGATGCCGAAACCGCTCAGGAAGGCAAAAGGCTTGTCCTCGGATGTTTGTTCTATCAGTGTAGGTTCGCCGTCGGTAACGTCGTAGAGCTGATAAGCTACGTTGATGTACTTGTTGGGTTGCTTGTCCATGTCTGTCTGTTAAAAATGATTATTCTATGCAAAGGTAATCATTTTAATTCACATTACCCGCATTGGGGCATGTTTTTGCGTAAAGATTTTAAGGCCGGCAGGGCAGGGCGGGGGCGCCGGCAGACGAGCCGGAACACCCATCACCTACCACCCAACACCCCACATAACGAAAGAAAAATAGGCTTAAATTTGGTGAATTGTTACCGACCGCACGATATTTTCACTATATTTGTAGCCACAATGCCGAAAGGAAAGAGTTCCTCGGTGTTATTACAATAAGTTTTATTAAAAGTTAGACAGAATTGGAGCCATGAGGAGATGCGAAATCCCCTCATGGCTTTTGTTTGCTCCGCAGCCCCGGGCAAGGGTGCCGGAAGATGCTTTCGGGAACTTTCGACAGGTGTGGAACGATTGTGTGACAAGTGTCGAATTCATGTGCGACAAGTGTCGAAAGTTCCTGATGCAGTCCTTCAGGCAGATTATACATGAGCGGCAGCACGGCGGAAAGGCGGCTTTTCGGGCCATTCCGCAGGTGTTCTGTCCGGACGGTCAATCGTTTTGTCGTTTTTGCAGAAATGTTTCCGGAGGCTTGGGCGTGTGGATTTTTTTCGTTTACTTTGCACTCATGAAGCAGTTCTTACTCACTTTGCTCTGCTTGATGGCACTGGGCGCCTACGGCCAGAAGGGCGATTACACCAAGATGTCGCACCTGGTGCGCCGGCTGGCGGTGCAGAACAGCAGTCCCACCCGCAGCCTGCCGTCGCTGCAGGGCAGGCGTCCGCGGCAGGTGTGTGCCTTCGTCAAGATAAATGCCGACGGCGACGGCGTGCTCAGCAGCTACGGATGCAGCAAGCTGGCGCGCGTGGGCAACATCTACATAGCCGCCGTTCCGGTGCATCGTATTGCTCCGCTGAGCCTCGACAGGCGCGTAGTACGCATCGAAGCAGAGCAGGGCAAGCGCCTTGCCATGGACTCCACGGCTCTGCACCTCAATGCCCGGCAGGCCTACCGGGGGCAGAATCTGCCGCGTGCCTATACCGGCAAGGGCGTGGTAGTGGGCGTGCAGGACATCGGCTTCGACCTCACGCACCCCAATTTCTACGACTCCACGGCCACCGACTACCGCATCCGGCGGTTCTGGGATCAGCTTTCGACCGACACGGCAGGCAGTTCGCTGTACGTGGGAGCCGAATACGTGGGCCGCGAAGCACTGCTGGCCTACGCCCATTCGCGCGACGGACTGGACCAGACCCACGGCACCCACACCCTGGGTATTGCTGCCGGCAGCGGCTACAACTCGCCCTATAGGGGCATGGCGTGGGAGAGCGACATCTGCATTGTGAGCAATGCGTCGGGCGAAGACGCACCTTATATAAATAAGGAGGACATCGGCAAGTACACCTATGCTACCGATGCGCTCGGCTTCAAGTACATTTTCGACTATGCGCAGCAGGCAGGCAAGCCCTGCGTAGTGTCCTTCAGCGAGGGCTCGGACCAAGACTTTCGCGGCGACGACGTGCTTTACTACGAGCTGATTGACCAGCTCGTGGGCCCCGGCCGCATACTGGTAGTGTCGGCAGGCAACGACGGCATGCGCCGCAACTACTTCCGCAAGCCGGCCGGACAGGCATCGGCAGGCTCGTTTGTTACCGCCGACGGCAACTCTGTTCACTTCCTGGTCAAGGCCCGCCGGCCTGTAACCGTAAGCCTGAAGGTGTACGGCGCCCAGCCTGAAACCATCCCGCTCGCCTCCGCCACCATAACGGCAGCGCCCGATTCGGTGTACGTCGACACCCTTGCCATCGGCAGCGGGCAGTACGTGGTTGATGCTTCGGCCTACCCGTCGTGCTACGACGCCGGCGAGACTGTGTACGAGGTGTACTTGCAGGGGCCGCAGGGCATGGGCAAGGAGGTGCCGCTGTCGGTTGAGATAACGGGCAGCGAAGCCGATGCCGAGCTGTATAGCCTGACGGGAAACCTGGTTACCAACGCCCTCGACAGCCGCCTCTGCGCGGGCGAGAGCTATGCCGGCATCCTCTCGCCGGCCAGTGCGCCGCAGGTAATCTGCGTGGGGGCGTCGTCGTATCGCACGCAGTTTACCAACTACAAGGGCGACGTGCAGGTTTACAATCAGGGCACCAACGGCGCGCGGGCACCCTATTCGTCGGTGGGGCCCACCTTCGACGGGCGCGTGAAACCCGACGTGCTGGCTCCCGGCACCAATGTTGTTTCAAGTTATTCGAGCTACTATCTGGAGCATCATCCCGATGCACGCGACATCAATTCGGACGTTGCACACTTCTGTTTCAACGGCCGCACCTACGCCTGGAACAGCAATTCGGGAACCTCCATGGCTGCTCCCGTGGCGGCGGGAGCCATCGCGCTGTGGCTGGAAGCTAACCCCCGGCTGTCTCCGGACGATATCCGAGGCATCCTGAGCCGTACCTGCACGCGGGCCGACAGCGCCTCAATCTATCCCAATAACCTTGAAGGCTACGGCCAGATTGACGTCTATCGCGGGCTGCTCGACATTCTCCGGCTCGACGGCATCAACGGTCTTTCCACCGTGCAGCCGGTCTCGGTGCAGGTTGTTCCGCAGGTGGGCGGCCGCGTTTCCATCCGTTTCGATGCACGGCAGGAGCGCAGCTTCGGCGTAAGAGTTTACGCTGCGTCGGGCGCCTTGATGCTTAGCAAGTCGTTCCCGGCCGGTTCCGAGCGTTACGAACTCGACCTCTCGGCCCTCGGTCACGGCGTTTTTGCAGTGCAGGTAAACGGCGGCACCAAGTCCACCACGGGCTCCACGCTCGTAAGGATGTAGGTCCCAGGGCAGGCTGCAGCCGCGTTTTCCCCATTTATAGGTATTCTGTCAAAATCACTATTTATTGGTATTGCGGCCTTGTCTTTTTGTCTTTATCTTTGCAATCGTAATCAGAATAAAAACAAAAAAGCATAACAAGCAAAATGAAAAAGACGATTGTAGTTTACGGTTCATCAACGGGAACGTGCGAAACGCTGGCCCAGACCATCGGCGAAAAGCTGGGTGCAGAAGTTGTAAACGTAGCAGAACTCACCGAAGAGCAGGTTACCGGGGCCGGGAATCTGATACTCGGAACCTCTACCTGGGGAGCAGGCGACATGCAGGACGACTGGTACGACGGTGTAAAAAAGCTCAAGAACGCCGGCCTGAGCGGCAAGACAGTGGCCCTCTTCGGCTGTGGAGACAGCGAATCTTACGCCGATACGTTCTGCGGAGGCATGCGTGAACTGCGCGATGCGGCCCAAGAGGCCGGGGCAAACGTGCTCGACGGCGTTGCTGCCGATGGCTACACATTCGACGACAGCGCTGCTGTGGAAGACGGAAAGTTCGTAGGACTGGCGCTCGACGACCTCAACGAGAGTGACAAGACCGAGGAGCGAATCGACGCCTGGATAGCACAGATAAGCCCGAACCTATGATGACGCCCGCCGACCTCAAGGTTCTGATGAACCATATCTACGAATACCGCAAGGGTGTTAGGCAGCTGGTGCTCTATACCTGCAATGCCAGATATGAGGAATTTGCCGTCGACAGGCTCACGCGTCAGGGCATCGGCTACGTCATCCAGCCAGTGGGAAACAGCCGGGTGAACCTGTTCTTCGGCCGCAAGGAGTGTCTCGACGCCATCCGGCTCATGGTAACAAAGCCGCTCAACCGGCTCACGCCCGAAGAAGATTTCATCCTCGGAGCCCTGCTGGGCTATGATATCCGCGTGCAGTGCGAGCGCTATTGCCAGCGTAAATGCCACACCTGCCACCGTGCCATATAGCCTTCCGGCCTTTCAATCATCATAAACAATAGGATAGATTCTTTAATCTTGTTCGCTAAGTAAAATTCATAATGTTTTTGTATAATATGTAATAGCCTCGCTGCGAAGCGGGGCTTTTACGTTTGCCACTAATGTCTTGTTTTTTATTTTGGAACATTCGAAGAACCGAGAGGAAACCGACGGGCGAGAGAGTTGCTTCTAATGGTGTTGTGCGGTAGGCTGGCTGGGTGTTTTGTTTTGTCAAGAAATGATGCCTGAAAACGGTGCAACGGGAATGCGCGAAATAGGAAATGGGAGGGTGGTTGCAGCCTTCGGAATACGTGGAAACGATGGGTTGATGTCCGGAGGATGTGCTTCGGGCGTCTTGAAGGATAGCTCCAACAAGGCAAAAGGATAGCTCCAACACGCCGAAAGGATAGCTTCGGGCGGCTTGAAAATATACTTCGACGGGGCAAAAAACGATGTGGAAGGCTCTTGTTTCAACCCGTTTTGCCCCTGATTTTTATCGTTGGAAATACAAGTTTCTGATAATCAGCAAATTAAACAACGGCCCCAGATTTGCGTATTTGCGGTCATCCGGCAGGCTGGTGGCAAATATCGCAAGCACGCGAAGGCTTTTGTTAAATAAAATGTCGGGCGTTTCTTGCCGCATTCTGCCTGTCGGTCGGGTGGCGGATGATGGGTGGCGAGTGGTGGAAGTAGGGCGATGAAGTGAAAAATGTACGTTAAAAAATGCGCTTCTATCAAAATCTTTATTATCTTTGCAGGGTGTATGCAGGCACTGTCTGCCGCCCATCGTCCGCGTGGTTGCATCTCCGCATGGCTTGAATGCAAGACAGAGCGGGGCCGAAAGGCCGGCTGCTGCACGGAAACTGAAAAGAAACAAAAAACATAACACAAATGAGTACAGGTTTAATCGGGCTAATCGCCCTGTTCGTTATCGCCCTTGTAGGCTGGGCCGTTTGCGAATTCAAGGCCGGCAACGTGGTCTACAAACGTAACGAGGAGGAAGAGAAAGAACTCCGGGAGTTTGAGAAAGTAGGTGAAGAAGGCTACAAGGAAATGAACCTCCGCGAGCTTATCAAGCATAATTCAACCAAAGGCTACAAGGCCATTTAAACAATTAGAGAGATGATAAAGCAAGCAAGAATCTTATTGCTCGTGATGGCAACTGCCCTGCTGGCAGCCTGCGGAACCACGAGAACAGTGCCCATTACCGGCCGCAAGCAAAGTTTGCTGGTGAGCGATGAGCAGATTTTGAGCCTGAGTAATCAGGAGTACACCAAATACATGGCAAGTGCCAAGAAGTCTACCAGCTCTACCAACACGGCCATGGTTAGGCGCGTGGGCCAGCGGCTGGCCAATGCCGTGGAAACGTATCTGCGCAACAACGGCCTGGCAAACGAGGTGAAGCAGTACAGCTGGGAGTTCAACCTCGTGCAGGACAAGGCCGCCAACGCTTTCTGTATGCCCGGTGGCAAGATTGTGGTGTATGAAGGGCTGCTGCCATATACGCAGAGCGAGGCCGGACTGGCCATCGTACTGGGCCACGAGATAGCCCATGCAGTGGCCAAGCACAGTGCCGAGCAGATGAGCAAACAGATACGCCAGCAGTACGGTACGCAGATTGTAGGCACCATTCTCAACTCTGCCGTAGGCTCCGGCGTTGGCGACATAGCCGCCGTGGTGGCCCAGCAGGGCTTTCAGTTCCGCAACCTGAAGTACAGCCGCGACAACGAGAGCGAGGCCGACCACATGGGACTCATCTTTGCTGCCATGGCAGGTTACGACCCGCAGGTGGCCATTCCGTTCTGGACGCGCATGTCAGGCGGCAAGGGAAACAGTAGCGACGTGTTCTCCGACCACCCGTCGGATGCCAAGCGCATTGCCGCTCTGGAGCGCGAAATGCCCGAGGCATTGGAGTATTACAAGGCCGCCGGCGGCAAGGTAACAACGCCTACGACGACCAAGAAGTCAGCCTCTAAAACGGCGAAGAAGACCACCACGAAGAAAAACGTGGGCACAATATCGGCTTCCAGCCTGTATAAATAAACATGCAGGCAGGCCGTGCAGGTTCTTCAAGTGCCTGTTCAGCCAAACCGAAACCCATCAACAAACTGACCCCGAAAGGCGTCTGCCCGCGCCAGGTTCGTATAACGGACTTGGCGGCGAGGTGGCCTTTCGGGGTCGGTTGCGTGTAAAGGGTTCGTAAAACGGGGCGTCGGCTCACGTCATACGTTGCCGAGGTAAATGTGGCTGATGCCCTCGCGTGCGGCGATGTCTCTGGCCTGGCGGAGCGTATCGAGCGGAGTGGGGCGGAGATGTTGCAGCTTGTGGTGCGGAAAAAACCGACTTATGTGCAGCGGGTTGGCACCAAAGCCGTTGGCAACGAGCCATTGGCACATGCGCCCAAACAGCTCCATGTCGTCGTTCACGGTGGGTATCATGAGGTTGGTTATCTCTACCCACACGCCGGCTGCCTGCAGTTGCAGCAGCGTGTTGAGCACGGGCTGCAGGCTGCCTCCGCACACCCGGCGGTAGATATCATCGGAGAAAGCCTTGAGGTCTATGTTGGCGGCATCGAGCCAGGGCGCGAGATCGGCCAGCGGGCGGGGCTCCACGTAGCCTGCAGAAACCAGTACGTTGAGCATGCCCTGCCGGTGAGCCAGGCTTGCCGTATCGCGTACATATTCTATATAGGTAAGAGGTTCGGTGTAGGTGTAGGCTATGATGGGTGCCGGCTGGTACCGGTCGGCGGGCAGTTCGCGGCGGGCCATGGCCACGATGTCGGCCGGCGCGTACTCTGCAGTGTACACCTCGCCCGGCCGTGCCTGCGAGATGTCATGGTTCTGGCAGTTCAGGCAGCGGAAGTTACAGCCCGTGCAGGCCAGCGAGAGGCAGCGGGAACCGGGATGAAATGCACGGAGCGGCTTCTTTTCTATCGGGTCTATGGCCAGTGCGCAGGGGCGTCCGTAGACTTCGGAGTACAGCTTTCCGTCCCGGCAGAGGCGACTTCGGCAGATGCCCCGCTGGCCCTCGCGAATGTGGCAGCGGTGCGGACAGAGGTCGCAAACTACGCCATCGGCCGTTGGGTGATAGTATTCAGCTTCTTTCATCACTTCATTCTTAGTGCCCGCTTGCCCACGGCAGGCTATTCGTAGACCTTGGCTTCGCGCTCGCCTTGCAGCACGGCAAGGGCATTCTCGGCCAGAGCCAGCATCTCGTTCTCACCCGGGTACACGTAGGTTGGCGCCAGCCACTCTATGCGCTTGCGCAGGTTTTCCACCACGTAGGCCGAGCGGGCCATGCCGCCAGTTAGCAGTATGGCGTCCGGGCGGCCCTCAATCACGGCCCCCTCCGCTACAATGGCCTTGGCCGTGTGCCAAATCATGGCGTCTACGATGAGCTTGGCATGCTCGTCGCCGTCGGCTATCCGTCGGCCAATCTCCTTCATGTTGTTGGTTCCCAGATGGGCTGTAAGCCCCGCGCCGCCGGCCACCCGCCTGAGCAACTCATCCTGTGAGAACCGTCCGCTGAAGCAGAGGCGGATGAGGTCGGCCGCCGGCAGCGAGCCTGCCCGTTCGGGCGAGAAGGGTCCCTCGCCGTCGAGCGCGTTGTTGGCGTCTATGGCCCGCCCCCTGACATGTGCCGCAATGGAGATTCCCCCGCCCAAGTGGCAGATGATGAGGCGCAGCGCTTCGTACGTTGTTCCGTGCTCGCGGGCAAAGCGGCGGGCAATGGCCTTCTGGTTCAGTGCGTGCCAGATGCAGATGCGGGGCAGCATGGGCGAGCCGCTGATGCGTGCCAGCGGCGAGAGTTCGTCGACCGTTCCGGGGTCTGCCATGAAGCTCTGGCATCCCGATATGGCCGCAGCCATGTCGTAGGCGATGAGGCAACCGAGGTCGCAGGCATGCTGGTGGAGGGCGTTGCGGCTGTCGTCCATCATCTTGTCGTTGATGCGGTACACGCCGCTCTCAACCGGTTTGGCCAGTCCGCCGCGGCCTATCACGGCGTCGAAGTCCATTGGTATGCCTCTGTTTGCCAGTTCCTGGGCCACGAGTCGTTCGCGGAAAGGCAGCTGGTCGGCTACTCGCTCAAAGTGGCTGAGCTCTTCGAGCGAGTGTGCAATGTCCGTTACGAACACCTGCTGTTCGTCTTCGTAAACGGCAATCTTGGTAGATGTAGAACCTGGATTAATGACTAAAATGTGTTTCATAGTGTATGATTTAACGGCAACCGATGGCTGCCAGTGCAAGACTGTTGTATTTCGACTGCCAGGAGTCGCCCCTCGAGGGCAGCACTACGGGGGCAATCGTGCCCTGGAGAATGCCTGCCGTGGATGCTCCGCAGAAGAGCGTGATGGTTTTGTAGAACAGGTTGGCAGCCTCGATGTCGGGGAATATCAGTGCGTCGGCATCGCCTTCTATGGGCGAACTGATGCCTTTTACGAACATACTCTCGCGGTTGCACGATGTCTTCAGGTCGAGTGGGCCGTCTACAATGCAGTCGCCCATCTCGCCGCCGGCCGCTTTCGCCTTAATTTCCTGATAGCCCACGGTGAAGGGAAAGTACTTGGCATCCACCTTCTCCGAGCAGTGTATGAGCGAGATGCGTGGCCTGCTGATGCCGCAAAGGCGGCAGAAAACGGCCATGTACTGCACCTGCTGCACGCGTTGTTCGTGTGTAGGGTAAGGTATTACGGCAGCATCGGTGAAGAAGATGAGCTTCCTGTAGCCTGCCATCTCGGTCACGGCGATGTGTGTGAGCACGTGGTCAGGCAGCAGTAACCCGTTCTGCTTGTTGAGTATTGCATGCAGCAGAACGTCTGTGTTGATAAATCCCTTCATCAGCAAGTCGGCCTCTCCGGCCCTGACAAGAGCCACCGCTTGGCGTGCAGCGGCATCGGCATCGCCGGCATCCATGAACGTACACTGGGCGGCTATTTGCCGGTAGCGTTCCTGCTGTTCCACTTCTTTTTTGCAGCCAATGAGTACCGGGGCTATGAACCCGTTGCGGGTGGCTTCATATACCGCCCTTTGCGTTGCCTTGTCCTGTGGCCAAACGATGGCTGCACGGTGTCGTTTGCCTTTTTCCCGGAGTAGTGTAGATAGGTCGTTGAATTCCTTGACTTGAGTCATACTATTATTTCTGTTTTTTATATGAGCCTCTGTCACCATGACGGATGGCTGAGTTGTTACTTGAAAATGATTGCTTCGTAGGTGTATAGTTCGGCATCTCGCCAGCCGTTCCAGCCTATGCCGGCCTTGTCCTGGGCGCAGTGACCGAGGAATTCTTCCTTAGTCCAGCTCACCTCGTCGGCCACTTGGGGCAGGAAAGTGCCCGAACGCCATCCCTTGCGCATGTAGATGCCTTGCTTGTGGAGGGTGAACTCGTCGATGGAATGGATGCGGCGGAGTGGGGTGAGCACGCTGATTTCAATCTCGATGTCGCTGTATTCATGCGCTTCAACGGGCGTGAAGCGCGGGTCCTCGTAGGCAGCGGCATGCGCCATCTGCGTTACCACCTCGCAGAGCGGCATGTCGGAACCGAAATGGCCGATGCAGCCGCGGAGACGGCCGCCTTTGGTCAGCGTGACGAATGCCCCCGTGCGGAAGTGTAGCGTGCGGTTGCCGGCAAGCTGCGATTGCAGTTCCGCCAACCTTGTTGTATCTTTCTGTATGCTGCAACGGGCCAACTCGAGCAGCGTCTGTTTGTCTTTTTCGGTGAGTGAGAAGGCACTTTGTGCCGCCTCGTGGTGCGATGCTGCCGACACAACGAAGGCGTGGTAGCCTACCACCTCACGCTTGCCGCCATACGGAGAGTCGCCGCTGTTGTGGTACATGACGTGATGGAAACGCAGCGCCGGGTTGCTTTCGCAGAGCATGAGCAGCACGGCAATGGCGCTCTCTCCGCAGGCGCAGGTGGCCAGTCGGGGCACCTGCAGGGCCTCATTCTCGTCAATAGCCTTCAGAAAATCGGCTAACCGGCCCGTCATGATGGCCTCGCCCGTCCGGCGGTCAACGGCATTAGCGTCGTCGTAAGACGGGTAATGGGAGAAGTCTGAACTGATTACGAAGAGATTCCGGCTGTTGAAATAAGGCTTCAGTGCCGCTGCTATCTGCTGCAGAACGGCCTGACGCTGCGTTCCGATGATGATGGGAACGATGGGAGGCATGGCCTCTCCGTCTGCTTTTCCGCCGCCGAAGCGATATTGCAGCAGTGGCAGTTGCACTTCGAGGCAGTGCTCCCGCGTGTGTGCCGAGTCTAAGCAGGTGAAGCAGCCGTTGCGGTCTACGAGTCTGCCGCACAGCTCGCGGTCTACCCGCACATGGCCCAGCGGCGTCTGGTAACAGTCGAAGGCGGTGTTAACCGATGCCCCGTCGAAGCCCACATGATGGCTTGGGCCGAGCAGGAAGATGTGTTCATACTTAGCGCCGCGGGGTATCTGCGCCACGGCAGCATAGGCCACCCGGCCGGAGAACACCCATCCGGCATGGGGTACGATGAGGGCTTGCAGTGCCGGAGCATTGCCATCAGCCTGCTCATTCCCGGAACCGGCGGCGTGCTCGAAGTCACGCAGCTCGCGCAGTGCCTCCTCCGCGGTGGCGGGGTAGAACTGTCCGGCCACGGCCATCGGTCTGATGCGTGGTATCGACTTACTGTTGGTATTGCAGCTTGACATAGTTATAGCACTTAAGATTATAACGACAATGAGTTTGCCCATGACTTTGCGGTAAGCATGTTGGCGTGCAGCGGCAGGCAGACAGGTGCACGCGGAGCGCTGCACAACATATATGCTGCAAATATAGGCCTTTCATTTGAAATTTGCAAATAATTCTTTGGCGATAAGAGAATTATAGCTATCTTTACATCCGAAAATGCAAAAAACATCTTTCCATGATTGAATACCTGACGGAAAACCTGTGGCTCCTGTGGACGATTATTGCCATGGTGTGCCTCATTATCGAACTTGGCTCCGGCGATTTCTTTGTTACCTGCTTTGCCATCGGAGCCTTGTGCAGTATCATCCCTTCACTTGCGGCGGCGCCGTTCTGGCTCCAGGTACTGGTGTTTGCAGTGTGTTCGGTGCTTAGCATCCTTTTTATCCGCCCCTCGTTGCTGCGCCATTTGCACGGCAAAGAGCGTGAACGCGCCAGCAATGCCGAAGCACTGATAGGCCGCGAGGGCGTGGTTATAGAGGCTGTAGAACCCGAGGGCAGCGGCTATGTGAGGATAGACGGCGACGAATGGAAGGCCGTTACCACCGAGGCCGACACCCTGCAAAAGGGCGAACGGGTACGGGTAGTTGCGATGGAAAGCATCGTACTGACCGTAGAAAGAGTATAAACACTTAATAAAAACAGCAATATGGACATCGGATTCTATGCACTCATCATCATCGTCGTCTTGGCTTTAATCTTCGTCAAGATGGCTGTCGTCATCATCCCCCAGTCAGAAACCAAAATCATTGAGCGTCTGGGCAAGTATTATGCCACCCTGAAGCCGGGCATCAACATCATCATCCCCTTCATCGACCGCGCCAAGACCATCGTCACACTCACCCGTGGGCGCTACGTGTACAGCAACACCATCGACCTGCGCGAACAGGTGTACGACTTCGACAAGCAGAATGTAATTACCAAGGATAACATCCAGATGCAGATTAACGCCCTGCTGTACTTCCAGATAGTTGACCCTTTCAAGGCCGTGTACGAGATTAATAACCTGCCCAATGCCATCGAGAAGCTCACCCAGACCACTCTCCGTAACATCATAGGCGAAATGGAACTGGACCAGACGCTGACCAGTCGCGACACCATTAACACCAAGCTGCGCGGCGTACTCGATGATGCCACCAACAAATGGGGCATCAAGGTGAACCGCGTAGAGCTGCAGGACATCACGCCACCCTCAAGTGTATTGCAGGCGATGGAGAAACAGATGCAGGCCGAGCGCGACAAGCGCGCCACCATCCTCACGTCGGAGGGTAACAAGCAGGCCCAGATTTTGCAGTCCGAAGGCGAGAAGGCAGCCACCATCAACCGTGCCGAAGCCGACAAGCAGCAGGCCATTCTACGGGCCGAAGGTGAGGCCACAGCCCGCATCCGCAAGGCCGAAGCCGAGGCCGTTGCCATTCAGAAGATAACCGAAGCCGTGGGGCAGAGCACCAATCCGGCCAACTATCTGCTGGCGCAGAAGTACATCCAGATGCTGAACCAGGTGGCCAGCGGCGACAAAACCAAAACGGTATTCCTGCCCTACGAGTCGAGCAACCTCATGGGGTCTATCGGCGGCATCAAGGAACTCTTCAAAGGAGAGTAGCGCAAAGGCTCCCTTGGGCACGTCTTATTTTCGGAGCAGGCCAATTGGTCTGCTCCGTTTTTTTGTTTCCTTACCGTCTTCCGGACGCTGTTCAGTACGTTAATTTCCAGCCGTTGTCGTTGTGGTAAATCATCAGTCGGGTCATGCCGCCGTCAATGCAGATGTTTTCGCCGGTAATGAATCCGGCCTTGTCGGAGCAGAGATACAGCACCATGTTGGCTATGTCCAGCGGATTGCCCACGCGGCCGGCCGGTTGCTGCAGGGCGTCGGCGCCCTTATAGACCGTATAATCGTTGTCTATCCAGCCCGGGGAAATTGAGTTTACGCGCGCCTTTCCCGCAAGGCTCACCGCCAGCGCATGGGTGAGCGCCGCTATGCCGCCCTTGGCAGCGGTGTAACTCTCGGTTTGCGGCTGGCTCATCCGGTCGCGCGACGACGATATGTTCACGATGCTTGCCCCCTTGGAGAGGTGCTCCTTCAGCAGTTTAACGAGGTAGAACGGGGCTGTAACGCCCACAGTCATGGCGTATTGGAATTCCTCGAACGTGCACTCATCAATGCCCCGCATCAGCGGCAGCGCATTGTTGACAATGCAGTCTACCCGTCCGTACTTCCCTGTAACTTCGCGGGCGAACGCTTCCATCACCTCTTTGCTGGCGATGTCTCCCACGTAATGGTTGCCCGGTTGCCTGTCTATGACGCACACCTGTGCGCCGGCATTTCTGAATTCATCGGCAATACACTTCCCGATGCCCTGCGCGCCACCCGTAACAATGGCTACTTTGTCTTTAAATTCCATCTCTTCTTGTTTGGTTTGTGTTATCAGCGTGGGTGAAACCGAGTTCTTCCGTGAGTCTCGGATCTGTCTTTCGTGAACTTTCGACACTTGTCGCATAATCGTGCGACAAGTGTCAAATTCATGTGCGACAAGTGTCGAAAGTTCACGAAGACATCAAACAGCCCCTCGAAATCATATCCTCACCCCGTCTTCCACTATCCGCCAATACCCTCGTTGCCGGCCGCTGCTCAGTACAGTAAACATATTCCATAAAAACGCCAGCGGCTTTTCACGTTTCTTGGTAATCGTTTGTAATAGTTAATTATTTACCGATGCAGGAAATCGAAAACTTTGATTATCAGATATTTAGCCCTTAAACGGTAGAAAAGAGCTAAAACTGCTCAAAATAATTTTCAAAAACCTCATTTTTAACGTATTTAACATTTATTAAGGGCAATATGTTTCAAGAAGGCTAAAATCAGGTGAAACTATAGTATTTAAGCCAGTTTAAAAGAAATATATAACCTCTATTAATCTTTTTAATATGCTCTTTCATTCTTTCATTTGGATGGTTGTTTCGTTAAATATTGAGATCATATGCTCAATATATTATGGCGAAAAAAGTAAGCGTTTTACACCATTGGCCTTGTCTGCATTGATTAAACGAGAAGATATTTCTAAGAATTGAGAGAACATACTGCATTTGATTTCGTAGGAGGTGAACATCTATAGTTGCAAGTAACCTTATAAGAAAGGTGTCATGTAAACTGGAAGCAGAAGAGTATCTTCATCCTTATTCAAATCCTTTGTGTAAATCAGATACCGTCGTTCGACTATGTGTGAAAACTTCTTGCAGAATACATCGAGAGATTTGTGAGACCTGTAACCAGAAGATTTGACCTCAATCGGATGAAGCTTTGCGCCTCGTGAGAGGAGGAAATCAATCTCATAATTGTGATTCTCGTCTTTGGGCCATGTGTAGTAGAACAGCTTGTTTCCTGAAGTAGCCAGCATTTGTGCAATGATATTCTCATAGACATAGCCCAGATTGGTACTCAGTTTATCATTCAGCAGTTTCTGGTAGATGACGTTCTCTGTATGGTCTTTGTCCCAAAATGCAAGTGTTACGAACAGTCCGGTGTCTGCACAGAATATCTTAAACTTAGAACTGTCTTTGGTCAGCGACATGCCTACGTTAGGGTCATTGGAATGATAGGAGAAGAGTGTCGTCTTGCTGTCTTCAAGGTCTTTCAGCAATTCCAGCAGTTTATCGTCATCAACATCACCTAGCACGGAGTATGGTTTATAGCGGTTGTTTGTTTGGCTGAGTTGAGACGGGATTTCCATAAAGAGCGTTTCCAGACGACCTGTCTCGTCAAGTTTCTGAAAATCGTCTTGATAAACTTTAATGATGCCGCGCTTTGCATGATCCACCATACTGAAATTGTTGGTTTCAATATATGCATTCACGGCTTGAGGCATACCTCCAACCAGCATGTATAATCTGAAATCACGTATCTTGTCGCGATGAGCTCTGTCAAGCGGGAGTCGCTTTTCATAGAAAGTTCGAAGCAAAGGTACTGTTGCCTCGTCTCCCAAAGCCCATCTGAATTCCTCATAATCCATCGGGTAAAGAGTGACACGCTCCTCCTCACTTGGAATCGTGATGTTCTTCGTGTTCTTTTTTATGCTGATGAGAGAACCTGTTTCAATGTAATCGTAACGACCGTCCTTAACAAGGTATTTTATTGCTTGTCTGGCAAGGGGGCATTTCTGCACCTCATCGAAAATAATGACAGACTTTCGCTCTTTCAATACTACGTTATACAGTGCTTGCAGCTGAAGAAAGATATAATCCTTGTTCATTAGGTCATTGAACAAGGATTTAACCTCGTCAGATGCCTCGTTGAAGTCAATGAGTATGTAGGATTCATATTCATTCTTGGCGAACTGTTCGACAAGTGTTGATTTACCGACACGTCGTGCTCCTTCAATCAAGATGGCTGACTTGCCGTTTTGAACTCGTTTCCATTCGAGAAGACGGTCATAAAGCTTTCTTTTGAATATTCGCTCCATATTTATTAAGTATTGCCTTATTTTGGGTGCAAATATAGTCTTTTAATTTGGGTTACGCAAATGTTTTTGCCAAAAACCTCCGAAAACACCAAAATGTTTTTGCCAAAAACCTTCGAAAACACCAAAATGTTTCAATTCTATAGAGATTGTTCAATTAAGTGTGCAAGCTCACCTTATATTCATTCTGACCTAATATGGCAATATCTTTCGTTTTAACCAATCTGCGTCATTTTAATGCACCATTAAAACGATGCAAAAGTATGATAAAACCAAAGACCTCCTCTTTCATCTTTTATGTAGAAGTGTGTAAATCAATTATATGGAATCGTTATGTTTAGTTATAATCAGAACTAATTATATGCTGTTATGGCTTAAATCAGGTGCTGAATTGTTAAAAATGGCTTATAAAAATCATTAATATTACGATAATATAACATAAAATAGAGAAAAACCCCTAATTTTGTACTCGTAATATAAAGTTATATTCCGATATGAGCAAAACAACGATGGGTAATAAACTGCCCCGAAAACTGGAACAGAAGATGCAGACAGTTGGCGAACAAATAAGGTTAGCAAGATTGCGTCGTGACCTTAGTGTAGCGCAGGTGGCTGAACGCGCAACCTGTTCACCCATAACTATAGCTAGAATTGAGAAAGGTACTCCTACTGTTGCCATCGGTATCTATTTGCGTGTACTCTATGCTTTGCAGCTTGATGATGACATCCTGCTATTGGCACAGAAGGACGAGATGGGGAGGGCCATGCAGGATCTTGCCCTCAAACACCGTGAACGGGCGTCTGGAAAAGCCGAGCGCGTTTGACCCCCGAGGGCAAGCGACGTTGACCCTTACGGGCAAAATAAGAATGACCCTCTGCGGCAAAATAAAATTGAC